>JADJUC010000004.1 GCA_016710885.1 Candidatus Proximibacter danicus
CGTCTCGATGCTCGCCACCTGGCTGTTCGGCCCGAGCGCCGCCACGATGGCCTGCTTGAGGCGATCGGTGGCCAATTGCCGCCCACCGATGCCGGCAGCAACGAGTACGGCGAGAAAGACGATCGTCCACAACAGCCAGCGGCGAGCGCGGGCGGGGTGGGAGGAGTCGGGTAAATGTGTGGGCAAGTCGCTCATGATCGGTCGTAGTCCGACGTTGGTTGTTGGCGATGCAGGTTTCGATACGAAGAAGTTATGCCGCAACCGGGTTCTTGTCCATCCTGGCGTTATCTTCTTCTCGCCGCCCGTGCAAACCCGCCGAAGCCTTAAACTACACCCCCTGGAGGAACCCTGATGCGTCACCCCGGAGTATTCAAGCGCCAAGCGCCCACATGTGCGCCATGAGCGCACCTATCGTGTTCCGCGCCGCATGAGCGCACATGCCCAACGCCGTGCGGCGCTAGATGGCTGGCTGGCTGCTCTGGCGCCGATCTGGATGCCGTCGCCGTTCTGCGAGGCGCGGCCGGCCTGGTGCCACACCCATCCGGAACTCACCGAAGCCCTGCTCGACCTTGACGATCCGACGCTCGTCGCGCTGAGCGCCGATGACGATGTCGCACGCGCCTTTCTGCTGCCCTACCTGCCCGCGCTCGCCGAGGTGCCGGCCCTGATCGCCTTGCCGGCGCGCGAGCTAGCGCCGGCGCCCGTCAGCCACGCTGCCTGGGAATTCATCCCCGGCCGCAAGGCCGCGCAGATCGATGCTTTTGCCAATGCCGTCGGCGCGCCACAGGCACCGCTCGTCGAATGGTGTGCCGGCAAGGGCCACCTCGGCCGGCGCTTCCTGATGAGCTGGGGTGGCGAGGCGAGGGCGCTCGAACGAAACGCTGTGCTTTGCCGCGAAGGCGAGGCGCTATCGGCACGCGCCGGGCTGCAGCAACGTTTCACCGTTGCCGACGTGCTCGCCCCCGAGGCCGCCGCCAGCCTCGCTGGCGCCCACGCCATCGCCCTGCATGCCTGCGGCGACCTGCACCGGCGCCTGATCGACCTGGCCGGCCCCGCCGGCGCGCGTGCGCTCGATGTGGCGCCGTGCTGCTACCCGCTCGGCGCCGACGATCTCTACCGGCCACGCGGTGGCGCCAGCGCCTTGAAGCTTGACCGCAACGCGCTGCGCCTGGCCGTGACCGAAACCGTGACCGCCTCGCCGCGACTCGCTGCCGAAAGCGAACGCCTGTCAGCCTGGAAATTCGCCTTCATCGCCTTGCGCGAAGCGCATGCGCCCGGCGCCCCATACCGAACCTTCAAGCCCACGCCCGCCGTTTGGGCGGGCCGCGGCTTTGCCTTCTTCCTGCAATCGCTGGCCGCACGCGAACAGCTGCCGCTCGACGCGGAACTCGACTTCGCTGTTGCCGAAGCTGCCGGCTGGGCGCGCCACCGCGCTGCGCGCCGGCTGCAATTGCCTCGCCAGGCTTGCCGCCGCGCCATCGAAATCTGGCTGCTGCACGACCTCGCGCTGGCGCTGGAAAACGCCGGCTTCGAAGCCGAGCTACACCGCTTCTGCCCGCGGACGCTGACGCCGAGGAATGTGATCGTGTCGGCGCGGCGTTAACGGCTGCGCGACGCTGCGTGTGCCTGCTGGAAATGTGTCGGGGAAGGTTGAACGGCGGGGTGTGGCGGAGGAAGGTGGTCCCCTCGACAGGAATCGAACCTGTATCTGGCGCTTAGGAGGCGCCTGTTCTATCCATTGAACTACAAGGGGGCCAGGCGCGCATTGTAGCCGCTGCCGCCATTGCCGGCCAGTCCGTGCGTGCTTTCCGCGTGTGTTTACGTATGGCTCCGTGCGTTGATCCATCGCTTGACGCGGTAGAATGCGCCCTCGCAAACTTCAACCGCTCCGGCGTTCTTCATGCCCTTCATCACCCTCAGCAATGCCTCGCTCGCCTTTGGCCATGTGCCCCTGCTTGACCACACCGATTTTCAGCTCGATCCGGGCGAGCGCGTTGCGCTGATCGGCCGCAACGGCACCGGCAAATCTTCGCTGCTGGCGGCGCTGGCCGGAAGTGGCGCGCTCGACGATGGCAGCGTCTGGCGGCAGCCGGGGGTGCGTATCGGCTACGTGTCGCAGGAGCCGCCCTTTGATCCGGAGCTGACGGTGTTCAAGGCCGTTGTCGCCGGCATGGGGGCAACCTCCGCCGTGCTTGCCGAATACCACGAAGTTTCGCACCAGCTTTCCGAAGAGGGCGCTGACCACGAGACGCTGCTGGGCCGCCTGCACACGCTGCAAACCGAGCTTGAAGCGCTCGGCGCGTGGGAGCAGGAGTCGCAGGCGGAACGGGTCATTCAGCGCTTTTCGCTCGACCCCGATGCCCGCGTCGGCAGCCTTTCCGGCGGCCAGAAAAAACGCCTGGCACTGGCGCAGGCGCTGGCGGTCTCGCCCGATGTACTGCTCCTCGACGAGCCGACCAACCACCTCGACATCGCCGCCATCGAATGGCTGGAACAGCAATTGATCGAGTCGAACCTGACGCTGCTCTTCATCACCCACGACCGGCGTTTCCTCGACCGCGTCGCAACGCGCATCGTCGAGCTGGATCGCGGCAAGCTGATGAGTTGCCCCGGCAGCTTTGCCGAGTATCAGAAGCGCAAGGAGCAGATGCTCTACGACGAAGAAATCGTCAATGCAAAATTCGACAAGGTGCTGGCGCAGGAAGAGGTGTGGATTCGCACCGGCGTGAAAGCCCGGCGTACCCGCAACGAAGGCCGCGTGCTGCGCCTTGAGCAGCTGCGGCGCGAGCGTGCGGCGCGCCGGGAGCGGCAGGGCAAGGTTGAACTGGCAGTGGATGCCGGCGAGAAGAGCGGCCAGCTCGTGGCCGAACTGCAGCACGTGAGCAAGGGTTTTGGCGAGGGTGCAAACCAGAAAACGGTCATCCGCGATTTTTCCTGCCGCCTGATGCGCGGCGACAAGATCGGCCTGATCGGCGCCAACGGCGCCGGCAAGACAACCCTGCTGCGCCTCATCCTCGGCGAACTTGAGGCTGACGAAGGCACCGTCCGCCTCGGCACCAAGGTGCAGGTGGCGTATTTCGACCAGTTCCGCGCCCAGCTCGACCCGCAGGCAGCGCTGGTCGATGTCATCTCGCCGGGATCGGATTACGTCGAGATCGGCAACGAGAGAAAACACGTCATCAGCTACCTCGGCGATTTTCTCTTTGCGCCGCAGCGCGCCCGTTCGCCGGTCAAGTCGCTCTCCGGCGGCGAGCGCAACCGCCTGCTGCTGGCCCGCCTGTTCGCCCGCCCGGCTAACGTCATGGTGCTCGACGAGCCGACCAACGACCTCGACATCGAAACCCTGGAGTTGTTGGAAGAGCTATTGCAGGACTACAAAGGCACCCTGTTTGTGGTCAGCCACGACCGCGCCTTCCTCGATGCGGTGGTGACGCAGACAATCGCGGCCGAGGGCGATGGCGTCTGGCACGAATACGCCGGCGGCTACACCGACTGGGCCAACTACCAGACACAACGCCGCGCTGACGCCGCTGCCGAAGCACAGGCTGCGAAGAGCCGGGAAGCGGCGAAACCCGCCGCCAAAGCGAAATCCGCAGCCGGCAACCGCCTCTCCTACAAGGACCAGCGCGAACTCGAAGCGCTGCCGGGCAAAATCGCGGCGCTTGAGGAAGAGCAGAAATCGCTCAGTGCCAAGCTCGAAGATCCGAAACTTTATGCCGGTGAGCCGCAGGCGGCCCAGGGGTTTGCCTCCCGCCTGACAGAAATCGACGACGAACTGCTGGTGCTGCTTGAGCGCTGGGAGGCGCTGGAAGCGATGGCGGGGCGGAGCTGAGTGACAGACTCGCCCGCGCTACCTGCCGTCCTGATGCCGCCCGCCGACTCAGCGGCAACGGCTGCAATTGTCGCCGCCACGCAGGCCTGGCTGGAGCGTGCAGTGATCGGCCTCAACCTGTGCCCGTTCGCCAAGGCGGTGCATGTCAAGCTGCAAATTCGCTATGCCGTCACCGCCGCGCAGACCGCAGACGAACTGCTGGCGGAACTGGCGCAGGAACTGCAGCTACTGGCAGCTACCGACCCCAAGGTGCTTGATACCACGCTGCTGATTCATCCGCAGGCGATGGGCGAATTTCTCGATTTCCATTTCTTTCTCGCCGAGGCGGATGCACTCATCCGCAATCTGGGGTTCGATGGTGTCTTCCAGATTGCCAGCCTGCACCCGCGTTACGAATTTGCCGGCAGTGCGCCGGACGATATCGAAAATTTCACCAACCGCGCGCCCTATCCGATGCTGCACCTGCTGCGCGAAGCAAGCATCGACCGCGCCGTTGCCGCCTTCCCGGATGCTGCCGATATCTTCGAGAAAAACATCGAGACCCTGAACCGGCTTGGCCACGAAGGTTGGCGCAGGCTATGGCTGGACGACACGCCAAAGGGGTAAGTGGGGTGTTTGTCATGCAGGGCTTGCCCCTGCGGCGCATGCCTTTCTGCACACTTCATCGGCCATGCTCCCATGCTGCAAACCATTCCGTTAGCGGGCGGCTTTCACCCAGGCTGGCGAGTCGCTGATCGATCGCATCGTGGTTGCCCCAGACGACGTCGTTCAGCGCACCTTCGGTAACGCGTGTTTCGATGTCGCTGCAATAGAGCCCCTTGTCGCGTTGCACGTAAAAGCCGTAGCTGCGACAGGCGACTGGGCGCTGCGCATAAACCGGGCAAGCTCCGGTGGTCTGCTCCAGCAGCGGGCAGACGACGGGGCGCGATGGCTGGGTTGCCAAAGCCAGCATCTCCCGAGCGATTTCGGCAAGTCGCTCTGGTGGCAGCGCCGCCAGCCCCTCCCGCAGCAAATTCCATTCGATTTCCGTCAGCTGGGGGATCTCGGCGAGCCGCCGGCAGCAGCTGTCACAGCCCTTTCCACACAGCCAGTCCGGGTGGTTGCCGCGGATATGGTCGACGCGTGCATCGATATCGGTGTGAAGCCGGGTGAGCGTGATCATGGTTCTGGTTTTTCCCGCATTTCAGCGCTGTCGATGGCCGGGCAGCTTCGGCTGGAAATAAAGGCACGGCTGCCCGGAAGCCTCAATCACGTCGTCGATGGGTTGGCGGTAGCTCTTGAAATTCAGGGCATTGCAGCCATAGGGAAATTGCACGTCGTGGGTGATGAAGTAGTGGATACACCGGTTACACCGGGGAGTGTCGTCGGGCGCGGGCTTGTCTGTTTCCATGATGGGTCGGCAGTAAAACGGATCAGGCGCATCGTCACACTGCTAAAAGGCTGTGTCCAGTGCTTAGGCGGGCGGCACCTGGTCGGGTTGGGCAGCATCCAGCACACGCTCGCATTCCAGCATCAGGGTGCTGCCGATTTCCGAGGCGTAGTTGGCATCAAGCGACTCCTGCATCTCGTGGGCGGTATACAGCCCCGCTTCCCGCGAGAGGGAGGCCGCGATCTGCCGGGCGAGGTCGTCGCTCAGGGCTGACAGGTGCTTTCGGTCTGCCAGCGGCAGGCTGCGTTTTGTCCGGTTCAGCCAGTCACCGGCAAGGCTTGCGCCCTGTGCGTCGGTCAGCCACTGGCCGTGCTCGTAATAGGCGGTCAGGCGTTCGGCGACGAGAGCGAAAATCAGTGCGATCTGTGTCCCGCGTGCGCTTGCCGGCAGGGGAGGGGTGTCGTCCCTGTTCATTTGCTGCGTTCTTTCGGTTGGCGTTGGCTCGCACCCTAGCACAGGCCTTGTTGAACGACCTTACCCCATTGCTCGCGCGTATGTCGCCTTGTCTGTTTCGTAGCAGGCGCAAGAGGCGCCTTCTAGGCCGTCGCGGTCGAGAATTCTGACATTTCCACGGTGGTAGCTGATCAGTTTCCGCTTCTGGAGTGCTGTCGCCGCCTTGGTGACGCCAACACGACGAACCCCGAGCATGCAGGCCAGAAATTCGTGGGTGACATGAACCGGCAATTACGCCGGGCAGGATACGAGACCGGAAAAACTGGCTGGATCTGACCGCGAGGTGATCCCCGGGCGGGATCCTTTTTTCCAGCAGGCACAAAATGCGCCCCAAAGTGGTCTATATTTGCGTCACGAAATTGACGTGTAAAGAGACTCCTCGTGCAAGATGATCTTTCTTATGAAAGCCTGCAACACCAGGTGGAGCGAATCCGGGCGCTGATCAGCCCCGTGCTGAGTGCCTTGCTGGTCTCGCCGGAAGTGACGATTCCCGCCCATCTGACGACAGCGCTCCTCGATTTTCATATCGCTACCAAGCGCCACGCCAGCCTGGCGCAGGTTGGTGAAACGGCGCGCTCGCTGGCCAGCCTGCTGCATCACTCCGGTGATCAGACGCCGAGTGAGCAGGAGCGTCTTCAGATCACGGTGCTGATCGAAAACCTGTTGCAGGAACTCATGCCCTCCACGGCCGAGTTGCCCGTGGAGACGCGCCGCCCGCTGGTGACGCCGATCTCGCCTTCGTCGGCCACCGTAAATCGGCGCATTGCACTGTACGTCGATAGCGGTTCGCTGCAGGTCATGCTGAACGAAACACTGACCCAGGCCGGTTTCGAACCGGTCCGCATCGATTCGCTCGAACAATTTGCAGCAATGGAGGCGGCGCAAGCGCCGGCAGCCATCATCGCCGACCTTAGTCTCTGCCAGTTGCATCCTCAGTCAGCCACCGTCTTTGCCAACTTGCGCCGGCGCTTTTCCCCGTCGCCACACTTGTTTTGTGTCGCGCCTTCGGATGATATTCCCGCGCGTCTGGAAGCAGTTCGTCTGGGGGCTACCCGCTTTTTGCCGCAGCCGGTGGACACCGCGCGGCTGATCGCCATCATCAAGGGCGTGACCGTGCAGATACCGGCCAGGCCATTCCGTGTGGTGATGGTGGAGGACGACCCGTTCCTTGGCGAGGTCTACCGCGACGGGCTGGTGCATGCCGGCATCGAGATCTGCGTGGTTAACGACCCGCTGCTGGCGCCCGCACGCATCGCCGAGTTTCAGCCAGATCTGGTGGTCAGCGATCTTTTCATGCCCGGCTGCAACGGTTTCGAACTGCTGGCGCTGCTGCGTCAGGATGAAACGCTGGCTGACACGCCGATCATGCTGTTGTCGAGCGAGCCGGATGTCGAGCGCCGGCTGGAGGCGTTGGATCTCGGCGCTGACGATTTTCTTCTCAAGCCGGTGGACATGCCGCTGCTGGTGAGCACCGTCGTTGCGCGTGCCAAGCGGGCGCGCATGCTCAAGCGCAGCCGCAGCGAGTACCGCCGCGTACTCGAGCGCATGCGCGAAATGGAGCCTTACCTGCCTGATAGTTTTCCTGGCTTGCCGGCGGCGGAAATGACGTTCGACGACCTGCTGTTCACCGAAACCATCAACATGGACGATTACGTTGTTGGCGAGGTGGCGCGCGAGGATCTCGGCGAATTCGGTGTGTCGAGCGATTTTGGCGGGGATGCGGGCAGGGATTCACGGCCGCCGCCGCTCAAGCCAGTCTGACGCTTTTCAGCCTTGAAGCTTCTCAGGCGGATGGTGCCGGGGGCGTTTCTGCAGCCTCCGGTGGCGGCATCAGCGGTATCGGCAGCAACTGGGCCTTTTCTTCGTCGGAGAGTCTGAGGCGGTCGATCAGCGAATCGCGGTTGAGGTGCAGCAGTTTTTCGATAGCCGCAAAGTCGTCCGGTATTGCTGCGTCGTTCCAGCCGTTGGCTGAATGGCGGGCGAGGTCGGCTGCCAGCAAAACGTTGCGAATGCGCGGGTGGTCGGCGTGCGAGGGATCGATCAGGTTCGACAGCAGTTGTGGCAGGTGCCAGGTGCGGCACAGCGCCAGTTGCAGGTCGATGAGCTGGATGCCGAGCACCCGTTCCTGAGCGACCGTGCTGCGCAGGCTGCGGTCGGCCTTCTGCATGTCGCGGATGTCGACAGCCAGCTTGGGGGCAAAGACCCACAACAGGATTTCGGCGAGGTCGTGCAGCAGCGCGGCGATGGTTACTTCTTCAACATTCAGGTCTTGCCGCCACAGCGCCCATTCGTGAGCATAGTGAGCCGCCCGCTGTACGCGGCGAATGATCTGCAGCGTGCCGAGCATGGCCTGTGGCTCGGTTTTCAGCATGTCCTCGACGGTGTCGAGATCCTTGAATTTTTCAAAGAACGGCTCCACGCCGACCATCATCACTGCACTGGCAATGGTGGTGATGTCGCTGCGCAGACTCTTGCCGGCAAAGGGCTGAATGAAGGTCAGCACCTTGACGGTCATCAGCGGGTCCTGCAGGACCACGCGGGCGACTTCGCGGCCGTTCACGCGGTCGATCTTCGCGCGCATCTGATCGAGCTGGCGGGCCGTGTGGCGTAGCACAGGCAAGTCGGCGCCGCTGAAAAACAGCAACCAGGTTTCGAGATCCTGCAGCGGATGGGTCAGCATGGTTTTTACTTCACTATGCGCATGAAATTCGGAGGCTAATTCACTGATTAGGAAACAACAGTGTTGATTGCAGGATGGTACTCGCAGGCCTGACCCGATTCAAGCGCGGCCTGCCAGCCAAGCGTTTGCATCAGCGTGGCAAACGGGCCGGAAAGCGGTGCGGTGATCTGCAGTTGGACGCCGCTGAGCGGGTGTGCAAACGACATCTCGGCACAGTGCAGGAGCAGTCGCGCGCAGCCGGTGTGCGCGGCAAAGGCGCGGTTGTGTTGCCCCTTGCCGTAGGTGGCGTCGCCGATGATGGGGTGGGCGATATGTTTGAGATGGCGGCGGATCTGGTGCCGGCGTCCGGTTTCCGGCATCAGTTCGAGCAGGGCGTAGCGGCTGCTTGGATAACGGTCGTTGGCCAGCGGCAGCTCGACCGTGGCGAGCCGGCGCCAGTGGGTACATGCCGCCTGCGGCAGATTTTCGGCGCGCGGTCCACCCATTCGGCACCGTCCGGCTGGCGCTTCAGCGCGTGATCGATGCAGCCTGCTTCGTCGGGCCAGCCGCGTACTACGGCGAGATAGCGCTTGCCTACCTCCTGGGCAGCAAAGGCATCCGAGAGTGTGCGCGCGGTCTGGCGGTCGAGCGCGAAGACGAGGACACCTGAGGTGCCGCGATCAAGCCGATGCACCGGTGACACCGGCTGGCCGATCTGGTCGCGCAGCAATTGCACGGCAAAGCGCGTTTCATGCCGGTCGAGGACCGTGCGGTGCACGAGCAGGCCGGCCGGTTTGTCGATGATCACCAGTTGCTCGTCGCGGTAAAGGATCGTGAGTTCGTCAGCAGGGGTGGGGGGCTCTGGCAGCGGTAGCATGGCAGTTCAGGTCAAATCGTGCAAATTGCGCCAAAGCGAAAAATGGCTGAAAGCCTTGCTACGAGGAGCGGTGGCTTCAAACATTGCAAATTGCGCCACTTTTCTGCCGGTGAGTGGGTGGTGAGTGGTGAATGCTGAGTGGTGCATGCGGGGCGAATCAACGGAAATCCCCCGCCACGTAATACCAGCGGCCATCCTCGCGTACGAAGCGACTCACTTCGTGCAGGCGGTGGCCACGACCGTCGGCGCGGTAGCGAGCGACGAATTCGACGGTGGCATGGCTGGCGTCCTGCTGGGTGCGCTGTTTCACCTCCAGCCCCAGCCAGCGTGTTGGCGAATCTTCAAGTGATTCCGGGCGCGTGCTCTCGTGCCAGGTGGCGAGCAGGTAGTCGTTCAGTTTCAGCACGTAAGCGCTGTAGCGCGAACGCATCAGCGCCTCGGCGGTGGGCGCCGGGGATCCCTGGTGCCAAGGTGCGCAGCAGCGTTGATAGGCGAGACCGCTGCCGCAGGGGCAGGCATCGGCGGGGCTGTTTTTCATGGCGTCATGCTGTGGCAGTGGGGGAATTCCGGTGGTAAAAGGGGGCAGTGCATTGGCCATTCGCGGCGGCGTATTGTCGCCGTTTTTTCGCGGGCTGCGCCGCTTCTCGCAACACTTCTGCCAACACGCCTGCTCACACACCCAAGCTTCCGTTCAGTGCCGTGCAAACACCTTCGATTTGCCATTCTTTTCCACCAGCAGCACGTCGTAGGGCTGCGGCTTGGCCGTTTCCATGCCGGGTGAGCCGCCCGGCATGCCGGGGGCGGCCAGCCCGACCGCCTGCGGTTTTTCCTTGAGCAAACGCTTGATGTCGGCGGCCGGAACGTGGCCTTCGATGACATAGCTGCCAATGCGAGCGGTGTGGCAGGAACCGTATTTTTCGGGCATGCCGAGCTTCTTGCGTGCGGCCGGAACATCCTCGACATCGATGTTGCGGACCTTGAAGCCGTTGTCGAGCATGTGCTTGCCCCATTCGGTACAGCAGCCGCAGTAAGGGCTCTTGTAAACCTCGACTTCAGGCAGTTCGGCGGCGTGCACGCGACGGTGAGGCTGGCCAGAGGGAGAGGGCGATGAGGGCAATGGATTTTTTCATGGAATGTCTCCTGTCGCTCAGTCGAGCGTGTAACGCAAGGTCTTGGCGGGTTTGCCGGGAACGTTGACGGTGGCAACGACCTTGGCCCCCTTGACCTTGAAAGTGCCAGTGGTTTCAAAGCGGTTGTCGCCCGCTGGTGGCAGGGGGATTTCGCGTTTTTCGCCACCGGCCAGCAGCGTCAGTTTGGCCGAGCCGCCGGCCGTGGGCAGCGGCGCGCCGTGCTCGGTGATATAGAGCGTCAGCTTGTCCGGCCTGGCAACGAGTTCGGTCTGGTAGTGAGCGGCTTCACCAACGACGCCGCCATGCTGCGGCTGGCCGTGCGCTTCGTGCGCGCCCGCCGGGGTGGCAGCAATGAGGGTCGCCAGGGACAGTGCGGAGATGAGGTGTTTCATGGTGGTGCTCCTTTCGGTCAAATGATGGATCAACGGAACAGAAAATCAGAAGGCTTCGCCCGAGGGAGCTTCGAGCAGCCGCTTGAGCGGGCGCTCGCCGAAGCTGAAGAACAAGGCGGGTGTGACGAAGGCGTCGAGCAGGGTGGAGGAAATCAGTCCGGAGAAAATGACGACGGCCACCGGGTGCAGGATCTCGGTTCCCGGCGCCTCCGCCTCGAAAAGCAGCGGTGCCAGAGCAAAGGCCGCGACCAGCGCCGTCATCAGTACCGGTGTCAGACGTTCGAGCGACCCGCGCACGATCAGGTTCTGGCCGAAGACCTCGCCCTCGAAGCGCGCGAGATTGGCGTAGTGCGACAGTTTGAGGATGCCGTTGCGGGTGGCAATGCCGGCGAGGGTGATAAAGCCGATCAGCGTGGCGATGGAGAGTGGCTGGCCGGAAATCCACAGCCCGACCACGCTGCCGATCAATGCCAGCGGCACGTTGGCAATGACCAGTCCGGCCAGAACGGCCGAACGGTAACGGCTGTAAAGGACGACAAAGATCAGCCCGAACGAGATCAGTGCCAGCACGCCGATGATGCGTGCGGCTTCTTCCTGTGCCCGGAACTGGCCGTCGATGGAAAAGTGGTAGCCGGCCGGCAGCTTCGTTTCGGCGAGGACGGTGCGCACATCGGCAACAACATCCGAAAGTGGCCGTCCCTGGGCGTTGGCGGAAAGCACGATGCGGCGGCGGCCGTTGTCGCGGCTGATCTGGTTCGGTCCGTCGCCTTCCTCGATGCTGGCCACGCGCGAGAGCGGCACGCGGCCGTTGGGGGTTTCTATCATCAGGTTGGCGAGCCCGGAAAGGCCGCGTGCGTCATCCGGCAGGCGCAATACCAGGGCGAAGCGGCGAGCACCTTCGATGACCTGACCGAGGTGTTCGCCATCGATCAGGGTCTGCAGTTGACGCAGCAGCATGGCCGGTGAGACGCCGTATTGTTCGGCGCGGGCGTAGTCGAGGCGGACCTTGATCTGCGGCGCCAGCACCTGCTTTTCCAGCTCCAGATCGGCAAGCCCGGGGATGCCCGCCAGGCGGTCGCGCAGGGCCGCAGCTTCGCCACGCAGCACGTCGAGATCGTCGCCGACGATGCGGATGGCGATCTGCGCACGCACGCCGGACAGCATGTGGTCGATGCGATGCGAGAGCGGCTGGCCGATACTCACCGCCGCTGGCAGCGACGCCAGGCGGGCACGCAGGTCGGCGTAGATTTCGGAAGGCGGGCGGCCGGGCTTGAGGCGCATGTCGAGCTCGGAGACGTGAACCCCTTCGGCATGTTCATCGAGTTCGGCGCGGCCGGAACGGCGGCCGACATAGCTGACCTCCGGCACCTCGGCAACCAGTTGCTCTGCCAGTGCGCCAATGCGCACCGACTCCGCCAGGGTGATCCCCGGGTTCAGCCGCAGACTGACGAATGCCGCCCCCTCGTTGAAGGTCGGCAGGAAGGTGGTTGCGAAGAAAGGCACACTGGTGGCGGCAAGCAGGGCGGCCAGGGCGGCTGCGGCAATGACGCGCTTCCGCGAGACCAGCGCCCGTTCCAGCCAGGGGCGGTAATGGCGCTTGAGCCAGGCGACGAAGCGGGTGTCACCCTGGGGGTGGTGCACTTCTGCCGCGCCCCCGTTGCGCAGCAGATACCACGCCAACACCGGTGTCAGCGTGATCGAGACGACCAGGCTGGCAAGGATGGCGGTGAGGTAGGCGACGCCGAGCGGGACGAAGAAGCGGCCTTCCAGCCCCGGCAGCGCGAACAGCGGGACGAAGACGAGAGCGATGATCAGGGTCGAAATGACGATGCTCGAACGCACTTCGTTCGAGGCGCCGACGATGACCTGCAGGAGCGGTGCCGGCACGGCCTGCCGACGGTTTTCACGCAGGCGGCGAATGATGTTTTCCAGGTCGACGACGGCATCGTCGACCAGCTCGCCGATGGCGATGGCCAGGCCGCCAAGCGTCATCGTGTTGATCGACATGCCGAAGTAGCGGAAAACCAGCGCGGCGGTGAGGATGGAGATCGGGATCGCCGTCAGCGAGATCAGCGTCGCCCGCAGGTTGCCAAGGAACAGGTAAAGCACGGCAGCAACGAAAACCGAGGCGCCGGCCAGCTTGATTTCAAGGTTATGGATGCTGGCCTCGATGAAATCTGCCTGGCGGAAAGTGACGCGCGGTGCGGCGATGCCGGCCGGTAGCGCGTTGTTCAGCTCGGCCAGCGCGGCCTCGATCTGGCGGGTCAGCACGACGGTGTCGGCTGCCGGCTGCTTTTGTACCGACAGGATGACCGCCGGCTGCCCGTTGAGCCCGGCATCGCCACGTTTGACCGCCGCTGCAAAGCGCACGCTGGCGATCTGCCCAAGCAGGATCGACTGGCCGTTGCGGGCCGTCAGCGAAAGGCGCTGGAGATCCTCGAGGCGATGCGTGCGGCCGATATTGCGGATCAGGTATTCGCGCGAATTGAGTTCGAGGAAGCCGCCGCTGGTATTGGCGGCAAAGCCGCGCAGCGTGCGCTCCAGCATATCGAGCGTAATGCCCAGTTCGGCCATGCGTGCCGTATCGGGCTGCACCTGAAACTGCCGCACTTCGCCGCCGATGGGAATCACCTGGGCGACACCAGCAATGTTGAGCAGGCGCGGGCGCAGCACCCAGTCGGCGTATTCGCGGGTGGCCATGGCCGAACCCGGGGCCGCGTCGGTGGGCGGGGTGAAGGGCACGGCGATGAGCAGGATCTCGCCCATGATCGAGGCCACCGGCCCCATGTGGACCGCCGCGCCGGTCGGCAATTGCCCCTGCACCAGCGTCAGTCGCTCGGCCACCATTTGGCGCGCCCGGTAGATGTCGGTATCCCAGTCGAACTGGACATAAACGAAGGACAGTCCGGCCGAGGACACCGAGCGCACCGAGGCCACGCCGGGCATGCCGTTCATCGCCGTTTCGACGGGGAAGGTGATCAGGGTTTCGACTTCTTCCGGGGCCATGCCGCCGGCTTCCGTCATCAGGCTGACGGTCGGCTTGTTGAGGTCGGGAAAGACATCGATCGGCGTCTTCTGCACGACCAGCACGCCATAGAGCACGAGCACCAGCGCAGCGGCCAGGACCAGCAGGCGCTGCGAGAGGCTTTTTTCGACAACGGTGGCAAAGAGGCTCATCTCGGCATCCTTCTTCAGCGAACCTGATTGAGCAGTGCCGCCGCCTTGATGACAACGCGCTCGCCGGCGGCAATGCCGGAAAGGACGCTGACGCGCGCACCGTCAAGCGGTTGCGTGCGTACCGGACGCGGGCTGAACCTTTCGGCGGTGGTCTTGACCCAGACGATCTCCTGGTTGCCGGCGTTCTTCACCACGGCCTCGGCGGGCAGCGGCACCCCCTTGCTGTGGCTGCGGCTCTGGGCAATGACCTTGAGCGGCTGGTGCAGCGCCAGCGTGGCGGTGCCGCCCTCAACCCGGAAATGCAGGGGAATGGCCTGCTCGCGCAACGAGCGGCCGGCGCCGATGAAGGCCAGCAGCACGTGTTCGCCGGGGCCGCTGGTGCCATAGGCGCCGGCAATATCGGCGGCAAGTTTCGGCTCGTAGCTCAAGGCTTCGACGCGCAGGTTTTCCGGGTCGATGATTTCGAAGAGGATTTCGCGGGCCTCGACAACCTGGCCGGCGACGAGGCTGGCAGCGGCGACGACACCGCTGACAGGCGCCCGCAGTTCGTCGTGGTGTTTCAGGCTGCGGCCGAGAACACCGATGCGTTCGCGCAGGCTCTGCACTTCTGCCTCGGCGGCATCGATCTCCTTTCGGGCGACGGTCGCTTCGAGTTCCTGCAAGCGTGCGAGGCGTTTTTCGGCCACCCGCAGGTTGGCCCGCAGGTCGGCCGCCTGTGCTGTCTGGGTGCCCACCTCCAGCGGCGATACGGCCGGGTGAACCAGTGCCAGCACTTCGCCTTTCCTGACGCTTTGCCCGAGTACCGGAATACCGCCAGGCGGCGCTTCAATGCGGCCGCCGATCATGGCTTGCACGCGACCGCCGGTACCCGGATCGAGCACGACCTTGCCGACCAGCTCGACGGTTGTCGGCAGTTCTTCCACGTTTGTCAGTTGCGTGCGCAAGGCGAGCTGGCGTTGCGTTGTCTTCGGCAGGAAAACGCTGCCGTCAGCCAGCCGTTGCGGCGTGTTGCCCCGGGCGACAGGCAGGAGCTCCTTCAGCTTTTCGTCGCCGTGGTCGTGGCCTTCGTGGGCCGAGGCGGCCGGCAGCATTAGTGCGCTGCTGACAAGAGCCACCAATGCCGTTTGGCGGATGGAAGCGGAAGTGCCGTGGTCTCGTTCATATGGTTTCTCCCGTCTGGCGGTGTCTTTTCAGGATGGCGGCACCGGCCAGTACGAGCAGGCCGACAACCAGGGCGATGGTGGCGATGCGGCTGCCGGTCATGCTGCTCAGCGTTGTTTCGGCCGGGGCCTCGACCTTGAGTTCGGCGACGAGCAGGTCGCTTTCGTTACCGGCAGTGATGGTGATTGTCAGCGGGTAAACGGCGGGCTTGGCGAAGCTGCTGGCGTCGAGCGTGTAGCTGCCATCGGCCTGGGCGCTTGCGACGATAGTGCGGCTGTCGACCTCGATGTCGATTTTGGCGTCGGTCACCGGCTCGTTGCTGGCCCAGCGGTCGAGGAGGAGCGTCATCTGCGGGCCCTGGATACGACCGGTGAGTTCGAAGCTCTCGCTGCTGCTCTCGAACGTCGGTTCAGGAGTTGGTGCGGCGGCGTGGCTGGTCGCTGGCAGCAATACCGGAAGCATCAGAAACACCGGCAGAAAAAGGCGCGAAATTTCATGGCAGGACTCCAATGGCCTGGTTGTAGCGCGAGATGGCGCGTGCCGCTTCGATGCGGGCGCGGGCGGCGGCGAGTTCGGCGTCGAAGGCTTCGCTTTCGATGCGCAGGCGTTGCGGCAGGTCGATGTTGCCGAGCTTGAACGCATGGTTGTATTCGCGGCGCATTTCGGCCGCAAGTTGCTGGCGGGATTCCGCACGTTGCCGCGATTCGCGGGCCCGCTCCAGTTCGCGCGCTGTCGCATCGCGCTCGGCCTCCAGCCGGCTTTGCTCGTAGGGCAGCAGCGATTCGGCTTCGATCAGGTCGGCATTGGCGGCGGCAATCTTTGGCCGGTTGCGCACGTCGGTAGCGAGGGGGATGCGGATGGCGATGAGTGTCGAGTTGTCCCACTGCGCGTTGTCCATTGCGCGCTCGCGGCGCATGCCGAGGGTCAGCTCCGGCAGTTCCCGGACGTTGCGGGTGGCGATCTGCAGGCGCGAGCGGGCGGCAGCAATGGCTTTTTCCAGCGGGGCGATGGCCGGATGCAGTTTTTCCGGGCTGGCTTTCTGTACCGCCTCCGCCATGCCGCTGGTGGCCGGCATGGCTGCTAGCCCGGTCAGTGCGAGAAAGCCGCGCTGGGCACGGTGGGCGCGCGCCTCGGCTTCAGCCAGGCCGGCTTCGGTAGCGGCCTCGGTGGCGCGCGCCTGGTTGGCATCCATGCGCGGGAGATCACCGGCACGGACGCGGCGGTCGACATCGGCGGCGAGTTGGTGCGCCGCATCCACCCGCCGCGCTGCGATCGCCTGCTCGTTGGCGGCGAGCTGACTCTGCCACCAGGCTTCGCGCACCTCGCCGGCCAGCTTCCAGCGCGCTTGCTCGACGAGCGCAGCGTATGCCTCCTGCTCGCTTTCAATCAGCGCCAGCGTCCGCGACTGGTAGCCCGGCAACCATAGCGGCAGGGCGATTCCGGCTTCCCATTCGGATTGCCCGGTCTGGCGGTTGAGCTGGTCGTTGCGGTTCGACAGGGTGGCGGCGGGTGGCGCCGCGAGAAAGCTGTCGGCGGCATCGCGACGGGCAGCAAACTCCTCCTGCCGCGCGGCCAGGGCGCGTGCAGCCGGCTGGCGCTCCCAGGCTGCATCGGTGGCCAGACGCAGGGTTTGTGCGCCTACCGGCTGAGCCAGCAGGAGCAGGGCGAGGGTAATGAATGTGGCAATTCGCATCGGATTCTCCGTGAAACATCAGAAAATCCGGCGGTGCACCGCGCGTGCCGGGCACCGACTCGCAACGGAGCGGTGCCGCAAAGCAAAGGGTCAGCAGTTCAGGGTGAGGGTGCCCCGCCGGTTCAGGCGAGGCTCAGCCATTTAGGGCGTTCAGGACGCTGGCTGGCGGGCGAGGGGAGAAGCAGGGAGGTAAAACTGTCAGGCGCGGTGTTGTGCGTGCTCAGGGTCAACAACGACACTTGGCTGGCCAATGGGGTGCAGCAGCCGATGTGGCAGGTGCCGCAGTCGCGTTCGCATTGCCCGCCATCGCTCGTGGCAGCGTCTTGAGTATTGACGACCATTCCGTGATGCAGGCCATGCTCGCCGGCGCCGCCGGGGTGTGCTTCATGCGCATGGGTTACTGATGAGGATTTGCCACTGTCCGGCCCACAGGCGCCATTGACCGCAGCCCAACTCATCTGGAGGGGCAGCAGGGCAATCAGCAGCAGGATGAGAAAGCGTTTCATCGGTTCCGGCGAAGGGTGAACAGGGATGCAACAGGTGTGCAACGGGGGGATGCTGCTGGCGATTATAGCGGCGAAATGCCGGGGGCCGTCAAATCACGCTGGCGATGGCCTTGAGGGCCACGCCACACAGGGCCGCGCCGATAACGACCTCAATGACCCCGCGCTTCAGCACGAACAGCGCCAGCGCGGCGAGCAGTGCGATCAGCAGCGCGCCGGCATCGACTCCGGCTGGAAATCCCTTGGGCCAGAACACGTGGTAGCCGAAGAACAGCGCCAGGTTGAGGATGACGCCGACAACGGCAGCCGTGATGGCGGTCAGTGGTGCCGTAAATTTGAGGTTGCCATGCGTCGATTCGACCAGTGGCCCACCGGCAAAAATGAAAAGAAAGGAGGGCAGGAAGGTGAACCAGGTGGCGACCATTGCGGCGGCAGCGCCGGCGGCAAACAGGTGCTCCGGGCCGAACAGTGCCTGGCCGTGGCCACCGAGAAAACCGACGAAGGCGACGATCATGATCAGCGGCCCGGGCGTTGTTTCGCCGAGGGCGAGCCCGTCGATCATCTGCGTGGCGCCAAGCCAGCCATGGTGCTCGACAGCGCCCTGGAAGACATAGGGCAATACGGCATAGGCGCCGCCGAAGGTGAGCAGCGCCGCCTTGGTGAAGAACCAGCCCATCTGCGTCAGTGTCCCCTCCCAGCCGAAGCGTGCGCAGAGCAGCGCCATCGGCACCAGCCAGAGCACTCCGGCGATGAGAATGGCGCGTGCCAGCCGGGCGCGGGAGAAGCGGGCGTGTTCCGGTGTCGGAGTGTCGTCATCGATGAGGGCCGGGCCAAAGATTTTGCTGGCATTCGCCGGGTGATCCATGGCGAATCGCGCCGGCGCGATGCGTCCACCGAAATGGCCGATCAACGCTGCAGCAACGACGATCAGGGGGAACGGCAGGTTGAGCGCAAAAATGGCGACGAAGGCCGCGGCGGCAATGGCCCACAAGCTGGCGTTGCGCAGGCTGCGGCTGCCAATGCGGTAGGCGGCGTGCAGGACGATGGCGGTGACGGCCGGCTTGATGCCGTAGAAAAGGCTGGCGACCAGCGGCTGTTCGCCGTGGGTGACGTAAAGCCATGAGAGCCCAATGAGGATGAACAGCGAGGGCAGCACGAAGAGGACGCCAGCGGCAATGCCGCCCCGGCCACGGTGCAGCAGCCAGCCGAGATAGGTGGCCAGTTGCTGCGCTTCCGGTCCGGGCAGGAGCATGCAGTAGTTGAGCGCGTGCAGGAAGCGACCTTCGGAGATCCAGCGGCGTTTTTCCACCAGCTCCTGGTGCATCACGGCGATCTGCCCGGCCGGGCCGCCAAAGCTGATGAAACCGAGTTTCAGCCAGAAACGCAGGGCCTCGCCGAAGCCGGGGGGCGTTCCCCCGATGCGAGGGTCGGTCATTGCGCCACGCTGGTAGCCGAAGCGTCGGCGGTGCTGGCGATGGCCTTGTTGAGGGCGACGAGGGCGGCTTCGAAATTGTAAAGGGCAAGTTCGTGCTCGATGTGGCTGGCTGCCGCGCCGAGGCAGGCGTGCAGTGTTGCCCCGTGCTCATGCCAGAGCGAGAGCGCGCGGATATCGTCGTCGGCGATCAGGTCCTGCAGGTGCTTCAGGGTGCGCTGCACTTCGTTTTCGTCGATCACTGCAACATCTCCGTCGCTGGGGTTCCGGGCAATGCCGACGGCAGCGTCTTCTCATCAGGTTCGCCAGGCGCTTGCAAAGCGCCAGACCGAGCCCCGCGCCGCCGTGTGTACGTTTGGTCGACACGTCCACCTGTTCGAATGGCTGAAAGAGACGGCCGATATCCTCGCGGCTCAGGCCTTGGCCGGTATCTTCAACCTCCAGATGAAGGTCCATCGCATCGGCCTCGCCGGTTACGGAAACCGACAGGCTGACACAGCCAAGTGTCGTGAATTTGACGGCGTTGGAGAGCAGGTGCCCCAGCATCTGAGCAATGCGTCGGGCGTCGCCGTGCAGCATGTCGGGAAGGTCGGGCGCGGGGGCGTAGATGAATTCAAGCCCGTTGCGGGCGGCATTGTTTCTGGCCTCTTCACAGCATCGTGCCAGCAGTGCCTTCAGGCTGAAATCGAGCGGCTCAAGCGTTAGCGCTTCGGACTCCAGCTTCACCATGTCGAGCACTTCGGCGAGCATGGTTTGCAGGTGCTTCGCGGCCTTGGCGATGATCTGCAATTTTTCGCGCTGGGCCGGGTCGTCGATCTGGTGGAGGAGCGACCAGTTCATGCCAGCGATGGCGTTCATTGGCGTGCGGAACTCATGGCTGATGTTTGCCAGGAAAGCACTCTTGGCCCGGCTGGCCGCTTCTGCGAGGTCTCGCGCCTGTGCCAGTTGCGCCGTTCGCTGGGTGACCAGCGTTTCAAGGTGATGGCGGTGCTTTTCCAGCTCCTGATTTGCCGCCTGGAGGTGGCTGTACTGGATGTTGATCAACTGGTAAAGGTCGATCAGCGCCTTTGTCTGCGCTTGTTGCGCCGGGTCGGATTGCTTTCCCTCGGCTTTGTCGAAGGCTTCTTCGGGGGAGCTTCCCTCCTGAATGGCCTTGAGCTGTCGGGTCAGTACCTTGTCGTCACTCAGAATGTGGAATACCAGCCAGTTGGCGAGGAAGGTCAGGAGTTCGCCGCCGGAGACGTCGCCATCGGCCTCGTAACGCTTGCGCATTTCCGCCACACGTGCCGCGAATTCGCCATGAGAATGCTGGTGGTGCTGGCTGTGGCGCGGGTCGATGGCGTATTCCGCCATCAGCCGGTGTTCGGTCTGGAAATGGAAAACGGCGTAATCGGTCAAGCGGCCGAGCAGTTCGTCTGCAGCCTGATTGCTGCTTGCATAGGGCAGGACGAGCATGGGCGCAGCCTGGTTGATCAGGTCAATCAGCCAGCGGTGCTGTTCATCAATAATGTCGATACCGGTGACGAAGTAGTCGTTCCAGGTGATCAGGCTCATGCGGGCGTTTCCTCGTGTTCCGGGTATTCCTGTCGCAAGGATACTCGTGGATATCGCTGGCTGGAATGCCCGTTGCAGGCGAGTTTCATGTTGTTCCTTGCGTTGTGGACAAGCGCCCGGGGCTCGACTATCGTCATGGCGATTCCTCGGAGTGTTTCGGAAGTTCCTGGAGTTCCTGGAAGGAGCAGGTCATGCCTTATGTTCTTGCGCTCGATCAGGGCACCACGAGTTCGCGTGCCATTGTCTTCGATGGCAATGGGCAGCCGTGTGCCGTGGCGCAGCAGGAATTTCCCCAGCACTATCCGCAGCCTGGCTGGGTTGAGCACGACCCCGATGTGCTGTGGCGCTCGCAGGCGGCGGTGGCTGTCGAAGCACTGCTGCGTGCCGGGATTACGGCGAGTGAGGTGGCGGCCATCGGCATTGCCAATCAACGCGAAACGATCCTGTTGTGGGAGCGGAAGACCGGCAAGGCGGTGGCGCCGGCGATTGTCTGGCAGGACCGGCGCTCGGCCGATGCTTGTGCTGCATTGCGTGCCGCCGGGCATGAAGCTGACGTTCGGCAGCGCACCGGTTTGTTGCTCGACCCCTATTTCTCGGCCACCAAGCTGGCCTGGCTGCTCGACAGCGACCCTGACTTGCGCGCCCGCGCGGAGGCCGGGGAACTGGCTTTTGGTACCGTCGATAGCTGGCTGGTGTGGAAATTGACGGCTGGGGCAGTGCATGTGACCGACGCCAGCAATGCTTCGCGGACCCTGCTTTTCGATATGAACCTCGGAAGCTGGAGCGAGCCCTTGCTGCGCCTGTTCAATCTTCCGGCGACCTTGTTGCCGCAGGTGGTGGATAGCAGCGGTATCGTCGGCAGCGTCAGCGCCGAGGCCATTCCCGAGCTGGCCGGAATTCCCATCGCGGCGATGGTTGGCGACCAGCAGGGCGCGCTGGCCGGACAGGCCTGTTTTTCTGCCGGGCTGGCGAAAAATACCTACGGGACTGGTTGTTTTCTGCTGATGCATACCGGTGATCGGCCTCAGGCATCGCATGGCGGTCTGCTGTCCACGGTCGCCTGTCGCCGGGGCGGGCATCTGAGTTACGCCCTGGAAGGCAGTGTGTTCATCGGCGGTGCGGTGGTGCAGTGGCTGCGCGATGGTCTCGGTCTGATTCGGTCGGCAGCGGAGATCGAGGCCTTGGCCGGGAGCGTTGCCGATTCTGACGGGGTCGCCTTCGTCCCGGCCTTTGCCGGCCTCGGGGCGCCGTACTGGGACCCTTATGCGCGCGGTGCCATTTTCGGGTTGACGCGCGGTACGACGGCCGCGCATCTGGCGCGTGCGGCCCTGGATTCCATCGCCTTGCAGGTGGCCGACCTGGTGACGGCGCTGGAAGCCGATGCCGCAACACCGCTGGCGGAGTTGCGCGTTGATGGCGGTGCGGCGGCCAACAACCTGCTGCTGCAGTTGCAGGCCGATTTGCTGCGCCGTCCGATCGTTCGGCCGGTCGTTACCGAAACGACGGCGCTCGGTGCGGCTTATCTGGCCGGTATGGCAACCGGTGTCTGGGCGGATACAGCGGAGGTAGCCGCCTTGTGGCGAGCCGATCGGCGTTTTGAACCGCAGATGTCGGAATGTGAGGCGGCGGCGATAAAGGCGCGCTGGCGCGAGGCGGTTGCGCGCAGCCGCAACTGGGCGTCGCCATGAAACGCGAGGAGATGCTGCTGCAGGCGCGTGAGGGCGGGCGTGTCTGGGATCTGCTGGTCATTGGCGGTGGGGCCACCGGTCTCGGCATTGCCGTCGATGCCGCATCGCGCGGGCATTCGGTGCTGCTGCTTGAACGCGATGATTTCGCCAAGGGAACGTCGAGTCGGTCGACCAAGCTGATTCATGGCGGGGTGCGTTACCTGCGGCAGGGCAACGTTGCGCTGGTGATCGAGGCGCTGAAGGAGCGCGGGCGACTGCGGCGCAATGCGCCCCATCTGGTGCGCGATCTGGCCTTTGTTGTGCCCAGTTACGCCTGGTGGGAATCGCCCTTCTATGGCGTCGGGCTCAAACTCTATGACCTGCTGGCCGGTGAATGCGGCTTCGGTGCCTCGCAGCACCTGAGTGAGGGTGAGGTGGTGGCGGCCATTCCGACCATCGAAACGGCAGGCCTGCTCGGCGGCACACGCTATTTCGACGGCCAGTTCGACGATGCGCGGCTGGCCATTGCGCTGGCGCGCACGGCGGCCGACCACGGTGCCGTATTGCTCAATTATTGTGCGGTCGTGGCGTTGCGCAAGACCCTTGGGCTGGTGCGTGGTGCGGTGGTCCGTGATGCTGAATCGGGCGAGGAATTTGAGGTTTCAGCCAAGGTGGTGATCAATGCCACCGGCCCTTTCTGCGATGCGGTGCGACGGCTGGACAAGCCCGGCGTGAAGCCACTGATTTCGCCCAGTCAGGGCACACATCTGGTGTTGCCGCGAAAATTTCTGCCGGGTGACGCGGCGATCATGGTGCCGCATACCGACGACGGTCGCGTCATGTTTGCCATTCCCTGGCAGGATCGCGTTGTTGTTGGAACCACCGATGTCGCCGTCGCGGCCGTGTTGCCCGAGCCAGTGCCGCAGGCGGGGGAAGTGGCGTTTCTGCTGGCAACCGCCAATCGTTATCTGGCTGACGATGCGTCTGCGGACGACGTACTTTCGGTGTTTGCCGGTATCCGGCCGCTGGTGTCTGAAGAGGCAACATCGACGGCCTCGCTCTCGCGCGAGCATGTGCTGTTGATCGATCCCGACTCCGGCTTGCTGACGGTTGCCGGCGGGAAATGGACAACCTACCGGCGCATGGCCGAGGATGCGGTTGATCTGGCTGAGACGTTGGCAGAGTTGCCTCCGCGCCCCTGTGCAACGGCTAGCCTGGCGATTCACGGACACGATCCCGATGCCGATCGCCATGGTCGATTTTCTGCCTACGGCAGCGATGCGCCGGCACTCCTGGCCATGGTCAAGGCCAATCCGGCACTTGGCGCGCCACTGCATCCGGAACTGTCATTGACCGGTGCCGAGGTGGTGTGGGCCTGTCGCCACGAAATGGCACGCAAGCTGGAAGACGTGCTGGCGCGCCGTAGCCGCAGTCTGCTGCTTGACGCCGCCGCTGCTTGCGCACTGGCACCCAAGGTGGCGGCGCTGATGGCGGGCGAGATTTGTGGTGGGGGGCGGGGTGAGGGGTGTAGGGTTGATACCGGCGCGAGAAATAGTACGAGAAACGGTGCTGAAGCCTGGATCGCGCAGGAAGTGGCTGCGTTCGAGGCGCTTGCCGGGGGGTATCGGTTGGCAACGCGTCTGGCAACGCACAAATGACGACGGGGACCGAAGTCCCCGCCGGCTTTTCTTTGGTAACAAGGCTCAAGCAGCCTCGGCATAGGCCTTAAGCGGCCATTGCAAAACGCTCATCGTTGGCGTTTACTAATTTGCGCGGATTACGTCCGTCGCCTCTCGGGCCGCCTGCTCGCCTTCTATCACCCTGTCGAGACCAGATCACCCCCCCTGTGGTGGAGGTGGGCGGAATCGAACCGCCGTCCAGAACGCTTCCAGTTTGCCGGAATTACGACCGTGAGACGATTATGGGGGCGAACCCCCGGAATTTCAAGGCAAGCCTTGCAATTGTTGCCGCGAATGGTGGTCAGACGGTACGTATCAGCGAAGCGATTTCGCTGGCGTGGTCAACGCGGTAATCGGCCCCCCAGTACTCCACGGGGCCGCTATCGCCGAGGTAGCCGTAGGCCGCAGCCACTGTCACCATGCCGGCGGCTTGCCCTGCCAGGATGTCACGCAGGTCGTCGCCGACAAAGAAGGTGCGTTGTGGCTGGCAGTGGGCGAGGGCGCAAGCCAGGTACATCGGGCTGGCGTGGGGCTTGGCGCGCGGCGCCGAGTCGCCGCTGACAATGCAGGCCGCACGACGGGCGTAACCCAGAGATTCCATCAGCGGCAAGGTGAAACGTTGCGATTTGTTGGTGACGATGCCCCAGACGATGCCGTTTTTTTCCAGTGCGTCTACCAGCGTAGCGATACCGTCAAAAAGTCGGGTGTCGACGCAAAGTGCCTGCTGGTAATGGACCAGGAAGCGCTGGTAGAAGGGATGGTAGTCCGGATGCGCCGGCAGCATGTCCAGACCCGCTTGCAACATGCCGCGTACGCCCTGGGAAACGAAGGGGCGCAAGGCGTCCAGCGGTAGCGGTGCCAGGTCGAGATCGGCACGTAGCTGGTTAAGCGCTGCGCCGAGATCCGGGGCGGTGTCGGCAAAGGTGCCGTCGAGGTCAAACAGGACGGCTTCAGGCGCAGTCTCGGTCTCAGCCATTCCTGACGGTGTGAACGAGGTAGTTGACGCTGGTGTCGCGGCCTAGCGAGTAGATTTTTGTGATCGGGTTGTAGCTCATCCCGACGACTTCGTCGAGTTCGAGGCCAACGCTCTTTGCCCAGCGCGCCATTTCCGATGGCTTGATGAACTTGGCGTAGTCGTGCGTGCCTTTGGGCAACAGTTTGAGCACGTACTCGGCACCGATGACCGCGAAAACGTAAGCCTTCGGGTTGCGGTTGATTGTTGAGAAGAACACGTGGCCGCCGGGCTTGACCAGGGCCGCGCATGAGGCAATGGTGCTGGCCGGGTTGGGAACGTGTTCCAGCATTTCCATGCAGGTGACGATGTCGTAGCTGCCGGCTCGCTCGGTCGCCAGTTCCTCGGCCGAGATGAGGCGGTAATCGACGGATCTTCCGCTTTCCAGTAGATGCAGGCGGGCAACGCCGAGGGCTTTCTCTGAAAGGTCGATACCCGTCACCGTGGCGCCACGGGCAGCCATGGCTTCAGAAAGCAGGCCGCCACCGCAGCCGACATCAAGGATCTTCTTGCCTGAAACAGCCGCATGGCGGTCGATCCAGTCCAGGCGAAGGGGGTTGATCTCGTGCAACGGACGGAATTCACTGTTCGGATCCCACCAGCGGTGGGCCAATTCACTGAATTTTTGCAGCTCGGTTGGGTCGGCGTTGATCATGTCAGCAGGAAAATATAGTGATAAAAAAAGCCCTGCTTGCGCAGGGCTTTTTGATCGGCGGGCAGAATTACTTCTGGGTGCCGATGATTTCGATATCGACGCGACGATCAGGTTGCAGGCAGGAGATGGTTTCCTTGCTCTTGCCGCCCTTGCACTTGTCGCCAGTCTTCGGCTGCTTTTCGCCCTTGCCTTCGGTGTAAACCTTGTTGGCTTCGACGCCCTTGCTGACCAGGTAGGTCTTGACAGCGGCAGCGCGCTTTTCCGACAGCTTCTGGTTGTAGGTATCGGAACCAAGGCGGTCAGTGTGGCCGACGGCGATGATGACTTCCAGGTTCAGGGACTTCGACTTGGCGACGAGGTCGTCAAGCGACTTCTTGCCTTCCGGACGCAGAACCGACTTGTTGAAGTCGAACAGCGCGTCAGCAGCCAGGGTCACCTTGGAGGAGGCCGGCTTCGGACCGGTTCCAGCCGACTTCGGCTCGCACTTTTCCTTCGGCAGCAGATCCTTGTCGCACTTGCAACCAGCCGGGTCATTGGCAGCGCCAGCCGGGGTCCAGAAACCGGTGCGCCAGCACAGGCCGGCACCGCTGGTAGCGACTTCGTTGCGTGCGTCGATGACATAAACGCGATCGGCAGTTGTTTGTGCTTGTGCAACAGAAACACTCAGACCCATGGCGGCCGCAAGAACGACCATCAGGGATTGTTTGGCGATTTTCTTCATTCGTTTTCCCTCGTTAGTAATTGAACAGCCGAAATCTGGCCGCAATCCGCCGGGTGCCCTTGTCAGGCAGGGGTTGCGCGCGGACAAATTCTAGTTTGCCATATGGAGGCAAGTTTTTCCAAGTCCTTTTTCATAAAACCGGTCAGTGTGTGGCTTTCAAGCATCATTCTGCCCGCAACCCACACGTGGCTCACGTTTTCCCTGCCGGCAACGTAGACCATGTGCGATGCCGGAGCATAGCAGGGGGCAAGCAGCGGGTCGTCAAGACTGATGGCACAGAGGTCTGCTGATTTCCCGGCGACAATCGAGCCGATCTCGTGATCGAGGCCGAGGGCCTTGGCGCCCCCCAAGGTTGCTGCATGCAGTGACTGGTGGGCATTCATCGTGCTGGCGTCGCCGCTGGCCCCTTTGGCAAGGAGCGCCGCCAGGCGGACTTCGGTGAGCAAATCGAGGCGGTTGTTGCTGGCGGCACCATCGGTTCCGAGGCCGATATTGATCCCCTGGGCCAGCATTGCCCGAATCGGAGCGATACCACTGCCAAGCTTGAGGTTGGAGCTTGGACAGTGCGCCACCGAAACGCCTTCGGTGGCCAGCAGCGTGATTTCATTGGCGTCTAGGTGTACGGCGTGCACGGCAATCAGGTTGGACGTGACGAGGCCGAGGCGGCGAAGTCGTTCAATTGGCCGTACGCCATACTGGCTCAGGCTTTCCTGGATCTCTGCGAGCGTTTCGTGAAGGTGTATGTGCACCGGCAGATCGAGTTCGCCAGTAAGGGTGACGATCCGCTCGAAGCTGCGGTCGCTGACGGTATAAGGCGCATGCGGGGCCAACGTGAAGCGAAGCAAGGGGTTGCCGCTCAGCGCGTCGCGGGCCGCAAGCCCCTTGGCGAGATAGTCGTCGGCATCGGTTGCATAGGCGGTCGGAAACTCGAGGAGTGCAAGGCCGATTACGCCGCGCATGCCTGCCGTTGCAATGGCCTTGCCGGCCGCTTCCGGAAAGAAATACATGTCGTTGAAGCAGGTAATGCCACCACGAAGCATTTCGGCGCAGGCGAGCAGGGTGCCGTCGTGCACGAAATCGGCGGAGACGTGTTTGCCTTCGGCTGGCCAGATGTGCTCCTGCAGCCATGGCATAAGAGGGATATCGTCCGCTAGTCCGCGCAGCAGTGTCATTGCTGCGTGACAGTGGAGATTGACCAGTCCGGGCATGAGTACGTGGTGCCCCAGCGAAATTTCCTGCGCTGCCGAAAAGCGGAGGCTGGCGTCACGATCCGGAACAATGGCGACGATTTTGCCGTTGCGGATTGCAACCGGCTGGTTTTCGAGGGTTGTATTGGCCGGCTCGACGGGAATGATCCAGCGGGCGCGAATGAGCAAGTCGACGGCTTCGGTCATGGATGGCAAACCAGCGGCAAAAAACTAAAAAGACAAAAAACCCCGCCGAAGCGGGGTTGTGTGGAGACCCTCCGGGTTGCCGATATTATTTCTTCGGTTCTGCGGAGACCTCGATGGTAACGCGGCGGTGCGGTGCCAGACATTCAACCAGTTTCTTCTTTGGCAACGTGTCAGCGCACTTCGGAACGCCCGTGGCCGGCTGGGTCTTACCTGCGCCCATCGTTTCGATCTTGTCGGCCGGCATGCCCTTGGAGACAAGGTAGCCCTTGACAACTTCGGCGCGCTTTTCGGAAAGCTTCTGGTTGTATTGTTGCGAGCCGAGGCGGTCTGTGTGGCCAGTGACGAGAACTTGCTTGATCGGACCAACGTCCTTCAGCTTGGCGAAGACTTCGCGGTCTATTGCCGCCTTGCCTTCGGGCTTCAGTACTGACTTGGAGTAATCGAACAGTTCTTTTGAGGAGATGGTGACGGCCTTGGCGACCGGTGCTGCCGTAGCGGCAGCCTTCGGTTCGCACTTCTCCTTCGGCAGCAGATCCTTGTCGCAGGCGCAGCCAGCCGGATCATTGGCAGCAGCAGCCGGGGTCCAGAAGCCGGTACGCCAGCAAAGGCCTGTGCCGCTCCGGGCAACTTCTGCTCGCTGGTCAATGACGTAGACGCGGTCAGCCGTCTGCGCTTGAGCCAACCCCGTCATGGCGATAAGGCCAATGGCGGTGAGCGACTGGGCGATAAATTTGATTTTCAAGATGACTCCTCCTGGGTTGCCGTTAGTGATTTGAGGTTGTCGGCGGTGCTGTGCTGCGGATTTAAACACGAAATTTCATGCATCTTCAAGCAATTGTCGTTATTTCGCCGGTAGGCGGTGGTCCTGCTGTTGGCGCTGTCCAACATGATAGAATCACCGGTTTCGCAAAGACGACAACAACATAAGCCGCCTTCAAGCGGCGTGGACGAGCATATGGAACAATTCGCCAAGGAAACCCTCCCAGTAAGCCTGGAAGACGAGATGCGCCGTTCGTACCTCGATTACGCGATGAGCGTGATCGTGGGCCGGGCGCTGCCGGATGTGCGTGACGGCCTGAAGCCGGTACATCGCCGTGTACTTTTCGCCATGCACGAACTGGGTAACGACTGGAACAAGGCTTACAAGAAGTCGGCCCGTGTTGTCGGTGACGTCATCGGTAAATATCACCCGCACGGTGACACTGCGGTGTACGACACCATTGTGCGCATGGCGCAGGACTTCTCGCTGCGTTACATGCTGGTCGATGGCCAGGGCAACTTTGGCTCGGTTGACGGCGATAACGCTGCGGCAATGCGCTACACGGAAGTGCGGATGGCCAAGATCGGCCATCAGTTGCTTGAAGACATTGACAAGGAAACCTGCGACTTCGGCCCGAACTACGACGGCTCCGAGCAGGAGCCTCTGATCATGCCGGCAAGGATCCCGAACCTGCTGATCAACGGTTCTTCGGGCATTGCTGTCGGCATGGCGACGAATATTCCGCCGCATAACCTGAACGAAGTGGTCGATGGTTGCCTGGCATTGCTCGCCAATCCGGAAATGACGATCGACGAATTGATCGACATCATCCCGGCGCCGGACTTCCCGACCGCTGGCTTCATCTATGGGGTCTCCGGTGTTCGTGATGGCTATCACACCGGCCGTGGCCGCGTGGTGATGCGTGCCCGCACGCACATCGAAGATCTTGAGAAGGGCAACAAGCAGGCGATCATCGTCGACGAGCTGCCTTATCAGGTTAACAAGCGCACCCTGCTGGAAAAAGTTGCCGAACTGGTCAACGAAAAGAAGATCGAAGGCATCTCGAACATCCAGGACGAGTCAGACAAATCCGGCATGCGCGTGGTGATCGAGCTGAAACGTGATGTCATGCCAGAGGTGGTGCTGAACAACCTGTACAAGCAGACACAGCTGCAGGACACCTTCGGTATGAACATGGTGGCGCTGGTCGATGGTCAGCCACGTCTCCTGAACCTCAAGCACATGCTTGAGTGCTTCTTGGCCCACCGGCGCGAAGTCATTACGCGGCGCACCGTTTTCGAATTGCGCAAGGCCCGCGAAAAGGCACACACCCAGGAAGGCCTGGCGGTAGCGCTCGACAACGTTGACGAGATCATCTCCTTGATCAAGGCGGCGCCAACGCCGGCGGATGCCAAGCGCGGGCTGATGAGCAAGCTGTGGGTGTCGCCGACGGTTGGCGAAATGTTGGCGCGGGCAGCGCTGGATGCGACGCGTCCGGAAGGTCTCGGCATCGAGTTTGGTTTGTCGAAGAAGGGTTACCTGCTCTCCGACGCCCAGGCCCAGGCCATCCTTGAACTGCGCTTGCAGCGCCTGACCGGTCTCGAGCGCGACAGGATCGTTACCGATTACAAGGATCTGCTCGAACGCATTACCGACCTGATGGACATCCTCAACCGCCCGGAGCGCATTACCCAGATTATTGGTGATGAGCTGAAATCGGTGAAGGAACAATTCGGCGACAAGCGTCGCTCGGAAATCATTACGCACACCCAGGATCTCGGCATCGAGGACCTGATCACGCCGCAGGACATGGTTGTTACCCTGTCGCATACCGGCTACATCAAGTCACAGCCGCTCACCGACTATCGCTCGCAGCGCCGTGGTGGTCGCGGCAAGCAGGCGGCGAGTGTCAAGGAAGACGATTTCGTCGACCATCTGTTTATCGCCAATACGCACGATTTCATCCTCTGCTTCTCGAATCGTGGACGGGTGTACTGGATCAAGGTTTACGAAGTGCCGCAGGGCAGCCGCAACAGCCGCGGCAAGCCGATCGTGAACATGTTCCCGCTGGAGGAAGGCGAGAAGATCAACGCCATCCTGCCGGTGAAGGAGTTCGTGCAGGATCGCTTCATTTTCATGGCCACCTCGCAGGGTACGGTCAAGAAGACCCCGCTGTCCGAGTTCTCCAACCCACGCAAGGCCGGCATTATCGCCGTCGCGCTGGACGAGGACGACTACCTGATCGGGGCCGAGATCACCAATGGCGAAAACGACATCGTGCTGGTCTCGGATGGCGGCCGTGCGGTGTGGTTCGACGAGGAAGATGTTCGCCCGATGGGCCGTCCGGCGCGCGGCGTGCGCGGCATGAAGCTAGGCAAGGGGCAGCAGGTACTGTCCTTGCTGGTGGCCGAGAACGAGCAGCAGACGGTGCTGGTGGCGACCGAGAACGGCTTCGGCAAGCGTTCGGCGCTGGCTGATTTCCGCCACTCCGGTCGCGGCACGCAGGGTGTCATGGCGATCAAGGCCAGCGAGCGCAACGGCAAGGTCGTCGCCGCCAAGCTGGTGACCGACGAAGACGAAATCATGCTCATTACCACCGGTGGCGTGCTGATTCGCACCCGCGTTTCCGAAATCCGCGAACTTGGCCGCGCCACTCAGGGGGTGACGCTGATCTCGCTGGATAGCGGTGAAAAACTCGCCGGTCTGGAAAAGATCGTCGAGACTGACGACGATACTGAAGAAGCGTAATCAGGAGGGCCGGCATGTCACGCATCTGGAACTTTGCCGCCGGCCCGGCGGTTCTGCCGGCCGAAGTGCTGGAACAGGTCAAGGACGAACTGCTTGACTGGCACGGTGCCGGTTGTGGCGTGATGGAAATGAGCCATCGCGGCAAGGAATTCACGTCGATCATCGAAACGGCCGAGGCTGACCTGCGCGAGTTGCTGGGCATCCCCGGAAACTACAAGGTTCTGTTCCTGCAGGGCGGTGCAACGCAACAGTTCGCGCAACTGCCGATGAACCTGCTGCCGGCTGGCGCGTCCGCAGAGTATCTGGTCACCGGCTCGTGGTCGAAGAAGGCCATCAAGGAGGCGCAGCGCGTCTGCGAAGGTGTGGCCTCCGTGCGCAACGCCGGTTCGACCGAGGCCGCCGGTTTCACGCGGAATCTCGATACCAGCGTCAATGCCAACGAAATTTCGATCGATGCCAACGCGGCCTATCTGCACCTCTGCACCAATGAGACCATCCACGGCCTCGAACTCGACTGCAGCCGCCTGCCGCAGACGAACGTGCCGATCGTGGCGGACATGAGTTCGCACATCCTGTCGCGACCCGTCGATGTGTCGAAGTACGCAATGATCTACGCCGGTGCGCAGAAGAACATCGGTCCTTCCGGGGTGGCCATCGTCATCGTTCGCGAGGATTTCCTCGGCAAGGCCTGGAAGACCATCCCGAGCGTCATGGACTATGCGGTCATGGCCGAGAACGGCTCGATGCTGAATACCCCGCCGACCTTTGCCATCTACGTCTCCGGCCTCGTCTTCAAGTGGCTGAAGCGCCAGGGTGGGCTGGCCGAGATGGAAAAGATCAACAGGCACAAGGCCGAGCTGCTCTACGCCTGCATCGACGAGAGCGAAGGCTTCTATCGCAACCCGGTACGCGTGGCCGACCGTTCGCGTATGAACGTGCCGTTCACGCTGGCTAGTGCCGAGCTCGATACCGATTTCCTGGCCGAGTCGAAGGCGGCCGGTTTGGCATCGCTGAAAGGCCACAAGTCGGTTGGCGGCATGCGAGCCTCAATCTATAACGCCATGCCGACCGACGGTGTGCGGGCACTGGTGGAATTCATGCAGGATTTCCGGAAGCGCAAGGCATGAGCGACGATCTGCAGAAAGAACTTTCCGTTGTCCGCGACGAAATCGATAGCCTCGATACGCAACTGCTTGAGTTGCTGAACCGGCGCGCGCGTTGCGCGCAGAAGGTCGGCGAGATCAAGGCGCGCCACGGCGACGCTGGTTTCATCTATCGCCCGGAGCGTGAGGCGCAGGTGCTGCGCCGCATCCAGGATATGAACCCCGGGCCGCTCTCCAACGAGAACGTGACCTGGCTGTTCCGTGAAGTGATGTCGACCTGCCTGTCGCTTGAGCAACCGCTGTCGGTGGCTTTCCTCGGCCCGCTCGGTTCCTTCACCGGCAGCGCGGCGACCAAGCATTTCGGCCACGCTGCGCGCCTGCTGCCGCAATCCTCGATCGACGATGTCTTCCGCGAAGTTGAAGCCGGTCATGCGCACTATGCCGTGGTCCCGGTCGAGAACTCCACGGAGGGCGCGGTCGGCCGCAGCATGGATCTTCTGTTGTCGACGCCGCTCAAGATCTGCGGCGAAGTCGTGCTGCGCATCCACCAGAACCTGATGACGCGCGAGACCTCGCTGGACAAGGTGACCAAGGTTTACTCGCATGCCCAGTCGCTGGCCCAGTGCCACGAGTGGTTGAATCGCAACCTGCCCAATGTGCCGCGCATCTCCGTAGGCAGCAATTCGCAGGCCGCCGAAATGGCCATGCAGGAGGAGGGCGCTGCCGCCATTGCCGGCGAAGCCGCCGCCGAGCGTTTCAGCGTGCCGATCCTCGCCGCCAACATCGAGGACGAGCCGAACAACACCACACGTTTTGTCGTGCTGGGCCGTTTCGACGCCGGCATCTCCGGTCGCGACAAGACCTCGCTGATCATGTCGGCACCGAACCGCACTGGCTCGCTGCACGGTCTGCTGCTGCCGTTGGCTGAAGCCGGCGTCTCGATGACCCGGCTGGAGTCACGTCCAGCCCGCCATACACTGTGGGATTACGTGTTTTTTGTCGACATCGACGGCCACCACGACGAGCCGAAAGTGGCCAAGGCGCTGGCCGAGCTGAAGCAGCAAGCCGCATACCTGAAGGTGCTGGGCTCTTACCCGGCGGCAGTGTATTAAAAGAAAGCGAACCACGAAGTGCACGAAGAATACGAAGGAAAGCCTTCTTCTTGCCCACAACAAGTTCCTTGCCTTTCTCCGTGACCTTCGTGCCCTCCGTGGTTAATGTTTTTTGATTTCAGAATTCATCGAGATTAGCTCATGCCCCTCATTGACCAAGCGCTGCCCTATGTGCGCGCCATTTCGCCCTATCTGCCGGGCAAGCCGATCACCGAACTGGCCCGCGAGATGGGTATTCCCGTGGAGAAGATCGTCAAGCTCGCCTCCAACGAGAACCCGCTGGGCATGAGCCCCAAGGCGAAGGCAGCACTGGAGAAGGCTGCCGGTACGCTGGAACGCTATCCGGATGACTTCGACCTGAAGAAGGCGCTGGCCGACCATGCCGGACTCGGCATGGAGCGCATCGTCCTCGGCAACGGTTCCAACGACGTGCTGGATCTCATTGCACGTGTCTTCCTTGCCCCCGGCCGGTCAGCCGTGTTTTCGCAGCATGCATTTGCCGTTTATCCGCTGGCGACGCTGTCCACCGGTGCAGAACTGATTGTTGTGCCGGCCAAGGATTTCGGTCATGACCTCGATGCCATGCGTGCGGCGATTCGCCCCGACACGCGCATAGTCTGGGTGGCCAACCCGAACAATCCGACCGGCACCTTCCTGCCGTATCCGCAGTTGAAGGCTTTCCTGCTGTCGGTGCCCGAGGATGTCGTGGTTGTGCTCGATGAGGCCTACAACGAATACCTGCCAGTCGCTGATCGCGTTGATACGGTCGGCTGGCTGGCCGAGTTTCCGAACCTGGTCATCACCCGCACCTTCTCCAAGATCTACGGCCTGGCCGGGCTGCGCATCGGCTATGCGCTGGCCTCGGCGGAAATCGCCGACCTGATGAATCGCGTTCGTCAGCCGTTCAACTGCAACAACCTTGCGTTGGCTGCTGCCGTTGCAGCGCTTGCCGACCATGAGTTCGTTGCGCGCAGTTTCGAGCTCAACCGCAAGGGTATGGAACAAATCATTGCAGGCCTGAAGCGTCATGGCCTGGCGCATATCCCGGCGCATGGCAACTTCGTCACCTTCAAGGTGGTCGATGCTGCCGGCGTCAATCAGCGTCTGCTCAAGCAAGGCGTGATCGTGCGCCCGATCGGTGGCTACGGAATGCCAGACTGGCTGCGCGTGACCATCGGTACTGAAACTGAAAACGGCCGCTTCCTCGAAGCGCTTGAGAAAGCGCTCTGAGGAGATACCTTCATGTCCGATTCTCCCGAGTTCGGCAAGGTCGTCATTTTCGGTGTCGGCCTGATTGGTGGCTCTTTCGCGCTGGCGCTGAAGGCCGCGGGCGAGGTTGAGGAGGTTGTCGGTTTCGGGCGCAGCATCGCCACGCTGACGCAGGCGCAGGATCTCGGCATCATCGACCGACTCGGCGTCAATCCGGGGCAGGAAGTGGCGGATGCCGATCTGGTATTGATCGCCACGCCGGTTGGTCAGATGCCCGAAATCATGGCCCGCATCGCGCCTTATCTCGGGCCGGATACCGTGGTTACCGATGGTGGCAGCACCAAGTCGGATGTCGTGGCTGCAGCACGCGCGGCGTTCGGCGAGCGCGTTGGCCAGTTTGTACCAGCGCACCCGATCGCCGGTGCCGAAAACAGTGGCGCAGCAGCTGCCAAGGCTGACCTGTTCCGGGAGCGCAAGGTGGTGCTGACTCCGTTGCCGGAGAACTCGGTCCTCAATGTGGCCCGCGTTCGCTCGGCCTGGGAGTGGTGTGGTGCGCAGATCTTTGAACTGACACCGGCCGAGCATGACCAGGTGTTTGCAGCGGTCAGCCATCTGCCCCACCTGCTTTCCTTCGCGCTGGTGCATGACCTGGCCGTGCGCGACAACAGCGACCTGTTCTTCACCTTTGCCGCCTCCGGTTTCCGCGATTTCACGCGCATTGCCGCCAGCCATCCGGAGATGTGGCGCGACATCAGTCTCGCCAATCGTGAAGCGCTGCTTGTAGAACTCGATCGCTACCAAGAGCAGCTGACCGAAATGCGGGCGGCTCTTGCAGCCGGCGACGGCCAGCGTCTGGAAGAAATTTTCGATACCGCCCGTACAGCTCGCCGCAGCTGGGCGGAAGGGCAAAAATAATGGAAGCAATGGAATTTCTCGATCTCCCGCCGCTCGCTTCGGCGCGCGGCACGGTGCGCCTGCCCGGCTCGAAAAGCATCTCCAACCGCGTGCTGCTGCTGGCAGCGCTGGCGGAGGGCACGACCGAAGTTCGCGACCTGCTGCAGTCCGACGATACGGCGCGCATGCTCGAAGCGCTGCAGGCGCTGGGCGTCAAGGTTGAGTCTTTGGGAGGCGAGGCCTACCGCGTGCATGGCTGCGCTGGTAACTTCCCGGTGCGCGAGGCAGATCTGTTCCTCGGCAATGCTGGCACGGCCTTTCGTCCGCTGACCGCTGCTCTGGCGCTGGCCGGCGGCAGCTACAAGCTCTCCGGGGTAGCGCGCATGCATGAGCGGCCGATCGGCGATCTCGTCGATGGGCTGCGCCAGCTTGGTGCCGATATTGCCTACCTTGGCAACGAAGGTTTTCCACCGCTGCAACTGCAGCCTGCGACCATTCGCTCCGGTGGCGTCGTGAAGGTGCGCGGCGACGTTTCCAGCCAGTTCCTCACCGGACTCTTGATGGCGCTGCCGTTGACCGGCGTCGAGACGACGGTGGAAGTGGTCGGCGAGCTGATCTCCAAGCCCTACATCGAGATTACGCTGGCAACGATGGCCCGCTTTGGCGTCAAGGTAGTACGTGAAGGCTGGCAGTGTTTCGTCGTGCCGGCCGGCAGTCGCTATCGCTCGCCGGGCACCATCTTCGTTGAAGGCGATGCTTCTTCGGCCTCGTATTTTCTGGCGCTGGGTGCCATTGGCGGCGGTCCGGTGCGTGTCGAAGGTGTCGGCCGCAACTCCATCCAGGGCGACGTGCGCTTCGCCGAGGCGCTGGCGCAGATGGGCGCCGTGATCGAGATGGGCGACAACTGGATCGAGGCGCAAGCCCCGCAGGACGGCCTGAAGGGAATCTCGCTCGACTGCAACCACATCCCCGATGCGGCGATGACACTGGCGACGACAGCCCTGTTTGCTTGCGGTCCGACCACGCTGACCAACATCGCCTCGTGGCGCGTCAAGGAAACCGATCGCATTGTTGCCATGGCCAAGGAGCTGCGCAAGCTTGGTGCCGAAGTGGAAGAGGGGCAGGATTTCATCCTTGTCTCGCCCGTGAAAGCCATTGCATCGCCACCGGAAGGCATCGACACCTACGACGACCACCGCATTGCCATGTGTTTTTCATTAGCCACCTTCGGCACGGCACTGCGCATCAACGATCCGAAATGTGTCGGCAAGACCTTTCCCGACTACTTCGAGCGCCTGGCTACGGTGACGACGCCAGTGCCGGTGATCGCCATCGACGGGCCTTCGGCCTCGGGCAAGGGAACGGTCGCTGCTCGCGTCGCTGCGGCACTCGGCTGGCACTACCTGGACTCCGGGGCGCTCTACCGCCTCACGGCGCTGGCCGCCAAACGCGCCGGCGTAGCCTGGGACGATGAAGCCGGGGTGGCAGCAGTGGCCGCCACGCTTGACGTTGTTTTTGAAGGTGAGTCGATCCGCCTTGCCGGCGAGGAAGTGGGCGACGCGATCCGCACCGAAGAGATGTCTTCCGGCGCATCCAAAGTGGCAGCCCTGCCGGCGGTACGCGAGGCCTTGCTCTTCAGGCAGCGTCTGTTCCGTCGTGCGCCAGGCTTGGTCGGCGATGGCCGCGACATGGGTTCCGTGGTCTTTCAGGACGCCGGAACCAAGGTTTTTCTCACTGCCAGCGTCGAGATTCGTGCCGATCGACGCTATAAGCAGTTGATCGCAAAAGGGATTGAGGCTACAATCTCGCCGATTTTGCAGGATTTGCGTGAACGCGACGAGCGCGACAGTCAACGTAGCGTAGCGCCGCTTCAGCAAAGTGCGGATGCCGAATTGCTCGATACTTCGGCCCTTACCATCGAAGAAGCGGTGGCCAGGGTGCTGGGTTGGGCCAAGGAAGCTCCGCAAAAACGGTAGCGCAGTAATCTGCTGCGCCTCCGCAAGGTGTCGTTGGATTCTTTCCTTCCGGACCCTCCTTTGTTCCACGATGTACCGTTACCGGTTTGCCGGCGGTTCGTTGAACTGAAGCGGGAGTCTTTTCCCTTTCCCAGGGAGAGAGAATTTGGCGGCGAACTTTAACTAACTGTTTTTCCGCAGTGATGCGGTAAGGAAGAATACATGTCTGCTGTTCTCGAAACCGAAAGCTTTGCCCAACTCTTCGAAGAAAGCCTTGCGCGCCAGGAAATGCGCCAGGGTGAGGTGATCACCGCCGAAGTGGTGCGCGTCGACCAGAACTTCGTGGTTGTTAACGCCGGACTCAAGTCCGAAAGCTACATTGATGTTGAAGAATTCCTGAACGACCAGGGCCAGCTCGAAGTGAATGTTGGCGATTTTGTGCAAGTCGCCATCGAGCAGCTCGAGAACGGCTTTGGCGAAACCCGCCTGTCGCGCGACCGCGCCAAGCGCATCGCCGCCTGGAACTCGCTGGAACAGGCCCTGAACGACGGTTCGCTGGTCAGCGGCACCATCACCGGCAAGGTCAAGGGCGGTCTGACCGTCATGACCAACAGCGTCCGCGCCTTCCTGCCGGGTTCGCTGGTCGACATGCGTCCGGTCAAGGACACCACGCCGTACGAAGGCAAGACCATGGAGTTCAAGGTCATCAAGCTCGACCGCAAGCGCAACAACGTCGTTGTTTCGCGTCGTGCCGTGCTTGAAGCGACCATGGGCGAAGAGCGCGAGAAGCTCCTTGAGAACCTCAAGGAAGGCGCTGTCGTCAAGGGTATCGTCAAGAACATCACCGACTACGGTGCATTCGTTGACCTCGGCGGCATCGATGGCCTGCTGCACATCACCGACCTGGCCTGGCGCCGTGTCCGTCACCCGTCCGAAGTGCTCAACGTGGGTGACGAAGTCACCGCCAAGATCCTCAAGTTCGACGCCGAGAAGAACCGCGTTTCGCTGGGCCTCAAGCAACTGGGCGAAGATCCGTGGGTCGGCATCGCTCGCCGTTACCCGCAGGGCACCCGCCTGTTCGGCAAGGTCACCAACCTGACCGACTACGGTTCGTTCGTTGAAATCGAGCAAGGTATCGAAGGCTTGGTGCACGTGTCCGAAATGGACTGGACCAACAAGAACGTTCACCCGTCCAAGGTTGTTGCGCTGGGCGACGAAGTCGAAGTCATGATCCTCGAGATCGACGAGGACCGCCGCCGCATCTCGCTGGGCATGAAGCAGTGCCAGGCCAACCCGTGGGAAGAGTTTTCGCAGAACCACAAGAAGGGCGACAAGGTCAGCGGTCAGATCAAGTCGATCACCGACTTCGGCGTGTTCATCGGCCTGCCCGGCGGCATCGACGGCCTGGTTCACCTGTCCGACCTGTCGTGGTCGCAGACCGGCGAAGAAGCCATCCGTGGCTTCAAGAAGGGCGACGAAGTCCAGGCGGTCGTGCTGGCCATCGATACCGACAAGGAGCGTATCTCCCTGGGTATCAAGCAGATGGAAGGCGACCCCTACACCAGCTATATCGCTACTCACGAGAAGAACGCCATCACCCGCGCAACGGTGAAGTCGGTCGATGCCAAGGGTGCCGTGATGATGCTGGACGGTGACGTCGAAGGCTATTTGCGTGCCTCCGAGTTCTCGCGCGAGCGCATTGAAGACCTGTCGCAGCACCTCAAGGTCGGTGATGTCCTCGAAGCCATGATCATCAACGTGGATCGCAAGACCCGCGGCATCAACCTGTCGATCAAGGCCAAGGATCAAGCCGAGCAGCATGAAGCGATGCAGAAGATTGCCTCCGACAATGCGGCTTCCGGCACGACCAATCTGGGTGCCCTGCTGAAGGCGAAACTCAACAACCAGGGCTAAGCATGACCAAATCCGAGCTGATCGCCCGGCTGGCTGTGCGGTTTCCGCAGCTGGTTGCGAAGGATGCTGATTTCGCGGTAAAGATGATGCTTGATGCGATGTCCGAGGCCTTGGCCAAGGGCGATCGCATCGAGATCCGGGGGTTCGGCAGCTTTGCGCTGAACTACCGCCCGCCGCGAGTTGGCCGGAACCCGAAGTCGGGAGACAAAGTCAGTGTCCCGGAAAAGTGGGTTCCTCACTTCAAGGCCGGCAAGGAGCTGCGGGAGCGCGTGGACACTGCGGACTCCTGAGCACAAGCTGTGGTAGATTGCGGGCGGCAACGGAAGTTGCCGCCCTTTTTTATGCCTGAGGGTTAGATCATGCGTGCGCTTGTCTGGGTAGTCCGAGGTTTCATCTTTCTCTTTCTGTTCGCCTTTGCGATAAAGAACACCGACCCGGTGAGTGTCCAGCTATTTCTCGACGCTGCCTGGCATGCGCCACTGGTCATCGTGGTCCTGGTCTTTTTTGCAGCGGGAGCTTTCTTTGGAGCTATCTCGTTGCTCGGAACAATTTTCAGCTTGCGCCAAGAGATATCAACCCTCCGGCGTGAACTCAACGCCACCAAAACCGAGGTCCGGGTGGTCGCGCCACCCCGTACATGATGGAATTCGAATACTGGCAACTCTTGTTGTTTCCCGCCTTTTTCGGACTCGGCTGGGCGGCCGCACGTATTGATATTCGCCACCTGGTCAAGGAGTCGCGCTCACTGCCGCGCTCCTATTTTCAAGGGCTGAATTTTCTTCTCAACGAACAGCCTGATCGTGCGATCGAATCTTTCGTTGAAGCAGTCAAGGTTGATCCGCAGACTGTCGAACTCCACTTTGCACTGGGTAGTCTGTTTCGTCGTCGTGGTGAAACAGAGCGCGCCATTCGCATGCACCAGAACCTGATCGAGCGTGATGATTTGCCTCAGGATCTGCAGCTCGCTGCTGTGTCAGAGCTGGGCCAGGATTACCTCAAGGCTGGCCTGCTTGATCGCGCGGAGGAGGCCTTTGAACGCCTTCGCGGAACAGCCCTTGATGAAGAGGCAAAGCGCAACCTGCTTGAGATTTACCAACTCGGCAAGGACTGGGAGCGCGCCATCGCCATTGCTGGCGAGTTGCCTGACGTAGCGTCAAAAAAAGAAATCGCCGAGTATTACTGTGAACTTGCGGCAGCCGACATGATTCGTTCGCGCCGGGACGCAGCCCGTGTGCATCTGGCAACGGCGCTGGAAGCTAATCGCCTGTGCGTGCGTGCCAGCTTGCTGCAGGGAGATCTGCATGCGCAGGAAGGCGACCATCAGGCGGCCATTCTCAGCTGGCAGCAGATCGAGTCTCAGAATCCAGCCTATCTGGCACTGGTCGCGCAACGGCTGCTGGTGGCCTACCGCGCCATTGAGCGGCGCGATGAGGGTCTGCAATTGCTGCGCGGCTACCTCGAAAACTATCATTCGCTCGATCTGCTTGATGTCGTGTTTCAGCTGGTCCTCGAAAGCGATGGGCCGGAAGTCGCCTACACGTTGGTGCGTGACGAGCTTCGCCGCAATCCGACCCTACTTGGCTTTGACAAATTGCTTGAGGCGCGCCTTTTTACGGCATCGCCGGAGATCCGGGCGGACATTGATCTGGCCAAGGGTATTGTCCAGGGCTACACCCGCCGTTTGGCGCGCTATCGATGCGATAATTGTGGCTTCAAGGCACGTCAGTTCTACTGGCGTTGCCCGGCGTGTGGCGGTTGGGAAACCTATCCGCCCAAGCGCACTGAAGAATTTGATTTGACGCCTTGAGGAATGCCATGAGGTTTTTCGCAGTTGCTGCCGATACTGCCGCACTGGGCAGATTGGCGAAGGTTCGTTCATGAACGTGCTACCAGATCTTTCCGCTGCCCGCCTGCTCGTGGTCGGCGACGTGATGCTGGATCGCTACTGGTTTGGCGAGGTCAGCCGCATATCTCCGGAAGCCCCGGTTCCGGTCGTTAAGGTGGAACGCAGCGAGGAGCGTCCAGGCGGCGCTGCCAACGTCGCTCGCAATGCTGCCGCATTGGGCGCCCAGGTGACACTGTTGTCAGTGGTCGGAGACGACGAGGCGGGGGGCACACTCGGGCGGCTGATGGCCGAAGAGGGGGTTCAGGCCAGCCTTCATCGGGATGCTGCCATCGCTACCACCGTGAAGCTGCGCGTCATTGGCCGCCAGCAGCAGTTGTTGCGTATCGATTTTGAAACAGCCCCGTCGCACGGGATCTTGCAGGCAAAACTGACGGAGTTCGAGCGACTGCTGGCAAATTGCGATGTCGTGCTGCTGTCGGATTAGGGCAAGGGCGGCTTGGCGCATATTGCTGACATGATTCGCCTTGCCAGAAATGCCGGCAAGCAGGTTCTGGTCGATCCCAAGGGTGATGACTATGCTCGCTATGCCGGGGCTTCGGCGATTACGCCAAACCGGTCCGAGCTGCGCGAAGTGGTAGGGTGCTGGCGTGATCCAGCAGATCTTGAAGCACGGGCGCAGGCCTTGCGCGTCGAACTTGCGCTGGACGCGCTGCTGGTAACGCGCAGCGAGGAGGGCATGAGCCTGTTTCGTGCTTCCGGTGCTTTTCACGAGCCGGCGCGTGCGCGCGAAGTCTTTGACGTTTCCGGTGCCGGGGACACGGTCATCGCAACGCTTGCCGCCATGCTGGCGGTCGGCAGTGCATGGGAAGACTCTGTGCATGTTGCCAACGTCGCGGGTGGCATTGTCGTTGGCAAGCTGGGGACAGCGGTTGTGACGCGTGACGAATTGGTCGCTGCGCTCAATTAAGGGGTTTGGATCATGTACACCATCGTTACCGGCGCAGCCGGCTTCATCGGCTCCAACATCGTCAAGTCACTCAATGAGCGTGGTGTCGATCGGATCATTGCCGTCGACAACCTGACCAAGGCCGACAAGTTCCGCAATCTCGTCGATTGCGACATTGTCGATTACCTGGACAAGAACGAGTTCATCGACCTGCTCCATTCCGGGCAGTTTGACGGCGATATCGAAGCCATCTTCCATGAAGGCGCCTGCTCCGACACCATGGAGACCGACGGCCGCTACATGATGGAAAACAACTACCGCTTATTCATTGAGCCTGCTCGACTGGTGCCTGGAGCAGGAAGTGCAGTTCCTCTATGCCTCAAGTGCCGCCACCTATGGCGCCAGCAGCGTGTTCAAGGAAGAGCGGCAGTACGAAGGCCCGCTGAACGTCTATGGCTATTCCAAGTTCCTGTTCGACCAGATTGTCCGCAAGCGTCTGCCGGATGCCTCGTCACAGGTGGTCGGTTTTCGCTACTTCAACGTGTACGGCCCGCGCGAGAACCACAAGGGGCGCATGGCCTCGGTCGCCTACCATCACTTCAACCAGTTCCGTAGTGACGGCAAGGTGAAGTTGTTCGAAGGTTCGCATGGCTACGCGCCGGGCGGCCAGCAGCGCGATTTTGTCTTCGTTGGCGATGTCGCCAAGGTGAACCTGTGGTTCCTCGATCATCCAGAAAAGTCCGGTATCTTCAACCTCGGTAGTGGCCGGGCACAGAGTTTCAACGATGTTGCCGTGGCTTCGGTCAATGGTGCGCGGGCGCTCAAGGGCGAAGACGAACTGTCGCTCGAGGCGATGGTCTCGCAGGGCGTCGTCGAATATGTCGCCTTCCCGGAAGCGCTGAAAGGAAAGTACCAGGCCTTCACGCAGGCCGACCTGACGAAGTTGCGCGCTGCCGGCTACACGGGAGAATTCGCCACGGTCGAAGAGGGCGTGCGTCAATATGTCGAGTGGCTCAGCAAGAATGCATAAGACGCTGGAAGACTTCGTTGGCAATACGCCGCTGGTGCAGTTGAAACGCCTGCCCGGTGAGTCGGTGGCAAAGCGCGGCAACGTCATCCTGGCTAAGCTCGAAGGCAACAATCCGGCCGGTTCGGTCAAGGACAGGCCGGCGCTGTCGATGGTCATGCGTGCCGAGGCACGCGGCGACATCAAGCCGGGCGATACCCTGATCGAAGCCACCTCCGGCAACACCGGCATTGCGCTGGCTATGGCGGCGGCGATGCGCGGCTACCGCATGATCCTCGTCATGCCCGAAAACCAGAGCGTGGAGCGCCGCCAGTCGATGCGCGCCTACGGTGCCGAGCTGGTGCTGACGCCGAAGGAGGGCGGCATGGAACTGGCGCGCGATGTCGCCGAGCGCATGCGCAACGAAGGCAAGGGCATCATCCTCGACCAGTTCGCCAACGCCGATAACCCGCTGGCGCACTACGAGGGCACCGGCCCCGAGATCTGGCGCGATACCGGCGGAAAGATCACGCACTTCGTCTCGAGCATGGGTACCACCGGCACGATCATGGGCGTGTCGCGCTATCTCAAGGAACAGAATCCAGCGGTCTGCATCGTCGGCTGCCAGCCGGAAGACGGCTCGCAGATCCCTGGCATCCGCAAGTGGCCGGAAGCCTATCTGCCGAAAATCTTCGATCGCAGCCGCGTCGATCGCGTCGAAAGCGTTTCGCAGGCCGAAGCCGAGGAAATGACGCGGCGCCTGGCGCGAGAGGAAGGTATCTTCGCCGGCATTTCGTCGGGGGGCGGGCTGGCGGTGGCCTTGCGTCTTTCCGCCGAGCTTGAGAATGCCGTGATCGTCAGCATCGTCTGCGACCGTGGCGACCGTTATCTCTCTACTGGCGTGTTTCCAGCCTGACAGGCGCGGCGTAATGAAATCGACCCTCGTCTTCGACATCGAAACTATTCCGGATGTCGCCGGGCTGCGTCGCCTGCATGACCTCGATGCGGCGATCTCCGATGCTGAAGTTGCCGAACTGGCGTTCCAGCAGCGCCGGGCAGCGAGCGGTGGTACCAGCGACTTTCTGCCGCATTACCTGCAACGCGTCGTGGCTATTTCCTGCGTGCTGCGCTCGGGCGATGCTCTGAAGGTCTGGTCGCTGTCCGAGCCCGACCAGGGTGAGGGCGAAATCATCCAGCGCTTCTTCGACGGCGTCGAAAAGTTCACGCCGCAACTGGTGTCATGGAACGGCGGCGGCTTCGACCTGCCGGTGCTGCACTATCGCGGGCTGGTGCATGGCGTTACCGCGCCGCGCTATTGGGATCTGGGCGACGGCGACTACGGCGACAGCCGCGATTTCAAGTGGAACAACTACATCAGTCGCTACCACACGCGCCATCTCGACCTCATGGACCTGCTGGCGATGTATCAGCCGCGGGCTGCTGCACCGCTGGATTCGCTGGCCAAGCTGATCGGCTTTCCCGGAAAGTTGGGCATGGATGGCAGCAAGGTGTGGGAGGCGTGGCAAGCCGGGCGCATAGCAGAGATTCGCGACTACTGCGAAACCGATGTCGTGAATACCTACCTGGTGTTCTGCCGCTTCAAGCTGATGCGCGGTGAGATGTCGCGCGCCGAATACTATGCGGAGATCGCCTTTGTGCGTGCCGAACTGGCGCGCATCGACAAGCCGCATTGGGTGGAATATCTGGCGGCGTGGCAGGCATAGAAAACACTCGCCGGCTCGCGCGAGATTCACTCGCGATTCGCTTGCATTCGGCCGGCAAGTGTTTATAATGCGGCCTTCTTTGCAGTAGGCGCGTAGCTCAGTTGGTTAGAGCACCACCTTGACATGGTGGGGGTCGTTGGTTCGAGTCCAATCGCGCCTACCAGAATACCGAAAGTCAGAGCGCCAAAAAGCCTCTGGCTTTTTTCGTTTCTGGGCCTCTGACTTTCTTTTGTTTCTGGGATCGAGTTTATGCCGGTAATTACACTGCCTGATGGTTCGAAACGGGAATTTGCGCAAGCCGTAACGGTGGCTGAAGTGGCGCAAAGCATTGGCGCGGGTCTCGCGCGAGCAGCGCTGGGCGGCAAGGTCGGTGGCAAGCTGGTTGATACCAGCTTCAGTATCGACAAGGACAGCGATCTGGCGATCATCACCGATCGCGACCCCGACGGCCTCGAGCTGATCCGTCACTCCACCGCCCACCTGCTGGCTTACGCTGTCAAGGAACTGTTCCCCGAGGCGCAGGTGACCATCGGTCCGACGGTCGACAACGGCTTTTACTATGACTTCGCCTACTCGCGCCCGTTCACGCCGGAAGACCTGACGGCGATCGAGAAACGCATGGCCGAACTTGCCAAGCGCGACATCCCGATCACCCGAGAAGTCTGGAGCCGCGACGATGCGGTCAAGTTTTTCCTCGGTCTCGGCGAAAAGTACAAGGCCGAGCTGATTGCCGCCATTCCCGCCGACCAGGACGTCTCGCTCTATCGTGAAGGCGATTTCATCGACCTCTGTCGCGGCCCGCACGTGCCGTCCACCGGCAAGCTCAAGGCCTTCAAGCTGATGAAGGTGGCCGGCGCCTACTGGCGTGGCGACTCGAAGAATGAACAGTTGCAGCGCATCTACGGCACTGCCTGGACCAAGAAGGAAGACCTCGAAGCTTACCTGCACATGCTTGAAGAGGCTGAGAAGCGTGACCATCGCCGCGTCGGCCGTCACCTCGACCTGTTCCATATGCAGGACGAAGCGCCGGGTCTCGTCTTCTGGCACCCCAAGGGCTGGGCGGTGTGGCAGGAAATCGAGCAGTACATGCGCCAGGTCTATCGCGACAACGGCTACCAGGAAGTCCGCTGCCCGCAGATTCTTGACCGCTCCCTGTGGGAGAAGTCTGGCCACTGGGACAACTACAAGGACAACATGTTCACCACGGCTTCCGAGAACCGCGACTACGCGGTCAAGCCGATGAACTGTCCGGGCCACATCCAGGTCTTCAACGCCGGTCTGCGCTCGTACCGCGAGCTGCCGCTGCGTTACGGCGAGTTCGGCTCCTGTCACCGCAATGAACCGTCGGGGGCGCTGCACGGCCTGATGCGCGTGCGTGGCTTCGTTCAGGACGATGGCCACATCTTCTGCACCGAAGACCAGATCCAGACCGAAGTTACCGCCTTCAACGATATCGTGCGCAATGTCTACGCTGACTTCGGCTTCACCGATATCACTGTGAAACTGGCGCTGCGTCCGGAAAAGCGCGTCGGTTCTGATGAGGTGTGGGACAAATCCGAAATCGCCCTGCGCGAGTCGCTACGTGTTTCCGGTCTGGAGTGGGAGGAGTTGCCGGGCGAGGGCGCCTTCTACGGCCCGAAGATAGAATTCCACGTCAAGGATGCGATCGGCCGTTCCTGGCAGTGCGGCACCATCCAGGTTGACTTCTCGATGCCGGCCCGCCTGGGCGCCGAGTATGTCGCCGACGACAATACGCGCAAGACCCCGGTCATGCTGCACCGCGCCGTGCTTGGCTCACTGGAGCGCTTCATCGGCATCCTGATCGAGAACTTCTCGGGGGCTTTCCCGCTGTGGCTGGCGCCGGTACAGGCGATCGTGCTCAACATCTCCGAAAAACAGGCGGATTACGCCGAGCATGTAGCGCAAACACTACGGAATGCAGGGCTTCGGGCTGACGCAGATTTGCGCAACGAGAAAATAACCTATAAAATACGCGAACATAGCTTGAACCGGTTGCCCTACCAGATCGTCGTTGGCGATAAGGAGAAGGAAGCCGGACTGGTGGCCGTGCGCACACGCGGTGGTCAAGATCTCGGGCAAATGCCCCTTGAGGCCTTGGCCGAGCGACTTCTGGCTGAAGTCGCGGCGCGGAGTGGCACGGCTTAACTTTTGTCGAATTTTCGACGAATAGACGAATTCGGAGCAACGACCATAGCACTGCAGAAAGCGCACCGCGTTAACGAAGAGATTAACGTACCGGAAGTCCGCCTGGTCGGTGAAGGCGGGGAGCAAGTTGGAGTCGTGAGTATCAGGACGGCCATGCAAATGGCCGAGGAAGCGGAGATTGATCTCGTTGAGATCGCCCCGCTCGCCGAGCCCCCTGTTTGCCGGATCATGGATTACGGCAAGTTCAAGTACCAGGAGGCAAAAAAGGCGCACGAAGCGAAGCTCAAGCAAAAGCAGGTGCAGGTCAAGGAAGTCAAATTTCGCCCGGGTACGGACGAAAACGATTACCAGATCAAGCTGCGGAACATGACGCGCTTCCTTGATGAGGGAGACAAGGTCAAGGTGACCCTGCGCTATCGGGGTCGCGAAATGGCGCACCAGGAATTCGGCATGCGCCAGCTGGAACGGATCAAGGCCGACGTTGAAGCCATTGGTCAGGTCGAGCAGATGCCAAAGATGGAAGGTCGGCAGATGATCATGATCATCGCACCGATCAAGAAAAAGCCGTAAGACAGCAGTACTGAAGGATTCGGTGGTCCGTTGCGAGATGGGCTGCCAATAACAAGTGGCGTTGGGTAGTGCAAGCGTTCCCGCCGGGAGCCACCTGACGACATGACATTAGGAGCATTCGAAATGCCCAAAATGAAAACCAAGAGCGGCGCCAAAAAGCGCTTCAAGGTGCGCGCCAGTGGCGGCATCAAGCGGGGTCAGGCGTTCAAGCGCCACATCCTGACCAAGAAAACCACCAAATCCAAGCGCCAACTGCGCGGCATGACCGGAGTCCATGATTCCGACAAAGCCCAAGTTCGCGCCATGATGCCCTACGCGTAAGGAGAGCCGACATGCCCCGAGTTAAACGTGGTGTAACGGCGCGTGCGCGCCACAAAAAAATTCTCGTTCAAGCCAAAGGCTATCGCGGTCGTCGCAAGAACGTATATCGCATCGCCAAACAGGCGGTGATGAAGGCTGGTCAATATGCTTATCGTGACCGTCGTCAAAGGAAGCGTCAGTTCCGCACTCTGTGGATCGCCCGTATCAACGCGGGTGCCCGTGAGCTGGGTCTGAAGTACAGCACGCTGATGAATGGCCTGAAGAAGGCGCAGATCGAAGTCGACCGCAAGGTTCTGGCTGATCTGGCCGTTTTCGACAAGGCTGCGTTCGCCGCTATCGCGAACCAGGCCAAGGCCTGCCTCGCAGCCTGATGGCTTGAGGCACAGCCTGGACGCCTGACCCAATGGGCAAGAAAAAGGAGGCTTGCGCCTCCTTTTTTTTCGATGAGCTGTGAATCGTGAGTTGTAAATCGTGCGCCCTAAATCATGATTTCGAAGTGACCCGGATCTAACCCCGCATGCAGAATCTCGACGCAATCGTTATCGAAGCCAGCAGTGCTTTCGCTGCCACCAGCAATCCGGATGAGCTGGAGCAGGTCAAGGCACGCTACCTCGGCAAGACCGGCCAGATCACCGAGCTCCTGAAGGGGCTGGGCAAGCTGCCGCCGGAGGGAAAAAAGACCGCCGGTGCGGCCATCAACCGCACCAAGGAAGCCGTCGAGGCTGCGCTCAATGCGCGCCGTGAAGCGATCAAGCTGGCTGCGCTCGAAGCGCGCCTGGCCGAAGAAGCGCTCGATGTGACGTTACCCGGCCGCGGCGAAAATCGTGGAGGCCTGCACCCGGTGACACGTACGCTGGAACGCATCGAAGGCCTCTTTCGTTCGATCGGCTTTGAAGTGGCCGATGGTCCCGAGATCGAGGATGACTTCCACAACTTCACCGCACTGAATACGCCCGACGACCATCCGGCACGTTCGATGCACGACACCTTCTACCTGCAGGATGAAAGCGGCAAGGTCGCCGAAGGCATCCTGCTGCGCACGCATACCAGCCCGATCCAGGTGCGCTACATGCAGCAGCATGTGGCCAAGTACAAACACCTGGAGACGATGCCCGAGATCCGCGTCATCGCACCAGGCCGCGTCTATCGCGTCGATTCGGATGCCACGCATTCGCCGATGTTCCATCAGGTTGAAGGCCTGTGGATCGGCGAGAACGTCAGCTTTGCGGATTTGAAAGGTGTGGTCGCCGATTTCCTGCGCCGCTTCTTCGAAAGCGACGACCTGCAGGTGCGCTTCCGCCCCTCGTTCTTCCCGTTCACCGAGCCCTCGGCCGAGATCGATGTCGCCTTCATGAGCGGAACGCTGAAGGGTCGCTGGCTCGAGATCGCCGGTTGCGGCATGGTGCATCCGAACGTGCTGCGCCACGTTGGCATCGACCCGGAAAAGTACATCGGCTTCGCCTTCGGCATGGGTCCGGACCGCCTGACCATGTTGCGCTACGGCGTCAATGACCTGCGCCTCTTCTTCGATGGCGATCTCCGCTTCTTGAGGCAGTTCGTATGAAATTCTCCGAATCCTGGCTGCGTACCTTCGTCAACCCGACCCTCTCGGGCGAAGAATTCTCGCACCTCCTGACCATGGCTGGCCTCGAGGTCGAGGAGGAAGAAACCGTTGCCCCGCCGTTCAACGATGTCGTGGTTGCGCAGGTGCTCGAAGTCAGCAAGCATCCGGATGCTGACCGCTTGAACGTCTGCCGTGTCGATATCGGCGATGGCTCGCCGAAGCAGATCGTCTGCGGTGCCCCCAATGTGGCTGCAGGCCTCAAGGTGCCGTGTGCGTTGGTCGGTGCCGAGCTGCCGGGCAACTTCATCATCAAGTTGGCCAAGGTGCGCGGCATCGAGTCCTCGGGCATGCTGTGCTCGGCCAAGGAACTCGGCATCGCCGAAGACGCCTCCGGCCTGCTCGTGCTGCCGACCGATGCGCCCGTGGGGCAGGGCATCCGCGACTATCTCGACCTGAACGATCGTCTGCTGACGCTGAAGCTGACACCGAACCGCGCCGACTGCCTGTCGCTGACCGGCATTGCCCGCGAAGTTTCGGCGCTGACCGGTACGCCGGCCCGCTACATCGAAATCGCCGAAGTGCCGGTGACCATCAACGCCACGCGCGAGATTGTGCTGGATGCGCCGCAGGCCTGCCCGCGCTACTGCGGCCGTGTCGTTACGGGCCTTAACGCCAAGGCCCCGACGCCGGAGTGGATGAAGCGCCGTATCGAACGCTCCGGCATCCGTGCCATTTCATCGCTGGTGGATATCACCAACTATGTCATGCTCGAACTCGGGCAGCCGCTGCACGCCTTCGACAACGCCAAGTTGTCGGGGGCGATCCATGCGCGCATGGCCAATCCCGGTGAAAAACTGTTGTTGCTCAACGAGCAGATCATTTCAGTTGATCCCGACGTGCTGATGATTGCCGACGAGCAGAAACCGTTGGCCATGGCAGGCATCATGGGCGGCGAGGAGAGCGGCATCACGCTCGAGACCAGCGACCTGTTCCTCGAATCGGCCTATTTTGCACCGACGACGATTGCTGGTCGCGCCCGCCGTTATGGCTTTGGTTCCGATGCTTCGCACCGCTTCGAACGCGGTGTCGATTTCGGCGCTACGCGTCAGGCGATCGAACGTGCTACGCAGCTCATTCTGGAAATTTGCGGTGGCCAGGCCGGTCCCTTGGTGGAAGCGTCGGCCGATCTGCCGCAGCGCCAGCCAGTGCGCCTGCGCGTAGCGCGCGTTGCCAAAGTACTGGGGGTCCAGTTCAGCGCCGCACAAGTGGCCGAGCTGTTTGATCGCCTTGCCCTGCCTTTCGTGCGCGATGGCGAGGACTTCCTGGTTACGCCGCCCTCGTATCGTTTCGACATCGAGATTGAAGAAGATCTGATCGAGGAAGTTGCCCGCCTCTATGGCTACGACAACATCCCAGCGCCGGCGCCGCACGGCAGCCTCGCGATGATGCCGCAGACCGAATCAGCACGTAGCCTCTCGCGCATACGCCAAGTCTTGGCCGCTGGCGGCTATCAGGAAGTCGTGAACTACGCTTTCGTTGAAGAGGCCTGGGAAGCTGATTTCGCCGCCAATGCCGCGCCCATCCGTCTTGCCAACCCGATTGCCAGCCAGATGTGCGTGATGCGCTCCAACCTGTTCGGCGGGCTGATTGCCAACCTCGGCACCAACCTCAAGCGCAAGCAGGGCCGCGTACGCGTTTTCGAGACAGGGCGCTGTTTCCTGCGCGACACCGCCGCAGGTAGCGCAACTTCGCCGGTCGATGGTTTCCGTCAGCCCTGGCGTCTTGCCGGTCTGGCCTACGGCGGTACGCTCCCCGAGCAGTGGGGTAGCACGACGCGCAACGTCGATTTTTTTGACGTGAAGGGCGATCTTGAGGCCTTGCTGGCGCCACATGTCGCACTTTTTGAGAAAGTGGCCCATCCAGCGCTGCATCCGGGGCGCTCCGCTCAGATCGTGCTGGACGGTACCGTCATCGGCGTTATCGGCGAACTGCATCCGCAGTGGGTGCAGAAATACGAACTGCCGCTGCCGCCGGTGGTCTTTGAACTCGATCTCGAAGCGTTGAAACGTGCCGAATTGCCTCAATACGCTGAAGTTTCCCGTTTCCCGCCGGTAGTCCGCGATCTGGCCATCGTCGTCGATCAAAATGTGGTGCTGCAGGCGCTTCTGGATGGTCTTTCGGCGCATCGCGAAAGCTTGGTTCAGGACATCCGATTGTTCGATGTTTACACTGGAAAAGGCATCGAGTCCGGGAAGAAAAGTCTTGCGTTCCGGATAGTTATGCAAGATACTCAAAGGACTTTGCAAGACGCGGAAGTCGATGCCGCGATGCAACATCTAGTGGCTTATCTGCAAAGCGCCTTCGCGGCGCAACTCCGTGTCTGACGAGGAAGAATAATGACGCTGACGAAGGCAGAACTCGCTGATCTTTTGTTTGAAAAAGTCGGTCTGAACAAACGGGAAGCCAAAGACATGGTCGAGGCTTTCTTTGAAGAAATCCGGAATGCTTTGGAGCGTGGAGATGGTGTCAAACTCTCCGGCTTCGGCAATTTCCAGCTGCGCGATAAACCACAGCGTCCGGGCCGCAACCCGAAAACCGGCGAAGAAATCCCCATCACCGCTCGTCGCGTGGTGACGTTTCACGCCAGCCAGAAACTGAAGTCCGAGGTGGAAGAGTTCTACCGTGGAACCCAATCCTAAAGACATCACTACCGAAGCGCTGCCGCCGATACCGGCCAAGCGCTACTTCACCATTGGTGAGGTGAGTGAGCTGTGCGGCGTGAAGCCGCACGTGCTGCGCTACTGGGAGCAGGAATTTACCCAGCTCAAGCCAGTCAAGCGGCGTGGCAACCGTCGGTATTACCAACACCATGAAGTGTTGCTGGTGCGTCGGATTCGAGAATTGCTCTACAGCCATGGCTTCACCATCAGCGGTGCGCGTAATCGCCTGGATGATGGTGCTCCAGCCGATGCTCAGCCATCCACATCGGTCACGAAAGCATCCCAATCGCTGCGTGCAGAGCTTTTAAATGTGATCGAGTTGCTCCGCGTTTGAGTCGCGGCGTGCTTTCGGTTATACTCCGCGCCTCGTCGGGGCGTAGCGCAGCCTGGTAGCGCACTTGCATGGGGTGCAAGGGGTCGCGAGTTCGAATCCCGCCGCCCCGACCAAAGTAACAAGCAAAACGGCCAATCTTCGGATTGGCCGTTTTGCTTGTTGGCGCGCATGACTACGTTTTTGCAGCCCACTTGGAGCGAATTTCGGAAGGGAATAACTTTTTCCTCGCATTGAGGCTAGCGCCGCCGTTTTTTCTTGTGCGAAAATTTTTCCTGAAGGCCGAGGGAGGCGCGCGCCAAGCGGTCTGCAGCTGTATTGCGGTGGCGTGGCAGCCAGCGCAGTACGATGGCTGTAAAGCAGGCCATTTGTTGGCGAATCTGTGCGACTAACGTCGCCAGAGGTTCAATCTCTGTGCTGTCTAGCCCGGTAAGGCAGTCGACCACGAAGCGACTGTCGCTGTTGATGTACAGCTGCTGTGTCCCGAGTCGTTGGGCAAGTTCCAGTGTGGCGGCTAGGGCATGCAGCTCCGCTTCGTTGTTGCAGCCGGTCTTGCCAAGTGGGGTGGATATTTCCCGGTGCTCGCCGTCGGGTGCAATGAGCAGTATGCCAATACCCATACGGCCGGGGTTAGGCACTGCCGTGCCGTCAAACCAGGCTTCCCAGTGCTTGCTGCTGGTTCCGGCTGTCGGGGTAACGGTGGGGTGTATGGTCACGATGCTGGAAGCTGGATGGGCTAGCTGCTAGAATCGGGACAAATTCCGGCAATTGCTAAAACGATTGTGAAACCGGCGCCAAGCCGGTTTTTTGCATATTCAGCCTGGTTCTTCATGCGCATTCTTCTTTCCAACGACGACGGTTACTTTGCCCCAGGTATCGAGCATCTGGCACGTGCACTCACAGCGCTTGGCGAGATCACCGTGGTGGCCCCCGAGCGTGACCGCAGCGGAGCTTCCAATTCACTGACGCTGGATCGGCCTCTGTCTCTGAGGCGCACGGCAAACGGTTTCTACCACGTCAATGGCACACCTACTGACTGCGTGCATCTGGCGGTGACCGGCATGCTCGATACTTTGCCCGACATGGTGGTTTCGGGGATCAATCACGGTGCGAACATGGGCGACGATACCATTTATTCCGGTACTGTCGCTGCTGCAACCGAGGGCTACCTGCTGGGTGTGCCGGCGATTGCCGTATCACTGGTCGGCAAATCGGGTACGCATTTCGCCACAGCTGCAGGTATTGCCAAGCAACTCGTCGAGCGTTTCATTGCGCAGCCGATTCGCAGCTCGGTGTTGCTCAACGTGAATGTGCCCGATGTGCCACCAGAACAAATTCGCGGCATCAAGGTCACCCGCCTGGGGCGCCGGCACAAGGCGGAGCCAGTGGTGCGTGCGAACACGCCACGCGGCGAAACCGTGTTCTGGGTTGGCGCTGCTGGTGAAGCGGCTGATGCCGGCGAGGGTACCGATTTTCATGCGGTCGCCAATAATTTCGTTTCGGTGACGCCATTACAGATTGACCTGACACACACCGGCCAGTTGTCGATGATCGAAATGTGGATCAAGTGATGGCTGTCGGACACCGCGGTATCGGCATGACCTCGCAGCGGACGCGGATGCGCATGATCGAGCGCCTGCGTAGAAAGGGGTCCGGGACGAAGCCGTGCTGGCGGCCATGGCGGCCGTTCCGCGCCATATCTTTGTCGAAGAGGCCATGGCGCATCGCGCCTATGAGGATACGGCGCTGCCGCTTGGATCGGGTCAGACGATTTCGCAACCCTATATCGTCGCCCGCATGATAGAGATGTTGAAGGCGGGCCGGCCGGGACTCGGGCGGACACTCGAAATCGGTGCGGGTTGTGGCTATCAGGCAGCCGTGCTGGCGCAATTGACGGAAGAAGTCTTTGCCATTGAGCGGCTGGAGCCGCTGATCGAAAAGGCCAAACTCAATCTGAGAGCGGTTCAGGAGTTCCGAGTTCGACTCAAGCATGGTGACGGACAACTTGGCTTGCCCGAAGCCGCACCTTTCGACACGATTATTCTTGCCGCTGCAGCGCAGCGTGTGCCGCCCCTGCTTTTGCAGCAACTGGCGCTTGGTGGCAGAATGATGTTGCCATTAGGCACCGGCGATCAGGTGCTGTGCCTGATAGAGCGCCGGCCGGAAGGTTTTGTCGAATCGCGGCTGGATGCCGTCCGTTTTGTTCCGCTGCTTTCGGGGATCGAATGAAGCACTATCGTCGTTTTATCGTTGTCATCGCTGCCCTGCTGCTCACCGCCTGCGCGAGCCTTTTGCCTGCGCCTGTCATTGACCGTGGTGGTGCTGGTGCATCGTCTGCAACGACAGCCGCTGCGGCAAAGGATCTCTACACGGTAAAGAAAGGCGACACGCTGTTCAGCATCGCCTTGGACCACGGGCTTGATCATCGCGAGCTTGCCACATGGAACAACATAGAAAACCCCAACCGGATTCGCATCGGCCAGCAGTTGCGGGTGAAGCCGCTGGTGCCCGCAGGTAGTGACTCGGTCGTGACGCAACCGATAGGCTCGAACGAGGCGATGGTCGAACAGCGTTCGCTCGATTCTTCGACGCAGGTAGCCGCGGCAGATAGCAGCACACCGCAGTTCAAAACGGAGCCGAAGGCTGGCAAGGTCGCTTATTCCGAGGAGGCGCTGGCTCAAGCCCAGCGGGCTCCGGATGTCGTGGCACCGAAGCCGGAGTCAAGGCCGGAGGCCAAGGCAGAGCCAAAACCGGAAGCGAAGCCGGTACCGTCGGGTGAGCCAAGTGCTGGGGCGGACGACATGGCTTGGATATGGCCTGCGAATGGCAAGGTGGTGGGGCAGTTCAGCGAGGCCGGCAGCAAAGGGCTCGATATTGGCGGCAAGGCTGGCGATCCGGTGATTGCCACGGGCGATGGCAAGGTGGTCTATGCCGGTACCGGCCTTCGCGGCTATGGCAAGCTCATCATCGTCAAGCACAACGCAACTTTCCTTTCGGCCTATGCACACAACCAGAATTTGCTGGTCAAGGAAGGTCAAAGCGTCACGAAGGGGCAGAAAATTGCCGAAATGGGCAGTTCGGATGCCGACCAGGTGAAGCTGCACTTTGAAATCAGACGGCAGGGCAAGCCGGTCGATCCGCTCAAATATTTGCCACCACGCTGATCATGACCGACCCTTCCGACCGTTCCGATCTCACCGGTTTTGAAGACGACGAGAGTCTTCTGGAGCCGGAAACGACGGAAGCGTTGGAGGAGGGCGATAGTGTCGAGCTTGAAGCGGTAGAGCGTGAAGTCACCGCAACCGGGGCGGTCAGCGCAGAAACCGAGATTCTCAACGATGTAACGCAGTTGTATCTCAACGAGATCGGCGCCAAGCCCCTATTTACGCCCGCCGAAGAAGCAGCAACGGCGCGGGCCATGCGGGCGGGGGATTTCTCGGCTCGGCAGAAAATGATCGAACACAACCTGCGTCTGGTTGTGAACATTGCCAAGCACTATCTCAATCGTGGCATTCCGCTGCTTGATCTGATCGAGGAGGGAAATCTCGGTCTTATCCATGCCCTCGAGAAATTTGACCCGGAGCGTGGTTTCCGTTTTTCCACCTACGCTACGTGGTGGATTCGCCAAGGCATCGAGCGCGCAATCATGAACCAGTCGCGCACTATTCGCTTGCCTGTGCATGTGGTCAAGGAACTCAACGTGGTGTTGCGCGCCGTACGCCATCTCGAGGCCGCGAACGGCCGTGAAATCAGCCACGAACAGATTGCCCACCTGATCGATAAACCGGTCAGGGAAGTGCAGCGCATTCTGGCGTTGAACGAGCATATTGCCTCGCTCGATGCACCGCTGGAAATCGATCCCAACCACACCATTGCCGACGCCATTGCCGACGAGAATGGCGCCGACCCGGAAAGCATGCTGCAGTCCAACGAACTCGGGGATTTGTTGGTGTGCTGGGTCGGGCAACTGCCTGAGAAGCAGCGTAGTGTGATCGAGCGCCGCTATGGCCTGAATGGGGTGGAAGTGGCGACGCTGGAAGCGATTGCTGCCGACATGGATCTGACGCGCGAACGCGTCCGTCAGATCCAGATCGAAGCCCTCAACCATCTCCGCCGCATCATCAAGCGTGGCGGCGTCACGCGCGACAGTCTGTTATAGCGACTGCTTCTGCTCGCGTATTGCTTCGGCGAGCTGGAAGACCGACATCGCATAAAAGCTCGAACGGTTATAGCGAGTGATGACGTAGAAGTTCTGAAATCCTGCCCAGTACTCCGTCACCTGATCGGGTGTTACCAAGTCGATGATAGCGGCAGCAGCTGCCGGATTGCCTTCGGCGCGAACCCCGCTGGCGAGCAGTTCGGCCAGCGGCTTCTCCGGCTTGATACCGAGCATCACGAGCGGTGCCGGGTCCCCTTCAATGCTGGCCGGGACAGCAATGCTAGCGCCGGTTTCCCAACCATGCTGTGCCAGAAAGCTGGCAACACTGCCAATGGCGTCGACGTTGCTGCGCGTCAGATCGATGCGGCCGTTAGCGTCGAAATCGACGGCGTAGCGCTGCTGGCTGCTGGGCATGAACTGAGGAATGCCAATAGCTCCAGCGTAGGAGCCTTTTACCGCCAGCGGATCAAAGCCGTTGTCGCGTGCAAGCAACAGGAACTGTTCCAGTTCGGCACGGAAGAACGGCGCGCGCGGCGGGTAGCGGAAAGCCAGCGTGGACAGCGCCTGCATGACGCTGAAGCGTCCCATGTTCTTGCCGTATTCGGTTTCGACGCCAATGATGGCGACGATGATTTCTTCGGGGATGCCGTAAATTGCGGATGCACGCTTCAGCGTTGCTTCGTGTTCCTGCCAGAAGCGTACGCCGGCAGCGATACGCCGCTCATTGAGAAAGCGCGAGCGATAGCGTTCCCACGAGCGTTGCAACTCAGGTACGGCTGCCGGTTTGATCGCTCGCAGGACAGTCTCGTTCGGACGCAGACGGGAAAATGAGGTCGCCAGCCATTCTTTCTCAAACCCATGCTTTTCCTGCATCTCGGCGATGAAGGTGGCAACCTCCGGATCCTCGGCGAATGTTGATGCAAAGACCGGAGCCGGTGCGAACGCAACGCCAAGCAAAACGAGCAATTTTTTCAAAAAAATCTCCATCGGTTGGGTAACTGCCGTACTGCTTCCCTGAGCGCTGGCATGCTGGCACCGTCGGCATTCCCGTAGCGGGCTTTGGCGTAGCATCTTGCTGCGCGATGGACGATGTCACCATAGTCGGGTCGCACGCTGGCGACTCGGCTCGCGTAGGCCAGAGGCCCCTCCCATGCTTCTCTGCGCGGTGCACCGCGTTTAGCCAGTTGTTTGCAGAAGCGCTGCCAGGCGCGATGTGCCGCATCTGTTCGCGGCCGCTGCCAGAGTGTCCACACGGTAATGCCGAGCAAAGCCAAACCGCACAAAGCAGAGAGCAGCGCGGTCATGCCCCGCCAGTCGATATCACCGAGGCCAAATCGCGAGAGCAGCTCTCGCTGGCGGTCGGGATTGTACCCGAGCACCCATTGATTCCAGGTGTTGTTGATGGCTTCCCAGCGAAAGCGTAACTGGCGCAGCCAGTCGAGGTCGATACGGGCCATCACCGGCAGCGTTTCCCCTTCGGGCAGGGCGGCGGCAATCCCCTGTTCGACACGTGACGGGGCAATTGCCGCGGTTGGGTCCACTCGCACCCAGCCTCGCCCGGCGATCCAGATTTCGGCCCAGGCATGTGCGTCGGACTGGCGAACGACAACGTAACCATCGATAGGGTTGAATTCTCCGCCCTGATAGCCGGCAACGATGCGCGCAGGTACACCGGCAGCACGCATGAGGAAAACGAAGGTGGAAGCGTAGTGTTCGCAGAAGCCGCTTTTTGTTTCGAACAGGAACTGGTCAATCGAGTTTTCGCCAAGCAGTGGTGGGTTCAGTGTGTAGACGAAGTTTTCCTGACGAAAAAGAAGCTGTGCTTCGGCAGCAATTGCCTGGGGATTGCTATGTTTCTGTTGCCAGCCGGCGGCCAGCGTGCGTGCTCGCGGGTTACCTTTAGCTGGCAACTGCAGTGAAGCCGAAAGAATCTGTTGCGTCTCTTCCAGCCCCGCCCGGTAGTCGGTACTCGAACGCAAGGTAAAGCGGCTGCGCAATCTCACCGGCTCGCGCGCCAGCGCCTGCATGCGCATGCTCAGCGTTGCGTTTTGCGGCAACTCGAGGGGGGCATCCAGCGCCAGCAACCAGCGCTGGTTGTGCGGCTCCAGTGTCAGTTCGTAGGCGATGGATTCTCCGCGTGCCTCTATCTGTGGGCTTGCCATACGGCCAAGAAAGGCGGGTTTCCAAGCGCGGCCGTCGAACTCGTCCATGACCGGTCCCCGCCAGTAGAGGACCGAGTTGGCCGGCGGTGTGCCGGTAAAACGGATGCGGAAGGCAATCGCCCCGTTCAGGATCAGCTCCGATATCGAGCCGGGTGCAATGTTTTCCGGGAGGCCGGAACGGCTGCTGTGGGCATCCTGTGGCAACCCCCACAATGGGCCGGAAACGCGCGGGAAAAGCAGAAACAGTACGAGCATGAACGGCAGTGCCTGCAACAGAAGCTGTGCAGCATGGCGGGCAATTACGACGGGCGGTTGCGGGCCACCGAATAACCGGATCAGTGTCGCCGTCAGCAGCGTTACGCTCGCGATCAGCCACAGGCCGGTAGGGATGCTCTGTGAATAGAAATAGTGCGTTAGCAGCAGGAAAAAGCCGAGCATGATGATGACTACCGCATCGCGTCGCCGGTTCATTTCCATCGGCTTGAGGGCCATGAAGAGGGTTAGCAGCGCAACGCCGGAATCGCGGCCGAAAAGGGTGCGGTACTCGATATAGACGCCAGCCGTGGTGGCGACTACGACCAGGGCCAGCAGCCAGCGTGCCGGGAGTGGCCGGTTTTTCAGCCACAGCCCGGTACGCAGCAACAATGCGACACCGATAATCGCGCTGAGCCAGAGCGGCAAGTGTTCCGTGTGCGGCGCTGCCGTCGATACGGCGCAGGCCAGTAGCCACGGAACGCTTGCCCTTTCGAGGTGGTCAGGAGCGCGTGCTTTCTTCATGTCCGAACAAGGCCAGGGCTTCGAGGCAGGTGCAGCAGTGGGTGGCGCCACAAGCCGGTGCGATGTACCCGCCGGGAATGGCCAGGCCGTAGCTCAGGTGAGCGTCTTCGGCGGCCAGCACCCAACCTGTGAGGATGGAAAGTTTTGTTTCTTCGTCGGTTTCATCGTTGAGAAGCGCCCAGTCCAGCCACAGTTCTTCGCCGGCACCGCCGGAAAAATGCTTGACCAGCAGCGGATAGGCGTCGACGTTGCGGGCAACGGCTTTCCAGGCGATATGCCGTGGAGGGTCGCTGAGGTTGCGCAAGCGCAATCCGGCGAAATCCTCTTGGCCGCCTGCACCCCGCGTGAAACCGGGGTCAGCGACGGCTACCGGTGGCGGCAGTGGCCGCTTGAGTGGCCGCGGATAGACAAGGCAGGAAAGTCTTGGGTGCGGATAACTCCACGCGCAAAAAAGGCCAAGAGGGTAGCGTGTCGACAAGGTGATCCGGCCAGGATCAAGCCTGCCGCGCTGGCTTGTCGGGCAGGGGATGTCGATGCTTGCGCTTCCAGTTGCGGGGACGTCGAGCGTTGCCTCGTTGCCCTTTTCGAAGCGGAAATTCAGGGCACGTCTTGCTTCGCGACGTTGGTTGGCAAGGTGCAATGAGAAATAGGCAATTTCGCCAGCGTGCACCGGCGTCGCTCGTCCCGGCGAGATTGACAGGCCGGCGAGGTTGCGGAACGTGTGCACCATGCCGGCCAAACCTAATCCCGCGAGCAGGAAAACCAGGGCGTGACCAAGGCTGAGGGTGTAGTTGATGGCGCCGATCAACATGACCGCAAGTGCCATGCCGAACAGCAGGCCGGCGCGTGTCGGCAGAATGAAGATGCGTCGCTGGGTCAGGATGATCGGCAGGGTGTTGTCTTGTCCAAGCCGGAAAAGCCAGCGCTGGAGGGGGGCAAGCGCGGCCATCAGGGGAGAGGCGTACGCTGGATTATCGTCGCGAGATCTTCCGGGTTGGCGTGCCCGCTCCCTTGCGCCAGGCGGAGGCGATGTGCCGCAACGCTGCCAAAAACCGCCTGAACGTCTTCCGGCAAGACCATGTCGCGCCCGTCGATGAAAGCCCAGGCGCGTGCAGCCGAGAGGAGTGCGAGCGCGGCGCGTGGCGACAGGCCATGAACGAAGCGCGGGTCGCGGCGAGTTTCTTCGACCAGCAACTGCACGTAGTCGATGAGCGCAGGGGCTGCATGTATGGCAGCCGACGATGCTTGGAGCGGCTTCAGTTGGGCGGGGCCCAGTATCGCTTGCAACGTTGCCAGCCGCTCGCGTGTGTTGCCACCGGCAAGCAAGGCTCGTTCCGCGTTGCGGTCGGGGTAGCCGAGGTCGATGCGCATGAGGAAGCGGTCCAGTTGCGACTCGGGGAGGGCGAAGGTGCCGATCTGGTGCGAAGGATTCTGTGTCGCGATGACAAAAAATGGGTCGGGCAAGGGGCGCGTTTCGCCCTCTGCCGTCACTTGCCGCTCCTCCATCGCTTCGAGCAACGCACTTTGTGTTTTCGGCGTTGCGCGGTTGATCTCGTCGGCGAGAACGAGCTGGGAAAAAATCGGCCCCGGGAGAAAACGGAAAGTGCTTTGTTCGCGGTCGTAAATCGAGGCGCCGACAATGTCCGCAGGCAGTAGATCGCTGGTGAACTGGATGCGTGAAAAATGCAGCCCGAGCAGCTGGGCCAATGTATGTGCCAGCGTCGTTTTGCCAACCCCCGGCAGATCCTCGATGAGCAGATGTCCGCGTGCAAGCAGGCAGGCGAGCGCAAGGCGAATCTGTCGCTCCTTGCCGAGAATGATATTTCCGGCGGCGGCAATGGCTTCGGTCAGAGGCGTGCGAGAGTCGCTCATGGCTTGTAGTGGCGCTTGAAATAGGTTGATAATGAAGATGATGGAGAAGTAAAAGAAACCGTTGATGTTCGCGGCCGATTATAGTCGGGCAGGGCATTTCGGGATAACCATAAACGCAGGGACAAGCATACGTGACCGCTACCGCATTCATTACCCACAGGGACTGCCAACTGCACGACATGGGCTCCTACCATCCGGAGTCGCCCGCCCGTCTGACCGCCATCAACGATCACCTGATCGCGCAGGGGATTGATGCCTATTTCTCGTACTACGACGCTCCGCTTGCCAGCTTTGAGCAATTGCTGCGTGTACATCCGGCTTCGCATCTGGAGCGTGTGAAACGCGCCTCGCCCGAGCAGGGGATCGCCCACCTAGACCCCGATACGGCCATGTGTCCGCATACCTGGTCAGCAGCCATGCGCTCTGCAGGCGCTGGCTGCATGGCAGTCGACCTGGTGATGGGGCGTGAAGTTCAGAATGCCTTCTGCGCGGTACGCCCGCCCGGTCACCACGCCGAGCGTGCCAACGCCATGGGTTTCTGTTTCTTCAATAACATTGCCGTTGCGGCGGCGCATGCGCTGGCGGTGCACGGACTGGAGCGGGTGGCGATCATCGATTTTGATGTCCACCACGGGAACGGCACGGAAGACATCTTCAAGGGAAACGACAAGGTGCTGATGTGCAGTATTTTTCAGCACCCCTTCTACCCCTATAGCGGAGCCGAAAATCCTGCTGAAAACATGGTTAATGTCCCATTGCCGGCAGGGTCAGGCAGTGAGGAATTCTACGGTGCGGTAGCTGATGTCTGGCTGCCTCGTCTCAACGCGTTCAAGCCGCAGATGATTTTCATCTCTGCGGGTTTTGATGCCCACTATGAGGACGATATGGGCAGCATGAAACTTTTCGAGAAGGACTACGCCTGGGCCACTGAGCAATTGAAGGGGGTTGCAGCCAAGCACGCCGAAAAACGTATTGTTTCCATGCTTGGAGGGCGGTTATGTCCTTTCGGCGCTGGCGCGTAGCGTCGGCGCCCACCTGCGGGTTCTGGCCGATCTTTGAGGGCGCTTGCGGTCAAGTTCCAAGCGTTGACGGCCATATCCAGCAACCCAGCCTTCGGTTAGAATCCGAAGGTTTTCTTATTGATTTCAGCCTATTTCAGCCATGAACATGATTACTGGTTCGATTCCCGCGATTGTCACGCCGATGCACGAAGACGGCAGCATCGATTATCAAAGCTTCCGCACGCTGATCGAGCATCACGTCAAGGAAGGCTCAGACGGCATCGTAGTGGTTGGAACCACCGGCGAATCACCGACGGTGACTGTCGATGAGCATGGCGAGTTGATCCGCTTTACGGTCGAGTGTGTTGCCGGTCGTATTCCGGTCATTGCCGGTACAGGTGCCAACTCGACTGCAGAGGCGATCGAGCTTACCCGTCACGCAGCCAAGGTTGGCGCCACGGCCAGTCTGTCAGTCGTGCCCTACTATAACAAGCCGACCCAGGAAGGCCTGTACCAGCACTTCCGTGCCATCGCCGAAGCTGTTGATACGCCGATCATCCTTTACAACGTACCGGGCCGGACGGTTGCTGACATGAGCAACGATACTTCCCTGCGCCTTGCACAGATTCCGAACATTGTCGGTATCAAGGACGCAACCGGCAACATTGAGCGCGGTACCGACCTGATCGTGCGGGCGCCGAAGGATTTCGCCATTTACAGCGGTGACGACGCCTCTGCCTGCGCCCTCATTCTGCTCGGCGCTCACGGTACGATTTCGGTTACCGCCAACGTCGCACCACGCCTGATGCACGAAATGTGTGTCGCAGCGCTTGCGGCCGATGCCAAGACTGCCCGCGAGCTCAATGCTCGTCTGCTGGGTCTGCATCGCCACCTTTTCTGTGAAGCCAATCCGATTCCAGTGAAGTGGGCCTGCCAGCAACAGGGCCTGATTCGCGGCGGCATTCGCCTTCCGCTTACCTCACTTTCCTCCGATTGCCATGAGCGAGTTCGTTCTGCCATGCGTCAAGCCGGCGTTCTGGCCTGATCGGGAGTTGTTGCTCATGGTGTCTGGTGTTTCCCGTGTTGTTGCCTTGTCGTTGCTGGTTTTCGTAACCGCTTGCAGCTCGTTGGGCCTTGAATCGAAAAAATCGAGTACAAATCGGCGGGCAAGGCGCCGACGTTGGAAACGCCTCCGGACCTGGTTGCGCCAGCGCGGGATGATCGTTTTGCCGTGCCGGATATCGGCGGCAAAGGGAGTGCGACTTACTCCGCCTACGCCAATGAACGTACACCTGAAGGCAAAGCGGCCAAAGGCAGCGAAGTTTTGCCTGATGTCGACAAGGCGCGCATCGAGCGCTCCGGAAATCAGCGCTGGCTTGTCGTTGCTGGCACGCCCGACAAGGTTTGGGGCACGGTCAAGGATTTCTGGCAGGAGAACGGTCTGCTGATTACGGTTGAGCAGCCTGAAGCCGGTGTCATGGAAACCGACTGGGCGGAAAATCGCGCCAAAATTCCGCAGGATTTGATTCGGAATTTCCTCGGCAAGGTCCTCGATTCGCTCTACTCCACCGCCGAGCGAGACAAGTTCAGAACGCGTCTGGAGCCCGGTGCGGAGCCAGGAACTACCGAAATTTATGTCAGCCATCGTGGCATGTACGAAGTCTTCGTTTCAGAGGGTAAGGACCAGACCAAGTGGCAGCCGCGCCCAGCTGATCCCGACCTGGAAGCCGAAATGCTGCGTCGCCTGATGATTCGTTTTGGCTCCGAGGAAAAACGGGCAACCGCCGCACTGGCGACGGCACAGGAGCGTCCAGTGGAGCGCGCGAAGATTGTTCGCGCTTCCGATGGAGCTGGAACGCTCGAAGTCCAGGAACGTTTTGATCGCGCCTGGCGTCGTGTTGGCTTGGCACTCGACCGCGTTGGTTTTACGGTTGAAGATCGCGACCGCTCCAAGGGACTCTATTTCGTTCGCTATGTCGATCCAGAAGCCGACTCGACTTCGAAGAAAGACAGTGAAGGCTGGCTGGCAAAGCTCAACCCATTCAAGGGAAGTGACGCCTCGGCGCTCTCGAAGATGCAGTACCGTATCTATGTTGCCGATGGCGGCGGAGTCTCAACGATCCAGGTGCTCTCCCGCGAAGGCGGGGCTGACAACTCCGAAACGGCGCGAAGAATCCTTAGTTTGTTGCATGAACAGCTAAAGTGATTCGTTTTGCATCACTCGGTAGCGGCAGCCGGGGAAATGCGTTGGTTGTCGAGTCGGGGAGTACGTGTGTTCTCCTCGACTGCGGATTCAGCATGCGTGAGACAGAGCGACGCTTGGCGCGGCTATCTGTCGTTCCCGGCGCTCTTGCCGCCATTGTTATCACGCACGAACACAGCGACCATATTGGCGGCGCCTTCAAGTTTGCCGATCGTCATGGAATTCCTGTCTGGTTGACCCACGGAACTTTGGCTTCCCTGTCCGACGGCCGTGCTAGTGCCGTAGACAGCCAAAAACTCAAGATCATCGATAGCCACACGCGCTATCAGCTGGGCGATCTTGAAATCCAGCCTTATCCAGTTCCGCACGATGCACGCGAACCGGTTCAGTATGTTTTTTCGAACGGTAGTCAGCGCTTGGGTGTATTAACCGACGCGGGTAGTTTGACCGAGCATGTGATCGGTATGCTCGATGCTTGCGATGCGCTTGTTCTGGAATGCAATCACGATCTTGAAATGCTGGCCCGTTCGACTTATCCGCTATCGGTTCAACAACGGATTTCAGGGCGTCTCGGCCATCTTGACAACGCCATGGCGGCATCGCTGCTCTCCCGGATCGATGTCAGTCGCCTTCAGCATATTGTCGCGGCCCACCTGTCGGAACAGAACAACCAGCCACAACTGGCGACGAGCGCTCTTGCCGAGGCGCTGGGCTGTTCAGCAAGCTGGGTTGGGGTTGCTGAACAGGCGACGGGATTTGACTGGCGAACGATTGTCTAACATGTAACCAGGTCGTCGAGGCGAAAAAAAGCCGGCCATGAAGGCCGGCTTTTTATTGCCTGAGAGAAGCTTACTTCGCTGGGGCAGCAGCCGGGGCAGCGGCCTTGGCAGCATCAACAGCAGCCGGGGCGGCAGCCTGGGACAGCACACCTGACGTCGGCAGCAGCCGGGGCGGCAGCGGGAGCAGCAGCCGGAGCAGCAGCATCAGCAGGCTTGGCAGCATCAGCAGCCGGAGCAGCAACTGGGGCAGCAGCCGGAGCCGGAGCAGCAACCGGAGCAACGGCCGGGGCCGGAGCAGCAGCCGGCTTGGCTTCTTCTTTCTTGCCGCAAGCGGAAAGAGCAACGGCGAGGAGGGCAGCAACGAGGAGAGAGTGCTTCATGGTGATTGTCCTTATCGATATGGAACGGAAACTAGTGGCAATGTTTAACTTAGTCAGCCAGTTACAATGCCGACTAGCTCAAAATAATAGCACGGATAAATTACTCCGAACAGCGAAACCGCAGCTTATGCCGAGTGCTTGAGGCGTTGCAGTAGGGTGCCTACAAGCCTGCCGTCGTGGCGCTGACCGCATTGCCGCCTTCGTTCCAGATATCCTCGAAGCGCCGATGGTAGGGTTTGCAGGCCTCAGGGTCGGCGAAAATTTCCTTGCTGCGCGCATGATCGCGGTGAAAACGAATCAGCGCCGAGGCGTCATCGACAAGCAGTATTGCATCGGACAGGTTGGCAAGATGCGGCGGTGTTTCGATAACGTGAAAGTTGTGCGCAAAGACGCGGACAGTTCCATTAGCCGGGGTGATGAGAGCGCAAGGGCCCTGCTGTCTGTACTGCGATACGCAGGGAGGATGCGGGTGACGTGCGTAGCAAGCGGGCCAGTGAAGCAATTGTTGCTGGATGCTCAAGGCGCAGCGACGACAGATCATGATCGAAAATGGCGACCGAACGGCTGGCGTGGGCCAGCAGCCGCTCGACAGCTGCCGAATAGTCGCTCCAGGAGGTCAGTAGGGGGGCTTCGCTCAAGTGTTCAACATAACAGCCTGACCATCAGACAGGCAAGGTCCGGTTGCAGCCGGAGGGTCAAATCCGCTCGAAAAGCGCAATCGATTCGACGTGCGAAGTGTTGGGGAACATGTTCACTACCCCAGCGCCACGGAATCGGTAGCCCTTTCTGCGTGACCAGGATTTCCGCATCCCGCGCCAGAGTGGCCGGGCTGCATGAAACATAAACAATGCGCTGCGGGCCGTCCGGTCCGAGAGATCTGACCAGCTCGAGTGCTCCTTCGCGGGGGGGGTCGATCAGCATTTTGTCAAAATGGCCAAGTTCGGCAAGACTCGCTTCGGTGGCCTCGAACAGGTTGGCAACGGCGAAGCTGGCTTGTTCCGACAAACCATTGGCGGCCGCGTTTTCGGCTGCCCGCTGAACCAGTGCATCGCTTCCTTCTATACCGACAACACTGGCGCCCAGGCGCGCGATCGGCAATGTGAAATTACCAAGGCCGCAGAACATGTCGGCAATGCGCTCGCCGGGAGCGGGGGCGAGCAACGACATGGCGCGCCGCACAAGGACGCGGTTGATCGCGTGGTTGACCTGCGTGAACTCGGTTGGCGAAAACGTCAGTTCAAGATTGAAATCCGGGAGCGTATAGGTCAGCGATTCGCCTTCGGTGGGGTAAAAGCGATGAACGGTTTCTGGCCCCTTGGGTTGCAGGAACATGTCGACCGAATGACAATCGGCATATTCGCGCATGACGGCTTCGTCTGCGCTGTTCAGTGGCTCGAGGATACGGAAGACCAGCACCGTGCAGCGTTCGCCGACGGCAATTTCTATTTGCGGCATGCGTTCGCAGATGGAGAGTGAACCGACCAGCGTGCGAAGCGGTACCAAGAGTGCTGAGACATGTGGGGGCAGGTTCAGGCATTCCTTCATGTCGGCAATGAAGCTGCTCTTGCGCTCATGAAAACCGATGAGCACGCCTCCCTTCTTTGCTACCAGACGAGCACCGATGCGGGCGCGCTGGCGATAACCCCAAGGCTCTCCGTAGATCGGTGGGAAAAGCTGCTCTGCCGTGACGCGACCAATATGCCAAAGATTGTCTTCAAGCACCCGCTGCTTGGCGGCGACCTGCGCGGAATGATGCGCATGCTGCATGCTGCAGCCACCACAAACACCGAAGTTCGGGCACGCCGGCGTAACACGGCTGCTTGACGCACGCAGAATGCGCGTGGTCTGCGCAATTTCGTAGGTCGGTTTCTTGCGGAAACTGGAGTACTCGATTTCCTCGCCGGGCAGGGCGCCCTCGACAAAAATGGTTTTTCCCTCGTGGCGGGCAATGCCGCGCGCTTCGTGGTCCAATGATTCAATGATTCCTGTGGGCATTCTGTGTCGTCCCTGAAAAACAAAATGGCCACATTGCTGTGGCCATTTTGTTTTTATCTGGCGCGCCCGGAGAGATTCGAACTCCCTACCCCTTGGTTCGTAGCCAAGTACTCTATCCAGATGAGCTACGGGCGCGTTAAAAAAGCGAGATTATACGGACCGCTTCAGTTTTTGCCAAGTTCAAAGCTGCTAAAAACTTGGCGGAGACGGAGGGATTCGAACCCTCGATACGAGTTTTAGCCCGTATGCTCCCTTAGCAGGGGAGTGCCTTCGACCTCTCGGCCACGTCTCCGGAAGGGCGCGATGATAGCTGTTTCACCGCGCCCGGTCAAACCGGGATTGCTTCTGCGACCCTGCGTCGACTCAGGCTTGGTCGAGGCCGAAAGTCTTGTGCAGCACGCGCACCGCAAGCTCCAGATATTTTTCGTCGACAACGACGGAAATCTTGATCTCGGAAGTGGAGATCATCTGCATGTTGATGCCTTCTTCGGCCAGTGCGCGGAACATCTGGCTGGCCACGCCCGGGTGCGAGCGCATGCCGACGCCAACAGCGGAAACCTTGCAGATCTTGTTGTCGCCGACAATTTCGCGAGCACCGATGTGGCTCTTGACGCTTTCCAGCACGCCCTGCGCCTTGGCGAAGTCACTGCGGTTAACCGTGAACGAGAAGTCGGTGGTGCCATCGTGGCCGACGTTCTGGATGATCATGTCGACGTCGACGTTGGCATCAGCAATCGGGCCGAGGATCTGGTAGGCGATACCCGGACGGTCTGGCACGCCGAGAACGGTGAGCTTGGCTTCATCGCGGTTGAAGGCGATGCCGGAGATGACGGGTTGTTCCATATTCTTGTCTTCCTCAACAGTGATCAGCGTACCTTCGCCTTCGTCGGTGAAGCTGGAGAGCACGCGCAGTTTTACCTTGTACTTGCCGGCGAATTCGACCGAGCGGATCTGCAGCACCTTGGAACCGAGGCTGGCCATTTCCAGCATTTCCTCGAAGGTGATGGTGTCCAGCTTGCGCGCTTCGGCAACAATGCGCGGGTCGGTGGTGTATACGCCGTCGACGTCGGTATATATCTGGCATTCGTCAGCCTTCAGTGCGGCGGCGAGGGCCACGGCTGAGGTATCCGAACCGCCACGGCCGAGCGTGGTGATGTTGCCATTTTCATCGGCGCCCTGGAAACCAGCGACGACGACCACATTGCCTTCGGCCAGGTCCTTGCGAATCTTTTCGTCATCAATCGAAAGGATGCGCGCCTTGGTGTGGGTACTGTCGGTCAGTACGCGCACCTGCGGACCGGTGTAACTCTTGGCCTTGCAGCCTTCTTGAATGATGGCCATGGCCAGCAGGCCGATGGTGACCTGTTCGCCGGTGGCCGCAATGACATCGAGTTCGCGCGCGTCCGGCGTCGGCATGATTTCTTTGGCCAGCGCGATGAGGCGGTTGGTTTCACCCGACATTGCGGAGGGAACGACCACAACATCGTGGCCCATGGCTTTCCAGCGGGCGACTCGCTTGGCCACGTTTTTGATGCGGTCGGGCGAGCCGACTGAAGTGCCGCCGTATTTCTGAACTATCAGCGCCATTGGTGATCCAAAAGGTTACGGTGAAGAGGCGATATTCTATCTTATTGGGGGCTTGAAAAGTATGGGCTTTCTCCGGCTGAAGCGGCTTCTCCGGTTGCAGGGTATTCCGTTTGCAAATGCCACTTGCAATATTACCCATATTGACTATACTGCGCATGTATTACTAAGGTCATAGGCGTTTAGTCATATGATCGCAAGAAGTTCTCCCCAAATTTTTACCCTTGGATAGTGAAAGGACAGCCATGAGCAACGTCAAAACAATTGAAAAAGTCGATCCGCGCGAGATTCGACGCAAGCTCGGCCTGAACCAGCAGCAGTTTTGGTCGAAGATCGGTGTTACCCAGAGCGGTGGTTCCCGTTACGAAAGCGGCCGCAACATGCCGAAACCAGTGCGTGAGCTGCTCCGCTTGGTGCATGTGGAACAGGTGGATATTCAGCGCATCAAGCGCGAAGACGTGGATGTCATCGAATATCTGAAGAGTCAGGAACCTGATCTCTTCAAGAGCCTGAAGAAATCAGCCAAGTCCAAGAAGGTCGCCTGAAGAAATTTCTCAGGCTAGGGGTTGAGGGTAACCTTGATTCCCATCGTAGTGATGCGGGCGGCAAAGGCCGCCAGTTGATCCGGGGGAAGCCTGCCGAGTCGGGGAGCATCAGGCTGCAGTGAAGGGCGTGCAAGACCGTAAAGGTGCACGCCCTTTATTTTTGTGCGCACCGCATTGGCAAACTCAAGATAGGCCGCTTGCTCCGCTTCGTCCGGCGCATTGCCGTCAAGCGTAAACCAGCAGGTTTGCAGCCAGGTGGGTGCCAGATCGGTGCAGACCTGCAGGTTGCTCAGCACCTTCGCCGGCTCAAGCGCAATCTTGTTGACTGCGGCCATGCCAGTAGCCGTTGCCCTGTCGACTTTGAACCAGACCTCTCCGTCCACCTCGCCGATGCGCTGTATGCCAGCCCTGACGGCTGACCGGTGCAACAGGCTGCCGTTGGTGATCAGGCGCAGCTTGACGGTGGGCAGCAGGTTCAGTTCCTGCATGAGGGCGATGGCAATGTCGATGGCTTGCGGAAACTCGACGGCACTGGTCGGTTCACCATTGCCGGAAAAGGCGATATCCATCAACGAGCGAACACTCTCCGGCACTTCGCGCTGCATGAAGTCGCCGTGCACGATGTCGTTCAGCAGCGCGCGCAACTCCTCCGCCAGCAGCGCCAGATCAATCGACGGCGGGCCACCGCGGGTCAGGTTGGGTACCTGGCAATAGACGCAGGCCCAGTTGCAGGCGTTGTTCGGGTTCAGGTTGATGCCGACCGAAACGCCCCCGGCACGGCGCGAAACCACAGGGTAAACGTAGCGAAAGCCGCTGTAGTCGCGGCGGTGGTCGGTGGTCGAGAGCATGGGCTGGGCGTTGCGGGGATGGCTGATGCCCCCGATGATATAATCCTTCCCTGATTTCCACACGGCTCTTTTGCCACGCTCCCATGCTCATCACCCGCCGCCTCGAGTTCGACGCCGGTCACCGCATCCCCGATCACAAAAGCCAGTGCCGCCACCTGCACGGGCACCGCTACGCGATCGAGATAACCCTTTCAGGTGATGTCATCCGCCAGGATGGCGATGCTGCCAATGGCATGGTGATGGATTTTTCCGAGGTCAAAGCATTGGCCAAGCAGCACGTGGTGGATGTCTGGGATCATGCCTTTCTCGTCTATTCGGGCGATACGGCGGTGCTTGAATTCCTGCAGACCATGCCCGCTCACCTTACCGGGGTGCTTGATTGCGTGCCGACTGCCGAGAACCTTGCTGCCACCGCCTTCCGCATCCTCGACCCGGTGTATCGCGATACGTACGGCAACGATCTGCGCCTCCAGCAGCTGCGGCTTTACGAAACGCCCAACTGCTGGGCGGATGCCACGCGCGCCTGATTAACCAAGCGCCAGCAGCACCAACAACGCCAGCAACAGCGCATACCCGGCCACGGCATAGTCCGAACGCAGGGGCGGTTCCGATGGCGAATCGGGGTCTACGAAATCCTTGGGAAATGGCCTTGGGCCGACAGGTACGATCTGCCGGTCTTCCAGTTTTTTCGGCACCCGTGCATGGTATTCCCGGCTGTTCACGATCGGAAAATCGCCCCAGGCCCGGCTGGAAGGCAACTGCGGAATGCGTACGAGCAGTAGCGCGTCGATATCCTCCGCCAGCATCTTCTCGAAAACACTGAGCGTCCTCTGTGTCGTCCCTTGTACCAGATGCAGCAGGTCGACACCTATTTCCTCGAAGGCAGCAGCCGGGTAGAGGCGTGTCTGGTCTTCTGTCAAATAGTCAAAGACAGCTTTCCCGTTCTTGAGGCTACCGGAAGTCAGCGTACTCAGCGGCAGGCCGATGATGGCTTTCAGCCAGCTTTCGGAGCCGCGCACCGGCACGTGCCAGTCCAGCGCGCGCAAGGTGCTGACGGTAATTCCGGCGCAGTTCGCGCGAGCATGCTGGTAACCGAACTGGTGGCGATAGAACTGGTTATAGACCCGTCCGAGGGCTGACTGGATGTGGGCCGCGGTGCGCTGGTCGCGCAGCACGGCAACCAGCATGTACGAAGGACGGTACCAGGCCTGCCCGGAATTGAGGTCGGCAAAGTAATTGTCGAGCGGCACCGGCGCGGCGATGATCCCCTTCTCGCTTTCCGAATCCAGCGTGTAGTAGTTGGCGACCAGCCAGTCGTGGATTGCACCATCCTTGCCGATGCGGCCGGTGGTTGCCGCAAAGTGCCCGCCATGCGCTTCGTCGTCATCGCCCTGAGCGCCATTCAGGATGAAGCCGAGAACGGGCTGTCCTTCTGTCAAATTATCCGCACCTGTCCGTTGCCACAGAGTTTCAACAGCGAAGTGGCTCGTGGGGTGTTCGACTGCCTGTTCACGTACTCGTGATCGCAACGACTCAGGGTCGGCAGCCAGCGGTCGGGGTAACGGTGTTTCCGGCAAACGGAAGTCCTCCGGCCATATCGTTCGCGCAATGAGTGTGCTCTCGGTCCAGTGCCCACGCAGATGCACTGTGCGCTGCCGGAAAAAAGCGGTGCTCGAATCATCGTAATAGGAGCGATTGAGCGGATGACGCGGTGTGAGCGTCAGCGGAAGAGCATTTCCCCCCGCATGTAGCTGAGTACCATCCGGCGACAATCGCCCCCCGTCCACCATTTGGTCTGCACCCGTCCAAACCAACGGCGGGTATTCCAATGCCGATCCCGGTGGCGTGAAGGTGTGCCAGGCGGCGATATCGGCATAAGCGCTTTTTGATTGAGAAAAACCAGCAATCGGCTGCCCCGGGAGAGGGACGGCGATAGGTTCGTGCTGGAAGAACCAGAGTGCTTGCGGAATCGTCGCGCATTCCTGGCAGGCGCCTGTCGTCAAGCGAAAATGGGCTGCCGGGAACAAGCCGAAGCTGCCTTCATTGGCAGGTTTCAAGGCTTCTGGTGCTGACGTCAAGCCGGGAGAGGCCATGTAGCGGGTGCAATTTCATGTCGGGGAATGAACCCAAGCATAAACTGCTATGACCTAAAATGGCGGAGGCGGTGAGATTCGAACTCACGAAAGGTTGCCCTTTGCCGGTTTTCAAGACCGGTGCAATCGACCACTCTGCCACACCTCCGGAGGGCGCCGATGATACCACGTCACAAACCGTTACTCGATTTCTGTCACATTCGTTGCAACTTTCATCGTGCTTCGCTAGTCTTACCGCCGTATCAATTTGATTCCTTTGGAGGATGACGCAAATGCAAGAACAGTATCAGTGGGGAACCACAAGCCAGGCTGGCCAGGAAGTGGCATCGCAAACCAATCGCGTGCTGCGCAACACCTACATGCTGCTTGCCTTGTCGATGGTTCCAACCGTGATCGGTGCGCTGGTGGGTATTCAGCTGCAGTTCTCGTTCTTTGCCGGTAGCCCGTTCATTTCTTTCCTGCTTTTCCTCGGCATCGCCTTCGGTTTCATGTGGGGTATCGAGAAAACCAAGAATAGCGCCATGGGTGTTGTGCTGCTGCTGGCCTTCACCTTCTTCATGGGGCTGATGCTCTCGCGCATCCTGCAGGTGGCGCTGGGCTTCTCCAACGGCGGTTCATTGATTGCCATGGCTGCCGGTGGTACGGGTGCCATCTTCTTCACGCTGGCAGGGGTTGCCTCGGTGACGAAGCGGGATTTCAGCAATATGGGCAAGTTTCTGGCTATCGGTGTCGTGGTGCTGCTGCTGGCGATTGTTGCCAACATCTTCTTCCAGATTCCGGCGCTGTCGCTGACGATTTCAGCCGTTGCCGTCGTCCTGTTCTCGGCCTACATCCTGTATGACATCAGCCGTATCATGAATGGCGGCGAAACCAACTACATCAGTGCGACGTTGGCGGTCTATCTCGACATCTACAATGTCTTTGTCAGCCTGCTCAACCTGGTCATGGCCTTCTCCGGCGAACGTGACTGAGCTTCATGCAAGCATGAAAATGGCGGCCTCGGCCGCCATTTTCATTTCTGGATGCCGGTTTTCCTAAAGCAGGATGGCGGCAGCTACCTTGCGGCCTTCGGCGGCCAGAATATTGTAGGTACGGCAGGCTGCGTGGGTATCCATCACTTCGTAGCCAATACGGGCGGCCATCAGCGGCTGCATTAGTGCTGGGGGAGGAAAATGCAGGCTCTTTCCGGTGCCGATCAGCAGGATTTCCGGTGCCAGTTCGGCCAGTCGCGCGAAATCTGCTTCGGTCAGCGTTTCGAAGGAGGCTGTTGTCCACTCCGGCAGCATCTGGCCGGGAAGCAGTGCGACATTGGTCTGGTAGCGCTTGCCGTTGACGTCGATGTAATCATCGCCGTAGGCCGTAAAGGTGTAGCCGCTGTCGGGATTGGATAGTTGGAGTTTCACGGCAAATTGCAGTGCACAATGCGATAAAATGCGATTATACCAACTTCCTCCAATGCGCCTTGTGGCGCGAGAAGCTGACTTTTTCTAGCCCCCGGACGCCCCATGAAGGACTTTCCCCGCATCAAGCGCCTGCCGCCCTATGTGTTCAACATCACGGCCGAGTTGAAGATGGCCGCGCGCCGCCGTGGCGAGGACATCATCGACATGAGCATGGGCAATCCGGACCAGCCGACGCCGCAGCACATCACCGACAAGCTGGTCGAGGCAGCGCTGCGTGAAAACACGCATGGTTACTCGATCTCCAAGGGTATACCTCGGCTCCGCAAGGCGATCTGCGACTGGTATCAGCGCCGCTACGACGTGACTTTTGACCCTGAGAGCGAAGCCATCGTCACCATCGGTTCGAAGGAAGGTCTGGCGCATCTGATGCTGGCGACGCTGGATCGTGGCGACACCGTGCTGGTGCCGAACCCCTCGTATCCGATCCACATCTACGGGGCGATCATTGCCGGCGCGGACATCCGCTCGGTGCGGATGACGCCCGACGTCGATTTCTTCGAGGAACTGCAGCGGGCGATCAAGGAATGCACGCCGAAGCCGAAAATGATGATCCTCGGCTTTCCGTCGAACCCGACGGCACGCTGCGTTGAACTGGAATTTTTCGAGCGTGTGATTGCGCTGGCCAAGCAGCACGACATCTTCGTGGTGCACGATCTGGCCTACGCCGACATCGTCTTCGATGACTACCAGGCGCCGTCGATCATGCAGGTGCCGGGTGCGCGTGACGTCGCGGTCGAGTTCTTCACCATGTCGAAGAGCTACAACATGGCCGGCTGGCGCGTCGGCTACATGGTCGGCAACAAGGAACTGGTTTCGGCGCTGGCGCGCATCAAGAGCTACCACGACTACGGCACCTTCACGCCGATCCAGGTGGCGTCGATCATTGCGCTCGATGGCGACCAGGCTTGCGTCGAGGAAGTCCGGGTCATGTACCAGAACCGCCGCGACGTGCTGGCCAAAGGGCTGCATGAAGCGGGCTGGATGGTCGAAGTGCCGAAGGCCTCGATGTACATCTGGGCGAAGATTCCGGAGGCCTACGCCGCCATGGGTTCGCTTGAATTCGCCAAGAAACTGCTGGCCGATGCGCGGGTGGCGGTGTCGCCGGGCGTCGGCTTTGGCGAGTACGGCGACGACCACGTGCGCTTTGCGCTGATCGAGAATGAAGAGCGGACGCGTCAAGCCGTTCGCGGTATCAAGGATATGTTCCGGAAGGATGGTTTGCTGTAATGCGCCACATCAAGAAATCCGCCAAACTCGCCAACGTCTGCTACGACATCCGCGGCCCCGTGCTGCAGAAGGCCAAGCAGATGGAGGAGGAGGGCCACAAGATCATCAAGCTGAACATCGGCAACCTTGCTGCGTTCGGCTTCGACTCGCCGGAAGAAATCCAGCAGGACATCATCCGCAACCTGCCGAATGCGGCCGGCTACACCGATTCGAAGGGCATCTTCGCGGCGCGCAAGGCGATCATGCACTACTGCCAGCAGAAGCACATCAAGGGCGTGACGCTGGAAGACATCTACGTCGGCAACGGCGTCTCCGAACTGATCGTGATGGCCATGAACGCGCTGCTCGACGCGGGCGACGAAGTGCTGGTTCCGGCGCCGGACTACCCGTTGTGGACCGCCGGGATCAGCCTCTCCGGTGGTACGCCGAAGCACTACCTGTGCGACGAGAACAACGGCTGGCTGCCGGACCTCGACGACATCCGCAGCAAGATTACGCCGAATACCAAGGCCATCGTCATCATCAACCCGAACAACCCGACCGGGGCCGTCTATCCAGACGAGTTGCTGAAGGAGATCATCGAGATCGCGCGCCAGCACCACCTCATCATCTATTCCGACGAGGTTTACGACAAGGTGCTCTATGACGGCAACACGCACACGGCGATTGCTTCGCTCTCTGAGGATGTACTGACCATCACGTTCAATGGTCTCTCGAAAAACTATCGTTCCTGCGGCTATCGCGCCGGATGGATGGTGGTCTCCGGCGACAAGCGCCGGGCCAAGGATTACATCGAGGGCCTCGACATGCTGGCCTCGATGCGCCTGTGCGCCAACGCGCCCGGCCAGCACGGCATCCAGACCGCGCTTGGCGGTTATCAGAGCATCGACGATCTTGTTGCGCCGAGCGGACGCATGTGTCGCCAGCGCGATGTCGCCTACGAGCTGATCTCGGCGATTCCCGGGGTCTCCTGCGTCAAGCCGAAGGCCACGCTGTATATGTTCCCGCGCCTCGACCCGAAGGTGTACCCGATCGAGAATGATCAGGATTTCATTTCCGAGTTGCTCCAGGAAGAGAAGGTGCTGCTGGTGCAGGGCACCGGTTTCAACTGGCCGAACCCCGACCACTTCCGCTTGGTATTCCTGCCGCATGAGGACGACCTGCGCGAGGCCATCGGCCGCATCGCCCGCTTCCTCGAAGGCTATCGCAAGCGGCATGGCACCTGAGGTCGTTGAAATCACGGCGGTCGATGGTTCCGTTGCCGCGCCGGAGTGGTTAGCACGTGCTGAGACTGTGCATCGCCAGTTGCGACCGACCTTGCCGGCGGATTACGCCGGTCGCCTGCGGCAGGTGTTCGCCAATGGCGGACGCATGGCCGTGCTGGCCGAGGGCGAAACAGTCCGTGCCGTCGCGCTGTGGCGAGTGATCGAAAACACCTACGAGGGCCGTCGGCTCTATGTCGATGACCTCGTTGCCGACGAAGCACTGCGTTCGCATGGATACGGCAAGCAATTGTTCGGCTGGCTTGAACGGCATGCCCAAGCGCTGGGCTGCGATGTGATCACGCTCGACTCCGGGGTGCAGCGGGCCGGTGCACACAAATTTTATTTTCGTGAGGGGATGCATGTTCCCTCGTTTTGCTTCAGGAAGGTAATCAAATGAAACCCATCAATGTAGGCCTTATCGGCATCGGTACCGTCGGCGGCGGCACCTGGACTGTCCTCAATCGCAACGCGGAGGAAATTACCCGCCGCGCCGGACGTCCGATCCGCATTACCGTGGTCGCCGACAAGAACGTCGAGCTTGCCAAACAAGTGACCGGCGGCGCCTGTAAGGTGACCGACGACGCTTTTTCCGTGGTCAATGATCCGGAAGTCGATATCGTCGTCGAGCTGATCGGCGGCTACGGCGTGGCCAAGGACGTGGTCATGCAGTCGATCGCCAATGGCAAGCACGTGGTCACCGCTAACAAGGCGCTGCTCGCCGTGCATGGCACCGAGATCTTTACCGCCGCGCAGCAGAAAGGGCGTCATGGTCGCCTTCGAAGCCGCCGTGGCCGGCGGCATCCCGATCATCAAGGCGCTGCGCGAAGGCCTCTCGGCCAACCGCATCGAATGGGCGGCCGGCATCATCAACGGCACCACCAATTTCATCCTGTCGGAAATGCGCGACAAGGGCCTGTCCTTCGACACCGTGCTGGCGGAAGCGCAGCGCCTGGGCTATGCCGAAGCCGACCCGACCTTCGACATCGAAGGCGTCGATGCCGCGCACAAGGCGACGCTGATTGCCGCCATCGCCTTCGGCATCCCGGTGCAGTTCGACAAGGCCTACGTCGAAGGCATCACCAAGCTCGAAGCCTCCGACATCAAGTACGCCGAACAGCTCGGCTACCGCATCAAGCTGCTCGGCATCGCCAAGCGCCGCAGCGCGGGTATCGAACTGCGCGTGCATCCGACGCTGATCCCGGCCAAGCGCCTGCTCGCCAACGTCGAAGGCGCGATGAACGCCGTGCTGGTCAAGGGCGACGCCGTCGGCGCAACGCTCTACTACGGCAAGGGCGCCGGTGCCGAGCCGACCGCCTCGTCGGTGATCGCCGATCTGGTCGATGTCACCCGCCTGGCCACCGCCGACCCGGAACACCGCGTGCCGCACCTGGCCTTCCAGCCGGATGCCATGTCCAACCTGCCGATCCTGCCGATGAGCGAGATCGAGACCGGCTACTACCTGCGCCTGCGCGTCGAGGACAAGCCGGGCGTGCTGGCCGACGTCACGCGCATCCTCGCCGATCAGCAGATCTCGATCGACGCCATGCTGCAGCGTGAGCCGGAAGAGGGCGAAGGCGAAACCGACATCATCATCCTCACCCACGTCTGCAAGGAAAGCTGTGCCGATGCGGCGATTGCCAAGATCGAAGGCCTGTCGGCGCAAAAGGGCAAGGTCAAGCGCATTCGTCTGGAAGAGCTGCAGTAATGCGGCCTGCCCGTATCCTGGCGCTGTTGGTAGGTATTGCTGCAGCGTCTCTCGCCGGTTGCGAGTCGACGCCTGAGCGCGTGTTCACCTACGGTGCCATGGGTACGGTTATCCAGGCTGAGCGGCTGGTGGCCGATGTCTATGGGCAGGCAGCAGACCCGTTGCCGTATGGCGGCCCCGATATCGACGGGCCGCTGGCCAGAATGAAGGTCCGTTGGCCCGACCTCCTGCCGTTGTTGGAGGCAGGTACGCTGGGGCTGACCGACGACGGCGAGATTGCCATTCACGAAGCGGGCGCGCGGTCACGCGCTGAAGTCAGGTCGTTGCGCAAGCTGATCAAGTCCGAAAATTACGATCGGAGTGTGCTGTATCGCGCCATGACCGGAGCGATTGGTCATGCTGACGACACGTTCCAGTTGATGATCGATCATACCGAAGACACCTTCGGCCGTGAGTGGGTCAAGCAGGCACCGCAGGGGTGGTGGGTACAGGACCATAAGGGGCGGTGGGCGCAGAAATAACCGGGTGCGGAGTGCCCTTGTCAGATTTGTGGTTATTGCGATATGTATCAAGGAATGATCGAACCGTTTTCGGCAGAATCGCTCCACTGAATCGCTCCACTTTCTGACATAACCCCCAACTGCAAATTACCAAGGAACCCACATGGAACCCATCCACGTCTGTAACCACACCACGCCTGAAGCCGTTTACCCGTTCGACGCTCGCGGCATTGCCAAGCGCTTCCGCCACGCCGCCATTTTCGGTGCGCTCGACTCGCTTCACCCCGGCGAAACCATGCGCTTCTGCAACGACCACGACCCGCTGCCGCTGCTCGCCCAACTGCAACAGCGTTATGCCGACGCCCTGAACATCGTTTATCTGCAGCGTGAGCCGGGCGCCATCGTCATCGATTTCATCCGGGTCGGGTGAGCGTACTCGCACTCTCTGCTGTTGCAAGTCTCCTGCTGGCGCTCATTCTGGGCGCCAGCGGCGTTTTTACCTCCCCTGCGGCGCTCCATGTCGCCTTTGCCGTCGGTATCCTGCCGCTCATTTTCGGTGCCATGCTGCATTTCGTGCCGGTGCTCACCCGCACCGGGGCCCCGTATCGCCTGATCGCAGGGCTGCCGTTTGCCGCACAGGCCACCGGTGTCGCGGTTGTTCTCTCCATTCAGGGCTGGCTCCCGCGCTGGCTGCTGCATCCCACCGCCAGCATCGATTTAACACTGGCCTGCACGCTCCTCGGCTGGATCGTGTTTCGCGCGCGCCGCACCATCGGCACGCCGCATCCCGGCGTGCGCTGGTACATGGCTGCTCTGTTCATGCTGATCCTTGCATTGGCCGTGATCCCGCTCTATGCTGCCGGCGTTGCCCCCGCCGCCCTGCGCCTTTTTCACCTCCACGCCAACACGCTCGGTTTTATCGGCCTGGCAGCGCTCGGCACCTTGCCGGTGTTACTGCCGACTGCACTCAAGCTGCCTGATCCTCAGGCCGCGCCCTGGCTGCGCCGGCGACTGCTGCCAGCCTTTGCCGGCGTTCTGTTGCTGGCATTGGGTGCTGCTACCCTGTGGCCGCTTTCGGTCCTCGGCGCTGCCTTTCTCGTGGCCATTGCCTTGGGTCTGCTGGCGCATTGGTCCAAGGTTTTTGGCTTTGCTGCCGTAGTTAACGACGGACCGAGCACCTCACTGGCCGCCGCGCTTTTCGCGCTCATCCTGCTGCTCTTTGTCGGTGTTTTGCATGCCAGCGGCCTAACCAGCGCGCAAGGCATGGTCTTCGGTTTTGCCGCCGGGTTTCTGCTGCCATTAGTGACCGGGGCGCTGTCGCAGTTGCTACCGGTGTGGCGATTCTCCGGCGTGCAGACCCCCGAACGTCTAGAAATGCGCCAGCGTCTCGCGCGTTGCGGACGCCTGCGTGCCGTGGTTTTTCCGGTAGCCGGACTGATCTTTGTACTGGGGCAGAATATGGGCGGCACGCTGGCGATGGCATTGGGGCTGGGGCTGTTTCTCGCCGATCTGTTCAGCGCGCTGCGCGTACCGCCTCCGGCGCGGTAAAATCCCGCTTTCGCCATTTTCCTGAACTTCCGGATTCGTTCCCATGCGCTATCTTTCGACGCGAGGCAATGCCCCCGCTCAATCCTTCTGCGACATCCTGCTGGGCGGCCTGGCGCCGGACGGCGGCCTCTATCTGCCCGAATCCTATCCGCAGATTACGCGCGCCGAGCTGGATGCCTGGCGTTCGCTGTCGTACGCCGAGCTGGCCTTTGCCATCCTCTCCAAATTCATCGACGACATTCCCGCCGCCGACCTGAAGGCGATTTGCGACAAGACCTATACCGCCGAGGTGTATTGCAACGCCCGCAGCGGCGACAAGGCTTCAGACATCACGCCGGTGCATCAACTTGAACCGGGGCTGGCCCTGCTTGAACTGTCGAATGGCCCGACCCTGGCCTTCAAGGACATGGCCATGCAGTTGCTCGGCAACCTGTTCGAGTACGTGCTGGCCAAGCGCGGCGAGGAGATCAACATCCTCGGCGCCACCTCCGGCGATACCGGCTCGGCGGCGGAATACGCCATGCGCGGCAAGCAAGGTGTGCGCGTTTTCATGCTCTCGCCCACGGTCGCATGTCGGCCTTCCAGCGCGCGCAGATGTATTCGCTGCAGGATGCCAACATCTACAACATCGCCGTCACCGGCATGTTCGACGATGCGCAGGACATCGTGAAGGCCGTTTCCAACGACCACGCCTTCAAGGCCAAATACAAGATCGGCGCCGTTAATTCGATCAACTGGGGCCGCGTTGCCGCGCAGATCGTCTATTACTTCAAGGGCTACTTTGCCGCCACCAAATCCAACGACGAACAGCTGGCCTTCTGTGTGCCGTCGGGCAACTTCGGTAACATCTGCGCCGGCCACATCGCGCGCCAGATGGGCCTGCCAGTCGCCAAGCTGATCCTCGCCACCAACGAGAACGACGTGCTCGACGAGTTTTTCCGCACCGGCGTCTATCGCCCGCGCGGCACGGCCGAGACGCACACCACCTCAAGCCCGTCGATGGATATTTCCAAGGCCTCCAACTTCGAGCGCTTCGTTTTCGACCTGGTTGGCCGCGACGGCGCCAAGGTGCGTGAACTGTGGGCCAAGGTCGATGCCGGCAGCAGCTTCGATCTGTCGAACACGCCGTACTTTGCCAGGTTGCCCGAGTTCGGTTTTGTCTCCGGCAGCAACAACCACGCCGGTCGCCTTGCCACTATCCGTCTGGCTTTCGAAAAATACGGCACGATGATCGACACGCATACCGCCGATGGTCTCAAGGTCGCGCTGGAACAGCGGCCAGCGGATGTGACGACGCTGGTACTGGAAACCGCCCTGCCGGTGAAGTTCGAGGAAACCATCCGCGAGGCGCTAAATCGTGCGCCCGAGCGCCCTGCATCACTGGAAGGAATAGAGGCGCTGCCGCAGCGAGTGGAAGTGATGAACCCGGATGCGGCAGCAGTCAAACAGTATCTGGTAGACCACATTCCGGCCTTGCGTTCCGGTGCTGGAGGTTTGAATTGGACGAAACGAAGAAAAAGGGGGCGGAGTTTTCCGCGCCCCCTTTATATCGGCTCTGCCGATTCGTTTATAAGTAGATAACCGCCGGGAAAACTGCAACGGCCAGTACCAGCACCAGCCACTCGATATTGTGGCGGGCGAGAAAGCCCGTGAAGTGCAAAACCAGGATGACGATGGCGGCGACGTAGAAAAGTGCGAAGAGCATTGTCTGACCTCTGGAAAATCTGATTTGGGTACCGGGTAATTACCGCGTTATCTTGGGGCCATTATAGCGGCATCCCGCCCATCGGGAAGCCCCTATTCCTCAGACCGTGAAGCGCATCGAAAGATCAAGTGCCCGCACATCCTTGGTCAGGCCGCCAATCGAAATGCGATCCACCCCGGTTTCGGCGATGGCCCGCAAAGTCTCCAGGCTGATGCCGCCAGAGGCTTCCAGTACCGCCTTGCCGGCAGCAATCTGCGCCGCTTCGCGCATGTCGGCGAGGCTCATGTTGTCGAGCAGCACCATCTTCGCGCCGGCTTCCAATGCCTCGTGCAATTCAGCCAGCGACTCCACCTCGATCTGCACGAACTTGCACAGCTTGCCTGCCGCTGCGGCGGCCGCCGCCTGCAGTGCCGGGCCGATGCCGCCGGCGGCGAGGATGTGGTTTTCCTTGATCAGGATGGCGTCGAAGAGGCCGATGCGGTGGTTCTCGCCGCCGCCGCATTTCACCGCGTATTTTTGTGCCAGGCGCAGACCGGGAATGGTCTTGCGTGTATCCACCACTACCGCCTTCGTGCCGGCAACCACGTCGGCGTACTGGCGGGCCTTGGTCGCCACGCCGGAAAGCAGTTGCAGGAAATTCAACCCGCTGCGCTCCGCCGAGAGCAGGGCGCGTGCGCTACCTTCGATCTCGCAGAGCAACTGGTCCGGTGCGATGCGGTCGCCATCGCTGGCATGCCAGCGGATGCGCACCTGCGGATCGAGCGCCCTGAAAACGCCGTCGAACCACGCACAGCCGCAGAGCACTGCATCCTCGCGCGAGATGACCGTGGCCTTGCCGATCTTGTCGGCCGGAATCAAGCTGGCGGTGAGGTCGCCGCTGCCGATGTCTTCGGCGAGTGCGGCGCTTATGTTGTGTGCGATTTCATCGGCAGGCGGAAGCGCCGACAAACAAGAGGCTGCAAAACCCATCGTGTTTCTCCTATGATGGACGAAATTCTAGCATCCACCGGGAGTCGGCCATGCTCAGCGTCCTGCACGTCAGTTTCGGAGTCCTCATCGCGCTGGCCCTCGCCGGTCTGCTCATCTACTGGTATATCCAGGACATCACGCAACAGAAGCATGCGGTGCTGCGCAACTTTCCGATCATCGGGCACCTGCGCTACTTTTTCGAAAACCTCGGCGAATATTTCCGCCAGTATTTCTTTCTCGGCGACCGCGACGAGATGCCCTTCAACCGCGCCACGCGGGCCTGGGTCTATCGGCTGGCCAAGAACGAAGGCGGCATCCTCGGCTTTGGCTCTACCTACAACATTCATGAAGCTGGCGCGCTGATCTTCGTGAACGCCCCGTTCCCGGTGCAGGAAGATGAGCGCCAGCCAACGCCGCCGCTGCTCATCGGCGAAGGTTTCTGCGACAAACCGATGTTGGGCCGCTCACTGATCAACGTCAGTGGCATGAGCTTCGGCGCCATCTCCAAGCCGGCAGTGCGCGCACTCTCGCACGGCGCGGCCAAGGCCGGTTGCTGGATGGATACCGGCGAGGGCGGGCTATCGCCGTATCACCTCGAAGGTGGTTGTGACCTCATCTTCCAGATCGGCACCGCCAAGTACGGCGTGCGCGACGATGCCGGAAAACTCTCGCCGGAGAAGCTGCGCGAGGTCGCTGCACACGAGACCGTGCGTGCCTTCGAGATCAAGCTCTCGCAAGGCGCCAAGCCGGGCAAGGGCGGGGTGCTGCTGGCCGGCAAGGTCACCGAGGAAATCGCCCGCATTCGCGGCATTCCCGTGGGGCAGGATTCGCTCTCGCCGAACCGTCACCGCGACATTGCCAACATGCGCGAACTGCTCGACATGGTCGAGCGCGTTCGTGACATCACCGGCAAGCCGGTCGGCATCAAGACCGCCATCGGCGGCTGGCATTTCATGAACGACCTGACCGAGGAAGTGGTGCGACGCGGACTCACTGCCGCTCCCGACTTCATCGCCATCGACGGAGGCGAGGGTGGCAGCGGCGCCGCGCCACAGGCGCTCGCCGACCATATGGCGTTATCGATCGACGAAGCCTTGCCGCGCGTGGTGGACTCCCTCATCGAATCGAACCTGCGCCATCGCGTACGCCTGATCGCCGCCGGCAAGCTGCTTACTCCAGCGCGTGTGGCCTGGGCGCTGTCGGCAGGAGCCGACTTCATCAACACCGCGCGCGGCTTCATGTTCTCGCTTGGCTGCATCCAGGCGCTGCGCTGCCATGCGAATACCTGCCCGACCGGTATCACCACCCACAACGAACGCCTGCAACGCGGGCTGGTCGTCGAAGACAAGGCCGAACGCGTCGCCTACTACTGCGCCAACATGAACAAGGAAATCGACATGATCGCCCACTCCTGCGGCCTGCTGCATGCTCGCGAATTCCGCCGCGAACATGTGCGCATCGTCCAGGCCTCGGGGCAGAGCGTGGCGCTCAATGTGCTCTACCCGTACCCGGTGGCACCGCCGGCGGAGGGGTTGATTTCGGTGTGAGTCGGTATGAAATGCTTGCTTCTTGTGAGATAGGCATCTATTGGCATACAGCCGACAATTCATATAAATAACATATTGATTTATAAAGTTTAGCCGTACATAATCAGTGTTAAGTATTTATACGGCCAAATGCCAATGAACTACTACCCACTCGGTGACAATGCTGCCCGGCAACTCATCGACGCCATTACGGTTTTCGATGAATACCGCCGCGTCCAGCAACTTGCCCGCAAATTCGCTGGGGGCATGTACTGGAAGCGCCAGGCGGGCGGCGAATATGAATATCTGGTCAAGACGCTGCCGGATAACCGCCAGCAGCGCATCGGCCCGCGCTCGGCAGAAACGGAGCAGGCCTACGCCAGCTTTACCGGCGGCAAGGCTGAAACCGAAGCGCGTCTGCGGACACTGAAGGCGGCTTTTATCGATGCCGAGCGCACCAACAAGGCCCTGAAGGTTGGCCGGGTGCCAAACATGGTTGTGGATGTCATGCAGGCACTCGAAGATGCCGGCCTGGGCGAGCATTTCACCGTCGTGGGTACCCATGCCCTGTACGCCTACGAGACTGCCGCCGGTGTGCGCATCGTCTCCGATGCACTGGCCACCCAGGACGTTGACCTGTTATGGGACGCCAGAAAACGGGTCCGGTTTGTCACCGACCTCGATCGTGTCGATGCGTCGGTGCTGAAGGTACTGCAGCGGGCTGACAAGAGCTTCATTCGCCACACGGAAAAAGTGGAGACCGCCATCAATGCCAAAGGTTTTGAGGTGGATTTTCTGCGTCGGCAGCCGGAGGGTGATGATCCGCACCCGTTCCGCTTCTCGTCCGATGAAGAAGACCTCTGGCCGATTCAGGCCGCGCGCGCCTCAGTGCTGACAAGCGCGCCACGCTTCGAGCATGCCGTGATATCGGCCACTGGCCGCATGGCGCTGATGCGCACCGTGGCGCCGCAAACCTTCATCGAATTCAAGCTATGGATGGCGGAGCACGCGCTCGATCGACCGGAGATGAAGCGGCGACGTGACCTCCGACAGGCCGACATCGTTCAGGAACTGCTGGATACGAGGCTGCTGGTTGCTTGAATGTGGCCCATTTCAGCGCTGTCGATTCGGTCGATTGATCCGCAGTACGCGCAGGGGGGCGCTGGAATGCCGGTGCGCAAGGCTTGGCATGAGGCGGGGAGGGCGCGGTAGGTGGCCGGTCAGCGAGTTTCTGCACAATCAGTCTGGTCTGGTGGGCAGGGTGGTTCCTGACGCTGTAAAGATTTCTTGTCCGTGAGTTGATCCCCCTATCTATTTTCCCCACAAGGTCGAAATGGGGGCTGCCCACAGGCGATCGCCGATCGGGAGTGTTTCAGTGCCGTCGTAAAGAACAACTCCCAGTTTGAATTGTTCGCCGGCAAGGCTGCTTAGGCGCTTGAGGCCACGCAAATCACTTTCCTTTATGGAGGCCGCAGCTTTTACCTCGACACCGATGAGTTGGCCATTTGCGTTTTCAATAACGAGATCGACTTCGAATTGGTCGAGGTCTCGGTAATGGAAAAGTTGATAGTCAGCGGTGGCGTTGGTGGCGTGCTTGAGCAATTCCGAATAGACGAATGTCTCGAGTGCGTTGCCTAGCCGGTTGCGATCCTTCTCGGCGGCTATCGGAGAAAGTTCTGTAAGTGTGGTCAGGAGGCCGGCGTCAAGGAAGTGCAGCTTCGGGGTTTTTAGCACACGGCTGAGTCGATTTTTTGCCCAGGTGTCGACTCGTTTCAGCAAATACATTTGCTCGAACACGCCAATGTAGCGGGCGATGGTCTTGTGATCGAATCCGAGTTGCCCCCCCAACTGCGTGTAGTTGCACATCTGGCCGGAAACTTGCGCCAGCGCCCTTAGAAAGCGGGGGAGTTGGTCCAGCTTGTCTATGCTGGCGATATCCCGAACATCGCGCTTGATGAGGGCATCGATATATTGCCGAGCCCAGGTTGTTCGCCGGCGTGGTGTGGTGCGCGAGACGGCTTCCGGGTAGCCGCCACGCAGAATGATCTCGATCAGTTCTGCCCCGATTTTTGCGTGGCTGATTTCTGGCAGTTGCCCGGCAAAGACACTATCCAGCCAGTTCGATGCGCCGCCATTGATTTCACTTTGTGACAGCGGAAGAAGTGTCAGGGTTTCCATACGGCCAGCCAGTGAGTCTGTCACTGAAGGCAAGGTCATCAAATTGGCTGAGCCGGTCAGTAGAAAACGCCCAGGGCGTCGGTCTTCATCAACGGATTTCTTTATGGCGAGCAGTAGTTGCGGAGCGCGCTGGATTTCGTCGATCACGGCGCGATCCAGCGCGCGAATCATCCCGGACGGATCTTCCTTTGCAGCCAACAATGTCAGCTCATCGTCAAGGGTGAGATAACGCATTCCGTGCGCGGCTATCTTTCGCGCCAACGTGGTTTTCCCCGACTGGCGCGGGCCCGCGATCATGACTACCGGGGTGTCCAGCAGCGCTTCGGCGAGTTGCGTTTCAATCGCACGAGGATAGAGAAAGGAAGCAGAATCCATGGTGGAATAATGCCGTTAAATTGGGAATATAGCAAATTAAATCAGGGAATATAAATTCCTAATTCTGGGATTTTGCTTGGGAAATCAATCGCGCCGGAAAAGTCAAAGAGTCCAAAGAGTGCGTCAATAGCGAGCGCCGTGACCGGGTTTTCTGGTGCAGGATGTGGAGCCAAGCACGTGGGCTATTTGGAGCACTCTTTTCGATTGTGCAGCAGCACCAGCAACGCCCCTTCACCACCGTCATGCGGCTTGGCCTGACAAAACGCGAGGATTTCTTCCCGCTGCATCAGCCAGCCGCGCGAGAGGTGCTTGAGCACTGGTTCTCGGCCCGGTGAGCCGTGGCCCTTGCCGTGGATCAGCCGTATGCAGCGATGGCCTTGTTTGAGGGCTTCGTGGAGGAAGTGGCTGAGTTCGGTGCGGGCTTCGTTGCGGGTGAGGCCATGCAGGTCGAGTTCGCCCTGAACCACCCAGCGCCCGCGGCGCAGGTCGGTGAGCACCCGGCGAGGCAGGCTGTCGCGCAGATACACGCCTTCTTCCCCGATATCCAGACGGTCTTGAAACGAGAGCGGGGCGTCGATCGACTCGCGCAGAGCGGAGGCTTCGTCCTGTTCGCGCTGCAGAGGGCGTGGCGGCGGTTGTGGTTTGTCGAGTGCAGCGAGATTGCGGTCGGGTAGCGGCGAGGCTGTGCCGACGACATGCCGGAACAGTGCCTGCGGGTCGTGTTCATCTACCGGCAGGATGATTTCTGGTAATTCGCTGGACGTGGTAGCGGCCATGTCCTGAAGGTAAGCCGGTTTCTGGCGTACGACGCGTCGGCCGGTGTCGGCGCGGCCAGTATCCCGGATGGGGGCGACGCCGGCCATGGCTTCCTGAAACAGTGCGAGCGGGTCGTTGGGGTCGGTGCGTATCTTCGGTTTTGCCGAGGTTTCGTCCGGTTCTGTCGTCTTGGGGCGGGGTACAGCGGCCGGCCGTGGCCGCGCTATCGTGGCACGACGATGTTCGGGCAGGGGTTTCACGCCGCTGACAGCGGCGTGAAAGGCCGCCGTGTCATCCAGCAGGGGCGTGGCTGGAGGCGTTTCCGGGGTTGGCTGGCGTGGCGCAGGCAGTTCAACGCGCACCTTGTGGCGCAGGTCATGCAGCGCCCCGAAGGGTCCGTCCTTGGGGCGCTTCTTCATGGGTTGCGGCGAGCGGGTATGCCTCAGGCCAGACCGAGGGCGTCCAGGTAGCGCTCGGCGTCCAGCGCGGCCATGCAGCCGGTGCCGGCCGAGGTGCAGGCCTGGCGGTAGATGTGGTCCTGTACGTCGCCGGCGGCAAAAACGCCTTCAACGCTGGTGGCGGTGGCGTTGCCCGCGCGGCCACACTTGGTGATGAGGTAGCCGTTTTCCATTTCCAGTTGCCCGGCAAAGATGTCGGTGTTCGGCTTGTGGCCGATGGCGATGAAAACGCCCATGGTCTTGATCTCGCTGGTCGCGCCGGTCTTCATGTGCTTGAGGCGCAGGCCGGTAACGCCGGTGTTGTCGCCCAGCACTTCGTCCAGCGTCGAATCGAGGGCGAGGGTGATCTTGCCTTCCTCGACTTTCTTGTAGAGCTTGTCGACCATGATCTTTTCGGCCTTGAACTTGTCGCGGCGGTGGATCAGGGTCACGTGGCTGGCGATGTTGGCCAGATACAGCGCTTCTTCAACGGCGGTGTTGCCGCCGCCGACCACGGCCACGGCCTGGTTGCGGTAGAAGAAACCGTCGCAGGTGGCGCAGGCAGAAACGCCACGGCCGGCGAACTTCTCTTCCGACGGCAGGCCGAGGTACATGGCGGAAGCGCCGGTGGCGATGATCAGCGCGTCGCAGGTGTAGGTGCCGGAATCGCCAATCAGGCGGATCGGCTTCTCGTTCAGATGCGTGGTGTGGATGTGGTCGAAGACCATCTCGGTTTCGAAGCGCTCGGCGTGCTTCTGAAAGCGCGCCATCAGGTCCGGGCCCTGCACGCCGTCGGCATCGGCCGGCCAGTTGTCGACTTCGGTGGTGGTCATCAGTTGCCCACCCTGGGCCATGCCGGTGATCAGCACGGGCTTGAGGTTGGCGCGGGCGGCATAAACGGCCGCGGTGTAGCCGGCGGGGCCGGAACCGAGGATGAGCAGGCGGCAGTGGCGGGTGGTCTGGGTCATGGTCGTTTTGTGTGTGCAGGTTGGGTAATTCTCAAATTATAACGGTGACAAGCGCGGAGATGCGCCGGGTTCCTCGTCAGGTTCCGCTTGCGTTTTACGAAACAGTCTTATAACTTTCAGCCAACTTCATGAATTACTGCAAAAAAGGTTGTCAGGGATGGCATCTGGAGGCATCGCGCACAGAGGGCTTGGTTCTGCTACGGACGATTCCGCTGTTTTGCGGTGTCCAGGATCCCCAGCTGGAGCAGATTGCTCGCATCGCCACGCATCGCAAGGTCGTACGGGAACTGTCATCGTTCGTGCCGGCGACGCGACTGACTCCTGTACATCCTGATCAACGGCAGCGCCCGCGTGTTGAACAGCGACGAGGAGGGCCGCGAAGTCATCCTGTCGATTCTCGGCCCCGGCGACTTCTTTGGTGAAATGGGTCTGATCGACGGCAGCCCACGCTCCGCTGACGTGGTGGCTGCAGAAGCCTGCGAAATGCTGGTTATCTCCAAAGCAGACTTCAAGCGTTGCCTGCAGGAGAATTTTGACGTTGCGCTGAACATCATGAAGCGCCTTGTGGAGCGCCTGCGCGAGGCGGATCGGAAGATCCAAAGTCTGGCGCTGATGGATGTCTATGGCCGCGTCGCCAAGTTGCTGCTCGATTTTTCCGAAGTTCAGGATGGCCAGCGGGCGATTCGGCGCAAGGTGACCAAGCAGGATATCGCCAAGATGATCGGCGCCTCCCGCGAAATGGTCAGCCGCGTGATGAAGGACCTGGAGGCCAGCGGTTATATCCGCGTCGAAGAGGGCTTGATTGTCCTCGAAGAAGCTTGATCGCCTCGGCACAAGGCCTTGACTGCGGCAAACCACGCCTTTGCCGCCGGCAGTACGACGGCAGGCGCGTATAATCCCCTTTTCATTTTTGCTTGCCAAGATCTTTGACTACCAAGACTGCTGAGCGGGGCGAAAATGCGCCGAGCCCGCTACCCGAAAAAATCGCACTGATCCTGCAGGAGTCGCGCTGGCTCGCGCTGGTCGTGCTGGCCGGCTTTCTGTCGCTGGCCCTGTTTGGCTACCACCCGGACGATCCGGGCTGGTCGAAGGCCGTCTTCAGCACGGCCATGAACAATCCCGCCGGGCGCGCCGGTGCATGGATTTCGGATCTTCTCCTGTATCTCTTTGGTGTTTCCGCCTGGTGGTGGGTGGCGCTCTGTGCCGCAATCGTCTGGTGGGGCTATCGTCGGCTGGACGGTCTGCGCTCGGGCGACCGGCGGCCACTGGCTATCGCTTTGATCGGTTTTGTGGTCGTTCTGGTTTCCAGCAGCGCGATCGAGTTTCTGCGCTTCCATTCGATGAAAATGGTGTTGCCACTGGAGGCCGGTGGCATGCTTGGGCACGAGATCGGTACCCTGGCCGTGCGCTATATCGGTTTTACGGGCGCGACGCTGCTGCTGCTGGCTTTGTTGGCCGTGGGCTGGAGCTTGTTTTCCGGAATGTCCTGGCTGAACGCTGCCGAGCGCGTCGGGGCCATGCTTGAAGGAAGCTATCTCGGTATTCGCGATCTTTACGAGCGCTGGCAGGATCGGCGTATCGGCCGTGAAGTGGCGCAGCAGCGGGAGGTTGAAGTCGAGGTCGAGCGTGAGCGGGTCGAACAGCACGAGCCGATCTTCATCGAGATGCCGGCGCCGGTGGTCGAGGTGTCGAAGAAGGTGGAGAAGCGCATCGAGCGCGAGCGCCAGACGCCGCTGTTCCCCGGAAGTGGTCGAGGGCGGCATGTTGCCGCCGCTGCACCTGTTGGCACCGGCTCCCCCACAGACTGATCTGCCCAGTGCCGAGACGCTGGAGTTCACTTCCCGCCTGATCGAACGCAAGCTCGCCGAATTCGGTGTGCAGGTGCATGTGCTCGCGGCCTATCCCGGCCCGGTGGTGACCCGCTATGAGATCGAACCGGCGGTGGGCGTCAAGGGCGCACAGATCGTCAATCTGGCGCGCGATCTGGCACGAGCGCTGGCGCTGGTCTCGATCCGCGTCGTCGAAACAGTGCCGGGCAAGTCGTGCATGGCGCTCGAGCTGCCGAATCCGAAGCGGCAGACCGTTCGTCTCTCCGAAATCATTTCCAGCCGCGCCTACCAGGACATGGCTTCGCCGCTGACGCTGACACTGGGTAAGGACATCGGCGGCCAGCCGATGGTCGTCGATCTGGCCAAGATGCCGCACCTGCTGGTCGCCGGCACCACCGGCTCGGGTAAGTCGGTCGGCATCAACGCGATGATCCTGTCGATGATCTACAAGTCGGAGCCGGAGAAGGTCCGTCTGATCATGGTCGACCCGAAGATGCTCGAACTCTCGATCTACGAGGGCATCCCGCATCTGCTGGCGCCGGTGGTGACCGACATGCGGCAGGCGGCCAACGCGCTGAACTGGTGCGTCGGCGAAATGGAAAAGCGTTACAAGCTGATGAGCGCGCTCGGCGTACGCAACCTCGCTGGCCTGAACAGCAAGATCAAGGATGCGGAGAAGCGCGGCGAGAAAATTTACAACCCGCTGTCGCTGACGCCGGAAGCGCCGGAGCCGCTGGCGACCTTGCCCTACATCGTGGTCGTCATCGACGAGCTGGCCGACCTGATGATGGTCGTCGGCAAGAAGGTCGAGCAGCTGATCGCCCGGCTGGCGCAGAAGGCGCGAGCGTCGGGCATCCACCTGATTCTGGCCACGCAGCGGCCGTCGGTCGATGTCATCACCGGCCTGATCAAGGCCAATATCCCGACCCGCATTTCCTTCCAGGTATCGAGCAAGATCGACTCGCGCACCATCCTCGACCAGATGGGTGCCGAGGCGCTGCTCGGGCAGGGCGACATGCTCTACCTGGCGCCGGGTACCGGCTACCCGACCCGCGTCCATGGCGCCTTTGTTGCCGACGATGAAGTGCATCACGTCGTCGATTACCTGAAGAAGGCCGGCGTGCCCGAGTATGTGGAAGGCGTGCTGACCGGATCGGGCAGTGATGACGACGAAGGCGGTGAAGGCGGTGAGAGTGGAGAAAGCGATGCCGAAAGCGATGCGCTCTACGATCAGGCCGTCGACATCGTGCTGAAGAATCGTCGCGCCTCGATCTCGCTGGTGCAGCGCCATCTGCGCATCGGCTACAACCGCGCAGCACGCCTGATCGAAGCCATGGAAAAAGCCGGGCTGGTCTCAGCCATGGATGGTCGTGGTGGTCGCGAAGTGCTGGCGCGCAAAGCGGAAGAGTGATGCGGCCCCGGTTGCCCTTGCTGCCCCTGGTGCGTTCCTCCCTGCTGTGTCTTGCCTTGCTGGTGACGCCGCTGGCGCAGGCCGACTCCCTTGATCGGCTGCGAAATTTTCTTGAAGGCACGAAGACCTTGCGTGCCGATTTTTCCCAAACTGTAATGGCCAAAAGCGGCCGCAAGCCACAGCTTTCGTCTGGCAGCATGGCCGTTTCGCGGCCACACAAATTCCGCTGGCAGATCGAGAGGCCCTACCCACAACTGATTGTTGGCGACGGTGAAAAAGTCTGGCTCTACGACCCGGAACTCAAGCAGGTGACAGTCAGAAAACAGGGCGCTGCGCTGGCAGGCTCTCCCGCAGCCTTGCTGGCCGGGGAGGGGTTGCTTGCCCTGGAAAAGCATTTCAGTCTGCGTGATGTCGGTGAAAAAGAGGGGCTGGAATGGCTGGAGGCCACGCCAAAATCCACGGAAAGTGGCTTTGAACTTGTCCGCATCGGCTTTGCAAGTAACGCCGCCGGCGAGTTGCGAGCGATGGAACTTACCGATAGCTTTGGCCAGACCACCTCACTCGTCTTCTCGCGCTTCGAGCGCAACCCGGCGCTGAGTGCTTCGACTTTCCGCTTTACGCCGCCCGCCGGGGCAGATGTGCTCGGTGACTGATCTTTTTTCTTCCGCCTCGGTCGATGAAGCCGTGGGTGGTTTCGTGCCACTGGCCGAGCAGCTACGGCCCAAAACCCTTGACGATGTGGTTGGCCAGACGCACCTCTTGGGTGTCGGCAAGCCGCTGCGCCTCGCCTTCGAGGCCGGTCAGCCGCATTCGATGATTTTCTGGGGGCCGCCGGGCGTCGGCAAGACGACGCTGGCGCGGCTGATGGCCGATGCCTTCGAGGCCGATTTCATCGCCCTCTCGGCGGTGCTCTCCGGCGTCAAGGAAATCCGCGAGTCGATCGCGCGTGCCGAAGTGAATAAATCGCTGGGCCGTCGCACCATCCTGTTTGTCGATGAAGTGCATCGCTTCAATAAATCGCAGCAGGATGCTTTCCTGCCTTTCGTTGAATCCGGGCTGGTCACCTTCGTTGGTGCCACAACCGAGAACCCGTCCTTCGAGGTCAATTCGGCGCTGCTGTCGCGGGCTTCGGTCTATACGCTGCAGTCCTTGTCCGAAGCCGAGATGGGGCTGCTCTTTGATCGCGCGGCCGCTGCAGCACTTGAAGGGTTGTCGTTCGACGAAGACGCGCGCGGCCGCCTGTGCGGCGTCGCCGACGGTGATGCCAGAAAGCTGCTGAACCTGCTCGAACAGATCCGTACCGCCGCGCAGACGACCAAGCGCAGTGCGATCGATGGCGATTTCGTCAACGGCACGCTGGCGCAGCAGTTGCGCCGCTTCGACAAGGGTGGCGACGCCTTCTACGACCAGATTTCGGCGCTGCACAAGTCGGTGCGCGGCTCCGACCCCGATGCTGCGCTGTATTGGTACTGCCGCATGATCGACGGTGGTGCCGACCCGCGCTATCTGGCCCGGCGCATCGTGCGCATGGCTTGGGAGGACATCGGCCTGGCAGACCCGCGCGCGGCCGACATGGCCATTGCTGCGGCCGAAACCTACGAACGCCTCGGTTCGCCCGAGGGCGAGCTGGCGCTGGCCAATGCCGTCGTCTATCTGGCCGTCGCCGCCAAGTCGAACGCCGCCTACAACGCCTACAACGCCGTGCGCGCCTTCATCGCCGAGGACGGTTCGCGGCCGGTGCCGCTGCATCTGCGCAATGCGCCGACCAAGCTGATGAAGGAAATGGGCTTCGGCAAGGAATACCGCTACGCCCACGATGAGGATGGTGGCTACGCCGCCGGCGAATCGTATTTCCCCGACGGCATGCCGGAAACTCGCTGGTACCAGCCGGTGGCGCGCGGGTTGGAAACCAAGATTGGCGAAAAGCTGGCGCACCTGCGCGCGCTCGATGCGGAGGCCCGCAAGAAGGGCAGGGGGCGATGACGGAAACTGTGCCATTGGTTCAGGCCGTGGCACTGGCGGCAGGCCTGGGCGAGTGGTTTGCGCTTCTAGCTGGCGCTGTTCCTGCTGCTCATCGTCTCGTTGCTGCCGAAGCTGTGGCGCTTACTGCGTGCGATGATCGGGCAGATAGCGGCGTTCTTCCGCTCGGGTAGGCAGGCCTGAGCAGGTGTCGCGTATAATTTGCGCCTTCGTCGCATGGCGCGGCACCCACTGATTCCGGACGTTTCAAATGCTCGACATTCAACTCCTGCGCAACAACCTCGATGCCGTCGCCGAACGCTTGGCGACCCGTGGCAAGCCTTTCGACTTTTCCGAATTCCAGACGCTTGAAGCCGAGCGCAAGACGCTGCAGACGAAGACGCAGGAACTGCAGGCTCAGCGCAACACGCTATCGAAGCAGATCGGCATGCTGAAAGGCAAGGGTGAGGATGCCAGCGAGGTGATGGCGCAGGTGGCGGCACTCAAGGCCGACCTCGAAGCCAGCGAAGCCCGTCTGGCCGAACTGCTGCCGCAGATGGAAGCGATCGTTGCTGCCATCCCCAACCTGCCGCACGAGAGCGTGCCGGTGGGCAAGGACGAGACCGCCAACGTCGAGATCAAGCGTTGGGGCACGCCGCGTGCGTTCGATTTCACCGTCAAGGATCACGTTGATGTCGGCGAGGCGCTGGGGCAGCTCGATTTCGCCACGGCCGCCAAGATTTCCGGCGCCCGCTTTACGCTGATGAAGGGGCAGTTGGCGCGCATGCATCGTGCGCTTGCCCAGTTCATGCTGGACATCCACACCAACGAACATGGCTACACCGAAATCTATGCGCCGTATCTGGTCAATGCCGACAGCCTGTTCGGTACCGGCCAGTTGCCGAAGTTCGAGGAAGACCTGTTCCGCATCAACCGCGTCGATGCCGAGCCACTGTACCTGATCCCGACCGCCGAAGTGCCAGTGACCAATATCGTGCGCAACGAAATTCTCGCCGCCGAAGCGCTGCCCTTGAAGTTCGTCTGCCACACGCCGTGTTTCCGCTCGGAAGCCGGCTCCTACGGCCGCGACACGCGCGGCATGATCCGTCAGCACCAGTTCGACAAGGTCGAGTTGGTGCAGGTCGTGCAGCCGGAGAATTCGATCGAGGCGCACGAGGCACTGACGCGCCATGCCGAAGTGATTCTTGAACGGCTCGATCTGCCGTATCGCCGCGTCGTGCTGTGTTCGGGCGACATGGGCTTCTCCGCCGCCAAAACTTATGACCTCGAAGTCTGGCTGCCAGCGCAGAACACCTACCGCGAGATTTCCTCGTGTTCCACGTTCGGCGACTTCCAGGCCCGCCGCATGCAGGCGCGCTACCGCAACGACAAGAACAAGCCGGAAATCGCCCACACGCTGAACGGCTCGGGCCTCGCCGTCGGTCGCACGCTGGTGGCGATCCTTGAGAACTACCAGAATGCCGACGGCAGCGTGACCGTTCCCGTGGCACTGCGCCCCTACATGGGCGGCGCCGAGTTCCTCAGCGCCTGATTTCTGCGCTGCTCTGGCTTGAGGCCCCCGGGGAGTAGGGGGCTTCGTAGCGGCTGAGAATGGCGTAGTACATGCGAACGTTCTCAGCCGTGATCACCGCTTCGCCGCCGCGCGCCTTGCCCGATTTCAGCCGCTCGTAGTATTGCGGCCGTGCCAGCAGTGGCAGCACTGCCTTCATTTCGTACCACGAGTCCGTGTCTTTCTTCAGGCCCTGTGCAATATGCCGGGCACCGTTGAAATGCCCCATGCCCAGGTTGTAGGCAGCGATGGCCATCCACGATCTGTCTGGTTCCGGCACCGAGTCGGGCAGGCTGTCGCGCAGGTCGGAAAAATACTGCGAGCCGGCGCGAATGCTCTGCTTCGGATCAAGCCGGTTGCTGACGCGCAGGTGATCGGCGGTATCTTCGGTCAGCATCATCATGCCGCGCACACCGGTTGGGCTGGTGGCCAGCGGGTTCCATTGCGACTCCTGATACGCAAGCGCGGCAAGCAGGCGCCAGTCGATGCCGGTGCTGGCCTGCGCGGCCTGGAACAAGGGGCGATAGGGGGGGAGCGTGGTGCGAATACGCTCAATGAAGGTCAGCGCATCAGCCTGGCTGAGGCGTTCGACATGACCGAAATAGCGGTCGGTCAACTTGGCCAGCGTACCCTCGGCGCGAAGGCGCTCAAAAAAACTGGCGGCACGGCTCAATAACTCCGGCTCGGACGCCGCCGGGAAAACCCAGGCAATCGGTGTTTCGGTTCCCAGCGTCAGGGCATATTCAAGTTGCGGGTAAAAGTTTGAGGCGATGTCGAGGATCGCACGATCCACCAACGCGGACTCGCCGCGCTGCTCGGCAATGCGTTCCAGCAGTTCGAGTTCGCTTGCCGCCTTGCGCTCTTCGATCTGGATGTTGGGAAATTGTTTTTTCAGCTCATGCAGTGCGGTCGCCTGCCTTGATTTGGCGAGAACCTGCACCGATTTCCCGTCGAGGTCGTCCGGCGTATCGATCGGCAAGGTGCCCTCGTGCTGGGCAATGATGTTGCTGCTGGAGAAATAGCTCGGGCCGGCAATGAGCGCCGGGTCTGTCGGCGGCGACAGCCAGGCAGCGCCAAAATGCGCCTTGCCGGCTTTCAGTTTCTTGACGATATCCTTGTCGTGACGCACCACGACAAAGCGTACGGGGAGCCCCAGTTCCTCGGCAAAGAGCTGTGCCAGATCGTATTCAAATCCTGAGAGATTGCCGGCATCGTCGCGCGTGTAGGTTGTCGGTCCCTCGCGGGTGAGCACGATCAGCTCCTTGCTTTCCTTGAGCGTAGGCGGTTGCCGTTCGCCGCAGGCGGAGAGCAGGAGCAGGGAGAGTAAAAGAGGAATGAGCCAGCGCATTGTGTCTGTGGACTTGTGCTATACTGCGCGCCTTTCGCGGAGAGGTGGCAGAGTGGTCGAATGTACCTGACTCGAAATCAGGCGTACTGCAAGGTACCGTGGGTTCGAATCCCACCCTCTCCGCCAGAAATGCAACTAAGCCCTTGGAAACAAGGGCTTTTTTGTTTTTATAGTTTTTCAGCCCACCATTCAGCCCACCGTTTCGCGAGGCTCTATAAGCTGCTCCGCTGCGGCAATATACCCCGATACGCAGTCATCCTAAACCCCTAAAGAGAGGGGGCGTCGCTCCGTTGCACTCTCCGCTGTGTCGAGGCTACGCGAATTTGCTGCCATCCGGCCGCAGCAACCTGAACTCACGCGGGTCTTCCTCGAAAGCGTTCGCCTGTTTCATGTCTGCTACCACTTTGTGTACGTCGGTGTAGTCGAACAGCGTCCCCCATTGCGCGATGTGACTCAATGCGCGGATCAACGGCTCTGGGTCGTTACGCCTGGATAGCGCGCGCTGCGCGTCGACATACTGTTCGTGATAGAGCATTGGAATGATGATTCGCGCGCGGCCGATGCGTGAAAGCTCGGCATTCATCAGGAGCCGGGACAATCGCCCGTTTCCGTCGTTGAACGGGTGAATCTCGGAGACCATGAAGGCATAGAAAATGGCTCGGGCCAGGCCTTCGGGAACGCTAGAGGCAAGCTTCACGCCTTCAAGTAATGTGCCGCGCACGAAGCCGGGATCGACGAACTTCGTTTGCCCTGCATAGTTCGTCGTCTCTTTGAAGTGGCCTGGGTTTTCTTCCGGGCGGCGATCGAGCATCAACCGATGACGTTCTTTCAGACCGTCGAGTATGTCAGCAGGCGCCGGCAGACTACTTCGGGAGTGGGGATGCAGGATCAACTGGAAGACGCCCAGGATGTCGTGCGAGTCTTTCGGCCGGTTGGGCACGATCCGGTTGTGCAGCACGATTCCTTCTGCCTCCTCAATCGAGAACCGGGTGCCTTCAACAAAGTTGGAGAAGTAACTCTCGAGGAAGGCAGCATGGGTTCTTGCTGGATCCTGAGCAGCTCCATCCGGGTAGTCAGATACCGGGGTGGTACGCAGGGCGTCAGCCAGAATTCTGAAACGGGTCAGGCGCTCGGAATCGGCTGGCGTACCGTTGGCGACAAGCGCTCCAGCCCGGGTCGTTAGCGTTCCATTCGCATAGGTGCCAAGGAGCGTACCGATGAGGCTGCTCAGCGTGCCGAAGTCCGCCTCCAGTTGCGGCGACAGCCTGCGGGCGTCGTCTCGCACCCGATTAAGCGCATCCTCTCCCGAGGCATTCAGAATCTCGACCAATTTTTCCTCGACGCCGGCCTTCCCGGCGGTGCGTTTGCCGCCGCGGGACTTGCCGAGATTCTCAAGCAACATGCGGGGGCGTGATGACCAGTACAGACCGCTGCTGCCCAAAGCCATGTCCCCAGGAAGTTGCGCGGGCCCTTTGAGCAGCGCAAAGGTCAGCCCAGGCAGAGCAATGGTTCGATTAAAGCGGGTTGGGTGGCTTAAGATCAGCTCGTTGTCCTCCGTAATGCCACCGACCAGGGCGCTGCGGTGCGACACAACGGAATTGGGGCACAGGTGTCCGGCGATAACCTGCCAATTTCGACGAGTCATGAGCGCAACCGGGCCCAGGATGTCGGGAGAAAGGTCTTCGGGGTCGACCGCGTTGATGTAGACGCCTTTGGCGATTCGCGTGATCTGGCCGTCCTTGGCTGCCCGCTGTAACCGACGTTCTTCGGCAGGATTACGGGGGATTAGCACGTCACCTTGGAATCCAGCTTTTTGTCGTTTTCCTGCTTGTTCGCCCATCATTGCCCCATCTGTTTGTCGGGAATGCGCTTATAGTAACGGTTATTTGTCGGTTGTGTACTAATTTGTCACCTGGTAGCGATTGTCGGATTCACGCTTAATTTCGGCGGCGAACCGGAAATAATGTCGCCTAGGAGCTTGCCCGCGTGCGTTATTGTCGCGTATTGACTAATGTCCTTCCCTAAGGACTGGGCACTCCGCAACGATCAAGGTAGCTGCGGTCGTGCGAGCCCGCAAGGTAGCGCTTGACGACGCTACCCTAAGCTCGACAGCCACGCATTACTTCCCCGCAGGTGCGGGGATAACGCCCGGAAAGTGCCACCCTTCAGCGTACGCACCGACAGCGCCTCGGTGTAAACCGGCGGTTGTTGATCGCATCTCCAAGTTATGGCCGGGCGCTTCCATGATCGGCACAACGCAAGCGAGGAAGATGGGAATAGCGTCTTCCTCGTTGTAGCGGAGGATGACAAGGGAAATGCGGGTCATATCTTTGCTCCGAATGAGAAGCCACATTCCTCCCCGTGTGTCTGAGGCGGTCAGGCGGCGGCGATACGCTTCTCAATCACTTGACAAGCCAAGCCTAAGCTTTTGCAGCGCGTTTCGGCAGCGATGGCTGTGCGAGCATGCAACGCCGGCGGGAGGCGCAGGCGAAACGGTCCACGATACTCTGTAGCCTTCCGGTCAAAATATTCGATAGCCCTTTCACTGTTGCTCTTCGTTACAATGCGACGATGTCATTGATTAACGAAAGCGAGGCAGCCATGGATATCCGGGTCTATCTGAACAACGGCGACATTCTTGATTTTTCTCAGAATGACCCAGCGTTGGCGCAGGGTTTGCTGGCCGAAGTGCAGGCCGGAAAACTTTTTCCGGGGCTCCTGATTCTCGGCTCTGCTGCGACGTGCACCTTGCTCCGTCCATCCTCGATCAGCCGCATCGATATTTTGACGCCGACGCGACGCGACGCCGACGCCGTTGTCCGTGCCTATGACGCTGCATGACGGTGCCACGCTCATTGAAGACGAAGAAGCTTTTCGGGTTCGGGCCAAGGCGGCGAAAACGGTGTTCGGCGACGGGGTTTCGCCGGGCGAAGAGTACTTTGGCTATTTCTGCTTCGAACTCGCGGGCGGACATCGCTTGCTGGCTGAATTGCAGCGCCGCTTGAAAGAGCAGATCCAGTTTTTCACCAACATGAACCGCTTGCTTGAGCTGCCGGTAATGACGTTCCCGCACCCGCGCGGTGGCGTGGTATTCATCAATGTTGCCAATGTCGTGTCCTTGATCACAGCGCCGGGCTTTACCGATTATCCGAAAGGCGCGTTGCTGGCCGAAACGGAATAACCGGCCTGTGTGGCCGCGGAAAGTGGTGCTGCAGATGAATCGTTCGGTCTTTTTCCTACTCGCGCCGGTGCTTGCGCCCATGCTGCAGGCTGCGGACAAGCCGCTGAGCATCCCGCAAACCCCTGAGGAAATGCGCAAGTACATGAATGCCGGCGATGCGCGTTGCCCGGGCTGCGGCATGGTCACGAATATTCGTCAGACCGCCGGGAGGGGGGCGCTTGGAAACGCGGACGAGGAGGCGCAGCAGCTGCGTAAGGGCGACCCCGGTCCTGGCGAGGATGTCGGCACGGTGACCATCATTGGCTCCGGCGCGCAGTCGCGCGACGCGCGCAAGCAGGCGGCTACACCTGCTGCCAGTACATGGCTGGTGACGATTCGGTACGATGACGGTTCTTATGCCGCCTTTGCGCAAGAGGGCAAGCCCGCCGTGCGCAAGGGCGATCGGGTCCAGGTTGTCTCCGGCCGCATCGAGCGGCGTTGATCCTTATCTGCAGGCATCCGTTCGGATATGCCTGTTCGCGCAAGTTCTCTCTTGTCTGATTTTTGATTGGGGCAGTCTCGCCGGTGATCGCCTGTTTGTCGGCGCCTGTCTGCGGCTGCCAAGCGGCGGGCGGCGTGAGTTATTCACTCCACTCGAATCGCTTTGAATTCAGTCGCTTTCCCTAAATTTTTACATAGATCAAATCCATCACGATATGTTGGTTTTCTTATCATTTCGTGATGTAGAATGTTCCGCGTCATTCAGCCGAGGGGGGCGACTTTTCCGGAGCGGGGGACGCGTGAAAGCTCGGTTTCAAGTTGGTTCAAGTTTTATCCACGTTTGATCAGTATTTCCACTAATGGGGGATGGCTAATGAAGCAAGGCAGATTGTTCAAGCAACTTCTTGTTGCCGCATCAGTCGCGTTGGCGGTTGGTGCTGTCAATGCACAGGAAGCAAAGCAAAAGGCGCTCGAAGAGGGTGGCATGCAGGTTGGCGGTACGTCGCCAGTCGATGGTGTCGAGATGATGCAGGCGCTGAACCCGAAGTCGCCGGCAATGACCAAGGAAGAGTTCGAGATCGGCAAGAAGATCTACTTCGAGCGTTGTGCAGGCTGCCACGGTGTGCTGCGCAAGGGCGCAACCGGCAAGGCGCTGACCACCGACATCACGCTGGAGCGCGGTACCGAATACCTGAAGACCTTCATTAACTACGGCTCGCCGCAAGGCATGCCGAACTGGGGCAGCTCCGGTACGCTGACCGAGAAGGAAGTGGACGTCATGACGCGCTACATCCAGCATGAGCCGCCGACACCGCCGGAGTATTGGCTGAAGGAAATGAATGCGTCGTGGAAGCTGCTCATTCCGCCGTCGCAGCGCCCTAAGGTCAAGATGAACAATATCGATCTCGCCAACCTTTTCTCGGTGACGCTGCGCGACGCCGGCAAGATTGCGCTGATCGATGGCGCCAGCAAGAAGATTCTTGACGTCATCGACACTGGCTACGCGGTGCACATTTCGCGTATTTCGAAGTCGGGTCGTTACCTCTACGTCATCGGCCGCGACGCCAAGATCGTGCTGATCGATCTGTGGATGGAAAAACCGGCGCCAGTGGCCGAAATCAAGGTCGGCCTGGAAGCTCGTTCGGTTGAAACCTCGAAGTACAAGGGCTACGAAGACCGCTACGCGATTGCCGGTACCTACTGGCCGCCGCAGTTCACCATCATGGATGGCGACACACTGAAGCCGCTCAAGGTCGTGGGCACCCGTGGCATGACTTCGGATACCAACGAGTATCACCCGGAGCCGCGCGTTGCCGCCATCGTCGGTTCGCACTACCGTCCGGAATTCCTGGTCAACGCCAAGGAAACCGGCATGGTGCATATGGTCGATTACACGGACCTCGAGAACCTCAAGGTCAAGATGATCAAGACGCCGCGCTTCCTGCATGACGGTGGTTTCGAGTCGACCGGCCGCTACTTCATGGATGCCGCCAACGCTTCCGACAAGATTGCCGTCATCGATACCAAGGATGGCAAGCTCGCTGGTGTGGTCTCGGTCGGCAAGACGCCGCACCCGGGGCGTGGCGCCAACTTCGTTCATCCGAAGTTTGGCCCGGTCTGGGCAACGGGTCACCTGGGTGACGAAACCGTTTCGCTGATCGGTACCGATCCGAAGAAGAACCCGCAGAACGCCTGGAAGGTAGTACAGACCCTCAAGGCAGCCGGTGGCGGCCAGCTCTTCCTGAAGAGCCATCCGAAGTCGACCAATCTGTGGGTGGATGCTCCGCTGAACCCGGATCCGACCATCTCGCAGTCGATCGCCGTGTTCGACATCAACAACCTCGACAAGAGCTTCGACCTGCTGCCGATCGGTGAGTGGGCCGGTGTCAAGCCGGGCGCCAAGCGCGTTGTCCAGCCGGAGTACAACCGTGCTGGCGACGAAGTCTGGTTCTCGGTCTGGAGCACCGGTAGCGAGGAATCGGCCATCGTCGTGGTGGATGACAAGACGCGCAAGCTGAAGGCCGTCATCAAGGATCCGCGGATCATTACGCCGACCGGCAAGTTCAACGTGTACAACACGCAGAACGACGTTTATTGATGCCGTAATCACGGAAAAGTACGGTTTTTCCGGTAAAGGCAGGGGTAAAACCCTGCCTTTTTTCATGGTTTTTCCGTGCTGCGGATAGTTCGCAGCATTGTATTAACTGGTGGTAAACTCGCGCCCGTCACAAAACCTTCACGAGACTGCAATGTTTGGACGATTCATGCCCAAAGAGGGCAAGTTTTTTGAACTATTCAACGCACATGCTGAATTGATCGTTGAGGGGGGGCAGCAACTGGTCGGCATGATGTCTGCCCTGGCGACCAGCACGGATGGTATGGGTGTTTTCGCTGCGGCCATTGACAAGGCTGAGACCAGCGCCGACAAAATTACCCACGAAACCATTTCCCAGTTGCACAAGACTTTCATCACGCCGCTTGACCGTGATGAAATCCATCAACTCATCACGCGAATGGATGACATCCTGGATCTGACGCAGGATGTTGCTCAAACAGTGGCGTTGTACGACATCCGGCGAGCCACGCCCGAGGCCATTACGCTGGCCCAGATTACGCTTTCCTGCTGTGAGCGAGTCAAGGCAGCGGTCAACATGCTGCCATCCATGGACAATGCCCAATCGATTCTGGCAACTTGCCGCGAAATCGATCAGTTCGAATCCGATGCAGATCGTGTCATGCGCGGTGCAATGTCCAAACTTTTCCGCGACGAGCCTGATGTTCGCGAACTGATCAAGCTCAAGGCGATTTACGAACTCCTTGAAACGATTACCGACCGCTGCGAAGACGTTGCTAACGTCATCGAAGGCATCGTTCTAGAAAACTCCTGATTTTTCAAAAACTGACAGCGCATGGAATCCCTGCAAATCAGTCTGGGCGTCATCGTTTTTCTCGTTCTGTTGGCTTTGGCCTTCGATTTCATGAACGGCTTTCACGATGCCGCGAACTCGATCGCCACCGTTGTCTCGACAGGTGTGCTCAAGCCGCAACATGCCGTTGCTTTTGCCGCCTTCTTCAATATCGTGGCGGTGATGGTTTTCCAGCTGAAAGTGGCAACCACGGTCGGCAAGGGAACCGTCGAGCCGGTGATCATCGACCACATTGTCGTCTTCGGTGCGCTGGTCGGCGCCGTGGCCTGGAATCTGGTTACCTGGTATTACGGTATTCCTTCATCGTCGTCGCATGCATTGATGGGCGGGTTGGTTGGGGCCGCGATCGCCAAGGCCGGTCCGACGGCATTAATCTCCTCAGGCGTCACGAAAACTATCGTCTTTATCTTCGTTTCTCCGATGCTTGGCATGCTGCTTGGCGCGCTTCTTATGGTTCTCGTTTCGTGGATTTGCCGACGAACGACGCCAAGGCGTGTCGATAAATGGTTTCGTCGATTGCAGCTGGTCTCCGCTGCCTTGTATAGCCTGGGACACGGCGGTAATGATGCGCAGAAGACGATGGGCATCATCTGGATGCTGTTGATTGCCGCCGGGATGACGACAGCCGACGAGGCGATTCCCGTTTGGGTTATTGCCTCCTGTTACCTGGCGATTGGTCTGGGCACGCTGTTCGGGGGCTGGCGCATCGTCAAGACCATGGGTCAGAAAATCACCAAGCTAAAGCCTGTTGGCGGTTTTTGTGCTGAAACAGGGGGGGCGATTACCCTGTTTCTTGCCACTGCCTTGGGAATCCCGGTATCGACAACCCATACCATCACCGGAGCTATTGTCGGTGTCGGTTCTTCCCAGAAAATGTCGGCAGTGCGTTGGGGTGTTGCCGGGAATATCGTCTGGGCGTGGATTCTGACTATCCCCGCCAGTGCTGCAATAGCCGCACTGTTCTGGTGGCTGGGCACCTTCTTCCTCTGATCCCTGCGCTTGCCTGAATCTTTCTCAGGCAAGCAGCGAAAGCAGGGCGGCAGCCACTTCCCGTGGTCTTTCTACCATCATTGCATGCCCGCAATCGGCAATTTCGGTGCGGCCTGCGTTCTGCAATGCGTCCTGCAATGGCTGCGCTGCTCTCAGCGGGGTCATTCGGTCGCGCTTGCCAAGTATCAGCAGGCTTGGGCAGGCAACCAGGGCCGCTGCTGCCAGACCGTGTTGGTAATTGTTGCAGTTGGCCAGATCGCCGGCCAGTGTTCCGCTGTTGCGACGCATGACCGCCAGTGTCTTGCCAGGCCCCCAGACGCCGTGGCCACCCCCGCCCGACAGAAAAAAAGTCGGCGTATGCGACCACGTCGTCACCATCTTGCAGGCCTCGTCGGGTTGTCGGCTTGCGGTCTCAAGCAACTGCCCGGAAACCGGCATCGGCACTGCTGCGCCGAGCAGTGCCAGTTGAGTGATGCGCTTGCCGCCCTTGGCTGCCGCTTCAAGTACCGCCAGTGATCCCATGGAATGACCCGCCAGCGCAGCCTGCTGCAGCCCAAGGGCGTCGATCAGCGTAAGCAGCCAGTCTGAAATTGCTTCGATCGAGGTTAAGGCCACGCCTGAAGACATGCCATGCCCAGGCAGATCCGGCGCAAAAACATTGAATCGGGCCGTAGCCAGCATGGGCATGACATCGCGCCAGGCATTGCAGTCGTTGGCTGCCCCATGCACGAGGATCAGGCTGGGTTGGCTGGGGTCAAAGTCGGGGCGGCCGGTGGCGATATGAATCGCCTGGCCAGCGAGGCTCAGTTTCATCGTCAGGCAGGAATGTCTGGGATAAGCATGCGTTCCAGCAGGGTAATGCGGTCTTTGAGCTGGAGTTTGCGTTTTTTCAGACGCCGGACCAGCAGTTGATCCGGTGGCGGGCTGAGCATCAGGTGTTCGATGACCAGATCGAGGTCGCGGTGCTCGATTTGCAATTCATAAAGCTGGGCACGGATTTCGGCGATTTCTTCGTCATTCGGATTCATCGTTTTTCCATTGCTGCGTGAGCGCTTGCCGGCATCGCCAGGGTGATGGCAATGGTAGTCGTCCCGGGGTCGAAAGACAACGCAGCGGATGCGGCTTTCTCGCGATGCAAGCGCTATTTTCTGCAAAGAAACGGCGATAATCGCTGCAGGTGCGGTGAAGTACTGTCTGAGGGTATGATGCAAAGAAATCGCGAAACATTCATTCGCGTACGGTAATAACTGCGCTACCGGCATATGCGGTTCGGTAATGTGGAATAGGTGGCCGGAATGGTCAGTCAAAGCTCATAAAGCAGGAGGAGGCAGATGCTTTATAACGTCATGGTTGTGTTCGGCAAGGACAATCAATATGAATTCAAATTGTCCGATGCCGATCTTGCGGGGCGTAGCGCGGAAGAAGCGCGTCGTTGGTTCGACAAGGAGTTTGCCGAGCTGGAATGCGAACCAAGTAACCCGGTCGGCAAGGTCTTGATCATCGACAAAATTCTCAGCGTCGCGCGATATGCGGGTGAGAATCGTTTTGTCGATGGAAAGGGTTGGGCGCATGATTTCGTGCGCTACGCAGCCCTTACGCTCGGGCGTGACACGATTCGTGTCGATGTTTCCAGCTTCAGCATCAGCTATTAAGTAGTTCCTCTGGCGCAGGCGGTCGTCTGCGCCAACTTTCTTTCCGGTTTTTGCTGGTAAGTCGCTTTCCACTCTGGTGTTGTGCTGTAAGCACGCTTGGCTCTTCCATCTCCTTCTTGTTGTTTAGGTCATTGTTTTTATGCAAGAAAATGCTTTGGCATGTTTCTTGTATATGCCTTGTCCAAAAGGTGCGCCGAGTGCGTGACAGTGTGATCTCCCGGGTTCCGCCGGGTGTTTTCAGAAGAAGGGTGGGGTTATGGCTAATACCAGTCTGTTGTCGCTGGAACTGAACGAGAAGATCGCGGCAGCGGCCGAACGGTTGCAGATGTCGCGTCGGGAATTCCTGCAGTTCTGCGCTGCTCTGGCCAGTACTCTGGGTCTTCCGCAGGGGGCCGATGCGGCCGTCGCGGAAGCGGTTGCGACCAAGAAACGCCCATCGGTCATCTGGCTGCACTTTCAGGAATGCACTGGCTGCACCGAATCGATGCTGCGTGCCGAGCACCCGACGCTGGAAAAACTGATCCTCGACGTTATCTCACTCGATTACCACGAGACTCTGTTTGCCGCTGCCGGCCATCAGATCGAGGCTGCGCGCCGGACTGCCATGAAGGAAAATGCCGGCAAGTACGTACTGGTGGTTGAAGGCGCGATCCCGACCAAGGACGGCGGCATCTACTGCAAGATTGGTGGCCAGACGGCGATTGAGTTGCTCAAGGAATGCGCCAAGGATGCCGCGGCGATCATTGCCATTGGCTCCTGTTCGTCTTGGGGTGGCATGCCCTCCACCGATCCGAACCCGACGGGTGCCGTTGGCGTCAACAAGATCATTACCGACAAGCCGGTTGTCACGATTCCGGGTTGCCCGCCCAACCCGTACAACTTCCTTTCCACCGTTGTCCATTTCCTGACGTTCGGCGCATTGCCGGAGATTGACGCGCTGGGCCGTCCGAAATTCGCCTACTCGCGGCTCATCCATGAAAACTGCGAACGCCGTGCCCACTTCGATGCCGGCCGCTTTGCCATGGAATTCGGCGACGAAGGCCACCGCAAGGGCTACTGCCTCTACAAGCTCGGCTGCAAGGGGCCGGAAACCTACGCCAACTGCCCGACCATTCTCTTCGGCGATGCTGGCTCGGGGACCTGGCCAGTGGGTTGCGGGCACCCCTGTATTGGCTGTACCGAAGAAGGCGTCGGCTTCCAGAAACCGATTCACATGGTTTCCAAGCTGAAAAATATCGAGCCGCCGCTGCAGTACCCAAGAATTGTGGAGGAGAAGGGCACCGGAGCAACACTCGGCGCGGCGGCGGTACTTGCCGCAGTGGCCGGTGCGGCCGCAGGTGGAGGTGCCATGGTGGCCAAGAACCTCGGTCTTTCGCACAAGGCCGCGGAGATGGAAGAAGCCAAAAAGGCTGGCGAGAAAGAGCAGGTCTGACATGAGCAACCGTCGCAACTTCCTGAAAGGCGTCGTTGCCGCAGGCGGTGCGGCCGTGGCAGCCACTGCTGTCACGACCAGGGCCGAAGCGCGTGAGACGCGGCAGCGGCCTCCCGAGGCGCTGGGTCTGCTTTACGACGCTACCCTGTGTGTCGGCTGCAAGGCTTGTGTTGCAGCCTGCAAGCAGGTCAACAACAACCCGGCCGAGTTTTCCACGGTCGATCAATTGTGGGACACGCCGCTCGATACCAGCGGCAAGACCTTCAACCTGATCAAGATGTATCGCAGCGGCACGATGGAAACGAAGGACACCGAAGAAAACGGTTTCGCCTTCATGAAGACCTCGTGCATGCACTGCGCCGATCCTTCCTGCGTGTCGGCTTGCCCGGTCTCGGCAATGACCAAGGATCCGAAGACCGGCATCGTCGAGTACAACGCTGATGCCTGCATCGGCTGCCGCTACTGCGTCGCGGCTTGCCCCTTCGGCATCCCGAAGTACCAGTACGACTCGCCCACCGGCAAGATCGGTAAATGCGAACTGTGCCGTCACCGCCACAAAGACGGTCTCTACTCCGCCTGTGCCGAGGTCTGCCCGACCGGTGCCACGCTCTACGGCAAGACCAGCGACCTGCTTGTCGAAGCCAAGCGTCGCCTGGCCCTCAAGCCCGGCTCCACGGCTGTTTTCCCGCGCGGCAACATCAGCGGCGGCAAGGATCAGAGCTACGAGAACGTCGTCGGCAATTATCTGCAACACGTTTATGGCGAGAAAGAGTATGGCGGCACCCAGGTGCTCAAGCTTTCGGCCGTGCCGTTCCAGAAGGTCGGCATGCCGAACCTGCCGCCAGAAGCCGCAGCAGCGCATTCCGAGAACATCCAGCATGCGCTGTATGGCGGCTTGATGATGCCGCTGGCAGTACTCGGGGCAATGACTTTCGTCGCCAAACGTAACGTCAAGCATGACGATGCCGATGGCGATGATCAGAAGGGGGAAAACTGAGATGGCTGCGAATAGCAACGCTCATCACACGCCGGCCCCGGTAGGCGGCAATCTGTTCAACACCACGACGCTGGTCTGCGGGGTATTGATCGCGATCATGATCGCGGTCCTCGCCGTCCGTTTCGTTTTCGGCCTCGGTGCCGTCACCAACCTGAACGACGGCTACCCGTGGGGTATCTGGGTGGTGGTCGACGTCGTCATCGGCTCGGCCTTCGCCTGCGGTGGCTTCTCGGTCGCCATGCTGGTCTATATCTTCAACAAGGGTCAATACCACCCACTGGTGCGGCCGGCGCTGCTGGCCAGTCTGTTCGGCTATACGCTGGCCGGTGTCGGCGTCATCTTCGACCTGGGTCGCTGGTAGAACTTCTGGCACATCTTCTCCCCCACGTATGCCAACCCGAACTCGGTGATGTTCGAAGTTGCGGTCTGTATTTCGGCTTACATCGTCGTCATGTGGCTTGAGTTCTCGCCGGCTTTCTTCGAAAAATGGGGCATGGTCGATGCCAAGAAGAAGCTCAACAAGGTGTTGTTCTTCCTTATTGCACTGGGAACCGTGTTGCCGATGATGCACCAGTCTTCGCTGGGTACACTGATCGTGGTGATGGGCGTACAGATCAACCCGCTCTGGCAGACACAGATCATTCCGCTGTTGTTCCTGCTGACGGCAATTGTCATCGGCTACGGTGTGGTGCTGTTCGAATCCTGCGTCGCCTCTTCGGCCTACCGCCGCAAGATCGAACTGCATCTGCTCGAGCCGATGGCCAAGATCATGCTCGGCATGCTCGCCATATTTGTTGTCGTCCGTTTCGGCGATCTGCTGGTGCGCGGGGCCTTGCCGTTCGCCTTCAAGGGCAATCTTGCCGCCCTGGCTTTCTGGGTCGAGACACTCTGCTTTGTGGCGCCGTTCGCCCTCATCGGCAGTGCTACTGCACGGCGCAATCCAGCCAAGCTCTTCCTTGCCGGCGTTGCCATCATGCTCGGTGGTGTTTTCATGCGCCTCAACGCCTTCCTCATCGGCTACGACACCGGTGTCGGTGTTGACACCGGCTGGACCTACTTTCCGTCTGTGCCCGAACTGATGGTCACCATCGGCATGTTTGCCGTCGAGGTTCTCGGATACATCTACATCACTCGCCGCTTCCCGGTTCTGCCGCGTGAAGAAGCAGTGTTGGCAAATTCAGCAGCCCACTAAGGTTTTTCGGAGGTTATAACAATGTCCAAGCGAGTCACGATTGATCCGGTCACCCGCATCGAGGGCCACCTGCGTGTCGACGTCGAAGTAGAAGGCGGCAAGGTCAAGAAGGCCTGGTCGTCCGGCCAGATGTGGCGCGGCGTCGAGAACATCCTCATCGGCCGCGACCCGCGCGATGCCTGGGCGATCACCCAGCGTATCTGCGGCGTGTGCACCACGGTGCATGCCATCGCCTCGGTCCGCGCGGTTGAAAACGCGCTGAAGATGGAGATCCCGGTCAACGCCCAGTACATCCGCAACCTGATCATCCTGGCCCACGGCCTGCACGACCACATCGTGCACTTCTATCACCTGTCGGCGCTCGACTGGGTCGATGTTGTCAGCGCCACCAAGGCCGACCCTGCCAAGGCGGCCAGCCTGGCGCAGAGCCTCTCCTCGTGGAGCGGCAACAGCGTCCAGGAATTCAAGAAGGTGCAGGACAAGATCAAGGGCTTTGTCAGCACCGGCCAGCTCGGCATCTTCACCAATGGCTACTGGGGCCACCCGGCGATGAAGCTCACGCCGGAAGTGAACCTGCTGGCCGTGGTGCACTACCTGCAGGCGCTGGAAGTTCAGCGTTACGCCAACAAGATCGTTACCATCCTCGGTTCCAAATCGCCGCACATTCAGAACGTTGCCGTTGGCGGGGTTTCCAACCCACTGGCGCTGGATTCTCAATCGGTGCTGACGGTCGAGCGTCTGCTCGCGGTGAAGGAATGGATCGACAAGCTCGACGACTTCGTCAAGAACGTCTATCTCGTCGACGTCGCTGCCATTGGCGCTTTCTACGCAGACTGGACGACTTACGGGCGCGGTATCGTCGACTACATCTCGGTACCGGATATTCCGCTGGACGGGATGGGAACCAAGTTCGCCATGCCCGGCGGCCATATTGCCAACGGCGATGTTTCCACCTTTAAGCCGATTACCAGCTTCAGCGACAAATACTTTGCCGACGGCGTTTCCGAAGCGGTCAAGCACTCGTGGTACGACTATTCGGTCGGCAACGACAAGTCGCTGCACCCGTACAAGGGCGAAACGACGCCGAAGTACACCGACTTCCAGGATGAGGGCAAGTACTCGTGGCTGAAGTCGCCAACCTTCTACGGCAAGCCGATGCAAGTCGGTCCGCTGGCTCACGTGCTGACCATGTTTGCTGCCGGTCACGAGCCGACCAAGAAGTACGCGACCAAGGCACTCGATCTTGTTTCGACCATCGCCAAGACCAAGGTCGGTATCGATGCACTGCACTCAACCATCGGCCGTCATGCCGCACGGGCAGTCCGCTCGGCGGTGCTGATGGACGAACTAGTAGTCCAGTGGGATCTGCTGTTGGCCAACATGGGCAAGGGCGATCTCAAGACCTTCAACAAGCCGGTCTTCCCCAAGGGCGAGCAGCAAGGCGTTGGTTTCCACGAAGCGCCGCGCGGTGTGCTCTCGCACTGGGTCGTCATTCAGGACGGCAAGATCAAGAACTACCAGTGCGTCGTGCCCTCGACCTGGAACGCTGCTCCGCGCAACGAGAAGGACGCGCCGGGTGCCTACGAGGCCTGCCTGGTCGGCAACCCGATTGCCGACCCGGAGAAGCCACTGGAAGTGCTGCGCACGGTGCATTCCTTCGACCCGTGCATCGCCTGCGCCATCCACGTGATGGACGAGGAGCACACTGAAATCGTCAAGGTGAAGGCTGCTTGATCGACAACCCCCGTTGATTTAGCGCAAAGCCATTCCCTGCTTGAAGCGCGAGGATGATCCCCTCGCGCTTTTTTTTCGAGGTCATATGAAAGTTGTCGTGCTTGGGGTGGGCAACACCCTGCTTGAAGACGAAGCCATCGGCGTGCGTGCGGTAGAGCTGCTGCAACAGCGCTATCAGTTGCCGCCGGAAGTGCAGGTCATCGATGGAGGCACTGCCGGCATGGAATTGCTGGAGCCGCTGGAAGACTGCGACAAGCTGATTATTGTCGATTGCGTGCGGGTCGGTAAGCCGCCGGCGACGGTCATCCTTCGCATTGACGACGAAGTGCCGGCGTTCTTCCGTACCAAGATTTCGCCGCATCAGATCGGGGTTTCTGATGTGCTCGCCGCGCTGACTTTGCGCGAGCGCTTTCCCAAACATCTCGCGCTCATCGGTATCCAGCCGAAGAGCCTCGAATGCGGTATCGAGCTGACGCCGGAAATTGCTGCGACGCTGCCGCAGGTGCTGGCCATGACCGTTGAGCAGCTGACCAATTTCGGCATTGTCGTGACAGAGAAATGAGGAGATTCGCCTGATGTGTCTGTCAATTCCGATGCGGGTGATCGAGTGGGTTGATGAGGAAGGCATGCTGGCTTGGGTTGAGCGTGGCGAGGGTGACAGCCTGCGTCGCGAACAGGTGAACATGATGCTGATCGGCGCCCAGCCGGTCGGCACCTGGATACTCGCGTCACTCGGGCTGGCCAAGGAAACCGTCGATGACGAGAACCGCATGCTCATCGAAGATGCCCTCAGCGCGCTCGACTCCTCGCTCGATGGCAATTACGACGCCAGCCGGCACTTTGCCGACCTGCAATGAGCGCCCGCAAGGCCGTGGGGCCAGATAGCCCGGAGCGAGTGCGCCCCGAGCGGGTGCGCAAGCCGCTCTATAACGCCCCGACGCCGGCCTCTGCTGCGCTTCATTACGCTGACGATCCGACGCCAATTCTTGAAGCCATGTACCGCCGCATCTGGGAAACCAGCATGCACGACATGCCCTTCGTCAACAGCGCGCTATCGGTAGTTGCCATCGGCTTCCGCCGGCACGAGGGCGACTGGGTCGGTGCTGTCATTACCCCGTGGTTCCTCAATCTTTTTGTGCTCCCCGGTGGCGGGACACTGTGGTCGGATCTGGCGTCTGGCGACCGTGTCCGCATTCAGTTCCCGGTTGGCGAACTCGAATTCATCGCCGACTACGACCCCGGCGGCGATATTCCGGCCTACCAGTATTGCCCCCTGTTTGCGCCAGTCAGTCAGTTTGCTACGCATGCGGCGGCATTGGCGGCAGCAGAGGAGGCCCTCAAGGCGCTGTTTACCGTTGCGCCGGAGGCGATCGCCGAAGCGCCTGCAATGCCTCTGCAGGACGCTGCTGTGGCAACGGATGCAGAATCGATTCCGTCACGGCGAGCTTTTTTCCGTGGCTTGGCCGGACATCACTCATAGTCCTTCCGGATGGGCCTGCAGGATTTAGCGGGCCAGGATCAGATAAGTGCTCGTTCTGTCGTCTGAAGCGAAAACTTCTGAAACAACCAGTCCTGCTTTTGCGTTATCTCGCCGCTCGCGGAAAAAAGCACGATCACCGATCGTTGTCTGCCATGCCGTTTTAGTGTTCGAGGCATAAAGGCGTCGGCCCTCTGCATCGAGAACCCGCAAGCTCGAAAGCTCGTCGAAATTGATCAGACGGGTATCCAGTTCATCGTGATAACCATCCCATAGCTGGTATGCAAAAAGTGCATAGACAGCAAACAGGATCAGCCACAGCAAGCGCAGGATTTGTGTGCGGTTGCGGCAAATAGAGAGAGCTGTGCTCGGTTCGGTCATTTCAGCATGTCAGTAGGTCATTGGCTGCAGATATCACTGTAATGACGCGCTTTACAACACGGCTTGTCCCGCGGAATGGGCTTAGGAATCTCCTTTGCCGCCAAAGCCATACTTCTCGATCAGGCGGTAGATGTTTCGTTCGCTGATGCCAAGCACTGCGGCGGTTTTCTGCCGGTTGCCGCCGTGCTTCGCCATCATCTGGCGCAGATACTCGCGCTCAAGCTGCTCAAGGCTAGGGTCGGGGTTGAAGCGCAGTATCAGGTCGCCAGCGCGGTCGCGCGGGATAAATGCCAGGTGTTCGCTGCGAATCTGATCGCCGGGGCGGGCAAGGATGACGGCTCGCTCCACAGCATTGCGAAGTTCACGCACGTTGCCTGGCCAGTCGTAGGCGACCAGCAGCTTGAGCGCGTCGGCAGCAATGCTCACCGGCAGCGTTCGGGTCGTCAGGTGCGCCAGAAAATGGCGAGTGAGCGGCTCGATGTCCTCACGCCGATCACGCAGTGGCGGAATGGTGATAACGAAGCGCGACAGACGAAAATAGAGATCGCTGCGGAACGTGCCGCTCCGGCTCATCGCCTCGATATCACGATTGGTCGCCGCAACGAAGCGCGCATCGGCGGTCAGCGTCTTGTTGCTGCCGAGACGACGGAAGGTATTGGTTTCCATCACGCGCAGTAGCTTGGCCTGGATGGCCGGGCCGACATCGCCAACCTCGTCGAGGAAGAGCGTACTACCGGAGGCTTCCTCGATCAGGCCGCGCTTCATGCGATCGGCACCGGTAAATGCGCCGCGCTCATGACCGAACAGTTCGGACTCGAAGAGGTTTTCCTGTAGACCACTGCCATCGATGGCAACCAGCTCGCGCTGTGCGCGTGGGCTTCGGTCGTGAATCGCTTGCGCGACCAGTTCCTTGCCCGTCCCGGATTCGCCGAGTATCAGGACTGTCGTGTCGGTCGGGCCGACTGCGTCGATCAGCGTCTGCACCTCGCGCATTGCGCTGCTGACGAACACGAGCGGTCCGGGACGGTGCGAAGCGAGCTGGGTCCGGTAAAAACGGTTTGATTCGCGTAGTTCGGCTGTCTCGAGCACCCGCCGAACGGTGATCTCAAGCTCGTCGACGTTGACCGGCTTGGTCAGGAAGTCGGCGGCGCCCTCGCGGATAGCGCTGACAGCATTGGGGATCGAACCGTACCCGGTGAGTACGATCACCGGGTACTGGTTACGGAGTTCCCCGAGAATTTTTGCCGCGTCACTGTCGGGTAACTTGAAGTCGAGAATGATTGCGCTGGGCTCGATTTCGCTGAGTTTCTGCTGTGCCTCGGCCCAGGAGCCGGCACCGAGGGTGGCAAAACCCATGGCCTCAATCTGTCGTCGCAATAGTCCGTTGAATACGGCATCGTCGTCGACGATCAGCAATGTCTTCTTTTTCATGTATTGTTTTCCAATGAACCGTCGGCAAGCGGCAGGCGTAGCGTGAAGATCGTGCCCTGGCTGGGCGTGCTGGCGACGGTGATCGTTCCGCCCATACGCTCGACGAAATTCTTGACGATGGTGAGGCCAAGGCCCGTACCGGCGATGCGATCGGCGCGATGGCTGAAGAAGGGGTCAAAAATCTGTGCGACGGTTTCTGCCGCCATACCGACGCCGTTGTCGGTGATCTCGATTTGCGCATGATCGCCGTCGTGCACCAACCGCGCACGTAGCATCCCGCCTTCAGGCATCGCGTGGTGTGCATTCTGCACAAGATTGAGAAATATCATGCGCAGTTCTGCCTCGTCGGCGAACAGGCGCAGTGGCAGTTCGGGCTGCTCGGCCTGCTGCGTGATGCCTCGTGCATGTGCGTCGAATTCAAGCAGGCGAAGCGTATCGGAGAGTGCGTCATTGATGACGACCAACTGCAGGCTGCCAGACGGCGGTCTTGCCAGTAGCAGCAATCGGCGCGTGACAGCGATGCAGTTGTCGATTTCCTGATCGATCAAGCCCATGTAATCGATGATCTGCTCCGGCAAGATACGACCCTCGCGCACTTCGCGTAGCAGCCCTTGCACGCCTAGGCGGACCGATCCAAGCGGATTGTGGATTTCGTGGGCAATGCCGGCGGCGAGTACGCCCAGTTCGGACAACCGCTGCTCGTGCGAGATGCGTACGGACTGGCCGAGGTCGCGCACCGACTCGACGATGTAGCGTGTCCGCCCAGCGGCATTGTCAAGCTCGACAACCGTGGCGTGAACCTCCGCAGGAAACTGACTGCCATCGGATCGCTGGTGATGGTGCACGAACTTCAGTGGTGCGCTGCAAGCCTTGAGTTCAGCGAGTGGGCACACCACCAGCGTGGGCACGCAGGGCGTTGTCCGATTGTGGCTGCTGCGGTGACAGGGAAGACCAACGACCTCGGTGATCGGTCGACCGACCTGCTCGCAGAAAGCGTGGTTGGCAAGCACCACCTCCATGTTGTCGGCGCGGATCACTCGTACGCCGTCGGGCAGGCCATCGAGAATGTCCTGCAGATAAGCCTCATGGATACGTACGCGCGCCATCTGGGCCTCAAGGCGTTCGGCCATGCGGTTGAAGCGGGCTCCGAGTTGGGCGAGTTCGTCATCGCCCTCCAGGTGCACGCGCTCGCCGAGGCGTCCCTGCTCCAGAGCTGCGCTAGCGGCGCCGAGTGCGGCTACGGGTTCCAGAACGCGGCGGCTAAGCGAGCGCCACAGGACAGCCAGGATCAGCGCCAGCACGCCGATGCCGGCACCAGCGAAGGCGAGCGCACTCTTCCAGGACTGCGCGCGAATCTCGCCGGCGTCGTAATCGACAACCAGAATGCCGTTGACCGGATGGGTAGCAACTGCGCCGTGACAGGGCACGCAGGCGGGCTGGTTGCGTACGGGATTGACCGAGCGCAGCACCTCGCCCCCGCCGTCATTGCGGAATTCGGCGGAAGGTGGTGTGTCCGGCGCCGTAACGAGTGCAGGCAGCTTCAGGCCGATCTTGTCGGAAGGAGACGCAAAACGCACTTCGCCGAGTGGATTGAGGATCATCACGCTGCGGATGCCCGGCTGGCTACCGAGCCGGGCGACGATGTCGGCAAGACCCGGCACATCGCGCTTGAGCATGGCGTTCTCGAGGGCCGCTTGCAACAGCAGATTGAATCCGAGCGAGGCGCGGCTGCGCTCGTCGACCATCTGGCTTCGGTATGCGGTCAGGAACACGACCAGCAGCAGTGCGGAGAGCACTCCAGCGGCAAGCAGCAGGCGGATCAGGATGTGACGTTTGAGCGGAGAAAGCGCGTCAGTCATCATATAAGTCTAGCAGGTTGTTGAGGCTTGCCTGTTCGCCTGACTATGTCTTGAATATCGGCTTTCAGCACTCTTTTTCAGCTGCTTCCGGATGTTGCTTCAAGTTCCATTGGCTGCGGCCAAAGGCTGTTCGAACAAGGTGCGAAAATTGTCGCTGGCAGCGACAAAATGCCCAGACCACCAGAGCGCCAGGAAAGTCTGGAGTTCGGCCCTGTTAAAATTTACGGTGGTGATGATTTCGGCTGTCAGGAATCTGAATTCCTCCTGCTCGCATCGGTGGTTATCGAGTTCAGGGCTCTCACCGATCTCAAGTATTGCTTCCTCCCATGCAAAGTGTTGGAGGGCATGTGCCAGCAGCGAATTCAGCATTTCGTCAAATATTCTGTTGCTCTCGATACCGCCCTGGTCGAGGCAATCCGCCATGGCATTGCATCGCGCCAGGATGCTTCGGTATCTATCGTCGACAGCTTCGCTTCCGCTGCTGTATCTCGTGTCCCACTGCACTCTTTTCGGCATTCTCTGTCTCCTGTCGTGGGGTTGCCGGTTAGAAACCCAGGGACTCGACAACGGCGATGAGGTCGGCAAAGCTGGCAGCTTCAAGTTTTGCGGCCAGTTCACTTTTGTCGAGTCCCTCTGCCTCGAACCTCGTCAGGCGGGCTTCAAATGGAAGCTCCCGGATTTCCAGCGGCGACATGAATCCGATGCCGCAGATGTGGGTGATGCACTGGCGTTCCGGTTCGGAGAGTTCGAGGCCGTACTCGCGAAGGATTTCGAGGTATCGCTCCGCCGTGCGATTGAGTCGGCCGCTCACCTCCATGGTGTTCTTCTCACCGCTGGTGAGGATGGCCAGCGGAGGCCCGAAAAATATACTGGTCTTGCCGATGTGGCGTGTCCGCTCCTGGGGGGTAAGCGCGGGCGCAATCCGGGCCGTGAGTGTCGATTGGATGTCATGGCGAATGAACGCTTCCCGATCCGCTTCTGGTATCAACGGATGCGCCTCGTCAATGCCATCAATGGTGAATCGGGTGCTGCTTCTCATGCTTCGCATCCTTCATTCCAAACGGCAGCTGCGGCGGGGCTTCCGGCTGAAGCTGAGTGAATCCGCGTTGATGAGCGCCGTTTTGAACATTGTGAGGGTTATGGCATTCGGTACAGACGAACCAGCGCTTCTTGCCAGTGCTGGCAAATTCGCCGATGCGCTTGCCGTGGATGCCGTCGCGCCAGTCGCGCAGCTTGTCACCGTGGCATTTTCCGCACAGCAATTGCGGTTGGTCGAAGCTGACCGGATCGCCGAAGTGATCCACCAGCAGGTTGCGCTTTGTCGGGTGATGGCAGTCGAGACACCAGATGCGGCCGCGACCGTGCTGGAAATCCTTGACCTCGGGAACCATCGCCTCCATGGTCGGGATCGGGACTGGTTTCTTGTGCTTCGGAAAGCCCGCCGGAGTGACGCCGTTGTGGCATGCCAGCGTGCATGTAGGCACGAGGCTGAGCTTCTCCGTACGCGGCTTGACGACGGCATTCCCTTCCGGGATCTTGTCGAGCAGAGGCACCTTGCTCATCGGTACGGTGCCCTCGTAGGGATCGCCATACCAGAGCACCGCATCGGTCGTCGCCGAGCATTTGATGTTGGGTAGTCCGGGTTTGATCTCACGCTTGGTGATTTCCGAGGCCCCTTTACGGCTTTCGAAGCAGACCGTTTCTTTGGCTTCCTGCTTCCCTGCTTCTTGGGCGAACACCGAGACGGCTACGTTGCAGAAGAGTGCGAGGATCAACGTTCGGGATAAGTTTCTGTTCATGATCTTGCCCTCACTCTGCCGAAGCAGCCTGGCTGCTACCGTAGCTGATCTCGCCTTGCAGGATGCCGATGGCGCCCTTGAGCAGGATGGTCAGGATGAAGAAGCCGAAAGCCCAGATGCCAGCGGTCATCAGCCACTCGACGAAGGTCGGGTAATACTCGGTCACTTCGCCGATCGGCGTCGGGACGAAACCGGGAACGATCAGCCCCATGCCTTTCTCGATCCAGATGCCGGTGAAGGCCATCACGCAGAGGATCGGCAGCCGCTTGTAGTTGGTGCGAACAGACGGGATCAGGAACAGCACGAACGAGGTGAGCATGAGCGCCATGGAACTCCAGAACCACGGCACCAGACTGGTCAACCCGTGCAGGCCGAACATCAGGTAATAGAGGCCGTTGGCGTGCTCGGTTCGGGCGTACAGCTCGACCACGATTTCGGACATGGTCAGGAATATCGCCAGCCCGAGGCACCAAGAGACGATGGTCGACAGCAGGTTGATCGCGCTGTCCTCGATCCAGAACTTGGTGTTCTTGCGGATGATCAGGAAGATCAGGATGATCAGCGCCGGACCCGCCGCGAACGCCGTCGTGATGAAGCGAATCGGCATCATGCTGTGGAACCACATCGGACGTGACGGCATGGTCGAGATCAGGAAGGCCGTGACGGTATGGATGGAGAGCGCCCAGACGATCGAGATATACACCAGCGGCATGAAGATCCTGTTGTTGACCTTGGTGCCGGTGTACTTCGCCCACAGGTAGTAGAAGCCGCAGGCGATGTTGAGGAACAGGTAGCCGTTGAGCACCAGCACGTCCCAGCCGAGCATCGCAGAGAAGCTGTAGATACCCCACGGCGGGATCATGTGCCAGAGCCGGTCGGGCCGACCCATGTGGGCGAAGACGAACATCATGACCATGATGACCGCCGTGATCGCCAGCATCTCGCCCAGCACCGTGACCTTGTGCATGCCGTCGTGGTGGTAAACGTAAGCGGGGAAGACGATCGTCACTGCCCCGGCAGCGACACCGACCAGAAAGACGAGGTTGGCGAAGTAGAGACCATCGTGGATCTGGCTGGTCATGCCGGTGACGATCAGACCTTCGGTGTTCTGCAGGTAGAACACGTACATCATCCCGACGATAAGCACAGAGAGAAAACCCATCCAGGCATAGAACTTCGTGCTGCCCCTGAGAACATAACGGACGTAGTCGTTGGCGAAGCTGATCAGTCGCACGGCCGTCTCCTCAATCGTAGAAGTAAAAGAACTTGGGGAAGGTGTTGAGCTCTGCCTTGAGGCGGAACACGTTCTTGCGGGCCAGGATGAGGCTCACTTCGCTTTCCGGATCGAGCAGGTTGCCAAACTTCCGGGCGCCAACGGGGCAGACCTCGACGCAGGCCGGGTAGCGACCCTGTCGGGTTCGCTGCAGACACCAGTGGCACTTTTCGACGACGCCGCGCATGCGTGGCCGGTTGCCAAGATAGTGCGTCACCGGGTTCATTTCGTCCTTCGGCAAAACGGGCTTGGCGACGTTCATGCGGCGCGCCCAATAGGGGCACGCGCTCATGCACATGCGGCAGCCGATGCACCAGTTGTAATCGATCACCACCGGGCCGTCCGCTTCACGGTAGGTTGTCCGTACCGGGCAAACCTTGACGCAGGGCGGCTTTTCGCACTGCATGCAGGCGATCGGCATGTAGGTGGCATCCTTTTCCGGCACGGCCTCCGGCGTGTAGTGATACTGACCTTCGAGCACCTGACCGGCCGGCGTGTAGGCATTTCCGCCCACCTGGATGCCGAGCCCCTCGGGATAGCCCTGATTCATCTTCTCTTGCGAAAACTCGCCACGTTCCATCCGGAGGACCTGAATCCACTCGATGCGCTCGCCTGGCCGGGTGCCGCGCGACTGATTGTTCTCCTCGACGCAGGCCTTGACACAGCGTCGGCAGCCGATGCACTTGCGGATGTTCAGTGCATATCCCATGAGAACGCCGGGCTGGGCGGCAGAAGTATCGACGGTGACCTTCTTGCCGTACTCTGCGGAGTGGCGTCGCTCAAGACGGATGCGCGCCTCGTTTTTTTCATCGTCCGTCATCAGGCGGTAGTTCTTCTGGAAGTGCTCGGCCCATTCGACGGTCGCCTTGGCTTCGTCGGTCTGCGCCATCAGCGCTGCGGTACCCATCAGCGACGACAGACTCAGCATGCCGCCGGCCTTAAGGAAGTCGCGCCGGGAAGATTTCTGGGCGGCTTGCGCTGGATCGGCCGATGCTGGCATCCGGTCCGTGCTGTCAGGCGGGGTATTGTCGGTGCTCATGACGAATCTCCTGTTGGGACTGGCAGGTCTAAGTGGCGATCACTTTGGCGCCAGCCAGAATCCACTTGACCAGGGTGTCGAGGTCGGAATCCTTGATGCTGGCGCTTGGCGGCATCGCCACCGGACCCCAGACACCCCTTGCCCCGGACTTGACTTTTCCTGAAAGCGTTTTCGCCGCATTCTTGTCGCTGGCATATTTTTTGCGATATCCTGAAATGACGGTCCCACCATTTTTTGTCGACCTGGTGGCAGGCAAGGCAGTTGCTTTTCTTGGCTAGACCAAGGTTGGCCTGGGCAGGGAGGGCGGTCATCAGTGTTGCGGCAAACACTACGGCGGCGATCGGTTTCATTCGCTTCCTTTCTTCAGGGGGTTGTATCAAAGAGTCTGGAGACAGCTCATTGAGTCTGTAGGCCGTTCAGAGCGTCTATAGCGTCGGACCCAATCCCGGCATGAAAGCCAGCGGAACGACTTTGTCCTCGACCGGAGATTTCATGCGCATCTCGATTTCCTCGCGTGTCGGACGTGCCTCCTTGAGATGGGCGGCGATCAGCGTGCGTAGCGTGTCCAGCCAGGCGGATGTGAGCACCGCCAGTGCCGCATAGAACGAGGCTTCGGAGCGCGCGACGATGCGGGAGGCGAAGTCATCTATCCAGCGCAGCAAATGCTCGTCGAGCATGTGTGCCAGTGCGCGCCAGTCGTCGGGCGTATCTGCATGGCGTGCTGCATGAGAAACGTAGAGCAGTTGCAGAACGAGGTGGTCATCGGGGCGCTGGCGCCAGTTGCGAGTGGCGAGTCCGGCAGCGGCGTAGATGGCGCGCAGCTCGAACATCGCGTCCTGGCAGGTCAGGTGATCGTCATCGAGCCAGACCGATTCCAGGGGCGAAGCGCCGTAGGCGTTCGTCAGGTAGATTGCTGCGTAATCTGCAGCCAGATTGTCGAACCAGTGCGCGTTCGGCGTGGCCGGTTGAAGTGACAGCGTGTAGCGCATCGCTCGCCAGGCAGCCGTCGTCGGAACAGTGGCGGGCATCAGGCCGAGACATTCCGGGAAGCGTGCCTCGCGTAACGCTGCAAAAAACGTGGCGTCAGTTCGCGGTCGTGAAGCGAGGCGAGCGACTCGGCATCTTCGGCAATGGCCACGCGACACTCGGTATCCAGTGAGATTGGTGTCATACCTTGCCCTTGCTATGCGGAACGAAGACGATCGAAGGATTGGTGAGTTGCGGATTGGCCATGCTCTTCACCTGGCGCACTACCTTGTCGGCCGGACCAACCGCGGTGGTTTTCCACTTGCCGGCGCGCAATTGGTCGATCGGACCGATGTCGAGCACACGCATCATGCAGGCCATGACGCAATAGGGCTTACGGCCAGCATCGATTTCGTCGACACACATGTTGCATTTCTGCACGATCTTGGCCTGCGGATTCCATTGTGGCGCACCGTAAGGGCAGGCGGCTTCGCAACGACGGCAACCGATGCACAGCGTCGAATCGATGTCGACGATGCCGTCGGATTCGCGCTTCCAGATAGCGCCGGTCGGGCAGGTCGGCAGACAGGCCGGTTCGGCACAGTGGTTGCACGACATATTGATCTTGTAGGCGTACACATCGGGGTAGAGGCCCCTCGATCTGCATGACGCGGCGGAAGCGCGGCCCTGGTGGCAAGCCGTTCTTGTCCTTGCAGGCGATCTCGCAGGCGCGACAACCGATGCAGTCGACGTTGTTGTGCACGAAGCCAAGCTGCTTGGCTGGCCTGACCGGTTCGTAGGTCTGCGCCACCTTGCGTTGCAGCGCAGCTGTGACCTGCTTTTTGTCTAGCTTCTTGGTCATGGCTCAGGCGTCCCTGCGGAAGATGTAGGAACGCGCGGTGGCCTTGCTGTCCCAGCCGGGACGATGGTCGAGCGTGGTTTTCTTTACGTTCACGAGAATCGTGTTGTAGGCGAAGGCGCCGGCCGGGCTCGGTTCGTCGAGCGTCAGGAAGTCGGGATTGCCGGAACGGTCGACGCCGTTTTCGTCGAGGTCCATCCATGAGCCCTCGTGCAGGACGATGACGCCCGGCGTGCAGCGTTCTGTAACGTAAATCGGTACGACGCACTTGCCGCGGTCGTTCCAGGTCTCGACGATGTCGCCGGTCTTGAGGCCAAGGCGCGCTGCGTCGCCGGTGTACATAGTCATCTCCTGCTGGTAGGTCTCGCGCAGCCAGGGAATGTTGTGGAAGATCGAATGAGTACGCCAGCGCGGGTGCGGCGTGATCATGTGGAAGGGGAAGTCCTTCGTCTTCGGGTGGTTGAGCGATTCGAAGGGCTCGATCCACTTCGGGATGGCCGGGATCGAATAGCCGTAGCGTGTTTTGGTCCAGTCCGTGATGTTGGCCAGCTCGGTATTCAGAATCTCGATCTTTCCCGAGGCGGTTTCAAACGGCACGCCGTTCTCAATCTGCTCGCGGAAGGCGACCAGCGGCTTGTCGAAGACGAACTTGAACGCCGCGCTGCTTGAACTCCTTCCCATGACATTTTGACACCCTGATGGTCCTGCACTTTCTTCCACCAGGCCACCAGGTATTCCTCGTCAACTGCATCCGGATTGTCGAAGTAGGAACGATCGGCGCGCGGGTTGTAGCGCTTGCCGAAGTCCTTGACCGATGGATCGATCTTCTCCAGGCGATAGGCAAGCTCGGTAAAAACCTGGAAATCAGTCCTGCTTTCACCGAGCGGTTCGATGACCTTGGGCCGGTGGATGTAGTAATGCCCCTTGTACCAGGGCAGGCCGACGTCGTGGCGCTCGAAGTGCGTGGCAATCGGCAGCAGTACGTCGGCCCACAGGCCAGACGGCGTGATCGTCGAGTCGGAGCAGACGACGAGCTCCAGCTTCTTGATCGCCGCGATTTCCTTGTTGATGTTGGTAAGTTGGTTTAACCAGTCTGAGCCGTGCCAGAAGATCGCCTTGATGTTCGGGATCTTGCCGTCGAGTTCGTCTTCACGCGGCCAGCAGCCGATTTCCTCGCGCTTGACGTTCGGGTAGTTGAGCACGCAATGCGCCCAGCGGTCGGATTTCAGCGAGGCCCACCAGAGGTTGGCGTTGTCGTCGTGGGGGTAGGCTACCGACTCGGCATGCCAGGCCTTGCCGACGCCCTCCGCGCAACCACCGAGAATGCCGATGTTGCCGGTCATTGCCTGCACGGCTGCCGCCATGCGGTTGTATTGCTCGCCGTAGGAGGCGCGGCCTGCGGCCCAGCAGGCTTTCAGCGCAGCGGGCTTGGTGCGCGCGTACATATCAGCGAGTTTTCTGATGTCAGCAGCGCTTACGCCGCAGATTTTTTCGGCCCATTCGGGCGACTTCGCGATGCCATCACTGGTGCCGAGAATGTAGTCCTTGAAGCTTTCCTGGCCCTTGGCCCAATCGGGCATCGTGCCTGCGTCCATGCCCTGGCAGAACTTGTCGATGAACTTCTGGTCCTGCAGGTTGTTGGCAAAGATGTAGTGCGCCATGCCGGCGAGCATCGCCGCGTCGGTGTTCGGCTTGATCGGAATCCACCAGGCGTCGTAGCTGGCGGCCGAATCGGTGTATTGCGGGTCGATGACGACGAACTTGCAGCCCTTCTGCTTGGCCATGCGCATGTAGTAGAAAGTGTTGCCACCGTGGAAGGTGTAGGCCGGGTTCCAGCCCCACATGATGATCAGCTTCGAGTGCGCAAAAGCGTCGTCCTCGTTGCCGTCCTCAATGGTGCCGAAGGTCCACCGTGAGCTGGTGGTAGTGCCCTGGTAACTGGGTACTGACCACGAGTTGGTACGGCAACCGAACATGCCGAGAGCGCCTCATCCCAGCTGACGCGCTTGAATCGTCCTTCGCCGCGTGGTCCGACGCGCATCATCGGGTAGAGCAGGCGCTCCGGCGAATAGAGGCGGGAGCGATAGGATCGGCCGCGCAGGCAGGCGCGCAACTGCGGCTCGGCGAAGGTGTCCTTGCCGTACGCGCCGCCGGCCTGGTAGCGCCCGTCGTCCGAGGACAGGCGCACGATCACATCGCCCTTCTTGTGCGCCACCAGCATGTGGCGCGAGCCGCAGTTGTGGTCGCAGGAGGTGACGACCGTGGTCAGCTGGTCGTCGGTCAGGTAGGGCTCGTAGGCAAAGGCATGGGCTTCGCTCGGTTCCAGTCCGTAGCGGAACAGCCCGGCGGCAGCCGCACCGGCGGCGCTCGTCTTGAGAAAACTGCGGCGACCGGGATTGAGCAAGTCCTTGATGGCGTCTCTAATTGTCGGGTTGTTCATGGTTTGGCTGGAGATAGCGATTGAGGGTGGCCGCCTTGTCGAAGCGCGGTTCAGAATGCGGCGGCCTGTTCTTCAGTGCATCGGGAGGCGGCGACATGTCGGGCCACGGGTGCCGCGCATAGGGGTAGGGGATGCGATACCACGCGCGCCCCCATGGCATCCGTAGCAGACATCGGCGTTTTCCTGGCCGGCAGCCTCGATGGCGCGCGCGTCGAGGTAACTCACCTCGTGGCGGTTGGTGCGGATCACGGCATGGCAGGCCACGCAGCTATTGCCCATCTGCTCCTTGATCTCCGCCCAGGGACCGGGCAGCCCCATCACTTTCCAGTCCATCTGGCCATGGCACTTGAGGCATGTCGTTTTCTGGATTGACCTGCTTGCGCAGCGTGAAGGCGCCGCTATCCCGCGGCGCATCGGCGGCAGCCCCGGCGCTTCTTCGCGTGGATCGTGCCCTTCATGACAGGTGTTGCAGCTGAGCTTCATCAATTGCTTGGCCATCGGCGTGACGAGATGGCGGCGGTGAAAGGTGTCCTGCTCGCCGGCAGAGGTGGAGACTTCCTGGTACCACGCCTGGGCGGTGGCGGCCTGGACGCCGGCGGGCGAAGCCTTGCGCACCCGGTCATCGAGCACTTCGCGGTGACAGGCGAGGCACTGTTCGTCGGTGGCAGTGGCGATCGCAGGTTGGAAGTGGAGTGGGCTGTAGGTGGCGCGCAGGTGATCCGGTGGCGGGTTGCCGGAAAATGCTGGTGCCGTGTCGAAATCGCCAATGCGGAACACGACAGCAACCAGCGCGGCGATGACGAGGCCGATAAGCGGAATCTTTTTGGTCATTTCTTCTGTTGCCGTGAAATCGGTGGCCGGCTTTGGCATGCCAGTTACGCAGGTCATAAGGGGCGGGCATGCCGGGCTCGGAGAACGGTGGTACCAGCCACCCTGATCGTCAAGGAAACTCAGGCTGGCAGGCGGCGGTGTCGTGATGCCGTGCAGCGCGCGTCGGATCCAGCGGCGGCGCCGCAGTGATCCGGGGGGCTGGGGAGGTCGTTGCCATGGCGTGAATCCGGCGACCATAGCGGTATCTGCCGCATGGGCCGTGATCATGCCCCGACAGCAGATGAAGTAGCGCAGCAAATGACAGGGACAGCCAGCGGTTTCGGTTCATGGCAGCGGATGCGTGTGGTGTTTGAAAAAAGATGGGAGGTCGCCCTCCCATCAACCCCTAACGAGAAAACGCCGTAATTACTTCTTGCCTTCCATGCCCGACATGCCGCTCATGCCGCTCATGCCTTTCTGCTTGTCCTTCTTGCCTTCCATGCCCGACATACCGCTCATGCCCTTCTGACCTTCCATGCCCGACATACCGGACATGCCCTTCTGGCCTTCCATGCCCGACATTCCGGACATCCCCTTCTGTCCTTCCATACCGGACATGCCGCTCATGCCCTTCTGCTTGTCCTTCTTGCCTTCCATGCCGGACATGCCCGACATGCCCTTCTGGCCTTCCATGCCGGACATGCCTGACATCCCTTTTTGGCCTTCCATGCCCGACATACCCGACATGCCCTTTTGGCCTTCCATGCCCGACATACCCTTCTGGTCGGCAGCGATGGCGGCACCGGCGATACCGAGCGAAAGGATGGAAGCGATAACGATAGTCTTGGAGTTCATATAGATAGATCCTCTTCGAAGAGATAAAAACGATGCAATGCCCGGCTCAAACCGGGCTCCGAAACAAAGCCCCTTTGGAGTTTTTGTTCAATGCTCCAATAGCAGTTAGCGTGCCCGGCTTTTTACGCTTTCAAGCCATTGAATTTAAATGATATTTCGTTCTTGGCGAACGCTTGGCTCCCGTTGGCTATGCCAGAATGGCAGGGGCTTTTCGGCGGTGCTGCGCAACTCATTGATTCGTCACAAATTCGTGAGGTGCCGAAATGTCATGTGCCGTTAAAATCCTGTTGCGGTCAGCTATCATTGCGGCCTACGAACTTGGCAGACACTTCGCGAGCAAGGCCTTTACCCGCGAATCCGATAGCGACCGCGACGACGAAGATGAAATTCAACCCGCACTTCAGTTGCCGCAGGGGGTGAAGAACTACATCTCGCCTGCGGGGCACGCCCGTCTCAAGGCCGAGTTTGAGCACCTGCTCCGCGTTGAACGGCCGCATGTCGTGGAGATCGTCTCGTGGGCAGCTTCCAACGGCGACCGTTCGGAAAATGGCGACTACATCTATGGCAAGCGCCGCCTGCGCGAAATCGACCGTCGTCTGCGCTTCCTGACCAAGCGCCTGGACATTGCCGAGGTGGTCGATCCGTTGAGCCAGCAGAATGCCGATCAGGTTTTTTTTGGCGCTACCGTCACGCTGGCCGATGAGCAAGGCGCAGAGAACACCTATACCATCGTCGGCGTCGACGAAACCGACCTCGGTCGTGGCCATATCAGCTGGGTTTCACCGATAGCTCGCGCCTTGATCAAGGCACGTGAAGGCGATACGGTGCGTTTTCAGAGCCCTGCCGGCTGGCGTGAAGTCGAGATCGTCAGCGTCGATTACCGGAGTTCGACCTGACTTGCATGAGGCGGGCTGGGGGGCTAAAGGGTGGCCCCCACTGCAAAAGCCGCCCCCCACACAGCAGGTTCTGCGTTGCCGCGCGGTAAAGATGCAAAGGAACCTTCTGATTGCCAAGGCAGCAGGGTGGAGGCGGCCCGCGTCGGGGTGCTCAAGCGCCCTCGTGGTCGCGCGGTCGCGCAGTGCGACTTTGCACGCCCGGTCCTGTGGCCGGGCTTTCCCAAGGAGCAGGGATTGTCGAAGACATTGCCGAGCCTGGAAAGTAGGACTGGCCGGGCCTGCGGTCGACTCCTTTTTTCAACGCAGGTTCTTGGTACCTTTGCCATTGACGCTGGCGGGTTGCCCTGCTGGCTCTGCCGTTGAGCGTTGGCGCTGCCGTGTGCGGACCTCGCGGCGAAACGCAGGTTTGCTCGTTGCATGGTGGACCGGATCGTTTCGCGAATCAACGATTGGCCGGCGCCGGAACAACTACGGGCTTTTTCAAAATTTTGCAATGCGGAATGTTGTCGGCCGGATTGGCGGCGAAGGTTGCGTGCTGACGATATCATGGGCACGGCGCTCGCGGGCACTGCTTCAGGTAGCCGGTTTGGCGTATCGGTCTCGCCAGCCAAACAGGTGAACGATCCAGCCATGGCACGCGCACGCTGCCTCACACAGCCAAGCAGGAGTCGTGTCGAGTGTGCTGACGGAGTATCCCGCTCAGAGCGCTGATGCTTGCCGTAACAGCTTTGATTGACGGCCGCGGCCAGCCAGTTTCGGTTGCGGTTCAGACAAAAAGCTTGAGCAGCCTGACCATTGCGTTGCGTGGGACTTGAAATCTCCCCAAACGCCCCCATCTCGCTTCGGTCAATGAACTACGGAGTGTTTTTACATGGGCGCACACAAGGAAACCTTGGGCTTTCAGGCCGAAGTGAAGCAACTGCTTCACCTGATGATCCATTCGCTGTATTCGAACAAGGAAATCTTCCTCCGCGAGCTGGTCTCGAACGCTTCCGACGCCTGCGACAAGCTGCGTTTCGAGGCGCTGGACAATGCCGCGCTGTACGAGGGCGAGTCCGAACTGAAGATTCGTGTGGCCTACGACAAGGCAGCGCGCACCATCACCATTTCCGACAACGGCATCGGCCTCTCGCGTGACGAAGCCATTGCCCACCTCGGCACCATCGCCAAGTCGGGCACGCGCGAGTTCTTCTCGGCGCTGACCGGCGACCAGGCCAAGGATGCGAACCTGATCGGCCAGTTCGGCGTCGGCTTCTATTCCTCCTTCATCGTTGCCGACAAGGTCACCGTCGTTTCCCGCCGCGCCGGCCAGAACAAGGACCAGGCCGTGAAGTGGGAATCGGGCGGCGAGGGCGATTTCTCGGTCGAGATGGTCGAGAAGGAAGGCCGCGGCACCGACGTGACGCTGCACTTGCGCGAGGGTGAGGACGAATTCCTCGGCGGCTGGAAACTGAAGAGCATCCTCAAGAAGTACTCGGACCACATCACGCTGCCGATCCTGATGAAGAAGGAAGAGTGGAAAGACGGCGCGCAGGTCATGACCGACGAGGACGAGACGGTCAACCAGGCCAGCGCGCTGTGGGCCCGCTCGAAGTCGGAGATCACCGACGAGCAGTACAAGGAGTTCTACAAGCACGTTGCCCATGACTTCGACGACCCGTTGGCCTGGAGCCATGCCCGCGTCGAGGGCAAGCAGGAATACACGCAGCTGCTCTACATCCCGGCGCGCGCGCCCTTCGACATGTTCGAGCGCACCGCCCGCCACGGCGTCAAGTTGTACGTCAAGCGCGTCTTCATCATGGACGATGCCGAGCAGCTGATGCCGCTGTACATGCGCTTCGTGCGCGGGGTCGTCGATTCGGCCAACCTGCCGCTCAACGTTTCGCGCGAGATTCTGCAGGAAAGCAAGGCGATCGAGTCGATCAAGGGCGGCTGCGTCAAGAAGGTACTCGGCATGATCGAGGACATGGCCGAGAACGATGCCGAGAAGTTCGCCAAGTTCTGGGGCGAGTTTGGCAAGGTGCTCAAGGAGGGCGTCGGCGAGGACCACGCCAACAAGGAGCGCATCGCCAAGCTGCTGCGCTTCGCTTCGACGCACAACGATACGCCTGCTGAAACCGTCTCGCTGGCCGATTACATCGGCCGCATGAAGGAAGGCCAGGAGAAGATCTACTACGTCACCGCCGAAACCTTCACCGCCGCCAAGAACAGCCCGCACCTCGAAATCTTCCGCAAGAAGGGTATCGAAGTGCTGCTGCTGGCCGAGCGCGTGGATGAATGGGTGGTCGGCAGCCTGACCGAATTCGACGGCAAGCAGTTGCAGTCGGTGGCCAAGGGCGGCCTCGACCTCGGTTCGCTCGAAGATGCCAAGGACAAGGAAGAAACCGAGAAGGCCGCCGGCGAGTACAAGGAGTTGATTGAAAAAATCAAGACCGAACTCGGCGACAAGGTGAAGGATGTGCGCGTCACCCACCGCCTGACCGATTCGCCTTCATGCCTCGTCGCCGACGAGCACGATCTGGGCGGCAATCTGGCCCGCATCCTCAAGGCTGCCGGCCAGAAGGCGCCAGCCAGCAAGCCGATCCTCGAAATCAACCCGAACCATCCGGCCGTGCAGCGCCTCAAGTACGAGGAAACTCGTTTCTCTGATTGGGCCAACCTGCTGCTCGAGCAGGCAACGCTGGCCGAAGGCGGCTCGCTGGAAGACCCGGCGGGCTTCGTCAAGCGGATCAACGATCTGATGCTGGCCTTGTCCGGCGGCAAGTAAAACGCTTCAAGCCCAAAGCAAAACGCCCCGACTGGTTCGGGGCGTTTTCTTGTCTGCAAGGTGCAGGTGAGTCTGTCAGAGCCTCAGCCTGCGCTCGCTCGCGGTAGGTGCACCGTGATCGTTGTCGTATCCATTTTGTCTGAAACATCGAGCGTGATCTGGCCGCCCTGTGCTTCGGCCAGAAGCTTTGCCGAGTATGTGCCGAGGCCGCTGCCGCCCTGCTTGCCTTTGGTGACAAATTTATCGAAGAATCGCTCGCGAATATCCTCCGGAACAGCCCCCTTGTTTTCGACCACGATCTGCAGTGGCTCCTCGTCGTGAACGGTGACTGATATCTGGCTTTCTGCCGGTGCGGCTTCGCAGGCATTTTTGACCAGGTTCTGGAGCAGCGAGTAGCAGAGCATGGAATCGCCAAAGGCCTGCGGCAGCGCTGCGCCGCTCGGGATACCTGTCTTGACCAGAACGTTCAGGTTTTTTCCGGTGAAGCTGGCGCGTGAAATTTCGACGATGCGTCGCAGCAGATCATCGATATTCACTGGCTTGGCATCGAGCACAAAAGAGCCGGACTCGATCTTGAATAGCTGCGACGAGAGATTGATCATGTCGAGCACTTGCTGTGCCGTTTCCTCGATCAGATGCAGTTGTTCGGTCATCGTGCTGCGGCTCATTGATTCGTCTGCCGCGAGTCCTTGAATCAGACCGATCACCCCGGCCAGTGGGCCTTTTATGTCATGGCGGGTAATGTGCTCGACGTCTTCGTGCAGGCGGGCGGTGTCCAGCATGCTGTCGAAGTCGGCCTGAAGTTGCTTGCGCAGGGCGACGTAGCGCATGAAATTGCGTACGCGCGGCTTGAGTATGGCCGGATCGATCGGCTTGGTGACAAAGTCTACCGCGCCCAGTTCCAGCCCCTTCAAGCGTGCGCTTTCTTCAGTCATTGCCGTGACGAAAATCACCGGTATCGATTCGGCACTGGGGTGCTCGCGCATTTTTTGCGCCACCTCGAAACCGTCCATTCCCGGCATCATGATGTCCAGCAGGACAAGATCGGGTGGGTCGTCGGAGCAGCAGAAGGCCAGGGCTTTCTCGCCATTGTTGGCAACGCGTACCTGATATTCCTCCTTGAACAGATGCGAGAGCAGGTGCAGGTTGTCCGGGGTGTCGTCAACAATCAGGATGGTTGGTGGGCGTACGGGTTTTGCCGCCACCGCTTTGCTTGTCGCTTGCGATGGCGCGGACCCGAGGAGGGCGGTTTCTGCAGCACTGGTCGGCATGGCTCTCGGCCTGCAGTTCATGGCCTTCTCAAGGCGTTGTTTGAGGCGCTCGGTGGTGTACGGCTTCACCAGCAAGTCGCTGACGCCGCTGGTGATTGCTTGAGCAACGCGCTCGCGCTCGGCTTCTGCGGTGATCATCAGGAAGGGCAGGTTGAACAGCTTTGCGTCCGAACGGATCGCTTTGAGCAACTCCAGCCCCGACATCGTTGGCATGTACCAGTCGGAAAGGACGACATCGATTGGCTGTGTCCGCAGTATCTGCAGTGCTTCGAGCCCGTTGTTCGCCGTTACGATCTGTTCAGCACCGAGTGCGCGAAGTTGCGTTGAGGTTACCTTGCGCATGACTTCAAAATCATCGACGACCAGAAATACGGTTTGTCTGGATATTTGCATGAGTGATTTCCGGATTCCGGTTTATTTGATTTCGATTTGCCCGGCAACGGCCGTCGAGAAAAATTCTTTTTTCTTTTCGAGGTCGCTGTTGGAATCGGCATAGCGAAGCGCGATTGCCTGAAATTCCTCCTGTATCGCGATGAAAGCGTCGACGATATCCGGGTCGAAGTGTGCGCCCTTGCCTTCCAGGATAATGTCCGTGGCCTTTTCGTGCGACATGCCATCCTTGTAGATTCTTCGGCTGATCAGGGAGTCGTAAACGTCGGCAATGGCCATCAGGCGGGCGGAAATTGGTATGGCATCCCCGGAAAGTCCTTCGGGATAGCCGCTACCGTCCCATTTCTCATGGTGCGACAGGGCAATTTCTTTGGCTGTACTGAGAAATTCAACGTTGGTTCCCAGTGACTTTTCGGCAAATTCGATGGCGTCCCGGCCGAGGGCGCTGTGTTTCTTCATGATCTTGAACTCTTCCGGCTCAAACCGCCCCGGCTTGAGAAGTATGCGATCAGGAATGCCGACTTTTCCGATGTCGTGCAGCGGCGCCGACCTGTAGAGCATGGCGATATTGTGGGCGGTGAGGTAGTGGGAAAAGCGCGGGTGATTTTGCAGCTTTTCAGCCAGCGCCTTGACGTAGAACTGGGTGCGGCGGATGTGGTTGCCGGTGTCGCTGTCCCGTGTTTCGGCAAGAGAGGCCATGGCCAGGATGGTGACATCCTGAATCGCCTCGACCTCGCGCGTACGCTTGCTCACTTCGGTTTCAAGATACACGTTCTTGTCGCGCAGGAAATCGGCCGATGACTTCAACGCCAGGTGTGTCTTGACGCGTGCCAGGACAATCGCCGGACTGATCGGCTTGGTGATGTAGTCGATGGCGCCGAGCTCTAGCCCCTTTTTTTCGTCATCTGTCTCGTTTTTTGCGGTCAGGAAAATTACGGGAATGTCCCGCATCTTCGGGTCAGCCTTGAGGTATTGGCAAACCTCGTAGCCGTCCATTCCCGGCATCATGATGTCCAGCAGGATCAGATCCGGCGGACTTCCGATTGCCGCAAGCTTCAATGCGCGCTCACCGCTGTTGGCGATCCGCACGTTGTAGTGGTCCTTTAGCAGAAGGTTCATGAGCGAGAGGTTGTCTGGCGTATCGTCTACCACCATGATGGTCGGTTTTACAGGAAGATCGGCTGCATTCATGCGTTGGGTTCCTCAGGCAGAAGTGGCAACGGCTTCCCTGAGCAGGGTCAGGGCAGACTCGAAATCGAACGATTCAATGGCGTCTTCAATCCGGTGGAGATGCTGCGGGAAAGCGGCTTCCAGCAGCTCGGCATTTTCGTCGAGGAGGTCGCTGGCAGAGGCATCGCCGTAGGCAAGCAGACCTTCGAGTTTTTCCACCAGCGCGTTGACCTGCGCTGGATCAACCGCCATTTTTTTGCCTGATTGGGGACGCTTACCGCTGGCAGAAAGACCGAGCGGCGTCAGGCCGACAATGACCGGTGCCAGTTCCTTCAGCACGTCGGTTACCAGTGCGTCCAGCTTCGTGCTCGGGGCCTTTTCGCCGCAGGCTTGTTCAAGGACGTCTGCCGCCGCATGCAGACCCCACGCGCCGACGGTTCCAGCAGCCCCCTTGAGCGTGTGTGCCACCCGCTCCGGGGCAGTCGCGTCGCTTCCGTCACGGGCGGCGCGGAAAACCTGTTCGAAATCCTGGTTGCTGTCGCGGAACCGGATGAGCAGGGAGTAAAGAAAGCTTTCGTCACCCATGGTTCGCGCCAGGGCGGCCTTCATGTCGATACCAGGTAATTGCGAGGGCAGGGCGGCCGGTGTGGCCGGTGCCGAATCAGCGGCTTCGGTTGCTGCGGTCTTGTCGGCGTGGGGTGTTGCCGGCGTGATCCATCTGGCGATCGTCGCAAACATCTCGCTGACATTGAGTGGTTTGGCGATATGGTCGAACATGCCGGCGGCGATGACTTTTTCGCGGTCACCCGTCATCGCGTTGGCGGTCATGGCGATGATCGGCAGGTTCTTGAATTCGACAATTTTCCGGATTTCGCGTGTTGCCGTGTAGCCATCCATTACCGGCATCTGGCAATCCATCAGTACGCCATCGAAGCGTTGGTCGCGCGCAAGGATATCCAATGCTTCCTGGCCGTTGTTGGCGATCTCGACGTCAACGTCGGCATTGCGCAGCAATTCCACCGCCAGTTCCTGATTCATCTCATTGTCCTCGACCAGCAGGACACGCGCTCCGGCGAGCTTTTCCTTGGCTTCGGCGTAGCCAAATCCGCGCTCCTGGGTTCTGGTTTCCGAGACGAAACCTTTGCCCAGTGCTTCACCAATGGCTTCAAGCAGCGTCGATACGATGACCGGTTTGGTCAGCACAGATTTCAGAGTGATACCGCGTTGCTCCGCCGATCCGATCGCCTCCTCCCGCCCGTAGGCCGTGACCATGATGACTGCCGGAACGTGCACCAGATGTTCGTCCTGCAGTTGCCGTACGGTTTCGACGCCATCCATGACCGGCATTTGCCAGTCCATCAGCACGAGGTCGTACGCATCCCCCTTTTTTTCTGCTTCGACGGCCATCGTCAGCGCCTGGCGACCGTCTCGCGCCGCATCGACCGCCAGTCCAAGTCCCTCTGCCATGCTCGAAATGATCTCGCGTGCCGAGGCGTTGTCGTCGACGACCAGTACCCGTACGCCAAGCAGTTCTTCGGCGTGGAACATACGGCGCGGCATCGCTTCTTCCTGTACACCGAATCGCGCATGGAAGTGGAAAGTAGAGCCTTTGCCAGCCTCGCTCTCGACCCAGACACGCCCTTCCATCAGTTCAATGAGGTTTTTTGAGATTGCCAGCCCGAGGCCGGTACCGCCGTATTTGCGGGTGGTCGATGAGTCCGCCTGGCTGAACGACTGGAACATTTTTCCGCACTGCTCGGGCGTCATGCCGATGCCGGAATCCCTGACCCAGAAGTGCAGCTCAGCAGTACGATTTTCTTCGCTTACCTTTTCGATACCGACAACAATTTCGCCCTGGTCGGTAAATTTAACCGCGTTGTTACCAAGGTTAACCAGTACCTGCCCAAGGCGGAGCGGATCGCCGATGAGTGACGTGGGAATTTCCGGATCGGTTTTGAACAGCAGTTCCAGACCCTTTTCCTCAGCTTTGATGCCGACCAGGTTGGCCAGGTTGTCCATGACATCTTCGAGCCGGAAGTCGATTTTTTCCATCGACATCTTTCCGGCTTCGATCTTCGAGAAATCGAGAATGTCGTTGATGATGCGGAGCAGGTTCTCCGCCGAGCGGTTGACCTTCTCGATGTAGTTGCGCTGCTGCTTGTCGAGCTGCGTTTGCAGCGCGAGGTGCGACATGCCGATGATGGCATTCATCGGGGTGCGGATTTCGTGGCTCATATTCGCCAGGAAATCACTCTTGGCTTTGGTCGCCTCTTCGGCAACCCTTCTCGCCTCTGCCGCTTCCCGCTCTGCCGCCTTGCGCTCGGCGATGTCCTCGAAAACCCAGACCGTTACGCGTTGGTAACCCTCGAGGTGAATGCCCTGCGCGGAAACGTGGGCGATGAACTTCGTGCCGTCCTTTTTGGCGAATTCCCATTCAATGTGCGCATCCTTGCCCGCGCCAAGCTGCGGGGCGACAAGCCCGCCAAAGGTGGCGTAGTTTTCCTGCGACTCGAACATGATCGCACCCGGCGCGCCGACCAACTCGTGGACCGCTCGCCCAAGGTTCTCGGCAATACACTTGTTGGCCCGCAGGATGACGCCATCGGCGGTGTAAACAATGCCGTTGGGGGCGTTTTCAAAGATCGTCTGCTGCTCCTCCAGCAGCTTCCTGATCTCTGCCTGCTGGGCGATCATTTCCTCGCTTGCCCGCTTCTTTTCAGTGACGTCGTCGACTGTGAACTGCAGCAGGCGTTTGCCGCCGTAGCTGAAGGGCATCAGGTTAACCTCTGCATCCCATATTTCGCCATTGGCAGAGCGTGCCCGCCATTCGAAATTCGAGAGGCCGTCCTTGAGGGCCGCACGTGCCATGCGTTCACCAAGGCTCTTGCTGTCGGAGCCGTCGTATTGGGTCGGAGCGGAAAGGTCCTGCGGCGTCTTTCCCAACAGGTCTTCGCGCGAGGCGAAGCCATACATGCGAACTGCCGCCCGGTTGCAGTCAATGAATCCCTCTCGTGGATCAAAGACGACAATGGAACGTGAGGATTCCTGAAAGAGCATCTTGTTGTAGGCCTCGCTGTCGCGAAGCGTGGCTTCGGAGGCCTTGCGTTCAGTGATGTCCTGGTGAATGCCAACCACGCGTCGTGGCAGTTGATCGTCGCCGCGCTCTGCGGCGTGGCCGATGGCGAGTATCCATCGCCACTCTCCCGATTTCGCCCGCAAGCGGTGTTCGGATCGGTAATGGGGGTCCTGATTTTTCAGGAAGCGCTGCAGCAATTCGTCGGCTCGCGGATAATCATCCGGATGCATGATGTCCGTCCAGCATTCGATATAGCTGGAATACTGCTCCTGCAGTTCCTTCTTGGTATAGCCCAGCATCTCTGCCGCAACATGGTTGATGGTGGCCTGAGTGATATGACCATTGGCATCCAGTTGCCAGTCCCACAGGCCGAGATTGGCGCCGTTAACCGCCAGATACAGCCGCTGTTCGCTTCTGGCGATCCGTTGCTCGGCGAGTTCACGTTCTTCTGCAGCGGCGCGGGCCTCGGATATGTCTTCCAGCATCCAGACGGTGCCACGTCCTATGTCCGATGCGTCGATGGCGCTGCCGCTCAGTTTGCACCAGAAACGCGAACCGTCCTTACGCACGAGTTCCTGCTCTCGCTGATATATTTCCCCGCGTGACATCTGTTCATAGGCACTTGCCACGCTCTCGTTGGTGGCGTCATCGGGATACCAGATGCGGGTTTTCTGGCCAATTTGTTCGCCGGGCTCGTAGCCGAACATCTGGTCGAGCAAGCGGTTACTGCGCATGATCACCCGGTCCTTGAGGAAGGCAATGCCTACAGTGGCGGCCTCGAACATCGCGGTTTGTTCTGCACTGGCGATGCGCGCAACATCGGCTGCTTTTTCGCGCTCGGTAATGTCGTATATCCAGGTCACCAGATGGCGACCGTCTACGAAGTCGGTGAGTACCGAGGAGAGCAGTACCGTGATCGGTATGCCGTCCATGCGAACAAACTCTGCCTTGTAGTCGTGTACCGCGCCGTCACGACGCAGTTGGTCGAGAAAAACGTGGCGATCACTCGCCTCTCGCCAATTGTCGGTGGCTCGATGGTTAGCTATTGCTTCTGGTGGGATCGCCAGCAATTCGACCAGGCGATTATTGGAAAAAAGTGTTTGCCCTTCTTCTGTGGTGATGGTTACGCCGGCGGGGCTATTTTCCAGCACGCGGCGAAATTTTTCCTCGCGCTCGCGTATCTCACGCTCCAGACGCTTGCGCTCGGCAATATCTTCGTAAACCCATACTGCTGCACGCTCATGGCCGGGGAGGTGTATGCCCTGGCCAGAAACCATAGCAACGAATTTTGAGCCGTCCTTGCGGAGAAAGTCCCATTCGATACTAACCGTCTTACCTGCAGCGAGTTGGGGGCCGGCTATGGCGCCAAACTCGCGGAAGCGTTGTGGTGTCTCGAACAGGATGGTCGATGCTGACAGGCCAATCAACTCTTCGATGCCGCGACCGAGTTGTTCTGCCAAGCGCCGGTTTGCCCGCAGGATGATGCCGTCGGCGGTGTATGACATGCCGTGGGGAGCGTTTTCGAAAATTGCCTGTTGTTCGTCAAGCAGCTCCTGAATTTCTTGCCGTTGGCGCTCGATTTCCTTGTGCGCGCGACGTCGCTCGGAAACGTCCTCGATGGTGAACCGCAGTGCCAGCTGGCCGCCGCAGGCAAAGGCCATGAGGTGCACGTCGGCATCCCAAATTTCCCCGTTAGCTCGCTGCGCCCGCCACTGAAAAGCTGTGATTCCTTGCTCAATGGCAATTTTTGCGAGTTCTTCTCCCGCCGTTCTGCTATCCGTGCCGTCGTATTGTGTCGGCGCAGAAAAATCGAAGGGCATTTTTCCCAGAATGTCTTCGCGTGACGTGTAACCATACATGCGTACTGCCGCCATGTTGCAGTCGGTAATGCCCGTGACGGGGTCGATGATGGCAATAGCGGTTGCCGACTCCTGAAAGACCTTTTTGTTGAAACTCTCGCTTTCGCTTAGCGTTTCCTCTGCCCTTTTTCTTGCTTCTTCCGATCGAGCAAGTTTTTCCGTGAGGTTACGATTTTCCTGCGCCAGTCTGGCGAGTGCCGAATCTTGGTCATTCAATGAAATGTCGGTCATTATTCATCACGCTTTGATGGGTCCATGAGCTACGGATGTTACCAGTAAGATAATCACTTTCGCATTGATAAATAGCATATTGTCCTACATGAATTTCCCTACCCGCTGGCATGCCGAAAGGTCTTGATTCCGAGCAGGAGGTCTGCTGGAGTGTGTCGGGAAGCACGCGCTGCTTGCGATGCTTCCTGCAGAAATTGATACCGTAGCGGTAGTATCAAGCGTTGCTGGTATTTTTGCGAGGTAGATATGAGATCGACGAAAGCGAGTGGAGCAGTAGAACGGCTCCGTACGCGTAGTGCGAACCCGGATTATTCGATGTCGGTGCGCGCGGATGGCTTGTTTGTCCTGCGGCTTGTTTCGGAGGATGGTGTGTCGATGCCAGTGGGGGAGCCGCTAGCGATGGATGAATTTGTTCATTTCGTCAATGCGATCAAGGCGCAGGCACCGAAGCGGGAGAGCAAGCTGGATGTGGCGTTCCGCACACAGCTGAAGGGCAAGTAGGTGCAGGCGCACACCGGTGAATGCCGGTGTGCAGATTGATTCCCGGTTGCGCTCAGCCGATTGTGTAGCCGCCGTCGACAACGATTTCCTGTCCGTAGATATTTTTGGCAGCATCGGAGGCAAGGAACACCGAAGTCTCGGCGATGTCTTCCGGCGCGCCGAAGGCACCTGGCATCAGGCGTGCCGTGACATTGGCAGCAACAACATTCAGCACATCCGGTGGCAGGCCAACGGTGCCCCAGAGCGGGGTGCCGATCGGGCCCGGCGCGATTGAGTTGACGCGAATACCCTTGGGCGCCAGTTCGGCCGCGAGGGTCTGCGAAATCGATTTCAGTGCGGCCTTGCTGGCGCTGTAAATTGCCAGGCCGGGAAACCCCACCTGCGTCAGGAAGGTGGTGATGAACTGCACTGAGCCACCCTTGCGGATGTGCGGCAGGAAAAGGCGGACAGTCTCGACTGCGCCAAAGAGGTTGACCGAAAACTGGGTATTGAAGGCTTCGGCCGTGCTTTCCTCGAACGAGACGACGCGTGCGATGCCGGCGTTTGGCACGACGATATCGACGCCACCGAAGGTAGCCACCGTTTCATCAACCAGACGCTGCAAATCGGCAGGCTGGGTGACGTCGCCGGTAATCGCATGCACCTTGCCCGCATGGGCGTCTGCCAGTTTTGCCAGTTCTTCCTGATTGCGGGCGAAGGCAACGACCTTGGCGCCTTCGGCAACGTAGTGCTCAACGATTGAGCGGCCGATGCCACTGCTGGCACCGGTGACAACGGCGATTTTCCTTCCAGTCTTGCCTGCATGCTTATTTCTCCGAGGGGGTGAGTCTATCAAGTGATTTGTTGCCGATTGTGTGAGTGCCCGAGTGATTTAGTCAACTTTCATCGGCAGGTGCCAAATGGCTGGCCTCAGCGAAGTTCGGGTAAGCTCGCGCGCTGTAGTTGCAGGACCCATAAAACCAATTTCAGGAGAACAGTAATGACGCAATCTGCACCGCAGATGACGACGATATCGGTGCGCCTGGAAGGTGCGGTGGCCGAGGTAAGCCTTAACCGTCCGGATCGTTCCAATGCCATGAACGAAGCCATGTGGCAGGAATTGCGCACGGCAATGCGCTGGGCCGACGCTACGGCTGAGGTGCGTGCCGTGGTGCTCGCCGGTGCCGGCAAGAATTTCTGTGCCGGCATCGATCTGGCGATGCTCGGTGGTGTTGCTCAGGCGGTGGCGCATGCCGACCCGGCACGCAGCCGGGAGAAGTTGCGCCGCTTGATCCTCGACCTGCAGGATTGCCTGTCCAGCATCGAGCAATGCCGCAAGCCGGTGCTGGCCGCGATTCAGGGCGCCTGCATTGGTGGTGCGCTGGACATGGTGACCTGTTGCGACATGCGCTATGCCTCGGCCGATGCGCTGTTTTCGGTACGTGAGGTAGATGTCGGCATGGCGGCCGATGTCGGTACGCTGCAGCGCCTGCCGCGCATCGTTCCGGAGGGGATGGCGCGCGAGTTGGCCTATACCGGCCGGAACATTGGGGCGGACGAGGCGGTGACGATTGGCTTGATCAATCGTGTCTTTGCTTCGCCGGATGAGCTTGTGGCGGGAGTGATGCAGATTGCGCAAAGTATTGCGGCAAAGTCGCCGCTGGCCATTCGCGGCACCAAGGAAATCCTCAACTACGGGCGTGATCATTCGCTGGCCGATGGCCTCAACTACATCGCAACCTGGAATGCGGCGATGCTGATGTCGGCGGATCTCAACGAAGCCATGGCGGCGGCGAAAGAGCGGCGTCCGCCGAAGTTTGCCGACTGACAGAAAGCGAAAGGGCCGCGATCGCGGCCCTTTCTGTTCATGTGAGCTGGTGTTAGCGCATCTGCTTTTGCATGTCGGCCGGGTTGAATTTCATGCCGGCCGGCATCCCGGGAATGCCCTGCATCATCATGTCGCCGGGTTTCATGCCGGCCTTGCAGGGGCCGAGCCATTTGGCGGTGATCGCCATCTGCGATTCCTTCATGCCGTGCATCGGCGGGTTGTAGGTGGTTTTGATGTCGCCGCGATAGTTGCTGCCGAAGTCGCCACTGAACTCGGCATGCGTGGTGGCCGTGGTGCCGTCGAATTTGCAGACGGAATCCGAGATCACCTTGCCACCTGAACGGGAGACCTCGTTCTTCGAGCAGTTTTGTTTCGCTTCTTTTGAGCCTGTCTGCTCGGTCAGCTTGTCGGTTTTCTCATCAACGCACTGCTGCATGGTCGTTGTCATCGGGTGCGGGCCGCTCATGTTGTTGGTGATTTCCCAGAGTCCGGATTTTCGGGCAGGTGCGTCTGCTGCAGCGGCAAGGCCCGTGGCGAGTAGCAGTGAAGTGGCGATGAGGGTTTTGCGCATGCTGATCTCCTTTGTTCTGGTGGCGTGATTGATATCCATGAAGCATAGCCCTCGCGGAGCGGCAAGCCAAGCCCGCTTTCAGGAAAAGAAACGAACGACGGCTTCTGCCGGCAATTCAGTGCCAGTGGCCCGGGCTCGCTGCATCAGTTCCCAGAAATAGCGGTAGGAAGCGCGATCGTGCAGCTTGCCTTCGTGGCGAATCGGCCCCCAGTCGGCATCCTGCGCGGCCACGAGGATCTCGGTGGCGATCTGCACTTCCGAAAAATCGGGGCGCATGGCTTCGACGATGGGCACGATCTGGTTGGGGTGGATGCTCCACATGCGCAGGTAGCCGAATTCGAGCCGCGCGCGCAGCGCATCGCTGCGGATCATGTCGAGATTGCTGAGTTCGGTGGTGACGTTGTGGGAAGGGACGACGCCGTTGGCCAAGGCCGCAGCGGAAATTTCGCATTTGGCGCGGCTGACCAGGGGGTGTTCGAACTGGCCGGGGCTTTTCATTGCGCTGCCGGGGATCGCTCCGTGATGGCCGGAAACGAAATCCATCAACCCGAAATCGAGGGATTCAACACCGGGCAGGGCGGCGATCTGCCATACCTCGCGCAGGGCGCCGTGGGTTTCGATCAGCACGTGTACCGGGATTGCACGGCCGACGCCCGACGCTTTTTCGATGCGCCTCAGTTCGGCAATCTGACGGGCTACATCGTCGGCACTGCGTGGCTTGGGCAGGGTGATGAAGGGCAGGCGGCGACCGGCGCCGCCGATCAGGATTTCAAGGTCCTGCTGCCAGTGCTCATGCGTGATGTCATGAATGCGTGCAGCGACACGGTTGTGGATGTTTTCGGTGCTCATGATCAGTGCCGCACACATCTCTGCATGCTCTTTCTCGGCACCCGCGCGGGCACCGTCTTCGCAATCGCAGGTGATGTCGAAGATCGGGCCGCCCGCCTGCTCGCCCAACTCGCGCTGCAACTGCATGGCCTTTTTTATCAGCTTTTCGGCTCCGGCGTAGTGGTCGACGGCGGGCAGCATGGGAAAGGGCTTTTCACCAGAGAAGAGGACAGTGCCGGGGTGGCGTCGGTGCATGGCTGCGCCTGTGCATAAATGATGAGAGGCCGTTATTTTAGCGCGTGCGCCAATTTAAGAGCGCTTTAAGCATGCCCCCCTACAATCCACGAATATTCACTCGTTGGGATATTGGAATAGGGTAATGAACACGAAAAATTTATCACCAACCCGCTATAACGGCCTGGCAATCAGCCTGCACTGGTTGTCCGCCATTCTGGTCATTGGCGCCATCCTGCTGATCGAAACGAAGGGCTGGTTTCTTAAGGGCAGCGAACTGCGCGACGCAGTCAGATCATGGCATTTTCAGCTTGGCGCCATTGTGCTGCTGGCAACAGCGGTTCGTGTGCTCTGGATGTTTGCTGGCCGGAGACCGGAGCCGATAGCTGCCAAGGGTAGTCTGGAGCAGCGCCTGGGTGCTTCTGCGCATGGCTTGCTGTATCTGTTGTTGCTTGCCCTGCCGTTGAGTGGTGTCATGATCCTGATCGCTGCCGGCAATCCGGTCAGTCTGCTCGGGTGGCCCTTGCCAGTATCTCTCGATGGCACCAAGGAGGCTGCAAAGAGCGTCAAGAAAATCCACGAATTATTTGGCAATGCGATGATCGCGGTGATTGTCTTGCATCTGGTTGCAGCACTGTGGCATCAATTTGTGCGAAAGGACGGCTTGATGCAGAGGATGCTGCCACAGCGCGACAAAACTTAAGCTTCCATCGCAGGGCTGAAAGCGAAAAGGCCGCAGCGTTCGCTGCGGCCTTTTTCGTTGGAGCGGTGCTCGGTTAGAGCATATCCTTGACGGCTTCGGCTTCGTCGGTGAGTTCCTTGAGCGTGAAGTTCATCTTCTCGCGGCTGTACTCGTCGATTTCCAGGCCCTGGATGATCTTGAACGAACCACCCTTGCACTCGCAGGGGAAGCCGTAAACGATGCCGGCCGGGATGCCGTAGGAACCATCGGACGGAACGCCCATGGTGACCCATTCGTCGGAGCCGAGCACCCAGTCACGCACGTGGTCGATGGCGGCGTTGGCAGCCGAAGCAGCCGACGACAGGCCGCGAGCTTCGATGATGGCGGCGCCGCGCTTGCCGACGGTCGGCAGGAACGTATCGTTGTTCCAGGCATGGTCGTTGATCAGGGCCTTGACGTTGTCGCCGTTCGATTCGCAGTTGCGGTAGTCGGCGTACATCGTCGGCGAGTGGTTGCCCCAGACGACCAGCTTCTTCAGCGTCGAAACGGCGCGGCCGGTCTTGGTGGCGAGTTGCGACAGGGCGCGGTTGTGGTCCAGGCGCAGCATGCCGTGGTAGTTGTTCGGGTTGGTGCGGCCGACTTTCTTGGCGGCAGCAGCGGCGATGAAGGCGTTGGTGTTGCACGGGTTGCCGACGACCAGAACCTTGACGTTCTCGTTGGCGTTCTCGGCAATGGCCTTGCCCTGAACGGTGAAGATGGCGCCGTTGGCGGTCAGCAGGTCGGCACGTTCCATACCCTTGGTGCGCGGACGGGCACCGACCAGCAGGCAGACGTCGGCGTCCTTGAAGGCGACGTTCGGATCGTCGGTGGCGACCATGCCGGCGAGCAGCGGGAAGGCGCAGTCTTCGAGTTCCATCATGACGCCCTTGACGGCCTGTTGGGCCTGGGGCAGGTCGAGCAACTGGAGAATGACCGGCTGGTCTTTACCGAGCATTTCACCCGAGGCGATGCGGAAAAGTAGGCTGTAACCGATTTGGCCGGCAGCGCCGGTAATGGCGACGCGCATGGGGGCTTTGGACATGTTGCGGCTCCTGTTGTAAACGGTGAACAAGAAATAAGAAAATCTCAGGCTTAGTGCCTTTTGCCTTGTTGCTGCCAGTGCAGTGCTAAAGCTTTTGGATCATATTCCGAGGCGCCGTGGGTGTAAATGTTATGTCTTCTGTCTTATAAAAGACATAAGAAGTAGAATAGACGAATCCCTCAAAATATGGTCCAATCATTGATATGAACCGGTCTTCGCATTCGCGTGCTACCGCGCCTTCGCCTACCTTCAGCCCTTTGTACAGGCAGATCAAGGATTTGATCCTGAAAAGCCTTGAAGAGGGGGAGTGGCAGCCGGGAGATGCAATTCCCAGCGAATCAGAACTTGCCGTGCGCTTCAATGTGAGCCAAGGCACTGTGCGCAAGGCCATCGACGAGATGGCCGCTGAAAATCTCCTGGTGCGTCGTCAAGGCAAAGGTACTTTTGTTGCCACCCATAGCGATCCGCGCTCCTTTTTCCGTTTTCTCCGTCTGGTACCGAACGATGGCGATTTGCAGCCTTCGCAGAGCGTTCCGCTCGAGTGCGGTCGTGCCAAGGCCGGTGCGGATGTCGCACGTATGCTGGGGCTTGAGTCAGGGGCACCGATCATCATCATGCGTCGCCTGCTCAAATTTGCCGAGGACGTGGTGGTCTTTGATGAAATCTATCTGCCGGGCGAGCTGTTTCAGGATTTGTCGCTGGACATCCTGAAGCAGAGCGAAAAATCCCTGTACGACCTCTTTGAGAGTCGCTATGGCGTGCGCATGATCCGCGCCGAGGAGCGCTTGCGCGCCGTTGCTGCGGAAGGGGTTGCTGCCGAGCTGCTGAATGTCGAAGAGGGTAGTCCGTTGCTGCTGGTAGAGCGCGTAACCTTTACCTATGGCAATAAGCCTGTGGAGTGGCGCCGTGGTTTTTATGCTACCCGCAACCATCACTATTTCAATGAGCTGGCCTAGGCTGAATGGCGCTACAGGCACTTGCGATTACGCTATAATCCGAAATTCTGATCGGATCAAAATAAGCGGCTCAGCCGCGTAACACGAGGGATGACGTTCATGGCAGAAATTGCTATCAAGAAAAAGCGTCCAAAGAATCTGGACCTTCCGTCGATCAGATTGCCGCTACCCGGCATTCTGTCGATTCTGCATCGCATCAGTGGCGCAGTTCTGTTTCTTCTTCTGCCGGTTCTGCTCTGGCTTTTTCAGCAGAGTCTCACTTCTCCCGAGACATACGCAGCGGCCAAGGCAGTGACTGATGGCTTCTTGGTGAAGCTCATTCTGTTCGGTTTGATCTGGTTGTACATGCACCACTTCTGCGCTGGCATTCGCTATCTCCTTCTTGATCTGCACAAAGGCGTCGACCTGGAGTCGGCTCGTCTCTCGAGCAAGATCGTATTCGCTGTGAGTATTGCGCTCACCTTGGTCGTGGGGGTAAAGGTCGTATGTTGAATCGTATCGTTGTCGGGGCCGGCTACGGTCTTAAGGACTGGATCGCACAGCGCGCCACCGCGCTGATCATGGCGGTCTACACCCTCATTCTTCTCGTCACGCTGGGTGCGCTAAGCCCCAGCAGCTACGAAGCCTGGCGTGCGATTTTTGCCAATGGCTTCATGCAGTTCATGACCTTCCTTTTCTTCATCAGCCTCTTCTACCATGTGTGGATCGGCATGCGGGATATCTGGATGGACTACGTCAAGCCGGATGGTCTGCGCCTGATGCTTGAGATTGCGACGATTGCTGCACTGGTTGGCTACGCCGGCTGGGCAGTCAAGATTCTGTGGAGGCTGTAAGGTGAGTATTCCAGTTCGTAAATTCGATGCGGTCATCGTCGGTGCTGGTGGCGCCGGTCTGCGTGCCGCCATTCAGCTTTCCGAAGCCGGCCTGAAAACGGCCGTTCTCTCCAAGGTTTTTCCGACCCGCTCGCACACCGTTGCGGCGCAGGGCGGTGTCTCTGCTTCGCTCGGCAACTCAGAGGAAGACCACTGGCACTGGCACATGTACGACACCGTCAAGGGTTCCGATTGGCTCGGCGACCAAGACGCGATCGAGTTCATGTGCAAGAAGGCGCCTGAAGTGGTCGTTGAACTCGAACACTTCGGCATGCCCTTCGACCGCACCGATGAAGGCAAGATCTACCAGCGCCCGTTCGGCGGCCACATGTCGAACTTCGGCGAAAAGCCGGTGCGTCGTGCTTGCGCAGCCGCTGACCGCACCGGTCACGCCATGCTGCACGCGCTGTATCAGCGCAACGTGCGTGCAAACACCCAGTTCTTTGTCGAATGGATGGCGCTCGACCTGATCCGTGACGAAGAAGGTCAAGTGCTAGGCGTCATCGCGCTTGAAATGGAAACCGGCGAAGTTGTGGCTTTCCACGCCAAGGCCACCATCTTTGCTACCGGCGGTGCCGGCCGCATCTTCTACTCCTCGACCAACGCCTTCATCAATACCGGCGACGGCCTCGGCATGGCGGCTCGTGCCGGCATCCCGCTGGAAGACATGGAATTCTGGCAGTTCCACCCGACCGGTGTTGCCGGTGCCGGTGTTCTGATTACCGAAGGCGTGCGCGGCGAAGGCGGCATTCTGCGCAACTCGGCTGGCGAGCGTTTCATGGAGCGCTACGCTCCGAACGCCAAGGATCTGGCTTCGCGCGACGTTGTCTCGCGTGCCATGGTCACCGAAATCAACGAAGGTCGTGGTTGTGGTCCGAACAAGGATTTCGTGCTGCTCGACATCACCCACCTTGATCCGGCAACGATCATGAAGCGCCTGCCGGGTATTCGCGAGATATCGATCCAGTTTGCCGGTATCGATCCGATCAAGGCGCCGATCCCGGTGGTGCCGACCTGTCACTACCAGATGGGCGGTATTCCGACCAACTACAAGGGCCAGGTCATTGCCGATGCAAGCGGCAAGCCGGTCACCGGCTTCTACGCTGCCGGCGAATGCGCCTGCGCCTCGGTGCACGGTGCCAACCGCCTCGGCACGAACTCGCTGCTTGATCTGCTGGTGTTCGGCAAGTCCTCCGGCGATACCGTCATTGAAGACATGGTCTCGATGCCGAAGGACCACAAGGCGCTGCCGGCCGGGTTTGCCGACAAGACTCTGGCCCGCCTGTCGCGTCTGGAAAACCAGACCAACGGCAGCAGCGTCAACGACACTCGCCTGGCCATGCAGCGCACGATGCAGAACCACTGCGGCGTGTTCCGTTTCAAGGACAAGCTGGAAGAGGGTGTGCAGAAAATCTTGGAAATCGAGAAGCAGGTTGCAGTCACCGAGATCAAGGACAAGTCCAAGGTTTGGAACACAGCCCGCGTCGAAGCACTGGAACTCGACAACCTGATCGAAGTGGCGAAGGCCACCATGGTCTGCGCCAATGCCCGCAAGGAGTCTCGTGGGGCTCATGTTCGCGACGATGCACCGGATACTCCGGAAATGCCGAACGGCCGTAATGATGCTGAATGGCACAAGCATACGCTGTGGTCGCGTGACGGCAACAAGCTGTCGTACAAGCCGGTGAACATGACCCCGCTGTCCGTCGAAACGATCGCGCTGAAGACGCGTTCCTACTGATCGCGCGTCTTAGCCCAGGAGCTCAAGAATATGGCAACCAGTACCATGCAGTTCAAGATCTACCGCTACGATCCGGACAAGGACAACGCGCCGTACATGCAGGACATCTCGATCGAAGTCGATGATGTCACCGACCGCAAGCTGCTCGACGTTCTGACCAAGCTGAAGGCCAAGGACGACACGCTGTCCTACCGTCGTTCGTGCCGTGAAGGCATCTGCGGTTCCGACGCGATGAACATCAACGGCAAGAACGGTCTGGCCTGCCTGACCGAGATCAAGGATCTCAAGCAGCCGGTCGTCCTGCGTCCGCTGCCCGGTCTGCCGGTCATCCGCGACCTGATCGTGGACATGACCCAGTTCTTCAAGCAGTACCACTCGATCAAGCCGTACCTGATCAACGATACGCCGCCGCCGGAGCGCGAGCGCCTGCAGTCGCCGGAGGACCGCGAAGAACTCAACGGTCTCTACGAGTGCATCCTGTGCGCCTGCTGCTCGACCTCGTGCCCGTCGTTCTGGTGGAACCCGGACAAGTTTGTCGGCCCGGCCGGTCTGCTCAATGCCTATCGCTTCATCGCCGATACGCGTGACCAGGCAACCAATGAGCGCCTCGATGACCTCGAGGATCCCTATCGTCTGTTCCGCTGCCATTCAATCATGAACTGTGTCGATGTCTGTCCGAAGGGTCTTAACCCCACCGAGGCCATTGGCAAGATCAAGGAAATGATGGTTCGCCGCGCGGTTTAAGGATTTTTGCGTGGTGAATAATGTTTCCGGTAGCGCCTTGGGCCGATTGCAGTGGCGCTGTACGCGGCGGGCTCTGCTGGAGCTGGATCTGTTACTTGGAAAATTTCTCGTCGAGGAATTTCCCAGGCTCAACGAGGCTCAAGCACAAGTTTTTGCTGAACTGGCAGATATGGAAGATCACGATCTCTGGCCGCTGGTAAATGGTACGGAGGAGTGCGAGAACGCGCAGCAGGCTGAAATCGTGGCGATGCTGCGTAAGAGTGAAGTAAGGGAGCCGCAGTAGTTTGGCGGTCACCCTGGAAGTTGCGAAAACATAACCTGTACAAGGGATTAAGACCATGACGACCGAACGCAAGGCAACGCTGGCTATTGACGGACAGGCTCCCGTCGACTTTTCGATCATGTCGCCGACTCACGGCAATGACTGCATCGATATTCGTACCCTTGGGGGTAAAACCGGGTTGTTCACTTATGACTCCGGCTTCCTCTCGACTGCCAGCTGCAAATCGAAGATCACCTTCATTGACGGCGATAAGGGCGAACTGCTGTATCGCGGCTACCCGATCGAGCAACTGGCTGAACAGTGCAACTTCCTCGAAGTCACTTACCTGCTGAAGAACGGCGAGTTGCCGAATGCGACACAGAAGACCGATTTTGAAAAGACCATCAAGAATCACACGATGGTGCATGAACAGCTGACCAAGTTCTACTCCGGTTTCCGTCGCGACGCCCACCCGATGGCCGTCATGACCGGTGTCGTTGGCGCGCTGTCGGCGTTCTACCACGACGCCATGGATTTCTCGGATGTGGAGCATCGCAATATCAGCTTCAACCGGCTGGTTGCCAAGATGCCGACGATCGTCGCCATGGCCTACAAGTACAACACCGGTGCGCCGTTCATGTATCCGGACAACGAGCTCGACTACGCTGCCAACTTCATGCGCATGATGTTTGGTAATCCGTGTGAGAAATATGTCCCGAACCCGGTGCTGGTCAATGCGCTGGATACCATTTTTACGCTGCATGCCGACCACGAACAGAATGCCTCGACCTCGACCGTCCGTCTGGCCGGTTCGTCGGGTGCCAACCCGTTCGCCTGTATCGCTGCCGGTATCGCCTGTCTGTGGGGCCCGGCACACGGTGGTGCCAACGAAGCCTGCCTGCAGATGTTGGAGGAAATCGGTGATGTTTCGAAGGTCGGTGAGTACATCAACCGTGCCAAGGACAAGAACGATTCCTTCAAGCTGATGGGCTTCGGTCACCGCGTCTACAAGAACTTCGATCCGCGTGCCAAGCTGATGCGCAAGGTTTGCGGCGATGTGCTGTCCGAACTCGGCCTGCAGAATGACCGTCTGTTCAAGCTGGCCATGGAACTGGAAAAGATCGCTCTGGAAGATCCGTACTTCGTCGAGAAGAAGCTCTACCCGAACGTCGACTTCTACTCCGGCATCGTGCAGAAGGCCATCGGCATCCCGACCGAAATGTTCACCTGTATCTTCGCGCTGGCGCGTACGGTCGGCTGGATGACGCAGTGGGAAGAGATGATCACCGATCCGGAATACAAGATCGGCCGTCCTCGCCAGTTGTATATGGGCGCAGCCCGGCGCGATGTCGTGCCGCTTGGCAAACGCGCTTAAGAAAACATGGGGGCGGCGATGTACCGCCCCTTTTCGCATGAGCCGGTGGTGACATTGCCCAGTTCTTGTCCCGCCGGCAGCTCCGACTGAATCAACACCCGCTACCACAGGTGATGCCATGATGACCCAGCTGTTCGGAAACTCCTATCTCTTCGGCGGTAACGCACCGTTCGTTGAGGAGCTGTACGAAAACTATCTCGATAACCCCGGTTCCGTGCCCGACGAGTGGCGCGATTATTTTGACAAGCTGGCGCAGATGCCGGGCTACGTTGCCCGTGATGTGCCGCATGCCCCGGTTGTTGCCGCTTTCGCCGAACAGGCCAAACAGGGCGGTTTCCGCCCGGCTGCTGCTGGCGCACCGGTTGACGACAAAAAGCAGGTGGGCGTTCTGCAACTGATCAATGCCTACCGCTTCATGGGGACGCGCTGGGCCAATCTTGACCCGCTCAAGCGCATGCCGCGCCCCGAGCTGCCTGAACTCGAGCTGTCGTTCTACGGCTTCAGCGATGCCGACAAAAACGCCACGTTCAATGTCGGTTCGTTCAAAGGCTGCCCGGAGCACGCCCCGTTTGGCCAGTTGGTCGAAGCGCTGAAGGAAACCTACTGCGGCTCCGTCGGTGTCGAGTACATGTACATGAACGAGATCGCCGAGAAGCGCTGGTTGCAGGATCGCCTCGAACCGATCCGCAGCAAGGCAGCTTATACGCCTGAGCAGAAGAAGCGTTTCCTTGAGCGCCTGACGGCTGCTGAAACTCTCGAACGCTACCTGCATACCCGTTATGTCGGTCAAAAGCGTTTCTCGCTGGAAGGCGGCGACTCGCTGATCCTGTCCATGGACGAGCTGATTCGCACCGCCGGCGGTCTGGGCGTCGACGAGATCGTTATCGGCATGGCCCACCGCGGTCGCCTGAACGTCCTCGTCAATACGCTGGGCAAGGCGCCGGCGATGCTTTTCGATGAATTCGAAGGCAAGAAGGCGCAGGATCTGTCGGCGGGTGACGTCAAGTACCACATGGGCTACTCGTCCGACGTGTCGACCCCTGGAGGTGCCTGTCACCTGACGCTGGCTTTCAACCCGTCGCACCTCGAAATCGTCAACCCGGTGGTCGTCGGCTCGGTCTATGCGCGCCAGGTACGTCGTGGCCAAGGTGGCAAGGACCATGTCCTTCCTGTGCTGATCCACGGCGATGCGGCCGTTGCCGGCCAAGGCGTGAACCAGGAAATGATCAACTTCGCGCAGACCCGCGGCTACGGTACGGGCGGCACGGTGCACATCGTGGTGAACAACCAGATCGGCTTCACCACTTCCGATCCGCGCGACTACCGTTCCGGCCTGTACTGCACCGACATCTTCAAGATGGCCGATGCGCCGATCTTCCACGTCAATGGCGACGATCCCGAGGCGGTGGCGCTGGTCACCCAACTGGCCATGGAATTCCGCCAGGAGTTCAAGAAGGACGTGGTCATCGACATCATCTGCTTCCGCAAGCTCGGCCACAACGAGCAGGACGAGCCGATGGTGACGCAGCCGCTGATGTACAAGAAGATCGCTCAGCATCCGGGTACGCGCAAGCTGTACGCCGACAAACTGGTGGCCGAAGGTGTGCTGCCGGCCGATGGTCCGGACAACATGATCAAGGAATACCGCGATCATCTGGACAAGGGCCAGTTGCTTTATAACCCGGTTCTGGCCGGCTACAAGCACCCGATGACCATCGACTGGTCGCCTTATCTGACCAAGAAATACATCCCGAACTGCGATACCTCGGTACCGATGAAGGAACTGAAGCGTCTGGCCGTTGGACTGACGACGCTTCCCGAGGGTTTCACCCTGCACAACCGCGTCAAGAAGATCATCGACGATCGTCGTCTGATGGGCGAGGGCCAGGCTGCCGATCGACTGGGGCATGGCCGAGAACCTGGCCTACGCATCGCTGCTGGTCTCCAGCTATGGCGTGCGCCTGTCCGGTGAAGACGTCGGCCGCAGCACCTTCTTCCACCGTCACGCTGCGCTGCACGACCAGAACCGTGAAAACTGGGCGCATGGTACTTACCATCCGCTGGCCAACCTGCAGGAAAAGCAGGCCGGTTTCCAGTGCTTCGATTCGGTACTGTCTGAAGAAGCCGTGCTCGCCTTCGACTATGGTTACGCGTCAGCCAACCCGTACGAGCTGGTGGTCTGGGAAGGTCAGTTTGGCGACTTCGCCAACGGCGCTCAAGTGGTCATCGACCAGTTCATCGCCTCCGGCGAAGCCAAGTGGGGCCGTGCCTGCGGCCTGACCATGCTGCTGCCGCACGGCTACGAAGGCCAGGGCCCGGAGCACTCCTCCGCCCGTATCGAGCGCTACATGCAGCTTTGCGCCGAGATGAACATGGAAGTGTGCCAGCCGACGACGCCGTCGCAGATTTTCCATCTGCTACGCCGCCAGGCCGTGCGCAATCAGCGTAAGCCGCTGATCATCTTCTCGCCGAAGTCGCTGCTGCGTCACAAGGATGCCATCGCTTCGCTCGACGATCTGGCCAAGGGTGGCTTCCAGGAAGTCATCGGTGAAGTCGACAAGCTGGATAACAAGAAGGTGACCCGCGTTGTCTTCTGTTCCGGCAAGATCTATTACGACCTCGTTGCCGCTCGTCGTGAGAAGAAGGCCAACCATATTGCCGTCGCTCGCCTTGAGCAGCTCTATCCGTTCCCGGATGAAGCAATCAAGGCCGAACTCGCCAAGTATCCCAAACTCACGGAAGTGGTCTGGGCACAGGACGAGCCGCGTAACCAGGGCGCCTGGTACTGGCTGGCCTCGCGTCAGCATCTGGTCCGCTCGGTCGGTCCCAAGCACCATCTGCTGCTCGTGTCGCGTCCGGCATCGGCTTCCCCGGCCGTCGGTTACGCGGCCAAGCACAACCTCCAACAGAAAACCCTCATCGAGTCCGCAATGGGCAAGATCGAGTACTAACCCCCGCACATAGCACGGAGAGAACATGATCATCGACGTCAAAGTTCCGCAACTGTCCGAGTCCGTGGCCGAGGCCACCCTCGTTTCCTGGCACAAGAAGGCCGGCGAGGCCGTTTCTCGTGACGAAAACCTGATCGACATCGAGACCGACAAGGTCGTACTCGAGCTGCCGGCCCCGGATGGCGGCGTGCTGGTTGAAATCATCAAGGGCGACGGCGAAACCGTTGTCTCGGGCGAAGTCATCGCCAAGATCGACACTTCTGCCAAAGCCGGTGCAGCTGCGCCGAAGGCCGAAGCCCCGAAGGCTGCCGTCGCTGCTCCAGCACCCGCTGCTGCCGCACCGTCGGCTGCTGGTGTGGCCATGCCCGCTGCACGCAAGATCCTCGACGAGAAGGGCGTGTCGGCTGCTGACGTCGCCGGTTCGGGTCGCGGTGGTCGCGTGACAAAAGCGGATGCTGTTGCCGCAGCGCCGAAAGCCGGTCCGGTTGCTGCCCCTGCCGCTACCAAAGCTGCACTGCCGACCCCGTCCGTGGCTGTCAGCCTTGGCGATCGTTCCGAGCAGCGCGTGCCGATGACCCGTCTGCGTGCCCGCATCGCCGAGCGCCTGCTGCAGTCGAAGAACGAAAACGCCATCCTGACCACGTTCAACGAAGTGAACATGGCGCCGGTGATGGCCATGCGCAAGCAGTACGGCGAGAAGTTCGAGAAGACGCACGGCGTTCGCCTCGGCTTCATGGGCTTCTTCGTCAAGGCAGCGGTTGCTGCCCTGCAGAAGTTCCCGATCCTGAACGCCTCGGTCGATGGCAACGACATCGTCTATCACGGCTACATCGACATCGGTATCGCCGTCGGTTCGCCGCGTGGTCTGGTTGTGCCGATCCTGCGTGATGCCGACCAGATGAGCATCGCCGACATCGAGAAGAAGATTGCCGAATACGGCCAGAAGGCCAAGGACGGCAAGATCACGATCGAGGAACTCACCGGCGGTACCTTCTCCATCTCCAACGGCGGCATTTTCGGTTCGATGTTGTCGACGCCGATCATCAACCCGCCGCAGTCGGCCATCCTCGGCATCCATGCCACCAAGGATCGTGCCGTGGTCGAGAATGGTCAGGTTGTCGTGCGCCCGATCAACTATCTGGCCATGTCCTACGACCACCGCATCATCGACGGCCGTGAAGCCGTCCTCGGTCTGGTGACGATGAAGGAAGCGCTGGAAGATCCGGCCCGCCTGCTGCTCGGCGTCTAATGCACTAAGGCCTAAGGGGAGGGCGAGGGCGCAGGCTCTCTCCCGCCCCTTTTCCTTGTTACGTACAGGAGAAGAAAATAATGTCCAAGCAATTTGACGTACTCGTCATCGGCGGTGGCCCCGGCGGCTACATCGCGGCCATCCGCGCCGCGCAACTCGGCTTCTCGGCCGCCTGCTGCGAATCGAACCCCTATGCCGACCCGAAGGGCGAACCGCGCCTTGGCGGCACCTGCCTGAACGTCGGCTGCATCCCGTCGAAGGCGCTGCTGCATACCTCGCACCTGTTCGAGGAAGCCGGCCACGGCTTCGCCGCGCAGGGTATCAGCGTCGGCACGCCGAAGATCGACGTGAGCAAGATGATCGATCGCAAGAGCACCATCGTTACCCAGCTGACCGGCGGCATCAAGGGCCTGTTCAAGAAGAACAAGGTGACGCTGCTCAACGGTCACGGTTCCTTCGTTGGTGCCGGCGCCAATGGCGGCTGGCAAGTGAAGGTCGGCGACGAAGTCGTCGAAGCCAAGCAGGTCATCGTCGCCACCGGTTCCAAGGCCCGCCATCTACCGGGCATTCCGGTCGACCAGAAGATCGTCTGCGACAACGCCGGCGCCCTCGACATCGACGCCGTGCCGAAGAAGCTGGCGATCATCGGTGCCGGCGTCATCGGTCTCGAAATGGGTTCGGTCTGGCGTCGTCTCGGTTCCGAAGTGACCATCCTCGAAGCGATGCCGGACTTCCTGTCGGTGGCTGACGTCGATGTCGCCAAGGAAGCCGCCAAGGTCTTTGCCAAGCAGGGTCTGAACATCCTCTGCGGCGTCAAGATCGGCGAGGTCAAGGCATCCAAGAAGGGCGTTGCCATCGACTACACCGACAAGGACGGCAAGGCACAGAAGCTCGACGCCGACCGCCTGATCGTCTCCGTCGGCCGTATCCCGAACACCGATGGCCTGAATGCCGAAGCTGTCGGCCTGCAACTGACCGAGCGCGGCCAGATCAACGTCGACGGCCACTGCCGTACCAACCTGCCGGGTGTGTGGGCGATCGGCGACGTCGTCTCTGGTCCGATGCTGGCGCACAAGGCGATGGAAGAAGGCGTCATGGTCGCCGAGCTGATGGCTGGCCAGGCCGGTCACTGCAACTTCGACACCATCCCCTGGGTCATCTACACCAGCCCGGAAATCGCCTGGGTCGGCAAGACCGAGCAGCAGCTCAAGGCCGATGGCCGCGCCTACAAGGCCGGCAAGATCCCGTTCATGGCCAACGGCCGTGCGCTGGGCATGGGCGCACCAACCGGCTTCGTCAAGATGCTGGCCTGTGCCGAAACCGATCGCATCCTCGGCGTGCACATCATCGGCGCCAATGCTTCCGAGCTGATCTCGGAAGGTGTGGTGGCGATGGAATTCGGCGCTGCTTCGGAAGACTTGGCACGTATCTGCCATGCTCACCCGACACTGTCGGAAGTCGTGCACGAAGCTGCGCTGGCCTGCGATAAGCGACCGTTGCACTTCTGATGGTGGGGTCAAAAATGGGGCGCTGCGGCGCCCCGTTTTTTTGCTGGCCCCGTCTTTCAGTCACCGCCGCAGCGGTTGCGCTTTGCTTGCCGAGTCTTGATCGCCATGAAATACACCGTCGTTCCCGTCACCCCGTTTCAGCAAAACGCAACTGTCCTGTGGTGTGAAGAAACCCGTCTGGCCGCAGTGACGGATCCCGGCGGCGATCTTCCCCTGATAATTCGCGTGCTCGAGCGCGAGGAGCTGAAGCTAGAAAGAATTCTCGTCACGCACGGTCATATCGATCACGCGGGCGCGGTGGCGGACCTTGCGGATCAATTCGGCGTACCGATTGAAGGGCCGCAGATCGAAGACAAGTTCTGGATCGATGGCATGCCTGAACAGAGTCGCATGTTCGGCTTTCCCGATGTCAGAAGTTTTACGCCTGACCGCTGGCTTGAACATGGTGATTGCGTGACGGTTGGCAAGCAGTCGCTTGACGTCATACATTGCCCCGGCCACACCCCTGGCCACGTATGTTTTTATCATTCACCGAGTCGACTGGCGATTGTTGGCGACGTCCTCTTTCAGGGGGGGATTGGCCGCACGGATTTCCCCAAAGGCGACTACGATACGTTAATCCGCTCAATTCGTGAGCGCCTGTTACCGCTTGGGGATGATGTCGTCTTTGTGCCGGGTCATGGCCCGCTCTCCGATTTTGGCGAAGAGCGGCGCTACAACCCCTTTATCAGCCAGTAGGGTTTGTCCACAACGGGCATCTTGCGAGGTTTTATGTGCCGTTGGTTTCGCGCAATAACTGCGCGTAGGGATCAGCCGGGATTGGCCGGCTGAACCAGTAGCCCTGAATTTCGTCACAGCCGGCCGCCCTGAGAAAATCCAGTTGTGATTCAGTTTCCACGCCCTCGGCGATCACGCGCAATTTCAGTGCTTTGGCCATGCTGATGATGGCCGTGGCGATGGCGCTGTCGTTAGCGTCGTGCGGGATGCCGCGAACGAAGGACTGGTCGATTTTCAACGTATCGATCGGAAAACGTTTCAGGTAAGACAGGCTTGAATAGCCGGTACCAAAATCATCCAGCGACATGACGATGCCGGCAGCGGCAAATTCCTGCATCATCGCCACTACGGAATCAGCATTGTGCATCAGCATGCTTTCTGTAATCTCCACTTCCAGGAGATCGGCCGGGATGCCGTATTTATGCAGGTAACCCATCACTGTGCGTGGCAGATTCTGGCTGAACTGACGCGGCGACAGGTTGACTGCTACTTTCACCGGTTCTAGACCGGCATCGAGCCAGGCGCGTAATTGTCTACAGGTGGCTTCGATCACCCATTCGCCAATCGGAATGATCAGGCCGGTTTCCTCCGCGATCGGGATGAACTGTGCCGGCGAAATCATCCCTTGCCCAGGAATTTGCCAGCGCACCAGTGCTTCGGTACCGATGATTCGGTTGCTTGCCAGATCGAGCTGGGGCTGGAAGTGCAGAATAAATTCATTGCGCTCTAGTGCGTGGCGTAGACCACCTTCCATCTTCAGGCGCTCCAGCGAGCGCAAGTTCATCTCGCGTGAGTAATAGAGATAGCCGCTGTTGCCAAGTTGCTTGGCACGATACATTGCGACATCGGCATTTCTGATCAGGGTTTCCGCGTCACGACCATCGTCCGGAAAGATACTGATTCCGACGCTAGCGGATAGCAAAATTTCGTGGTTCTCCACGAAAAATGGTTCTGCGAGAGCGGCTAGCGCCTTGCGCGCAACTGCAGCGGCATCTTCACGCCGGTTGATATCGAAAAGAGCGATGACAAATTCGTCACCACCCAGACGGGAAACCACGTCTTCCTTGCGCAAGGCGTGCGACAGGCGTCGTCCAACCTCCGCTAAAAGGGTGTCTGCAGGCGAGTGTCCGAAGGAGTCGTTGATATGCTTGAAACGGTTCAGATCGAGGAAGAGCACGGCGCCATGATCCTGCTTGCGGTGGGCTTCCAAAATGGCCTGTTCAAGCAGCGAGTATAGCTGTGCGCGGTTCGGTAGATTTGTCAGTGGGTCGAAGTAGGCGAGTCGGTAAATTTGCTCTTCCGCCTGGCGACGCTGTGAAATGTCTGAAAACACAAAGCAATAATGCGTCAACTTGCCAGCAGCATCGTGTACGGAACTGATCGATACGCTCGCAGGATAGGTGTCTCCTCCCTTGCGCTGCGCTTCAAGTTCTCCAGACCATTTTCCATCCGTGCTCATCTGTCTCTGGATTTCAGCCCAGCGGCCGTTTTCGGTCCCCAGCCGCATTGCTGATGGTGTTGTTCCCAGAACCTCCGATTCCGTGAAACCCGATATCTGAAAAATGACCGGCTAGCCGAAACGATGCATTCATTTGCATCCGTAACAAGAATCGCTTCGCCCGCAGAGTCAAAAATGCGCGCATGGAGGCGGAGTTTTTCCTCTGCCGCCTGTTGGTTACTGATGTCTACGACATAGCCGATCAGACCATTCGGCGTACCGTCTTCGTCATGAGAGATGGAGAGTGAAACACTTGCCCAAAATATTTCGCCAGATTTTTTGCGGCGCCGTACAGTCATTTCTCGGCTGCCGTTATCCAGAAAGGCATTGAAAAAACTTTCCATGCCGTCATCTTCATCTGCGTACAGCAAAAGTATGTTGCGGCCTATGACCTCGTCGGCACTGTAGCCAAAGAGTTTCTCCGCGCCCATGTTCCAGCCGGTAATGTAGCCCTGCAAATCCATTGTTATGACTGAGTCGTGGATTTGATTGAGAATTTGCGATTGGCGCGCTATCTCGTGTTCGCTGATGGCCAGCGCATTTACACGTTGGTCGTAGCTCGAGCGTGCATGAAGCATTGCTGCCAGCAGTGCGCCAAAATCGGCAAAGCGACGAATGGCTGGCGCGTCGTAACCGCCGATACGGCCCGCAACGCCAACAAAGCCCAGCATGCTTTCGCGAAATACGAGTGGAAAGCCCATCCGGGAGGGTGACTCCTCGCCAGGTGCGAGGGGGGCAATGGCAAGCATTCCGGATGCCTTGGCTTGTGCGTGGAGTTCAGCCCACTCGGCATTTCCGGAAGATATTTCTCCGACAACGAAGCAGCCTTCCTGACTTTCAAGAGCGCTGCAGCAGAGCTTTTGAACTGCCTCCGCAGGAATGCCCCCATCGTGGAAAAAAACTGCCTGATAGAGCTGGGCTGACAGCTCGAATTCGGTGGCCCCGGAATCAAACCCAGGGGAAAGGAAATGACTGCTGTCAGGTGTCATTCCGTTCATTCAAGACTGATTCGACTTGCCCAGGAATAGGCGCCAATTTGTGCGTCAAGATGCTTTTCGGGTGGGATACCAGAGCGCTTCAGGGATTCTGCCGCGGTTCTGAAATCGCCCGTGTTGCTGGCGATCACTGCAGTAAGAAGTTCGCCGAGGAGACCGTCGCGATCTCTCAGGGCTGCCGTAATCGTCGGCGACAGCGGTAGTGAAGAGAGTATTTCGGACATCGGCATGTGGAGCAAGGTATCGAGCAGCGAAAAAATCCCCACCATGAATGCTGCTTCGCCGGTATCTGCAATATCCGTTAGCGATGGCAGGCCAGCAGTCAGCAATTCAAGCTGGCGGCCACGCGCGGCTGCCAGTTGCATGAGCGGATTCGGCTGGTTCCCTCGTCCGAACTGGTTGGCGTAAATCAGCAACTGCAGCCAGCGCTGCAACTGGCGGCGGCCCAGAACCGTAATCGCCTGATTGAAGCCAGTGATGGGGGTCTTCGGGCCGACAGCCACGGAATTGACGAGACGCAGCAGGTTGTAGGAAAGTTTTGGCTCCTGCCGGAAAATTTCTTCGATTTCGCGAGTGTCCGCATCCTGAACGACGAGGCTCAACAGCTTGAGCAGTTTGAGACGGGTCGTATCGGCGTCAACCGGCGCACGGTCGTCTGCCTTGGTGACAAATTCGCTCGACATCAGGGAGAAACGCTTGGCGACCGCCCAGTCAAACAATTCGTGGGAATGTACTCCGCTGGCGACCAGTTGAAAGCCCGACTGATGCGCGTTGATCAGGTCAAGCAGGGGAATGTTGCTGCGTGCATGCTCGCTATCGAGCCGGAGGTAGTCAAAGCTGGTGAGCGTGGCCAATTGGAAGTTGGCACTCTCCGTAATTCCCAGCGCGACGTGCGCACCATCCTGCCGCAGCGCCTTGCAGGCCAATTCTTGTTCCTTGATTTCCGCTGTTCCGGAAGGAAAGGCGAGAATAGCTTGGTCCCGTCCGAGTTTCTTAATAAACTCGCGAAATGCGCTGTTACTGAGCCACGCCGGGGAGCAGCTGAGCATCAGTGGGTGTTGTCGAGTTAGCGGGATACATGCGTCTGTAGCCCCTGCGACAGTGGCAAGCTCAGCTGCGGCAGCAGAAAAACACTGCCAGTCGAAGGCCGCCCAAGCCTGGTTTGGGGCAAGAAGCGGGCTGAAGAAATGGTACGCCTGCATGGCGGATTCTCTCGGTTCAGTTATGGCACATCGTTCTCTAACGTGCGTCTTTGTTGATTATGCAGGATGTTAGCTGAGGATTTCCAGAATTCAAATGCAATATCTTTTAGTGATGTTTTTCATGGCGGATCTCTTCGCCCATTTCTCCCCGCTGAATGCACCTTGCTGTGATTGTCTTTTGATGGAGTTTGCTGATGCGCGTTGAGAATATTTCTGCTGCAGATGTCGGTAATTGGCAGGCTTTCTCGATACTGATCGTCGACGATGAGGCTGGTATGCGCAGCTTTCTCGCGCGTGCGCTCAAGGCGCGCTGCGGCCAGGTGGCCACCGCCGGCAACGTCGAGGATGCAACAGAAATGATGGCCCGACTGCACTTCGACCTGATCGTGCTCGACATTTCCCTTCCCGGCAAGAGTGGTGTTGAATGGCTTCACGAGCTTCGCCGTAGCGGTTACTCCGGCGATGTCGTGCTGATTACAGCCTTTGCCGATATGGAAACCGCCATCAATGCGCTCCGCGGTGGCGCCTCCGATTTCATTCTGAAACCTTTCCGGGTGGATCAGATTCTCAATTCCATCAAGCGCTGCTTTGAGCGAGCAGGCTTGGCACGCGAGAATTTCGTACTGCGCCGGGAACTTGCAGAATTCTGTGCCGAGGAGGATGGCCTGGTTGGCCGCTCGGCATCCATTCTTCATCTGCGTGCGTTGATCAAAAGAATTGCGCCGATGCCAACAACTGTCCTGCTGCAGGGGGAGTCAGGAACCGGTAAGGAAGTGACGGCGCGTGCCTTGCATCAATTAAGCAATCGCGCGCAGCGGCCCTTCGTACCTGTCAATTGCGCTGCAATTTCTGCCGAGTTGATTGAAAGCGAACTGTTTGGACATGTCAAAGGCGCGTTCACCGGCGCTAGCGAGGCGCGCAACGGACTCTTTACTACGCTCATGGCGGCACGCTATTTCTCGACGAGATTGGTGAATTGCCGCTCGCGATGCAGACCAAGCTCCTGCGCGCCCTTGAGGAGCGCCGCATACGGCCGGTCGGGTCGGAGCGGGAAGTGCCGGTGGACGTACGCATCATTGCAGCTAGCAACCGTGATCTGGCCGCAGACGTCGCCGCAGGGAAGTTCCGCCATGACCTCTACTTTCGGCTGGCAGTGGTCGACATCACCATCCCCACCCTGCGCTCGCGCACGGAAGACATTCCTGATCTGGCCCGTCACTTCATGGCCATGTTTTCGTCGCAACTCGGGGTCGAGCCGCTGCCACTCAACCCCGATATCGTGCGCCGGTTAGCGGCCTATCCTTGGCCCGGCAATGTCCGTGAGTTACGAAATTTTATTGAACGCTCGCTTATTCTCGGTAATTTTCCTTTGCAGGGCATGGTGGCGAACAGTACTTCTCCGGCACCGGATCAGCAGGACGAAATGACGCTGGAGGAGGTTGAAAAACGGCATATCCAACGTGTGCTGACTGCCGTTGGTGGCAATAAATCCGAGGCGGCGCGACGGCTCGGCGTGTCGCGTAAGACGCTAGAGCGCAAGTGTGCGGAATGGGATGCGGCGGTTTCCGGCGACAATTTTTCAGCAAGCGCCAATGAGGGTGTTGGCGCACAATGAATCCGTTTTCCTGGCTGCGTGCGTTGTTCCGGGCATCAGTAAAGGCCAAGTTACTCTCCCTTGCGCTGGCGCCGCTGCTCTTGGGTTTCCCGTTGATCGTGGCGGTTGTCTGGTACTGGAGCAATACCAGTTACCACCAGTTGCTGACTTACAAGGTCGGCAGCGATCTGGTGACGGCGCATGAATATTTCGATCGCGTTATCCGAAACGTTGGCATCAGCGTCGAAGCGCTTGCCGACGGACATCGGCTGCGCGAGGCACTCGAGCGCGGCGACAGACTGAACATCTCAGAGGAAATCGGCCATTCCCGACGTCGCCATCGACTCGACTTCATGTACGTGCTGGATGCCAAAGGAAGGGTTTTGCATGCCAGTGCAGCCCAGCCACTGTCAAAAGCAAACAGCCACTGGCCGGTGGTTCAGGCGGCGCTGAAAGGAAAATCTGGCAGCGTGATCGACATCTACGACGGTACTGCGCTGGACGCAATCGATCCCTCGCTGCGCGAACGTGCCGCAATCAATATCGTCCCGACCGATCAGGCTGCGCCCGATAGCCGGACGACCGAAGAGCGCGGCATGCTCATTCATGCGGCAGCGCCGATTTTTGATGCGGCAGGCAAGGTGATTGGCGTCCTCGAAGGCGGCATGTTGCTCAATGGTAATCTCGACTTTGTCGATACCATCAACGCCATTGTCTATCGCGATGGTTCGCTGCCGTTAGGCAGCAAGGGAACCGCCACTCTCTTTCTCGGCGATACCCGGATCGCTACCAACGTACGCCTGTTCGAGGACGAGCGCGCCCTCGGTACGCGCGTTTCGCAGAAAGTGCGGGATTTCGTCCTCAATGACGGCAACACCTGGCTTGATACGGCGTTTGTCGTGAACGATTTTTATGTTTCCGGTTATGAGCCTGTGCTCGACAGCTTTGGTCAGCGGGTCGGCATGCTTTATGTCGGTTTCCTTGAAGCACCTTTCCGCACGGCCAAAGAAAATACCCTGAAAATGATCTTTGCCGTATTCGCCTTCATCAGCCTGGTCGGGTGCGCGTGGTCGCTGAAGTGGGCGAGTGAGGTCATGCACCCAATTTCGTTGATGAACCGGACCATCGTCCGCATCGATCGTGGTGACGTTACTTCCCGAGTCGGGGAAACCGGTAGTCGCGATGAGTTGGGGCGGTTGGCAGTGGAATTCGATCAGTTGCTTGATGTGCTGGCCGAAAAACGCAACGAACTGCAGCGCTGGGCGAACGAGCTTGACGGTAAGGTGAAAGAGCGGACGCTGGCGCTGGAGCAAGCGAACGTCGAATTACGCCAGGCGCAACGACAGCTGGTGACCAGTGAAAAGCTGGCAGCGATCGGTGAGTTGACTGCGGGCGTTGCACACGAAATCAATAATCCGATTGCGGTGATCCAGGGCAATCTCGACGTTCTGCGCGAGGTTCTTGGCGCGCAGACGCTCCCTGTGGAGCAAGAAATCCGGCTTATTGCCGAGCAGGTACACCGGATTCGCATCATCGTTACCAAACTGCTGCAGTTTGCCCGACCCGGTGAATTCGCTGGTTATGTCGAGGAGGTGGATGTCAGTGCGGTGCTTGCCGATTGCCTGGTCCTTGCACAGCACCATCTGATCAAGCGCAACATTGAGATTATCCGCCGCTTCGGTGCGACGCAGTGGGTGAGCCTTAATCGCCATGAATTGCAGCAGGTACTCATCAACCTGATTGTCAATGCCGTACAGGCGATGCCTGAAGGCGGTGCGCTAACGCTGGAAACGGCAGACTGGATTGTCGGCAATGATTGTCGCGGGGCCGTCATCTCGGTGCGTGACAGCGGTGCTGGTATCGCACCGGAAGACATGGCGAAAATCTTCGATCCATTTTTCACAACGAAGAAAACCGAAGGGACGGGGCTTGGTTTGTCGATCAGTCATTCGCTGATCAAGCGTTACGGCGGCAACATTACGGTGGAAAGTACGCCGATGCAGGGAGCAACTTTCACTGTCTGGCTGCTGACAGAGCCAGTCTACGCCGGCGAAGAAGGGCATTGATTCCGCCGTTTTCCGGGTTTTCAGCAAGGCGCCGGAGCGATTTTTCCGTTCAGCTACAATGGCCGCATGACTCCTGACTACTGGCAAAAAGCCTCGCGCGCACTCGCACGCGGCGACCGCGTGATGGCGGCTTTGGTGAAAAGCTACCAGGGCGTGTCGCTGGTTTCCCGAGGCGATGCCTTCGGCACGCTGGCCCGCTCGATTGTCGGTCAGCAGATTTCGGTAAAAGCTGCCGATGCTGTCTGGGGGCGTTTTTCGCTGGCGGTCGGCAAGGTTTCGCCGGACTCGGTGCTGCAGGTCGGCGCCAACGGTTTGGCCGGTTGTGGTCTTTCGGCCCGCAAGATCGAATACGTCGTCGACCTTGCCCGTCATTTTTCCGAAGGCCGTGTCGAACCGGCGCGCTGGGCGGAAATGGAGGACGAGGCAGTCATCGCGGTGCTTACCGATGTACGCGGGATCGGCCGCTGGACCGCAGAGATGTTCCTGATCTTCAATCTGATGCGCCCCGACGTCTTTCCTCTCGATGATCTAGGCTTGCAGAAGGCGGTCTTTCTGAATTATTTCGCTGGTGAAAAGCAGCCGCGGCGGGTGTTGGCCGAGGCCGGCGAGCGTTGGCGTCCATGGCGTTCCGTGGCCACGTGGTATCTCTGGCGAAGCCTTGATCCATTGCCCGTTGAATATTGAGCCCTGCAACGGCCGGTGACAGATTCCCGGCAATTTCAGGATGCGGGATGGGGCCCTCATACGGTCGTTTGACTGCCTTTAGCGGTAGAATACGCGCCGACCCAAACTGGCAGGCTTTACATGAAAATCAGTTTTCTCGACTTCGAGCAGCCGATTGCCGACCTTGAAGCCAAGATCGAAGAACTTCGCTTCGTTCAGGACGATTCGGCCGTTGATATTTCCGAAGAGATCGGCCGGCTTTCCAAGAAAAGCGCGCAACTGACCAAGGACATCTACGCCAAGCTCTCGCCCTGGCAGATTTCCCAGGTTGCACGCCATGCGCAGCGCCCCTATACGCTGGACTACATCGGCCGGATCTTTACCGATTTCAACGAGCTGCACGGCGATCGCGGGTTCGCCGACGATCACGCCATTGTGGGCGGGCTGGCCCGCTTCAATGGCCAGCCGGTGATGGTCATCGGCCACCAGAAGGGCCGCGATACCAAGGAAAAGATCTTCCGCAACTTCGGCATGCCGCGTCCCGAGGGCTACCGCAAGGCGCTCCGCCTGATGAAGCTGGCCGAGAAATTCGGCATCCCGGTGATGACCTTCGTTGATACGCCGGGCGCCTATCCCGGCATCGATGCCGAAGAGCGCGGGCAATCCGAAGCCATCGGTCGCAATCTCTACGTCATGGCCGAGCTGAAAGTGCCGGTGATCGTTACCATCATCGGCGAAGGCGGTTCCGGCGGCGCGCTGGCCATCGCCGTCGGCGACATCGTCCAGATGCTGCAGTACTCCACCTACTCGGTCATTTCGCCCGAAGGTTGCGCCTCCATCCTCTGGAAGAGCGCCGAGCGGGCTGCCGACGCTGCCGAAACCATGGGAATCACCGCCCATCGACTGAAAACCCTGGGCCTGATCGACAAGATCGTCAGCGAGCCCTGCGGCGGAGCGCATCGGGATTATGCAGCGATGGCACAAAGCCTTAAGAAGGCCTTGCAGGATGCGCTCAAGCAGCTCACCTGCCTGTCGACCGAAGAACTCGTAGAAACCCGCTTCGAGCGTTTGATGTCCTATGGCCGTTACAAGGAACAAGCCGTCGATTGATCTTGCCGGCCGGGTCGCAGCGTTTCTTGCGCCGCGGCTCCTGCAGGGCCGGCATGTCTGCGTCGGTTTGTCTGGCGGGCGCGACTCCGTGGCCCTGCTGCACGCACTGGTGCAGTGCCGCCAGCAAGCATCTCCTCTCGCATTGTCGTTCGAACTGTCCGCCCTGCACGTGCATCACGGCCTTTCGGCGTGCGCCAATGGCTGGATGGAATTCTGCCAATCCCTTTGCAACACCCTGAATGTACCGCTGCGCGTGGTTCACGTAACGGTTTCCGGCGTCGCGGACGAGGGCCTGGAGGCTGCCGCGCGGCGGGTGCGCTACGACGCCTTTGCTACCTGCAATGCCGACTGGCTGGCACTGGCCCATCATCGAGACGACCAGGCGGTTTTTTGCGCGCCAAAATCCTTCCTCTGTTGTCCACCGCGTTTCCGGACCCGGCGACGGCACTGGCACGGGCGTCTGCGCATCTGAGCGAACAGGCGATGCTGGTCGATACGCTGGCGGAGCTGGATGCACAGGGTATCGTCGAAGCCGATGCCATTCTGCTGACGGCATTCAATGCCTTGCCATCTGCCCGGCGCAGCAATCTCCTTCGCTATCAGTTGCGCCGGGTCGGGCTGCGCATGCCGGATTCCCGTTTTCTGGCCGAAATCATTCGCCAGTTGGCGGCGGCCATGCCCGAGGCTGCACCGGCGTTTGCGCTCGACGGTGTGTTCCTGCGAGTTTTTCGCGGGCGCATTTATTTTGATCGAGAAGCGGCCGCCGTCTGTGAGTCGCTTCCTTGGCTGGGCGAGCCCGCGTTGCCATGGGCGGGTGGGCTTGTGCGGTTTCAGGCCACAGAAGGCGCTGGTTTGAGCCGTCGTCAGCTTGCCGAGGCACTGGTCAGCCTGCGTACCCGCAAGGGCGGTGAGCGCTTGCAGCAGGAAGCAAAGCGGCCACGGCGGTCACTGAAAAAGCTCTTGCAGGAATCGGCAGTGCCGGTCTGGGAGCGGGGCGCTTGCCGCTTCTGTGGTGCGGTGAGCAACTGGTCTGGGTGGGTGGGGTTGGCAGCGATGCCGCCTGGCTTGCAGCACCGGGGGAACCCGGGGTGCAGCCTGTCTGGCTAGCGGGGGGCGCGCGTCAGATTGGTGATGAAACCGCTGGTTTGCCGGTAGAGGTTGGCAAAGGCGTCGGCCGTCAGTGGCCGTGAATACAGGAATCCCTGGACTTCATCGCAGCCTTCCGCCAGCAGAAAGCGAGTCTGCTCCGTCGTTTCCGCACCTTCGGCAAGAATCTTCAGCCGCAGGCTTCGGGCCATCTGGGTAATTGCCCGGACGATGGCCGCGTCGTCCGGATCGGTACTGATATCACGAATGAAGGAGCGGTCTATTTTCAGCCGGTCGACATCCAGCCGCTTGAGATAGGAAAGGCTGGAGTAGCCCGTGCCGAAATCGTCGATGGCCACCGTGATTCCGGCCGCCTTGAGGCGATGCACCTGACCCAGGACTCGCTCGACATCCTGGATCAGGATCGATTCGGTGAATTCCAGTTCAAGCATTCGCGGGTCATGCCCGGTTTCAGCGATGATGGTCAGCACGCGCTCGGCGAAATCACCGTGCTGCAACTGTAGCGTGGAAATATTGACGGCCACCGGCAGTGTGCCGATGCCGTCTTCCCGCCAGGCTCTGGCCTGACGACAGGCTTCGCGCAACACCCAGTCGCCAATGGCGACGATAGCGCCATTTTCCTCGGCCATCGGTATGAAGCGGTCGGGCGGAACCAGCCCCAGTTCCGGGTTGCGCCAGCGTATCAGCGCTTCAATACCGATGATGCGGCCTGTACCAAGCGCAACCTGCGGCTGGTAGTGCAGAACGAATTCATTTTTCTCCAGCGCCTGCTGCAGCCGGTTCTGGATGAGCAAACGCTCCAGCGCGTTCACGTTCATTTGCTCGGTAAAGAAGCGGTAGGTGTTTCGTCCTGCATCCTTGGCGTGGTACATGGCGATATCGGCTTTTTTCAGCAGGGTATCGAAGTCGCCACCATCAGTCGGGTAAAGCGTGATGCCGATGGATATCGAGGTGTTCAGAGTGTGGCCGCCGATTGAGAAGGGCGCGCGCGTGATCTCAAGAATTTTCTGGGCGACGCTGGCCGCAATTTCCTCATCCTCAAGGTCGGTAATGACGACTACGAACTCGTCACCACCCAGCCGGCTGATGGTGTCGGTTTCTCGTACTGAAGCTTTCAGGCGCGCTGTGATTTCCTGCAGCAAGGCATCGCCAACCGGATGACCGAGCGAGTCGTTGATGGTTTTGAAGCGGTCTAGATCGAGGAAAAGCAGGGCGACTTTACTTTGCGTCCGGTCAGCGTGAGCCAGCGCCTGCTCCAGTCGGTCGGCGAGCAGCATGCGGTTAGGAAGCCCGGTGAGCGGGTCGTGGCGCGCCAGAAATTCGATACGCTCCTGCGCTTCCTTGCGTTCGCTGATGTCGGAAAATATGGCGACATAATGCGTGAGCTGGTCAAGCGTGTCGCGCACGGCGGAAATGCCCAGCCATTTGGGGTAGATCTCGCCACTTTTACGCCGATCCCAGATTTCTCCCTGCCAGTGGCCGCTGGCTTCCAGGCGGCGCCACATGTTGCTGAAAAACGCAGCATCGTGGCGACCGGAGCCCAGCAGCGAAGGGCTTTTTCCCAACGACCTCGCCTGGTGCGTAGCCGGTGATGTCGGTGAACGCCTGGTTGACCGATACGATGTGGTTTTCCCGGTCGGTGATCATCACTGCCTCGCCGCTGTTTTCAAAGACCGTCGCCCACAGGCGGAGGGTCTCCTCACTACGCTTGCGCTCGGTCACATCCTCCTGGATGCTGAGGTAATGGGTGATCTTGCCCGTAGTATCGGAGAGCGGAACGACGTGCACTGCATCCCAGTAAAGTTCTCCGCTTTTGCGCAGATTGAGCAGCTCTCCGCGCCATTCACGCCCGGCGGAGACTTCCTGCCATAACTGTCGATAGACGGATGCCGGCGTCAATCCTGATTTCTGATAGCCGGCACGCTGGCCGATAATCTCGTGGGCAGCGTAGCCTGTGTTTTCCGTGTAGCGCGCATTGACATATTCGACAATGCCATCGGTGTTGGTGATGATGACGGCGACCGGGCTCTGGTCGACGGCGTTGCCAGCATGCGTCGCATGCGCTCGGCTTCTTCGAGTGCGGTCCGGTCGATCGATACCAGTGCATAGCCACAAGGCTGGCCTGCGCTGTCGGTCAACGGTAGAACGCGGGATTCCAGGTGGCGGGTGCCGGAGTCAGGGCCAACGCGTTGCGTGAAGTGAAAGACGCCGCTACGGGACGCTTCTGCCAGTGCGGCCGCGAAGCGCTGGTTGTTGACGCCGATCTCGTCGTGAATTGCCAGAACTGAACGGCCGATCAGCGCCGAGCCTTTTGGCGCCAGCAGGGTTTCAGCAAGGGTATTGCAACGACGGATGACATGCTGGCTATCGATGGCGATGATCAGCAGGCCAGTGTCAGCCTGCATGAGGACGTCAAGAAGGGCTCCACCGAAGGCTGCGTCGGCGGGTGGGGTGGCCACAGGAATTTCAGCGATGCGATTCATGGCGGGAATCCCGGTCAGTTCCGCGTGCTCATCAACTGCGAGAGTTCAACAGCGGTACGAACGCCCATCTTCTCAAAAAGATTGGCACGATGCACCTCAACCGTACGCATGCTGATCTGCAGTTCGTCGGCAATGACCTTATTGAACTTGCCAGCAAGAATTAGTTCCATCACCTGGCGTTCCCGGCTGGTCAGTCGTTCCAGCCGGCTGTTCAGGGAATCGCAGCTGGCGGCAGTGGCGCGCTGGTATGTATCGAGCTGTACAGCTTCCAGCACCCGGTTGACCAGTTCATTGTCGTCGAAGGGCTTTTCGACGAAATCGAAGGCCCCCTTCTTTAGGGCCGATACCGCCATCGGCACATCACCATGGCCAGTAAGGAAAATGACCGGCAGTCGGTTGCCACGGATCAGCAGTCGTTCGAACAGTTCAAGGCCGCTCATACCGCCCATGCGGATATCAAGGAGCAGGCAGCCGCCGACCTCGGCTGTCCATCCGGCGAGAAAGCTTTCGGCGGATGGGTAGGTCTGGCATGTAAGACCACGTGATTGCAGCAGCCAGCTGAGTGCGTCGCGGATGGCTTCGTCGTCGTCAACGAGATGGACCTGGTGTGTCATGGCAATTGGAGGGGGAGCGTGAAAGCGAAGGTGGTTCCGCCATCCGGGTTGTTTTCGACCCAGAGGCGACCTTTGTGGTACTCGATGATGGAGCGGCAGATATTCAGCCCCATGCCCATGCCGTTCGGCTTGGTCGAGAAGAACGGGGTGAACAGGCGTTCCATGACCGAATCGGCGATACCGCTGCCATTGTCGATAACACGGACCTCGATCAGCCCGTCATGCTGGGTGACGCGAACGCTCAAGCGCCGGCTTTCTGGCGGGGTTTCGCTCATGGCTTCGATTGCGTTGCGCATCAGGTTGAGCAGGACCTGTTCGATCATTACCTGGTCGGCCAGCAGCGGTTGCCGCCAGCCGGGGATCTCGCGTTCGATGCGAACGCTGCGCTTTTGCGCGAGATGCTCGATAAAACCGACCGCATCGTCGATCACTTCGGCGAGGTCACAGTCTGCCAGCTGCGGTTCGCTCTTGCGCACGAAATCGTGCACCCGGCGGATGATCTTGCCCGCGCGCTGCGCCTGTACCCCAAGCTTTTCCATGGCGCCGCGCAGCTCTTCCGGGGTGTACTTTCCGGAATCGAGCTTGTTCATGCAGCCGGTGTTGTAGCTGGAAATGGCGGCCAGCGGCTGGTTCAGCTCGTGCGCCAGCGTGGAGGCCATTTCGCCCATGGTCACGAGGCGCGACGTTGCTTGCAGCTTTTCTTCCTGCTGCCTTGCCAGCTCTTCGGCTTGTTTGCGCTCGGTAATATCGAGCACCGAACCCATCCAGCCGGTGTGCTGATTGTCGGCATCGATCAGCGGTGCTTCGTAGACCAGGGCATCGAAGAAATCCCCATTTTTGCGGCGAAAGCGGAGTTCGAACCCCTCAGGGGGGGCCAAGCCATCGAGTACGCGGTTGTGCAGTTCGCGCGTACGGTTGATCTCGTCGGGATTCCAGTAAGGGTAGGGGGGCAGGGCGCCGATCAGTTCGTTGGCGTCAAACCCGGTCATTTCACAGAAGGCCGGGTTGACGTAGGTGATCCGCCCCTCGCGGTCGCGGGCGCGCATGCCAACGGTGAGCGAGTCTTCCATCGCCTTGCGGAAAGCGTGCTCGGAGCGCAGCGCCTGTTCGGCTGCCAGCCGGTGGCGCATCAGGCCACGGATGGCCCACAGGCTCCAGAAAACCGCGGCCGCCAGGAAGATGATCAGCGTCATGATCAGGTTCTGGGCGGTACTGGTGGCGACCCGGTTGGCCATGGCCTTGAGCGCCAGTCCGTAGCCCGGCGGGTCGAGGGCAACCTGGTGGCTCAGAGTCACCGGGCCGGCATCGATTTTCGATTTGCTGGCGAGGATGGTGCTGTCGTCGTCGATGATGTGCAACTGGTATTTTTCGACAAACCACCACGGAACCAGCTGCCCAACCAGGCCGCCGATCGAATGCGTGGCGACGAGCATGCCGGTCAGTTGGTCGCCGCGATACACCGGTACGTGCAGTTCAAAGAAGAACTCACCCTGTGCGGCATAAGGGCGGGAGAACACCGGCTTGCCCAGTTTTTTTGCCAGCTCGAAGCTGTCCTCGGTTCGCTCGCGTGTAGTGCTTCCCGACGCGGCACCTTGCCGTGGGGAGATGTGGCTGGGCAAGGCCTCCCGCGTTACGCCGTTGTAATCCAGCCAAGCCAGTTGCGCCAGTTCCGGCGATGTTTTCAGCAAATGGCGGGCGCGGGTGTCGAAAAGCTTGTCAGAGTCTGTGCTACGAGCGAGATCGAGCGAGAGCTGCAGCAGTTGCTCGGCATTGCCCTCAAGGTGGAAACGGAAACTTTGCTCCAGCCACAGCACGTCGGCGATCAAGGTCGCCCGCTGTTCTTCCTTTTCGTTGTCCTGAAGCAGCCAGAGCAGCGCGATGAGGAGAACCACCAACAGGCCAACGGCCAGCTTCGGCATGGTGAGGTACCAGCTCGACCAGGCGGGTGTTGTACCGGTGGTGCGGATGTCGGATCCTGCTGAATTCATTGCCTGCATGTTACTCCTCGTCTTCTTTTGCCGACAGATTGTGGATATCCACAATTAATCCCTGGCGGCGCATTTGTGATACTCCGGCAGGTCGGGAAAGCATCCCGTCTAACTGTGAAGTCCCTTTGGAGGAGATAAGGATGAAATTTACCAAGAAACTGGCAGTGGGCCTGGCTGCTTGTGCATTCTCGTTTGCGGCGTTCGCGCAACAGCCGATCGTCATCAAGTTCAGTCACGTCGTTGCGCAGGATACGCCGAAGGGCAAAGCCGCCGCATTCTTTGCTCAGAAGGCGGACGAGCTGACCAAGGGCAAGGTCAAGGTTGAGGTTTATGCCAACTCAACGCTCTATAAAGACAAGGAAGAAATGGAGGCGCTGCAGCTGGGTGCCGTCCAGATGCTGGCACCGTCGCTGGCCAAATTCGGTCCGCTCGGCGTGAAGGAATTTGAAGTCTTCGACCTGCCCTATATTTTTGACAGTTCGGACCATTTGCACAAGGTCACCGCTGGTGATGTCGGAAAGAGCCTGCTGTCCAAGCTGGAGCCGAAGGGTATTCGCGGTCTTGCTTATTGGGACAACGGCTTCAAGTCTTTCTCCGCCAATACGCCGATCAAGACGCCGGCTGATCTGAAGGGCAAGAAATTGCGCATTCAGTCGTCAAAGGTCCTCGAAGAGCAGATTCGTGCCCTCGGCGCGCTACCGCAGGTCATGGCGTTCTCCGAGGTTTATCAGGCACTGCAGACCGGCGTGGTCGATGGTACCGAGAACCCGATTTCCAACCTTTACACCCAGAAGATGCACGAAGTGCAGAAGCATCTGACGATCACCGAGCACGGTTACCTGGGTTATGCCGTGATTGTGAACAAGAAGTTCTGGGATGGTCTGCCTGCCGACATCCGCAAGCAGCTGGATGATGCCATGGAACAGTCGACCCGTTACGCTAACCAGATCGCCAAGCAGGAGAACGACAATGCGCTGGAAGGTGTGAAGAAGTCGGGCAAGACGGCGGTGCATGTGCCAAGCAAGGACGAGCGCGCCGCCTTCAAGAAGGCGCTGGTGCCGGTGCATCAGAAGATGGAAAGCCGCATCGGAAAGGAAACGATCCAGTCGGTTTACAAGGCGACGGGTTTCGATCCGTCGAAGATGTAACTCGCTGATTCCATAAAAATCCCGGGTGCCGTCAGGTGCTCGGGATGTTCGGGGGAACACCAATGCTCAACAGGGCACTCAATCACCTAGAAGAACTGCTCGTCACTTTCCTGATGGGAGCGGCGACGGTCATCATTTTCATCTCGGTCATGCACCGTTATCTTTCTGGCTACGCTATCCCAGTGCTTCAAGACTGGTTGCTGAGCCTCAATGTTGGCTGGGCGCAGGAACTGTGCATCATCATGTTTGTGTGGATGGCGAAGTTTGGCGCTGCCTACGGCGTGCGCACCGGCATCCACGTTGGCGTCGACGTGCTGATTAATCGCCTTGACGATAGCAAGCGCGGAAAATTCATTGTATTCGGTCTGCTGGCAGGCGCCCTTTTTACCGGCGTCGTGGCGACCCTTGGCGGCCATTTTGTCTGGGAGAACGGTGCTCACCACGCGTTCTATAGTTTCTTCGGCATGCAAATGGGCGATCTTTACGAAGGCCCGACGACGCCAGATCTCGAATGGCCGACGTGGATTGTCTATAGCGCCATACCGCTCGGTTCTTCGCTGATGTGTTTCCGTTTCCTGCAGGTGACCTGGAGCTTTCTCAAAACCGGTGAGTTGCCGCACCACGATCACGGCCACGTCGATGGTCTGGAAGAAGTAGTCCCGCCGGTCGATGTGAATCTTTACGGCATGGATGACAACTTGCATATGCACGACCTGAAGCATCCAATGGTCGGCGACAAGAAACCCGGCGACAAGAAAGGGAGCGAATAATGAACGCTCTGGTGATTTTTGGCCTGCTGGCCGTTCTCATGCTGACCGGCATGCCGATCTCGATTTCGCTTGGCCTGACGGTACTGACCTTTCTCTTCACGATGACCGATGTGCCGCTGGAATCAGTGGCGCTGAAGCTATTCACCGGTATCGAGAAGTTTGAAATCATGGCTATCCCGTTTTTCATTCTCGCTGGCAACTTCCTGACGCACGGGGGAGTAGCAAAACGAATGATCAACTTTGCCACATCGATGGTTGGGCACTGGTACGGCGGCCTCGGTCTCGCCGGTGTGCTGGCCTGCGCGCTCTTTGCGGCGGTTTCCGGGTCTTCCCCGGCGACCGTGGTGGCAATCGGTTCGATCCTGCTGCCAGCCATGGTCAAAGCGGGTTTTCCGAAGAAATTCGGTGCCGGTGTTATTTCGACCTCGGGTGCGCTCGGCATTCTGATCCCGCCGTCGATCGTCATGGTGATGTATTCGGTGGCGACCAATACCTCAGTCGGGGCTCTGTTCATGGCCGGTGTCATTCCGGGTATTGCTCTGGCCTGCACACTGGGCGGCGTTACCTGGTATCGCGCAAAAAAGTTCAACTATCCTCGTCAGCAGAAGGCGACTTGGGGCGAGCGCTGGGTTTCTTTCCGTGCTTCGGTCTGGGGTTTGCTGCTGATTGTGGTGGTCATGGGCGGGATTTACTCCGGCATGTTCACGCCGACTGAAGCGGCGGCGATGAGCGCGGTGTATGCCTTCGTTGTCGCTGTGTTCATCTACAAGGACATGAGACTGAAGGATGTGCCGAAGGTGCTGCTGAATTCGGCCAACATGTCGGCGATGCTGCTCTACATCATCACCAACGCCGTGCTGTTCTCCTTCATCATGACCAACGAGAACATTCCGCAGGCGCTGGCCGACTGGATGCTGGGCAACGGCCTCGGAATGATCACCTTCCTGCTGGCGGTGAACATCATCCTGCTGCTTGCCGGCAACTTCATGGAGCCGTCGTCGATCGTGCTGATCTTCGCACCGATCCTGTTCCCGGTGGCGATGAAGCTGGGCATCGATCCGGTGCACTTCGGCATCATCATGGTCGTGAACATGGAAGTCGGCATGTGTCACCCGCCGGTGGGCTTGAACCTGTACGTGGCCTCGGGTATCACCAAGATGGGCATCACCGAACTGACCATCGCCGTGTGGCCGTGGTTGCTCTCGATGCTCGGTTTCCTGATGGTGGTGACCTACTGGCCAGCCATGTCGACCTGGCTGCCGAAGACGCTGGGCATGATGTAAGGCCAAGTAGTTTTGTCATGGTGCTTTTGGCGCGGCGGGTTTTCCCGCCGCGTTTTTCTTTTTGGGGTTCTGCAATCAGTAATTGGCAGGCAAAAGCTGATAAAATTTAACGTTTTACCAACTCTTTGTATTCTGGAGCTTTCACAATGGCAATCGAACGTACCCTGTCCATCATCAAACCCGACGCAGTCGCCAAGAACGTGATCGGCAAGATCTATTCCCGTTTCGAGTCGAACGGCCTGAAAATCGTCGCTTCCAAGATGGCCTGGCTGTCGGCTGAAGAAGCCGGAAAGTTCTACTCTGTACATAAAGAGCGTCCTTTCTTCAAGGATCTGGTCGGTTTCATGACCTCCGGCCCGGTGATGATCCAGGCGCTGGAAGGCGAGAACGCCGTTGCCAAGAACCGCGAACTGATGGGCGCCACCGACCCGAAGAAGGCCGAGCCGGGCACGATCCGCGCCGATTTCGCTGAATCCATCGACGCCAATGCTGTCCACGGTTCTGATGCACAGGAAACCGCTGCCGTGGAAATCGCCTTCTTTTTCCCGGAAATGAACGTCTACTCCGGCCGCTAGGCCGAAAGACACATTTGGCATGACCGCATGACAGTCAACCTGCTCGATTTCGATGCCGAAGGCCTGACCGCCTGGTTTGCCGAGAATGGCGAAAAGCCGTTCCGCGCACGCCAGGTGCTGCGCTGGATACATCGTTTCGGGCAGAGTGATTTTGACGCGATGACCGATATCGCCAAGAGCCTGCGCGAAAAACTCAAAGCGCTGGCTGTCGTGATGCCGCCTGCCGTGGTTTCCGACAAGCTGTCGGACGACGGCACGCGCAAGTTCCTGATCGATGTCGGCGGCGGCAATGCCGTCGAGACGGTGTTCATTCCCGAAGACGACCGCGGCACGCTGTGCGTGTCGACGCAGGCCGGCTGTGCGCTGGACTGCAGTTTCTGCTCCACCGGCAAGCAGGGCTTCAACCGCAACCTGACGGTGGCCGAGATCATCGGCCAGGTGTGGCTGGCAAACCGTGCGCTGGGTGCCGACCCCAGGGGCGATCGCATCATCAGCAACGTTGTGCTGATGGGCATGGGCGAGCCGCTGGCCAACTTCGAGAACACCGTCAAGGCATTGCGCCTGATGCTCGACGACAACGCCTACGGCCTGTCGCGCCGTCGGGTGACGGTATCCACATCCGGTCTGGTGCCGGTCATGGATCGCCTGCGCGACGAATGCCCGGTGGCCCTGGCGGTTTCGCTGCACGCGCCGAACGATGCGCTGCGCGACGAACTGGTGCCGATCAACCAGAAATACCCGCTGAAGGACCTGATGGCCGCCTGCCGGCGCTACCTGGAAAAGGCGCCGCGCGATTTCGTGACTTTTGAATACGTGATGCTCGAGGGGATAAACGACTCCGACGCGCATGCCCGGCAACTGCTCGCGCTGACGCGCGACGTGCCGTGCAAGTTCAACCTTATTCCTTTCAATCCGTTCCCCGGTTCTCCTTACCTGCGTTCGAAGTCGGATCGTATCCGCCGCTTTGCCGGCATCCTGATGGATGCCGGAGTCGTCACGACGACCCGCAAGACGCGGGGCGATGACATTGATGCCGCTTGTGGTCAGCTTGCCGGGCAGGTTCTGGACAAGACTCGCAGGACGGAACGCCGTTTCATTGAAGTGCGAGAGGCCAGATCATGATTAACTCCGGTGGCAAAATTGCGCGAATTTTTTGCGTTATCGTTTCGGGCATGCTGCTGCCGACACTGGCGCAGTCGCAGCAGGCGAGCGGACAGAACGCACAGCAGGTTGCGGAGCAGGAGTCGCGAGCCAAGGATCCTCGCAGCCGCGCCAAAATCCATACCGAACTGGGGGCGCTCTATTATCAGGAGGGGAATATTCCGGTGGCGATGGAGGAGCTGACGATTGCCATCTACATAGACCCGACCTATGCGCCTGCCTACAGCATGCGTGCGCTTGTCCATCACTTTCTGAAAGAGCCGAAGTACGCCGAGGATAACTTTCGCGATGCCCTGCAACATGGCCCGGATGATCCTGAAATTGCCAATAACTATGGCTGGTTCCTCTGCCAGATTGGCAGGCAAAAGGAAGGAATGCCGCATTTCGAGCGTGCCTTGCGCAACCGCCTTTATCAGACGCCTGACCGGGCCTACCTGAATGCTGGGCAGTGTGCGGTGAGCATGGGAGATCTGGCGCTCGGTGAGGAGTATTTGCAGAAGGCTTACCGTCTTACCGGTGGTAGCCCGATTGTCGCTTTGCGCATGGCTGACCTCTACTACCGTACCGGCCGCCTGATTGAAGCACGCAAGGAAATTACCGAACTGGCACGCAAGCTGGAACCCAATGCCGAGTTGCTGTGGCTTGGGGTACGCGTCGAACGCAAGCTGGAAGATCGGGAAACCGAAATGCGCTATGCAAGCCAGCTTCGGCGAAGGTTTCCGAATTCGAAGGAATATCAAGAACTGCTCAAGGGAAATTACGAATGAGCGAAATCAGCCCGGAAGAGCCAGTGGTGGAAGTTGTGGCAAAGCCTGACGTCGGCGAGCGTTTGCGTGCCGCGCGTGAAGCCTTGGGTCTGGACGTGGAGGCAGTCGCTGCCTCGCTGAAACTTTCGAAGCGCCAGATCGATGCGCTTGAGGCCGGTGATTGGAGCAAGCTGCCTGGGCATACCTTCATTCGCGGGTTTGTGCGCAACTATGCCCGGGTAGTCAAACTTGACGCGGCAGCGCTTCTGGAAGATCTCGATGCGCCGCCGCCGACTGCGCCGCAACTGGATTTGCCGCAGAATACAAGCGCCGTACTTCCACAGAGAGGGCAGGCACAGAAGCGCGATTACGCAGCAGTGCTCGGCGGGATCGTTCTGGTTACCGTTGCTGTAGTGGCGTACTACGTTGTACCCCCCGATTTTTGGCAGCCGGCGCGGCGCGAAGTGCCACCGGCAGTGGCTGCCGAACCTGCGCCTTTGTTCCCCCCTTCTGGCTTGTCGATGACGGACACGGTTCCATCAGCAGTCGTTTCTGGAGAAGCGATCTCCGGGGTTGCCTCGATTCCTGCAACGGCTTTGGTTGCCGTTTCAACCGATTCGGGCAAGCGTCTGAAGATGCGTTTTGCGCAACCGTCATGGGTCGAAATCAGGGATGCCTCCGGTCAGACCATCTATTCGCAACTCAACCCGGCCGGGAGCGAGCGCGAAATCGAGGGGCAACCTCCGTACGTCATGGTGGTAGGCAACGCGGCGCATGTGACGGTCAGCTACCAGGGCCGGAATATTGAATTGCAGCCGCGCAGCAAGGACGATGTGGCGCGCGTCACGGTGGAATAGTATGGATTACAGCATCAAGCGACGCGTGACGTCTGCGGTCCAAGTTGGCCAAGTACTGGTGGGTGGCGGTGCTCCCGTAGTAGTGCAGTCGATGACCAATACCGATACGGTGGACGTCGTCGGCACTGCAGTTCAATGTGCCGAGCTTGCGCGCGCAGGCTCCGAACTGGTCCGCATTACGGTTAACACGCCCGAAGCGGCAACGGCTGTCCCGAAAATCCGCGAGCACCTCGACCGCATGCCTGTCGATGTGCCGCTGATCGGCGACTTTCACTACAACGGCCACCGCCTGCTGCTCGACAATCCAGCCTGCGCCGAGGCGCTGGCCAAGTATCGAATCAACCCCGGCAACGTCGGTTTCGGCAGGAAGAAGGACGAGCAGTTCGCGCAGATGATTGAACTGGCCTGCCGCTACGACAAGCCAGTGCGCATTGGCGTGAATTGGGGCAGCCTGGATCAGGATCTGCTGGCGCGCATGATGGACGAGAATGCGAAGCGCGCCGATCCGCTCGATTCGGTCGACATGATGCGTGCGGCCATGGTCGCCTCAGCCCTGGAATCTGCGGCCAAGGCCGAGGAACTGGGATTGCCGGGCGACCGCATCATCCTGTCGTGCAAGGTGTCCGGTGTCCAGGATCTGATCGCCATTTATCGCGACCTGTCGGCCCAATCCGGCTACGCGCTGCATCTCGGCCTGACCGAGGCCGGCATGGGCTCGAAGGGCATCGTCGCCTCGACGGCCGCGATGGCGGTGCTGCTGCAGGAAGGCATTGGCGACACCATCCGCGTTTCGCTGACGCCGGAACCTGGCGGCAAGCGCACGCAGGAAGTAATCGTTGCCCAGGAAATGTTGCAGACCATGGGTCTGCGCGCTTTTACGCCAATGGTTACTGCTTGTCCTGGCTGCGGCCGCACGACCAGCACCTTCTTCCAGGAACTGGCGCAGACCATCCAGAACCACGTGCGCGAGAAGATGCCGCAGTGGCGCGCCGAGTACGACGGCGCCGAGAACATGACGCTGGCCGTGATGGGCTGCATCGTCAACGGACCGGGCGAATCGAAGCATGCCAACATCGGCATTTCGCTGCCGGGTACCGGTGAAGTGCCGGCGGCACCGGTGTTTGAAGACGGGGTCAAGACGGTTACCTTGCGCGGCGACAACATCGCTGCAGAATTCACGGCCATCGTGGATAACTACGTGGCCCGCACCTACAAGAGAAAGAACGCTTCCGCATCATGAGCAACAATATCCAGGCGAAATTACAAGGAATTCGCGGGATGCCCGACATCCTGCCGGACGAGGCCGAATTCTGGGAATTGTTTGAAGACACCGTCCGTTCGTGGCTGAAAAGCTACGGCTACCGGCCTATCCGTATGCCCATCGTTGAGCCGACGCCGCTTTTCAAGCGCGCCATCGGCGAGGTGACGGACATCGTCGAGAAGGAAATGTATTCCTTCGTCGACAGCCTCAACGGCGAGCCGCTGACGCTGCGTCCGGAAGGTACTGCCGGTTGCGTGCGTGCCGTGATCCAGCACAACCTGATCGCACAGGCTCCACAGCGCCTGTACTACATGGGCCAGATGTTCCGCCACGAGCGGCCGCAGAAGGGGCGCTACCGCCAGTTTCATCAGGTTGGCGTCGAGGCGCTCGGTTTTACCGGCCCCGATATCGATGCCGAAATGATCCTCATGGGCGCCCGTTTGTGGGACGACCTTGGCCTTGATGGCATCAAGCTGCAATTGAATACGCTCGGTCAGCCGGAAGAGCGTGCGCGCCACCGGGCCGATCTGATCATTTATTTCGAGCAGCATCAGGATATCCTCGATGAGGAGGCCAAGCGGCGGCTGCACACCAACCCGCTGCGTATCCTCGATTCGAAGAATCCGACGATGCAGGAGGTGATCGTTGGTGCGCCGAAGCTGATTGATTACCTCGGCGACGCCTCGCTCGAACATTTCAATGCCGTGCAGCAGATTCTCCGGGACGCCGGCCTGCCTTTCGAGATCAATCCGCGCCTGGTGCGCGGGCTGGACTACTACAACCTGACCGTCTTCGAGTGGGTCACCGATCGCCTCGGCGCGCAGGGCACCGTCTGTGCCGGTGGCCGCTACGACGGCTTGGTCGGCCAGTTGGGCGGCAAGGCAGCACCGGCCTGCGGTTTCGCCATGGGGGTCGAGCGTCTCATCGCGCTGGTGCGCGATTCCGGCGGCGAGCCGGCGAAGCGCGGCACTGATGTCTATGTCGTGCACATGGGCGAGGCAGCATCGCGCATGGCTTTCCGCGTCGCTGAGGGTTTGCGCGATCAGGGCATCGATGCGGTGCTGCACTGCGGTGGCGGCTCCTTCAAGTCGCAGATGAAGAAGGCCGATGCTTCAGGTGCCGTATTCGCCGTCATCATTGGCGACGACGAAGCCGCTGCCGGCGAAGTCAGCCTGAAACCGCTGCGTGAAGCAGGCGACGAACAGAAGCGCGTCAAGGTCGATGCACTTGGCGACGCAATCATGAATTCAATGCTGGACTGGGACGAAACTACGGAAGAAGAGGAACAAGCGTAAATGGCTACCTACGATCTTGAAGAACAGGAACAACTGGCTGAAATCAAGGCCTGGTGGAAGCAATACGGCAATCTCGTCACCGGCATCGTCATTGCTGCCTCGATCGGTGTCCTGCTGTGGCAGGGCTGGAGCTGGTACCAGAGCAATCAGGCGGCAAAAGCCTCGGCGGTCTATGCCGTGCTGCAGCGAGCAACACTGGACCGCGATACGCAGAAGATAAAGTCGGCGGCCGGCGAGCTGGTCGAAAAATTCGGCAGCGCGGCCTATGCCCCGCTGGGCGCGCTGACCGCTGCCAAGGCGCTGCATGAATCGGGCGATACCAAAAGTGCCAAGGCCCAATTGAACTGGGTTGCGGATAACGGCCATGACGAACTTCGGGATATCGGTCGGCTGCGTCTGGCTGCGCTGCTCCTTGATGAAAAGGCTTATGACGAAGCGCTGAAAGCCCTCTCGGCAAGCCACGGTTCTGGCTTTGACGCCCGCTTTTCAGAGCTGAAAGGTGACGTCTACGCGGCGCAGGGCAAGAAGACGGAAGCCAGCGCGGCATACGCCGCAGCACTGGCGAAGCTTGGCGATACGTCAAAAGAGGGCAAGAGCACGCTGCAGTCGCAACAAGCGAATGCGCCTTACCGCGAAATGATCCAGCAGAAGCTGGATTCTCTTGGGGACGCAAAGTGAACTTCCGCCTGTTGCTGCCGGCGCTCGCTGTAATCTCCGCAGCGGGTTGTTCAGCGTTCAATTCACTGAACCCCTTCGCCTCGTCGGGGCCGAAGATGGCCGAGTTGCAACCGATTACGCCAACCATCGAAGCGCGCGTTGCCTGGAAGGAAAGTGTCAGTAAATCCGAGCAGTACGTGTTCACGCCGGCGATTGTCGGGAGCGTTGTCTATGCCGCTGGCGCCAAGGGCGACGTGGTGCGTCTTGAAGACGGGGCGGTGAAGTGGAAAGTCAACGTTGGTGTTCCTCTCTCAGGTGGCGTCGGTACCGACGGTAGCCGCGTCGTGGTGGGTTCGCCCAAGGGTGACATCATTGCCCTCGATAGCAGTGATGGCAAGGAACTCTGGCGTTCCAAGGTAACTAGCGATGTGCTGGCCGCACCGGCGGTCGATCGCAGTATCGTGGTCGTACGCAGCGGCGACAACCGGCTCTATGGATTCGACCCTCTCGATGGCAAGCGCAAATGGGTCTACCAGCGGCAGACACCGCCGCTGTCGCTACGTACCTTTGCCGCCCCTCTGATCAACAGCAACTATGTTTTTGCGGGCTTTCCCGGCGGCAAGCTGGTTGCAGTCACGCTGAACAATGGTGCGGTAGCGTGGGAAGGTGCTGTGGCACTGCCCAAGGGAACCACTGAACTTGACCGTGTCGCCGACATTACCAGCGCACCGGTACTTGCCGGCCGCTTGATCTGTGCCGTTGCCTATCAAGGAAGAGTCGCCTGCTTCGACCTGAGTACCGGCAATCTGGCTTGGGCCCGCGACATGTCCAGTTCCGCAGGGCTGGCGGTGGATGGGCGCTACGCCTACGTTTCTGACGACAAGGGAGCGCTGCACGCACTCGATCTGGCCAGCGGCGCCAGTATCTGGAAACAGGACAAGCTCTTTCTGCGCCAGTTGTCTGCGCCTGCAGCGCGCGGACGGCTGGTTGCGGTCGCTGATGTGAAGGGTGTCGTGCATTTCATCAGTCGGGACGATGGCTCGTTTGTCGCCCGCCTGAGCACCGATGGCACGCCGGTAACGGCACCGCTGCAGATACTTGACGACAAAGTCCTGCTGCAGACAAAAGGCGGCGCCGTGATGGCGCTGGAAGCTCAGTGAAACCTACTATCGCACTGGTTGGCCGTCCCAACGTTGGAAAATCCACCCTGTTCAATCGCCTGACGAAGAGCCGCGATGCCCTTGTCGCCGATATTCCGGGCTTGACCCGCGATCGTCATTACGGCCATGGAAAACTCGGTGACAAGCCCTTTCTGGTCGTCGATACCGGTGGCTTCGAGCCGCGAGCCAAAGACGGCATCATGCACGAGATGGCGCGTCAGGCGGAGCAGGCCATTGCCGAATCGGACATCATCATTTTTGTTGTCGATGGCCGTGCCGGCATCACCGCGCAGGACAAGGACATCGCCAACAAGCTGCGCAAGATCGATCGCCCGGTCTTCGTAGCGGTCAATAAATCCGAGGGCAGGGATGGCGGCATCGCCACCGCTGAATTCCACGAGCTCGGTTTGGGTGACCCTTATGCCATTTCCGCCAGCCACGGCGAAGGTGTGCGGAATATCCTTGAATTGGCGCTGGAACCCTATCCGGAGCCGGAAGAAGATCTGGTTGATGATGGGGTCATCAAGGTGGCGATCGCTGGTCGCCCGAACGTCGGAAAAAGCACCCTGATCAATGCGCTGATGGGTGAAGAACGCGTCATTGCCTTCGATATGCCGGGCACCACCCGGGATTCGATCTATATCGATTTTGAGCGACGCGGCAAGAAATATACGCTGATCGATACCGCCGGCCTGCGGCGCAAGGGCAAGGTTTTCGAAACCATCGAGAAATTCTCGGTGATCAAGACCCTGCAGTCGATCGAGGATGCCAACGTGGTCATCTTGGTGCTCGATGCGCAACAGGATATTTCCGATCAGGATGCCCATATCGCTGGCTTTGTTCTTGAATCCGGTCGAGCGCTGGTCGTGGCGGTCAATAAGTGGGATGGTCTTGAAACCTATACCCGGGAGCAGATCAAGGAATTTTTGGAGCACAAGCTGAAGTTCCTCGATTTTGCCCGCTTCCACTATATTTCCGCGATTCGTGGGCAGGGACTCGACACGCTTTTCCGTTCGGTTGATGGCGCCTACGCGGCGGCCATGGCCAAGCTGCCCACGCCAAAGCTGACGCGCGCACTGCTCGATGCCATTCAGAAGCAGGCGCCTCCTAGGCATGGTGCTTTCCGGCCAAAAATGCGCTACGCGCACCAGGGCGGCATGAACCCGCCACTGATCGTCATCCACGGCAATGCACTGGATCACGTTTCCGACAGCTATCGTCGCTATCTCGAACATACCTTCCGGGAAGTGTTCAAGCTGCAGGGAACTCCGCTGAAGATTCAGTTCAACACGTCCGAGAACCCGTATGCCTACAAGACCGAGCATAAGGTGGATACGCCGGGTTCAAAACGGGGACCGCGCAGTTCTCGCCCGAATGCCCGACCGGACGCGCGGGATGTGGCGAAAGCGGCAGCAAAAGCGGCTTCCAGGCCAGCCAGCGCTGCTGCCAGTTCGAATTCAAAGAAGGACGCCAAGCCAAGCGTCAAGCCGAAGGCTAAAGCAAGTCCGAAACCAAGTTCAAAGCCGAAGCGCAGATCAGGCCGGTCCGGTTGATTTGCCGGATTGTGTCCGGATTGTTGGCTTTTCACCTTTTTTTCCGATAATCTCCGTTTTCCGCAACCATATAAACATGGAGTTTCAACCATGAGCAATAAAGGGCAACTTTTACAAGACCCGTTCCTCAACACTCTGCGCCGTGAACATGTGCCAGTTTCGATTTATCTGGTGAACGGCATCAAACTGCAGGGACAGATCGAGTCTTTCGATCAATACGTGGTGCTGCTCAAGAACACCGTGACCCAGATGGTTTACAAGCACGCGATTTCTACCGTGGTGCCTGCTCGTCCGGTCACTATTCAGCAGGAGAATGGCGGCGAGTGAGCTTGCCCTGGTTTTTTTGCCCCCTCTGCGAGGGGGCTGGCAGTTGAAAGTCATCTTTCTTACGGCCTGCCGTCATCTCGGTGGGCCGTTTTCATTCCGGTTTTGATTCCCGATGCTTGAACGTCCCTCCGCCGGTGAACGTGCGGTCATCATTCAACTCGACTTCGGTCGGGATGACCTTGCCGACCAAGTAGAGGAGGTCCGTCTGTTGGCGGAGTCAGCCGGTGCCACGGTGTGCGAAGTGATTTTTGGTCGCCGCCACAGCCCTGACCCGGCAACCTTCGCCGGCAAGGGCAAGGTGCAGGAGATTGCGGCGGCCTTGGCCGCGCATGAAGCCGATCTTGCCATCTTCAACCACGAGTTGTCGCCGGCGCAGGAGCGTAACCTCGAGCGTGAGCTTAAATGTCGTGTCGTCGATCGTACCAGCCTGATTCTCGATATCTTTGCGCAGCGGGCGCAGAGTGCCGAAGGTAAGCTGCAGGTGGAACTTGCCCAGTTGGAGCATCTGGCAACACGTCTGGTTCGTGGCTGGACCCATCTTGAACGTCAGAAAGGTGGTATTGGTCTGCGTGGGCCCGGGGAAACCCAGCTTGAAACCGATCGTCGCCTCCTTGGCAATCGAGTCAAGCTGCTCAAGGACCGTCTGCAGAAGCTGGAACGCCAGCGTGGCGTGCAGCGCAAGGCGCGGAGTCGCGGCGATGTATTGAACGTTTCACTCGTTGGCTACACCAATGCTGGTAAATCAACCCTTTTCAATGCGCTGACCCATACCGGTGTTTATGCAGCCAATAAATTGTTCGCCACCCTTGATACCACCTCCCGCAAGCTTTGGCTGGACGGGGCAGGGAATATCGTGATTTCCGATACCGTAGGCTTCATCCGTGACCTGCCCCACGAGCTGGTTGCAGCTTTTCATGCCACGCTGGAGGCCACTGCCGAGGCCGATCTGCTGCTGCATGTGGTCGATACCGCCAATCCCGCCCGCGAGGATCAGATACTCGAAGTGGGCAAGGTGCTGGCCGAAATCGGCGCCCAGGGCGTGCCCGAAATTGTCGTACTGAACAAGCAGGATTTGACTGAACTTCCGTCAGCGGCCGAGCGCGACGAATATGGTAGAATCCGCCGGGTTCGCGTCAGTGCCGTTACTGGCGATGGCTTGCCGTTGTTGAGGCAGGCGCTGGCTGAATACGCCGTTGAAAAAGCGCAGAGGCTGAGCCTTGAGCGCGGACGGCTCTCCGTCGAAGATCCTTCGACAATTCTTGAATCCGTGATCGACACAGGCACCCCCCAATGATTTCGACCTTCGGACTACTCATGTCGCTGAACGACCCGCAGTGGGGCAATCGTGGCAATGACAATGGCAGCAACGGTGGCAAGCGTCCCAATCAGGGGCCCCCGGATCTTGAAGCGCTTTGGCGCGATTTCAATCGCAAGCTATCGGGCATGCTCAACAAAAAAGGTGGCGGTAACAGCGGCGGCAATGATGGTGGCGGTCGGCCACCGGTTGAATTCAACCCGAAATTCCTTGGCGGCGGTATCGGCATCCTGATTGCGCTGCTGTTGATTGTCTGGCTGGCCAGCGGTTTCTATATTGTCGATGCCGCACAGCGCGGCCTCGTGCTGCAATTCGGGAAATTCAAGGAATCCACCGAACCAGGCCTGCGCTGGCGTTTGCCGGCACCGATCCAGTCGCATGAGCTGGTTAATTTGACCGGTGTGCGTACCGTTGAAGTCGGCTATCGCGGTAGCGAAAAAAACAAGGTGCTGAAAGAAGCGCTGATGCTGACCGATGACGAAAACATCATCAACATCCAGTTCGCCGTCCAGTATGTATTGAAGGATCCGGTCGAATACATCTTCCAGAACCGGCATCCGGACGATTCCGTGATGCAGGCAGCAGAGACTGCGATTCGCGAAATTGTCGGCAAGAGCAAGATGGATTTCGTGCTCTACGAAGGGCGAGAGCAGGTGGCTGCACATGCTTCCCAGTTGATTCAGGACATTCTCGATCGCTACAAGACCGGGATCCTGATCTCCAAGGTGACGATGCAGAATGCCCAGCCACCCGAGCAGGTGCAGGCGGCCTTTGACGATGCCGTCAAGGCGGGCCAGGATCGCGAGCGCCAGAAGAGTGAAGGGCAGGCTTACGCGAACGACGTCATTCCGAAGGCTCAGGGTACGGCGTCACGTCTGTTCCAGGAGGCAGAGGGCTACAAGCAGCGGATGATCGCCACTGCAGAGGGTGATGCTTCACGCTTCAAGCAGATCAATACGGAATATGCCAAGGCGCCGGAAGTGACGCGTCAGCGCATGTATCTTGAAACGATGCAGACGGTGTATTCAAACACGAGCAAGGTCATGGTCGATTCCAAGGGGCAAGGCAACCTGCTTTACCTGCCGCTCGACAAGATCATGGGGGCGGCCGCGATGGCAGCGCCCTCGGTCGCAACTAATACGGATTCGGCGGTCGTCCCGCGTGCTGCTGGCCCGGCTGTTTCCAACGATGTGCCGCCGCAGCTCGAGCGTACGCCGCAGACTGGCGGTGCTTCATATTCGTCAAACCCGCGAGATCGCGACACGCTTCGCTCGCGTGATCGGGAGGCACGTTGATGAAAAACAATCTCTCTTTTGTCGCGGCAAGCATCGGTGCTTTGCTGGTGGTTCTCGGGCTGTCGATTTTTACGGTTGATCAGCGCCAATTCGCCATCGTCTTTCAGCTGGGTGAGGTCAAGGAAGTCATTTCCGACCCCGGGCTGAATTTCAAGTGGCCGATGATCCAGAATGTGCGTTACTTCGACCGTCGTATCCTGACGATGGATAACAACGAACCCGAGCGCTTCATTACCTCAGAGAAGAAAAACGTTCTGGTCGATTCATTCGTCAAGTGGCGTATCGTCGATCCGAATCTTTTCTACATCTCGGTGCAAGGCGACGAGACGCGTGCGCGTACGCGGCTTTCGCAGACGGTAAACGCCGGCTTGCGCGAGGAATTCGGCAAACGCACAGTGCACGACGTGGTTTCCGGCGAGCGTGACAAAATCATGGAAGACATGCGCGCCAAGGCAGATCTGGATGCACGCAAGATCGGTGTGCAGATCGTCGATGTCCGCATCAAGCGTGTCGATCTGCCGACTGAAGTCAGCGAGTCGGTCTATCGCCGGATGGAGGCAGAGCGCAAGCGTGTTGCCAACGAATTGCGTTCTCAGGGCGCCGCCGAAGCCGAAAAGATTCGTGCCGATGCCGACAAGCAGCGCGAGGTCATCGTTGCCGAAGCCTATCGCGATGCGCAGAAGGTCAAGGGCGATGGTGATGCCAAGGCGGCCTCGATCTATGCGCAGGCCTTTGGCCAGAACCCCGAGTTCTATGCTTTCTACCGCAGTCTTGAAGCCTATCGCTCCAGCTTCCGCTCGAAGAACGATATTATCGTTGTTGAGCCGAACTCGGACTTCTTCAAGTACCTCAAGAGCCAGGGACGTGGCGGCGACAAAAACGGCAAATGACCGAAAATCTGTTGCTGGCCTTTGCGCTGATGCTCGTGCTGGAAGGTATCGTGCCGTTCATCGCGCCCAATGCCTGGCGAGAAACCTTTCGTAAGCTCATCGAGTTTTCAGATGGTCAGGTCCGCTTTGTCGGCCTGACCTCGATGCTGGTGGGCATTATCCTGATCATGATCTTCAAATGAACTGGCTGCTTCCCGAATATCTTGCCGACGCGCTGCCCAACGAAGCTGCCCGCATCGAGCGCCAGCGCCGTCGCGTACTGGACCTCTTCCGTGTGCATGGCTACGAACTGGTCATGCCGCCGCTCATCGAGTACCTTGATTCGTTGCTGACGGGTTCTGGCCAGGATCTCCGCTTGCGTACCTTCAAGCTGGTCGACCAGGTCTCGGGTCGAACGCTGGGGGTGCGTGCCGACATCACCCCCCAGGTTGCGCGCATTGATGCCCATCTGCTCAATCGCGAAGGTCTGGCGCGTCTGTGTTACTGCGATAGCGTTCTGCACACCATGCCGGCGAGTATCAGTGCCAGCCGGGAACCCATTCAAATCGGTGCGGAGCTTTATGGCCATGAGGGCCATGAAGCGGATCTGGAAGTCGTACGTTTGATGGCGGCTGCACTCTCGATTGCGGATGCAACGGCTTCGCGGATCGATCTCGGTCATGTCGGAATTTTCCGCGCACTTGCCGAGGCTGCCGGACTCGATGCCGATCAGCTGGATGCCGCGCTTTCGCTCTTGCAAAGCAAGGATGTGCCCGGGTTGGAAATATTCTGTGCCGAGCTGGCAGAACCGTATCGCTCGGCTTTTCTGCGCCTGCCGTCGCTTTATGGCGGCGTCGAGATCCTCGACGTTGCTGCCCGTGTATTGCCAGCGCTGGCGCCGATTGAAGCTGCGCTCGCTGACCTGAAAAAGCTCGCCGTCGCAATGCCGGAGCTGCCGTTGTCGTTTGATCTTTCGGACCTGCGGGGCTATCACTATCACAATGGGATTGTCTTTGCCGCTTACCATCCCGGCGCTGCTGCGGCCGTGGCGTTGGGTGGGCGCTATGACGGTGCTGGCCGGGAATTCGGTCGGGCACGCCCGGCTACCGGCTTCTCCATGGATTTGCGTGTCGTTGCCCAGATTGTTGGTGGTGAGGATTTGCCGGCGGCGATTCTTTCTCCCTACGCCGGGCATGATGCCGTACTTGCTTCTGTTATTTCCCGCCTGCGCAGCGAGGGCGAAGTTGTGGTTGAACTTTTGCCCGGGCAAGCTGCTCCGGAGGGGCCGCGTTGCGACCGTCGTCTTGTCGCCGGCGGGCAGCAGTGGACAATAGAAGCGATCATTAAAGATTGATCAGGAAAATCAGGGATACAGGGATATGGCTAAGAACGTCGTAGTGGTCGGCACCCAGTGGGGCGACGAAGGCAAAGGCAAGATCGTCGATTGGCTGACCGACAATGCACAGGGTGTCGTGCGCTTTCAGGGCGGCCACAACGCTGGTCATACGCTGGTCGTTGGCCAGGGGGCGGAAGAGCGTGTGTACAAGCTCAACCTGGTGCCATCGGGCATCGTCCGTAAGGGAGTGCAGTGCTACATCGGCAACGGTGTCGTGCTCGACGTTCATCACCTGCTCTCGGAAATCCGCGAACTGGAACAGGGAGGCCTGCAAGTGCGCTCACGCCTCAAGATCAGCCCGGGATGTCCGCTGATTCTGCCGTATCACTCGGCCATCGACCGTGCGCGCGAAGCCATCAAAGTAGGCGACCAAAAAATTGGTACGACCGGCAAGGGTATCGGCCCGGCTTACGAAGACAAAGTGGCTCGCCGGGGCTTACGCGTTTATGACCTGTTCGATGCCGAGCGCTTTGCGACCAAGCTCAAGGAAGTGATGGAGTATCACAACTTCGTGCTGGTCAACTTCTTCAAGGCCGAACCGGTCAGCTACGAAGCCGTGCTGGCGCAGGCGCTGGCTGACGCCGAAGAGATCAAGCCGCTGGTAGCCGATGTTTCGGCCGCCATCTATGCTGCCAACGAAGCTGGCCAGAACATGCTGTTCGAAGGTGCGCAGGGCACGCTGCTCGACATCGACCACGGCACCTACCCGTTTGTCACCTCGTCCAACTGCGTTGCTGGGCAGGCATCTGCCGGCACCGGCATTGGCCCGGGCATGCTGCATTACGTACTCGGCATCACCAAGGCCTACTGCACGCGTGTTGGCGGCGGTCCGTTCCCGTCCGAACTGTGCATCGACACCGATGGCGCTCCCGGCTTCCAGATGTCCACCAAGGGCAAGGAATTCGGTACCGTCACCGGGCGCAAGCGCCGCTGCGGCTGGTTCGATGCCGCCGCATTGCGTCGCTCGGCCCGCATCAACGGCGTTACTGGCCTGTGCATCACCAAGCTCGACGTACTTGACGGCATGGAAGAACTGAACATCTGCACTGGCTACAAACTGGATGACAAGGTGCTCGACCTATTGCCGATCGGTGCCGACGAAGTGGCCCGCTGTGAGCCGATTTACGAGACCTTGCCCGGTTGGAGCGGCACGACATTCGGTGTCAAGCGTTGGGAAGAGCTGCCGGCAACGGCGCAGGCCTATCTCGAACGCATGCAGGAACTGGTCGGTATCCCGATCGACATCGTTTCTACTGGTCCCGAGCGGGACGAAACAATCCTGAAACGTCACCCGTTTGCGTGACCAAACAAAAGGCCGGCAAAACGCCGGCCTTTGTTATTTAATCAACCCATCGGACTTCGTCGCTGCTGCCGAGGCGCAAAAGAAAAAAGCCGGCGTTAGCCGGCTTCTATCACAATTTTTTGGTGCCCAGAAGAGGACTCGAACCTCCACACCTTGCGGCGCATGGACCTGAACCATGTGCGTCTACCAATTCCGCCATCTGGGCAGGCATCCAAAGAAGCCGAGATTCTAAAGGAAAAGAACAAAATGTCAATAAAGAAACTATCAAAAATTCGTCGCGCCGATCCCCATTTCGAGCGCGAAGTCAGAAAATACGAATTCCCCCTGCCATCGCGCGAGTACATCCTGATGACGCTGGAGGGCGAGGGTAAGCCGATCAGTTTTGACCAGCTATGTGCATTGCTCGATATCACAAAAACCGAATTCGACATGTTTCGCCGTCGGCTCGCCGCGATGGAGCGTGAAGGCGAACTGATGCAGAACCGCAAGGGTTCCTACATCGTCCCCGAGAAAGCCAACCTGATCGCCGGGCGTGTTGAGGGCCACAAGGATGGCTACGGTTTTCTCGTGCCGGATGAAGGTGGCGAGGATATTCACCTTGAATCAAAGCAGATGAGCAGTGTGCTGCATGGTGATCGCGTGCTGGTGCGCGTGACCGGGCTTGATCGGAAGGGGCGGCGCGAAGGTGTTGTGGTCGAGGTCCTTGAGCATGTAAATACCCGTGTTGTGGGGCGTGTTTTTGTCGAGCATGGCATTGCCTTCGTCGTGCCGGAAAACCGCCGGATCAACCAGGACATCCTGGTCCCACCGGACAAGAAGGAAAAATTCAAGTCCATGGCCGGACAGGTGGTTGTCGTCGAGATCATCGAACAACCCACCAAACACTCGCAGCCGATCGGACGGATTGTCGAAGTGCTCGGTAATTACGCCGATCCCGGCATGGAAATTGAAATTGCCCTGAGAAAGCACGATCTTCCCTTTGAGTTCTCCAAGGCTGTCGGCGAGGAAACCAAAACACTCCCCGAAAAGGTCAAGAAATCGGAGTGGGAGGGTCGAGAAGATTTACGCGATCTGCCGCTGGTTACCATCGACGGTGAAACCGCTAGAGATTTCGACGATGCCGTCTGGGCGGAGAAGCAGGGCAAGGGCTGGCGATTGGTCGTAGCGATTGCCGACGTCAGCCATTATGTGCGGCCAGGCATGGCCTTGGACAAGGAAGCGCTGGCACGCGGCAACTCCGTCTATTTTCCGCGCCGCGTCATTCCCATGCTGCCAGAAAAACTCTCCAACGGACTCTGTTCGCTGAACCCCGAGCTGGATCGACTGGCCATGGTCTGTGACATGATTGTCGGCCCCACGGGGGCGATCAAGCACTATCGTTTTTATCCGGCAGTCTTCCATTCCCGGGCACGGCTGACCTACAACCAGGTCTGGAGCTGGTTGTCCGGTGATGCGAAGCCGGAAAGCGAAGTCCATCAGTCGCTGATGCCGCATCTGGAGGCGCTCTACAGTCTTTACCAGACCTTGGCCAAGGCGCGTACCAAGCGTGGTGCCATCGATTTCGAAACTGTCGAGACGATGATGCTCTTTAATGAACAGGGCAAGATCGACAATATCGTTCCGGTGCACCGGAACAATGCCCACCGCCTGATCGAAGAATGCATGCTGGCCGCCAACGTCTGCGCCTCGGCCTTCCTCCAGGAGCATGAGCAGCCGTGCCTCTATCGCGTGCACGAAGGCCCGACACCAGAGAAGCTCGAGGCCTTGCGCAGTTTTCTCAAGGAATTCGGCCTCGGTCTGACTGGCGGTGACGAACCGCATGCCAAGGATTACGGTGTTTTGCTCGAAAAGATCAAGCAGCGCCCGGATATGCAGTTGCTGCAGACGGTGATGCTGCGCTCATTGCGCCAGGCCATGTACAGCCCGGACAACGTCGGCCATTTCGGCCTGGCGTATGAGCATTACACCCATTTCACCTCGCCGATCCGGCGATATCCCGATCTGCTCGTGCATCGCGCCATCAAGGCTGTATTGGCCGGCGAAACCTATCGACCATCAACGAGCTGGGACGATATCGGCCTGAACTGCTCGATGACCGAGCGCCGTGCCGATGAAGCCACGCGCGATGTCGACAACTGGCTCAAGTGCTACTACATGAAGGAGCGTATTGGCGAAGAGTTCGATGGGACGATTGCCGCCGTGGTGCCGTTTGGCGTCTTCGTTGCGCTCGATTCGGTTTACGTGGAGGGCTTGGTGCACGTGTCTGAACTGGGCGAGGACTATTTCCAGTACGACAATATCAAGCACCAGATGCTTGGAGAACGCAGCGGCAAGCGCTATCGCCTTGGCGATCGCCTGCGCGTGAAACTGGTCAAAGCCGATCTGGAAACCGGACGCATCGATTTTGTGATGGCTGAGGGAACCGGGCGGATCGGGTATAGAAGCTAAGCCGTTGTTTTTTTGATGGCGTCGGTCTGGCCTGATGCCGCGACACGGTTGCGGCCGGCATGTTTGGCCGAATACAGTGCTGCATCGGCTGCCGATACGAGTTCCGATGAAGGATGATCCGGTTGTGGAATCAGTGTCGCTACGCCGATGCTGGCCGTAACGTGCTCGGCAACGTCAGAGTACGCGTGCGGAATCGCCAGTCCGCGAATGCGTTCGCAGATTCTTTTGGCTACGGCCAAGGCTCCGGTCTCATTGGTATTGGGCATGACGACGACGAATTCTTCCCCACCATACCGGGCAACCAGGTCGGCGGGCCGAAATACTGCCGTTGCCATTGCCTCTGCGACCTGACGCAGGCATTCGTCGCCCTGCTGATGTCCATAGTTGTCGTTGTAGCGTTTGAAAAAATCGACGTCCATCATGATCAGTGAGAGAGGCTGGCTTTCGCGCTGAGTCCGCAACCACTCAAGTTGCAAGCGGTCGTCGAAAGAACGACGGTTGGCAATCCCGGTCAGTCCGTCGCGTGCGGCAAGATTTTGCAGCGCTGTTTGCGCGAGTTTCTGTTCGGTCATGTCGCGCAGGGTTTCGACAACGGCAACCAGATTGCCCTGATCATCGAAAATGGGGCCTGCATCAATCGCCAGGTAGAGGCGATCGCCAGCGCGCGGCATCGTGCACCAATTCTCAGCTCGCAGACCAAGCCCGGACTCGCTGGGCTCTGTGTGCGAGGTGTAGAGTGTTTGCAGCTCGTCGGAGCGATCAAGTGCAAGAATATCCGCCAGGCAATAGCGGGGGGCATCGTAGAACGCACACCAATGATCTTGCGTTCCGAGAACCTCGCTTGCCGAAACGCCGGTAAGTCGCTCGCAGGCGCGGTTCCAGATCAGCACCCTTCGCTCGGCATCAAGCACAAAAGTGGGCACTACAAGGTGCTGCATCAGGCGCACAGCAAAGGCGTGGGTGCTGTCGCCTACAGGCAATTTTTCCATGGATTTCCGTAATTTTTTTGTAAATCTACTGAATTCGGGATGACGATACGCCCGGCCTGATGCAACGTCAATTGCATAATGAACTTTGCGGAGGAGGCTAACGTCGTGAGACAGGGGATGGCTGCTAGAATTGCAGCCCCGCTTTGAAAGGTTTTCTGCTATGTCCCATTCGCGATCCATCTTCGGTTTTCACGCAGTTCTTGCCAAGCTTCGCCATGACCCCGAAGCTGTTCACGAAATTTACCTTGACGCCGAGCGCAAGGATGCGAGAGCGCGCGACTTGATTCGCCATGCCGAACATGCAGGGGTAAAGCTTGTGGCAGCCGACGCCAAGCGCCTGGAGGCCATGGCGCCAGGCGCTACCCACCAAGGCGTGGTTGCGCACGTATCGGCACAGCAGCGGCACGTAACGCTTGATGATGTGCTGGATACCCTTGAAGAGCCGGCTTTCCTGCTGGTGCTCGATGGCGTCCAGGATCCGCATAACCTCGGCGCTTGCTTACGCGTTGCCGATGCGGTTGGCGCGCATGCCGTGATTGCCCCCAAAGATCGTGCCTGCGGCCTGACCCAAACGGCCATCAAGGTCGCCAGCGGTGCCGCAGAGACTGTTCCTTACATCATGGTGACAAACCTGGCGCGGACGCTGCGCGAATTGAGGGAGCGCGATATTTTCATTGTCGGTACCGACGATGAAGGTAGTACCGATCTTTACGCCGCCGAATGGCCGCAGGCCACTGCCTGGGTGCTCGGTGCCGAAGGCGAAGGAATGCGCCGCTTGACGCGTGAAACCTGCGATCTGCTGGTACGCATTCCGATGTTGGGCAGCGTCTCCAGCCTCAACGTTTCGGTGGCTTCGGGTGTTTGCCTTTATGAAGCGAGGCGGCGCCTGTCGTGATTGGCATGCGGCAATTTTGCGGGGTCAGGAGCAACGGATGAGTAGTGTCAGTGCCAAGGCGCCGCAGCCCGTTGTTAACGTGACATAGATCAGCAGGGCGGTAATTTTTTCAGGGCGTTCGCTGCGGCGTTTTGCATCGACCCAATTGAGTACTTCACCGACAGCGGCCAGTGAAAACAGGGCAAAGAAGGTAAAGGCGAAAAATTCACCGATGAAAACGAGGTTCTTGTTCCCCGGGCAGCGCGAGAAAGCTTCGCGCGAATAATCGTAATTATGGATGGCGACGTAGCCGAGCGCGGCAAGGATGCCGAGGTTGGCGACAACGATGAGCACGATGCGCCATGCATCCGGCGAAAAAAACCAGCGGATGGCTTCGACCAGATCATTGCCGAAGTCGCGAAAAAATTGAAGGGTGGCTTTGAGCATGCCCGGATTTTACCTGTACGGCCTGTATTTCCAGTAGAACGATAAAAAGCCCGCTGACTGCGGGCTTTTTATCGTTCGGAACGGGCTTTGGTATCAGACGATCATGCCTGCGCCAACGGTGTTGTTCGACGACTCGTCGATGATGATGAAGGCACCAGTCCCACGGTTTTCCGCATAGGCGTCGCAGAAGATCGGCTGCGCCAGTTTGAAGGCCACCTTGGCGATGTCATTCATTGCCAGCTTGTCGGCTGCTACCCATTCCATCGTATTGACGTCCACGCGGTACTCGATGCCGGCGACCATTGCCTTGCTGTCGCGCGTGGTGTGGCGGATCAGGTACTTGCGGGCGCGGTCCATCGGCTGTTCGGAGAGCCAGCAGACCATGGCTTCGATCTGTTTCTTCGGCTCCAGCGCTTCGCTGGTCTTGACGATCATGTCGCCGCGCGAGATGTCGATCTCGTCGGCCAGCAGGATGGTCACTGACTGTTCGGAGAACGCGCTCGGCAGTTGCTGACTGTAGATTTCGATGGCCTTGACGCGGGTGGTCAGGCCGGATGGCAGTACGGTCACTTCATCGCCGACGGCGATTTCACCGGATTCGACGCGGCCCATGAAGCCGCGGTAGTCGTGCAGTTCGGGGTTGGCCGAATCCTGCGGACGGCAGACGTACTGCACCGGGAAACGGAATTTCTCGGAGGTTTCGGTATGCGCGGCTGGTGCCGTTTCCAGCACGTCGAGCAGGGTCGGGCCGTTATACCAGCCCAGGCGCTCGCCGCGATCGACGACCATGTCGCCGTTCAAGGCCGACATCGGGATGAAGCGGATGTCTTGGATACCGAGTTTTTCGGCGAAGGCCAGGTAGTCGGCGCGAATCTTCTCGAACACCGTCTGGTCGTAATCGACCAGATCCATCTTGTTCACGGCCACGATCAGGTGCGGAATGTTGACCAGATGCGCCAGATAGGAATGGCGGCGGGTCTGCGTCAGCACGCCCTTGCGCGCGTCGATCAGGATGATCGCCAGGTTGGCGGTCGAGGCGGCGGTGACCATGTTGCGCGTGTACTGCTCGTGCCCCGGCGCGTCGGCGATGATGTACTTGCGCGTGCCGGTGGTGCAGTAGCGGTAGGCGACGTCGATGGTGATGCCCTGTTCGCGCTCGGCCTGCAGGCCGTCGGTCAGCAGCGACAGGTCGACGGCTTCCATGCCGCGCTTCTGCGAGGTGCGCTCGATCGCCGTCAGCGTGTCGGCGAGAATGGTCTTGGTATCGAACAGCAGGCGGCCGATCAGCGTGCTCTTGCCGTCGTCGACGCTGCCGCAGGTGAGGAAGCGCAGCAGGCCATGATCTTCAAGTTTTTCCATGGCGGACATCAGAAGTAACCCTCTTTCTTGCGTTGTTCCATCGAGGCTTCGCTGGTCTGGTCGTCCAGACGCGTGGCGCCGCGCTCGGTAATGGTGGTGGTGGCGGTTTCGACCACGATCTTCTCGACGGTGTCGGCATCCGACTCGACCGGGGCCGTGCAGGAGATGTCGCCGACGGTGCGGAAGCGCACCAGCAGGTCGACGATCTCTTCACCGGCCTTGGGCAGGTTGGTCAGTTCGCCGCCGACCAGCGGCACGTTCACCGGCACGATGGCGCCCTGGCGGATGACCACCGGGCGGGTGTGGGCGAAGTAGATCGACGGCAGTTCGAGCTGTTCGCGCTCGATGTATTGCCAGACATCCATTTCCGTCCAGTTCGAGATCGGGAAGGCGCGGATGTTCTCGCCCTTGTGCGATCGCGCGTTGTAGAGGTCCCACAGTTCCGGGCGCTGGTTCTTCGGGTCCCATTGGCCGAACTCGTCGCGGAAGCTCATGATGCGTTCCTTGGCGCGGGCCTTTTCCTCGTCGCGGCGGGCGCCGCCGATGCAGGCGTCGAAACCGAATTCCTCGATGGTTTCAAGCAGCGTCACCGACTGGTGCTTGTTGCGCGATTCGCCCGGGTGCTTGAGCACCACGGTGCCGCGCTTCATCGAATCCTCGACCGAACGCACGATCAGGCGCTCGCCCAGCTCGGCGGCGCGCTTGTCGCGGAAGGCGATGACTTCCGGGTAGTTGTGGCCGGTATCCACGTGTACCAGCGGGAAGGGAAACTTGCCCGGACGGAAGGCCTTCTCGGCTACGCGCAGCATGCAGATCGAATCCTTGCCGCCGGAGAAGAGCAGGGCCGGGTTCGAGCACTGGCCGGCCACCTCGCGCATGATGTGGATGGCCTCGGCTTCAAGCCAGTCGAGGTGGCTCAGCGTTTGTTTGGTCAATACAGTCATTCAAAAAACCTTTCACCACAGAGTCACAGAGACACAGAGAAAACACGGAGTTGAAGTTCTCTGTGCCTCTGTGTCTCTGTGGTTAATTCGTTGCTTGTTTTACGTGCAGCCCGCATTCCTTGGATTCGGGGTTCTCCCACCACCAGCGACCGGAGCGAACATCTTCGCCGGGGGTCACGGTGCGCGTGCAGGGGGCGCAGCCGATGGAGGGGTAGAACTTGTCGTGGAGCGCATTGTACGGGACCTCGTGCTGCTTGATGTAGGCCCAGACTTCCTTTTCGCTCCAGTCAGCGAGCGGGTTGAATTTCTCCAGCCCGTTGCCGTCGTCGAAGGCGCGCACCGGCAGGCCGTCGCGGGTGGCCGACTGCTGGGCGCGCATGCCGGTGATCCAGGCCTTCTTGCCAGCCAGCGCGCGTTGCAGCGGCTCGACCTTGCGCACGAAGCAGCAGCCCTTGCGCAGTTCGACCGATTCGTAGAAAGCGTTGATCCCTTTTCGCGGACGAAGGGCTCGAGCAGTTCGTGGCGCGGCGTGTAGACCTTCAGCTTCAGCCCGTAGTGCTTCTGCACCTCGGCCATCAGGTCGTAGGTTTCGAGCGGCAGGCGGCCGGTATCGAGCGAGAAGATCTCGATCTCGAGCGTGTCGCCGACGATCAGGTCGGTCAGCACCATGTCTTCGGCGCCGAGGCTGTTGGCGAAGGTGACCGGCGAGAAGTCGCGGGCGATCTCGGCCAGCAGTTTTTTTGTGGCTTCGGTCTTGTCGGCGGTCGAGGCGATCAGGGCGTCGTTGAGGTTGATGTTGATCGACATATCGTTATGCAGCGCGGCGGCGGAAGAGGGGTTGAGTCTGGTCGACGGCCGCCTGATACGGTGCCTTGAAGGTTTCGAAGGCAGCGAGGGCCTTCTCGATGCTCTTGTCGGCGCGCAGCGCGAAGGCGTCGAAGCCGCAGCGGGCCATCAGGAACAGCTGGTCCTGCAGTACCTCGCCGATGGCGCGGATTTCGCCCTGGTAGCCGTAGCGCTCGCGCAGCAGGCGGGCGGTCGAGTAGCCGCGGCCGTCGACAAACTTCGGGAAGTTAACGCCGATGACCGGGAGTTGGGCGAGGTCGGCGGCGATAGCTTCCGGTCCTTCGCCAGCATCGAGCCAAACGCCGACAGCGGTACCGCGGGCCAGTAGCTCAGTCTTGCGTACCACCCAAACGGCCAACGGTACCAGCACAGCACCGGCCGGCAGCGCGACGGTCTCGGCAACTTCGCCTTCAGCCAGCTTGAGCAGGGCGTAGTCATCGGCAACAGCCTGACGGTTCTTGATGATCGTAGTCATGGTCATATTCCTCAGGCGGCGGCCTTCAGGCGGGCCTTGTCGCCATAGACGGCAAGCTTGAACGGGTCGGCGCCGAGACGGCGGAAGGTGTCGATGAAGCGCTCGTCATCAAAGCGCTGGGCGATGTAGAAGCGGACGATCTTCTCGATCACGTCCGGTACATCGGCCGCAGCGAACGACGGGCCGATGACCTTGCCGAGGCGGGCGTCGTTGCCCTGCTCGCCGCCGAGGGTGATCTGGTACCACTCCTCGTTGCCCTTGTCGACGCCGAGGATACCGATATTGCCGACGTGGTGGTGACCGCAGGAGTTCATGCAGCCGGAGAAGTTGAGTTCGATGTCGCCGATGTCCCACAGGTAGTCGAGGTCGTCGAAGCGCGCCTGCACGGCGTTGGCGACCGGGATCGAGCGGGCGTTGGCGAGGTCGCAGAAATCGCCGCCGGGGCAGACGATCATGTCGGTCAGCAGGCCGATGTTCGGCGTGGCGAAACCGGCGGCCTTGGCTTCCTGCCACAGCGCGAACAACTGGCGCTGTTCGACATCGGCCAGCACCAGATTCTGCTCGTGGGTGACGCGCAATTCGCCGAAGCTGTAGGCATCGGCCAGTTCAGCGGCAATGTCCATCTGGTCGGAGGTGATGTCGCCCGGCGCAATACCCGGTTTCTTCAATGACAGCGTGACCGAGGCATAGCCCGGCACGCGGTGCGGCCGCACGTTGCGCTCGACCCAGCGGGCGAACGGCACGGAATCGGCTTGCTGGGCGACAAAGGTTTCGTCGATGGTCGGCAGCGTGGCATAGGCCGGGGGCGCCGAAGAAGGCGGTGACGCGGTCGTATTCAGCCTGCGTGATGGTCGCCGGGCCGCCTTTCAGGTGCGCCCATTCTTCCTCAACCTGGCGGGCGAATTCAACGACGCCGAGTGCCTGCACGAGGATCTTGATGCGCGCCTTGTAGGCGTTGTCGCGGCGGCCGTAGCGGTTGTACACACGCAGGACGGCGTCGCAGTAGGTGAGGATGTCCTGCCAGGGCAGGAACTCGCGCACGACTTCGCCGCGGATCGGCGTACGGCCAAGGCCGCCACCGACGATGACGCGGAAGCCAACGAGGCCGTCGTCGGTTTTCAGGATGTGCAGGCCGATGTCGTGGAACCAGGTCAGCGCGCGGTCTTCCTTGGCGCCATTCACGGCGATCTTGAACTTGCGCGGCAGGAAGGCGAATTCCGGGTGGAAGGTGCTCCACTGGCGCAGGATTTCGCACAGCGGGCGCGGGTCGAGAATCTCGTCGGCAGCGACACCGGCAAACTGGTCGGTGGTGACGTTGCGGATGCAGTTGCCAGAAGTCTGGATGGCGTGCATCTCGACCTTGGCCAGTTCGGCCAGCATTTCCGGCACGTCCTCGATCTTCGGCCAGTTGAACTGCATGTTGTGGCGCGTGGTGAAGTGGCCGTAGCCGCGGTCGTACTTGCGGCCGAGTTCGGCCAGGCAGCGCAGCTGGCGCGAGGCGAGCATGCCGTAGGGGACGGCGATGCGGAACATCGGCGCGTGGCGCTGGATGTAGAGGCCGTTCTGCAGGCGCAGTGGGCGCAGCTCGTCGTCGGAAAGCTCGCCTGCCTTCCAGCGCGCGACCTGGTCGCGGAACTGGGCGACGCGTTCGTCGACGAGGGCTTGATCGTAGTGGTCGTAGCGGTACATGGTCAGGTCTCTGCGTGGGGGCTTTGCAAATTGTTGTTTTGGCTTAGGCGCTCTAGCTGGCGATTAGTTTCGCGCCGATCAGCACCAGCATGCTGGCGAGGATCGGGCGCAGGATTTTATCCGGAACCTTGGCCGAAATGTGGCTGCCAACCCAGATGCCGGGCAGCGAGCCGAGCAGCAGGGCGCCGAGCAGCGACCAATCGACGTTGCCGAGCAGCCAGTGGCCGGTGCCGGCGACCAGTGTCAGCGGCACGGCATGCGCGATGTCGGTGCCGACAATGCGTACGGCCTGCAGTCGCGGGTAGAGAAAGTAGAGTGCGGCAGCGCCCAGAGCACCGGCGCCGACCGACGAAATCGAAACGAGTACGCCCAGAATGGCTCCGACCGCAACGGTGACCGGCGCCTGATGGCGATGCAGGAAGGAGGTTTCGTGCGCCTGTGCGTAGCTGAGAATCTGCTTGCGGAAGATGATGGCGCCGGCGGTCAGCAGCAGGGCGATGCCGAGCGCAAACGAAATCGCATGGGTTGTGGCGGCATCCTGCTTGGGCAGTTGCGAGAGGATGAAAATGGTGATGGCCGTGGCCGGAATGCTGCCCGAAGCCAGCAGTCCGACGATCTTCCAGTCGACGTGGCCCTTGCGGCCATGGACTACGGTGCCGCCGGATTTGGTCAGGGCGGCATAGAGCAGGTCGGTACCCACAGCCGTGGCCGGGTGAATGCCGAACAACAGCACCAGCAGGGGAGTCATCAGCGAGCCGCCGCCAACGCCGGTGAGCCCGACGATCGCGCCAACGGCAAAGCCTGAAAGGGTGTAGAGCCAGTCCATGATGCACCGCAATAAATGTATGGGCGCATAGTAACAACAGGGGAATTGAGTGAAAAAGAATATTGAGTTAGATTGTTAGAACAAATTGTTATTTAGGTGCTGTCATGAAGCTCCAGCAACTCCGCTATCTGGTCGAAGTCGCCCGCCAGGGGCTCAACGTCTCGGAGGCCGCCGAGGCCCTGCACACATCGCAGCCCGGTGTGTCCAAGCAGGTGCGGCTGCTTGAGGACGAGCTTGGCATCACCGTCTTCGAGCGCAGCGGCAAGCGCCTCACCGGCATCACCGAGCCGGGCAAGGCGGTGCTGGAAATCTCCGAACGCATCCTGCGCGAGGCCGACAACCTCAAGCGTGTCGGCGAGGAATACGCCGGCGAGGACACGGGCAGCCTCAACATCGCGACCACGCATACGCAGGCGCGCTATGTGTTGCCCGCGGTCGTCAGCCGATTCCTCGGACGCTGGCCCAAGTCGCCTCACGTTGCACCAGGGTAACCCGACCCAGATCGCCGAATGGACGCTCTCCGGCGAAGCCGATCTGGCCATCGCCACCGAATCGCTCGACCAGTACCCGGCGCTGATCACGCTGCCATGCCATCAGTGGGGGCACGCGGTGATCGCCCCGGAAGGCCACGCTATCCTCAAGGAGAAAGGGCTGTCACTGTCATCGCTGACCAAGTGGCCGCTGGTCACCTACGACCCGGCCTTCTCCGGCCGCTCGCGCATCAACCGCGCCTTCGAGCGGGCCAGCCTCAAGCCGAACGTCGTGCTCGCCGCCATCGACGCCGACGTGATCAAGACCTACGTCAGCCTCGGCCTTGGCCTCGGCATCATCGCCCGCATGGCCTTCGACCCGCAGCGGGATGTCGGGCTCGCTGCCCTCGATGCCGAACACCTCTTCGGCTCCAACACCACGCGCCTCGGCATGCGGCGCGGCAGCTACCTGCGGCGCTACGAATACGACTTCATCGAGTTCTTCGCCTCGCACCTGACGCGGAAGGCGGTAGATATGGCGCTGGCGGGCGGTGGGGAGGAATATCAGCTATGACCTGTTGGGGCATGTCGAATCAGCCCGGGACTGACTCGGAAAAAGCAAAAAATGTATTGATAATCAAGCTAGAAACGCGTTAAAATCTTCGGCTCTGGTTTTTCCACCTTGCTCCACCGTTATCGCATGGCGGGGAGCTTTTGCCACAAGGAGTGTTCATGCGCCATTACGAAGTTTGTTTCATTGTCCATCCGGACCAGTCCGAGCAGGTCCCGGCGATGGTCGAGCGCTACAAGGCGCTTGTCACCGCACGCAACGGGATCATCCACCGCCTCGAAGACTGGGGCCGTCGCCAGCTGGCTTACCCGCTGCAGAAGATCCACAAGGCGCACTACGTTCTGATGAACATCGAGTGCGATGGCGAGACCCTCAATGAGCTGGAGCATGCCTTCAAGTTCAACGATGCGGTGCTGCGCCACCTGACCGTCAAGATGAAGACTGCTGTTACTTCCCCGTCGCCGATGATGAAGGAAGAGAAGTCGAAGTCGATGATGGAAGGCCGTGGTGAAGCTGTTGCCGACGTTGCAGCCGAAGCGGCTGCCCCGGCTGCTGCCTGATCATTTGAGATCGCGATACCAGAGGTTTTCTGAACCGCGTTGAACTTACCGGTAGCCTGATCGAACGACTCGCCGTGCGTTATACGCCGGCAGGCGTTCCGGTGACAGCGTGTCGAATCCGGCACGAGTCGGAACAGATCGAGGCAGGAAGCGCAAGGCGCGTCGAATGTGAAATCCCGGCCATTGGCTTGGGAGATTCGGCGAAGTGGTTACAGGCAGCATTACCGGGATCCAGCGTCAAAGTGACCGGATTCCTCGCCGCCAAGAGCCGCAACAGCAAGCAACTGGTACTGCACATAGAACACATCGAATTTTTGGAAGGAAACTGAAATGGCACGATTCTTCAAGAAGAAGGATGACAAGAAGCCGAAGCGTGGTGGTGGCCTGTTCAAGCGCCGCAAGTTCTGCCGCTTCACCGCTGACAAGGTCGACTACGTTGACTACAAGGATGTTGAAGTCCTGAAGGAATTCATCGTCGAAAACGGCAAGATCATGCCGGCCCGCCTGACCGGCACCAAGGCCGGTTACCAGCGCCAGCTGTCGGTCGCCATCAAGCGCGCCCGCTTCCTGGCTCTGATGCCCTACACCGATAACCACCAGTAATCTGAGGATACGACCATGCAAATCATTCTCATGGATAAGGTCATCAACCTCGGTAACCTCGGCGATCTCGTCAAGGTCAAGGATGGCTATGCCCGTAATTTTCTGATCCCGCGCGGTATGGCCAAGCGCGCCACGCCAGCTGCCAAGGCAGAATTCGAAGTTCGTCGCGCCGAACTGGAAAAGCTGGCCGCTGAAAAGCTGGCTGCCGCCCAGGCCGAAGCCGAAAAGCTGACCGGTGTCGTCGTCGAAATCGCCCGCAAGGCCGGTGTCGATGGTCGCCTGTTCGGTTCGGTGACCAACGCAGACATCGCTGAAGCGCTGAAAGCCAAGGGTTTCGATGTCGAGAAGGCTGCCGTGCGCATGCCGAACGGCCCGCTCAAGACGGTCAGCGAAAACACGCTTGATGTTTCGCTGCACACCGACGTTATTGCCCAGATTACCGTTCAGGTCAAAGGCGAGCAGTAATTCATCAGGGCCACTGAAAAAAAAGCCCCGGGAGAAATCCCGGGGCTTTTTTATGTGCTTTGCAATCCGACGCTGGGGATTCGTGTTGGTGATCCGCGCCGGTGATCCGATTTTCTGCCTACGGTTCCCGATCGCTCACCGGTGCAGATATCCAGCTGAAAATTCTAAACTACTCTGGAAGCGGCTCGTTTGCGGTGTTCTTTTTTGCTGCGCCAGGCTTGCGTCCACGCGCCGTCGGCGGCGTGTAGCAAGACAGGCGACAGCTGATACCCTCGATACGGGCACCGTCCTTGAACTGGATCGTGTTGCAACAGATGAGTTCTCCAGCAGAGGACAAATCGGCAACATGGTGTCGCACCCGTGTCAGGGAAATCTTCAGCGCATCGGCAATCTCGGAGTCAGGCGAGGGCCTTGGGCTTTTAGAAAACTGAGGATGGTCGAATTGATCTGGCTTGGCATGGGGTAGCCTCCTGGTTCCACAAACGGAAAAACCCGGACCGAAGTCCGGGCTGTATTCTCCCCTGTTTTCGAGGAAAAAGGGGGATTGGCTGCTTTAGGCGGCCTTGTTGATCAGCTTGACGGTTGCGGCATTCGCTGCAGCAACGTTGGCTTCGATCGTGGCTTTTGCCTGCTTGGCCGATTGCGTCATCTTTTCGTAGGCTGAGTCGGCTTGTGCCATTGCGGACTTGACGGCAACCACAACGGATTCCGAACCAGCCGGGGCATTCTTCAGCGACTGCTCGATAGCGGCCGAGAAGTTTTTCTTGATTTCAGCGGTTTGACCTTCAACAACTTGGGTCAGGCCGTTCGACGACTCGTTCAGGATTTCATAGACGCTACGCGAGTAGGCAACCGCCTTCTCGATGCTCGGCTTGGCGAGCGTGGTTTGCAGGGCGATGAAACCTTGCACGTCTTTAACGGCCAGCAGGGCGCCGGAGTTGGCGGCGCTGTCAGCGATGAAAGCACGAACGGTGTTCAGGTTCAGGGCAGCCAGGCGCTCGGCCGTTGCCAGCGAGGTGTTGGCAAACGTCATCAGGGAGTCGATAGCAGCCTTGTTGGCAGCGGCGAATTGGTCGTTGATTTTGATCATGGTGTGGCTCCTGTTAAGTGTTGGGGGCAGTTAGCGCGGCAACCCTGAAAGCGAGCGACCCAAATGGTCACAATTTAGAATTGCTGCAGTGCACAAGAACAATTATAGGGGGCTTTTTTGTTCTGTCAAGCGTTTTGTGTTGCGTCGCAACAATTTCGTCCGGCCAAGTTTTCTGGTTCTAGCTCGCCCGGCGCTCGCGTAGTGCCAATACCTCGTTACCCACCAAGGCTCCCAGGACCAGCGCTCCGCCGATGAGGGCATTGAAACCAGGGGTTTCTCCAGCACCGAGCCAGGCCCAGAGCACGCCAAACAGTACTTCAAGCAAACTCAGCAGTGCGATCTCTGGTGCAGGCAACTCGCGAGTCAGGCGAACGGCGAGGAGGCATGGAATGGCGAGCTGAACGGTGCCAAGGAACGCCAGCAACACCAAGTCATGCCCCGTGGCCTGAAAGGGAAAGGAAAACGGTAGTGTTGCGAGCGCCGACAATATGGCACCGACAAGTACAGCCGGGAGCATGTCCTGCAGGTCTCTGGCTGCGGTGTACTCAGCTGCCCGACTGGCGCTGCCGAGGTGCTGCAGCAAGGTCCAGTTCACCGCAGCCGCGAGAGGAACTGCCAGTGCGATGCTGGTCCCGAGTAGTGACGCCCCGGCTTGTGCTTCGTGGCCGAACATCCAGCCAATCCCTAGCCCGGCCAGGGCAATCGCCGCCCAGGTCCGTCGTGGCAAGCGGTGATGCAGGAACATCCGGGAGAAAAACTGCGGTGATCAGGGGGGCAACGGCCATGGTCACCAGTACGTTGGCGACGGTCGTCAGGGTAATGGCGACCATGAAGGCAGTAAACATTACCGCCCAGCAAAGGCTGGAAAGCCAGAAACTTGCTGAAGCGTGAGCCAGATCGCGCCATAGCTGCACGCCGCGAAGGGCAGTGAGGACAAAGGCCAGCGCCACGGCGTTGAACAAACTGCGCCAGAACGTGACCTCGAAGCTCTGCGCAGCATCGAGCTGGCGCGCGACGACCCCTGCAATACTCCAGAGCAGGGTGACCAGGATCATCAGGGCAACGGCACGCGTGTGAGTCATTGATCGGCTGGGGTTGGCTTGAGCGGGTCGGGCAGCAGGGAGAACAGTCTGCTTGAATGCCGAATTTTGGATTCCGTGCATTTTAGGCGAGCAACCATCCATGAGCAGCTGGTTTGCAGCACGGCATCAAAGCAAAGAGAGACGTTTCTTGTCTTTCTGTTTTCGGATCGGGCGGGTAAACTCCATCCTCCCCTGAAATGACATGAGCCATGGCCCAGTTCCAGAAAAGACAGCAGCAAACCCCGATCGACCCCGCCATCGCCGCGTTGCGTATCCCGCCGCATTCGATCGAGGCCGAACAGTCGGTGCTTGGTGGCCTGCTGCTGGATAATCAGGCCTACGACAAGATCAGCGATCTCGTCTCGGAGTCCGACTTCTACCGCGACGAGCATCGCCGTATCTTCCGTTCGATCCAGCGCATGCTGGAGCGTGGCAAGCCGGTTGACGTCGTGACCGTAGCCGAAGCCCTCGATGGTGCAGGGGAAACCGAACACACGGGCGGCCTTGCCTATCTTGGTGAACTGGCGCAGAACACGCCGTCGGCCGCCAATATCCGCCGTTATGGCGAGATCGTGCGCGAGCGCGCCATCCTGCGCCAACTGGTTACCGCTGGCGACGAGATCGCCTCCAGCGCGCTGAATCCGCTTGGCCGCGAGCCAAAGACCCTGCTCGACGAAGCCGAGGCCAAAGTTTTTGCCATCGCTGAATCCGGCATGCGCCACCAGACCGGCTTCCAGCACATCAACCCGCTGCTGACGCAGGTGGTTGAACGCATCCAGGAACTGCACGACCGTGACAACCCGTCGGATATCACGGGCATTCCCACTGGCTACAACGATCTCGACACGATGACTTCGGGCCTGCAGCCGGGCGACCTGGTGATCATTGCCGGTCGGCCGTCGATGGGCAAGACCTCGCTGGCGCTGAACATTGCCGAGCATGTGGCGATCGAATACGGGGCGCCGGTGGCGGTGTTCTCGATGGAAATGGGCGGTGCCCAGCTGGCCATGCGGATGCTGGCCTCGGTTGGCCGCCTCAATCAGCAGAACGTGCGTACCGGCCGCCTCAACGATGACGAGTGGTCGCGCCTCTCCTTTGCGCTCGGCAAGATCCACGAAAAGGCGATCTATATCGACGAGACGCCGGCGCTGAACCCGATCGACCTGCGTGCTCGCGCCCGCCGCCTACACCGCCAGTGCGGCAAGCTCGGCCTGATCGTGATTGACTACCTGCAGCTGATGTCCGGCAGCAGCTCGGGTGAGAACCGGGCGACCGAAATTTCGGAAATTTCGCGTTCGCTGAAAGGTTTGGCCAAGGAGCTGGAGTGCCCGGTGATTGCGCTGTCGCAGCTCAACCGCTCGCTTGAACAGCGCCCGAACAAGCGGCCGGTCATGTCCGATTTGCGCGAATCCGGCGCCATCGAGCAGGATGCCGACGTGATCATGTTCATCTACCGCGACCAGGTCTACAACCCGGATTCGGAAGACAAGGGTACCGCTGAAATCATCATCGGCAAGCAGCGTAACGGCCCGATCGGCACCGTGCGCCTTTCTTTCCTCGGCGAATACACGCGTTTCGAGAACTTCGCCACACCGGGCAGCTACTAACCGCTATCCACTCCACTCCGCTGCGGCTGCTTTCAAGCCTCGCTGCGATTGGCCTTGATACTGATGCTGAAGCGTTCAGCGTCAGCAGTATCCAGCGTGCCATCCTCCGTTTCCACGTGCGGTGTGGCCAGAAAGGGCAGGGGCTTGCTGTTGCCGGCGCGCGGCGTGACTTCCAGTGCCGTGTTGAGTCCGATCCAGTTCATTTCCCAGTATCCGAAGAGCAGCTTTCTCAGAACTGTCAGCTTGCCGTCGTCCGGCGCGAGTTTTTCCTCCAGCACCGCCTGGCGCAGATCGGCCGGGTTGACCGGAATCCAGTCGTAACCCGGGGCATAGAACTCAGCCCGGCAATTGAAGGCACGATTGAGTTCGCCCGTCTTGCCGAGGCTCGGCAGCAGGCGCGAGTAGTCGACACGCAGGCCAAAGACCGGGCGTGCCGGCAGACCTATGGCCCGGCTGAGCGCAACAAAGAGCAGGGCGTGGCCGGCATTGCGCCCGAGCGCATTGGCCAGCTCCGGCGGCGTATCGATGCCGCCTGCCGACAGCGCCGGTGTTTCCGGGTCGCGGATGGCACGATCTGCAACCCAGTCGTAGATCGCCTTGCCTTGCGCCAGCGGATCCTTGATGCGGCCAACGATGCGTTCGGCGATTTCGCGCGTCTTCTCGTTGATCGGCATCAGCTCGGTACTCTGCAGGTTGCGGCGCAGGATCTCGCCGCGCTCCGGGGCACAGTGCTTCTTGGTCACGTCGAAATGGCGGTCCTGCGTCTCGATCTGGCCGACGAGCTCGAGTACCGGCGTGACACCGTCCTTCCATTCGGCGGTGAACACTTCCATTTCGGCAGCGGGGTCGCGATAGATGCCGGCGCGGTCGAAATTGCCCTGCCAGTTATGGCCAAGCGCACGCTGCCAGGGAGTGTCCTTGTACATCGCCAGCGGCAGCCAGAGGCGGGTGGTGCCGCTGGTTTTCCTGATCTCGATGCGCGTCGCCAGGTCGTAGGTACGCCAGGGCGAGACCGGTTTTTCCGGCAAGGATGCTGCCGCAACGCGTGTCTCATTGGCCTGCACCGGGTCCGCCGGCTTGTTCGCCGCAGCGCCCTTTTTCTGGTTTTGGCCGGGTTTGGCCGGTGTTTTCTTACGGGTGCCGTTTGGCGCCGCGAGCGCTTCGCTGCTGCCGACGGCGGGCAAAAGCGTAGCTGCGGCAGCGGCGATGAAGTCGCGTCTTTTCACGAAACCTCCACTGCAAAAGCGACAAGGCCGCGTCACATGACACGGCCTTTTTGGATGGGCATGATTGTATCAGACTCGCGCAGACCCTAGACTGGGATGCTAAGGAGGGTGCCATGAGCGTCAGACAAATTTTTACCCTGCTGGCCTGTCTGTTGTTGGCAGCCTGCTCCGCGCAGACACAACTGACCAATACCTGGCGCGATACCGAATTTCGCGGCGTGCCATTCACGCGTGTTTTGGTCATCGGCTTTGGCGAGGATGGTGCGAACCGCCGTGTTTTCGAGGACGAGTTTTCAAAGCGCCTGCAGGCTGCAGGCGTTTCTGCGATTCCCAGCTACACGCTGGGCTCCGGTGTCAGCGAAGCCGATATCGACAAGGTGAAGGCGATGGTCGCGCGATCCGGCGCGGACGGTGTTTTGACCACGCGACTGGTTGGCATCGACAAGCGCGTCAATGTCTATCCCGGCCAGGTCATGGTGATGCCGGCGGTCGGCTATCGGCGCGGCTTTTACAACTACTACTCGTCCGTAATGGTGATGCCACCGAGCACCTATAACTACGAGGTGGTGACGCTGGAAACCAATCTCTGGCGCGTCGTCGGTGAAAGCCTCGTGTGGTCTGGCACGACCGAGACTTTTGCGGCCGACGATGCGCGCAAGAGCGCGGCTGAATTCGCTAGCGTAATTGTCAGCGCGCTGCGCGGGCAGGGGTTGCTGTAACCCCTGCCCGGCAGTTGCCTAAAGAACTTCGGCTGCGTGATCCGCCAGTCGTGAGCGTTCTCCACGCTGCAGCGTGATATGCCCGGAATGCCCCCAGCCCTTGAAACGATCAACCACATAAGTCAGGCCTGAACTGCCTTCGGTGAGATAGGGCGTATCGATCTGCGCGATGTTGCCGAGGCAGATCACCTTGGTGCCCGGGCCGGCGCGGGTGATCAGCGTTTTCATCTGCTTTGGCGTCAGGTTTTGCGCTTCGTCGATGATCAGATACTTGTTGAGGAAGGTGCGGCCGCGCATGAAGTTGAGCGACTTGATCTTGATCCGGCTGCGGATCAGATCCATGGTTGCCGCCCGGCCCCAGTCCCCGGCCTGATCATCTGTCTTGTTGAGCACGTCGAGGTTGTCTTCCAGCGCGCCCATCCACGGCGTCATCTTCTCTTCCTCGGTCCCTGGCAGAAAACCGATGTCCTCGCCCACCGGTACAGTTACGCGGGTCATGATGATTTCGGCATAGAGCTTTGTTTCCAGTACCTGGGTCAGTCCTGCCGCGATGGTCAGCAGCGTCTTGCCGGTGCCGGCCTGACCGAGCAGGGTGACGAAATCGACCTCCGGGTTCATCAGCAGGTTGAGGGCGAAATTCTGCTCGCGGTTACGCGCCGTAATACCCCAGATATTGTTCTTCGGGTGCGTGTAATCCGTCAGCGTCTCGAATTCGGCCGTCCTTCCCGAGACATTCCGCACGATTGCGGAAAAGCCTGGATCGTCCTTGATATAGAGAAATTCGTTTTCAAGGAAATGTGAGGTGAGCGGGCCTTTCACCCGATACTTGGTATGGCTTTCCTCCTTCCAGGACTCAACGCCCTGGCCGTGCTTGTCCCAGAAGTCGGCAGGCAATTCGCGCATGCCGGTGTAAAGGAGATCACTGTCCTCCAGCACCTTGTCGTTGAAGTAATCCTGGGCTTCGAGGCCGAGTGCGCGGGCCTTGATGCGCATGTTGATGTCTTTGGAGACAAGGATGACCTGGCGCTTTGGGTGGCGACGTTGCAGGTGGATAACCACTGCCAGAATCTGGTTGTCGAATTTCGAGGTCGGCAGAGCGGCTGGCAGGTCGGCGGCGATAGCTTCGGTCTGCACAAAGAGGCGGCCGCTGGCCAGTTTTTTCGATGGCGCCTCCAGCGGAATCCCGGTATCGATGCCGTTCTCGAAGCTGCTGACGATTTCATCCAGTGAGCGTGTCGCCTGCCTGGCGTTACGCGCGATTTCGGACATGCCCTTCTTGTTGTTGTCCAGTTCTTCGAGAACCATGATCGGCAGATAGACGTCATGTTCCTCGAAACGATACAGGCTGCTTGGATCGTGCATCAACACGTTGGTATCGAGGACGAAGATCTTGGTGTTGATCGACTCGGTACCAGACTTCGATCTTGTCTTGGACTCGGCTTGCGCTGCAGGTTTGCGGGCCATGGTGTAGGGCTCTCCGTTGGCGTTTAGAGGGATCTCATGTAGTCCAGTACTTCCTGGGCATGACCGGGCACCTTTACGCCCCGCCATTCCCTGCGCAGCCGGCCATCGCCATCGATGACGAAGGTACTGCGCTCGACTCCCCGAACCTCCTTTCCATAGAGCTTCTTGAGTTTGATGACAGCAAAGCGCGAGCAGAGCAGTTCCTCGGCATCTGACAGCAGCTCGAAGGGCAGGGCCTGCTTTGCCTTGAAGTTTTCGTGTGATTTCACCGAATCTCGCGAGACGCCGAGCACGGTTGCGCCAAGGGCGGCAAAATCGGGGTAAAGGTCGCGGAATTGCTGCGCCTCGGCAGTGCAGCCAGGCGTGCTGTCCTTGGGGTAGAAGTAGAGAACCACGGGTTTGCCGAGCAGGGCAGAGAGGGAGACATTGTTGCCGCCAGTAGCGGGCAAGGTGAAATCGGCAACAGGCTGATCAATCATCAACATCTCCGGCTAGCGTCGAGGTTGATTGTGGAGATAAAGAAGCCTCCCGGTCAACCGCATTTATTCTGGCCTCTCAGGATCCAGGGATCTCGGGCCTGTAGACGCTCCCTGCACCAATTGCAGCGATGGTATTGATCGCCGCGTTCCAGGTTTTTTTCGCCATTCTGTGAAATACCTCACTGCCTTGCCAACCGCCATGCGCGCAAACTGGTGCCAACAAGCCAGAGAGGTGCATCATGAACCAGAGTGGCAAGACAGGCATTACCAACGAAAGACGAACTGCCCGACAGCGCAGGCTGGACGCTGAGCGTCGCCAGGTTGATGAGGGCGCACCGGAGCGCCGGTTGGGCTTGGAACGTCGACAGCAGGTGATGGGGCCTCCCGAGCGGCGTTTGCGCGCAGAGCGCCGCGACTGTGAATACGGGCCGCCTGCGGGCTGGCGGGATCGGCGGCGATCCGCTGAACGCAGAAGCCCTGATGTGGTGGAGAGCAGTTTTGAGGAATGGGTCAAACTTCGGGCTATTCGCTGTGCCACGGGGGCCGAAAAGGATCATCCAACGGCAGATCACGAAAAGCTCGGAAAAATGATCATTCGCGATTAAGCAGCATCGACATCTCGCAGGTGCTTTTGCGGCTGATTCAACTGCTTTCCCGCGTTTCACAAGCTTCCGTGGCACGCCCCCCAGCCGGGGTTCTGGTAGGATTCAGCCTCACGCTTCAAGGCGCGCTTCCCGGTCTCCCGCATGGCTTTCTCCCTTTCCGATGTGTTTTCTCCTGCCGGTCTCCTGGCAGGGAGTATTTCCGGCTATCGCCAGCGCGGTCAGCAGCTCGAAATGGCCGAGCGTGTGGCGGCGGCACTCAAGGACAACCGGGTGCTGGTGGCTGAAGCGGGTACCGGGACTGGAAAAACCTACGCCTATCTGGTGCCGGCGCTGATGTCCGGCGGCAAGGTCATCGTTTCCACCGGCACCAAGAACCTGCAGGACCAGCTCTTCAATCGCGATCTGCCGACCATTCGCGCGGCCCTCAATGTTCCGGTCAAGACTGCGCTGCTCAAGGGGCGGGCCAACTATGTCTGTCACTACCACCTTGAACGCGCCCAGGCCGACGGCCGTTTTCTGACGCGCGAAGATGCTGGCCACGCGCGGGCCATCGTCAGGTTTGCCAAGACAACCCAGACCGGCGACAAGGGCGAGTGCGGCGATGTGCCCGAAAGCTCACCGGTATGGAGCATGGTCACCTCCACCCGCGACAACTGCCTCGGCCAGGACTGCCCGAACCACAAGGAATGTTTCGTCCTCGCCGCCCGCCGCGAGGCGCTGGCGGCCGACGTGGTGGTGGTCAATCACCACCTGTTCTTCGCCGACGTGATGCTGAAAGACGAGGGCATGGCCGAGTTGCTGCCGGCCTGCAACGCCGTCATCTTCGACGAGGCGCACCAGTTGCCGGAAACCGCCAGCCTGTTCTTCGGCGAAAATGTTTCTACCGCCCAGGTCACCGATCTGGCCCGCGACGCCAAACTCGAAGGCATCGCCTCGGCGAAGGACTGTCTCGATCTGCCCCCCGCCTGCGCCAACCTCGAAAAAGCGGCCAAGGACCTGCGCCTGACGCTGGGTGTCGATCCGGCACGCTACTCGCTGGTACAACTTGAAGCGCGGCCCGGCTTCGACAATCTGCTGGCCGGCCTGATCAACACGCTGGAATACTTTGCCGCGCTGCTCGAAACGCAGGCGGAACGCTCCGAAGGGCTGGAAAGCTGCTGGCAGCGCAGTACCGAGTTGCTCGCCGCCTACCGTCGCTGGCGCTCCGGCGAAGCCGCCGGCGGCAAGTCGGAAGAAGGCCCGGGTAGCGTGCGCTGGGGCGAGGCCACCACCTGGTCGCTGCAGCTCAACGCGACACCACTTGCTATCGGCGAGATTTTTCGCAAGCAGATGAGCGGTCATCCGCGCGCCTGGATCTTCACCTCGGCGACGCTGGCCGTGCAAAAAGATTTTGGCCACTACTGTGCCGAGATGGGGCTGATCGACGCCGAATCCGCCTGCTGGGAAAGCCCCTTCGATTATCCGAGCCAGGCGGTGCTCTATGTGCCGACAGGCTTGCCCGAGCCCAACAGCCCGGGCTTCACCGAGGCGGTTGTAGAAGCCGCTTTTCCGGTGCTGAAAGCCAGCGCCGGCCGCGCCTTCTTCCTGTGCACCTCGCTGCGCGCCATGCGCCGCATGCACGAACTGCTGCAGGACAAGCTGGAGGCTGCCGGGCTTGATTACCCGTTGTTGCTGCAGGGCGAGGGCAGCAAGAACGAATTGCTGGAGCGCTTTCGCCGGCTCGGCAATGCCATCCTCGTCGGCAGCCAGAGCTTCTGGGAGGGCGTTGACGTGCGTGGTGAGGCGCTCTCGCTCGTCGTCATCGACAAACTGCCGTTCGCGCCGCCGGACGACCCGGTGCTGTCGGCGCGCATCGAGCGCATGAACCGCGAAGGTCGCAACGCCTTCATGGAATACCAGTTGCCGCGCGCGGTGATCAACGTCAAGCAAGGCGCCGGCCGGCTGATTCGCGATGAAACCGACCGCGGCGTGCTGATGATCTGCGACCCGCGCCTGATCACCAAACCCTACGGCAAGCGCGTCTGGCGCAGCCTGCCGCCGATGAAGCGGACGCGCGAACTGGCAGAAGTGGTCGAATTCTTCGAAGCCTCGGTGCGCGTATGACCGAACTGATCTCTCCTCTACCCGACGACTGCAGATCGACCGCCGAAGTCCTTAACCGTGACTGTTCCTGCATCTCGCTCGATCACGCGGCGTTGGAAAAAGCGCTTGGACAGGAAACTTTCTACCGTGACCTGCGTGCGACGCGGCCGCATCTTTTTTCCGACTCGGTCGTCTTCGTCGGGCGCAGGCATCTGGCGCAGATGGCCGAACTGGTTGCTGCCATCGAAGCTATCGTTGCACTGCCGGCGTGGCAGGAGAAGGTGCTTGGCTGGGCGCCTGCATCGGCACATCGGCCGTCGGCCGCTCGCGGCGTCTTCCTCGGCTACGACTTCCATGTCAGTGACGACGGCCCGAAACTGATCGAGATCAACACCAACGCCGGTGGTGGCCTGCTCAACGCGCGACTGGCGACGGCGCAGCGCGCCTGCTGCGAACCGGTTGCCAAATTGATGCCGGCACCTGCGCACGTCGAAGACAACTTTGTGGCCATGTTCCGTGAGGAATGGCGACTAATGCATGGTGAGGCTGTGCTGACCCGCATTGCCATTGTTGATGAACAGCCGACGGCGCAGTATCTGGCGCCCGAGTTCGAGCTGTTCCGCCGCCTGTTCGAGGCCAACGGTATCTCTGCCGTGATTGCAGATCCGTCCGAGTTTGTCTGGGATGGCGAACGGCTGCTGCATGGCGGGCTGCCGGTCGATCTCGTCTACAACCGGCTGACGGACTTCTCGCTCGATGATCCCGGCAACGGCGCGCTGCGTGCGGCCTGGGAGAACGACGCCGCCGTGATCACGCCACATCCGCGTGCGCATGCGCTTTATGCCGACAAGCGCAACCTTGTCACGCTCGGCGATGCGGCATGGCTTGCCGAGATTGGTGTTGCCGCTGACGCCCGGGATTTGATCGCCCGCGTGGTACCGGCGACCGTTTTGGTCACGGCGGCCGAGGGCGAGCGCTTCTGGGCTGAACGCAAGCGCTGGTTCTTCAAGCCGGCTGCCGGTTACGGCAGCAAGGCCGCTTATCGTGGCGACAAACTGACCAAGCGCGTGTTCGAGGAAATCCTGCAGGGCGGCTACATCGCGCAGGCGCTAATACCGCCTTCAGAGCGCCGGCTGCAGGTAGCCGGCGAGCCGCAGCAGTTCAAGCTCGATCTGCGCAACTATGCCTACGCCGGCAAGGTGCAACTGGTCGTTGCGCGGCTCTATCAGGGGCAGACCACCAACTTCCGCACGCCGGGCGGTGGCTTTGCGCCGGTGTTCGAGGTGCCGGGGGCGGATTCCCGCATGGCCGCTGCGGCGCTGGCTACGTTGGGCGGAAGCGAGCCGGATTTGAGGCATACACCGCGACAACGCTCGTGACGGGTCTCTGCGCTATAATTGACACGATACTGTACAGAATTCTGTAAGGAATTTACGATGCCTACGCTTGCCAGCGACATTGTTTCCCTGTCTTCCGCCCGAGCGAATCTCTGAACTTGCCGACGAAGCCAAAGCGGGGAGCGAAAAAATCATTACCAAGAATGGTGAAAGCTATGTCGCGCTGATCGATGCGCGGCGTCTTGATTACTACCATCGCCTCGAACAGGAACACCTTCATCTGCTGCTGATCGACGATGCGATCAAGGGGTTGGACGACGTCGCCGCCGGCCGGACGCGCGATGCACGTGCGGTGCTGGCCCAGCTGAAGCACCGCCGCTCGGCCTGATCCGGTTCAGCGATGGCGAAGAGAGAGTTGCAGATCAGGCTTGCTGCCAGCTTCGAGCGTAATATTGAAGAGCTTGCGGCATTTCTCGCCGAAGCGGACGCGATGCCGGCCTACGACGCCTTGCTCGATGAACTGGTCGAGACCGTGATTCCCAATCTCGAACGTTTCCCGGAAATGGGGAGGCCGTTTTTCTCCCGCGACGTCTGTTCGGTCGAGGGCATCAACGCGCTGGAGCGGCTGGGAGAGCGTCTGCAGACGCTGGCGATTCCTCCCGATGCCCTGCGTGAATATGTGCTCCGCGATTATCTCGTTCTCTACGCAGTGCAAGGCGCGCTGATTCATCTGCTTGCGGTCCGGCACCAGCGCCAGTTGGCGTTTCGACTGGGTGCCAGCGGGTAAAATGGCGGCCATGAATGCATTTGCTACAAAGGTATTCGCAATGAAGGTTTTCGGTATCGCCGGTTTTTCCGGGTCGGGCAAGACGACGCTGATCGAACAGCTGATTCCACGGCTGACCGCGCACGGTTTGAAGGTTTCGGTCATCAAGCACGCGCACCACGGCTTCGACATCGACCGGCCGGGCAAGGACTCCTACCGTCACCGCGACGCCGGGGCCAGCGAGGTGATGCTCACCGGCGCGCAACGCTGGGCGCTGCTGCATGAACTGCGTGATGAGCCGGAACCCACGCTCAACGAATACCTGGCCCGCTTCTCGCCCTGCGATCTGGTGCTGGTCGAAGGTTTCAAGAATGAGCCGGTGCCCAAGCTGGAAGTCTACCGCCCGGCCAACGGCAAGCCGCCGCTGTGGCCGGATAACCCGAATGTTGTCGCGGTGGCCTGCGACGAGCCGATCAAGACCCACCTGCCGGTGCTTGATCTCAACGACATCGACGCGATTGCCACCTTCGTCGTCGACACCCTCGACCTGCAAGGAAAGACTCATGCTCTCGTTTGACGAAGCGCTGCAGAAGCTGCTCTCCGGCTGCCAGCCGGTTACCGAAACCAAGGCCATGCCGACCATTGCGGCGGCCGGTCGTGTACTCGCCGAAGCCCAGTATTCAACGCTCTCGGTACCGCCACTCGACAACTCGGCGATGGATGGCTACGCCGTGCGTTCCGCCGACGTGATGGCCGTTGGCACGACGCTGCCGGTGTCACAGCGCATCCCGGCCGGCACCGTCGGCGCCCACCTGCAGCCGGGCACCGCTGCCCGCATCTTCACCGGCGCGCCGGTGCCGGCCGGTGCCGACGCGGTGATCATGCAGGAGCGCTGCGAGCATGCCGGGGATTCGCTGGTCACGATCAACCATGTACCCAAGTCCGGCGAGCATATCCGCCGTGCCGGCGAAGATGTCGCCCCGGGGGCGCAGATTCTCGCTGCCGGGGCCCGCCTGCGGCCGCAGGACACAGCCTTTGCTGCCTCGGTCGGCCTTGCCACGCTGCCAGTGCTGCGCCGTGTGCGCGTCGCCGTATTCTTCACCGGTGATGAACTGCGTATGCCCGGTGAGCCGCTGCCACCGGGCGCGATCTACAACTCCAACCGCTTCGCGCTGGTGGCCCTGCTCGAGAACCTCGGCTGCGAAGTGCGCGATCTCGGCCTGGTGCCGGACAATCTCGACGCTACCCGCGCCGCCCTGCGCGCAGCCGCGGCCGACAACGACCTGATCATTACCTCCGGCGGTGTCTCGGTCGGTGAAGAAGACCACATCAAGCCGGCAGTGGAGGCTGAAGGCCGGCTCGATATGTGGAAGATCGGTATCAAGCCGGGCAAGCCGCTGGCCTTTGGTGCCGTTCGTGTTGAGGGCAGGGACGCTGCATTCATCGGCCTGCCGGGCAACCCGGTGTCGGCCTTCGTCACCTTCCTGACGCTGGTGCGCCCTTTCGTACTGCGCCTTTCCGGCGTCGACAAGGTGCGGCCGAAGTCCTACCTGCTGCGTGCCGACTACGACTGGGTTCGCCCCGATGCACGGCGCGAATTCCTGCGCGCGCTGACCAACGATGCCGGTGGTGTCGAGCTGTTCCCGAGTCAGGGTTCTGGCGTGCTGTCGTCCTGCGTGCAGGCCGACGGCCTCGTCGATAATCCGCCGGGGCAGGCCGTGGCGCGCGGCGACCTGGTGCGTTTCATCCCGTTTTCCGAGCTGCTCAACTGAGCCTGAACCGACATGATCAAGATCCTGTACTTTGCCAGCCTGCGCGAAAAACTCGGCACTTCGGGCGAGAGCCTTGAACTCCCGGCCGGCGTGAATGACGTCGGCGGCGTGCTGGCAACGCTTGCCGCGCGCGGCGGCGAATGGGCCAGCCTGGCATCGGTAAAGAACCTGAAGAGCGCGGTGAATCAGGACATGGCGCGCCACGATACGCCGGTGAAGCATGGCGACGAAGTGGCCTTCTTCCCGCCGGTTACGGGAGGTTGAGCATCATGAGCGTCAGCGTTCAGGAAGCCGATTTCGATGTCGGTGCAGAAATTGAAGCACTGACGGCGGGCGACGCCCGTGCCGGTGCGGTGGCCAGTTTCGTCGGTCTGGTGCGTGATGTGAACGAAGGTTCCGGCATTTCGGAAATGACGCTCGAACACTATCCGGGCATGACCGAGAAAGCGCTGCAGGAGATCGTTTCCGAGGCAAAATCGCGCTGGGACATCTACGCTGTGCGCGTCATCCATCGCGTCGGCCGTCTGCTGCCGACCGATCGCATCGTGTTCGTGGCAGTGAGCAGCGCACATCGCGGCGAAGCCTTCGCCGCCTGCGAATTCATCATGGATTACCTGAAAACCAGAGCGCCGTTCTGGAAGCGCGAGGTCACGCCGGAAGGCGCACGCTGGGTGGATGCGCGGGAAACGGACGATCACTCGGCAGAACGCTGGAAGAAGTAATCAAACCAAAAAAAACAGGCCCCGCTGCGCTTTTAGTGCAGCGGGGCCTTGTTGTTTGCGGGGGAAAAATCAGCTGATCTTGAATCGGCTGACCGCCGAATTCAGCGAGGCTGAAAGTTCCTGCAGGCGCCGTGCGGCGTCCGTGGTGTGCTGCACCGCCTGCGAGCTCTCTTCCGACATCTGGGCGATCTGTTCGATATTCTTGGCGATATCGCTCGATGCCGCGCCCTGTTCGCGGATCGACGACGAAATGTCGTTGACCACCGCCACCACGCGCATCGCACCGTCGCGGATGCTGATGATCGACTGCCCGGCTTCGTTGGCCAGTTCGACCCCCTTGCTTGCCTGACTGACCCCGGTTTCCATGCTGGCTACGGCGCTGCGCGTGCCGTTCTGGATTTTGCCAACCATGCCGGCGATTTCGGTGGTCGAAAGGCTGGTGCGCTCCGCCAGCTTGCGCACTTCGTCGGCCACCACGGCAAAACCGCGCCCCTGCTCGCCGGCACGGGCCGCCTCGATGGCAGCGTTGAGCGCCAGCAGGTTGGTCTGGTCGGCGATTTCTCGAATGGTGTTGACGATCGATGTGATGTGGTCCGATTGCTCGCCCAGTTCTTCGATGATCTTCGAGGAGGAGACAACAGCGTCGGATATCTTGCGCATCTCATCGGCGGCCGTCTGGATGATATGCGTGCCGCGTTCCGATACCTCGCCGGCTTCTTCCGAAATGCCGTGCGCTTCGCTGGCATTGTGCGAAACCTGATCGATGCTGACTGTCATTTCTTCCACCGCTGCCGCCATGGCCGAGGCCGATTCGCTTTGCTGGCGGGAACGCAGTGCCACTTCCTCGGAGGCGTGCAGCAATTCGCCGGCAGCCGACTCAAGCTGGCTGGCACCGCTGATGATTTCACTGATCATCTTGCGCAAGGTTTCCTGCATTTCCTTCATGCCGGCCAGCAAACTGTTTTTATCGCCCGGTGCGCACTTCACGTCGACGGAGAGGTTGCCGGCAGCAATACGACGGGTAATCTCTGCCGCGTAGTGCGGATCGCCGCCCAGCGTACTGACGATGTTGCGACCGACAAAGAACAGTGCGAGCGCAATGAAACCGCCAATGCCAACCCCCCAGGCAAGGAAACGCGCGGCTTGTTTTTGGAAAAGGGCATCGACGTCGTCGATGTAGATGCCGCTACCGATGACCCAGCCCCAAGGTTCGAATTTTTTACGTAGGAAAGTTTCGAGTATAGCTCGGTCGTCGCGCCACCCCCGGCTTTCGGTTTCGGCCACAGGTACTGGACGTATCCATGCCCTGCAGCTTCAACGACTTCGTTGAAGGAAACGAACAGGTTCTTTCCGTCTACAGCGACGACCGGGCCATCCAGCCCTTTTTGCATCGATGTCGCCTTGTTGAAGCGCTCTGCGTCCAGCACCTTGTCATCCAGTGCGGGCACCGTCGGATGCATGATCATTTTGGGTACCGGCTTGCCGAGGTCATTGATCCAGAAATATTCAATGTTGTCATAGCGCAAGGAACGGATGGCATCCATTGCTGCCTTCTTTGCCTCATCCGCCTGGAGCTTGCCGTCTTTGGCCTGCTTTTCGAAATGGGTGACCGTGGCATGCGCTGTTTCGACCAGATTGCGCAGTTTTTCCTGCCGGTCGAGGATTAACTGCGCCTTGCCGTTGTTCAGTGACACGGCAAACAGCAAAACAAGCGCGGCAATGGTTGCTGTTGATAGCGCCGTCAGCTTGCCGCGTAACGACATCCCTCCCGATGTGCTCATGATCGCCCCTTTTCAGACCAAGACAGATGAATAGTTTGCGTATTCATTCTATGCCTAAAGTCACTGTTGTCCAAAACAAATTATGACGTTGGATCATCCGACGGTGTAGGGTGTAGGTGAATCGCCAAACCCACCCGCACCCAGCCGAAGGAGACCCAACGTGAAAGCATCATGCAGCATGTTCAGCCAAATACTCAAGCTCATTCCACGGACCGACTTCGAGCGCATGGTCAAGGAGACGGGCGCGGAATATCGCAGCAAGGGGCTGTCGAGCTGGAGCCAGTTTGTTGCCATGCTGTTCTGCCAACTGGGTCGGGCTCACTCTTTGCGCGAGATCGAGGGCGGGTTCAAGAGTTGCGAGGGCAAGCTTGCCCACTTTGGAATCGAAGCGCCGGCGCGCTCGTCGCTGTCCTACGCCAACGCGCATCGCCCGTGGGAGCTTTTCGAGAAGGTGTTCTACGGGTTGTTCGAGACTGTCGCGGCGAAAGCGGTGGGCAAGAAGAAGTTCCGTTTCAAGAACAAGCTGGTCAGCATCGATTCGACCGTGATCGATCTGTGCCTGTCCATGTATGACTGGGCGAAGTTCCGCACCACCAAGGGCGCGGTCAAGCTGCATCTGGTGCTCGACCACGATGGCAACCTGCCGTGCTTCGGCATCATCACCGATGGCAAGGTGGCGGACGTCAAGGCCGCCCACCAAATGCACTTCGCACCCGATACCATCGTCGTCGATGACCGGGGCTACAACGACTACCGGCTGTTCGCCAAATGGACGGATGCCGGCGTCTATTTCGTCACCCGCATGAAGGACAACACCTTGTTCGAGGTAGTCGAGGAGCACCCTGTGCCACAGCACCGGAACATCATCAAAGACCAGACCATCCGCTTGACCGGAACCGGCGCCCAGGATAAGTGTCCGCATCTTGCTCCGCCGGGTCGAGGCAATCCGCGAGGACACCGGCGGCACTCTCGTCTTCATCACCAATCATCACGGCCTCGGTGCCAGCACCATCGCCGCGATCTACAAGGATCGCTGGCAGATCGAGTTGTTCTTCAAGGCGCTCAAGCAGAATCTGAAGATCAAGACCTTCGTCGGTACCTCGGCAAACGCGGTCAAGACCCAGATTTGGACAGCATTGATCTCGATGTTGTTGCTGCGCTATCTGCAATTGTCTTCCCGCTTCGGCTGGAGCTTGTCCAATCTCGTCGCGCTCCTGCGCATGAATCTCTTCACCCACCGCGATCTGATGGCTTGGCTCGACAAACCATTCGCCACGCCGCCTGATCCTCAGGATAGCCCGCAGGCCGTCTTGGCTTTCGCCTGATCTTGGACAGCACCCGGAGGCACGATCTTGAAAACCCGTCATAACACGTCCGAAATCCGCATCAGTTCAAGGTGCCTTCCGTCTGGTTTCGGCTATCTTGGACAGCAGTGGCCTAAAGTCATATTTATCAAGACCGCGATCACGCTGCCGGTGAAAGCTCTGTGCCCCCCTCCGTCTGTCCGGCAGGTCCGATCGTTTCTGGGTGAGGGATTCAGGCTTTCAGCTTGGCGAGCGCGTCGTGCTGGTTGTCGAAGATATGCGGGGCAAGCTCGCGCTTGGACAGCGCATCGCCAATCTGCGCGCGGGTGAAGGCGCTGGTGGTGTAGCGGGTGACGCGCGAGGTAGAAGCGGGTGACGACATCCGCACCATTTCGACATAGGTATCGAGTAGTTCTGGCGAAATGCTGAAGTTGTCGTAGTTGATGATGGCGTAAACAACTTGTGCTCCAGCGATCCGGCTTCTGCTCGATGAGCTGGCGGATGGCCTCGATGTCAGCCGCGCGGCTCGGGTTGGGGTTCTCGGAAATTGACGAAGAACAGGTTCTGCTCGGCGTTGTAGCTCAGCCGTTTATCACCAGCGGCAGACTCTGCGGCTCGGCGCGCAGGCCCATCAGCGCATCGGCGAAGATGCGCGCATCCATCATCGGCGTACTTGCGGGCTGATCGTCGGGCGGAAAGCTCATCTGCGCAAGAATGTCGCGCTCAAGATCGACGCGGTGCGATTTCGATCAGCTCCAGCCACCGTTGGTTAACTGGAACACGCAGCGTTCGGTGACGTAGAGCACGGGCTGGCCGCGTTTTCCCGCATAGGCGCCGCTGAAGGTACGGTGCTCGACTTCCTGGACGAATTTCTTCGTCTTGCCCTCGCGGAGGATCTTCAACTGGCCGTCGGTGATCGCCACTTCCAGATCTGAGCGGTGAAGGTGCCAACGAAGACGACCTTCTTGGCGTTCTGACTGATGTTGATGAAGCCGCCGGCGCCGGTGAGCTTGGAGCCGAATTTGGAGACGTTGAGGTTGCCCTGGGCATCGGCCTGGGCGAGACCGAGGAAGGCGATGTCGAGCCCGCCGCCGTCGTAGAAATCGAATTGGCTGGGCTGGTCGACGATCGCCTCGGTGTTCTGGCGGCGCCGAAATTGAGGCCGCCGGCCGGCACGCCGCCGATCACGCCCGGTTCGGCGGTCAGGGTCAGCAGGTCGATCACCCTTTCCTCCGGCGGCCACGCTGGAGACCCCTTCCGGCATGCCGATGCCGAGGTTGACGATCGCGTTCGGCGCCAACTCCAAGGGCCGCACGGCGGGCGATGATCTTTCGCTCGTCCATGTCCATCGGCTCGATGCTCGACATCGGGACGCGGACCTCGCCGGAGAAAGCCGGGGAGTAGGCCTCGGCGAAGGTCTGCATATGGTATTCCGGCTTTTCGGCAACGACCACGCAATCGACCAGGATGCCGGGGATCTTCACCTGCCGCGGATTCAGCTGACCGCGCTCGGCGTGCGCTCCACCTGAACGATGGTCATGCCGCCCGAGAGTTCTTGTGCCGCCATGGCGATGGCCAGCGCTTCGAGCGTCAGCGCCTCGCTTCTCCATGGTGATGTTGCCGTCCGGGTCCGCGGTGGTGCCGCGGACGATGCCGACGTCGACCGGGAAGGTCGCGTACATCAGGTAATCCTCGCCGCCCATTGATCAGGCTGACCAGGTCTTCCGTGGTGCTTGCGTTGATCTTGCCGCCGCCGAAGCGTGGGTCGACGAAGGTGCCGAGGCCAACGCGGGAAATCTGCCGGCTTGCCGCCGGCGATGTCGCGGAAGAGGTGGGAGATGACCCCCTGCGGCAGGTTGCAGGCCCTGATGTCGTTCTCGACGGCCAGCTTTCTGCAGCTTCGTACCAGCCCCAGTGGCCGCCGATGACCCGGCCAACCAGGCCTTCATGGCCCGAAATGATTGAGGCCGCGCTCCTTGCCGTCGCCCTGGCCGGCGGCGTAGAAGGTCAGGTTGCGTGGCGTGCCAGCTTCGGCCTGCGGGCTTCGCCGAGGAAGCGCTCCTCCAGTGCAACGGCCATGCTTCCGGCAAAGCCGATGCCGACGAAACCGCCGGTAGCCACGGTGTCGCCGTCCCGCACCAGTTGCACGGCATCAGCGGCACTGACCACCTTGCTGCGCTTGTCGATGGTGTGCTGCGGGTTGTCCAGCGGGGGTGGGAAGCGGTTGGCATGGTCACGATCTCCTCGTCATTTTCTGTGTTGGCGCCACCAGAGCCGGATGTGCCTAGATTAGCGCAATGCCCGCCTTTGTGGCGTCTTCCCGTATGGTGAAATGCGTTGGGGTTTGGGGCTTTGTGGGTCAGCGCAGGAGCGTTCCGTTCCTGCCGATCACGGTCACTTCGACGAAGCGCGAACCAACGCGACTGTTCGGCGAAAACTGACGTTGAAGCCGCCGACATCGAGATTGCCCAGCGTCTCCAGTGCGTACGGGATCTTTCCGGACCAGGGTTGGGCCCGCGCGGCCGGATGGCCTCGACCAGCACCTGAGCGCCGATGAACTCTTCGAAGTTGGTATAGGACCGCTGCATCAGCCGGGGCGTATTTGGCAAACCGGTTTCTTGAACTCGCGGGTCACCGGCTGCGTGTCGGAATGCGGGAAGGCATTACCTGACTGATGCCGAGGCCATGCACGGCCGGGTGCCGGAGAGTTTCACCAACTGGCTGGCATCGACCACCGGATGTTCAACAGCTTTGCCGCGCTGCCACCGGCTTCACACGGAAACCCCTTGGCAAAAGCGGCCGTGGAGCGATTGACCGAGATCAGATGGTAGCGCCGGCATCGGCCTTGCGGATGATATGAACTGCGCTCTTCACGTCATCAGTGTTGCGTTCGTAGCTGGCGGCGGCGGCGAAGCTTGAGGTTGCGCTTGTTCAAGGCGGCTTCGGACGCCTTTGCCCTTGCCACTTCGCCAAAACCGTCGTTCTGGTAGGAGACTGCGATGCGCTTGATGCCCAGCGTGGTCAATTGGTCGACCATGTGCTCCGGCCTCGTCGGCATAGCCGGCGCGGATGGAAAGATGTTGCGGTTGTCGGCGGTGCGCGGCACCTTCGCGCCGCCGGTATGAGGGCGCGACCAGCGCGATCTTTCCGGATTCGAGCAGCCCGCGCTTGAGCACCTCGCCGACGTTGGCGGTGCCGGCAAAGCCGATCAGCGCAACGGCCTGCTGCTTCTCGATCCAGCTCCTGGGTCAGACGGACGGTTTCATCGACCTAGTAGGGCATCGTCGACGACCACGTACCGAATCCTGTTACCGTTGATACCGCCGCTGGCGTTGATGTAGTCGAAGTAGATGCGGGCTCCGGGCACCATGTCGCGCCCCGTGCTGGCCAGCACGCCGGTGAGCGGTGCTACCTGGCCGATGACAATGTCGGCAGCCTGGATGCTCGGGCTGGTGACGGCGAACACTACGGCAGCGACAAAACGGCGGCTGTGCTGCACGACCGAAACGAGAGATGGTTTTCAAGATGTTGGGTCCTTTGGTG
>JADJUC010000005.1 GCA_016710885.1 Candidatus Proximibacter danicus
AAACGCTGCTGCTGACTCGAAATTGAGCTGATCACCTTGCGCCGAATTTGCCTTGAACGCCTTTTTGCGCTGACGCACGCAACGCTGCTTTCCAATCAGGCTGCATGGTAATGGTCAGTGTTCTCGCTTCCATCGCTCGACCTCCTCGATAAAGTCATCGATCAACTGATCGAGACCTTGAAAAACATAGGGCCACTCAGCAGTACCTACATGGCGGTGATCGCCCTTGCCGCGCTCATTGTCGAAACCGATCACACGCTGCCCGGCGACGACATATACCAATCGGTACTTGTAACTGTGCCCGGATGGTGGAACAGGAGTAGGCACATGCCAGACAACCATCTCGATCTGCGATTCGTCATCGGCAACATCGCGGAAACGGGTGATCAGTTCTGCTTTCATTGGCACAAGCTTGACCGCAGACTAGTGCGTTGTCAATAATGCCAACAAAAGAAATGGGGCGTATGAAACGCCCCATTGTCAAAATTCAGCCCAATGCCAGAAGAAAGATTTAGAGCTTGGCCTCGACCCAGGCCTTGACCGAGGCCAGCGCCGCCGGCAGGGCTGCCGGGTTGGTGCCACCGGCCTGGGCCATGTCCGGACGGCCACCGCCCTTGCCGCCGACCTGCTGGGCGACGGCATTGACCAGTTCGCCGGCCTTGACCTTGCCGATGGTGTCGGCGGTGACGCCGGCGATCAGGCTGACCTTGTCGCCATCGACCGCAGCCAGCACGATGGCGGCGGTTTTCAGCTTGTCCTTGAGCTTGTCCATGGTCTCGCGCAACGTGGCCACGTCGGCGCCTTCGAGCACCGCCGCGAGGACCTTGATGCCATTGACGTCGGCCGCCTGCGCAGCAAGGTCGTCGCCCTGGCTGGAAGCGAGCTTCGATTTCAGGCGCGCCAGTTCCTTCTCCAGCGACTTCGCCTGATCAACCAGCTGACTGACCTTGGCCACCACTTCCGTCGGCTGCGCCTTGAGCGCGCCGGTAATGGCGTTCAGCGTTTCCTGCTGGGCATCGAGCCAGGCCAGCGCGACATCGCCGCAGACGGCTTCGACACGGCGCACGCCGGCAGCAACGCCGCTCTCGCCGACGATCTTCAACAGGCCGATGTCGCCGGTGCGGGCGACGTGGGTGCCGCCGCACAGTTCCTTCGACGAGCCGATGGAGAGCACGCGTACTTCGTCGCCGTACTTCTCGCCGAAGAGCATCATCGCACCAGACTTCTGTGCGTCGTCGATGCCCATCACGCGCGCCTCGGTAGCGGCGTTGGCGAGGATCTCGGCGTTGACGAGGGCCTCGACCTTGCGGATTTCGGCATCGGTCATCGGCTGGTTGTGGGCGAAGTCGAAGCGCGTCTTGTCCGGATCGACCAGCGAACCCTTCTGCTGCACGTGGCCGCCGAGCGTTTCGCGCAGGGCCTTGTGCATCAGGTGGGTGGCCGAGTGGTGGCGCTGGGTGCGGTTGCGGGCAGCGATGTCGACCTTGGCGGCGACGCCGTTGCCGACGGTGATCTTGCCGGTCTTGACGACGCCGTGGTGGCCGAAGACGGCCGCCTGGATCTTCTGCGTGTCTTCGACGGCAAAGATGCCATGCACCGATTGCAGCACGCCGCAGTCGCCGACCTGACCGCCGGATTCGGCGTAGAACGGGGTGTCGTCGAGAACGACGATACCGAGGTCGCCTTCGCTCAGTTCATTGACGGCAACACCATCCTTGTACAGCGCCAGCACGTTGGCCTTGGCTTCGAGCTGGGTGTAACCGTGAAAATTGGTGGCCGGGCCGCTGTATTCGAGCTGGGCGGCCATCTTGAACTTGCCGGCGGCGCGCGCCTGCTCCTTCTGGCGCGCCATGGCGGCGTCGAAGGCGGCGGAGTCGACGGTGATCTTGCGCTCGCGGCAGATGTCGGCGGTGAGGTCGAGCGGGAAGCCGTAGGTGTCGTGCAGCTTGAAGGCGGTTTCGCCGTTGAAGACCATGTTGCCGGCCTTTGCCATCTCGGCCAGCTCGCCGTCGAGGATGGCCATGCCATGTTCAATGGTGGAGAAGAAACGTTCCTCTTCCAGCTTGAGCATGTCCATGACGCGCGATTGACCGGACTTCAACTCGGGATAGGCCTCGCCCATTTCGGCAACGAGGTCCGGCACCATCTTGTGGAAGAAGGGCACGCGCACGCCGAGCTTCCAGCCGTGGCGGATGGCGCGGCGGATGATGCGGCGCAGGACGAAGCCGCGGCCTTCGTTGCCGGGAATGACGCCGTCGGCAATGAGGAAGGAGCAGGCGCGGATGTGGTCAGCCAGCACGCGCAGCGAGGGGCCGTCGACATCCGGGCAGTTGGTTTCGCGGGCGGCGGCCTTGATCAGGTTCTGGAACAGGTCGATCTCGTAGTTGGCATGCACGTGCTGCAGCACGGCGGCGATGCGTTCGAGGCCCATGCCGGTGTCGACCGAGGGCTTGGGCAGCGGGTGCATGACGCCGGCTTCGTCGCGGTTGAACTGCATGAACACGTTGTTCCAGATCTCGATGAAGCGATCGCCGTCTTCATCGGGCGAACCCGGGGGGCCGCCGGGGATGTGCTCGCCGTGGTCGTAAAAAATTTCAGTGCAGGGGCCGCAAGGTCCCGTATCGCCCATCATCCAGAAGTTGTCGGAGGCGTAGCGCGAACCCTTGTTGTCGCCGATGCGGATAACGCGCTCGACCGGGACGCCGATCTCCTTGGTCCAGATGTCGTAGGCCTCGTCGTCCTCGGCGTACACCGTGACGGTGAGCTTGTCGGCCGGCAGTTTGTAGACATCGACCAGCAGTTCCCAGGCGTACTTGATCGCATCGCGCTTGAAGTAATCGCCGAACGAGAAGTTGCCCAGCATTTCGAAGAAGGTGTGGTGGCGCGCGGTGTAGCCGACGTTTTCGAGGTCGTTGTGCTTGCCGCCGGCACGCACGCATTTCTGCGAGGTGGTGGCGCGGTTGTAGGGGCGCTTGTCGAAGCCGAGGAAAACGTCCTTGAACTGGTTCATGCCGGCGTTGGTGAACAGCAGCGTCGGGTCCTCGTGCGGCACGAGCGAGGAAGAGCTCACGATCTGGTGGCCCTTGGATTCGAAGAACTTGAGGAACTGCTGGCGGATTTCGGCGCTTTTCATCGTCGTGGACTCAGTGGTCGGCCCGCTAGGCGGGCGGTTGGGCGAATAAATGCAAAGCGGCGATTTTACCGTAAAAACAAGGCCCGCCGCGCTGTTGCCAGCGGGGCGGGCCTGATGCGGGGCTGCGCGGAAAAATCAAAGTTTGCGCTGCGGACGATCTTTCCTGCCGTCATGGTTGTAGTCGTGCTGACGGTCATGTTTCTGGCGATAGACGTGCTTGCTCTGCTGGTCCTGGGCATGCTCAAGACGCCCGGCTTCCTTTTTGGTCACCGTGCCGTCGGCCATGGCCTTGTTTTCCATGTTTTGTACGTGCATCTGGCCTTTGTCCAGCCTTGCGGCTTCCTGCTGCGTCAGCGCACCGGACTGGACACCCCGGTCGATGCGGACATCCTGATTGATCTGGCGCTGATCGACACGCGAGGTCGAGGGCGTCTGGGCAAAAGCCAGCAAGGGTGCAACAAGTGCGACGGCAGCGATAAGGGTACGAGCGGTTTTCATGGTTGATCTCCTGGCGGTTGTTTGTGGCTGTCGTTCAGCCTGGTGCCAGATTAGCGTTGCCCGAAGTTGAATCCCAGCGCGTGGCGGTAACAGTTGGTAAGCAATTGTTTCAACCGGGAAGATCGAGACGGTCGGTAAACACACTGCTGACCCCGCGCACAAAAAGCGCATCAGCTTCAGCCGGGTAGTTAACCGTGTAACAGAGCACCGGCACGCCAGCGGCGGTCGCTTCACCCAGTACGGAATCAGCGACTACGCCGGCCGCACAGTGCAACGTCACCGCATCGATAGTGGCACGATGCCGCTGCCAATCGCATGGCACTACCTCATAAAGCAGCCCGTATTGCAGTTGCGGTGCGAGGCGAAAAGCTGCAAGCAGCGCTTCATGTGAAAACGAGGAGAGAAGTGGCGCAACACCGTCGCGCCAATGTTCGGCCACAAAACGAGCTACGACTTCGGCAGTCCTTGTCTCATAGCCAGTAGCCGGCTTGATTTCAACATTGGCCAGCAAGCCGTAGCGCCGGCACAGCGCAGCCGCCTCGGGCAGCGTCGGGATGCGCTCACCCTGCCCAGCATCAAGGGAAAAAAGAACGGCATCGGGCGTCTCGCAGACGCGGCCGATGCCGTTGGTGGTGCGTTCCAGCGTTTCGTCGTGGATGAGTACGGGGGTGCCATCCCGACTCAGCATGACGTCAAACTCGACGGCACGAAAACCGTGTGCCGCCGCAAGGTGCAAACCGGCCAGCGTATTCTCCGGCGCCAGCACCCCGCCGCAACGATGTGCGAAAAACGGGGAGGTTGGGGGGGGTTTTTGCCGGGAAAAAGCGGGCCCCCCTCAGGCCAGGCCGGCCAGCCACATCAGCGCTTTCCCTTGCGCGGAGCTTCATCACCGCAGCAACCACCATTGACCCGCTTGAGCGCCTCCGGCAGCACGAAATTTCCGCGTGCCACTGCCGTATCCAGTGCTTCCTTGGCAGGCTTCTTGTCGGCCCAGACGGCTTCCAGCTCTTCGTCAACGATGATCCGCAGCGGTTCAATCTGTGACACGCGCAGCGGATGGGTCGCTCCCTCTTTCTTCAACTGAGAGTAGGCCACCTGCAGCCCCGCCAAATCACCGGCCAGCAGTTTGCTGCTGGCCACGGCGCGGGCGACTGGCGTCATCGGCAGATAGCCGCCCATCCGGGTCAGCTCAACCTGCATCTCTGGTGCCAGCAAAAATTGTACGAAGCTCGCGGCGGCCTTGTATTCAGCCGGTTTCTTGCCTTCGCCGATCCACAGTGAAGCGCCATCCGCCAGTGTGTGCTGCGGCGCGCCGTAGACGTCGTCGTAATAGGGCAGCGGCGCCACACCGACATCCATTCCGGGCACATCGCGCAGGGAGGCAGCGAGCGCCGAGCTGGAGGTCAGCATGCCGCATTCGCCTGCGGCGAAGTGCCGGTCAGCCTCATCGCGACGACCGAAGTACTGGAAATAGGAACTCTTGTGCCAGCTGGCGAGCAAGGCAATGTGCTTGACCTGAACCAGTCCGTTGAAAGCCAGTTGTCCTTTTGCGGTTGCGAGATCGCCGCCGTTGAGGACGGCGGTATTGTCAATATGCACCCAGCTCTGCCAGGAACTGGTGTAGGGGCAACGCATACCGGAATCAAAGAGCTTGCCGGCAACCGTCTGCACTTCCCACCAGGTTTTCGGCGGCTTGTTGGGATCGAGGCCGGCCTTCTTGAATGCCGCCTTGTTGTAATAGAGAACCGGCGTCGACATGGCCAACGGCAGCGCAATCAGGTTGCCTTTGGCATCGGCGACACGCACCCGGAGTTCGGGGGAAAACTGCTTGCTGTCGAATTTTTCCTTGGCATCGGCCATGACCTTGAACAAGGGACGAAAGCGCGCCCGACTCGTGGAAAACTCAGCCACATTCGCCGGCGTCGCCAGATTCAGCACTGCTGGCATCGCGTCGCTCGATTGCTGCACGAGGTTGATCTTGTAGTCCTTGCTCTGCTTGTTGAATGACTCGACCAACCCTGCCAGCTTTTCGCCGCGGGCACGGTCAAGTTGATGGTGAAAATCAATTTCGGTTGCAGCGTGTACGGGAAGGGTCATGGCCAGGGACAGAAAAAGCCCGGCGACAAGGCTGGAAATTCGGTTTTGCTGCATGGGGATTCCTCACAATGGAAAAGGTTTCAGCGGTCGATTATAGCGCCTTCGCATGCGAACACCGCCCTGCATCCCTTGCCAGTCGGAGACCAAGCTTTCATAATGATAGCCGCATGCCAGTCACAATAACGAGGGTAGTTCCCCAATGAACAAATACCAGCGTCTGGTGATGATCGTGGCGTTGATCGACGCACTGATCATGATCCTCTTCCCCCCCTTCAACAGCCAACCGCTCGCCCGCAGCATGCCGGACAGCTTCGATGGCTACTATCCGCTGCTTTCTGCCTTGGGCAACAAGCCGATCAATACGGCCCTGCTCACATTGCAATTGATGTTTGTCGGCGCCAATGCGCTCGCTGCATGGCTGGTGTTGCAAACCAAGATGCATCACCAGGACATTCCCACCTTCCGCTATGTCGAGGGAATCGGCTGGTTTGTCGCGCTCAACCTGACACTGGTTTTTCTTTTTCCGCCATTTGAGCCCTATCAATCGCTGCAGAAAAATGCCGGCTCAACCTTCGATAGTTTTTATTTCGTTTTGGGTGACCGCTCCAAGCGCCCGTTCTATATTCCCTTGCTTCAACTGGAAGTCATGTGGGTGATGATCAACGCACTCGCTTTCTGGCTCCTGTTCAACGCCGTCAAACGTAATGACGACCTGGCCCGCCTGAAAATTCTGAGCCTTGCGGAATCGCTGCCGGACGACCAGCTGGAAAAAATCACTGCCGAAATCCAGCACCGGATCGAGGAGCATCATGCGCACGACGCTGCAGCGCTCGGTCGCGGCGATGACCGCCGCCATCAGGCGAACCCGAGCTATCCCGGCACCGACCGCCGCGCCGGCGTCGACCGGCGGGACAAGCGCTGATGCCACCGGTAAATGCGCTCGCGAATGTGGTTAAAATGCGGATTAACCTATTTTGACCCACAGCCACTGACGATGAGCCGATTCAACTGGGAAGACCCCTTGCTGCTCGATGAGCAGCTCAGCGAAGAAGAACGCATGATCCGCGACAGCGCCCGTAGCTGGGCTCAGGATCGTCTGGCACCACGCGTTCTGGAGGCCTTCCGTCACGAAAGAACAGACGCCGCCATTTTTCGCGAAATGGGCGATCTCGGCCTGCTCGGCTCAACCATCTCCGGCTATGGCTGCCCGGGGGCTTCCTACGTGGTTTATGGACTGGTGGCGCGCGAAATCGAGCGCGTTGACTCCGGTTATCGCTCAATGATGAGCGTGCAGTCGTCGCTGGCCATGTATCCGATCGCAGCCTTCGGTTCGGAGGCGCAGAAGCAGCGCTGGCTGCCGGCGATGGCCAGGGGCGAGTTGATCGGCTGCTTCGGCCTGACTGAACCCGACCACGGTTCCGATCCGGGGTCGATGGCGAGCCGGGCAAAAAAAACGGCCGGCGGCTGGTCACTTTCCGGCAGCAAGATGTGGATTACCAATTCGCCCATCGCAGACGTCATGGTCGTCTGGGCGAAAGACGACGAGGGAATCATTCGCGGCTTCCTTCTCGAAAAAGGCATGAAAGGTCTCTCCACCCCCGCCATTCACGGAAAGATGGGGCTGCGTGCGTCGATTACCGGCGAGATCGTCATGGACGAGGTTTTCGTTCCCGATGACAACCTCTTGTCCGGTGTTTCCGGGTTGAAAGGCCCCTTCATGTGCCTCAACTCCGCGCGCTACGGCATCGCCTGGGGCGCCATGGGGGCCGCCGAGTTCTGCTGGCACGCCGCACGCCAATACACCCTCGACCGCAAGCAGTTCGACCGTCCGCTGGCCGCCAACCAGTTGATCCAGAAAAAACTGGCCGATATGCAGACAGAAATTTCACTTGGCCTGCAAGGCGCGCTGCGCCTCGGTCGCTTGAAGGACGAAGGCAAGGATGCTCCGGAAATGACATCGCTGATGAAACGCAACAACTGCGGCAAAGCACTCGACATCGCCCGGCTGGCGCGCGACATGCATGGCGGCAACGGCATTTCCGACGAATACGGCGTCGTCCGCCACATGCTGAACCTGGAGGTCGTCAATACCTATGAAGGCACCCACGACGTTCACGCGCTCATCCTCGGCCGCGCCCAGACCGGCATCGCTGCTTTTGCCAACTAATTTGCCAACCAAGACCCCGGCCATGAAAAAATTGCTCATCGCCCTCCCGCTCGCGCTGGCACTGTCGGCATGCGACATTGTCCAGCAGCAGTTGGGCATCGAAGATCCTAACGCCAAGGCAGCCCAAGTGGAGGCTGAAGGCAAGGCAGTCGGCGGCGCCTGCCGACATTCAGGCCGGGCCATCGAGGATTGCTACGCGATTTATTACTGGCTGCCGAAAGCGCCCGTCTTTGCCGGCTGGCAGGAGATGGACAGCTACATGCGCACCAACAAGATAGAGACGATAGACCCGATACTGCCGCCACCCGCTGCACCGGGAACTCGACGCAAGGCAGCCGAGATCCCGGCCAGCGACAAGAGTGCGGGGAAACCCGACGCGGCAAGCAAAAAAACCGAGAAAAAATAAGCGACAACCTGCCGGAACCAGGGGCGCATCCGCGCCCCTTCTCTTTTACGGTGCCGGATTGGTATAGCGAAGATGGATGGCATCGATGCCTGCCAGTACTTCCGCGTTTGGCAAACAATCCCACGCCCCAAGGATTCTCCTCCAGCTGCGCCATGCTGGTCGCGCCGATGATGGTACTGGCGACGCACCAGCGCCGGTAGCACCAAGCCAGCGCCAATTGCGTCGGCGTCAGTCCGTGGGCACGTGCCAGCGCTGCGTAAGCGGCGACAGCAGGCGCAACATTGGGTTTCGAATAGCGCTGGGCAAAGCCGGAAAACAGGCGGCCCCGGCCCGACGCTTGCGGATTGTCCAGATACTTTCCGCTGAGAAAGCCAAAGCCGAGGGGGGAATACGCCAGCAAACTGACTTGCTCACGAAAACAGACTTCGGCAAGACCTGCGTCGTAGACCCGGTTAAGGAGGTTGTACGCATTCTGGGTCGATACGACGCGCGGCAAACCATGCGTTTCCGCCAGCCGAACGAACTGCATGACGCCCCACGGATGCTCGTTCGATAGCCCGACGTAGCGGATCTTGCCAGCCTTCACAAAGCGCGCAAGAACCTCCAGCGTCTCGTGAATCGGTGTGCTGTCGCGCTCGCTTCCCGGCTCGAACTCCCATTGTCCGAACATCGGCTGGTTACGTGCCGGCCAATGCAACTGGTAGAGATCAACGTAGTCCGTCTGCAGGCGTTTGAGCGAACCTTCCAGCGCAGCCGTCAGATTTTTGGCATCGAATCCGGACGGGCCGCCACGAATCCAGGAAAGCGACCGGCCCGGCCCCGTCGCTTTGGTCGCCAGCACGATTTGCTCGCGTGCCTGCTTCCTGAGCCAGTTACCGACAATCGCTTCCGTTTTTCCATAGCTTTCAGCACTGGGGGGTACGGCATACATTTCAGCGGTATCGACAAAGTTGATACCAGCCGCAAGCGCCCGGTCGAGTTGAGCGTGACCTTCCGCCTCGGTGTTCTGCTGGCCGAAGGTCATGGTGCCCAGGCAGATGCGGGACACTTTCAGCGAGGACTGCCCGAGGAATGTGTAGTCCATTGATTCGTCTCCATTAACTTGTCTCGGACATTGTACGACGATGGCGATGCCTGGCCGGACCCGGACAGCACCGCGTTACGTGTATAATCCACGCCCTATGCTATTGATTACAAATTTGTTTGAGAGTGCCGCCGATGCGATTTGACGAGCTCGGCCTTGCGCCAGAAATCCTCCGTGCCGTTGCCGAACAGGGCTATACCGAACCGACCCCCATCCAGCAACAGGCCATTCCACTGGTGTTGGCCGGCAAGGACATCATGGGCGGCGCCCAGACGGGCACCGGCAAAACAGCGGCGTTTACGCTGCCGCTGCTGCAACGCCTGTTGCCCCACGCCAGCCCCAGCCCTTCGCCTGCCCGCCACCCAGTTCGTGCGCTGATCCTGGCGCCGACCCGCGAATTGGCGATCCAGGTACACGAAAACCTCAAGACCTACGCCAAGTACACGTCCTTCCGCACCTTGTGCGTTTATGGCGGTGTCGATATCAAGCCGCAGATCGAAGCCATCCGCAAAGGCGTTGAATTTCTGGTTGCCACGCCGGGCCGTCTGCTCGATCTGGTCGAACAGAAATGCCTGAATTTCCAGAGCGTGCAAGCCTTGGTCCTCGATGAAGCCGACCGCATGCTGGACATGGGCTTTGTCCCCGACGTTACGCGCATCATCAATCTGCTGCCAAAAGACTCCCGCCAAAGCCTGCTTTTCTCGGCCACCTTCTCGAACGAGATCAAGAAGCTGGCTGACACGATGCTGAAGTCGCCGGAACTGGTCGAAGTCGCCAAGCGCAACACCGTTTCCGAAACGATTTCGCACCGCGTTCACCCGGTCGCAGCAGAATCCAAGCGGGCACTGCTGACGCGGCTGTTGAAATCGGACGAGTTCGATCAGGTGCTGGTATTCACTCGTACAAAGCAGGAAACCGGGCGTCTGGCGCGCGAGCTGGTGAAGGCCGGAATCGCGGCCGACGCGATCCATGGCGACAAGTCGCAACTGGAGCGAATAAAGGCCCTCGAGGCGTTCAAGGATGGTTCGGCCAAGGTGTTGGTTGCCACCGACGTCGCCGCGCGCGGGCTGGACATCGACGAGTTGCCGCACGTTATCAACTTCGAGCTGCCGCATACGCCGGAAGATTACGTACACCGCATTGGCCGCACTGGCCGCGCCGGCAAGAAGGGTACCGCCGTATCGCTGGTCTCCGCCAGCGAGGTGCAGTACCTGGTCGATATCGAAAAGCTCATCAAGATCAGCGTTGAGCAGATCGTCATCCCGGGCTTCGAGCCGGAATACGATTACGAATACCCGCCAACCGGTAGAAAAAAACATCTCCGCCGCCCGGAGCCCGCCGCACCCGCAGCAGCCCCGGTCGCAGCACCGCCGCGCCGGGAGCCGCGTGAGCCGCGCCATAACAAGCGCAACCACAACATTGCGGCAGACGGTTTTGATTTTACGGCGCCGTATGTTTCCAAGGAACTCGAGCCGCGCGGCGAAATACCGGCCGATGACCACGCACCGGCAAAACCAGATCCGCACAAGCCACGGCGCCCGGTTGCCGCACTCCTCGGCGGACTCGGCAAACGCAGCTAGCAACAACCCGAAGAAGCCATCAAAACAAACGGCCCCGCGAAATCGCGGGGCCGTTTGTTTTGCGCCCGAGGCGCCCCAGGCTTTGCCAAGCCATGTTCGGACTTGGCCCGATAGGGTCTTAGTTCTTGGGGGCCGGCACCTCAATCAACTTTAGAATGGCCACCGAAACATTGTCGCCTTCGCCGTTGGCCCGGCTGCGCGCCCGGTTAAGCAAGGTCTCCGCAGCTTCTCGGGCGGGAAAGGCGGAGATGACTCCAGCCAGTTCGGCATCGCTGAAATAGCCCCAGAGCCCATCCGAGCAGAGCAGAAAACTGTCGCCACCGATGAGATCGGTAGCGTCGCCATAGGCAATTTTCGGCGGTTCCCCGCCGCCCATCGAGGTCAGCAGGATATTGCGGTTCGGATGCACCAGCGCTTGCTCGGCAGTGATCTTGCCTTCGCTGATCAAATGCTCGACATAGGAATGGTCAATCGTCCGGAAATGCGGCTGATCGCCGCGAAAACGATAGAGCCGGCTGTCGCCGCAATGCGCCCAGCTGACTTTTCCCGGCTGCAGCAGGAGCATCACGGCGGTACTGTGCGGATCTTTCTCATTCACCAGCCGCATCGCCTTGATCATGGTGTGCGCCTCGTGAATGCTGGATTCCAGCAGCACACGTGGCGTCTCTTCCTTGATCGAGTAGTGCTCCAGATTGTTGCGTGCGGTGTACAACACCTGTTCAGCCGCCAGCGCACCGCCTGCATGCCCGCCCATTCCGTCGGCAACGACGGCCAGCGCAACTCCGCCCCGCTTGGGGTGAGGAAAAATTCCGACGCGGTCCTGCTGTTCCTTGCGATCCCCAATATGCTGGGCGACGCAGGCATCTATTGTTAATGGCATTGCCCCCCCTTGCTCTGACGAAAGGATATCACCTTCGGCATAGGCTCAGAGATTCTGCGGACGCAGTTCGTTTGGCCGACGCAGATGCGAGCTGCGTCCGGGGTTTTTTTCAATGGACGCGATGGGCAACAACGATGATGGTGTGTACTTCCTCGCTCGACAATTCGCCGAAATTCTCGCGCAGGACACGGAATGCCAAGTGCTCCAGCGAATGGCCGCCCCAACCCTGCTCCGGATCAAAGAAGGGTTCGATCATCGTGTAGGCCGTATCGAAAAGAGAACGCACCCTGGCATTGCGGCGACGCTCATCGGGGCTTGCCCGACAGCAGTAGTTTCGGTCATTTGAGTCCGGCCTTTTCCAGTTCTCGCTGACGCAGAATGCGCCGCTGCACTTTGCCTGTGGTCGTCATGGGCAGTGCGTCGACGAATTCTATCGCCTTCGGGGTTTCATAGGGTGCCAGCGTCTGCCGGACATGCGCCTGCAACCCCTCGATCAGCGCCGTATCGCCGACGACACCCGGCTGGAGTACGACGAAGGCCTTGACGACCATCCCCCTCACCTCATCCGGCACACCGACAACGGCAGCGTTGGCAACGGCGGCATGTTTAAGCAGACAGTTTTCGATCTCGGCAGGCCCGATGCGGTAACCGCCGCTTTTGAAGATATCGTCGGTACGGCCCTGATACCAGAAATAGCCGTCGGCATCGAGGCGGGCAAGGTCGCCGGTATGTCCCCATCCGTCCCCCGTGAATTTTTCGGCAGAGGCCGCAGGGTTCTTCCAGTATTCAAGCATGACCACCGGATCTGGCGTGCCGTCGCAATGGCGATTGACAGCCACCTCGCCGGTTTCTCCCCGAGGAAGTTCGACGCCGTTCTCGTCGATGATGCTGACGCGGTGCCCGGGGTAAGCACGCCCCATGGCCCCCGGACGTGCCGGCCAGGCCGCACTGTTGCCAATGACGTAATTCATCTCGGTCTGACCGAACATCTCGTTGATGCCAACGCCCAGCTTTTCCTTTGCCCAGTGAAAGACCGTCTCACCAACCGGCTCGCCGGCGCTCATGATCGTGCGCAAATCGAGTTCGTAGCGTGCCTTCGGATCCGGGACGGCTTTCATCATCATTTTCAGCGCGGTCGGAAAGAGGAAGGTGTTGCGCACGCCATATCTTTCGATCAACTGAAAGGCCTTTTCGGCCTCGAAGCGCCCCTTGTAGGCCAGCAGCGGCATACCGAATCGCCAAACCGGCAGAAGTACGTCAAACAACCCTCCGGTCCACGCCCAGTCGGCGGGCGACCAGAACATGTCGCGCGGCTGCGGAAAGAAGTCGTGCGAACAGACAAAGCCGGAAAGATTACCGATCAAGGTACGGTGCGCCATCAGCGCTCCCTTGGGGTTGCCCGTCGTGCCGCTGGTATAGATGATCAGCGCCGGGTCGTCGGCAGCGGTATCCACCGGCACGAAGCGCGGCGAAGCGTGTTCGACAACCGAGTTCCAGAGGCGGACACCCGCAGCCGCTGCAACTTCCGGCGAGATATCGACACCGATGATGTGGCGCAAGTTGGGCAAGCGGTCGCGAATCTCGAGCAGCTTGGGCAGCGTCGAGTCATCGACGATGGCGAGATGGACTCCGGCGTCCTGCAGGCGGTATTCCAGCGCATCGGAACCGAAGAGATGCGACAGCGGAACCGCCACTGCCCCCATCTGGTAGATCGCCACATGGGCAATGCCGGTATGCGGGCGCTGCGGCATCATGATCGCCACACGATCACCGCGCAGGGTGCTCAGTGCAGCCAGGACATTGGAAAGACGATTGGCCGCCTGCTGGATATCCCAGAAGGTCCAGGCCGACGTGTTGCCCGCTTCGTCTTCGTAATAGAGCGCAAAGCGGCTACGATCCGACGCCCAGCGCCCGCAGATATCGACGCCGATGTTGTAGCGCTCAGGTACGTCCCAGCGAAAACCTTCGCGTATTGCAGCATAGCCGGCTGCAGCAGGTTCCAGATGCATGACCATTGCCGTCAGTGTCCTTCGTCGTCATCCTTGATGTGATGCGGGGCTAGGGCGTGCTCAGCAGTCCCGCAACCCGCGCTCGCGGAAGGCACCGAGACGACCGGATGGCCATCGGCTGCCGCTCAGATGCGTTCCTCGATGATTTCCACCCAGTGCCGTACCGGCTTGCTGCAACCGGACTGCAAGTGAGTCTGACAGCCGATATTGGCCGTCACAACGGCTGCCGGCGAACCGGCGGTCAACGCAGCCAGTTTGTTGTCGCGCAGTTGCCTCGACAATGCTGGCTGCAGGATCGAATAGGTGCCCGCAGAGCCGCAGCACAGATGCGAATCGACGACCGGCGTCAACGTTACGCCTGCCGCCACCAACAGCTCCTCGACCACACCCTTGATCTTCTGTCCGTGCTGCAGGGTGCACGGCGAATGGAAGGCCAGCTTCAGCGGCGGATGTGACTTTGCAGCGAGCATCGGTTTAAGGCGATCGGCTTCGGCCACCAGTACTTCCGCGACATCCAGCGTCAACGCGGCAATGCGCTCGGCCTTGGCGGCGTAGGCCGGATCATGCTGCAGCAGATGGCCATACTCCTTGACGTGTGCGCCACAACCCGAAGCCGTCATGACGATAGCCTCGACGCCACGCCCCTGCATTGGCTCGACATGCGGCCACCAGGCATCGATGTTGCGACGCGCGTCGTCAAGCGCCTGCGCCTGCGCATCAAGGTGGTGACGAAGGGCACCGCAGCAGCCCGCCTCGGGTGCCTCGAACAGGGTGATGCCAAGCTTGTCGAGCAAACGTGCGGTCGCTGAATTGGTATTCGGCGCCAGGCCGGGCTGCACACAGCCAGCCAGGGCCAGCATGCGGCGCGGGTGGTTCGATTTTTCCGGCCAGCCACGTGACTGGCCGGCAGCAGCGCTTGGCACTTTGTCGGCGAGCACGCTCGGCAGCAACGGCCGCAGCATCTGCCCGACCGCAACAGCCGGGCGGAATATCCACGGGCGCGGGAGGATTTCCTTGAGGGCGGCACGTACCAGGCGCTGACCGAGCGGACGCGGCACCTTGGTATCGAGCACCTTGCGCCCGATATCGAGCAGGCGGTGATATTGCACCCCGGATGGGCAAGTGGTTTCACAGGAGCGGCAGGTCAGACAGCGATCCAGATGCAACTGCGCTTTTTCGCTGACGGCGCCACCCTCCAGCATCTGCTTGATCTGGTAGATCCGGCCACGTGGTCCGTCGAGTTCGTCCCCGAGCAACTGATAGGTCGGACAGGTCGCCGTACAGAAACCGCAGTGCACGCAGGTGCGCAGAATCGCGTCGGCCTCGCGGCCTTCCGGTGTGTCCTTGATGAAATCTGCGAGATTGGTTTGCATCGTTAAAAGTCCGGGTACATGCGGCCGACGTTGAACACGCCCTTCGGATCGAAAGCCTGCTTGAGGTTGCGATGAATCCTCGCCAATACGGGCGAGAGCGGCTGGAACGTACCTGCCGAGGCCTTCAGCGACTGGCTGCCACGGAAAAGGACGGCATGGCCACCCGCCCGGCTGGCGCAAGTTCGCACCTGCTCCGCGCCCTGGTCACCGCGAACCCATCGCTGTGCCCCACCCCATTCGATCAAGGTCGGGCCGGAAAGCCCCAATGGCGATGTGACGGAAGCGACAGACAGGCGCCACAGCGGCTCATCGCCAGCAAAGAAGGTCGAGGTCTGTTCGCGCACTCCTTGCCAGAAGGAGTTGGCATCGGGGACGATCTCGCCGCCCAGGGTTGCGTGGGCCGATTCGACAGCGGCCCGGGCACCCATCAGGCGCACGGTCAGCGCCTCGGCCTGCCAGGTCGATGCCGCTATCGGCAAGGGTTGCCCACCCCAGGCATTCAACTTCTGTATCGCCTCCGCTTCACTCATGGCAAAACGAAGCGTGCGCTCGGCCACCGGTAGCGGCAGCACTTTCAACGCCACTTCGGCCAACAGGCCCAGCGTACCAAGGCTTCCAGCCATCAGGCGCGGCACATCGTAGCCGGCAACATTCTTCATGACCTGGCCGCCGAAAGAGAGCAAGTCGCCGTTGCCGTCGATCATCTTGACACCAAGAACATAGTCCCGCACGGCGCCGACAGCGGCACGGCGCGGGCCGGAAAGGCCAGCGGCCACCATGCCGCCAAGTGTCGCCCCGTCACCGAAATAAGGAGGGTCAAAAGGCAGGCATTGCCCCTTCTCACGCAGCGCCGCTTCCAGCTCGGCCAGCGGCGTGCCGGCGCGCGCAACGACGACCAACTCCGTCGGTTCATAGCTGGCGATGCCACGATAAGGCGTCGTATCGAGCACCTCGCCAGTCGTCGGCTGACCATAGAAATCCTTGGTGCCACCGCCGCGAATGCGCAGTGTTTTTCCGGTTTCAGCCGCGTTACGTACGCGACCGGCCCATTCATTGAGTGTTGCGTCCATCAAAACCTCGGGGGCGTAGCGGTGGGCGACGGAGAGGTCGTACCGCGTGTCTGGGTATATTCACGGCATCGGGCAAGCGTCGGGATTCCCTTGCCCGGATTGAGCAGACCGTCAGGATCGAATGCCGCCTTGAGGCGGTGGAAAGCCGAAATTTCGGCAGGCGAAAACTGCGCCGCCATCAAATCGACTTTTTCCACACCGACCCCGTGCTCACCGGTGATAGTGCCGCCGAGACGAACCGAGAGCTCAAGGATTTCGAAGCCGAATGCTGTCGCACGCTCCAGTTCCCCCGGCTGATTGGCGTCATACATGATCAGCGGGTGCAGGTTCCCGTCGCCGGCATGGAAGACGTTGGCGCAGCGCAGGGCGTACTTGCCCGAAAGGGTTTCGATGGCTTCCAGCATCTCGGCTAGGCGCTTGCGGGGAATGGTGCCATCCATGCACATGTAGTCCGGGGTGATGCGGCCAACTGCTGGAAATGCCGCCTTGCGCCCGGCCCAGAAACGCAGGCGGTCAGCCTCGTTCTGCGAGACAACCAGCGAGGTCGCCCCGCTCTTCTCCAGCACAGCCTTCATGCGTTCGATCTCCTCGGCGACCTCTGCCGGGGTGCCGTCCGATTCACAAAGCAGGACCGCCTCGGCGTCGAGGTCGTAACCTGCCTTCACATAAGGCTCGACGGCATGGGTTGCCTTCTTGTCCATCATTTCCAGCCCGCCGGGGATGATGCCGGCCGCGATAACATCGGCGACGGCATTGCCGGCCTTCTGCACATCATCGAAGTAGGCCAGAACCACCTGCGCCAACTCGGGCTTCGGCGTCAGCTTGACGGTAACCTCGGTAATCACCGCCAGCAAGCCTTCAGAACCGTTAATGATGGCCAGCAGGTCGAAGCCGGCAGCATCAAGCCCGTCAGCACCGAACTCGATAGCATCACCTTCGATCGTAAAGCCGCGCACCTTGAGCACGTTATGCACGGTCAGACCGTACTTCAGGCAGTGCACCCCGCCCGAGTTCTCGGCAACGTTGCCGCCTATCGTGCAAGCAATCTGCGACGACGGGTCCGGCGCGTAATAGAGTCCATAGGCCGCTGCTACCTCGGAAACCGCCAGATTGCGGACCCCCGGCTGAACGACGGCTGTACGCGACAAGGGGTCGATTTTGAGGATTTTCTTGAAACGTGCGAGCGACAGCACGACGCCGTCTTCATGCGGCATGGCACCGCCGGACAGGCCGGTCGCCGCACCACGAGGCACCACGGGCACCTTGAGCGCGTGGCAGGCACGCAGGATATCGGCCACCTGCGCCTCGGTTTCCGGCAAGACCACCAACAGGGGCATCGCACGATACGCCGTCAGGCCATCGCACTCATAGGGCCGCAATTCTTCTTCGTCGACGAGGATGGCCTGCGAGGGCAAATGCGATTTCAGCCGTGCCAGGATGGCGCGCTTGTCCACCTCGAAACGGACATCGTTGATGAATGCCATGGTGGAAACTCCTGCACGTATTTGCGGATAAGCGCGACGGATCGCTGCGAATTACTTTTTTGGCGAGATGCCGCCAAGATCGTTGGGCAGATCGATGCCTACACGTTCGGCCGCCCCGCGCAGATGGACATGTGCCGCCTGACGTGCTGCAGCCGGATCACCGGCGGTGATGGCTGCGAGCATGAGGTGATGCTCGCGCTGGGCCTCACGCGGCGATTCCATCCCACGAGGGTGGTCGACCCAGGCCATGCGCCTTGATTCTGAGAACTGGCGCCCAAGAAACTCTGCCAGACGCAGGACGTACTGGTTGTGCGTAGCGGAGGCAATGGCCAGGTGAAAATCATCGTCTGCCTCCGAACCGTCGGCTTCCGACGACAGCGCCACTTCCATGCGATCCAGGCATTGGCGCATCACCTCAACGTCGGCATCGGTACGCCGACGTGCAGCGAGTTCGGCAACGGTTGCTTCGACCATCGTACGCAGTTCGAAGATGTGCAGCAGCGCACTTTCTCCACTGGCAGAAAGGCGAAAATTGAGACTTTTCGGGTTCTCGGTGACGAAAGCGCCGGAACCCTGACGCGTCTCGATAAGTCCGTCGGCTTTCAGACGAGCAATCGCCTCACGCACCACCGCCCGGCTGACCCCAAAGGTTTCTGCCAGCACTTTCTCGGTCGGCAGTTGTGCCCCGGGGGCATAGTCTCCCCGCTGGATACGAGCCTCAAGGTCAGCGGAAACTTCTTCGCTGAGACGTGGCGGGCGTTGGATGCGGCTTAGGGTTTCGAGTGGCATATAAATCAGGTTGTCAGACAATAGTCCTTGATCATACGCTGACGTTCCCGCAATGTGAAGACACATCAGCAGATCGACCGCATTTCGCACAGGGAAATAACGACTGCCCCGGCACAAAGCCGCAAAAGGAAAACATCCAGCGCGGCAGACCCAAGAGAGCGGCGGGCCTCCGATATAATCCAGCCCTGCTCTTCACAGGAACTCGCACATGGGCAACCGCCTTTCCAAGATTGTAACCCGCACCGGCGATGCCGGAACCACAGGCCTCGGCGACGGCTCCCGCGTCGGCAAGGACAGCCCGCGCATCGACGCCCTGGGCGAAGTTGATGAACTGAACTCGATGCTTGGCGTACTCCTCGCCGAAGCATTGCCCGCCGCCGTCAGCGAGGCGCTGCTCGGCATCCAGAACGATCTCTTCGACCTCGGCGGCGAACTCTGCTGCCCGGGCATGACGCTCGTCAGCGAAGCGCAGGTGCTGCGACTGGAACAACACGTCGAGGATTTCAACGAAGACCTGCCGCGCCTCAAGGAATTCATCCTTCCTGGCGGCACGCGCCCGGCAGCCATGGCCCATCTGGCACGCACCGTCGCCCGCCGTGCCGAGCGCAGTGTCGTTACGCTGGCTGCCAACGAACCGGTGGCGGACAACATCCGTCGCTACCTCAACCGCCTTTCGGATCTGCTGTTCGTTCTTGGCCGCCACCTCAACCGGGCCGGCGGACGCGGCGACGTCCTCTGGGTACAGCGCAAAAACGCTTGAATGATGCGCTAGCGCATCATGTGGCCCGGAACGTCAGGCCAGAATCAGCAGGATCGTAGCCAGCCAGCCGAAACAGGCGCCGAGCAGGTGTCGGTCAGTCAGTAGTTGCGCCGCCGGATCACCGCCGCCTGCGCGACGGTGTAGCAGAAACAGATAGCGGAACATGCCGTACACCACGAACGGAACGGTTGCCACCAGGCGATCCGTTCCGTGCATGAGCACGGTTTCCGGGCTGACGGTGTAGAGGCTGTAGCTGACAATCGTCGCCGCTGCACAAACGCCGATCAATTTATCGAGCAGTACCGGGTCGTAATCCTCCAGCACCCGCCGATGGCTGGCAGCATCGTCATCCAGCGCCTTGAGTTCAGCACGCCGCTTGGCGAAGCCGAGGAACAGCGTCACCATCAGGCCACAAAGTAACAACCAGTTCGACGGAGCAATCCCGACACCGACGGTTCCCGCCAGAATTCGCAGCATGAAACCGGCGGAAATGATGAAGACGTCGAGGACAACGACGTGCTTGAGGCCAAGGGTGTAGCCGACGTTCAGCAGCAGATAGGCCACAACCACACCGAGTACGGCTGGCGATGCCATCCACGCCAGGCCCACAGCGACCAGCAGACAGGCCAAGCCAAGGAACAGGGCGGAAGAAACGCCGATCGCTCCGGAAGCCAGCGGCCGACGACATTTTTCCGGGTGCTGACGGTCGTTTTCGCGATCGATCAAATCGTTGCCGACATAAACGGCGGAGGCAGCCAACGAGAACGCGCCCGCCGCCAGCAACACCTGTGCAACCAGCGCACCATCGTTCCAGCCATGGCCGAAAAGCAGGCCGACAAAAACGAATCCACTTTTCACCCACTGATGCGGGCGCAGGAGTTTCACCCAGGCGCTCACCTCGCCTCCCCGGAAAAATAGCGCTCGGTGAATGCACAGCCGCGGGCGGGCAACCACTCGGGTATGCGGTAATAGCGGTCACGAACGCGGGTCAGCATGCGCTCATGATATACGGGATATTTGAAGCCTTGCCCGTGCACCGTGTGGAACAACACACCATCGATTTCAAAAGACGAGACGTCAACACGCTCGAAGAATGGCGCATAGCTTTCCAAGCGTACCGTTTCCTTGCGCAGCAGCAGAAAATCGCGGCCATCAAGCGCACGGAAGTCGGTGTCGAAATCATCCTGGCGACCATGAAACGAACCGTCACCAAACACAACCACCGGTCGATCAAGGGCATAGGCCAGTGTGGCTGCCGACGAATAGCTTTCCATTGCCATCACGCAGCCCTCGCCACAACGGGCGACCGGTTCGCGCAACTGGCGCTCGATGACATCGGCGCGAATGGTGAACACCATGCCGGCATGCAGGCTGGAATCTTTCCACAGCGACAACGGCAGGTTGAGGAAAATCAGCACGGCGATCATGTGCAGGACAGCAAAAGCGGCCAACCAGCGAACCACTGTGTGCAACACCGGCAGCGGCAGTACCACGGCGACAGGAACAACCAGCAGAGGAACGAAGGCGAGCAACCAGTGCAGGCCGACAGGTTTGCCGAAGGAAAGCAGCAGGAACCCCAAAAGCGGCACCCCGGCAAGCCACCCAGCCGCGCGCACGGTCGCATTGTTTGCGGCCACCACAGTGGCACGTCCGCGCCACATCGCCCAGAGCACCCAGGGCGTCGCCAGATAGGCGAGTGAGACGAAAAAACTCAGCGGGTTCCGCCAGGAAAAGCCGGCGTCCTCGGTACGGTTGATGAAATTGAAGAGGATGTTGGACCAGCAGTGGCTGCTGTTCCACCAGAGATTGTAGGCCGGCCCGACCAAAGCGGCAGCGGTCAACAGGCTCAACTGCAGCCAGCGCCCGCGATCGCGACGGACAAACACGACATGCGCAGCAAAGGCAAGGCCAAGCAGTGCCGCAAAATACTTTCCGAGGAAACCCATCCCCAGCAGCAGCCCCGCCAGCAAATGCCACCCCGGAGAAACATCGCGCTGCCCACGCACATAGGCAAGCACGGAGAGAAAACAGAAAAAAACAACGGGGGTATCGGTGGTAATCAGGACATTCCACACATTGGCCGGCAGCAAAAGGGTGAGCAGCGCGGCAAAAAGTGCACGCTCGTCGCCCCCCTCCCCGCCGCCGACTTTTTCCCCGGCCTGCCGCACCAGCCACCACATTCCCCAGGCCAGCAAAAAGGGCAACATCACCGCTGGCAGCCGCAACCACCATGCCGAGCGCCCAATCGCCAGCAACGCTGTCAGCCACCAGCCGACCATCGGTGGGTGATCGTAGTAGCCACCAGCTGGATGAAGGCCCCAGACGATGAAATAGGCCTCATCGCCGGTCATCGGCAATGCGATGGCAAACCACAGGCGAAAGAGCAGCAGCGCCACAATCGCGCCCGTCAGCCAGCGGCCGACGTCAAAGAACGGCGATGGCCCAGGGTGTGCTGGCATATATTTCATGGGCGCGACGCTCACTGCGCGCGAGGCAGCGCAAGGCGCAGCGGCGCTGCCTGGCTGGTGCCAGGCAAACCGATGCAACGCTGCGATGCGCCCGCGCAGTGACCGTCCCGAAGGGTTGCGGTGAGGAGGCCGCGTCTGCGTCGTTGCGCGCTTTGCAGCCACAGCCTCCTCGCCACAACGCGCTCCACGAAATATATGTCAGCACCCCCTATGGCCATGAACGCTTACGCGGTCGCTTCGATCAGGCGCCGCTGACGCACGCCCTGCGCCAGCGTTTCGAGTACGCCAAGGGTATCGTCCCAACTGATGCAGGCGTCAGTGATGCTCTTGCCGTATTCAAGCGGCTTGTCCGGCGACAGGTCCTGACGGCCAGCATTGAGGTGCGACTCGACCATGACACCGATGATGCGCTCGTCGCCGCCGGCGATCTGGCCGGCAACATCCTTGGCCACTTCGATCTGGCGCTCGTACTGCTTGCTGCTGTTGGCGTGCGAGAAATCGACCATGACCCGCGCAGCCAGACCGGAAGCGGCGATGTCCTGACAGCACTTGTCGACGCTGGCCGCGTCGTAGTTCGGCTCCTTGCCACCGCGCAGGATGACGTGGCAATCCTCGTTACCCGACGTTGACACAATCGCCGAATGGCCGCCCTTGGTCACCGACAGGAAATGATGCGGCGCGCTGGCGGCGCGGATGGCATCGACGGCGATACGTACGTTGCCGTCAGTGCCGTTCTTGAAGCCGACCGGGCACGACAGGCCGGAAGCCAGTTCGCGGTGCACCTGCGACTCGGTGGTGCGGGCGCCGATGGCGCCCCAGGAAATCAGGTCGGCCGTGTATTGCGGCGTGATCGTGTCGAGAAACTCGGTGGCGCAGGGCAGGCCGAGGTCGTTGATTTCGAGCAGCAGCTTGCGCGCCAGGCGGACGCCTTCATTGATGCGGAAAGATCCGTCGAGGCGCGGATCGTTGATCAGTCCCTTCCAGCCGACGGTGGTGCGCGGCTTCTCGAAATAGACGCGCATGACGATGATCAGGTCGTCGGCATGACGCAGCATTTCCTTTTCCAGACGCCGGGCGTATTCCATGGCCGCCTCGAAATCATGGATCGAACATGGCCCGACCACCACCAGCAGGCGGTCGTCGGCGCCATGAAGCACTCGGTGGATGGCCTGGCGTGCAACGTAGGTGGTCTGTGCGGCCCGGTTGGAAACAGGGTATTCGCGAAAAACGTGGGCTGGCGGCACCAGCTCCTTGATTTCCTTGATGCGGACATCGTCCGTATTCGGCTTGGTTTGCGGCGTCATGGCACGACCTCGGGATCAACGGCAAAATTTTGGAAGGGGTCGATTCTACAAGAAACGTTGTGCGCTGCGAGCGACGTGGCTAAACGCGGGGGGCTGAACGGGCATCGACAGGCGAACAGTCGCGTAGAATTGACCCCTCCGCCACACCGGCAGCCCCCTCACCGGAAATCATGGAACCGGATCTTTTCCCCGACCACGACGCCAGCCTGCCCGCAAAGCCACACAAGGGGCGTGGCACGTCGACCAACCCGGACTCGCGCTTCGCCAGCTGGACCCGCCGTACCAGCGACGATGGCTGGAACTCCGAATCTCCGGCGGCTCCGGCAACCGAACTGTTCATCGACAACGCAAAAACGGTGATCAGCCACAACGACTCACCAGACCTTCCCTTCGATTGTTCACTGAACCCCTACCGTGGCTGCGAACACGGCTGCATCTACTGCTACGCCCGCCCCAGCCACAACTATCTTGGTCACTCGGCCGGCCTCGATTTCGAAACGAAGCTTTATTACAAGCCCGAGGCGGCGCGACTCTTGCGCAAGACGTTGGGGAAACCCGGTTATCTCTGCAAACCCCTGGCCATTGGTACCAATACCGACGCCTGGCAACCGATCGAACGACGGCTGCGCATCACCCGTGCGGTCATCGAACTTCTCCTTGAACTGAAACACCCGGCGATGGTGATCACCAAGTCGGCGCTGATCGAGCGCGATATCGACGTGCTGGCGGCCATGGCCAGCGAACGCCTGATTCATGCTGCCATCTCGCTGACCACACTCAATGGCGAGCTGGCACGTCAGCTGGAGCCAAGAGCTTCGGCGCCAAATGCACGCATTGCCGCCATCCGCAAACTTAGTGAAGCCGGCATCCCGGTCACGGTCATGGTCTCACCGGTCATTCCCGGACTCACCGACCACGAGCTGGAAAAATTGCTGGCCAGCGCCCGCGAAGCCGGGGCCGTTGCCGCCAGCTACAGCGTGCTGCGCCTGCCACAGGAACTGCATGCGCTCTTTGAGCGCTGGCTGGCCTGGCACGCACCGCAGAAGGCCTCGCGGGTGATGACCATTCTGTATGACATGCGTGGCGGCCGAGCCAACAAAGGCAACGACCCGGCATTCGAACACCGCATGCACGGCCTTGGCCATTTTGCCGATCTGCTCGCCCAGCGCTTTGCCCTGCATGTGCGGCGCCTCGGATTTCCTGGTCTGCCGCCGCTCGAATGCGGCCGATTCATTTCGCCAATGGCCGCCAAGAACGAGAACGAACAACAACTCGGCCTGTTCTAATCGCTGCGACATCGCTGCGACAATCCGTCGCGCGACGATTTGCCACATTCCGCATGGCAGCCCCCTTCCGTAGACTTCGCGCCCTATATCGCCATCCGATAAATCAGGGGGAGTTTCGTGCTGTTCAACAAAAAACCGATCGCGATCGCGGTCACCTTTGCCTTGTCTGTCATTTGGCAAACCGCCAATGCACAAACCAGCAACCCCGCATCGCATTCGCTGGACGAAGTTGTCGTCAGCGACTCACGCATCGAACCGGCACCGACCGCCGCCGGCACGCTGAACATCAAGAGTCTCGCCCCCATGCGGGCCGCCACCAGCGATACCGCTGGTCTGCTGCGCAACATCCCCGGTGTCAGCCTGCAAGGCGCCGGCGGCGTCTCCAGCCTGCCGGCAATCCACGGCATGGCCGACGACAGAGTGCGCACCAAGGTCGATGGCATGGATCTGATCTCGGGTTGCGCCAACCATATGAACCCGCCACTCTCCTACATCGACCCAACCAATGTCGGCAGCATCAAAGTCTTCGCCGGCATCACCCCGGTCAGTATTGGCGGCGACAGCATCGGCGGCACCATCATCGTCAACTCGGCCGATCCGGAATTCGCCAAGGCCGGCGAAGCTCCCTTGCTCAAGGGGCAAGCTGGCGCCTTCTACCGCAGCAACGGCAATGGTGTCGGCGGCAACCTTTCGGCGACACTGGCCAACGAAAATCTGAGCGTCACCTATAGCGGCTCGACCGCTCAGGCCGACAACTATCGCGCCGGCCGTAGCTTCAAGAATGGGGCACGCGTCTCGACGAACAAGGATCGCGACGGTCACTGGCTGTCCGCCAACGAGGTGGCCTCGTCGGCCTACGAAACAAGGAACCACGCGCTCGGTTTCGCCGTCCGCCACGAGAATCACCTCGTTGAGCTCAAGCTGGGCCTGCAGGATATTCCCTACCAGAACTTCCCAAATCAGCGCATGGACATGACCGGAAACGACAGCAAGCAGGTCAATCTGCGCTACAAGGGCCAGTTCGACTGGGGCGCGCTGGAAGCGCGCATTTACGACGAGCGGACGCGCCACGAAATGCAGTTCGGCGACGACAAGACCTACTGGTACAGCGCCACCACCCCTGGGATGCCGATGGACACCAAGGGCCGGAACACCGGCGGCCAGTTGAAAGCGGACATCGTTCTTTCCCAGCGAGACACACTGCGCGTCGGCGGCGAAATCCAGCGCTACCGCCTGGACGACTGGTGGGAGCCCTCTGGCACCGGCATGATGTCGCCAAACACCTTCTGGAACATCAACGACGGGGAACGGAACCGCTTGGCTGTCTTCGCCGAATGGGAAGCGCAATGGAACCGCCAGTGGCTGACCCAGTTCGGAATTCGCCACGAAACGGTAGACATGGATAGCGGCCGGGTTCAAGGCTACAACGGACTAACGAATACAGGCACCAGCCGTGGTGTCACCGCCTTCAACGCTGCCGACCGCGACAAGACCGACCACAACCTTGACTTGACCCTGCTCGCCCGCTACACGCCCGACGAACAAAGGACCATTGAATTCGGCTACGCCCGCAAGACCCGCTCACCCAATCTTTACGAGCGCTACACGTGGAACACCGGCAGCACGATGGTCTTGAACATGAACAACTGGTACGGCGACGGCAACGGCTATGTCGGCAACATCAATCTGAATCCGGAAGTGGCCCATACCCTGAGCACCACCCTGAGCTGGCATGATGCGACGAAGAAGGAATGGGGGCTGAGCCTGACGCCTTACTACACGCGCGTCAGCGACTACATCGATGCAGTAGCTTGTACGACCTGTACAGCCCGGGCAGATGGATTCCGCAACCTGACCCTGGCCAATCAGGATGCCCGCCTCTACGGAATCGACATCGCCGGCCTGATGCCGCTGGCCAATAACACCGGGTTTGGCAGTTTCTCGCTGACCGGCATGATCAACTACGTCAACGGCAAGAATCGTAAGAGCGACGACGACCTCTACCACATCATGCCGCTGAACACCAAGCTGGCACTGGTGCAGAAACTGGGGCAGTGGACGAACACGGCGGAAGCCCAGTTCGTCAAGGCGAAGTCGGAGGTTGCCGATATCCGCAGGGAAATGGAAACCGACGGCTACGCGCTCTTCAACCTGCGCAGCAGCTACGAGTTGAAGCAAGTCCGGCTTGATGTCGGTATCGACAACGTTTTTGACAAGTTCTACCGGCACCCGCTGGGTGGCGCTTATGTCGGCCAGGGCTCAACCATGGGAACCGCCGTCGCCTACGGCAGCGCCGTCCCCGGCATGGGCCGCTCGTTCTATGCCGGCGTGAATTACAAGTTTTGAGGGCAACCTCTCCCGCCCTCAACCCCGCTGCGGCGGGGTTTTTTCATTTCCATGCAACGCCTACCAAGCGCGATGGATACCGCCCCACCAGCCGCTGCCACTACCCCAGCCACCATAGGGAGAAAAGCCGCCGTAATACGGTGCCGGACACACGGGAACTCGCGCCTGCTCTGCCGCCAGCTGCCGGGAGAATTCCGTTTGCCGGGTCGCCAGCCGGGTATCGAGATCGGCACGCAGCGCCTGCTCGCGGGCATCAAGCAACGTGTCAAGCAGCGACAGGGGCACCCCGCGCCCATGCAGATAAACGATATCGGAAGCACCAAGTTTCAGACGGGCGCCGTCGCGTCGCCAGCGTTCGACGAGCGCCTCCGGAGAGTCGCCTGCGCGCACCATGGCGAGGAGACGATCCCTATCCAGCGGCGCGGTACTTTCCTGAGCCGTCTCGGCGGGCAGTCGGTCGATCGCCGGCGCGGGCCGCGGGCCGCCGGAGGTGCAGGCTGCGAGAAACAGCGAGAAAAAAGCCAGGGAAGAAAACAAAGATCGGGCAGACCGGAGCGGTCTGCCCGTTGCCGAGCAACGCATCACTTCGTTGTCAGGCGCTCGTACAGACCGACAACGGTTTCCATCTCTTCCAGGATACGTTCGCTGGTGGTGGCAACGTTACCGGTCAGCTGTTTCTTGTCGCCGGTTGATTTCTGGTTAAGGGCATTCTCGAAGAAGAACCACTGCTGCTTGACCAGCTCAAGGGCCTCCTTGATTTGCGGCGTGTTGGACGGTGCCGAGGAGAGCTCCTGGTGGGCTGCGGCAAAGTCCTTGCGCGCCTTTTCCAGCTCTGCCGCACTATTGGCGTCACTCGCCCCCCAGGCCAGCGCCTGGTAAAACTTGGCCATGCGCTGCGAGAGCATGCGCTGGCGGCCGGAAATATTCACCAGTCGGCCGGCGGTAGTGCCTGAATGTTTTTCCAGTTGTACCGTCCCTTGTTGCGCCAGGGCCAGGACCTGTTCGGACAGTGCCAGCACTTTCTTGCCACCCTCCGGATTGGGCGGCGCGCCAACCAGGGAGTCCTTGTAGGCGATCCAGGCGCCTTCCAGCTTCTGGTAGGTATCCTTGATCTCGGGGGTTGGTGCAAAATTCTTCAACTCGACCAACTGGCGGTCGAACAGCGAAATCGAGCTGTCGAGCACGCGCTTCGAACGATCGGTATCGACCCCCAGCCCAAGCTGGAAATAGGCTTTGGCCATACGCTGCGAAAGCATCCGCTCGCGACCGGCCTTGTTGATCGCCGAATTGATGTCCGTGATCTGCGCCTGCGCCACGCCAGCCGCCATCAGGCAGCCAAGCAGGGCAGCGCGAAAAATGCTGCCAACAGTTGTTTTCATGCACACCTCCTCAGGAAAGCGACGTTTCTGTTTGTGGCCAGATTGTAACCGGCAGATATTATTGAGCGCGAACCATTCTCACTATGACGCAAGTCAAAGGATACACCGACAGTTATCAGGGGTTATTGCGTTCCGCCCACCGTCAGCCCGTCGATACGCAGCGTCGGCTGGCCAACGCCGACCGGCACGCTTTGCCCTTCCTTGCCGCAGGTACCAACGCCGGGGTCCAGCCGCATGTCGTTGCCGATCATCTTGACGCGAGTAAGCGCATCAGGGCCGTTGCCAATCAGCGTCGCTCCCTTCACGGCCGGACCGATCTTGCCGTTTTCAATCAGGTAGGCCTCACTCATCGAGAAAACGAACTTGCCGCTGGTGATGTCCACCTGGCCGCCACCAAAGTTGGCGGCGTAGATACCCTTCTTTACCGAACGGATGATTTCTTCTGGATCATGCTGGCCGGCCAGCATGGTGGTGTTGGTCATGCGCGGCAGCGGCAGGTGGGCAAAGGACTCACGTCGGCCGTTGCCGGTTGGGGCAACGCCCATCAAGCGGGCATTCAGGCTGTCCTGCATGTAGCCCTTGAGGATACCGTCCTCGATCAGCACCGTGCGCTGGGTCGGATTGCCCTCGTCGTCGATATTGAGCGAGCCGCGGCGGTCGGGAATGGTACCGTCGTCCACAACAGTGACCCCCTTGGCAGCAACACGCGAGCCGATGCGCCCGGAGAACGCCGAGCTGCCCTTGCGGTTGAAGTCACCCTCCAGCCCGTGGCCGATCGCCTCGTGCAGCAGGATGCCGGGCCAGCCGGAGCCAAGGACGACGGTCATCGTGCCGGCCGGTGCCGGCCGTGCGTCGAGGTTGGTCACTGCCTGGTGCACGGCTTCCTTGGCATAGCGCTGCAGGATCTCGTCGTCAAAGTAGCCGTAGTCGAAGCGACCACCGCCGCCCGCCGAACCCTGCTCACGACGACCATTATCATCGACGATGACGGTGATCGAAACGCGCACCAGCGGCCGCAGGTCAGCGGCCAGGCGACCATCGCTGCCGGCCACCAGGACGACCTCATATTCCCCGGCAATATGCGCCATCACCTGCGCCACACGGGCATCGAGCGCGCGCGCATAACTTTCCAGGCGCTCGAGCAGTTTGACCTTGGCCTCGGCTGGCAGCGACGCCAGCGGGTCATCAGCGAGATAGAGCGCATGCCCACCCCGATGCGTCAGCGCCGGCATGCTACCCGACTGCCCCGCCGAGGCAATGGCCCGCACGGCGCGGGCAGCATCGCCGAGGGCGGCAGCGCTGATGTCGTCGGAGTAGGCAAAGGCCTGCTTCTCCCCTGAGCAGGCGCGCACCCCCACCCCTTGATCGATGGAAAAACTGCCGGATTTGACGATGCCTTCTTCCAGGCTCCATGCCTCGGAACGGCTGTACTGAAAATAGAGGTCGGCATAGTCGACACCGTGTTTGAGGATGGTATCGAAGGTCGCGGAGAGATCGCGCGCGCCAAGCGCGTAAGGCGCCAGCAGAACTTGCTCGGCACGGAACAGCAGGGAATCACTGGCAGAACTGGTGAGATGCGTCATTGCGAGCCTTACTTGAATATGCGGTGTTGAAGCGCCGGCAGACTGGCGCGAGTATCGGCGATGAAAGCGTGGTCGAGTTCGCCGATGACGATACCCGGACCTTTCAGCTTGCGGTCGAGAAGTGTTCCCCACGGGTCGATCAGCATGCTGTTGCCGTGCGTTTCGCGCCCGTTCTCATGATGCCCGCCCTGACCGATGGCGAGCACGTAGCACTGGTTTTCGATGGCGCGGGCACGCAGGAGAATTTCCCAGTGGGCACGACCGGTGGTTTCGGTGAAGGCCGCAGGAATCACCAGCAGGTCAACTTCGCCAAGCGCCCGATAGAGCTCGGGAAAGCGCAGGTCGTAGCAGATCGACAGTCCGATGCGGCCGAACGGGGTGTCAAAAGCCACCGGTTCATGTCCAGCCTCGATGGTGGCACTTTCGTTGTAGCACTCCGTGCCACGCTGGAAACCAAACAGATGAATCTTGTCGTAACGAGCCACACGCTTGCCATCCGGCCCGTAAGCCACGCTCGAATTGAGCACCTTGCCCGGCTCCATCGCCATCAACGGGATGGAACCTCCGATCAGCCAGATGCCATGGCGCGCTGCGGTTTCGGCCAGCCAGGACTGAATCGGCCCCTCACCATCAGCTTCGCGCACCAAAATCTTGTCGCCGTCGCTCATGCCCATGATGGGAAAGTACTCCGGCAACGCCACCAACCCGGCACCTTGTGCCACGGCCTCGGCCACCAGTTGCCCGGCAACGATCAGGTTTTCCGCCACGCGCGGGCCGGAAACCATCTGCACCGCAGCCACACGCACGTTGCGCTTGCCGGCCATCGTTTCGCTGGGTTCATTCACGGGTTTGCTCACGCTTCTCTCCATCGCTTGCCGTCTGTGCGTCGAGACGCTGCGTCGACAATTTTTCCACCTTCGGATCGTCCAGTTTTCCGGAAATACTGTAGTCGAATGAAAAAATGTGGTTGAGCGGGCTTTGAAACACCTTGTGCGCCAGCAGTGTTGCCGCACCGGCGATGGGGTTGATCAGCGCCACCCCCAAGGCTGCCGTGCCACCCAATTCCGGCTGAATGTTCACCACCAGTTTCGTTGTTTCATTCTGAAGATCGACATCCCCACGCATCAGGACTCGCGCTGCCGGGCCATCGATCTGCAAGCGGTCGGTGTGCATGATGCCGGCCTTTACCGTCGTCTTTCCCGAGATCGAATCAAAAGCAAAACCCTCCGAAAAAACATCCCGGAAATCGAGGGAAATACGCCGCGGCAAGCCCTGCAGGCTGATCAGGCCGAGCAGTTTGCCGGCCGCTCCGGGATCCATCTTGGCGAACTGGCCATTCGACGCATCCACACGCATGGCACCAGTCAGCGAAGGATAGTCGATGCGGGTCGGTACACCGATCCAGCTCAGCTCGCCGGAAAGTTTTGCCGAACCGCGCTTGACGCTCCCCGGATAACCCAAGCGATCAAGCAGGCCGCCGACATTTTCACTGCCCAGTTTGAAATCAAGATCGAAACGCCGGGGCGACTGCATGCGCCACGCCCCCGCACCTTCGAGATTCCCATCCGGGTTGATGATGGACAGTTTCTCGATGCGCCAGTTCGTTCCGGCGTTGTGCGCCTGTATTTCGAGGCGACCGAGCTTCTGCTTGCCGATGGAAAAATCCTCCGCAAGCACATCGAGCGCAGGCAGGTCGTCGAGCGTCGGCGCCGCTTCCACCGGAAGCGGCTCCCCCTGGGGTGCGCGGCCCACCGCGAAGTTCTTCAGCCGCGCCCGCAAGGCGCCGCGCCCGAAAGAGTCATACTCCAAGCTACCGTTCATTTCCTGCGAGGCGATAGTCGTCAACCATTTTCCACCGGCCCGGCGCGCCCGCAGGTCAAAATCGTGGAAGCGAACCCCCGCGGCATCCATCGACGCCGTCGTCATCGCCACCTGGTTTGGCATTAGCGTGGACACAGCATCGTTCTCCGAGGCCTGTTCACCGCGTGCGGGCGTCAGTGCCGCACGCCAGAAATCCAGATCGATGGCCGGCGCAGAAACAGCAAGCACCAACCCGGTTTCCGGCATGACAAGCGGCACGCCAACAACCAGTGCGCCCCGCTCGGGAACCAGTTTTCCGCCAGCATCCCGGCGACGCAGCAATTGTGCTGCGGCCACCTTGCCGATACTCAGCCGGATGCGATCCAGCGTTTCCCCTTTGCGCCCGCCATTCGCGGCAACACTGCCCTTGTCAAAGCGTAGCGGCAGGGCATCGGTTGCCGTCTTGTTGAAAGGCGGCGGCAAGCTCGAAGAAATCCCGGCCAGCGTTGAATCGACAACGATCTCCGCCGCATTCTTCTTGACCTTCACCTCGGCGCGCCAGTTGGCACAGATTGTCGAAAACAGGAAGCGCATAGTGCTTGCGCGCCTGCGCCACCGACAATGATCCATTGACCAGAACCTCAACCCGTCCCCCCTGCGTATCCGCGCGCATCTTGACGGGGCCACCGAGGAACTGGCCGGTGATTTCACGAACGGAGATGCCGGCATCGGTAAAGTGCAACAGACCATTGACGGCAGTCATCGGCGGCAGCGCCGGATCGACGGTGACCTGGTTATCGACAAACTGGTAATCCCCCTCCAGCGTGGCATCCTCAGTTTTTGCCAAAGGGATTTTCAGCGAAAGATCCAGCTTGCCGTTGCCGACCGCACTCATGTCGGAGGTTGCCCGCTCCAGCATCTCGCTCACCGGGCTGGTATTGATATAGCGGAAGAAATCAGCGGTCGGGCCTTCCACCTTGCCATGCACGGTCAGCAAGGGGTTGGCGGCATCAAAATCATCGATTTCAGCCACAGTAGCGCTGATCCGCGTACCGAACAGGGAAGCGCTCTGCGCATCCACCCGCATGCCAGCCCCGGCAAAGCGAAGCGTGCCATCGATGTGCTCGATCACCGGCCAGCCGGGCGCGTAATCCAGCGCGACATCGCGAGCCTTGGCGGTGACCAGAAAAGTCCCCGACCCGTCGAGGAAGGGGAAGCGGGAAAGATCACCCTTCAGCGTCAGCTTCGCCTCGCTGGCGTTGCCGCGGGTAATGCCGCGCCGCAGCCACTGGCGTGTTTCATCCCCCACCGAATGCGGCATGTAGCGCCAGACGACATCGCCCCTGGCCCGCGTCAAGGCTGCCGTCAGGTCTATCGTTCCCGGCCCGTCCCCACCGAGGCGATAGTGCCCCTGCGCAGAACCGGCCGCGTCGTGCCCGGCAAACTCGACTTTGGCCAGATCGATGTCGACCTGGCCAAAGTCGATCTTCCAGCGGATCAGTGCGGAGAGGGTATCGAAGCTCAAGCGCGGCTCAGGGAAAACACTGGGCAAATCGACGCCGGAATGTTGCGAATTCAGCGTGATACTGCCCCCTTTTTCGCTCGCCTCAAGGTTGCCAGAAATACCGAAAAACCCGGGGAAATAACCTTGGGCGCGCAGGCCAAGGTCACTGAAACGACCTCGTAGCGCATAAGTTTTCAACTGTTCGGTATTGCCGGCAAACGACAGGCGCAGATCCGCGATTTCGCCGGTCGGTGCGTAGTCATGGAGCAGCTTGCGGCTATTGGCATCCAGCGGAAGATAGGCAGCAAGATGGGACAGGCGCTGCAGGTTGATGCGGCTGGCGGTGCCGCTACCGCGAATGCTTCCGCGTTCTCCTGCCGCCTGCCAGTCGAAGCTGAAATCCGTTGGCGGCACCTGCGTCCCGTCCTCCAGCCCAAGACTCAAGCCCTTGGCAGATGCGGCAAAGCCGTCCGCCTGCAGCCGTCCGCCGAGGCGACCGTTGAGCGAGGTCAGCCGCAGTTCCGGCAGATTTTTCGCCAGGCGGAGGCGTACATCGCTCAACGCCAGGTCGGTCGTCAGATTCAGTAGCCGCCCTTCCTCCACCGACAACCAGGCCCGCATCGCCCCCTTGCCCTTCGGCAACGCCACCGGGTAATCGAACCAGGGATGCCAGCCAGCCAAGTCAACATAGTCGAGTTCGGCAAAAAGCTGCCCCTTTCCATGTATCCAACCGGGCAAGGTCATCGCCGCGCAGATCGCCGCGAATGTCGATGCGCGCGGCAAGCGCTTCCGGCGGCAGTGCCGTCAGGCCAAAGCGATGATGTGACCCGTCGTTGTCGACGGCCAGATTGAGATCTTCGAGAATCAGTGGCGGCGCGGCACGCAGCTCATCTTCCCAGACCAGGGTGGCACCATTGATACGAATGCGTTTTTGCGCCAGCACCCAGTCGGCCACATTGGCATCGCTTTCTCCCCCGCCTACCGGAATGCCGGCAATCTGCAGACCACCTTTCGTGTCGCGGCGGATGTGCAATACCGGCTCATCGATCGCCAGCAGCGAAAGCCGCAGTTGGCGCCGAGCCAGCGAGGACCAGTTGAGGATGGCTTCGATGCGCGAAAACGCCAGCGCCGGCCGGCCCTCGGCATCGGCAACCGTCACCTCCGACAACGCCAGATCCGGTTGCAGACCGTCCCAGGCGGCCGTAATGCCGCCAATACGTACCGGCAAACCGAGGGCCTGGGTCGCCATTTGCTCGATATCGCCACGATAGTGCTCGATGTTCGGCAACACGGAGTAGCGCAGGGTCAGGATCAGGGCGGCAAAAGCGAAGTAGGCCAGCAGCACCAACCCGCCAGCCAGCTTCCAAAGACGCCGCGCCAGCGGATGGGCGATGAAAGGCAGCAGGCCATGCAGGCGGTGATAGAGCGCCGGACGAAGTTTGTGCAATTCGGTACGCAACTCGGCGCGCGACTCCGCACCGAACGCGGTGTGGTGGGGTTCGTTCATCGTCAGCAGGCGCTTTGCCAAATGGCGAGCAGGATCACTAGAATGGCGGGGTATCGATCAAACTCCAATTGTACCGGCTTTGGACCGCCCGGCCGCCACCGACACATTCCCGGCACAACAGGCCGCCACCCGAAAAAACGTGAGAATCCCATGAGCGCCGACCGCCCCTCCGAAACAAGCTTGCTGCCCGAATGGCAACCGGCCCTCAGGCACAGCCGCTTTCTGCGCCATTTGCTTGACAGCCGCCCGGCCGTCACTACTTGGCTCAAGGACAACGCGGCGGCACCGGTAACAGCATCGACGATGCTGGAATTTCTCGAGGCCGCGGCGGCAACTGACGACAGCGAACTCAAGGGCGTGCTGCGCAAGCTGCGCCAACGCGTCATGGCCGCACTTGCCGTGCGCGACCTGACAGGCCGGGCGAATCTCGCCGAAGTGGTCGAAACCATGACCGTACTGGCCGACACCACCACCAATTTCGCCCTCGATTTCATCCACCGCCAACTCGCGACGCAGCACGGCGAGCCGCTCGATGCCAGCGGCCAGCCACAACGTCTGATGATCGTCGGCATGGGCAAGCTGGGGGGGCGCGAGCTGAATGTTTCTTCCGACGTTGACTACATCTTCATCTACCCCGAAGAAGGCGAGACGGCAGGCGCGCAGACGGAAAAATCGCGTATCGACAACTACGATTTCTTCACCCGCCTCGGCAAGCGCCTGATCAACGCGCTTGGCGAAGCGACGGAGGACGGCCAGGTCTTCCGCGTCGACATGCGTCTGCGCCCCAACGGCGACTCCGGCCCGCTGGTCTGCTCGCTCGACTCGCTGGAAAACTACTTCATCACCCAGGGGCGTGAATGGGAACGCTACGCCTGGATCAAGGCGCGGGTGATGAATGAGGGCGACAACCTGCAACCGGCATGGAAAACGGCGCTGGAAAAGGTTGCGCGCCCGTTCATCTTCCGCAAGTACCTCGATTTCGGCGCGATCAACGCCATGCGCGACCTGCACGCACAGATTCGCCGCGAGGTGGCCAGAAAGGACATGGCCGACCACATCAAGCTCGGCCCCGGCGGCATCCGCGAAATCGAGTTCATCGCCCAGGTCTTCCAGTTGATCCGTGGTGGCCGCGATTCTGCGCTGCAAGTTCGGCCGACACTGAAAGTGCTCGACCTTCTCGCCGCACGCCAGTTGCTGCCGCAGGAGACCCGCGACGAGCTGGCGGGCGCCTACGACTTCCTGCGTCGGCTGGAGCACCGCCTGCAATTCGTCGACGATGCCCAGACGCACATGCTGCCGGAAACCACCGAGGCCCGCGCCAACATCGCCGAGAGCATGGGCTTTGCCGACTGGCAAGCCATGCAGACCGCACTCGACGAGCGCCGCAGGCAGGTTTCACGGCACTTCGAGCTGGTGTTTTCCGACCCGGAAGCCGGCATCCATCCCCTCGCTGGCCTATGGCTCGGCCAATGCGGCAGCGAGGATTGCGGCGACCGCCTCGGCGAGCTCGGTTTTGCCCGACCCCAGGAGATCGTCGAACAACTCGACCGTTTCCGCAGCTCCTCGCGTTACGTGCAGTTGCCGGCAGCCAACCGCGAGCGCCTCGATGCGGTCGGCCCACGGCTGATCCAGGCGGCGGCCGCCACCGCCACCCCCGACATCACCTTCTCGCGCGCCCTTGGTTTCCTTGAAACCATCAGCCGCCGTGGTGCCTACCTGGCGCTGCTGCAGCAATACCCGCAGGCATTGTCGAAAGTGGCCGAGCTGGTTGGCGCCGCCACCTGGGCTGCCGAGTACCTGAACAAGCACCCGATCCTGCTCGACGAGATTCTCGACCCCCGCCTCTACGACATTGCCACCGACTGGTCAGGCTTTCGTGAAACGCTGTCGGCACAACTGGCCGAATACGAAGGCGACGCGGAAAGAGAAATGGATATCCTGCGCGAAGCCCACCACGCCCAAGTCTTCCGGCTGCTGGCCCAGGATCTGGCCGGGCTGCAAACGCTGGAGCGCATCTCCGACCACCTTACCGAACTTGCCGAAATCGTTGTCCAGACAACGCTGACGCTGGTCTGGCCGAAGATTCGCCAGCGCCATTGCGAAACCCCAAAATTCGCTGTCATCGGCTACGGCAAGATGGGTGGCAAGGAACTCGGCTATGGTTCCGACCTCGATATCGTTTTTCTTTACGACGACGCCGATTCTGGCGCCCAGGAAAACTACACGCGGCTGGCCCAGCGCATCAACACCTGGCTCTCCAGCCAGACGTCCGCCGGCATCCTCTTCGAGACCGACCTGCGCCTGCGCCCCAATGGAGACTCCGGCCTGCTTGCCAGCACGGTCGAAGCGTTCCGCGACTACCAACTGAACCATGCCTGGATCTGGGAGCATCAGGCCCTGACCCGTGCCCGTTTTGTGGGCGGCGACCCCGCCGTTGGCCAGCGTTTCGAAGCCATTCGCGAGGAAATCCTGACGCTGCCGCGCGACCCGGCAAAGCTCAAGGAAGAAGTGCTGGCCATGCGCCAGCGAATGCTCGATGCCCATGCCTCAAAGAGCGAAACCACCTTCGACCTCAAGCAGGACCCGGGCGGCATCATCGACGTCGAGTTCATCGTCCAGTACCTGATCCTCGGTCACGCCCACACCCACCCACAACTGACCGGCAATCTCGGCAATATCGCCCTGCTGGGCATTGCTGCCGATCTCGGCCTGATTTCCCGTGAGTTGGCCGAACCGGTGCGTAACGCCTACCGCGAATACCGCCGCATGCAGCACGCAGCACGCCTGAGCGGCAAAGAAAAGTCGCGGGTCGAGCGCGACACGGTGGAAAAGCGCATCAGTGCCGTGCGCAGTTTGTGGGATGCCGTTTTCGGCGCATGACGACACAATTTTTTTGCAGCATCGGCAATCGAACTGCGCGATACTTGAAAATCCAATACCCCTGAAGGAGTCCTGCCATGCGCCGCACCCTGATTGCTCTCGCCTTCGCTGCTCCACTCACCGCTTTTGCGGCCAACCCGACCATCGACAAGATTACCGCAACACCCTCTCAAGCCAAGGTTGGAGAACCGGTCACCATCACCATCGAGGCGTCCGACGCCGAAGGCGGCATGTGCGGCCTCGACCTCAACTGGGGCGACGGCAATCGCATGCCCCCGAAGAAGGTGGGCGGCAACCACAAGAATTTTCCGCTGACGCTGCAGCACACCTATACCAAGCCCGGCACCTATGAAATCAAGGCTGATGGCAAGCGCGCCGAAACTTACCTTGGCTGCATGGGCAAGGCGAAACTCATGCTGACCGTCGAAGGTGCTGCGGCAGCCGCAGGTGGCAAACCCGCCTGCCCGGCTGACTGGAAGCTCAAGGGCAAGGCGGCCAAGGATGGCAGCTTCACCTGCGCCCCAAGTAAAAAAGGGGCAGCCAAGCCGGAGAAGGAACTCACCTGCCCGGCTGGCACCAGCTATTTCTTCAGCAGCAAATCTCTCGGTTGTGAGAAGTCACAGTAAGCAAAGCGCACCTTCAGCAAAAACGGCGCCGATTGGCGCCGTTTTCTTTTCTCCGCGAGAGAACTCTATTTCTTCAGGCTGTCGCGAATCTCGCGCAGCAGCAGCACGTCCTCAGGCGTCACCGGTTCGGCCGGCGCTTCGGCTGGCGGTGAGCGCAGGCGATTCACCTGCTTGATCATCATGAAAATGATGAAGGCCAGAATAACGAAGTTCACGGCAATGGTCAGGAAGCTGCCGTAGGCCAGTACCGGCACACCCGCCTTCTTCAGTGCGTCCAGCGTCTGCGCCGTACCCGGCGGCACCGAGCCAAGGATGATGAACATGTTCGAGAAATCGAGCCTGCCTCCGAGTATCAGCGCCACAATCGGCATGATCAGATCCGCCACGACCGATTCGACGATCTTGCCGAAGGCACCGCCAATGATCACGCCGACGGCGAGATCCATGACATTGCCCTTCACGGCAAATTCCTTGAACTCCTTCATCATGCTCATTTTTTCTCCTTGATCGACGATCCCAATGGGGTATGGCGATTATAGGCACTCATCGAAGCATCGAAAAGCGAAGCTTGCCGGATAAACGCGACGCCCGCCGAAAACAAAAAAATGGCGCAACCCAGCCGGAACCACAGCTGGCATTGCGCCCAGGGGGAGGAAATGATGCTTAGGCGAACATGAAATCCGACTGATTGATACTGTTCGCGTTGATACCCTGCAGCACGATCTCGTCAGCCCCGATCGTGATGATGGTATCGACACCGACCTGCGCCACGGCCAGATCACCGTAGCCCGTTGCACCGCTGCCGCGCATATCCAGCTTGTCGTAGTTGTCGCGGTAATCGGCAACCGTATCGCGTCCCCAGCCTTGATCGAAGGTAAATACATCGCGGCCATTGCCACCGTACATAAGGTCGTTGCCACCCTTGCCGTTGAGGATGTCGTTGCCGGAACCCCCACCCTGAATCACTTCAGCGCCAGCGCTGCCGGTGATCACATCGTTTCCGCCACCGCCGTCGATAACCACATGGCCGACCAGGGTCGTACCGCTAAAGTCCAGCGTATTCGCAGCCCAGTCACCCAGCAAGCGTCCCTGGCCGGTGAGCCCGGAGAGGTCGATGGTTTCAATGCCGTTGGCCACGCTGAAAGCGGTCATGCCGATATCGACACGCCCGCCAAAGGCCACGAGGCTGTCTGCGCCTTCTCCACCAGAGTAATTATCCCAACCCTCGAACTTGGAGCACTGGTTGCCACTGACACGGAACACGTCGTTGCCGGCACCGCCGTTGACCACGTCGTTGCCCTTGTCGGCATAGATCGTGTCGTCACCGGCACCGCCGTCGATCGTCTGGTTGCCCCAGCCGCCGCCTTCTATGGTGTCGTTGCCGGCACTGCCGGTGATGGTGTCGTTGCCGCCACCGCCGTTGATGACCACGTTGCCGACCAGGTTGGTGCCGCTGAAGTCCAGCGAATTTGCGTTCCAGTCGCCGATGACGCGCACTGCTCCGGTCGCCCCGGTGGCGTCAATGGTTTCGACGCCGTCGGCAGCGGAAAAACTCTTCATGCCGATATCCACGGCACCGCCGACGGCTGCAATAACGTCGTTGCCTTCACCACCGTTGTAGCTGTCGTAGCACTCGAAACCGGAAGCCTTGTTGCCCGCGACCCGGAAGACATCGTCGCCAGCACCGCCAGCCAGCACGTCATTACCGCTGCCACCGTAGATCAGATCGTTTCCAGCTTCACCGTTGATGGTGTCGTTGCCCCAGCTGCCATAAACCAGGTCGTTGCCGCCACCGGCATTGACCGTGTCGTTGCCGCCACTGGCGTTGATCTGTTCCTTGTCGTCGCTGCCAGTGATCGCGTTGGCATTGCCGTCACCATTCACGATCACCGACTCGTTGAGGAAGAAGTTCAGCCAGGTCGACACATCCGAAAGCGTCGCATTGGCATCGCCGTCCTCGTTGAGGAAGCGGTCGCCCTAGATCACGAAGCCCATGTGGTAGATGCCATCGGCCACGGTGTTCACCAGGTTCTTGCCGAAGTAGTTGGTGCTCGCTCCGTCGTTCTGCACGAGGTGGAAGCCGGTTTCCGCGCCGCCTTCGTCGTCGCCATGCAGTTCGGTCCACTCGGCGAGCAGGTCGGCATCAGCGCGGATGTTGGTATTCATCGCCCGCAGGTCCTCGGCAGTGATCCACCCGTCGGCATTGGCATTCACCGCAGCAACCTGGTCCAGGATGATGTGGTTGAACGCATCCGCTGCCTTGGCACCATCGTTGATGTCGCCGGCATTGGTGTTCTTCGCCAGCCCGGTATCGGTCTTGATCACATCGACGATGCGGTCGAGGCCGGTGCCGGTAGTCGAGTGATCGACGAAGAAGTAGTTCATCCAGTCGGCCACATCCTCGAGCGTGGCATTAGCATCGCCATCCTCGTTCTCGAAACGGCCGTTCTCGATCTCGAAGCCGAAGTGGTACATGCCGTCGGCAACGGTATTGACCAGGTTCTGGCCGAAATACTGGGTATTCGCGCCGTCGTTCTGCACCAGATGAAAGCCGGTCTCGGCACCACCTTCGTCATCGCCATGCAATTCAACGAAATCTGCAAGTCGTGCGGCGTCGCCTCGTACATAGGCGTTCATGGCCACGAGGTCGGCAGCGGAGATTTCGTTGTCGGCGGCAGCGCCGGTGGCTGCAATCGCATCGACGATCAGGTGGTTGATGCCATTGGCAGCATCGGCGCCACCAGCAATGTCAGCGTCGGATATCCGGCAATCCAGACCCTTGTCGGCCATGATCAGGTCAGGAATGCGATCCAGCCCGGTCAGCGTCGTCGAGTGATCCGTATAGAACTGCGTCAGCCATTCCGACATCTGCTGCAGCGTGGCGTTGGCGTCGCCGTCCTCATTGAGGAAATTGTTGCCCTGGATTTCGAAACCCAGGTGAAAGACGCCGTCGGCTACCGTATTCACCAGGTTCTGGCCACGGTACTGCGTCGTCGAACCATCGTTCTGCACGAGATGGAAGCCGGTTTCCTCGCCGCCTTCATCGTCGCCGTGCAGCGCCGTCCACTCAGTCAGGTGATTGGCGCGGATGTACTGGTTCATCGCAACAACTTCTTCAACAGTGAACTTGCCGTCGGCGCCTGCGCCAGTCGCATTGGCCGCCTCGACGATCAACAGACTGAGGCCGTTGGCGGCCGCGGCCCCCTTCACGATGTCACGGCCATCGGTGGCCCCCGCCAATCCATTGTCCGCAAAGATGTAATTGACGAACTGGTCTAGCCCCGTTCCGGTCGTTCCGGGAACCGGTTCCGCCAGGGAATAGGTTTTGACCTGATTGCTTGTTCCGACATTTGGCATGGTGTGTCCTCCGCTAGTTTCGCAATTGAAAATTGGAAATTCGATATGGGCTGAAAAGCACTGCGAAAAAACCCGTACTCCGCTTTGAGCAGGATTCTTGCTAGTAAGACAACGCAAAGGACATGCCTGACCGATACAAATCAGCGATTAATCGTTATTTTTCAACAACTAACAGCACTTTTGCAGCACAAAATCTGAACATTGACGCGGCCCCCGGATGTTGGGTTGCAGCGACACCGAAATTGAAAATTTTTTCTAATTAATTGAATAAAAGGGGAAATGCTATGTCGCCAGAAAACGACAGGCCATCAGGGAGCATGCAGCGTCTGTTCATGCATTTCCGGCCCTTCTTTGTGTACGCCGGCCTCTTCAGCTTCTGCATCAATCTGCTGCTGCTCGTGCCGTCGCTGTACATGCTGCAGGTGTTCGATCGCGTCATCAGCAGCCGCAGCCACGAGACGCTGGTGATGCTGACGCTGGCCACCGGCGGCGCGCTGGCGATCATGGCCGTACTCGATGCACTCCGGGGCCGCCTGCTTTCCGCCGCCGGCGTGGCCATGGATGCGATGCTCGGCCCACGCGTGCTCGACGGCCTGCTCACCGACGCCGCGCGCGCCGGCGGTACCGAGCATGTGAACGGACTACGCGATGTCGCCACACTGCGTGGCTTCTTCACCGGCAACGGCATCTTTGCGCTGTTCGATGCGCCGTGGCTGCCCTTCTATGTCGCCATCACCTTTTTCTTCCACCCACTGCTCGGCGCCATCGCGCTGGCCGGCGCGATCGCGCTGGTGATTCTGGTAGTGCTCAACGAAAGGCTGTCGCACGAAGGTTTGGCGCAACTGGCCGACGGCACGCGGCAATCGACGCGCTACATCGACGCCAGCCTGCGCAACGCCGAAGTCGTCAGCGCCATGGGCATGCTGCCGGCGCTGACCCGGCGCTGGGTAACGCTCAATGCAGAAGTCGAGCAGCACCAGCTAGCCAGCAGCCGCCTCGCGGCGAACATGAACGGCGTCACCAAGTTCATTCGCCAGATCATCCAGACCATCATGCTCTGTGCCGGTGCCTATCTGGTCATCGACCAGAACGTCAGCGGCGGCGTGATGATGGCCGCCACCATCATCCTTGGCCGCGCACTGGCCCCGGTTGAAATGCTGATCGGCGGCTGGCGCGGCCTGGTCGACGCCCGCGGCGCCTGGGAGCGCCTTGATGCGCTGCTGCAGAAACGCAAGGGCCGCGAGCACAACACCGCGCTGCCCAAACCGACCGGGCAAATCGCTGCCGAGCGCCTGGTCTTCGCCGTTCCCGGTGCCGAGAAAGCGATCATCAAGGGCATCTCCTTCGAGCTGGCGGCCGGCGAATCGATGGGCCTGATCGGCCCGAGCGCCTCGGGCAAATCGACGCTGGTGCGCCTGCTGCTCGGCGTGTGGCCGCCGCATTCCGGCATCGTCCGCCTCGACGGCGCCGATATTTCCAGTTGGCCGCGCAGCCGCCTCGGCCGACATCTTGGCTACCTGCCGCAGGACGTGGAACTGTTCTCCGGCACGGTGGCCGAGAACATCGCCCGCCTTGGCGAACCCGAACCACAGGCGGTGATCGCCGCCGCGCAGCGAGCCAATGCACACGAGATGATCCTGCGCCTGCCGCAAGGTTACGACACGCAAATCGGCGAAGGTGGTGCCGCGCTCTCCGGCGGCCAGCGCCAGCGCATCGGTCTGGCTCGCGCGCTCTACGGCAAGCCGCGCATCGTCGTTCTCGACGAGCCGAACGCCAACCTCGACGGCGAAGGCGAGGCGGCGCTCACGCAGGCCATGGCAGGCCTGCGCCAGGCCGGCATCACGCTGATCGTCGTTTCGCACCGACCGTCGCTGCTCGCCGGCATGGACAAGCTGCTGGTCATCCGCGACGGCACCCTCGAACTCTTCGGGCCACGCAGCGAAGTGCTGTCGCGACTGACGCGCGGCGCCGTTCCACCACCATCATCAATGCCACAACCGGAAGCCAACAGGAGGGTCGGCGCATGACCACCAACGAAGCAGCATTGCCACGCCTCGGCGAAATCGCCACCACCGATGCGCGGCAGGCCATCCGCATCGGTCTCATCATCATCGTGCTCGGCTTTGTCATCGGCGGTGGCTGGATGGCCCTCGCACCCATCGCCGGCGCGGTCATCGCTCAGGGTGCGGTCAAGGTCGACATGAACCGCAAGACGGTCCAGCACCAGGAAGGCGGCATCATCAAGGAAATCCTTGTCCGCGACGGCGACCGCGTACAGCAGGGACAGACCCTGCTCGTGCTCGGCGACGTGCGCGTCGACGCCGCCTACGAATCACTGAGAACACAGCGCGACTCGGAACAGGCGCGCCATGCCCGGCTCATGGCAGACCGCTCGCTGGCAACGCAGATTGCCTTCCCGCCCGAACTGGAGACCCGCGCCGAAAATGACGCGAAGGTAGCGGAAGTTCTGCAGCGCGAAGAAGCACTGTTCATCGCCCGCCGCCAGACGCTGCTCGAGCAGAAGCGGCTGATCGAACAGCAGGTAGTCGAATCCGGAGCAGGAAGCGCAGGCACTGCAACGGCAGATCGGCGCTGCCTCGCGTGCGCTCGGCCTGCAGCGCGACGAGGTGGAAGCCAACCGCCGTCTGATGGCGCAGGGCTTCGTCGGCGCCATGCGGGTGAAGACGGTGGATCGTGCTGCCGCCGATTACGAGGCAAGAATCGGCGAGAACCAGGCCGAACTGGCCAAGGCCCGGCAACGCACCAGCGAACTGGCGCTGCGCGCCAAGACGCTGGAGAACCAGTTCATGCAGGCTGCCGCCGACGAGCTGAAGGAAAGCAGCAACAAGCTCTTCGATCTCGAAGAACGCCTGCGCCCTTCGAAGGACGCCGCCGAGCGGCAGCGGATCACCGCACCGATCGCCGGCGAGGTCGTCGACCTCAAGGTCTCCTCGATCGGCGCCGTCATCGGCCCGCGCGACGCGCTGCTCGACATCGTGCCGAAGGACGGCAAGCTGATCATGGAAGGCCGCATCCGGCCGGAGGACATCAACTTCGTCAACGTCGGCAGCGCCGCCGACGTGCGCCTCACCGCGTTCAAATCACGCCTGACGCCGGTAGTCGAAGGAAAAGTGGTCTACGTTGCCGCCGACCGCCTGGTCGACCGCGCCAGCGGCACGCCGTACTACACCATGCATGTCGACGTCGCCCCGGAAGCACTGCAGGGCGCCGGCAACCTCAGGCTGCAGGCCGGCATGCCGGTGGAGGTATTCATCAAGACCAGCGAACGCACGGCGCTGCAGTATCTGCTGGATCCGGTCATTGCGTTTGTCGGGCGGTCGCTGCGGGAACCGTAGGAGATTTCGACATTGGAGAAAAATATAGCAAAGTGGCAACGGCTACTCTACGAAATGGCCGCTCTTTCGTTCATTGTGCGCACACATCTTTGAATGACTCACGGCGCCCAGGTTCCAAGTGAGTAACACAGCGTAGTACGAAAGTAGCGCTACCACCTGATCTTGATACGTCAATTTCAGCGTAGACAGGCTTGCCGCTTCCGCCAATGCTTACAGTATATTTAATGGGCAAAGGAGATTTTCTATCGAGCGAATAGGTTGCAATGCTCGCGTACTTAATCGTTCCTGCTTCCCGCAAAACATCGGGGTGTTGCTTTGCAAACTCCGTTACCGACTTTTTTTCTTCTTCCATGGTTCGGTTAACAAGGGCAGGATCAAGTTCACCAGGCTGGCAGGGGCGAGGTTTTAGCTGCGGCCATTTGCTCCATTTGTTGCGCTTCCGACTTGGCTTTTTGCTCGTCATCAACCCTTTCGGTGGAAAGCTTTTCTTTCAAATCACGAATGCCAGAATAGACTTTCTCTAGGCTGGCTTCGACCTCTCTAGAGCGAGGCTTCTCTCTAAATGGGTTTGGCGCAGCTGTATCCCACTCCAATACTCGATCGATGACTTGGTTCAGTTTTCGAACATCCTGAAATGCATAGTTGTTTATCGGAAGACCTACGGTCATCAGCATGATCGATAGCAACTGGCCGCGATCTCCTTTTTCAAAGACAAGCTGATACCGGACACGGAGTTGCGCCGCATAGAACCAAAAAACGGCTTCGTCTTTCTTGTCGTTCTGAAACAAGACAAAAGCCGGGGAAAACATTTCCAACGGTTCTTTCAATGTCTTTGGATCACTTAACACTTCCTTGGCTGCTGCTAGCGCAACACCAGGATCGCACGATTTCAGGCGATCTGCGGCCGGCAAACCATCATCCGCAAACGAATGCGATGTGAGGAAAAGAACAGCAACAAACAAGGAGTACCTGAGTAGACTGTGTGGCACGATCATAAAGCCCGCTAGTTGTTATGTGGACAAGAACAAAATGCGCTGTGGCAGCAATCAAACCTGCCGCAACTTCTCCCCCGCCGCCGCCAGTGTCTCCTCCTTCTTGGCAAAGCAGAAGCGCACCACCCGATCATCCTGCCCGTTGTGGAAGAACACCGACACCGGGATCACCGCCACCCCAACTTCGCGCGTCATCCATTCGGCGAACGCGCGATCCGGCTTGTCGGAAATTTCACTGTAGCGCGCCAGCTGGAAGTAGGTGCCGTCGCAGGGCAGCAGTTCGAAGCGTGAACCGGCCATCTGCTGCCAGAAGAAATCGCGTTTCTGGCGGTAGAAGTCGGCCAGCCCGAGGTGCCGTAAAGCATCCTGCATGTAGGCGGCGATGCCGAGCTGGCACGGCGCGTTCTGGTGAACACGTTGAACTGGTGCACCTTGCGGAACTCGCTCATCAAGGCCTGCGGCGCGACCACGTAACCGACCTTCCAGCCGGTGATGTGATAGGTCTTGCCGAAGGACGAAACGATCAGGCTGCGCGCCGCCAGTTCTTCGTTGCGGGCCACGCTCTGGTGCTCGCCTTCATAGCAGATGTGCTCGTAGACTTCGTCGGAAAGCACAACGATATCGGTGCCGCGCGTGAGTTCGGCCAGCATCGCCAGGTCGTTCGCCGAGAGCAGGCTGCCGGTCGGGTTGTGCGGCGAGTTGATGATGATCATCCGCGTCCGCGCATTGATCAGCGACTTCACCTCGTCCCAGTCCGGCCGGTAGTCGGGGAAGCGCAGCCGGGCGTAGACGGCACGACCGCCGACGGTTTCGATGGCCGGCACGTAGCTGTCGTACACCGGGTCGAAAACGATCACTTCGTCGCCATGGCGCACGAAGGCGGCAATGGCGGTGAATAGCGCCTGCGTCGCCCCGGCGGTGACGGTCACCTCGGCATCAACGTCGTAGCGTCGGCCATAGAGGTCGGCGACCTTGTCCACGACGGCCTGGCGCAGTTCGGGCATGCCGGCCATCGGCGGGTACTGGTTGCGGCCGGAGACCATGGCCTGATGCACCGCGGCGAACAACGCCGGCTCGGCCTGAAAGTCGGGGAAGCCCTGCGACAGGTTGATGGCGCCGCAGTCGGCGGCAAGCCTGGACATCACGGTAAAGATGGTGGTGCCGACCCAGGGGAGCTTGGAGTCGATGGCAACGGGGGTGTTAAGCATCGTCATCTCGCACGGAAAATAGGGAAACGCTGTACCAAGCTGCCTCCTGAAGATTTTTCATTTCCCGGCACACGCATTCGCCATTCTCTGACGGTTTTTTTCCAGCCGCATGACGCCCTGCTCACCAAAGAAATCAATACCTAACGGCACACGCCGCTCATCGTAGCGGACGCGCACCAGCGGCGTCGACGTGAGATCCTTACAGTCGTAGGCCGAAACGGCAACCAACGCGCGGCTTGGCCGACCATGAATGTTGACTGGAGCATCGGTCTCGTTCATCAGCTTGGCCACCAACATACCGTCTATTAGCTGACGCCGCCCCTTTGCCTCGAAAATACGAAGATTGGATACCGGCGATTGCATTTCCTCCCAGGAATCCTGGACATCAATCGAAGGCAGTGTGATCCGATGCTTGCGTAAAAAGCACAAGGTCCGTGCAAAACGCCCCCCCACCGTATCCATTCCCGGTCGATGATCCAGGCCACGGTCTTCGAAGAGCATTGCCACGCGGTTGCCGTCCTTCGCTACGAGGGTCAGTGCCCTCTCGGTAAACTGCTCGGTCGTACAGTCGAGATCGAGTTGTGCGATCCGGGCAGTATTGGGCGCCAATCCCTCACCGGAATCGCGTGGCGTAGCAAACTCCTCCTTGGTGAAGATAGTTGCCGTCGCCGGTTTTTCCTGTAGCTGCCGGTAGTCGTGACGGACGGTCTGCGGTTTCTCCCCCCTGAACCCACTGAAAACCGGTGTGCAGCGGCAGAAACCCTGCCAGCGGCGCATACCGGAACGGGCTCTCACCAAAATTCACTGTAGCCAGCTTTCGATCGATCAGCGTCTGGATGTTCAGCACTGCTTCTACAGCGCAAACATACGCAGCACCTGAGCGGATTTTATGGGGATCGTTGCGAGAAGAACCACCCCGCAGCCAATTACCATTCTGCTGAAAATGCGCCACCCCCTGATCAAGATCGATTGCAAAACCAACTGTTTCCACCCCACCGGTGTCATCAGGCAGCACCGTAATCTTCACGCCAATATCGTAGTCGATTTTCGGTGCCGCGCAGCCAACCCAGAATCGGTCGGCCATTTCCCACCGACTTCGTTCTGCCACCGAGCGATGGCTCCACGATCCAGAGAGACCTCAAAGAACCATTTTCCGGCACTCCGGCTGAGCGGAGCGATCTTCAGGAAGTCGCTAAGCGAGGAATAGCGTGGCGCACCTGCCGTCTTGGCCATTTGCCCTAGCTCAGTGGTCCGCAACCGCGTTTCCCGCAACACGCAGATCGACATGCGATCCGACGTCACCAAGCGATCCAGCCAGTCTGCGCGACTGTCGGTCCCCGTTGGGAGCTGGCATCGGGTATTACGCTCCTTGATCCAAGCCTGTTGGTTGGAAAGTAGCTGCGATTTGAGTGCCGGATGTGCCGACGCCTGACGAGCTTTCCAGGCTGCATTCAGCGCAGCATCTGCCTCCCCCAATTCCTGGCGAAGACAAGCCGTTGTGTCTGCCTGTTCTCCCGTACAGCTCGGTGAACCATGCGTAAAACCAGATAGCCCGGCAAGCACCACGAGTATCAGTTGTCGACCAAGCTTTGCAGAGAACACCATACCCCTTTCGCTCATTGCCACCCGAATGCTGCGTGAAATTTGCATAATGCTCAATTGTATCAGCTCCGCTACTCCGCCTTGAGCCCCAACGGCGCTGTAAAATGCCCCCCATGAAAGTCAATGGCACCCCTACCCGCAGCATCTGGCGCGTCGAAGCGCAGCCGGTCGTCGAGATCATCGACCAGACCGCGCTGCCGCACGCTTATCGCATCCTTCGCCTGGCCTCGCTTGAAGACGCAGCGCATGCCATCCGTTCCATGCAGGTGCGTGGTGCGCCGCTGATCGGCGCCACGGCTGCCTACGGCGTGGCGCTGGCGCTCGAACGCCATGCCGACGATGGCGCACTGGCCTCAGCCATCGCCACCCTCGGCGCGACGCGGCCGACGGCGGTGAACCTGCACTGGGCGCTGGCGCGCATGCGGCAGCATCTGGCCCCCTTGCAGGTCGCCGCCCGCTGCCCCGCCGCCTGGCAGGAGGCCGCCGCGATCAACGACGAGGATGTAGCGCAGAACCGCGCCATCGGCGAACACGGGCTGGAACTCCTCAAACCACTGACCGAGAAGCACGGCCGGCTGGACATCATGACCCACTGCAACGCCGGCTGGCTGGCCACGGTTGACCACGGAACGGCGCTGTCGCCGGTCTATGCCGCCTTCGCTGCCGGCATTGATGTCCGCGTCTGGGTTTCTGAAACCCGACCGCGCAACCAGGGTCTGCTCACGGCCTGGGAGCTGAAACAACACGGTGTGCCGCACACGGTCATTGCCGACAACGCGGCCGGCCTGCTACTGGCGCGCGGCGAAGTCGATGCGGTGATCGTCGGCGCCGACCGCATCGCGGCCAACGGCGATGTCGCCAACAAGGTTGGCACCTATCTGAAGGCGCTGGCTGCGCGTGAAGCGCGCGTGCCCTTCTTCGTCGCCGCACCGCGCTCGACGCTGGATTTCGATTGCGCCAGCGGCGGCCATATCCCGATCGAGGAACGCGAGGGCGACGAACTGCGTGTTCTGCATGGCCGCAACGGCGAGGGCCAGCCGGCCTCGGTGCGCCAGCTGCCGGAGAACGAAGCGGTGGCCAACCCGGCCTTCGACGTGACCCCGGCGCGCTTTGTCAGTGCCATCATCACCGAGCGCGGCAGCTGTGCGCCCGATCAGTTGCACATGCTTTATCCGGAGATGAAACAGTGACTACCCTGCGCGCCGAACTGATCGCTACCGCCCGCAAGATGACCGCCGCCGGGCTGAACAAGGGAACGGCCGGCAACCTCTCGGTGCGCGACAGGGACGGGTTTCTGATCACCCCCACCGGCATGGATTACGACACGCTGACGCCCAGTGACCTTGTTTTCATGCGCCTCGACGGTAGCCACGAAGGCGCGAAGAAGCCCTCCTCGGAATGGCGCTTCCACCGCGACCTCTACGCCGCCCGCCCGGAGGCCGGCGCCGTGCTGCACGCGCACTCGCCGTTTGCCACCAGCCTGGCCTGCCTGCGCCGCGACATCCCGCCCTTCCACTACATGATCGCCCGCTTCGGCGGCGACACGCTGCGCTGCGCCGACTACGCCACCTTCGGCACGCAGGCGCTTTCCGACCATGCGCTGAAGGCCATGGCAGACCGCTCGGCCTGCCTGCTGGCCAACCACGGCATGCTGCTCTTCGGCAGAGATCTCAAGCAGGCGCTTGATCTTGGCATCGAGCTCGAATGCCTGTGCGAGCAATACTGGCGCGCCTGCCAGCTCGGCGAGCCGGTACTGCTCGATGCAGAAGAGATGCGCGTGGTACTGGAGAAATTCGGCAACTACGGGCAGCAGGCTTAATTCAAATCGCCCCGGCCGCAAAAATCGCCGCCACCTCCTCGGCCGGCCGCGGCTTCGAGAACAGGTAGCCCTGGCAGAGCTGGCAGCCTTCGCCACGCAAGGCGGCCAGTTGCGCCGCCGTTTCAACGCCTTCGGCGACGACTTCCAGCCCCAGTGTCTTGGCCAGGCCAATGATCGAGGCGACGATGGCGGCATCTTCGCGGTCTTCGCACAAATCGCGTACGAAGGAGCGGTCAATTTTCAGGCGGCTGACCGGGAAGCGCTTGAGGTAGGCGAGGCTGGAATAGCCGGTTCCAAAATCGTCGATCGCCAGTTGCACCCCCATGTCGGCCAGCGCCTGCACCTGCGCCAGCGCCTCTTCAACGCTGTGCATCAGGCTTGATTCGGTAATTTCCAGTTCGAGCGACTGCGGCGGCACACCGGTTTCGTCAAGGATACGGCGCACCTGTGCGACCAGATTCTTCTGCTGAAACTGGCGGGGTGAGAGATTGACGGCCACCGTCACCTGCGGCCAGCCAGCGTCATACCATTCGCGCAGCTGACGACAGGCTTCGCGCAAAACCCATTCGCCGAGCTCAATGATCAGACCGGTTTCCTCGGCAACGGGAATGAAATCGGCCGGCGGGGTCAGTCCGCCTTCGGGATTTTTCCAGCGCACCAGCGCCTCAAGACCGCAGACGCGGCCAACCGAAACATCGACTTGCGGCTGATAATGCAGCACGAATTCGTCGCGCTCCACGGCCTGGCGCAAACGCTGTTCCATCTGAAAAAACCGGGTGGCCGCCACATTCATTTCCGGCGAGAAAAACTGGAAATTGTTGCGCCCCCGACTCTTGGCGGTATACATCGCGGTGTCGGCGCTCTTCATCAACGTCTGTGCGTCGCGTCCATCGTCCGGGTATAGGCTGATGCCGATCGAGGACGAAGCGCGCAGTGAATGCCCCATCACCTCCACCGGTTTGGCCAACACCTCGACGATGCGCTCGGCAACCATGACTGCATCGTCAGGGCCGGTTACCGACCCCAGGACGATGACGAATTCGTCGCCGCCAAGGCGGCAGACGGTGTCGATGTCGCGGACCACCGATGCCAACCCCGCTGCCACGACATTGAGTAGCGCATCGCCGACATCATGACCGAGCGAATCGTTCACGCTTTTGAAGCGGTCAAGGTCGAGAAAGAGCACGGCCACCTGGACGTTGCTTCGCTCGGCGAGCATCAAGGCCTGCGCCAGACGGTCCTGCAGCAGGCTACGGTTGGGCAGGCCGGTCAGGGCATCGTGGTGGGCGATGTGCCAGATTTTTTCCTCGGCCTGCATGCGCTCGAAAATTTCCGACTGCAACTGGACGTTGGCGGTTTCAAGTTCGGCCGTACGCTCGGCAACGCGCACCTCAAGATCGTCGTGGGCACGCAGCAACGCCTCCTGCGCCTGCCGTCGCTCGGAAATATCCTCGACTACCCAGATGGCGCCGCCGCCCTGCTCCCAGGCGACACGCTGTGCCGTACCGCGCACCCAGAAGGTGCTGCCGTCCTTGCGCTTCACGCGCACTTCGCCGACAAAAGCGCCATGGCGACGCAAGCCGTCCTCTGCCCTGCCGGTGAAATCGGTCTCAGTTTCTTCGTCGCAAAACAGCCGACGTACGGACTGTCCCGCCAGCTCACCGGCAGGGTAGCCGAACATGTCGGAAAAGAAATCGTTGCAGCGCTGCAGATAAACGCTGGTGACGTAGGCGATACCGAAAGCCGTGTTGTCGAAGATCATGCGCTGTTCGGCCAGCGCGGATTGCAGGCGCTCATCCTGGCGCTTGCGTTCGCTCATATCCTCGAAGATCCACACCGAGCCGATTTCCGGGTGATGGATATCGATGAAGCGGCCGCTGATCAAGGCCCAGAAGGTACTGCCATCCTTGCGCCGCAACCACTGCTCGCGACGGTGGGTACCACCGGCAGAAATAAGCGGATAGAGTTCTCCGGCCGTCGCAAAATCAGCATCGGAGATATAGAAGATGCGGGAGGAACGGCCGATGATTTCGCCCGTTGCATAGCCGAACATTTCGTCGATGCGCGGGTTGCAGCGGATGATCTTGCGGTCGCGCAGCAGGAGGATGCCGACGTGGGCCGCAGCAAAGGTGGCCTCAAGATCACGCTGGGCATCCCACAGCGCATCCTTGATCCGCGTTTGTTCCTCAAGATCCTCGACGATCCATACCGTACCGCCGCGCGGATTTTCGCGATCGACGGCGGCTGCATGCAGACGGCAATAAACCAGGCTGCCATCGCGACGGCGCATCGGCAGTTCAACATCGAAAGGATCGCCGGCAAGAAGCGCCTGCCGCGCCCAATGCCGCAGACGAACGTAATCGGCATCGCTCTCGTAGAGCAGGCGCGCACGCTGGCCGAAGACCTCATCCTCGGCATAACCCAGAAGGTCGCAGAAACGGCGATTGCAGTGTTGCAGCAGGCCATTGCGAACGAACACGATACCCACCGGCGCGTAGTCGAATACCGCCAGCATCTCGGGCACCGCCATCTTGTGGTTCATCTCTCCTCCTGGTCGCGCACGCTGCGGGCCCTCTCGTGGAGCCTGTTGATCGGCATCGGGGCCGTTTCAATGAGGAGGATGATACCAGTTGCCAGCAAGCCGGAATGGGCAGGGGAAAAGCCGTTGCGGTGAGAAGGCCGTTTAGCGGTGGCGGGCAGTTTCCAGCACCCGCAGCAAGGCTGCGGTATCGGCAGCCCCCCAACCATTGGCCATCAGGGCATTCAGTTGCTGGCCAACAGTGGCCACAACCGGCAGACTCACCCCCATCCCGTGAGCCGCATTCAGCAACAGCCCGAAATCCTTGTGGTGTAAACGCGCCTCGACACCCGCCGCAAAATCGCGGGCCACCATGCGGCTGCCGAAGACCTCCAGCACACGGCTACCTGCCGACCCCCCGAGCAGCGCCTGCCGCACCTTCTCCGGATCGACACCGGCGGCGGCCGCCAGCCGCATTGCTTCGGCCGCGGCCTCAATGGCGGCAACCATGACCATCTGGTTGCAGGCCTTCGCTACCTGTCCGGAGCCATTGCCACCGATATGCACAAGAGTTTTGCCGAGCACGGCAAACAGCGGACGCACGCGTTCCAGCACGACAGCTTCGCCACCGACCATGATCGCCAGCGTGCCCGCCTCGGCACCAACGCCACCGCCGGAGACCGGGGCATCAAGCATGTGCACGCCTGAACCAGCCAGTCGTTCGGCAATGTCGCGGGCCAGTGCAGGCGCAATGGTGCTCATGTCGACCAGAATGGATTCTGCAGCGAGCCCCTTGTTCAGCCCTTGCTCGCCGAAGACGATGGCTTCGACGTCGTGGCCGTGGGTGACAATGGTAAAAACGATGTCGCTGTTGCGCGCCACTTCCGCCGGATTGGCGCGACTGACGGCGCCGGCCGCAAGCAGCGGAGCCACAGCCTCCGGACGCCGCGCCCAGACCGAAACCTCATGCCCGGCCTCGAGCAGACGCCTGGCCATCGGCCGCCCCATGACGCCGAGGCCGATAAAACCAAGCTTCATTGCTGTCCGGAGAGGTTTTCGAGAAGCTTGAGGACGGCGATGGAGTCTTCCTCGCCAAGGCCGGAACCGACCATCGCATTGAACATTTGCGCGGTCATCGCCGCGCCCGGCAGCATCAGCCCGAGTTCGTGCGCGCTCTGCATGACGATGTTCAGATCCTTCTGATGCATCCAACTCTTGAAACCCGGCTTGAAGTTGCGGTCAAGCATGCGCTGGCCGTGGTTTTCGAGAATCTTCGAATAGGCAAAGCCGCCGAGCAGCGCTTCGCGCACGCGCGCCGGATCGGCACCCGCCTTGCTGGCAAAACACATCGCCTCAGCCACGGCCATCACGCCCATGCCGGTAACGATCTGGTTGCACGCCTTGGCGACCTGGCCGGCGCCTGCATCGCCAACGTGGACAATGTTCTTGCCCATGCATTCGAACGCGGGCCGAGCCTTGGCAAAAGCGGCCTCGCTGCCGCCGGCCATGATCGACAGTGTGCCGGCAATGGCACCGACTTCCCCTCCGGAAACCGGGGCATCGACGAACTCGGTACCCCGTGCCTTCATCTTGGCAGCAATATCCTTCGCAGCGGCTGGCGCAATGGTGCTCATATCCACCGCCACCAGACCGGGTTGCGCGCCCGCAGCGACGCCACACTCGCCGAGCATCACCTGCGCTACATCCGGCGCATCGGCCACCATCGAGATGACAAGCTCGACCTGTCTCGCCACTTCGGCGGGGTCAGCGGCCGTGCGCGCACCCGCCGCCGACAGCGGCGCCATCGACTCGGCACGCCGCGCCCAGACGACCACCTCGTGCCCGCCCTTCAACAAATTAAGCGCCATCGGGCGCCCCATGATGCCCAGGCCCAGGAATCCGACTTTCATGCCTACCTCCGAGAATCGACGATGAATGGTGTACCGAACGAATCTGAAAACATCAGCTCAACCCGCAGCGAACACAACGAAAAACGCAATTTTCAATGGGACTCTCGACCCACCTGCCGGAGAGCAAAGGCGAAAAAATCATTGCCGTTTCGCCATGTTCGCCGTGCTCGCTGTGCGCGCCGCGGTTGACTGCTTTTTACCGAACTACTCCAACGCAAAAGACTGTGCGGTTGGCACCGAGAACTGTCCGTTGAGTCTGATAAGTTGCACGCGATGGGCGTTGGCCAGGCGTTCGACGAATTCTTCGCCCTTGGGCAGCAGCCGCACCTCAATGCGACGACGGTCCTGGGTTGAGCGGCGGCGCTCGACGAAACCCTGTTTTTCGCAACGGGAAACCAGCGCGACAACGCCGTGGTGCTGAGCCTGCAGGCGCTCAGCGATTTCGCCGATAGTGGCCCATTCTCGACCGGGAAACCCCTTGATATTGAGCAACATCAGATACTGCAGCGGCGTGATCCCCGCCTTGCGAGTGACCTGCTCGGAAAATCGCAGAAATTTTCTGATTTCGTAGCGGAAATTCGCAAGAATCTCGAACTCATGTTTGCTCAGCGGGGGCAGGGGTATGTCGCTCACGTGGGAGGCTCCGGGGGGGTTACGTACATCTGGTTATTGTTTGACCGACGATTTTACCGGCAATTATCCGCCGCCAAAAAGAAAAACCCGCTGACGCAGTGATGCGTCGGCGGGTCCAAGTGCCACCTTTCGGGGGATGAAAGGTGGCGGGAGAGGTAAACCCGGGGCGGCTATGAAGGAACCTCCCCGAATCACGGCCGAATAGTACATCACAGCGCGATACAAAAGCAAGCGGTGCCACACCACCTGTTTGGCACCGCTTGCCTTGTCGGGATTGCACTTGAGCACTGCGCCCAAATGGAGGGAATGGCAAACTTATCGCCTTGCTACCGGGCCGTCGGTGGTCGATTTGGCGAGGGTTTCAGGAGCCGCCGCTCGCCTCGTTGGCACTGGATTTGTCGTTTCTGGCAACGCGTGGAAGGGTGATGATGAAGCGTGTTCCTTCGCCGGGATCGCTTTCGACGATCATGTCCCCGCCAAGCAGATTGCGCACCAGATTGAGCACGATCGATAAACCGAGGCCACTGCCCCCTTTGCCCAGCTTGGTGGTAAAGAAAGGATCGAAGATGCGTGGCCGCAGGTCGGCAGGAATGCCGGTACCGCTGTCGGCACAGACGATTTCCACCCGGTCACCCTCCAGGCCGCGAGCTTGCAACAACACCCGGCCCTCACTCCGACTTTCAAAGGCATGCACCAGCGCGTTCTCGACGAGGTTGGTAACGACTTGCCCGAGCGCCCCAGGAAAGCTGTCGAGACTCACGCCCACCTCGGCGTCCAGCTCCAGCCTGAAGGGCGAATGCTTGAATCGCGGCAGCAGCGTCATTTGAATTTCTTCGAGCACCGTTGCCAGATCGAACGGCCGCCGCTGGTCGCTCGTCTGATCCACCGCCACCTGCTTGAAATTCTGGATCAGGTTTGCTGCGCGCACCAGGTTGCGCTCCAGCAGATCGTCCGACTCGCGCACGTTGGCAAGGAAGGTCTCAAGCACCGAACGGCGTAGCGGACCGCTGGCAAGCGCCTCCTCGAATTCAGCGATGCTGTTGCCAACGGCAGATGCCACCATCCGCGCATTGCCGATCGGGGTATTGATTTCGTGGGCAATTCCCGCCACCAGATTGCCGAGGGAAGCCATTCGTTCATTGCGTGCAAGCACTTCGGCAGTACGTCGCAGCGCCGTTACATCGGTCTGCAGCACCAGGCGCCCGCCCTCCGAAGTCGTCATGCGTTCGACGCTGACGACTCGGCCATCCGGCAAAATTCGGTCCCACTGTCCCTGGCGGTTCCAGTCACGGCTCTCGTCGCTTTGGGCTGGCACATCTCCGCGCAGTTCCATGCCTTGGCGCAGTTCATCGCGGGCAAAGCCCTCACGCAAAAGATCGGCAGAGGCCGGGTACAGGCGCTTGAAGGCATCGTTCCAGGCCACCAGATGTTGATCTTTGTCCCACAACAGTATCCCGATCGACATGGTGTCGATGATTTCGCGCAGCCATTCTGCCGACCGGCGAACGGCTGATTCCGCCTGACGACGCTCCTCGACTTCAGTGGCCAATCGTTGTGTGCGTTCAGCAACCCGCATTTCGAGGTCCGCATTGAGTTCCTCATAGCGCTGATTGGCCGCAAGCAGTCGGGCCTCGTCACGCTTGCGCTCGGTAATATCGGTGTAGGAACTGATGAAGCCGCCGTCCGGCAGCGGCGTACCACGCACTTCGAGCACCGTACCGTCCGGCCGGGTACGTTCAAAATGGTGAGCTTCATGCATGTTCATCCGGGCCGCCGCCTCGGCAACATGGGCATCGACATCGACCTTGCCATATTCGCCACGCGCCGCGTTGTAGCGAATAAAATCGAGCAGCGTACGCGGCTCGCCATCAAACATCTCGCGCGGAAAATCGAGCAGCTTGCGGAACTGTTCGTTCCATTCGACGATACGCATCTGAGCATCGGAAACCGACACCCCGCCGGGGAAATGGGTAAGCACCGATTTCAACCAGGTGTTGTGCGTCTTTACCGCTTCTTCTGCGCGCTTGCGGTCGGTAATGTCGATAGCCAGCACCAACGCCGCCGGCCGTCCCTCGAAGGAAACATCCAGCGAAGTGATATCAACATCGATGAGCCGCCCGTCCTTGCGCGTGTGATGCCACTCCCCCCAATGCTGCGTCCCGTTGGGAGAAAGCGTCGACAGATGGGTGACAAGGCGATCCCGTTCGGACTCGGGATGCAAGCTGCAGAAGCGCCTTTGCAGCAACTCCTGGCGCGAAAAACCATAACCGGAAAGAAAGGCCTTGTTGGCATCGAGCAGGTATTGCCGGCGCAGTTCATACACCACCATCGGCACCGGATTACTGTCAAAGAGTGCCCGATACTGCACCTCGCTCGCACGCAACTGCTCAGTACGCCGTGACACTTCCTGCTGCAGCAGGCGCGGTTGCCGCAGAAGGAGGTACACCGCAAAGGTGGTCAACAAGGAAAAGGCCAGCGCCGCCAGCACGCTGAAGGCAAGAAATTGCGTCGACACCCAGCCGCCGACCGGGACGATGCTCAGCACCCAGCGTCCGTTGGGAACCGAAATGGGAATTTCTACTGGAGAGACAAGCGCGTCATCACCGGCACGCGAGAAGACGTGTCGCGTGCCGTCAGGACGAATGCGCCACAATTCATAGGCGTAGCCACCTTCCACCAACGCACTCAGACGTGTCGCTGCCAGCAAATCGGGGATGCGGATGAGCACTTGGGTAAGCCCCCAGAATTGCTCCCCCCCATGCTCGTCCGGCATGAAGATGGGGTGGCGACCGACAACGCCGACACCTCCCTGCTTCAGTTCGAGGGGGCCAGTCAGTCCGAGTTGTCGCTGCTCGATGACTCTCCGTGCTTCAGGCCCCTGCAGCGGGTCATTCAATGGCGAAAAACCGATTACCGACTCGTTTCCGACCAGTGGCACCACTTGCTGAATCGTTCCGCCCGGCGCCAGCTGCAGTGCCGTGATACCCCCATAAACGCGGATCATCTCAGCACCGAGCGTCTCAAAATTATCGATGCGGCCTTTCCCCTGACGCACCAGCGTCGCCAGCGCATAGGAGGCGGACAGGGAGCGGTCGAGGCGCTCACCCAGATCGTGGGCAACAGCACTGGCCAAGTGGCGCCCCTGATCTTCCGCGCTGTGGCGCCGGGCCTTCTCGACAAACCAGACTAACGCCGCCGCCAGCAACAGCGACACCAGAAACGCCAACAGTACCCCCGGGGCCAGCCAGTCCAGTGGCACTGCTCTGTCAGTTTTCCGTCGCTCGTCAGCCGCCAAGATTCACCCTTTCGACCAGCTACTCTCCAACAAAGAGACTACTCCCAAAGGGCTAATGCTTCCAGATATTGCGGCAACGGGTTTCCTTGATCCACCACGCCGCCAGCGCGCCGCCGCAGGCGCTGAGGGCAATGATCAGCAGACCGCTACGCCAGGCTGAAAGCTCGTAGAAACGCGCACCGTTGAGCATGCCGCCCTTCCAGCCCAGATCCATGACCCAGCCGAAAATCGGCTGCAGCAGCGCACCGGCGAGAAAGCCGCCCATGTTGGTGACAGAGGTCGACATGCCGGAAAGCAGCGGCGGATTCACTTCTTTCGCGCAGGCCCAAGTCAGACTGAAACCGGCGGTGCACACCCCCATCAGCGCAAACAGGCTGTAGGAAAGCCAGAGCGGCATCAGCGCCCCGGAAAGCCAGATCAGCCAAAGGAGAGCGAAGAGATTGGTAGTGACCACCAGCACCGGCTTGCGCCGACCCAGTCGGTCGGACAAGGTGCCGAGGAAAAAGCAGCCCACGGCAAAGCCGCCGAACCACAACGACAAGTGGCCAGCCGCCACATCGCGCGACAGGCCATGCACCTGCACCAGATACGGCGTTGCCCAGAGTCCGGCGAAAGCGAAGAAGGCGCCGGCAACGCCGGTGTTAGCCAGCGCAGCCGGCCAGGTGGCGCGATTTTTCAATACCTGCGCCAATCCACCTAGGATTACCGTGCGGTCAAACTGCGGGCGATGTGCCGTACTGGCGCCATCCTTGCCATCGCGCACCCAGATCCAGCAGGCAATGCCGAGCAACAGCGAAATGACGCCGGCGACGACAAAGACACTGCGCCAGCCGACCGCTTGCGCCGTCAGCGACAGCGGCACCCCGGCGAGTACTGATCCGAAATTGCCGACCAGCATGCACAGCCCGGTCAGCGTCGCGAAATGCTTTTCGTCGAACCACACGGCAATGATCTTGAGCATGGCGATGAAAGTGACCGACACCCCCAATCCAACCAACGTGCGCCCGACCAGCGCCACATTCATCGATGGCGCCAGACCGAACAGAATGCTGCCAATGCAAGCGATGATCGCGCCGATCAGCAGAATGCGGCGCGGCCCCAGCGTATCAACGAGGATGCCGGTCGGCACCTGCATGATCGTATAGACGTAGAAGTAGGTCGCCGCCAGCACGCCAAGCGACGCAGCGCTGGTCTGGAAAGACACCGCCAGATCCTGGGCAATGCCGGCCGGCGCGAAACGGTGGAAGAACGAGAGCACATAGGCGCCGGCCACCACGGCCAGCATCACCCCACCGCGCTTCATCGCATCGGTCATTTCTGGTCGTGTCTGCGCAACAGCGCCGTCAGAATGGGCGGCGTCAGCAGCGTGGTCAGGATGACCATGATGACGATCACCGAGAACATCGCTTCATTGACCACCCCGAGTTGCTTGCCGACGGCGGCAAAGATGAGGCCCACCTCGCCACGCGGCACCATGCCCCAGCCAACGATCCACGGGTTATGCCCGCGCCCGGCAGCAAAACCGGCAACCAGCTTGCCAGCCACAGCCACGGCCGTAATGCCGAGCGCCACAATCACGATCTGCGGATCAGCCAGCGTGCGTAGATCGACCTGCATGCCGGTGAGCACAAAGAACACCGGCACGAAGAAATAACCAATCGGCTCGACCATGTGCTCGTGCTGATGATGCGTATGTTTCTGCAGGATCGAACGCATGCGCTCTCCCAGCCCAGCCTTCATTTCGGGCGGCAATATCTCCTCGATATCCTGCACCAGCTTGGGCGTTTCAAAGCCCTTCAGATAGACCGGTTCGAACAGCAAGCCCGCCGCAAAGGCACCGATGATCGGGGCCAGCCCGATGGCGTGCGCCAACCATGCAAGAAAAAGGCCGCTAGCCAGTACCAGCGCAAAGAGCATCGAATGGCCGCTATCCAGTTGCGCCAGCTTGCCGGCAAAACGCCGCGCCAGCATGCGCCCGATGATGATCGAGCCCCCGAGGAAGGCAATCGCCTCAAAGATGATCTGCGCGACCTGTCCGACACTCACCGAGCCGGCCTGCACCAGACTGGAAACCACGGCCAGGATCACCAGCCCGAGCACGTCGTCGATCACCGCCGCACCCAGCACAATCTTTGCCTCGGCCATGCCGAGCCGACCGAGATCGCGGAAGACGCGGCCGGTAATGCCGACCGAAGTGGCCGCTAGCGTGGCACCGAGGAAGAGGTAGGTGTTTTCGTTCTGCCCCGGCAGCAGCAGCGGACCAACGACATAGGCCCCGAGCGAGAAAGGCACGGCAATGCCGATGGCACCGACAAGAAAAGCCTTGGCGCCAACCTTGACCAGATCGTCGAGCCGCGTCTCCAGACCGATCTGTAGCAGCAGCACGATCACGCCCAGTTCGGCGAGGAAGGCGATGATCGGGTCGCCGGCGACCTTGTCGAAATAGTGGAAGCCGAAAATGGCCAGATTGCCGAGCACGACGCCGAGCAGCAATTCGCCGAGCACGGCGGGAAAGCCGATGCGCTGCGTCAGCGGCGCGAACAGGCGGGCGGCCATGAGGATGATGGCCAGCCAAAGCAGGTTCTCGCCAACCACCCCGGAACCGGCGGCAAAAGCCGATGGGATGCTGACGATGAAGGCCAGCAGCAGGATGACAGGTCGTGTCACAGCTTGGATCGGATACATCGAATACCTCAATTCTCTCTGCGGCATGGCCGCGTGCCGCAGGCTGCGGCCACATCCTGCTTCACCGACAGGGAAACCATGCGCTGCGGAATGCTCTCGCTGCTCTCGCCCGTCACCGTCTCCAGCGGCGTAGCGGCGGCAATGGCCAGAACAGGCAACAGGCAGGAAAGCAGGAACAGCGAACGCATGGAAGAATCCTCAGGAAGACAACGGGAACAATGTAGACGTTACGCTACTTGCACAATCTGGTTCAACACGGCACAGGCGTCGGCGAACTTGGCATCGGACAGACGTTTTAGCGGATGCGGCGCGGCATCACGAATGCGCCAATCGAAAGACTTGGGCTGGTGGCAAAGCACATAACTGGTCTTTCCGGATTTGGCACCCTTGGCAGCCCCCACAGCGACGGCAAATGGATTGTCCGCATTGTATTCAGCCGTAGTCATCGGCAAGCCAATGACCAGCGAAGTGCGCGCGTTGAAGGCTCGAGGAGAAAGGACGAGAATCGAATGCCGGTCACGCATCTCCCTGCCGGCTTGCGGATTGCAGTCGATCCAGATGACGTCCTGCCGATCAGGCACCCAAGGCGCTTTGCCTTTGGCCGTTACCAACGCTCAGCCCCCAACAGCGTACCCGCCATGGCTTCACCACCGTGGCGAGCAGGATCGAAGCGGGACAAGCGCTGCTCAAGGGTAAGCGGCGCTTCATCGACCGACGAGATGATCACTCGCCCGGCCTCCGCAAAAACCACAACCTGCTGGTCGGCATGGAAATTCGCCTCACGCGCCACGGCTCCTGGCAAGCGAACGCCCAAGTTGTTTCCCCAGTGTTTGATGGCAAGAAGTGCTTCGGTCATGGATTCATTCCTCCGAAATGTTTATACGCAGTATAAACGCCAGCGATCAGGAAAACAAACCGGGAGTGCGTGCAACGAACGATCAGGGCTGAATCTTATCATCGGGCCGCGCAGCCGCCTGAAACAGGCGGAAACGTTTCTCGATGCCGACCACCAGCGACGCCCCCCAGCCAACAAGGAGAATGGCAGCCCATTCGGTCCAGCCGATCGGTGCGGTACCGAAAATCCGGTTCATCGCCGGCAGATAGGTCAGCAGCAACTGCAGCCCCAGCATGATGCCGCTACCCACCCACACCCACGGATTCGAGAAGAGGCCAACGGCAATGAAGGAGCGAGTCAGCGAACGGCAGTTGAAGAGGTAGAAGGTTTCAACAACGACGAAGACATTGACCGCCACCGTGCGCGCCTCGGCCAGCGAATGCCCCTGCTGTAGTTCGAGCAGGAACAGCCCGTAGGCGCCGGCCAGCAGCAGGACGCTGACCAGCACGATGCGGGCAATCAGCGGCCGGTCGAGAATGGGCGCGGCCGGCGGGCGCGGCGGACGCCGCATCAGCCCCTTCTCTACAGGCTCGAACGACAGCATCAGGCCAAGCAGCACGGCAGTGGTCATGTTGATCCACAGGATCTGCAGCGGCGTGATCGGCAAGGTTGCACCGGCAAGGATGGCGGCCAGGATGACCAGCCCCTCGCCAAAGTTGGTCGGCAAGGTCCAGGTGATGAACTTGACCAGGTTGTCATAGACGCCGCGCCCCTCCTCCACTGCCGCCTCGATGCTGGCGAAGTTGTCGTCGGTCAGCACCATCGCTGCCGCCTCGCGCGCCACGTCGGTACCACCGAGGCCCATGGCCACACCGATGTCGGCCTGCTTCAGCGCCGGCGCGTCGTTGACGCCATCGCCGGTCATCGCCACCACTTCGCCGCTCTGCTGCAGCGCGCGCACCAGGCGCAGCTTCTGCTCGGGTTCGACGCGAGCGAACACTGCGGTCGTATTGGCGGCTGCGACAAACTGTGCGTCGTCCATCTGCGCCAGATCACTGCCGCTGAGCACTGCGACGTCATCGCTGGCGGCAACGATGCCCATCTGCCGGGCAATCGCCAAGGCCGTGACCGCATGGTCGCCGGTAATCATTTTCACCTTGATGCCGGCGGCGTGGCAGGCCTTCACCGCAGCGATGGCGCGCGGCCGTGGCGGGTCGATCATGCCGACCAGCCCGAGGAAACTGAAACACTTGCCGCTCAGCGCTTCGTGGCTGAGTGTAGAGCCGGCGGTGTTGCTTCCCCGCGCAAACGCCAGCACACGGAAGCCGCGTTCGGCCATGGCCTGCGCGTGCCGTTCGATAGCGCCGGTATCAAGCGGGACCAACGCCCCAGTGACATCGAGCATGTCGGTACAGCGCGGCAGGATGCGTTCGAGCGCGCCTTTCGCATACACCAGATGCTGCCCCTCGACGTCATGCGCGGTGGCCATGTATTGCGCGGCAGAATCGAAGGGCAGCACATCGAGGCGAGGAAAGACGGTCAGCAGCGTCGATTCGTCCAGCCCTGCCTTTCGGGCTACAACGAGAAGCGCACCTTCGGTCGGGTCGCCAACAATTTCCCAGTGCTTGCCCCGATGCGACAGTGCCGCGTCATTACACAGCACGCCGGCCAGCAGGGTCTCGCGCAGGGCGCCGGCAATCGCTGCCGGATGATTGGAATAATCGCCGGAGTTGCCGACCTGCCCCTCGGGAGCGTAGCCGCTGCCGCTGACTTCGTGCCGCTCGCCGCCGGCCCAGACCTCGCGCACCGTCATCTGGTTCTCGGTCAGCGTGCCGGTCTTGTCCGAGCAGATCACCGTCGTGCTGCCCAGCGCTTCCACTGCCGGCAGCTTGCGGATGATGGCGCGGCGCTTGGCCATGCGCGAAACGCCGATGGCCAGCGTGATCGTCACCGCCGCCGGCAGGCCCTCGGGGATGGCGCCCACGGCCAGCGCCACCGCCGCCATGAACATGTCGATTGCGGCTTCGCCGCGCAGCAGGCCGACGGCAAAAGTCAGCAGCGCCAGCCCGCCGATGACCAGCAGCAGCAAGTTGGAAAAGGCCGCCATCTTGCGCGTCAGCGGCGTTTGCAGATCGGGCACATCGGCGATCAGTTGCGAAATCCGCCCGGTCTCGGTGCCACGCCCGGTTGCAGCCACCAACCCGGCCCCCTGCCCGCTGACCACCATGGTACCGGCGTAGGCCATGTTGCGGCGGTCGGCCAGCGACGTGTCCACCGGCAAGGGTTCCGGCATCTTGTGCACGGCGGTCGATTCGCCGGTCAGCGAGGCTTCCATGGCTTTCAGTCCATGCGACTCGATCAGGCGCAGGTCGGCCGGCACCCGGTCGCCAGCGGCCAGCAGGACCACATCGCCGGGCACCAGCACGTGGGCACCAAGGCGGCGCTTGCTGCCCTCGCGCAGGATCATCGTTTCGCTGGCCAGGGTTCGCGCCAGCGCCGCCAGCGCCGCCTCGGCCTTGCCTTCCTGAACGTAGCCGATCACCGCATTGACCAGCACCACGCCGAGGATGACGCCGGTATCCACCCACTCGCCGAGCACCGCCGTGACGCTGCCGGCCAGGATCAGCACCAGCACCAGCGGCTGTATCAGTTGTTCGGCAAAGCGGCGCAAGGCGCTCTTACCCGGCGGCACCGGCAGGCGGTTCTCGCCATGCTGCAACAGCCGTGCCGCCGCCTCGGCCTCGCTCAAGCCAATGACCGGATCAGTCGCCAGTTTCTGTGCCGCAGCTTCAGCCGAGAGGTCGTGCCAGGAATCGGCTTGCAGCTTGTTCATCGGGAAATCCTGTTGATTTGCATTCATTCCGGCGATTTTGAATCGATCGTCAGCGTCACCGGCCCGTCGTTGACCAGATGCACCTGCATGTCGGCGCCGAAGACACCGGTCGGCACCGGTTGTCCGAGCGCCGTCGCCAGCTTGCCGACAAAGCGGTCGAACAGCGGCTGCGAGATTTCGCCACGCGCCGCCCGGCTCCAAGATGGCCGATTGCCCTTCTTCGTCGAGGCGTAGAGCGTGAATTGCGACACCGCCAGAATGCGGCCACCGGCCTGTTGCACATCGAGGTTCATGACACCCTCGCCGTCGGCGAAGATGCGCAGGCGAACGATCTTCTGCGCCATCCAGTCGAGGTCGGTTTCGCTCTCATCGTCGCTGAAGCCGGCCAGCACCAGCAGGCCATGCCGGATGCTGCCGGTGATTTCACCCTCGACCGAAACATGCGCCTCGCTGACACGCTGGATCACTACTCGCATGTCTTTCCCTCAGGGATGGGGACGGAAAACAGCACCGGAAATCACGCCGCGCACCGTGTTCACCAGCGTCACGCCCCACACGAGCAGCAGCAGAAACCAGCAGGCGACACCGATCGTATCGACACTACCGATGCCGGTCAGCGGCGACAGACGCAGGCTGGCGGCAACGAAGACTCCTAGCGGGAAGGTGAATCCCCACCACGACAGCGCAAAAGGCATCTGCCCGGCACGGCGTGCGGCCCAGGTCAGCAGCGAGGCCATGACCAGCCACCAGACGCCAAAGCCCCAGAGCAGCAGAGAGATGAACAGGAAGGGTTCGTGCGCCACGGCAAAGGGCAACTGGTCGAGCACGTTGAGCAGGCTGACCGGAATGACCCCTAGCGGTGCCAGGTGAATCCACGCCGTCGGTGTCAGGATGCCGACCGCCGGCTTGGCCAGCAGCTTGCGCTGCAGGGTCAGGCCGAGCAGGCCGAGGTACATCATGGTACCGGCACCAAGGCCGAGGATATTGACCAGCAGCGCCAGCTCGCGCATGGCGCCAGATTGCAGCTCCAGCAGCGGCCCGCCGGCCACCGGGATGACCACCAGACCCACGGCCGGGATGAACTTGGCCGGCGTCACATGCTCAAGATCGACGTGCTCGCCACGGAACATCTGGAACAGCACGGCAAAGCTGAAGACAAAGACCAGTGCCGTGCCACCCCACCAGAAGGCCAGCGCGGCTACTGGCATGCCGGCAATGGCCAGCCACTGCGCCGCCAGCACCAGCATCGCGATGGCAAAAGTCGGGTAAAAGCTGGCCTGTACCGGGTGGCGCAGGGTCATCATCGCTGCCTCGTGAAAGCGCAGCCAGCGCGTCAGCCAAGGCACCGAAAGCACGCAGAAGAGCAGCACGTTGAACCAGTGCAGCCCCTGCACCAGCGGCGTCAGGAACGGCCACCGTCCGGACAGCGAATGCGCGGTCAGCGCCAGTACGCCGGTACCCATGACGGCCGCGAACCAGCCGGGGGCAAAGCTGCGGCTGATTTCGGAAAATGAAGGAAACTTGGGAGATGCGCCGGAAGGAACGCCGGAGTGGTTTGCGACGGGAGAATTCATGGCTGCAGCCTGCATATAAGAATATCCTTATTATGCCCCACACCGCACGGCGCGTCCCGCCGTGCTTGAATTCTGTGGGGCGACTACAATCGCATTCGCTGCCAACGATCATGAGGAGTTTCAGATGCGCGAGATTTCGGACGAAAAATCGGCAATCAGCCTTTCCGGCTGGCTCGCCCTGCCGCTGTGGCTGGCCCTGCTGGCCTGGGCGGCGTGGCCGTTCATCGGCCTGTTTGCGTGGAACCTCGGCATCTCCCTGCCCTTTCCGCGTCAGCCGTCGGTGTTCAACATTCTGGCCATTCCGGTGCTACTGTTTCTGGCCAAGGGTTTCGGCATCCTGCAGCCGAACATCGCCGCCATCTTCACCTTCTTTGGCCGCTACGCCGGCACGCTGCACAGCGCCGGCTTCTACTGGGTCAATCCCTTCTTCCAGCGCCAGAAGATGTCGCTGCGCGCCCACAACCTGAACACCGCAACCCTCAAGGTCAACGACCGCGCCGGCAATCCGGTGGAAGTTGCTGCCGTGGTCGTCTGGCGCGTCGCCGACACCGCACGTGCCGCTTTCGATGTCGAAGACTACGGCACCTACATCGTCATCCAGAGCGAATCGGCGGTGCGTTCGGTGGTCAGCGCCCGCTGGTACGACGGCGACGAGAATGGCAGAAACTCGCTGCGCGGCGACATGGAAGCCGTTGCCGAGCTGCTCGCCACCACCATTCAGGAACACGTCGCACTGGCCGGCATCGAGATCGTCGAGGCGCGCATCTCGCATCTGGCCTACGCGCCGGAAATCGCCAGCGCCATGCTGCGCCGGCAGCAGGCCGAAGCCGTGGTCAGCGCCCGGGCGCGCATCGTCGATGGCGCCGTCGGCATGGTCAAACTGGGTATCGAACAACTGGAGGCCGCCGGCGTCGTGCAACTCTCCGCCGCCGACCGCGTCAAGCTGGTGACCAACCTGATGACGGTGCTGGTTTCTGAAAGCGAGACGCATCCGGTGCTTTCCGTCGGTAAGGAGTAAGCGATGGCCCACCCCGGAAAACCGATGGTGCTGCCGCCGATGTTCTTTGTTGCCTCGATCAGCGCCTCGCTATTTTTCGCCGCCGGCCTGATCGGTATCTTTGCCCCGCAGGTCGCCCCGGTGCTGGCCGACCGCCCGATTGCCTTCGCCTGCATCGGTGCCGGCGCGGTACTGGAAATGTGGGCGATAGCCCAACTGCTGGGCACCATGAGACAGAACAAGCCACGCTGACGCATGGCTGGCGCAAGAAAGCGCTAATGATTGAAGTGAAAATCCGTTGCTGCGTGTGACAGCCAGTCGCTGTCGCCGGTGAGTTCAAGCACCTGCGAGTGGAACTTGAGGATGGTCGAACGATGGCCGACGCTGATCAGCGTAGTCTGTGTTTCCACCAGTTGCTCGTAGAGGAAGGCCTCGTTGGGGATATCCAGCGCGCTGGTCGCTTCGTCGAGGATGGCGAAGCGCGGCCGGGTCAACAGCAGGCGGGCGAAGGCGAGGCGCTGCTGCTCGCCGATGGACAGCACCTTGTGCCAGTCCTTTTCGATATCAAGGCCGCCGAAACGGTCGGCAAGGTCCGGCAGGTTCACCTTTTCCAGCAGGGCGACCAGCTCACGATCCGAACATGCGCGCACCCGGCTTGGATAGAGCAACTGGCTGCGCAGCGAGCCAACCTGCATATAGGGTTGCTGCGGCAGGAAAAGCATGTCGTCCGGCCCTGGCCGAAAAATGGTGCCGCTCCCCGAATACCACAAGCCGGCAATGGCGCGCAGCAGCGAACTCTTGCCGCAACCGCTTTCCCCGACGATCATCAGCCCCTGCCCGGGCGGGACCGCCACCGACAGGTTTTTGACCAGGATGCGGTCATAGTTCGGGGTATGCAATGTCAGCGCTTCGAGTGCCAGATGCGGGGACTCGACCGACAGAATGCTGCCGCCAGCAGGTGCCTGACTGGCCGCTTGCAGCGGCAGGACTTTCGCCAGCGAGTCGAGGCGATCGACACCAGCGGCAAACCGGCTCAGGCCTTCGAAGTTCTCGACGATCAGCGAAATGGCCGAGAGCACCATGGCAAAGGCCCCGGCAGCCTGCACCGCCCGCCCTACCTCCAGTTCGCCCGAGAGCACCCGCGAGGCAATGATGGCGCTGGGGATGACCAGGGTCAGCAGGTTGTAGCCGTGCTGAAAGAAATTGAGGCCGAGCTGGCTGCGGATCAGGCGATTGAAGTTATTGAAGGCCTCGCCGAAACGCTGCTTCACCTGCTTCAGTTCCTGCGCCTCGCCACGGTAGAAGGCGATCGACTCGGCGTTTTCGCGCACCCGCACCAGGCTGAAACGAAAATCCGCCTCGCGCCGCAACTGGTTGAAGTTGAGCTTCATCAACCGCTTGCCGAAAACATAGATGACGACGAGCGTTCCGGCAGCGGCGTAAAACACGAGAAAGTAGACCAGCTCGTGCGAAATGGACCAGAGAACGGTGCTGAAAGCGATCAGTTGCAGGGTCGAGCTGATGATGATCAGCAGAAAGAAAAGCGAACGCTGGGTGAAAGTGGCAATGTCCTCGGCCACCCGCTGATCCGGATTGTCGATGGCATTGTTGGCATTCAGCTCATAGAAATGGCGGTGGCTGAAATAGCGTTCAAGAAACCGGCTGGTCAGCCAGCGCCGCCAGTGAATGGCAAGCTTGTCGCGGACAAAGTAGTAGGAGGCGAAAATCGGCACCGCAACGGCAAGCAGGATGAGGCAAAACCGGATGGAGGCCCAGAAACGATCTTCGTCGCGGGCAGCCAGCGCCGAGGTGAATTCGCCGGTTTGCTCATTGAAGAGCACGGCAAATTGCGTTTGCCCAAGCAGCAGGATCACCAGCAGCGAGAGCAAGCCCCAGGCTTTCCACTTCTCATCCTCCTGCCAGAAAGGCGAGGCAAGTGCCCAGAAACGCTGCAGGAGTAGCTTGTCAGCCGGCTTCATTGTTTTTATGGTGGAGTCAAATACGCCGCGCGTGCGGCTTTATCGATGGATGCAAACTTGAAGGCAGGTCGTTGAAGGCAGTGAACCTGTTTTACTCCTCGCCTCACTGCGGGGTCAAGCCACCAGCGGCTGCCTGCGTCTGCCTACACTCCTCTCCCGCCGGCCATCTGCCTTGCCAGCCCAAGCTTCGCCGAGCGCTCCATTTTCTGCACGAAAGAAGGAAAGTCGAGTCCGAAACGCGCACGCAGCTCGCGTGCATGGTTGTGCAGCCAGCGCCAGCGCGGCTCGAAATGGCGCTCCCGGAAGGCCAGCAACACATGGTTGCCATCGTCAGGCACGGGGATGATCAGCACCTGATCGTCGAACACATGCATGATCTCGCCGACCAGACCGGCATAGCCTTCCCGCTCCCCGGCGAGGTTAACGACCAGCACGCCCTTGGCCGAGAGCTTGTCCCATGCCGATTCCAGAAACGCCCGGTTGTTCATGGCCGGGGCAAAACCGTGCTCGTCGAAGGCATCGATCAGCAGCACATCGACCCCCGGCGCCGCCTCGGCCACGTAGTCCGCACCATCCGCCTCGATAATCTGCAGCTTCGGCCCCGGTAGTGGCAGCAGGAAGGCTTCGCCGAATGCGATCACATCCGGGTCGATCTCGACGGCGGTGAACGCCGCCGTCGGCAGGTGGCGGTGGCAGAATTTCAGCAACGAGCCACCGCCGAGGCCAATCAACACGATGCGCTCCGGACGGGGAACGAACAGCAGGAAGGCCATCATCTTCTGCGTGTAGCGCAAGGCCAGCTCGTCCGGCGCCGCCAGGCGCATGGCGCTCTGCATCAGCCGCACGCTGAAATACAGGTAACGCAACTGGCCGTCGTCGACGACAAAAGGCTTTTCGTAACGCTGGTCGAGCAGGCGGGCACGCAACTCGCTCAGCTTCGCCGTGGGCGGTTCGAGCAGCATCAGCTTGCCGAACTCGGTTTCAAACGGACTGGTGATCTCGAACCATGGGGCGTTGTTGCTTGTCTTCATCGTCTCATCCGACGACGATGTCGATATCAGGAAAGATCGGGCAAAGCCGACAAGGAAATTTCATGCACATCACCAGAACCTTATTGTTCATTGCAACCCTGCTGATCAGCCCTCTTGCTGCAAACGCCGGCCTGTTCGAGCGGGAAGTCGTTTTCTCCGAAGCCGACATTGCCTCGGCGCTGGCCAAAGCCAAACCGCTGCAATTGTCCTACGGCGGGCTCATTTCTGTTGCACTCAAAGAACCGCCGCAGATTTTGCTCGACGGTACCGATGGCCGCGCCCGCATCGCCACCGGGCTGGATGTCGAGCTGCAGGGCCAGAAACCGATTCGCGTCGAAGCCAGCGGCCGCGCCGGCATTCGCTACGACGACCAGAGCAAGTCCTTCTATTTGGAGAACCCGGTCGTCGATTCGGTGAGCGCCCCGGCGCTCAGGAAAGAAGCCAACCCCGCCATACGCGAAGCCGCCTCGCAACTGATCACCTCCTACTTTCGCACGAAGCCCGTCTACGTACTGCGCGAGAACGGCAACCTCCAGGAAATCACCGCCCGCTGGCTGCTCAAGTCGGTGCGCATCGAGCCGGGGCGGGTGGTGGCGGTGTTGTCGACGATCTGAACGAATGCCCATTGTCAAAATCGCAGGCTATCCAATAGATACTATTGTTTCCGTAAAGGCACTATAATTTACATATCGCTACTCAAGTAGCTTTATCGGAGGCTCCGATGCGGCCACCCTCACACCCCCAAAGCCACCTTCAGCACCCCCTCTCGCGAATCCTCGGCAACGAGGCATCGGTACGCCTGCTGCGCGTCCTTGCCACGCGCGGACTGCCGCTGAGCGTCAGCCAGTTGGAGAAGGAGTGCGGCCTTTCCGCGCGCGGAACCCGGCTGGCCCTCGAAAACCTGATCCGGTCCCAGGTGGTATCACAGCTCGGTGCCGCCCGGTCGCGCCTCTACTGCATGGATTCCCGTCATCCGCTCACGGTAGCGATCACCAATCTCTTCCAGGACGAAATGCAGCACTGGAACAGCATGCTGAGCAGCGTGCGCGAGGCGCTGAAAGTGCAACAGGTCACCGCGGCGTGGTACTACGGCAGCGTCGCGCGGGGCGAAGACACTCCGGCAAGCGATTTCGATCTCGCGATCATCGTTGCCGATGACGCCGCCGTGGAAAACGTGACGGAGTCGGTTCGGCTCGCGCTTCAGGCCATCGAAGACCACCACCAGGTTCGGTGTTCCGTGGTGGGCTTGTCCGATGCGGATGTCCTGCGCATGAGTGAAGGCTCCGACCCGTTCTGGGAAAATATGATCCGAGACGCCAAGGTTCTCGATGGCCCGCGCCCAGAGCAGTATGCGACCCGGCTACAACGACGGAGGAAAGACGGATGATGGCGCGAATCAGCACCGCAAGAACTGTCGACACCGACTTCTGGGAGGGCCGCCTCAAGCAGGCTCGGGCGTTCCAGCAAGCGGGAGAGAATCTGGTCGCGCTGGCCAATCCCGGCGACAACCTGTCACCGGCAATCAGCAATATCGTGCTGGCCGCGATTGCCTATGCGGATGCAATTACCGCGAAGCACCGCCAACTCGTGAATACGCAAGACCACGGCGCCGCCCCCAGGCTCCTTCGCGACACGTTGGGCAACACGCTGCCGGGCAGCCAGGAATCCCGCCTGCGCAAATTGCTCTCGCTGAAAGATTCGGCGCAGTACGGCGCACGGCCCGCAACATTGTCGCAGGCACAACAGCAACTCGCAGACCTGCAGGAATTCGCCCTGTGGGCCGAGCAGCAGTTGTAGGAGCGTGCGAGGCGATTCATGACCGTGCAGGCGCAGGTGGGGGTACGAGCAAAAGCGCCGCCACTATTAATGTTTTGTAGTAGAAAGCGTTAATAACCGCTGCGCTATTAATCTTTTCATGCGAGAGACCACGGCACAGCGGCGAAACCGGGTCTATGCCGCGCACGAGGCGCTCAATGCGCTCTATACGGGGTTGGACACGGTGTTGGCCGAGGCTGGGCAGGTGAGATGAGCGCCAGGCAAGCTCTGCTCGCAATCGACAAACTGGAGGGGCTGCGCAATGAGCGTTGATCACTACACCTACCGCGTCACCTGGTCGGCCGAAGACGGCGAGCATGTCGGCCTGTGCGCTGAATTTCCGTCGCTGTCATGGCTGGCGAAAACGCCGGAAGCGGCGTTGAAAGGCATCCGACGAGTTGTCGCCGAAGCGGTTGCCGATATGCAATCGACCGGCGAGACTATTCCCATTTCCCTGGCGGAAAAGCATTACAGCGGAGAATTCCGGGTGCGCATTCCCCCTCAGGTGCATCGCGCCCTGGCAACAGAGGCGGCTGAACAAGGTGTCAGCCTGAACCGGCTGGCGAGCGCAAAACTGGCGGCGTAAACCCCGCAATCGATACGGCTTAAGCCGGGGCGGCGTAAGGCTGGGGTGTTGCCGACGATCTGAGGGGGCCGAGAGGTCGCTCGTGTGACCGCATCACTCCGTAATCTGCCGCAGGGCCAATTCACACAACACTTCAAACGCTGAGCAGTACGAAATAAGGTCTGCTGACCCCTACGGAATTCGTCAAACTCATTGCAAATCAATAAAACACGCAGTCATAATGAATGACCGCGTCATCATCTGATTACGGTTTTATGCGTCCATTAAAAACCGTGAAGCTTTGAGAGGGGAGCGCCAATGTCACTAATCGAACTTGAAAACCCAAATGCACCAATCTCCGTTCACTTCAAAATGGATGGGCCTGCCTTCACCGACGGCATCCCTATTCACTTGCTTACGGATAGCTTGTCTGATTTCCAGTCGTTGCTGGACAAAACATATCTGGGTCTTACTCAGCGAAAACGACTATCTCGCGATGACAGATCTCGGTATTACCTACTATCGAAAGGCATAAAGCACGGTTCTGCAGAAACCGATCTCGGGGTAATCCTTACCGGAATCCAAACCGCATTCCCATTCTTTAGCGCCCTCGGGCCGACAGGGCTTTGGGAGTATGCGAAGCAGTCATTCGATTTTCTAAAATTTGTTTACTCAGCAATGAAGACTGGAAATCAACCGACCTACACGTGGTCTGGAGACAATTCGCAATTTCAGGTGAACACGGGAACTCAAACAAACATTTACAACGCCCCCGTCTTCAATATCGGACAAATGAGCGTTAACAACTACGTATCGTTGACCAAGCCGATTGAAGAGAAAATCGTGGACTATGTTGTATTCGGTGACAGTGATCTCGGCACCATAAAACTTGACGCATCCAATGCTGACGTTTTTTCTCTGCCGTCCCAGATCGAAACCACACCACTCAAATTGAGATGTGAGATATTCGACTTCAATAAATTTGAGAATATTGGAAAACTGTACGTTCATCCTGGCGAAGCGGCTAAAGAGGGCGACTATCGATTTCAAGTCATTGGGGATCAAAACACCACCCAATACATCGAGGCAATGCTGCGCAAGCAAGTAGCTGTGAACTGCCTAAGAGAAATTGCTCCAAATCCATTCTCACCAGAAAAAATCGTTCGATTTCAAGTGATCAGCATCGAACCTTAATTAACGGAGGGAAAGCCCCCTCAATCACGGCTTTTTTCTCATGAATTGAAGCCGACCCTTTCAGCCCATTGCATGTTCACATGACAGACAAAGATCCCAACCGGCCAATCGACCGCATCCGAAACTCCGCCCTATCGATGAAAATTGGGGAGAACGGCGACGGTCCGATCGGTACGATAATCGACATGCAGCAGTCTTTGTACTCGGTCCATGAGCATGCAATTTTCGCAATACAAATTGCCGACCAGATCGATCCGCAGCGTACGAACACCGCAATACCGAACACGCAACAGAAAGTTCTTTCCTTAGGGGCACAGGACCCGGAGGTTGCTAGGACCTACCTTACGGCGTACACGCTATTCAAGTCGTTGCATCTTGGCCCGCGATTCGACGAAAAGAAGTCACTTCAACTCGCGTTCGAGTTCCTCGCTATCATCGCGGCAATACTCGATGAGCAAAGGCGCCTCGATGCAGCAACCAAGGTGGCCGTCGACGAATTTGAAGCCCTGCCTGCCAAAGATCGCAGTCTGCGCCTGCCGGCGCTCGGTGACGTATCGCATCGCTGCAACGCGTTTACGCAGAAGATCGGTCACGCGGTCGACATGCTCGAAGAAATTGCCCGCCTCTTCTATCCGGGTGAGATTACGAATAAGTGGGTCGACTCGTTAGCTGTGCTTCTCGCCCAAAAACACGGTGAGGACGCATCGGTTACCCGTGCCATGCAGGAGCGGGGGCCTGCGCTGTTGCAGCTTCGGAGGCTTCGCAACATGGTTGAGCACCCGAAAGACGGCGATCGAATCGCGGTGTACGACTTTAAGCTGTTGCCGTCGATGGAGCTCCTCTTACCATCTGTCAATATTCAACTTCCGGGCGAGGAGCCAGTAACTGGCTCCCTCGTGTCGCTGATGGAGCAAGTGCGCAGTTCCCTTGTCGATGACGCGGAGCATTTGTTCGGCCTTCTTGTCGCAGCAAACCTGCAACCACCTTCGAAGTTCAATATTTGTCTAATTGAGCTCCCAGAAGATCGGCGTCCAAAGTGGAACCCGCACCAGCGCCTGTCATATGGCATCGAAATCAACGGACAGGTGCAGCCCCTCGGATAGTTTCGATTCGGTGATCGACCCCGCTGCGAAGGTAACCGTCCTCAGCCCCAGCGGCCGCTCCAAGGCGAGAAGCCGTTACTCGTCAGCGTCGGTACCAGCGTCTGACATGGCCGAAAAACTGCCTTCGACTCCGAAAGGAGTTAATGCGGCAATGAAGATTGCAGCATCGTAAAATCGACCAACGGCTCTATAGACCGAGCCCCTCTAACAATTCGTTGATTAGCCCAACCAAAATAGACTGATCGTAAATTTCGGTCGATTAGGAAGTCAGTGAGCAGGGCACTATAAACACTCGCCATGGGCTGCATGTCTTTTGTATCGTAAAAACTTACAAGCCAAGAGTCCTCTATCGAAGCATGACGACGAACACGGATCTCAACTCCTCCAGGCAACCGATAGGTTTTTGGAGGCTGAAAATGGGATTCAATAAATTCAAGGCGACGCTCGTTGTCACGAGGAACCAAGCCGAGCCACGGATGAAAGACCAACTCGCCATCACCTGACACCGGCGCATGTAATGCGATTTTGGCTAATGATTTGTTAACCTCATCCGAGAGCTGTCTTTTTGCTCGTGCACGAAGATCAGCGTCTCCTGGATGAAATACCCACCGGATCACTTTGGTGTCATTACGCAATAGATGTTCGAGACTCTCCCAAGTCCATCCGCACTCATTTTTCAAAGAGGATAGGTCGTACTCCAGTGTGGGAATCCATCACGCTGTACCTTGGCCTGTTTCGAACCTGATACGCCATTGGTAACCTTCACCTCAATTCGTACTTCTCTATTTGCTGCACGAAGCACAACATCCGGAATCCAGTCGTCAGTCCAAGGTGTTTCGTCGGGAAGAATGGCTTCTACTACGTGCATCCTCTCAGCCGGGATGGAAAGTGTCGCTTCACATTCAACCCCAAATTGATTTTTCGCTTTCTCGGTGACTATCAATGGCGGCAAGTCAACGTAGCGCCATCTAGCGATGATTTGCTTGGCGGCGAGATGAAGCCCTGTCTCTGGCCCTCCGCTGCATGGTTCCAACCGCAGCTCGTCAGGTAAATGAGAAAAGTGGTGCCGGTATCGAACCCCTGTTCTGGCAATTAATCGCCGTCCACAGGTAGGGCATCGGCAGTTGCATTGGAGTCCCTTCCTTACCTGTCCAATATGCACGAGCTGATTGGTTGCTTCGTCGATAGCGAAGTCGAGAATGTCGCCGTGGTTCATAATCATCACCTTTCAATAAGCACAGATGCATACTGGGTGCGACCATGGCGAATAACACGGCAGGCAATCGGGAAGAGTCCGGAAGAAATACGGAACCGACTGATTTAAATAATCTTCTCAAGAGGCAGCTGAAGGCTTGGAATTCAGTATGGGGAAGGACGACTGGATCACGCTGATGCAGGCGTTAAGCCAACTCGTCATCGACCAAGCACGGGCCGGCAATCCTGAACCTGCGTTTTCATCCAATCGCCTGCGGGAGCATTGCGCAAGCATCGACCCCGCTGGTCAGGTCTATTGGTCGAGTGAAGAGGACACCGGGCGGAAGAAATTCAGCGAGGCTTGGAAGAAGCTATCTAAGAGCTTCGCCTCCATTGAGCCCAATCTAAAGCAGCGTGCCGCAAAGGCCGGGCTGCCATTCAGAGTGGCGTTGTTTGAATCACAAGCCCCCCTCGATAAGCGCGCCAAACAGTACTCACTTCGCCTTGTGGCGGTCGACCTAGAACATCAATCCGAGCAAGTATCCCCAGAGCCAGTCGAAACCGATACGCAACCAGTAAAGCCTGCGACAGAGCTTGAGTACCTTGAGGAGATGGAGGTTTATCCGCTCCCCGGTGTTCGGCGGCCAATTCGGATCAGTATTCGAGGGTGGCGCTCACTGCTAATCACATTGCCCCTGGTCTGTGTGCTGTTCATTCTGACTGCGGGGAGTTGGCTGCTATTGAAACTCTGGGTTTCGGACATGCCCGTCCGGGTGATCTTTCAATGGACCGTTATCGTCAGCCTCATCGGAGGATTCGTTGCCTGGATAGTTTGGCCGCTCTACCGACTGCTTGAGGACCGAATCGTTATGGCTCCGGCGATCTTGCAGCTTACAAGTCCGATGTGCCACGTACTGGTAATCCGAAGAGAAGGTGACGATCGCGTTATCCGGATGGTTCGCTATACGGGAAAATGCCCAGCATGTGGCGGTTTGGTGGAAATCCAGAGAGGGAAATATCAATTCCAGGATCGCTACGTCGGCACGTGCGACAGAAATCCGCTAGAGCATATATATAGTTTCGATCACACACTGAAATGCGGCCGTAATTTGCGCATCGAATCTCGATAGTTCTGACAGCCTTGATATCACGCTTTGAAGCGCCCTATGAACATCTGCTTCGCGACCCAAATCAGTCGCAGGCAGAAAGGCAGCTAGACGGCCGCTTTGGCCGACGAGCTGCAGTACATAAATTGTGTCGTGCGACCGCTCGACTCACTTACCTGCCATTGGACCTTTGGAAAAAACAACGGCGACAGTGGGTCGCTAGTACGCGTTCGCGAAATCCGAAACCGACCGGTCAGCGCTACCGCTAGCCACCAACCAACTGCCGCAAGCCCGCCACCCCCACCGGCACCTCCGCCCGCCACGGCAACAGCGCGCAGCGTGGCGCCAGTTCGCCCGCAACGCGGCGAATGAAGGGGATTTCGTATTCGCCGCGCTGTGCCAGCAGCGGATCACCAGTACCACTGGCGAGCAGGCTCTGCTCGATGACCCAGGCAAACGGCTTGATGCCGGCACGGGCCAGATCGCCCTGCAGGCGCTCGGCCTCATGCACCGGCGTTGCTTCCGGCAGGGTGACGATAACGACGCGGGTGAAGTCCGGATCGCGCAGACGCGGCAACAGTTCGGTGACCGCCTCCGGCATTTCGCCGCGCGTGCGTAGCACCTCGCGGTGGTAGGCCTCGGCGGCGTCGAGCAGCAGGATGGTGTGGCCGGTGGGCGCCGTGTCGAGCACGACGAAGCCCTCGCGGCCACGATCCACCTCGCGGGCAAAGGCGCGGAAGACGGCGATCTCCTCGGTGCAGGGCGAGCGCAGGTCTTCCTCCAGCAGCGCCCGGCCGGCGGCGTCGAGATTGGGCGCGGCCTTGGCCAGCACTTCGGCGGTGTATTCCGCGACTTCCTTTTCCGGGTCGATACGGCCGACGGTGAGGTGCGGCAGGTCGGCGCCGACCGTCGTTGCCACATGCGCGGCGGGGTCGGTGGTGGAGAGGTGCACGGCGTGGCCGCGATCGGCCAGCGCGACGGCGATGGCGGCCGCCACCGTGGTTTTGCCGACGCCGCCCTTGCCCATGGTCATGATCACGCCGTGGCCGGTAGCGGCGATTTCTTCGATCAGCGGAACCAGCCCGGCGGGCAGTGTCAGCGCGGGTTGGGCCGCTGGTGAGGCTGCCTGCGCGCCTTCCGGGTGCGCCATCAGGCGCAGGGAGGCGAGCCCGACGGTGCCGCGCGGCAGGAAGGGCGTGACCGACTGCGGCAGGGTGCGCAGGCCAGCGGCCATGCCGGCCAGTGCTTCATTGCCACGCAGGTGCATGGCATCAGCGATGGCGTCGCCGGCCTGCTGCGGGATGAAGCGGCCGTTGATCGCCAGATGCAGATTGCTGACGCCGAGTTCGGCGAGTTCGCCGCGCGTGCGTTCGGCTTCGCGCAGCGAAGCGACATCGGGGCGGGCGACGAGGACGACGGTGGTGCTGCGCGGGTCGGACAGCTGGGCCACGGTGGCCGCGTACAGCGCCTTCTGTTTTTCCAGCCCGGCCAGCGGGCCGAGGCAGGAAGCGCCGCCGGAAGAGGCGTCGATGAACTCGCTCCACGCCGAAGGCAGCGTCAGCAGGCGCAGCGTGTGGCCGGTGGGGGCGGTGTCGAAGATGACATGGTCGAACTGCGCCGTGGTTTCAGGCAGGCCGAGCAGCTTGGAGAACTCGTCGAAGGCGGCGATCTCGACCGTGCAGGCACCGGAGAACTGTTCCTCCATGCTCTGGATGGCCGCCGCCGGCAGGATGCCGCGATAGGGGGCAACCATGCGTTCGCGGTAGTCGCGCGCCGCCGCTTCGGGATCGATGTTCAGCGCGAACAGGCCGGGCGCAGCGGGCACAGCGGTCGGTGACTGGCACAGCGCCACGCCGAGCACTTCATCGAGATTGGAGGCCGGGTCGGTGCTGACGATCAGCACCTGCTTGCCGGACTCGGCCAGCGCCAGGCCGGTGGCGCAGGAAAGCGAGGTCTTGCCGACGCCGCCTTTGCCGGTGAAGAAGAGGTGGCGGGTGCGAACGTCCAGAAGTGCCATATCAGCAGCAGCCCGTTTTCGGGTTGCAGCCGCTGCCGGCCTTGATGTGCGGCTTGTCGGCGGTGTCGAGTTTCAGACCAAGCTTCTGCGCCAGTTGCACCCGCGACGGATACATGCCGGTGGTCGTGATATGGCCATCCACCGCCAGGATCGGCAGGCGGTCCATGCCGGCTTCCATTTCCTTGAGCACGGCCGGGTTGGCGGCAAAAGCCTGCGGCTCCTGGCCGAGGTTGTAGCGGGCAACGGCCACGTCGTGTTCCTCGACCCATTTCAGGTCGGCGGCAAACTGGGCGAGCACGGGGTCGACCTCGACGCCGCAGACGCCGGTGGAACAGCACATGGCGGGATCGAACACTTCGAGTTTTTTCATGGCGTTTCCTTTTTGCGTTTTGTTCAGTTCTGTTTCAGCCAGCCGGCGATCTCGTCCTTGCCGGGAATGTGCCCCGACGATTTGACCTCTTCGTCGATCACCAGCGCCGGGGTGCTCATGATCGGGTAGGCCATGATCTTGTCCATTTCGCGCACGTGTTCGAAGTCAGCCGTCAGGCCGAGTTCGGCGACGACTTCCCGCGTCAGCTGTTCGAGGCGCTGGCATTTGGCGCAGCCGGTACCGAGGATCTTGATCAGCATGTCGATTTCCTTTCGATGAAATGCAGGGCGGTGAGCAGCAACCCGACGAAGCCGCCGACCAGCAGCGCCAGCAGGGCGATGGACGTGCCATCGACCCAGGCGCCGTAGGTCAGGCCGGCAGCGGTGGAGAACAGGGCCACGAAGCCGACGTAGGTCCAGGCCTTGAGCTTGCCGATGATCGCCGAGGTGATCAGGATGCTCTGCAGCGACAGTTCCGGGTCGGCCATCAGGTAGGCGATCAGCGGCCCGGGGTGCATGCCGAGCGAGAGGAACATCTTGGCGATCGGCACTTCGACCAGCGTCGGGAAATACATGAAGACGCCGAAGACGACACCGGCCAGGTTGGCCAGCACGGTGTTGCTGCCGGCGATGGCCTGTATCCACTCCGGCTGGATGAAGACGCGGATGACGCCGACGATGAATACGCCCACCACCAGCAAGGGGAAGATCATCTTAACGAAGCGCCAGGTTTCCCACAGCCATTGCTGCATGTCCCACGCGTCGAAGCGGCGTGCCTGCGGCAGCAGCGCCAGACAGAGCAGCGGCACGGCGAGCGTGCGGCCGGTCAGCGTCATGGTCAGGCCGGCATCGCTGACGCGCAGGCCGAAGGCGGCGAAGGCCAGCGTGAGCACGGTCAGTGTCAACGCCAGCCAGGTCAGGCCGCTGAAGCGGGTATCGACCTGCCCGAGACCGCGCCAGCCGGCAGCGCCGATGGCCAGGAGCAGCGCGATCAGCAGCACGCCCTGCAACGACAGGGCTTCGGCCCCGACGGCCTCGTTGGCCGGCACCCAGCGGTCGAGCAGCGCCTGCACGCCGGCCGCATCGGGCGCGGCCAGCGTGTGTTGCCAGAGCGGTGCGGTGAGCAGATCGACCTTGAGCGTGCCGGCGATCAGCAGCGCCACCAGCGTGCCGACGAAGAGCAGCGTCCGTGCCGGCACGCGACCATCGCCGACGAAGGCGCGTACATCGCCCTGCCGTGCCGCTTCGCTCTTGCGAAAGATGATGGCCATGATCATGCCGATGCCGATACCGAACGACAGCGCCAGCACGACGCGGGCAATGGCGATGTCGGCGCCCAGCGCGACACCGGTATAGGACAGCGCCAGGATATTGGCGGCCGGGGCGAAGAAGAGGAAGGTGATCGCCGGCCCCAGCCCGGCACCCTTCTTGTAAATGCCGGCGAAGAGCGGCTGCACCGTGCAGGAGCACACGGCCAGCAGGCTGCCGGCACCGGCGGCGGCCGGATAGGCGATCCACTTCGGCGCATCGGGGCCGAGAAAGCGCGTGATCGAAGCCTGCGGCACCAGCGCCGAGAGTGCACCGGCGATGAAGAAGGCCGGCACCAGGCAGAGCAGGACATGCGCCGCGAGGTAGGAAGCGAGACTGGCGAGGCCGCTCTGCACGGCGGCGATGGCGATATCCATCAGGTGTTCCGCTCGTACCAGCCCTTGGTCGAGTTAACCATGCGCACCAGCCAGAGCATCACCGGCACCTCGATCAGCACACCGACCACCGTTGCCAGCGCGGCGCCGGAATCAAAACCGTAGAGGACGATGGCCACCGCCACCGCCAGTTCGAAGAAGTTGGAGGCGCCGATCATCGTCGACGGGCCGGCGACATTGTGGGCGACGCAGAAGCGGCGATTGAGCCAGTAGCCGAGGCCGGCGATCAGCAAGCCCTGCAGCAGGATGGGCACGGCGAGCATGGCGATGATCAGCGGCTGGGCGGCGATGGCCTTGCCCTGGAAGGCGAAGAGCAGCACCAGCGTGGCCAGCAGCGCCATCATGGTGAAGGGGGCGATGCGCGCGGCGGCCGACTGGAAAGCGGCTTCGCCACCGGCCATGAAATGCCGCCGCAGCCCCTGGGCGATGGCCAGCGGGATGACGATGTACATCACCACCGAGAGCAGCAGCGTATCCCACGGGATCGGGATGGCCGAGACGCCGAGCAGGAAGGCGACGATGGGGCGCGAAGGCGAAGACCATCACCAGATCGTTCAGCGCCACCTGCGAAATGGTGAAGTTGGCGTCGCCGCGGCACAGGTTGCTCCAGACGAAGACCATCGCCGTGCACGGCGCGGCGCCGAGCAGGATGAGGCCGGCGATGTAGCTGTCGATCTGTTCGGCCGGCAGCCACGGCGCGAAGACATGGCGGATGAACAGCCAGCCGAGGGCGGCCATGGTGAACGGTTTGATCGCCCAATTGACGAACAGCGTGATGCCGATGCTGGCGCCCTGCTTCTTCACCTCGTGCAGCGAGTTGAAATCGATCTTCATCAGCATCGGAATGATCATCACCCAGATCAGAATACCAACCGGGATATTGACCTGCGCAATTTCCATACGGCCGATGGCCTGGAAGACGCCGGGCAGGAACTGGCCGAGGGCGATGCCGGCAACGATGCAGAGGACGACCCAGAGACTGAGCCAGCGCTCGAAGAAACCGATGGGGCTGGCGGAGGCTTCACATTGGGCGCTCATACGGCAGCCTCGTGAATCATCTTCGCCGCCACCTTGATGTCATCGGCCGACATGGTTTCCAGCGACATGGCGAGAAAGGCTTTGATGCGCTGCTCCAGTTGCCGGTAGGCGACTTCGAAGGCCTCGCGCCGCGCTTCCAGCGGCTCGACATGCGCCGGGTCGGGGATGCCCCAGTGCGCCGTCGTCGGGTGGCTGGGCCAGATCGGGCAGGTTTCGCCGGCCGCGCTGGCGCAGACGGTGAAGATGTAATCGATCTGCGGCGCGCCGGGGCGGCAAACTCGTCCCACGATTTGCTGCGGGCTTCCGGGCAGCGGGACGCCATGCTTCTGCAGCGTTTCCAGCGCCACCGGGTTCACCTTGCCGCTCGGCTGGCTGCCGGCAGAGAAGGCGCGGATACGACCTGCCCCGAGGTGATTGAACAGCGCCTCGCCAAGGATCGAGCGGGCGGAGTTGCCGGTGCACAGCACCAGCACGTTCAGTTTTTTAGTCATCGTGAGTTCAGGCTGATTTACGTTTGTTATTGGCCAGCGTTGCCGGCGAACAATCGGCGCCGCCGCAGCAGTTTTCACCGAGAAAACCAAGCAGGCCATGCATCACCGAAAAATCGGCAACGCAGTGGATGAAGCGCCCTTCCTGGCGGGTGGTGACCAGACCGGCGTTGGCCAGGGTCTTGAGATGAAAGGACAGCGTCGCCGGCGGCACGCCAAGCGCCTCGCCAATGCTGCCAACGGTCAGCCCGGCCGGGCCGGCCTCAACCAGCAGACGCCATGCCGCCAGCCGGGTTTCCTGCGCCAGCGCAGCGAGTTGTTCAACTACGGTTTTCGTTTCCATATTTCCAATTATATAGAAATATTGCGAATACGCGAGCGCGAGCTGAAACGGGGCAACATCGACGCGCTCCGGATGCGGCAGATCAAGCATCCGTCATCGGCGTCATGGTAAATTTCGAGCCGGGAGGCAATCTTGTCGGAACACAAATTACGTTACGGGCTTTACTTGGGCGCCATCCAGCGCCACGAGCGGCAGATCGGCTTTGGCCAGCTGGTCGACGCCGAGCGCAATAACAAGGCAAAGCCGAAGCTGCGGCCTGTCGACCTGCACCGACTGGTTACCCCTTACGTTTCCATCCGCTTCGCCGAACAGTGGTGGGCCGTTGTCCCGCTGGCGCTGATGCTGATCGGCTTTCAGGCGCTGGCACTACGCACCTCGCTGCTGGAAACACAACAGATCGCCATCGGCATCTTTGCGGTCATCCTCGGCCTGATGCTGTTCATGGAAGGGGTGAAGCTTGGCCTGATGCCCTTCGCCGAGAACATCGGCTTTGAATTGCCGGGCAAGGTGCATCCAAGCGTCTTGCTGCTGTTCAGCTTGCTGCTGGGTGCCGCCGCGACCTTTGCCGAGCCGGCCATTGGTGCGTTGCAGGCGGCGGCCGCTTCGGTTTCGCCCGAGCGCGCGCCGTGGCTGCGGCAGTTGCTCGGCCCCTATGCCCACTGGCTGGTGCTGGCAGTCGCCAGCGGCGTCGGGCTGGCGGTCGTGCTCGGCACCTTGCGGACCATTTTTGCCTGGCGCCTGAAAGCGATGGTGCTGCTGATCGTGCCGCCGCTGCTGTTGCTGACCGCCTGGTGCGCGCAGCAACCGGAACTGGTGGCGGTGATCGGGCTGGCCTGGGATTGCGGCGGCATCACCACCGGGCCGGTCACGGTACCGCTGGTGCTGGCAGTCGGCGTCGGGGTTGCCGCTTCGGTCGGGCGTAGCGACAACCCGCTTTCGGGTTTCGGCGTGGTCACGCTGGCCTCGCTGATCCCGGTCATTGCCGTCCTGGGGGTTGCCATCTATCTGAGCAGCCAAGGCACTGCGGGGCTTTTGCCGGTGCTGCCGGCAGCGAGCACCAGTTGGCAAACGCAAACGCCATTTGCCGAAATCCTCGGGGCGCTACGCGCCATCGTGCCGCTGGTCCTGTTGCTGGTGCTGGTGCAAACACTATTGCTGCGCCAGAAAATTCGCCACCAGAACATCTTTGTCTATGGCATTGCCGTGGCGCTGGCCGGCATGGCCATCTTCAATCTCGGTCTGACCTCGGGCCTCGTAGCGCTTGGCGATCAGGCCGGCACCAACGTTCCGTGGGCCTTTTCGCCACACCGGGTGACAGGCGCACCGCCGCTTTACCCTTACGCGCTGGGCATCACCATGACGCTGGTTTTTGCCTTTGCCATCGGTTATGGCGCGACCGTTGCCGAGCCGGCGCTGAACGCCATGGGCGTCACCGTCGAAAACCTGACCGACGGGGCTTTCCGCAAGCGCAACCTGATTCGTGCGGTTGCCGTCGGGGTTGGCGTTGGCGCCGCCGTTGGTGTCGCCCGAATTCTTTTCGATCTGCCCTTGTGGCTGCTGCTGGTCGGCGGCTACTCGCTGGCCCTGGGGCTGACCTTTTTCTCGCGCGAGGAGATGGTTAACCTGGCGTGGGACAGCGCCGGCGTGACCACCGGCCCGGTGACCGTGCCGCTGCTGCTGGCCCTCGGCATCGGCCTCGGCGAGGCAGTTGGCGCTGCAGAAGGTTTTGGCATTCTGGCCATGTGTTCGGTCGGCCCGATCATCACCGTCCTCGGCACCGGTCTGTGGATCGACCTGCATACACGCGCACGGCGCAGGAGCAAGCAGTCATGAGTAATTCGCACAATGCCAACGAACTGATCGTACTGACCGACGTGGTGCTGCTGACCGCCATTGTCCAGCGCGGCGCGGCCGATCTGATCGTGCAGGCGGCGCAGGAGGCCGGCGCGCAAGGTGCCACCATATTCCACGCTCGCGGCACCGGCATCCGCCAGAAACACCTTGGCATCCTCGGGCTGACGGTCAATAGCGAAAAGGAAGTGATCTACATCGTGGTGCCGTCGGAACAGGCCGACCGCATGTTCGAACGCATCTTCGTCAGTGCCAAGCTGGACACGCCGGGCATGGGCATTCTGTGGATGACCAACCTGGAAAAGATGGCCACCTATGTTCCGCACGAAGTGGCGGCCCGTTTCGGGGTGCACACGGAGCGCCACGAATGACCGCCCTCGCCCACATCGGCCACGGCGTGGAGAAAAAACTGGTGACGGCCATCGTGCCCAGCGGCCACGGTCGCCTGCTGCTGGAGATCGTCGAAAACCGCGCCGGCGTGCTGTCGGTGACTCACCACCACGCACGCGGCACCGGCAGCCGGCGCATGCGCCCCGGCCACACCTTCTGGGCCGAGAAAGACGTGTTGATGGTGCTGGTTGAGGCGCCGCAGGCCGACGAGGTCTTCAAGCTGCTGTTCGAGGCTGGCGGCATCGGCGAACCGCACCAGGGGATCATCTTCATGGAAGCGATTCGTCGCGGGCACCCGATGATGCCGTTCGCTGCCTGAAACTCATGGACGAGAAAGCTGCTGCCTTTTATTAGCTCGCCAGTGTTGCGCCTCTCACATTCATGTCGTGACCATTTTCAGGCCGGCGATGACCAGTACGGCCGCCAGAAGTTTTTGAATCGCTGCGTTGCCGAGACGGCGGCTGCCGTACTCGGCACCGACCAGCCCGCCGATTACCGCAGCCCCGGCCCAGAGCGGCAAGGCGGGGGGCAGGCTGGCACCGCCCGACATGACGCCGGCGAGGCCGGCCAGCGAATTGGCCAGAATGAAGGCAGCAGAAATGCCGGAGATGGTTTTCAGCGGCGCCCAGCGCAGGAACAGCAGCAAGGGGCTGAGAAAGATGCCTCCGCCAACGCCGGTGAGACCGGAGAGAAACCCGAGGGCCGCTCCCGTCAGCAGCAGGATCGGTAGCGAGGGGCGGGTCAGTTCATAGTCGGCCTTGCCGGCGGTGAAGAAAAACGCCACGCGGCATAGAGCAAAACGACGCCGACAACTGGCCGGTAGAGCGTGGCAGGCAAAGTCAGCACACCGCCGAGATAGGCCATCGGTACTGACGCGGCAATCAGCGGCAGAAAAAGTTGCCAGGAGAAGGCGCCGACCCGGTAGAAGCGCACGGTGGCAATCAGTGAGACCAGCACGTTGAGGGCGAGTGCGGTCGGCTTCATGACCGCCGGCGCGACGCCGAAGAGTGCCATCGCGGCGAGATAACCGGAGGCTCCGCCGTGCCCGACCGACGAATAGAGGACGGCCGCGACGAGAATCAGCACAGCCAGCAGCAGGCTTTCGGTATCGACCGGCATGCGCTCAGGCCACGCGGTTCTGCGGCACGCCGCGAACGAAGGCTTCGATATTGTCGATCAGCTGGTCCGCCAGGGCCTGCATTGCCGGTCGGCTGGCCCAGGCGACATGCGGGGTCAGCAGGAAATTGGGCTGCGCCAGCAGTTCCGGTGCGAGCAGCGGGTTGCCCTCGCTCGGCGGCTCCTTGCTCAGCACATCGAAGCCGGCGCCGGCGATCCAGCCCTCCTTGAGTGCCTGCGCCAGCGCCGACTCGTCGACGAGGCCGCCGCGCGAGGTGTTGATGAGCAGTGCCGAGCGCTTCATGGCCTGCAATTCGGCGGCACCGATCAGCCCCTGCGTGTCGGCATTGAGCGGGCAGTGCAGCGAGACGACATCGGCAGCAGCCACCGCTTCGGCAAAGGGCACGTAGCCAGCGCGACAGACCGCCGCGCCCTTGCGCTCGGCCAGCAGCACCTTCATGCCGAAGGCCCGTGCCAGCGTCGCCACGCCCTGACCCAGCGCGCCACCGCCGACGATGGACAGCGTCGCCCCATGCAGATCGCGGATCGGGTGGTCGAAGAAACAGAACTGCTCGCTTTGCTGCCAGCGACCGGCCTGTACTGATTCGCGGTAGGCGATGAGGTTGCGGGAGAGCGCCAGCATCAGCGCGATGGCGTGTTCGGGAACGGTATGCACGGCATAGCCACGGATATTGGAGACGACGATACCGCGGGTGCGACAGGCGTCAAGATCGACGTTGTTGGTACCGGTCGCCGCCACGGCCACCATCTGCAATTTTGGCAGGCGCGCGATCATGCCGGCGTCAATCTGCAGCTTGTTGACGATGGCGATACTGGCTTCAGCAAGGCGTGGCTCGACTTCGGCCTGCTGCGATTTGTCGTACTCGACCCACGCGTGTGCGCAGGCCGGCCGGCGCACCTCGGCAATGACGGATTCGCGTTCGAGATAGACGATGCGTTCCATGCCTTACCGCTCCAGCGCGCGCTCCAGTTCGACATGGGTGCTGGCATCGCCATGCAGCAGGCAGAGTACGCCTGGCGGCAATTCGGCACGCCCAGACAGTTCGGCGAGTGCGAATACGGCCGATGGCGCCCTGGCATCGGAGAGCACCACAGCGGTATCGCCAGCCGTCCACGCCCGGGCAAGACCCTCAGCCACGGAGGCCAGCGGATCGACGGCATTGCTGAAAACCGCCTGTACGCTACTCCCGCCACTGGCACACGAAGCTTCGCGCAGTGCGGCAACGGCACGCACAACTTCGTCGCGCGCGGCCTCGATCCCCTTGCCGGTTTCACGGGCGATCAGCTTGGCAAAATCGCCGCCAAACTGATCGAGCAACGCGGCCAGATCCCCCAGTCGCTTTTCGCGCAGCATGAGGTCTTCAGCCCAGGCGGACTGCGCTTCGCGCGCAGACACCAGTGCCCGTTCGACCTCATCGGCGCCGCAGCGGGGAACACGGTAGTTCACCGTGCTATCGGCATCACGAATGTCGATGAAGGTCTCAAAGACGGTGAAGTAGGCGTGGCCGTTGATCCAGAGGGGAATGGCAGGAATGCCGTCGTCCAGTTTCATGCTTTGCTTCTTTCCTGTTGATGTTTGTACATTTCGCGGAAGGTCTGCCCCGGCGGAACGCTGAATTTCGCAATCGCGACCAGCAAGCAGGCGGATCGCCGCAAAACCGGTGCTCTGGCACATCAAATCGACAAAACGGGGACGAAGAGCGCGACTTTCATCAATTCGCATTGTGAAATGGTAAGATGCGGCAGCGCAACAACACACCGGATGGTGAAATTGACGCAAGGCGCAATTATAGTGGCAACGCCGCGCTGCACCCCGGAAAACCAGAAGATTAGATGAGAACCTCATGGCAGAACAGCAGGAAAACAAGAATTCAATCCAGGTCATCGAGCGCATGATGTCGCTCCTCGATGTGCTGGCTGACTCCCCCGAGCCGGTCGCACTGAAGCACCTAGCGCAGGCGACCGGCCTGCACCCTTCAACGACACACCGCATCCTCGCCTCGATGACCAGCTCCCGCTTGGTCGAGCGCCACGATGCGGGCTCGTACCGCCTCGGCATCCGCCTGCTGGAACTGGGCAATCTGGTCAAATCGCGACTCAATATCCGTGACATTGCCAGCCCTTACATGCAGACCTTGCACGAGCGCATCGGCGAAGCCATCAACCTCGGCATCCGCCATGAAGACGAAATCGTTTATATCGAACGCACCTCCAGTGGCCGCTCGCTGGTTCGCGTGGTCTATCTGGTCGGGGGGCGCGCGCCTTTGCACTTGACCTCGGTCGGCAAGCTTTTCCTCGCCGAGGACGGCCCGGAGAAAATTCGCGCCTATGCCAAGCGCACCGGCCTGCCCGGCAAAACACCGGCCTCGCTGACCTCCTTGCCCGCTTTGGAAAAGGAACTGGACAAGATTCGCCGGCATGCCGTGGCGTTCGATAACGAGGAAGCCGAACTGGGGCTGAAGTGTGTAGCGGCGCCAATTTACGATGACGAAGGACGGCTGGTCGCTGGCCTGTCGGTTTCCGCACCGGTTGATCGCCACAAACCGGATTGGGTCGATCTGGTGAAGGCTACCGCCGTCGAGATTTCCCACGCTATCGGCTACGTCCAGCCAGCGCGGTAGCCTTCGGGCAATAAAAAAGCCGCGACGGCATCTTCCGGTCGCGGCTTTATTTCGGCCCGAAAAACTCAGACGTCGCGATCCTTCCGGCCGTTGGATGCCTGTGTCGACTCCATCCAGCGCTTGATGCGATTGGCGTCGCCAATGCGCGTCAGCTTGCCGGCCGAATCGAGCAGAACAATGACCACCGGCTTATCGGCAAGGCGCGCCTGCATCACCAGGCACTTGCCGGCTTCGTGAATGAAGCCGGTTTTCGATAGACCGATGTCCCAGCTCGGGCTCTTTACCAACTGGTTGGTGTTGCGGTAGTCCATCGCACGGCCACTGACGTCGACATGCGCGTCGCCAGTCGTTGAAAATTCGCGGATCAGCGGATAACGATGGGCGGCGACAACCATGCGGGCCAGATCCTTGGCCGTAGACACGTTGTTGCTCGACAGACCGGTCGGGTCTTCAAAGTGGGTATTGAACATGCCGAGCTCGGCCGCCTTGCGGTTCATCGCCGTAATGAACGCCGGCATGCCCCCCGGGTAGTGGCGGGCGAGTGCGTGCGTGGCGCGGTTTTCGGACGACATCAGCGAAATCAGCAGCGCATCTTCGCGTGTCATCACGGACCCGACGTGCAACCGTGAACGGCTGCCGCGCAGATAATCGACGTCTTCGTCGGAAACGCTGATCGGCGATTCCAGGTTCGGCACCGAATCAAGTACGACCATCGCCGACATCAGCTTGGTGATTGAAGCGATGGGAACGACAACGTCTGCGTTCTTCTGATAGATCGGGTCGCCACCGCCCTGCTCGACAACGATGGCGGCGCTGGAAGCGACGGCGAGGCTGCGAGTGGCCTGCCATTGCTCAACGGGCGTTGCGGTAACCTTGCGCGGCTTGGCCGGCGCTTTGGTAACAGGTTTTGACTTTCCAGCGGCCTTGGTTTTCTTGGCGCTGGCATCTTTATTGGTACTGCCACTGGCGGCATGAGCGCTTGCGACGGCAAGGCTGCCGATGCTGATAAGGACTCCCAGCGTCAGTGCGGAAAACAACTTGGCCCGCATCCGGCGTCCCTCCATGTCATAAATTGGTAACGGATTTTACGTCAGTTTACTCTGAAACTTAATAACCTTGTAGAAATAAAGGGATATCGCAAACACCTAAGACACAACCTCAAATATCAAGGAAGGCACGAACTTCGTCGCGACGCGCTTCGGTATCCCGATAACCCAGCTCGATCAAGGCGCGGGTATAGGGCGGCTCGAACAGCAGGTAGCTGGTCAAGGCGCCACCGGCGCGATTCATCGCGCCAATGCCGCGCAGCAATAACCGGACGGAGCGGGGCAAGGCGCGGGCATGCCTCGCGGCGAGATAGTCCAGCCGTTCGGAAGGGGCGATGACAAGCGTCTCGATCGGCCGAAGCGACATGCCGGTGTCTTGCTTGACCTCCTCCGGAATGACTGAAAGCGTGCGGTTGATACGCTGCATGCGCTCGATATCCACAGCCAGTCCGTCAAGGAAAATCGACGACAGGGCATGACCCGCAACCTGTGCCAGGGTCGGATAGGCATTGCCGCGCTGGCGCTCGGGTTTTTCGGACATTCGTCCGGCGCCGATCACCAGGATTTTTTCAGCGCCAAGGTGAATCGCAGGGGAAACCGGGGCCAGTTGGCGCATGGAGCCGTCGCCGAACCATTCGCGATGCAGGCGGATGGCGGGAAATACGAAAGGAATGGCGGCCGATGCCATCAAATGTTCGACTGTCAGGCGGTCGCGACTGCCGAAGCGGTGCGTGCGAACCCATGCCTCGACCTCGGCGCGTGCCTGGAAAAAACTGACGCTGTGGCCACTGGTATAGCCCGATGCCGTGATCGACACTGCGCTCAACGAGCCATTGGCAATGCTCCGGTCGATATTTGAAAAATCGAGGCGACGAGTCAGCAGTTGCCGCAAGGGGTCGTTGTCGAGCAACGAGCGTGGGCTGCTGCGAATGAACCAGCCGAGCATGAACGAGGAAAGCCAGTGTGCTCCGGACTTGGCAACACCGATCGGGTCGGAACGATAGACATCGCGGGCGCGCATATTGCGCCAGACATCGTTCATGGTTTCGACCGCGCCGCGAAAATTATCGGCGTTGCAGGCCAGCGTTGCGGCGTTGATGGCCCCGGCCGAGGTGCCACAGAGAATCGGGAAAGGGTTGACCGTGGAATCCGGCAGCATCTCGCTGATAGCAGTCAGCACGCCGGCCTGATAGGCGGCGCGGGCACCGCCTCCCGGCAGAACAAGCGCAGTACGGGTGTTGTAGAAGCTCATGCCGGACAACCGGTTATTGGGTTGCCCGGCATCATAGCCGGAGTGTGCGGAAACGCCACGCTGCGCCGCGGCAATTGCCCCTTCGAACGACTATGGCTGCCCAGCGTCAACCACCGTCAGCGCCGTCATGTTGACGATGCGGCGAACGGTCGCTGTCGGCGTCAGGATATGCACCGGCTGCGCCGTACCGAGCAGGATCGGCCCGACCGTGAGGTTGTCGCCGGCCGCCACCTTGAGCAGGTTGAACGAGATATTGGCGGCATCCAGCGTCGGCATGACCAGCAGGTTGGCCTGCCCCTTGAGGCGGGAGTTGGGAAAGGTCTGCTGGCGGATCTGCTCGTCGAGCGCGGCATCGCCATGCATTTCCCCTTCGACTTCCAGTTGCGGCGCACGCTCGTTCAACAGGCGCAGCACCTCGCGCATTTTCTGCGCCGTCGGTGAGTCCTGCGAACCGAAGGAGGAGTGCGAGAGCAGCGCCACCTTGGGCTGGATACCGAAGCGACGGATTTCCTCAGCCGCTTCCAGCGTCATGTCGGCCAGTTGATCAGCACTTGGATCGTAGTTCACATAGGTGTCGGCAACGAATACGGTGCGGCCCGGCAGCATCAGCAGATTCATCGTCGAATAGTTGCGCACCCCGGGCGCGTTGCCGATCACGTTCTGCACATACTCACGGTGCAGGTCGTGGCGACCAAAGGTGCCGCAGATCAGGCCATCGGCATGACCAAGGCGAACCATCAGCGCGCCGTAGAGCGTAGCGCGGCGGCGAATTTCACGGCGGGCGTAGTCGGGAGCGACACCTTTGCGCTCCATCAGGCGGTGGTATTCCGTCCAGTACTGTTCGAAGTGCTCGTCGAAGAAAGTACAGTTGTCGTGATACACGACATCGAAATCAACGCCGGGGCGAATGCGCAAGCCAGCCGATTCGATCTTGCGCGCCATTTCATCTTCGCGGCCGATCAGGATCGGGCGACAAATACCCTCGTCGAGCGCCACCTGGATGGCGCGCAGCACGCGCTCGTCCTCACCCTCGGCGAAGACGATGCGCTTCGGATTGCGCTTGGCCTGCGAGAACACTGGCCGCATGATCAGGCCGGAGTGATAGACAAATTCGTTGAGGCTCTGGATGTAGGCGTCAAAATCCTTGATCGGGCGCGTGGCAACGCCGGAGTCCATGCCGGCCTGAGCCACGGCCGGTGCGATCTTGACGATCAGGCGCGGATCAAAAGGCTTGGGGATCAGGTATTCGGGGCCAAAGCCGGTGACCTTTTCGCCGTAGGCCGAGGCCACGATGTCGGACTGCTCGGCGCGCGCCAGTTCGGCGATAGCCTTGACCGCCGCCAGCTTCATTTCCTCGGTGATGGTCGTTGCGCCAACGTCGAGCGCACCGCGGAAAATGAAGGGGAAGCAGAGGACGTTATTGACCTGGTTCGGGTAGTCGGAACGACCAGTACAGATGATCGCATCGTCACGAACCGCTTTCACGTCTTCTGGCAGAATCTCTGGACTGGGGTTGGCCAGCGCCAGGATCAGCGGCCGCGCCGCCATCTTCGCCGCCATCTCCTTCTTCATCACGCCGCCGGCCGACAAACCGAGGAACACGTCTGCATCGGCGATGACTTCGCCCAGCGTGCGTGCATCGGTCTTCTTGGCGTAGCGCGCCTTGATCTCGTCCATTTCTTCGACGCGACCTTCGTAGACCACCCCCTTGATGTCGGTGACCCAGATGTTCTCGACCGGGATACCCAGCATCACCAGCAGATCAAGGCAGGCCAGCGCCGCCGCACCGGCACCGGATGTCACCAGTTTGATCTTCTTGAGATCCTTGCCGAGATAGGTCAGGCCATTAAGGACGGCGGCACCGACGACGATTGCCGTACCGTGCTGATCGTCATGGAAGACGGGGATTTTCATCCGCTCGCGCAGTTTTTTCTCGATGTAAAAACATTCCGGCGCCTTGATATCCTCAAGGTTGATGCCGCCAAAGGTCGGCTCGAGCGCGGCGATCATGTCGATCAACTTGTCGGGATCACGCTCTTCGATTTCCAGATCGAAGACATCAATGTTGGCAAATTTCTTGAACAGGACGCCCTTGCCTTCCATTACCGGTTTCGCAGCCAGCGGCCCGATGTTCCCGAGGCCAAGCACGGCCGTACCGTTGGTAATGACGCCGACCAGATTGGCGCGTGAGGTCAGCGTGCTGACTTCGGCCGGATCGGCAACAATTTCCTCGCAGGCGGCAGCAACACCGGGAGAGTAGGCCATGGACAGGTCATACTGGTTAGTCAGCTGCTTGGTCGGGGTGACCGCGATCTTTCCCGGTTTCGGCATGCGATGGTAGTAAAGGGCGGCTGTGCGAAGCTGATCTTTGTCCATGAAACACCTCTTGTGCGTAATTCATAATTATAGGGCACAAACGGGGGGTGTCGACAATTGGGGATTTCCACAGGCAAAGCCTCCCAAATGTCAGACAACCGGATCTTTTTAAAAATGCTAAAACCCTGATAGTTCAAGGCTTTGGCATAGTACGGACGGGCTTTATGCGCGCCCCGGCTTGTGTCATAATTACGGGTTCCTGCTGTTTTAAACCTTTAAACAAGATTTTCGCGCCGCGCCATAAACGCCGAGCATGATCGCCCCACCCAAAAAGCGCTGGGCAACCCCTTTGCCTGCCGCGACCGACGCCCTCCGCGCCAACATCCTTCCGGATGCCGGCCAACTCAGCGTGCGCCGCGCCTCGGTAGTTTCCGTTTTCAAGTTCTTCCTTTGAGAGCATCGCCATGAGCCAACCCGTACCGCTGAACGCCCCCGCCTACGTTAAACACGAAGGCCTGAAAAAATGGGTCGCCGAAATCGCCGCCCTGACCGAACCGGACCGCATCTACTGGGCCGATGGTTCTCAGGAAGAATACGATCGCCTCTGCGCCGAGATGGTCCAGGCCGGCATGCTGATCAAGCTCAACGAAGCGAAGCGCAAGAATTCCTACCTCGCCTGGTCCGACCCCTCGGACGTCGCCCGCGTCGAAGACCGCACCTTCATCTGCTCGCAGAACAAGGACGACGCCGGCCCGACCAACAACTGGGAAGAGCCGGCAGAAATGCGCCAGACCCTGAACGGTCTGTTCAAGGGCTGCATGCACGGTCGCACCATGTACGTCGTGCCGTTCTCGATGGGTCCGCTCGGTTCGCCGATCGCCCACATCGGCATCGAGATTTCCGACAGCCCCTACGTCGTGGTCAACATGCGTACGATGACCCGCATGGGCGCCAAGGTGTTCGACGTGCTCGGCACCGACGGCGAATACGTGCCCTGCGTGCACTCGATCGGCGCCCCGCTCGGCCCCAACGAGAAGGACTCGCGCTGGCCGTGCAACCCGGACACCAAGTACATCGTGCACTACCCGGAAACCCGCGAGATCTGGTCCTACGGTTCGGGCTACGGCGGCAACGCCCTGCTCGGCAAGAAGTGCTTCGCGCTGCGCATCGCCTCCAACATGGCGCGCGACGAAGGCTGGCTGGCCGAGCACATGCTGATCCTCGGCGTCGAATCGCCCGAAGGCGAGAAGACCTACGTCGCCGCCGCCTTCCCCTCGGCCTGCGGCAAGACCAACTTCGCCATGCTGATCCCGCCCAAGTCCTTCGACGGCTGGAAGATCACCACCGTCGGCGACGACATCGCCTGGATCAAGCCCGGCCCGGACGGCAAGTTCCGCGCCATCAACCCCGAAGCCGGCTTCTTCGGCGTCGCCCCGGGCACCAGCGAAAAGACCAACTTCAACGCCATGGCGACGTTGAAGGAAAACATCATCTTCACCAACGTCGCGCTGACCGACGACGGCGATGTGTGGTGGGAGGGCATGTCCAAGGAAGCGCCTGCCCACTGCATCGACTGGCAAGGCAAGGATTGGACGCCGGAACTGGCGAAGGAAACCGGCCGCAAGGCGGCACACCCGAACTCGCGCTTCACTGCCCCGGCCCATCAGTGCCCCTCCGTTGATGAAAAGTGGGAAGACCCGCAAGGCGTGCCGATCTCGGCTTTCATTTTCGGCGGCCGCCGCGCCACCACCGTGCCGCTGGTGTACCAGGCCTTCAACTGGAACTTCGGCGTCTACATGGCCGCCACCCTCGGCTCGGAAACCACCGCCGCCGCCTTCGGCGCGCAGGGTGTGGTGCGTCGCGACCCGTTCGCCATGCTGCCCTTCTGCGGCTACCACATGGGCGATTACTTCAACCACTGGCTGAAAATGGGCCACGCTGTCGACCAGGCGCCGGGCATTTTCTGCGTGAACTGGTTCCGCATGGACGAGAAGGGCGAATTCATGTGGCCGGGCTTCGGCGAAAACATGCGCGTCCTCAAGTGGATCGTCGACCGCGTCCGCGGCCGCGTTGCTGCGAAGGAAACCGCACTCGGCTGGATGCCGAACTTCGAGGATATCGACTGGGCCGACCTGGGTATCACCAAGGCCGAGTTCGAGGCACTGACCAAGGTTGACGCCGATGCCTGGAAGTCAGAACTGGCGGGCCACAAGGAGTGGTTCGACAAACTTGGCGAAAAGCTGCCGAGGCAACTGACGCTGAAGCGCGAACTGTTCGAGATGAGCATCTTCCGCAGCGCGGCCTGAGCGAAGCGACAGCTTTGCGAGGCGAAGGGGCCTATGGCTCAAGTACTCTCGGGGAGCGCCTGAGCGAAGCGAAGCTTCGCGAAGAAGTGCCCTCGGGGTGCGCCTGATTTCAGCCAAGTTGTCTGCAAGTTCGCTGTAAACTGCAAAGGCCGCCTCAGGGCGGCCTTTGCTTTGGGCCAGTTCCCTTTTGCGCCCCCTCCCGGAGACCTGTCGATGCATTCTGCTTCACGTCTGGCCGACATTTCGCCATTCCACGTCATGGAGCTGCTGACCCGCGCCAAAGCGCTTGAAGCCGCCGGGCGCGACATCATCCATATGGAAGTCGGCGAGCCGGATTTTCCGACGCCGCAACCGATCGTCGAGGCCGCGCAGCGAGCCATTGCCGATGGCCGCATGTTTTACACGCCGGCACTCGGGCTTCCCGAATTGCGTGAGGCAATCTCACGGTTCTATCGTGAGCGCTACGGGGAAGACATCCCGGCAGCACGCATTGTGGTTACTGCAGGCGCCTCTGGCGCCCTCACTCTGGCGCTCGCCTGTCTGGTGGAACCGGGAAGCGAATGGTTGCTGACCGACCCAGGCTACCCCTGCAACCGACATTTCATCCGCACCTTTGAGGGCGTTCCGGTCAATATGCCGGTCGACGCCGACAGCAACTTTCAGCCAACGCCAGCCCACCTCGCGCAGTACTGGAACGAAAAAACTGCCGGCGCACTGTTTGCCTCACCGGCAAACCCGACGGGAACCATGCTTGGTGCCAGCGAGCTGGCGGCCCTGGCCGAGTTCGTCCGGAAACACGACGGTCAATTGATCGTCGACGAGATTTATCACGGACTTACGTACGAGGGTGATGCAACAACAGCGCTCGCAGCCGGAGACGATATTTTCGTCATCCAGAGTTTTTCCAAGTATTTTCAGATGACCGGCTGGCGCCTGGGATGGCTGGTCGTCCCCGAGCGCTTTGTCCGCGATATCGAGAAACTCGCACAGAATCTTTTCATCTCACCATCCACTCCGGCGCAACACGCAGCACTGGCCGCCTTCACGCCGGAGACCATCGCGATTCTTGAAAACCGTCGAGCCGAGTTCAAGCGGCGCCGGGATTTCCTGGCGCCGGCGCTCTCTTCCCTTGGTTTCCACCTGAATGCCAATGCCCAAGGCGCGTTTTATCTCTACGCCGACTGCAGTGCGCTAACGGACGACAGCGAAAGCTTTGCCCGTACGCTGCTGGAATCAACCGGCGTCGCAGTGACTCCCGGACTCGATTTTGGCAACCACAAGCCACGCCAACATCTGCGCTTCGCCTACACCACGGACATCGCCCGTCTCGATGAAGCAGTCGAACGTATCCGTCGCCATATCGGCTGAACTTCCAAGGTCCACAAAAAAAGCTCACTGCAAGCAGTGCTTGTACGAACGGGCGCCGCCTACTTGAAAAAAACAGCGGGCAGAACGCGTAGCAAAACGACCGGGGACGGGAAGGCGGAAAAACAGAGAAAGGAAGGCGGCGCGACGGATATCGCGCCACTGAAAAGAGCGGGCGGGGCAAGCAATGACTCGCCCCGCACCACATCTACCGGCGATTACTTCGGACGCGAACCGGTCGGAAAAGGCCAAGCCGCAGTCGGATTGAGTGCGGTTTTCAGACCCGGTGTTGCAGCCGTCGACGGAGTCGGGGCGGGGGCCGGCGCAGCTGCAGCGGGTGCAGCAGGCTTCGCGGCTGGCTTTGCAGCAGCCTTCGGAGCGGCCTTCTTTACAGCGGGTTTGGCAGCAGCCTTCGGAGCAGCCTTGGGTGCGGGCTTTTTCGCAGCGGGTTTGGCAGCGGCCTTTGGGGCAGCCTTCTTCGCAGCAGGCTTGGCAGCAGCCTTCGGAGCAGCCTTGGGTGCGGGCTTTTTCGCAGCGGGTTTGGCAGCAGCCTTCGGAGCAGCCTTCTTCGCAGCGGGCTTGGCAGCAACCTTCTTCGGAGCAGCTTTCTTCGCAGCAGGCTTGGCAGCAACCTTCTTCGGAGCAGCTTTCTTCGCAGCGGGCTTGGCAGCAACCTTCTTCGGAGCAGCTTTCTTCGCTGCAGGCTTGGCAGCAACCTTCTTCGGAGCAGCTTTCTTCGCAGCGGGCTTGGCAGCAACCTTCTTCGGAGCAGCTTTCTTCGCAGCAGGTTTGGCAGCAACCTTCTTCGGAGCGGCCTTCTTCACTGCCGGCTTGGCAGCAACCTTCTTCGGAGCAGCCTTCTTCACTGCCGGCTTGGCAGCAGCTTTCGGAGCGGCCTTCTTCGCAACGGGTTTGGCAGCAGCCTTCGGGGCAGCCTTCTTTACAACCGGTTTAGCGGCAGCCTTTGGGGCAGCCTTTTTCACTGCAGGTTTCGCAGCGGCCTTGGGTGCAGCTTTTTTCGCAGCCGGTTTGGCGGCGGGTTTCTTCGCGCTTGTTGCCATGTTTACCTCCTTCTATCCATTCAAGGAAAGATGTTTGACGTTAGATCACAACGAACAACGCAATCCGTCTGTACAAGCCCGGACCATCCGATCACCGCCGCAGAAGCGGAACAATCGAATACGGCTGCGGCACGTGCCGCAATTCTGGAAATCCCTTTCGGGCAAGAAGCGCCAGCGCACTGAGCAATCGCGCGAACAGCGGCGAACTTACTGGATTGGGAAGCAGGGGAAAAACCGAAAAGGGGGGAAACAAGAGGAGAAGAAGCGGCATTGGCTCGACGTTGCGTCGGCAGGCCTAGGTACTTTGTGCGACACCTGTATCGCTTCAGTTTCATCACTCTCTTTTGTCCAGGAAGGTGCAACCCCAAGCCACACCTTCAAAATCCGCACCAAGCGGCTGTTCGCAGGAAACCTACTAGATGTTGTGCTTCCCTTGCAAATTTGAACTAATTCTAGTAGTTGATTGTTTTTGATGCAAGATTTTTTTCTTGCAAATGTCAACCTCGAGTCAACACCGTTGCAATTACGCGTCATTTGCCGATGACATAGCAGTCGACACTTAAAAAAATGGACTGAGGTCGCGCAAGTTCAAATACGAAGCAACGGTAGTGCTGCTATTTTTTCCCACGCAAAGAATGGCCCGGGGTCCGTCTTCCGTCCTGGCGCAATTTCACTGTGACCGGCGAGGTGCGATAGCGGATAGTGTTGCAGCAAGGCGCTCACCAGTTCTTGCAGCGACGCATACTGGGCTGGTTCAAAAGGTTCTTCATCGCAGCCTTCAAGCTCGACCCCGATGGAAAAATCGTTGCAGCGCTCCCGCCCTTGCCAACAGGAAACACCGGCATGCCACGCGCGCGCATTGCACGAAACCAACTGGACAACTTCGCCATCGCGCCGGATGAAAAAATGGGCCGACACCCTCAGGGTATGGATGGTAGAAAAATACGGATGCCGCGCGGGGTCGAGGGCGTTGCCAAACAGCGCGAGGACATCGTTGCCGCCGAACTCACCCGGCGGCAAACTGATGGCATGCAGCACCAGCAGGGTGGGCTGCTCACCTTCCGGGCGGCAATCGAAGTTCGGCGATGGCACGTGACGAACCCCGGTGACCCAGCCTGCTTCATCGACAACAAGACGGCTCATTCGTCGAGGCCGAGGCGCTCGATCCGGTAGCGCAAGGAGCGGAAAGTGACGCCGAGCAGGCGGGCAGCCGCTGTCCGATTGCCTCCCGTTTTTGCCAGCGCATCCAGGATCGCCTGCCGCTCAACGCGGCAAAGGGTGTCATCGAGCGTTTCACCGGCACGGCCGGATTCGACGACGCCATCGCTCTCCGGGCTGATCTGCAGGTCGACGACATCGATCACGCCGCTACCCGAGAGTGCCGTTGCCCGCTCAAGAATATTCTCAAGCTCGCGCACATTGCCGGGGAACGAATAAGCTCGAAGCGCCTGCATGGCTGCGTCAGTAATGATCGGTGGCGACGTGCCGGCGATACGCCGGAGCAGCGACGCAACCAGCACCGGCACATCTTCGCTGCGCTCCCGCAGCGCCGGCATGCGCAACTCGATCACGTCCAGGCGGTAATAGAGATCCTGGCGGAAACGGCCGGCATCGACACACTCCCGCAAATTACGGTGCGTTGCCGAAATGATCCGCACATCAACCGTTTCCTCGACGGCACTTCCCACCTTGCGGACTTTTTTCTCCTGAATGGCGCGCAACAATTTGACCTGCATGGCCAAGGGCAGATCCGCCACCTCGTCGAGGAAGAGGGTGCCGCCGTTGGCGGCCTGAAAGAATCCGTCGCGATCGGTATCCGCTCCAGTAAAAGCGCCTTTGCGGTAGCCAAAGAATTCGCTTTCAACCAATGATTCTGGGATTGCCCCGCAGTTAACCGGCACAAAGGCTGCGGCGGCCCGGGCGCTCTGCGCATGCACCAGGCGTGCCGCAAGTTCCTTGCCGCTGCCCGATTCACCGGAGATATAGACAGGCGCCTGGCTACGGGCAAGCTTGTCGATCATTTCCCGAACGCTCTCGATGGCGGCAGAATCACCAATCAGCTGCTGGCAGGTCTGATCGTCTGCCGACAACGGCAGCTCCAGCGCCGACTTGACGAGGGCACGGAGCTGATCGAGGGCCACAGGCTTGGCCAGATAATCAAAGGCCCCGGCCTTCAGGGCCGCCACGGCATTTTCAGTACTGCCGAAGGCGGTGATGACGGCTACCGGTGTCTGCGGACACAACTCGGCAACCAGCCGCACAACCGCCAAGCCCTCACCATCAGGCAGACGCATGTCAGTCAGGCATAGCTGATACTGCTCCGCCAGCAGATACTTCCGCGCCTCGGCAACCGTTGCTGCGCAATCGGCCGCCAATCCCATGCGCGACAGCGTCAGGTCCAGTAGCTCCCGGATATCGGCCTCGTCATCCACCACCAGCACGCGAAGCAGTTCTCCACGCGGCCTGCGTGCACTACGACTGACTGTCACCAATCATCTCTCCCTTGATGCAAAAATGCGCCCCCGGCAGGTTTCCGAGCAATTCAAGACGCGCCCGGTTCGCTTCGCACAGTTCTCGCGCAATATAAAGCCCGAGCCCGGTTCCGCGCGAGTGGGTGGTAAAGAAAGGCTCGAAGATGTGCTCACGCAAATCGTCAGCCACCCCTTCGCCGTCATCGATCACATGTATTTCCAGTATGGCCGCATTCGCACGCCTCCCCTGGGAGACACGCAGGATGACACTCCCGGCCTCGCGACGCGAATGCCGGAGCGCATTGCCCAGCATGTTCCAGAGCACTTGGTGCAGATGCGAGCGATCAAACAAAATCCCCCCGGCATCCGTAATTTCCGTCCGGACAATACTGCCGTCAAGTTTTTCCTTGACGCAAAACTCTTCAAGGAAAACCGGCAGGAACACGGCCATATCAACCGACTCACGGTGAACGCGATCGCGGCGCCCCAATTCGAGCACATCACGAACGATACGATCGAGACGCAAGGTGTTGTCACGAACGATACGTACCAAGCGCTCCTGCGTCTCACCACGACGCTCTTCCAGCAGGAGTTCGCCGGCATGACTGATCGCCGAAAGCGGGTTGCGGATTTCGTGGGCGATGTTGGCGGTCAGGCGTCCGAGTGCTGCCAGCTTGAGTTGCTGGGCACGCTCCTGCACGCGCCCCATGTCTTCCAGAAAAACCAGAACGGCGCGGTCACTGCTCTCGGTTACGACAAAACGTGCGCGCAGCGTCAGCCCGCTGGCGGCGATCTGAAAAGGCTCTGGCTCCGCCGCTCCACCCGACTGCCAAGCGGCAAAACTTTCGGCAAGTTCGGTCGAATAAGTCGCCAGAGGCCCGTCGGCAACAGCACGCAGCCCCAGCATGCGCTCGGCGCGAGGGTTATGCTGCAGGACACGCGCCTCCTGACTGACGAGTAAAACGCCGTCCTGCATCTCCTCGATGACGCGTTGGCTTACCAAGGTCTGGTTGGCGAGCGCTATGCCCCGCTGCTTGGCCAGTTCCTCGTTCGCCAGTACGCGCTTGGCCAGCAGGCGCGCTGAAATGGCGGTAGCGAAGAAACCAATGGAAAGGAGACCGGCCTGCATGAAGGCGGGGTGCTCGAAACCCGAGCGCAGCGCCCAGAACACCTCCGTCACCAGTATCGCGATCGTCGCGACGGCCGCATAGAACAGGACGAGACGCCCTTGGCCAACCAGCCCCGCACCGGCAAGCGACACCAGCAAGAGGGCGCCAAAACCACTGCGCGACCCACCCCCGGCGTACATCAGGGCAGTGAAGACGCCTATATCCAGCAAGGTATAAGCACTGAGCTGCAGATTGAAATGGTGGCGGTAACGATGCAGCGGCATCACCGCGATACCGGTGAGCAGCAGATAAAGAGCACTTACCGAAATATGAAGGCGCGAAAACTCGGCGAGGAAAAACGAGTTTTCCGGCGCGACCCCCACCGACGCGACGAACAGCAGTCCTGCCAGAACAAAGCGATAGAGGTTGAGATAGCGGAAGGAGTTCCAGTGGGTTTCGGAAAACTCCCCGCCAGCCGCTAGCCCGATACCGCCGCTCATTGGTCTATTCGCCCGCGGAGCCAGACTCCGCCTCGCGCCGATGCGCGTCCGAGCAGTACACCGCCTGCCCTGCACCTTCCACACATTCGCTACGCGGTTGATTGACGCCGCAATGTGCACAGCGCGCCATCAATTCCGGCGGGCGCTCGGCCTTGGGTAAGGCGGCATCGGCCTTGGTTGCCTGCAGCTTTCGCCACAACCACCAGATAGCCACACCAAGAAAAATCATCAGAAGAAGCTTGCCCATGGTCCGCACCTGAAGAGATGGGCGCAAGAATAGCAGAGCTCGAGCGAAAAACAGAAAACGAGAACCCGCGAATACACGGCGAAGAGAAAACAGCGAGGGCGGCGAAGAAACCGGGGAACAGCGCAGGAGGCAGTGGGAGGCAGCAGAATCTGAAAACAAAAAACCCGCGCTATCGATTGATTTACGCGGGTTCAAGTTGGTCGGGGCGAGAGGATTCGAACCTCCGACTCCTGCGTCCCGAACGCAGTACTCTACCAGGCTGAGCTACGCCCCGACCGAGGGCTTCGCGGTGTCAAAAACTTCGGGTTACCGCGAAAGCCGGCAATTGTAGCAGCGAATCTTTGTACTGAGAAGGAGGCAGTGCGGAAATTGCTTCGGCGGCGAGTGCCGCCTCAGCTTCGGCAACCCGCCGCGCATGTTCCAGCGCACCGCTGCCGCGAACGACGGCCAGCACTGCCGCAAACTCGTCGCGCCCGCCCTGTTCGATCGCGTTGCGAACCAGCCCCGCCTGCTCGGGCGACCCATGCTGCATGACGTAAATGAGCGGCAATGTCGGTTTGCCTTCGGCGAGATCGTCGCCAAGGTGTTTGCCGGTTTCGGCCTCGGCGCCGGAATAATCGAGCACATCATCGATGATCTGGAAAGCGGTGCCCAGATGCATCCCGTAATTCGCCAGACCGCGCTCGACCTCGGCCGAGCCCCCTCCCAGAATGGCCCCAAGCTGCGCAGCCGCTTCGAAAAGTTTGGCCGTCTTGTAGCGGATCACCTGCAGATAGCGCGCCTCATCAACATCGGCATCGTGGCAGTTCATCAACTGCAGCACTTCACCCTCGGCGATCACATTGGTCGCATCGGAGAGCACGCGCATCACACGCATATCATCGACCGCCACCATCATCTGGAACGCACGCGAATAAAGGAAATCGCCCACCAGCACGCTGGCTGCATTGCCAAACATGGCGTTCGCCGTATTTCGCCCGCGGCGCAACGCCGACTCATCGACAACATCGTCGTGCAGCAGGGTTGCCGTATGAATGAACTCGACGACCGCCGCCAACTCCTGATGATGCGTGCCGCGGTAACCCAGCGCACCCGCTGCCAACAGCACCAGCGCGGGGCGCAAGCGCTTGCCACCACTCTGGATGATGTATTCGGCGACCTGGCGCACCAGCACGACATCAGAGTGCAGGCGTTGCCGGATGACGGCATCAACCGCCTTCATATCCGGGTCGATCAGGGCGTAGAGTTGTTCGAGAGTCACAGCGGATGGCTTTAGGTGGGAAAACCGGCGCATCTTAGGCGCCACCCCTGACCCCGTCAAGCAAGCCGCCGCCGGCGATGCACCGAAGATGGCAGCCCACTACGCAGGCGCTCACGCTTGCTTGACCGCAACAGCCCCTGCTGCCATAGTTCGTGGATGCACCTGTACTATGCCCCGAGCACATTGTGAGCAATAACGACAGCTTCCTGACTTCGCTCAGCAGCGCCGGCATTTCACCCGACGACTCGGAAGATCTGCAGCTGAAAAAATCACTGCTGATGCTGGCAACCGGCCTGGTTTGCGTCATGTCGATGCTCTGGTTGTTCATTTACTGGCAGCTCGGCCCGCAGTTCTCAACCACCGTTCCGTTTGTCTTTCAGCTGCTGCTCGCCGGCAATCTGGCGCTTTATCTGAAGACGAAGAATTTTGACCTGTTCCGCCATTCGCAGCTGGGACTGTTCCTGTTCATGCCGTTTGTCGCGCAATGGAGCATCGGCAACTTCATCACCGCCAGCGGCATAAGCCTGTGGGGGCTGCTCGCCCCCATCGGCGCCATCCTTTTCTGCGGCGTCCGCGAATCGATTGCCTGGTTCGCCGTTTACATCTTCATGACCGCACTTTCCGGATTTTTCGATTACTACCTCGCCGACAGTGTCATCTCGACGGCGAAGAGCGTCCCCATCCGCACCAGCGTCTTTTTCTTTGTGCTGAACTTCATTGCGGTTTCATCGATCGTCTATCTGCTGCTGCGCTTCTCGACGCTGGAACGGGAAAAAGCCGCCTCGCGGCTCGACGAAGCACACCGCCTGCTGCAGATCGAGCAGGAGCGGTCGGAAAAACTGCTGCTCAACATCCTGCCCGGCGCCATCGCCGAGCGCCTGAAGAACAGTTCCCAGACAATTGCCGACGGTTTTGCCGATGTCTCGGTCATGTTTGTCGATATCGTCAATTTCACCCGTGTTGCCGAGGGCCTGACCCCGCAACAGGTGTTTGCCATGCTCAACCGGATCTTCTCGTCCTTCGACGAGCTGGCCGAAAAATACGGCATGGAAAAGATCAAGACCATCGGCGACGCCTACATGGTCGCCGGCGGCCTCAACAGCGCCATGGCCGATTACACCGATGCCATTGCCGACATGGCGCTCGACATGCGCGACCTGTTGCACCGGGATTTCAACGTCAACCAGATGCACCTTGAAGTCCGCATCGGCGTTGGTACCGGGCCGGTCGTTGCCGGCGTCGTCGGCAAGAAGAAATTCATCTACGACTTGTGGGGCGACACCGTCAATATTGCCAGCCGGATCACCAGCGAAGGCGTTCCCGGCATGATCCAGGTGGATGAAGTGACCTACCGCCGGCTGCACGAGCGCTACGATTTCCACGAGCCGCAGACGATCTACCTCAAGGGCAAGGGCAACATGGTGGTTTATCGACTGGTCGGCCGCAAGGGAATGCCCCCGGAAGCACCGACCGGTCAAGCCTGAACCGACTGACGACGCAACTCGAAACGCACCTCGCCCGGCTGGTTTTCTGCCAGCCGCAAATCGTACCCCAGCGCTTCCGCCTGTCTTGCCGCGTGGTAAAGCCCGATCCCCAGCCCGGTCTCCGAGGCCACCGGGGCGCTGAACAAGGCCGCCGCCAGGCTGTCAGGCAACGGCGCACCGTTGTCACTCACCGACAGCAGATCCCCTCCCGCCTGCAGGCATACGACTATCGCCAGTTCCGGTGATTGCATCCGTTTTTCCAGGGCGTTCTGCACCAGATTGTCGGCCACGCTATCAAACAGGGCCGTCGGCACAGTCACGTCGGAAAGGCAGCAATCCGCCTCAAAGACTACCCCTTGTGGCTCAAAGCGCTGCCGCACCCCGCTCCACCAGGCTTCGGCGCCAAGCATCGGCTCCATGCCGCCGCGCGGGCGACGCAGTTTTTCCAGCGTCTGCTCCAGGCGCTGCACAATTACCGGCAACTGCCGCTGCATCAGCGGCTGAATTTCCGCTGCCCGGCTTTCATCGAGCGACTGCGCCACATAGCAAAGATTGTTCAGGGTCTGCAAAAGATTCTTCACATCGTGCGTCAGGCGGGCGCCGGTCTCATAAACGGCACGCAAGTAACTCATCTGTTCCAGCTCGCGCTCGCGCAGCTTGGCCATGTGGTACTCGGCCACCAACTGGATCAGCAAACGGAAATGCCAGATCAGCGCCGGGCTCAAGCGATAGCGAGTGTGCAACTGGAGGCGCAGCGACAGAATCGAAAACGCCTGCGAAAAAGGCGCAGTACTGCCGAATTGCCCATTTTCCCCGGCCGCCTCCCACGCTCCGCCCACGACCCACGGCAGCTCCATCATCTGCTGCAGCACACGGCCGAGGAACACGCCGGGATCCCGCTCCTGCCCGGCAACTTCGGTCAGACGGTGCAGCCACTGCTCGAACGGCAGGCCTACCGTCAGCAAATAGCGGGAGAAAAAAACGCCGACACCACCAAAACCGGGGCGCGGGTTCCACGCCCACCCCAGCAGCAGTAACATCGCCCCCATCACCAACACTGTACTCAGCAGCGACTCGACATAGCCCGTCTTGCGAATGACCATGAACGCCACACTACCGAGTACTAATACGGCCACCAGCAGAAAGACGAAGAGGCTATAGACGAAGTCGACCGGCCCGGCCGCACCGCGACCAGCCCAATCCCGAATTGGCAACAGCGCCATCACCAGCAAGGCGACCGGCGCCGACCAGACAAACAGTGTTTCCAGTAACTGCCGCTCGGAGCCAGGGCTTGGCACCACTTGCGGCACCAGATAGAGCAGGATGGCCGCCAGCAGATACCCGAAGGCCAGCAGATAGAAGAGTCGGGTACCGCGATGTTCGACAAACAGCACCCGCCCACCCACCAGGGCAATCAGGAAAGTCGCCCACAGCAACAGCAGCCACACCCCGTAACCCGACACACCGGCCAGCAGCAGCAGCGCAAAGCTCGACAGCGCGGAAACCCCGAGGCGTTTCTCGGAGCGAACAAAAGGCTGCCAGAGCATGAACAGCCCGACATCGACCAGCCACCACACCAGGCCCAGGCGGTTGCCGTCGCCAGCCAGCATGGCCAGATGCAACAAGCCCAGCAGCAGGATGAGCAGGCCGCGCTGCCGTTCGACCAGAAAGCCACCGGCTCCGGGCGAGCAAAGTCATGGGCGAGGAACCTCCAGAGAGACGAAACTGACGATATTTCGACACGCCGCCGGAAAAACCGTCGGCACCTCGACAAATCGGCCGCAATTACCCGCAATAACGGGGGTTTTTGGCTGGCACGATTCGTGCGGAAGGATAGATGTCGCAATCACCATAGCAGGTAAGCAAAATGAAAAATCAACAATCCGGTTTCACGCTCGTCGAGATTGCCATTGTACTGGTCATCATCGGCCTGCTGCTCGGCGGCGTACTGAAGGGTCAGGAACTGATCAATAGTGCGAAGGTGAAAAACCTGATCGGCGACTTCCGAACAATTTCCACTTTCGTGTATGGCTATCAGGACAAATTCAGGGCCCTGCCGGGCGACGACCCCAATGCCGCCACCAATCTTACCAACGGTGTCGCGGCAACCACTCACGCAACTGGCGCTGCTAGCGGAACAACTCGGGATGGGCGTATCAACGGCGCCTGGAATGCCCCAGCTGCAGCTGCCAACGCAGGAGAAGAAAGCTATCTGTTCTGGCAACACGTAAGGCTCGGCGGATTTGCAGCGGGGGATCCCACTGTCGGATCAGCTAATTACGCTTACCGTAACGCAGACGGTGGCAATGTTGGAATTACGGGAGATCCCGTCTTTACTGGCGCTGGCGGGTGGGCTGGCTCGTTCTTTGTCTGCTCGGCAGGAATCCAAGGGCGTTACGCTCGTCAGATTGACACCACAATTGACGACGGCAACACTCAGACAGGAAGCGTCAGAGTGCTCGGCGTAGCTGGAACAGGCGGGGAGCTTGCCACTTCGGCAACATTCGCGGCACTAACATCCGTCAATGATTCAGAGCTTTATACAGTGTGTACTTCCTACTAAAAACACTTAGATACTTCCAAAGCCCGCTTCGGCGGGCTTTGTGCTTTCTGGCACCCGAATCGTGCAAATTGCGCCAAACGGCAAAATCGCTGCAGCCCTTGCCAATACAAGGTTTCACTAAAAACATTGCATAATCCGCCAAATGCGGGCTCAGCCTTTCAGCAAGCGTTCTTCCGCCACCGCCAGCCCGTCCGGGCGGCCGAGCAGAACGACGACGTCGCCGGCTTCGAAGCAGAGGTCGGCGGAGGGTTCGATGGCGCGGATGTTGCGCCGGCGAACGGCACTGACGGTGACGCCCAGTTCGTCCAGGTCCAGCGCGCCCAAGGTAAGCCCGATGGCCCGGGCGCCGGTGGCCATGGTCACCGAATGCAGGCGGACGGCCTCGCTGTCATGAACATCCTCCTCACGGTCGCTCTGGCCGTGAAAGAAACCCCGCAACAACTGGTAGCGACCAGCGCGCATTTCGCGCACGCGCTTCAAGACGCGGTTGATCGGCACCCCCACCAGTACCAGCGCATGTGAAGCCAGCATCATGCTGGCCTCCAGCGACTCGGGCACGACCTCGGCGGCGCCGGCCAGGCGCAGGCGCTCCATGTCGGTATCGTCGTAGGTGCGAACGACCACCGGCAGATCGGGCTTCAACTCCTGCACCAGATGCAGGATGCGCTCGGCGGCACGGGTATCGGCAAAGGTGATGATCAGCACGCTGGCACGGGTTACGCCGGCGGCGACGAGCGCGTCACGCCGGGCGGCGTCGCCGAAGACGACCGTTTCGCCAGCGGCCGCTGCTTCGCGCACACGCTCGGGGTCGAGGTCCAGCGCCATGTAGCCAACGCCTTCCTGGGCCATGAAGCGAGCCAGGGTCTGGCCGCTGCGCCCGAAGCCGCAAATGATGGCGTGGCGCTCGGTGCCCATCGACTGGGCGAAGATGTTGGTCAGCTCCATCGAGCGCAACAACCATTCGCTGGCCGCAAAACGCAGGGCGATGCGGTCGGCGTAATGCACGATCAGCGGCGCAATCAGCATCGACAGCACCAGCGCTGCCAGCACGGCCTGCGACGCCAGCGCCGGCACCAGGTTGAAGTGCTTGATCTCGGCGAGCAGCACAAAACCGAACTCACCGCCGGCACACAACCAAAGACCGGTCCGGATGGCCGTTCCCGGTGGAGAACCGAGCAGGCGGGACAAGCCGCCGACGACGATGAACTTGAGCACCAGCAGCGCTGCCAGCACCGCCAGCACCAGCAGGAAATTGGCGAGCACCAGATGCATGTCGAGCAGCATGCCGATGGTGACGAAGAACAGTCCCATCAGCACATCGCGGAAGGGCTTGATGTCTTCTTCCACCTGATAGCGGTATTCGGTCTCGGAGATCAGCATGCCGGCGAGGAAGGCGCCGAGCGCCAGCGACAGCCCGACGACTTCGGTCAGGTAGGCCAGCCCGAGGGTGATCAGCAGCACGTTGAGCATGAACAGCTCGGCCGACTTGCCACGAGCGACAATGAAGAACCATTTCTTCATCAGGCGCTGGCCAAAATAGAGCACCAGCGAGAGGACTACCACCGCCTTGAGCGCCGCGACGCCCATCATCAGCGCCATCTGCTCCGGCGATTTGGTGAAGGACGGAATCAGGATCAGCAGCGGCACCACGGCCAGATCCTGGAAGAGCAGCACGCCCATGACCTCGCGCCCGTGCTTTGAATCAAGCTCCATACGGTCGGTCAAAAGTTTGGTCAGCACCGCCGTCGATGACATGGCGAGGACGCCGCCAAGGGCGATGCCGCCCTGCCAGTGCATATCGAAGAGCAGGCAGATCAGTGCCGTCAGCACCAGAGTTGCCGTTACCTGCAGCAAGCCGAGTCCGAAAACGATGCGCTTCATCGCATAGAGCTTGGACAGCGAGAATTCGAGGCCGATCGAGAACATCAGGAATACCACCCCGAACTCGGCGAGATGGCTGGCCCCCGAAGCGCTCTGGTCGGCCATCAGATCGAGTGCATGCGGGCCGATGGCCGTGCCAACAAGCAAGTAGCCAAGCACGGGCGGCAGGTTGAGCCGCCGAAAGAGGATGACGGCCAACACCGAGGCGCCCAGCAGGAGGAGCGAAAGCTGCAGCGTATTCATCGGGCTCGATCGCGTGAAGGGGGCATGGAATCTGGGGCTCTGGGCCGATCTGCTATACTTCCACGAATCATAACCGCATCGAATCCATGAACCAAATACAGCCTTCGCCGAAAGCGCTCGACCTGGCACGGCGGGTTCTTCGCATCGAGGCCGATGCGGTCGCCGCACTGGCCGACCGCATCGATGGCGACTTTCTCGCTGCGCTGGCGCTCATCCTCAATTGTCATGGCCGCGTGATTGTCAGCGGCATGGGCAAATCGGGCCATATCGCACGCAAGATTGCCGCCACCTTCGCCAGTACCGGCACGCCGGCCTACTTCGTCCACCCCGCAGAGGCCAGCCACGGCGACCTCGGCATGATCACCCGCGACGATGTGCTGATCGCCCTCTCCAATTCCGGCGAGAGCGTCGAGCTGATGGCCATCGTGCCCATTTTCAAACGCCTTGGCGGCAAGCTGATCGCCATGACCGGCAATCCGCAATCGTCGCTGGCGCGGGAGGCTGACGCCCACCTTGATGCAGCAGTGGCCGAGGAGGCCTGCCCGCTCAACCTGGCACCAACCGCCAGTACCACCGCCGCACTGGCGCTGGGCGATGCACTCGCCGTCGCCCTGCTTGAAGAACGCGGCTTCGGTGCCGAAGATTTCGCCCGCTCCCACCCCGGCGGTGCTTTGGGTCGCCGCCTGCTCACCCATGTCCGCGACGTCATGCGCGACGCCCCGCCGGCAGTTCTGCCGGACGCTGCCGTCGCCGAGGCCATCCTCGAAATTTCCAAGGGCGGCATCGGCATGACCACGGTCGTTTCGCCGGAGCGCCAGGTGCTCGGCATCTTCACCGACGGCGACATCCGCCGCGCCTTCGAGAAGAATCTCGACCTGCGCGCACTCAGCGTTGCCGACGTGATGACGAAAAATCCACGCACCATCGGCCCCGACAAGCTGGCCGTGGAAGCGGTGGAAATCATGGAAAACTTTCGCGTCAATGCGCTGCCGGTCACCGACGCCAACGGCATTCTGGTCGGCGCACTCAACATGCACGACCTGTTCCGCGCCAAGGTCATCTGATGGATGCCGGCACCCTCGCCCGCAAAGTCCGCCTGATGGCCTTCGACGTCGATGGCGTAATGACCGACGGCGCCATTTACTACACCGACGAAGGCACCGAGCTGAAGGCCTTCAACGCGCTCGACGGCGCCGGCCTCAAGATGCTCGAGAAGGCCGGCATCACGGTCGCCATCATCACCGGCCGCAAGGCGCCCTGCGTCGAATTGCGCGCCCGCAACCTTGGCATCTCCCGTCTGTTTCAGGGCGTCCACGACAAGGCGGCCTGCGTAAACACCCTGCTGGCCGAACTTGGGCTGAGCGCCGACGAAGCCGGCTATATGGGCGACGACGTCATGGACCTGGCGGTAATGGGCCTCTGTGGTTTTTCTGCCGCACCGGCCAACGCGCATGATTCCGTGCTGCAGCGCGCCGCCCTGGTCACGCGCAAGCACGGCGGCCATGGTGCCGTGCGCGAAGTTTGCGACTTCATCCTTTCGGCACAAGGCAAACTGGAAGAAGTCATCGCACCGTGGTTGCCACAATGAAAAGCTGGTCCACCGCCGTTTTCCCCATCACCATCACCACCGTTCTCGCTGGGCTGACCTTCTGGCTGCTGCACGCCACCGCGCTGAAGGAAGAATCAAGTGATGGCAAGGACCGCCACGATCCCGACTACATGATCAGCGGCATGCAACTGAGCAAGCTCGACAAGACCGGTAACCTGCAATACACCTTGACGGCGACGGAAGCCCGGCACTACCCGGATGACGATTCGACCGAAATCACTGCGCCGCACCTGGTTTATCTGAACCCGAAGAAACCGACGCTGACGGTAAGTGCCAAGGCCGGCGAAATCAGCAGCGAAGGGGAAACGGTCATTTTGCGCGACGACGTGCAACTCAAGCGCGACCCGACCCCGCTGCGCGCCGCACTCTTTGGCTACATGCCCGACCTGACCGTGCGCACGGAAGAAGAAACCGCCTTCACCCAAAGTACAGTGCTGTTCACCCAGGGCAAATCCTGGTTCAAGGGAGACGGCATGCATCTCGACAACAAGACCCAGACCTTCGTACTCAAATCGCGAGCCGCCGGTCAGTTTGAAAGCAGAAAGGCGAAATCAAAGCCATGAAACGAATCGTCTCTTCGATCGTAGCCGCCCTTCCCATCCCTGCCGGCCTGCCCGCCCTGGCCCTGACCCTTATGCTCGCCGCGCTGGCGATGCCGGCCCAGGCCGAACGCGCCGACCGGGAAAAGCCGATCAGCCTGGAAGCCGACCGCATCAGCGTAGACGATGTGCAGAAGGTCCAGATTTTTGAAGGCAATGTTGTCCTGACGCAGGGCACGCTGGTCATTCGCGCCAACCGGCTGGTGGTGACGCAGGATGCCGAAGGTTTCCAGAAAGGCATCGCCAGCGGCGGCGAAGGCGGCATTGCCCGGTTCAAGCAGAAGCGCGAGGGCCGGGATGAGTACATAGAAGGCCAGGGCGAGCGTATCGAGCACGATGCGCGTAATGAAAAAACCGAGTTCTTCGTCCGCGCCTGGGTGCGCAGCGGCCTCGACGAAGTCAAGGGCAACTATATTTCCTACGATGCACTGAGCGAAAAATACCTTGTGACCTCCGGCGTTGCCGCTGATGGCAAGACCCCGGCGAAGGTCGAGGGCGGTCGCGTACGCGCCATCATCCAGCCGAAAGGCAAGGCCGACCCCGAGGCCAACAAGGGAGAAGCCCTGACGCTCAAGCCCGCCAAGACTGTCCCCAGCAAGGAATAAGGGAGCCTCTGACATGGCCTTCGAATATCTCATCGTCGAACAGCACGGCCGCGTCGGCCTGATCACGCTCAATCGCCCGAAGCAGCTCAACGCACTGTGCGATGCGCTGGTCGAGGAAATGCGCGTGGCGCTCGATACGTTCGAAGCCGATGAAGGTGTCGGTGCCATCGTCATTGCCGGCTCGGATAAAGCCTTCGCGGCCGGCGCCGACATTACGGCGATGAAGGATTTCTCGTACATGGACGCCTACAAGGGCGACTACATCACGCGCAACTGGGAACGCGTGAAGACCTGCCGCAAGCCGGTCATCGCGGCAGTTGCCGGCTACGCGCTCGGCGGCGGCTGCGAACTGGCGATGATGTGCGACTTCATCATCGCCGCCGATACCGCCCAGTTCGGTCAGCCGGAAATCAAGCTCGGCACCCTGCCCGGCGCTGGCGGCAGCCAACGTCTGCCGCGTGCCGTCGGCAAGGCCAAGGCCATGGACATGTGCCTGACTGCCCGCATGATGGGCGCCGAAGAAGCCGAACGCGCCGGACTCGTCGCGCGCATCGTCCCGGCCGACAAGCTGCTTGAAGACGCGCTGGCCACTGCCGACACGATCGCCTCGTTCTCGCTGCCGGTGGTGATGATGATCAAGGAATCGGGCAATCGCGCCTTCGAATCCAGCCTCAACGAAGGTTTGCGCTTCGAGCGCCGCGTCTTCCACGCCGCCTTCGCGGTCGAGGACCAGAAGGAAGGCATGGCCGCCTTTGCCGAAAAACGGAAAGCGGAATTCAAGCACCGTTGATTCGTCTGGGACAGTCTTGCTGCCCCGCACCTAAGCTCAGCCAGCATTCGTATCGCCACACTAGCAACACGCTGTTTTAAAAGAATTTAATATTTTTGGTGCAGCGCACCAAAAAACGCTTGACATCGCAAAATCCATCCCTATAATTCAATCCATGCTGCAGCGCAACATGCAACGCCAATTCGTGCGGTGCTGCATACATTTACCCACTTATAGGAGATGAACCATGTTTGCTACCCCGGAACAATTCGCCGCTGCCAACAAGGCTGCCGTTGAGTCCCTGCTGAACCTTGCCAACACCGCCCTGGCTTCGGCCGAGCGCGTTGCCGCCCTGAACCTGAACACCGCCCGTTCGGTGCTGGAAGACAGCGTTTCGAACACCAAGGCCCTGCTCGGCGCCAAGGATGCTCAAGAAGCCATCTCGGTCCAGGCCACCCTGGCCCAGCCGAACGTTGAGAAGGCTGTTGCCTACTCGCGTAGCGTTTATGAAATCTCGGCTCAGACTCAGGAAGAGTTTGCCAAGGTTCTCGAAGCCCAGTTCGGCGGTTTCCAGAAGCAAGTTGCTGATCTGCTGGACAAGGCTGCCAAGTCGGCCCCGGCTGGTTCGGACGTTGCTGTTGCTGCCGTCAAGTCGGCCATCGCTGCCGCCACCTCGGCTTTCGACAGCATGAACAAGGCTGCCAAGCAAGTTGCTGAAATCACCGAAGCGAACGTTGCTGCCGCAACCAACGCCACGGTCAAGGCTGTTGGCGCTACCGCCACCGCCGGCAAGAAAAAAGCCGCCTAATCAGCGCGCGTTGAAAACCCCCGACCTGTTCGGGGGTTTTTTTTGCCCTAGTTTTCCTGTTTTTTGGACATGCCGGTCGATTAACCTATACTGGCCGTTCAGTGACCCACGAAGCCCGGAGGATATGATGAGCAACAACAATCTAGATCAACTCGCAGCAGCCCAGAAAGCCAACGCTGAAGTCATGATGACCCTCATGCGCACCGCCTTCGAGGGAATGGAAAAACTGGCCGCGCTGAACATGGCCGCCAGCCGTGAATTTTTCAATAACAGCGTCGCCAGCACACAGCAACTGCTTGCTGCCAAGGATGCGCAGGACCTGGCGAAAATCAACACGGCTGTCGCGCAACCGAACATGCAGAAGCTGATGGACTACTCGCGCAACGTCTATGACCTGGTGACCCAGCTGCAGCACGAAGTCACTTCGGTGATGGACAGCCAGTACAACGCTGCGACCAAGAACGCCTCGGCCGCCATTGCAAAGACCTCGGCTCAGGCCCCGGTCGGTGGCGACGTTTTCGCTGCTGCCATGAAGTCGATGCTCGATGCCACCAACCAGGCTTTTGGCAACATGCAGAACATGGCCAAGCAGATGACCGAAATCGCCGACGCCAACATCCATGCCGCCTCGACCGCGACGTCGAAGGCTGTCAGCGCAGCGACCAAGAAAAAGTAAGCACTGGCGCCGCGAGGCGCTGCAATTGGTGCCGATTGGTACCGATTCGCTCCCGACAAAAACCCGGCCTTGGCCGGGTTTTTTATTGGCAACCTGCTGCCCCACTCACTCGCGCCAGCACCAATCGATGCCACGGGCCTCGACTTCGCGACGAATTTCTTCCATGGCGCAATCAACCAGCGCCGGGTCGCCCTCGACGCCGAGCTCCAGATGGCGCCGCGAATTTCTGCCCGTGCGAATCCCCTGCATCGAGGGCAGGGAAAACAGACGCAAGGTCGGGTAGTCGGCGACGATGCGCTCCATCAGGCCAAGCAGGGCACTCTCGTAGGCCTTTTCGCCAGTCAGCAAAAATGCCCGCTCTACCGCTGGAACCTTGAACTGCTCCCGATAGAAGGACTCAAGCGCCCATTCGATCATCGGGTGTGCCATCTGCGGAAAACCGGGAACGAAATAGTGGTTCCGGACCATGAAACCCGGGATGCGATTGAACGGATTCGGGATGATCTCGACGCCAGCCGGGAAAGTGACCAGTTGCAGGCGTTCTGGCGTCATGTCATCGCCAAACCGCTGTCGCGCCTCCTCGACGCCCTGCGGATGCAGGGCCAGTGCCACCCCCAATGCGGCTGCCACCGCTTGCCGCGTGTGATCGTCCGGCGTGTTGCCGATGCCGCCACAGGAAAAGACGGTATCGCCAGAGGCCAGGGTACGCCTGAAGGTGTCTGCCAGTTGCGCGCGGTCGTCGCCAAGATATTCGACCCAGGACAGCCGCAGTCCGCGCGCACCGAGCAATTCGGCGATCTTCGCGAAATGCTTGTCCTGGCGTTTGCCGGAGAGGATTTCGTCGCCGATGATGATGGCCCCAAAGTTCACAGCACTTCTCCTTCAATAACCAGAATTGCCCCATCCCGCTCCCGCCGCAGGGCCTCCAGCCCGTAATGAACGTAAGCAAGCGCGGCAAAAGACGGGACCAGCAGACCGAGAAACGGAATGTGCCCGAGCACACCCAAGATGACACCGAGCAGCAGCATCTTGCCACGGTGCTTTTCGAACAGGATTTTCCACTCGCCCTTGGTCGCGTGTGCGGCCAGGGCATCGTAGGCAAAGGTTCGTCGGTTGAGCCAAGCCAGCCGGTAGATCGGCAGGATCAGCCCCATGCCGGGGATAAGCCATAGCGGCATCGTTCCCAGCCAGCCGATGAGAAACCCGGTGGCCGCAATGAGGCTGTTGCCGGTCGCGGCAACCAGGCTGTCTTCCCCCATTCGCGCCACATCCGGGTATTCGCGCGCACCGATTTCATTGACCAGCAGCGGCACGATGAAGATACCCGCCAGCAGGATCGAGGTCAGATACGACAGCGCAAACACCGCCAGCCAGCCACCGATCCAGGCAAAGAGCTTGGCGAGCCACAAGATGCCCCAACCGGCAATCCAGGTTAGCGGCGGCAATTGCATCAATTCAACGACCAGCCAGTCGAGCGCGAAGAAGGCCAGCGCCAACCAGACGATCAACGCCGCCAATGCCGGACCCGCCAGACGCAGCCAGATGCTGCGGTCCTGCAGATTGTTCAGGCTGCGCACCAGCGCATTGAAAACCTCGATCATGCTCATCTTTTTTCAACCCCCCTCAGCAAAGCCTCCGCACGGCGGCCTACCCCGCGCCAAACCTTCCCACGTTTTCTGCAGCCGCTTTGATGACACCGGCGTTGGCGTCTTCAGTTCCTGGGCAAACAAGGCCACCCGCAATTCTTCGAGCAGCCAGCGGAACTGCTCCAGATTCTCGTCGACCATGCCCTGTTTGGCCAGTTGCGCGGTGCGGCGCTCGTAGTTGGTCCACAGCGGCGCGTACTCGGCCATCAGCCGTGCGTCGCGTGCCGGGTCTGCTTTCAGCTTGTCGAGCCGCAAGGCCACTGCCTTGAGGTAGCGCGGGTAATGCTGCAAACGCTCGAACGGTGTTGCGGCGACAAAGCGCTTACCCATCAGCCGCGCCACTTGCGCCTCGATGTCCTTCACCGCTGCTGCATGTACCTTGAAGGCCGGCAATTTCTTCATCAACGCCTGCCACTCGGTCAGCACCAGTGCCGTCAGCCGGCAGATTTCCTGCGCCAGCAGACCGAGCCGCGACTTGGTTTCGACACACCGCGCCCGGAACTGCTCGGCATTCTGCGGCAAGGGTTGCGTCAGGCAGGCCCGGGCAAAGACGATGTCGATCAGCTGCTGCTTCAGTTCGTCGACCGTCATCAGCCCCATCGCCTGGATACCCATCTGCGGCAAGCCCGGCAGGTTCTTTTCAAAGTACTTCAGCTGCTCCTTGAACTGGATCTTGAACAGCCGGACCAGCCCTTTCTCGTGCGCGGCCCGCGCCTCTTCCGGCGAATCGAAGACGCGCAGCGAGGCCGTTTCGCCATCGTCGCTCAGACCCGGGTAGCCAAGCAGCATCTGGCCGCCAACCTCGACCTCCATCAGCTCCGGCAGCTCGCCGAAGGTCCAGTCGGTCAGCCCGGAGAACTCCGACGGCGTATCGTGCTTTTCGGCAAACTCGTTTTTCGCCTGCCCCCCCCACTCACCACGCAGTTCGGTCAGGTTGCGGCTCATGCCGAGCTGTCGGCCGTGTTCGTCGACGAGCTTGAAGTTCATCGAAAAATGCGCCGGCAACTCGCCGGGGCGGAAGGCATCCGGCGTCACGGCCCAGCCGCGCGCATTCAGCCCGCGAGTTTCCATGATGAAGGCGATCAGCGCTGGCACCAGTCCTTTGTCCGTAAGCTGAACCTTTTGCACAAACTCCTGCGCGAAATCCGGCACCGGCACCAGCTTGGCGCGGATCTTCTGCGGCAGTGTCTTCACCAGCTGCACCACCTTTTCCTTCAGGAGCCCCGGCACCAGCCACTCGCAGCGCAGCGCCGGCACCTGATTGAGGTGCGGCAAGGGCACCGTCAGCGTCACACCATCCTTCGGCGAGCCCGGCTCGAAGTGATAGGTGAGCGCATACTCCACGCCGCCGAGCTTGATCTGCGAGGGAAAGGCGTCAGTGGTCACGCCGGCCGCCTCGTGCCTCATCAGGTCTTCGCGCTTCAGGTGCAACAGTTTCTGGTTTTCCCGCTCAGCTTCCTTGCGCCACTTGTCGAAGTCGGCCCCGCTATAGATACCTTCCGGGATCACCTGGTCGTAGAAGGCGTAGATCAGTTCGTCATCGACCAGCACATCGGGTCGGCGTGATTTGTGTTCCAGCGTTTCGATCTCGCCGATCAGCTTCCGGTTGTGCTGCCAGAACGGCCAGCGCCGCGCGAAGTCTTCGCTCACTTCGCCGCCGACCAACCCCTGCCGGATGAAAATCTCGCGCGCCTCGGCCGGATTCATCGGGCCGAAGTTCACCCGTTTCTTCGGGTTGACGACGATGCCGTAGAGCGTCGAACGCTCCCAGGCGACGACCTGCATCGCCTTCTGCTCCCAATGCGGATCGAAGTAGCTGCGGCGGATCAGGTGGCCACCGACTTCCTCCAGCCAGAGCGGATCGATACGCGCCACGCAGCGCGCGTAGAGCTTGGTCGTTTCGGTGACCTCGCTGGCCATCAGCCAGCGGCCGACCTTCTTCTGCAGCGGCGAAGAGGGGTGAACCAGGAACTTGATGCCACGCGCGCCAAGGTAGTAGGCCGAATCCTCCGAGCGGCAGCCGACGTTGCCAAGCAAGCCGGTGAGCAGCGCCTTGTGGATCGCTTCGAAGGTCGCCGGAATCTCGTTTTCCCGCCACCCCTGCTCGCCGATCAACGCCAGCAACTGGCTGTGTGTCTCACGCCATTCGCGCATGCGATTGGCTGAGAGGAAGGCGGCATGGCAGGTCTGCACCAGCTTGCGCTGCGACTTCTTGTGCTCGATCTCGCCTTCGTACCATTTCCACAGTTTCAGCCAGGAGAGGAACTCCGACTTCTCGTCGGCCCACTTGGCGTGCGCGGCATCAGCCGTGCCCTGCTTTTCCTGCGGCCGTTCGCGCGGGTCCTGCACCGAGAGGCCGGCAGCGATGATCAGCACTTCGTGCAGACAGCCGCCGTCGCGCGCGGCGACGATCATGCGCGCAATGCGCGGATCGAGCGGTAGCCTGGCCAGGCCCTGGCCAATGGTGGTCAGCACATTGTCGTCGTCGAGCGCGTTCAGTTCCTGCAGCAGCTGGTAACCATCGGCGACGGCACGCGTCGATGGTGATTCGAGGAAGGGGAAGTCCTCGATGTCGCCGAGTTTCAGCCCCTTCATTCGCAGGATGACGCCGGCCAGCGAGGAACGCAGGATTTCCGGATCGGTGAACGCCGGCCGCGCCTTGAAGCCGGCCTCGTCGTAAAGGCGGATACAGATGCCGGCGGCGACGCGACCGCAGCGGCCGGCACGCTGGTTGGCGGCGGCCTGCGAGATTTTCTCGACCTGCAACTGCTCGACCTTGTTGCGGTACGAGTAGCGCTTGACCCGGGCCAGCCCGGTATCGACCACGTAGCGGATACCCGGCACGGTCAGCGAGGTCTCGGCAACGTTGGTCGCCAGCACGATGCGGCGGCCGCCGTGCGGCTTGAAGATGCGCTGCTGCTCCTCGGCCGACAGGCGAGCGAACAGCGGCAAAATCTCTGTATGAGGAGGATGGTGCTTGCGCAGCGCCTCGGCCGCCTCGCGAATTTCGCGCTCGCCGGGCAGGAAGACCAGCACGTCGCCCGGCCCTTCGCGGTGCAGCTCGTCACAGGCGTCGACCAGCGCATCGTAGAGGTCGCGCTGGTCCTCGCGCTCAGCCTCTTCCGTTTCAACCGGCCGGTAGCGCACTTCGACCGGAAACAGGCGGCCGGAGACTTCCATCACCGGCGCATCGTGGAAATGCTTGGCAAAACGTTCGGCATCGATGGTCGCCGAGGTGATGATCAGCTTCAGGTCCGGCCGCTTCGGCAAGAGCTGCTTCAGGTAGCCGAGCAGGAAATCAATGTTCAGGCTGCGCTCGTGCGCCTCGTCGATGATCAGCGTGTCGTAGGCCGACAACGACGGATCGCCCTGCGTCTCGGCGAGCAGGATGCCGTCGGTCATCAGCTTGACGAAACTCTCCGGCGACGTGCGTTCGGTGAAGCGGATCTTGTAGCCGACCAGGCGACCGAGTTCGGACTGCAACTCCTGCGCGATGCGCGCCGCAGTCGAGCGAGCGGCAATGCGGCGCGGCTGCGTGTGGCCGATCAGGCCGGTGGCGCCGCGGCCGAGTTCGAGGCAGATCTTCGGCAACTGCGTCGTCTTGCCCGAACCGGTTTCGCCGCAGACGATGACCACCTGATGCTTCGCAATCAGCGCCGCAATCTCGGCGCGGCGCGTGTTGACCGGCAAGTCCTCGTCGTACTCGGGTTTGGGCAGGCGCGCGCGGCGCGCGGCGACCGCCTCAGAGGAGCGCTTGGCCAGTGCATCGAAATCTTCACGCGCCTTGTCCTTGCGTGGCCCCGGCTGCTTGAGATCACGCAAAAACGACTTCAGCCGCCGCCGGTCGGCAGCGAGGCAATCATCCAGCTCGATACGCATCAGGAAAAAAGCTTGTCAGCGCCGACAGTCAGCAACCCGAGGTAAGTCATCAGCAACGAACCGGCGAGATGCGTGCCGGCCAGCGCCATTGCCCAGCCAAGCTGGTGTGCCAGCAGGCGCTCGACGACTTCGGCCGAGAAGGTGGAAAAGGTGGTCAGCCCGCCGAGGAAGCCGGTGATGACCAGCAACTTCAGTGCCGGCGGCAGGCCGGAATTGATGTGAAACACTCCAACAGCAATACCCACCAGATAGCCACCGATCAGATTGGCAGCGAGCGTACCCAGCGGCAACATGACGAACAGCGGGTTGAGCGCGAGGCCGAGCAGCCAGCGCGACCACGCGCCGAGCATGGCTCCCAGACCCACCGCAAGAAAACTGAACGCGTTCATTCCATGCCTCCCCAGAGCTGGCATTCTACCTCGCCGCTCGCCATTGTCGCCCGCGGCGGTTACGATGCGGGCTTGCCAACGAAGCGAGGAACCACCATGTTCAGCAGGAATTTGCTTGTACCTGTACTGATGTCCAGCCTGTTGATCGCCTGTGGGAAAAAACGAGCCGCCACCGGCCACTTCCGCCGCTCCTGCAGCTCCCACCGCAACCAATTCAGCTCCCGTTTCGGCGCCAGCACCTGCACAAACCCCGACACCGGCACCCGCTGCGCCAGCACCAGCCGTTGCCGCGCCGGCCCCGGTTGCTGCCACCCCAACTACTGCGGCACTGGCTGTCGATGGTGCGGCAATCTACAAGAAAAGTTGCAGCCTGTGCCATGCCGGCGGCGTTGCCGGTGCGCCAAAGTTCGGTGACAAGGCGCAATGGACGGAACGCATCGCGCAAGGCAATGAAGTTCTCTACACGCACGCGATCAAGGGCTTCAAGGGCAAGACTGGCGTCATGCCTGCCAAGGGCGGTAGCGCGTCGCTGACCGACGATCAGGTCAAGGCGGCCGTCGACCACATGGTTGCCGCTGCGAAATAATCCGGAAGTGTCCGTCAGGCCGCCCTGCAATTGCGCCCTGACGGACCCTCGGATAGGACAGTCGCTACCTACTGAGAATTAAGCGGACTGTGCGGATGTGGCGGTGGGGGCGTAGCGGCGATTTCGCCAAAGCTGCGCAACTCGCCGCCGTGTTCATTAGCAAACGCACTGGCCGCCTCGCGACTGCGGAAAGCGGGGAAGTCGGGCTCACGCATCGGTCCGCGCACGCGCGAACCGGCAACGAAGATGGCCTCCTCGGCCACCAGCCAGCCGCCCGTCGTGTAGTCGGATACGTAGCGACGCACGATCTCGTCGGCCGCACGCCCCTTGGCGTAGCGCGGCATCTCGTGCAGGTAACGCAACATCTCGGCGGGCGAATCGAAGGCGATCATCTGCCGATCGCTGAAAACAATCTGCACCATCCATTGGGGAAACAAAGCCGGGTACATGCCACACACCGGACAGCGCAGCTCCTTGCCTACCGTTTGCGGGCGCAATGGATCAAGTGAGGCAAGGTAGCCTCCCGCCGCCAGCGCCGCAATCGCGACGACAGCGACCAGCCAGCGCCGGTATTGCAGGCGCATCAACCGCCGGCGACCGTCAGCAGCGGATCGTTCTGCAGCGCAACGAACAGCGCCTGCAGGTTCTCGATTGGCGGCCGCCCAGGCTGCGTCACCGGGTCGGCAAGCACCCTGCCGTCGGCATCGTGGAGGTGATTCGGGGCTGTCGCGACAGGGTGCGCAACAGGCGCCGTGTCGATGCGCAGTTCGGCATCCCCATAGTGCCAGACGAAGGCGTATTCGCTGGCCGACGCCAGGCGAACCTCAAGTTCGACGCCGTTGTGCAACGAGAATTGCAGTGCATCGCGGCACAGCCGTGCCGGCGCCACATAATGCTGCGCCAGTTGCATGTCGGCCGCTTCCTTGAGTTCGATCAGCGGGGTCACTGGCGGCCTCCTTCGGCGAGCAGTTGTTGCAGGGTGGCGCGCGCCGCGTCATGAGCCAGCAGTAGCGAGCCCGCCGAGAGGTAATCCTCGTAGGCCGGGTGCTCGGGCACCTCGCCGGCGGCGATTGCTGCGTGCAGGGCCGCCTCATCTGCCGCGCCATGCCGTGCAAGCACTGTCTTGCGATCTTCCCGCAGCGCATGGATCAGCGCACTCAGCGCCTCCGCCTCACGCGCGAGCGCGATCGGCAAATCATCAAAAAAACCAGGCATACCGTTTCATTCCTTCCAACAAAAAATTACTGCGGCAATCCCATCTGCCGCCCTCGACAGCTTACATCGACCGGTCCTTGACCACGCCGCCGTCAAGAACGGCCATATCGGGTTTCACCTCGGCGAAGCGCACGATCTTCCCGCCTTCTTTCTCGACAAAGGCACGCGCGGCCACCTCCTCGGAAAACGCGGCGAAGGTTGGCCCCATCGAGCCACGCTTCTTCGAGCCAACAACGTAGAACGCTGATCGCGCGTCGATCCAGTTGCTGGCTGGCGCCTCCCAACTGGTCTTGCCCATATCCTGGACGAAGAGGGCGACGACGCGCTTCTGCTGCTCCGGTTGCAGATAGACCGAGAACATCTCGACGGTGTCGCAGAAGAAGTCCGGCTTGCCCTGGGTGTAATGAATCTGCGCCTTCGGGCCAGGGTAATCTGCAAGCAGCATGCCGTCGAGGCTGCAGAAGGTATCGCGGGTTATTTCAAGCGGGCTGGCAGCTTTTTGCTGCGCCTGCTCACCACAGGCGGCAACGAGTGCGCTGGCAACCAGCGCAAACAGCAGGCGGCGAACACGATGGGCAGGCAAGAAAAAGGAGGAACTGAAAGCGGTCATTGGCGAAATCTCCAGGCGGCAATGGCAAGTGGCAGGGCTATCCAGCCGATCATGACGGCGCCGAGCAGTGCGGGCTGCGCGAGCGCTTCCGGAAAGACAGTGGCCAGCCCGTACATCGCGCGCACATCCTCGACACCGAAAATGTTGGCGACGCGAAAGATGTCGGCAGGATTCAACAGCAGCAGATAGGGAAAAAGCTGGCCCCCGAGGCCGCCGCCGATGTCGCCGGCGCCGACGACAAGACCGCCGAGCAGGAGCAGGTCGAAGATCAGCACGAAGAAGAACCACAGGCCAATGGCGGCACTACTGGCGCGACCACGGTCGGGCGCCAGCACCGAGACCAGCACGGCCAGGCTGAGGAAGGCGGCGCCGAGCAAAACTGCGCTGAACACGAAACCGGCATAGTGGTAAAGCGCGTCAGCGGGCAGCTTCGCCGCCAGCAGGACACCGACCAGACCGAAGCCAATCACGGTCGAGCAGGCCAGCGCAAGGAAGAGGCCGAGAAACTTGCCGAGCAGCAGTTCGAGGCGAGTCAGTGGCATCGAAAGCAGCAGATCGAGCGAGCCACGTTCGCGCTCACCGACGATGGCATCGAAGCCCAGAATAAGGGCGATCAGCGGCACCAGATAGATGACCAGGCTGACCAGGCTGGCGATGGTTATCTCGATGCTGCGAAACCCCACACTGCCCTGCTGCGCGGCGCCAAAGTAGGCGATGGCGAAGGCGAAGGCGGCAAAAACGACGGCGACGGCAAGTACCCAGCGGTTGCGGATGCGGTCGCGGAATTCCTTGCCGGCAATGATGCCGATCTGGCGAAACTGGAAATCGAGGCTCATGGGGAAATCAACCGGAGTAGCCGAGGAAGACATCTTCGAGCGAGGGTTCGCGCACCTGGATGTCGATCAGGTGGCCTGCTACGGTAAGCGGCGCCAGCGCCGCCATCACGGCCATCTTGGCGTCGCGCGGGCAATCGAGCTGCAACTGGCCGGCGACGGGCATCACACGAATCGCCAAGGGTGCGAGCTGGGCCTGCAGCTCGCTGGCCAGCGCCGCCGGGTCGAGGCCGGTGGCCAGACGCAGCGTAAAGCCGAGCGGCAGGTTCATCGACTCGCGCAGCGACTGGACGGTGCCGAGCGCCTCAATGCGTCCGCTTTTCATGATCGCCAGCCGATCGACGCGCTCCTGGATTTCGGAAAGGATGTGCGAGGTCAGAATGATCGTCGTGCCGCCATCGCGCTGTTCGCGCAGGATGCGGTAGAACTCGCGAATTCCTTCCGGGTCGAGACCGGTTGTCGGTTCGTCGAGAAACAGCAGGCGCGGCTTGCCGAGCAGGGCCTGGGCCAGACCGAGGCGTTGGCGCATGCCCTTGGAGTACTCCCGGACGCGACGGTGGCCGGCGGCAGCAAGGCCGACGCGTTCGAGCAATGCGGCACGGTCGCCGTCACTGCAGCCCTTGAGGCGGGCAAAGAAGGTCAGGGTCTCGGCACCGGTGAGGTTGTCGTAGAAGACAACGTTCTCCGGCAGGTAACCGAGCCGGCGACGCACCTGGCGAAACAACTCGCCGTGGACAGGCTGGCTGTCGACGGTAATCGTCCCCGCAGTGAGCGGCACCAGTCCGAGCAGCATCTTGAACAGCGTGCTCTTGCCAGCACCGTTGTGGCCGATGAGACCGAAGATTTCGCCTTCGGCAATAGCCAGATCGACGCCGTCGACGGCGCACAAGCTGCCGTAATTTTTACGGACGCCGCAGATATTGATCACATCGCGTTTATCGCTGCTTGCCAATCCATTCATTCCATTCACCGTAATGCGGGCGCATGCGCGGGTTGGCGTCGACGACGCTGGGCGCGCGCAGCACCGGAAACTGTCGGGAGATCAGGCGCAGGGTCTGGATCGCCGGACTGTTGAGCAGCAGCTTGACCACCGGCAGCCGCGCCACCAGCCGGTCAACAACATCGCTCGCCTCGTAGGGCACATCACCCCGGCCATCGCCGTCGCGATCCCAGCCGAGATAGTTGCTCCAGAAATTGCCTTCCTTCTTGCCCCAATCCTGATCGCGGGTGGCAACGTAGCGCACTTGCTGCCGGTTGCGGATGAAATCGTTGCGATCGACCTGATTGTTGAAGGAGCCGGCCCAGAGGTGCACACCAACCTCGTTATCGATCACCAGATTGCCGCGCAAGGTGTTGTACTCGGCGTCGTAGATGAAGAAGCCGCGCTGGTTGCCGGCGACGATGTTGTTCTCGACCACCGAATCCTGAATCGTGCGCAACATGATGCCATGATCCGAATTGTTCCAGACGCGGTTGTTGCGCACGAGCTGGTCGCGCGTTTCCATCAGCGCCAGGCCGCCGCGGTTGTCATGCACGGCATTGTTCTCCCAGACGTTGTGGTAGGAGTTCATGTAATGCGTGCCGTAGCGCGTGTGGTGCACGTGGTTGCCGCGAAAGACGGCACGATGCGAGACGTCGACGTAGATGCCGTCGCGCACAAAGCTGACGTGGTTGTTCTCGATCAGCGCGCCGGTGGTGTTGTAAAGCTGGATGCCATTGCCGCGCTGCGCCGACTGGAGGTCGCGCTTGCCAGTGATCAGGTTGCCGACAATGCGCACGTCGTTGGCCTTTTCGATCCACAGACCGAAGAGGCTGTAGGTGATGGCGCAATTCTCGACGCGGGCGCGATGAGCCCCGGGGCGGATGTAGATACCGGCATTCTGGGCACCAAGATCATCACCGCTGTCGGTGACCAGAAGGCCCGAGAGGGTGACATCGACGGCCTCAACGCGGATCGTGTCCCCCTTGAGGCCGCCATCGATGCGTGGCCGGTCGAGTCCCTTCAAGGTCAGCGGCTTGCTGATCAGCAGGTTCTCGCGATAGACGCCGCGCTCGACGAGCACGGTATCACCGGGGGCCGCTAAGTCTATCGTCGCAGCGATCGACTCGCCTGGGCGGACTCGCAGCTCTGCGGCGAACGCGGCACCGGCAAAGACTAGCGCCAGCGCCGGCAACAGACCGAGGCGACCGCGCGCCGTCAATAAAGCCATCGCAGCTCGGGAATACCCTGCAGCAAGGCAAGTGCCCCAACGCCCTTGAGGAAGAGCATGAAAGCGGCACCGATCAGCAGGTTCTTGAAGCCAACGTAGGCCACCATGTCAGCCCAACTCGCCGGCCGGAAGTTGTTTTCCCACCACGGGCCATCCTTGACGAAAGGCTTGCAGCCCATGCGCGTGATGACCTCGTAAGCGCTCCATGCCAGCCACCAGCCGAGAATGACGCCAGGACCCAGCTTGCCGGCAGCGCCGAGCAGCAAGACCCAGGTGACCAGAACGGCCAGCGCAACACCCGCTGCCTGGAGGAACAAGGGCTGCTTGCGCAACTGACGATTCCACGGCAGCAAGTGATCCTTGAGCTCGCCGTAAAGGCGAGCGAACAGTCCTTCGGCGCGCGCTGCGGCAATCGGCGCAGTCGGCACGAAGGCCGGCTCGGCAGAAATCGCCACCGGTTTGATCGGGATGAAGTAACCATCACCGGCAATCGGTGTCATCGGCAGGTTGGCGCGCGTGCGCTGCTTGCGCTCCTTGGAGAGCGGCGGGCACGCGTGGTCGTCGTAATAAAGCACCATGCAATCCAGACAAAGCATGCACTCGCGCTGGTCGATGCGCCCCTGCTCATCGATTGCAAGCGACTCGCAACCGGATTGACAGGCCTTGCACGGACCGCACTCGTCCTTACGCTTCAACCCCCACCAGCGGAAGGTCGAGGGAATGGCCAGCGCGGCGCCAAGCGGGCATAGGTACTTGCAGAAGAATCGCTCGACGATCAGGCAGGCCGCGAAAACCACTACCCAGAAGACCACGAAAGGCCAGCTGCGGTTCCAGACACCGACGAGAAAAGTGGTCTTGAACGGTTCGATCTCGGCCAACACTTCGGCAAGGCTCATCGAGTAGAAAGAGACACCGAGCAGCCCGACGAAGATCCAGTACTTGGTCCATTTCAGTTTGTCGTGAAGCTTTGTCGGTAACTGGCGCTGGAAGCGCTTGAGGCCGAGATGGCCGGCGATGCGATGCGACATCTCGGTCAACGCACCGTAAGGGCAGAGCCAGCCACAGAACATGCCGCGTCCCCAGAAGAACACGGTGATGATGATGAATACCCAGAACAGGAAGATGAACGGATCGGAAAGGAACAGTTCCCACTCCCACTTGAAGAGGATCGAGTGGAACCAGGTAAGCACCTGCGTGATCGACGGCTGCGCCATCAGGTAAAAACCGGCAAAGAAGATCGAAAAGCCCCACAGTGCGTATTTCGGACCGCTGACCGGCCACTTGTCCTTGTGCGAAGCGCTACGCACGAGGCGGTCGCGTATCGCATAGACGACACCGGCAACAACGAGCAACAGCGCAAAGAGGCCGATTTCCAGCGCCCGCGCGCGCCATACTTTTTCCCACGCGGCCAGTGGCCGCTCGTAATGCGGCCGGCCACCGACGATATAGCGATCGGGCAGCCAGAATTCGCGCGAGAAGTTCACGAACTCCTTGTTGCCGGTCACCTTGTCGAGCTTGTTGGCGAGAAAGACGAGATTCCACGGGTAGGCCGGCGCGAAGCCTGCATCGCGAATGATGAAAACGGCCGATTCGCGATAATCGGGGCGGCCCGGCACATTGACGCTGTAGAGGTTCTGGTAGTCGAGGTCGCGGAAAGTATAGTTATCGAGATCCTGCGCCACCTGGACGCGGTCGAAGATGCCGCCGCGAACGAAACCGGAGCCCTTGAACGACTCGATGCCATCAGCGATCAGGAAGACTGCATGTTCATCGGGCTTCAGTTCTTCCATCAGGCGCCGGTAGCTGTGCTCGCCAAGGATGGCCTTGCCAATCGTCGGCGCATTCAGATAACCAAACCAGATATCGATGTAGGGTTTATTCGCATCCGGCGGCAGGCCGACTTCGTCGGCACGCACGGTCAGCCGCTCGACGCCACCTTCCTTGTGCAGGGCAGCCCAGTCGACGGTAGGCGGCACATCGGTATAGCTGACCGGCGGCCGCTCGGGCGACTTCAAGATGCCAACCTGACGGGCGACGATCATCGCCGAACGCATGATGACCTGGTTTTCGGCAATCACCGTCACCGTTGCACCGCTGATCGCGTCGAGGCCAATCACGTCATCACCGGCATGGCCTTTGCCCACTTCGATCTTGCTGCCGACAACCTTGCCCAGATACTGGTTGACGAAAGCAACGAGCTTTTCCTCTGGAATGCCAAGCAGCAGGATCGGTTCGGAGTGTTTAAGAACGCGCACACCAGTAATCACGCCCTTGGCATCCATGCCGATCAGGGTGACGATCGGCTTTCCGGAATAGGCGGGAATATCGACGATGTCGGTCGACAGAAAGACATAGCCAAGCAAACGCTCGCGCCCATCTTCGCTGGCATAGGCTTCGACATAAGATGGCCGCCCCTTGCGCGGCGAGAAGCGCTCGGCACCGGGCAGCACGCTGCCGCAGGCAACGTGCTTGCAGAGATCCGGATCGCTGACAAGTTCAGCCGGCAAGCTCGCCTCGTAAGCCAGCGAGGCAGGCGCAGCAAGGGCCGGTGCAACGATGAAAAGAAGAGATGCAAGCACGGCCACAAGCAGTGCCGGCAGGCGGAAAAACAGAGATGAGGACGACATGACGAACCCTTGCGTGGCGCCGACCCCCGCCAGCCCGGAAAGCGGGCGGGTACGGGTGGAACAATCGGTCAGTCGGCGGCCTCGGCGCTTAGTTCCGGAAAACCGGCGAAAAGGCAGCGCAAAGGAAACGTTCGGAACGTTCGGACGACCGCGGCCGGCAGCAGAAAGCTACCGGCCGGGCGGTAGAGCGCCGACGGCCGATTCTACAACAACAAGTGCTAATATGCAAAAACGCTAATTAACCCTCGATCAGCATGCGCGAGCGCATTTCCAGGTGCAGTGCATGGCAGAAATGCGTGCAGTAGCACCAGTAAACACCAGGCTTGTCGGCAACAAAGGTAACCGACTTGGTTTCCTGCGGATTCACGATGAAGTTGATGTCGTACTTCGGAATCGCGAAGCCGTGGGTGAGGTCTTCCACCTTGTCGAGGTTGGTCAGGATGATGGTGACTTCGTCACCTTTCTTGACCGTCCACTCGAGCAGGCCGAACTGCGGCGCCTGCGAACCAAGGTGGATGGTGACTTTTTTGCCCTTGCGCTCGACGCGACTCTCGTCCAGCGACTTGATACCGTGCGGAAACTCGGCCAGATCATAGACCTGGCGGGTCTTGACGATGTCGCGGCGGACGATGATCGAATCATGCGGCTCAGGAATCGTGGTGTGGTCATGGACCAGCACCATCTTGTCACCAGAGATGTCGATCAGCTGTGCCGTCTCGGCATGCAGCGGACCGACCGGCAGCAGGCGGTCCTTCGAGAACTTGTTGTCGGAAATGAAGAACTTGCCGTCTGCATCCTTGGTTTCGCCCATCGACGTGAAGCCGTGACCCGGCTGGTAATGCACATCGATGCGGTCGAGCACGACCTTGGCGGCCTTGTCACCTGCAAAGGCCTTGATTGCAGCTGCAACATTCCACTTGACGATCTGGCTGTCGAGGAAGAGCGTGGTGTAGGCGTTGCCCTTGTGGTCGAAACCGGTGTGCAGCGGGCCAAGGCCGATTTCCGGCTCGGCGACGACAGCGTCACGCGGCTCCTTCATTTCGCCGGCAAACCACTTCAACACTTTTTCGTGCTCGATCACGGTCGCCGTCGGCGAAAGCTTGCCCGAGCAGACGTAGTACTTGCCATCAGGGCTGATATTCACGCCGTGCGGGTTTTTCGGCACCGGCACGTAGCAGACCAGCGCAGTCTTCGGGTCGGCATTGCTTTTTCTCGTCCCATCGACCACCGGCACCTTGGAGGTGCCGATGGTGACGAATTTACCTGCTTTCACTGCAGCTTCGATACGCTCGACATTGAAGAAGATGCAGGAATCGCGTTCCGCGGACATCATCTCGGCATAGACCGCGCCGGCTTCGGTGTTGTACTGGTTCGATGCGGCAAGCTTGCCGTCGTAGGAAGTGGCAACGAGGTCCATGTTGCCGTCGACCCGACACTGCCAGCGCACTTCCATCGTCTTTGCGTCGACGCAGGAGAAGAGGCAGCCGTACTTGGTCGGATCATTGATATCACGGCCATCGTTGGGCAGCGGAATGTGGAATTCAGCGCCACAGAAGACGCGGGTCGTGTAGTTAACGGCCTGATCGACCGGATCACGCTTGTCCGGGAAGATGCCGTGGAAGCCCATGATATTGGGCAGCTCGGTGATCTTGTCGCACTCGAAGGTATCCATGCGCACACGAGCGATGCGGCCATGGATCTTGTCGTTCACGAACATCCATTTACCGTCGTAGGTACCGTCCTTGTAGGACATATGCACGTGGTGCGTGTCGCCCGTGGTGTACTTGAGCTGGCCATTCGGCTTGGTGCCGATGATTGCCTTCGACTCGTTGGTTACGCCCCAGCCGATCAGGCAGTCCGTGTTGAAGACCGGAATCTTTTTCAGCTGGCGACCAGACGGGTAGCCGTAGATGCGAACGTCACCGGAGTGACCACCGCTGGAGAAGGAATAATATTCGTCGAGCTGGCCCGGCGGCACATCGTATTTTCCGTGCGCAACCTTGGCAGCGGGGGCCGGAGCGGCTGCGGGCGCCGCGCCGGCAGCGGCAGGCGCAGGAGTTTCCTTGTTGCAGGCCGTCAGGCCAAGCGAAAGGCCAGCACCGGCGAGGCCGGTAAACGCGGCGGTGTTGAGAAACTTGCGCCGCCCCTGATCTTCCGGCGTTGCCAATTGCGCTTCGGTTTTCTGGGTATCCATGTTATGTCCTCTCCGGGTAGTGAAATCGGATCGCCACAGCCTGCGACATATTGCCGCTGCGACAATTTGCCGCACATTATCCCGCCGACCCCGAAAGAGAAAACTTGATATGCGTCAATGAAGTGATGTTTTGTGGTTTCAGCCTGATGCCTCAGACCCTTGCCAGGTCAAGACGTCGAGGCTGCCGCCGCGATCAGCACCTCGACGCCCGGATGGCGAATACGCCGCTCACTGGAGATGGCAAAAACCTGCTCAAGGACGCCCTCAAGTTCACCCACCGGATGCGCGCTCAATTGAGCGGCAATCTCCGGGCCGAGCATCGTCAGCGCGGGAAACAGCCCCAGACCCTGCCGTCCGAAGGTATCCATCAACGCACTGTCCTCGAATTCACCGACAATGCGCGGGCGCAGATCGTGCGTCTCGAACCACTGCTCCAGCTTGCCACGCAAAGCGTTGGTACGCGTCGGCAAGAGCAGCGGCACCCCGGCAAGGCTGGCTGGAAAGCCCTTGGCACAGGACTTGACCAAGTCCGGGGTGCCGTAAAGACTGACCGGGTATTCTCCCAGCGGATGACTGAATACCCGCAAACTTCCGCTGCTTGCCACCGGCCGATCCGTCAGAACGACGTCGAGCCGGTGCAAGGCGAGGTCGGACATCAGCTCATCGAGTTCCCCCTCGTAACAGACTAGGCGCACCGGTTTTCCCAGGCACATTGCCGGTTGCAGCAGGCGGTGTGCCGCCAGCTTAGGCAAGGCATCGAGAATGCCCACGGTCAAACGTAACGACTCCTCACCGGCACTGGTTTCCAGCGCTTCGACCATTTGCTCGCCAAGACTGAAAATCCGGTCGGCGTAGGACAATGCCGTCCGGCCGGCCTCGGTCAGTGTCAGACCGCGCCCGGCGGGTGCCAGCAGGGCCACGCCGATGCTGCGCTCCAGCAAGGACAGTTGCCCACTGATGGTTTGCACGGCTACCCCGAGTTTTTCCGCCGCCCGCGTGATGCTGCCTTCCTTGGCGACCACCCAGAAATAGTGCAGGTGCTTGTAGTTCAAATCCATCGCAACACTCCTGATTTTTCGAATACTGGGTCAATTTTTATACGCTTTTTCAAAAACCGCAAGGCCAGTAGCATGGGCGCCATTGCATGACCCCAAGGAGCGCAGCATGAAACGCACCATTCTTTTTCTCGCCACCAACCTCGCCGTGATGGTGGTTCTCGGCATTACCGCCAGTCTGCTTGGCGTGAACCAGTACCTGACGGCCAACGGCCTCAATCTCGGCATGTTGCTCGCGTTCGCTGCCGTCATCGGTTTTGGCGGCGCCTTCATTTCGCTATTGATGTCGAAGCAGATGGCCAAATGGAGTACTGGCGCCCACATCATCGCCAGCCCAAGCACTTCAACCGAATTCTGGCTGTTCCAGACCGTCGAGCGACTGTCGAAGAAGGCCGGCATCGCCATGCCTGAAGTCGCCATTTATGAAGGCGAGCCGAACGCCTTCGCTACCGGCCCTTCCAGGAACAACTCGCTGGTCGCCGTTTCGACCGGCCTGCTGCAGAACATGACGCGTGAAGAAGCTGAAGCCGTGCTGGCGCACGAAGTGGCCCACGTCGCCAACGGCGACATGGTGACGCTGACGCTGATTCAGGGCGTGATGAATACCTTTGTCGTCTTCCTGTCGCGCGTCGTCGGCTACCTGGTCGATTCCTTCCTGCGCCGCAATGACTCGGAATCGTCCGGCCCCGGCATCGGCTACATGGTAACGACCATCGTCTGCGACATCGTTTTCGGGCTGCTGGCCAGCATCATCGTCAGCTATTTCTCGCGTCAGCGCGAGTTCCGCGCTGACCGTGGTGCTGCCGAACTGATGGGCAACCCGCAGCCGATGGTTTCGGCGCTGCGCCGCCTCGGCGGCCTGCATACCGAGCCGTTGCCACAAAACATGGCCAGTTCCGGCATTGCCGGTGGCCCGGCCTGGATGGCGCTGTTCTCCAGCCACCCGCCCATCGAAGCGCGAATTGCTGCACTCGCCGCGCTTCGGTCCTGAGCAACTGTGTGACCCCCTCCGCGGCGCCCCTCTGCCGCTTTCGACACCCCGGCTCTGGCCGGGGTTTTTTTTGCAGCTTCCGGAAGCTGTAATGAAAATGTAACAATGCGGGCTTCGCGCGTAACCGGCAATCGCCTGTGCGCTCGTTTGAAGCAAAAAAGCAGGGGGGGGGGAAATGGAATTCAAAGATATCGCCAACATTGAGAAATCAACACGGCGAGGCAGCAAGGAATCGCTTCGACTGGGCATCGGCCTCATTTTCGTCGTCGCTATCATGCTTTATGTCAGCCTCGGTATTGGCATCAGCGGCCCACATGGCGTCATGCTGGTTGTCGCCGCAATGATCGGCGGCTACATGGCCATGAATATCGGCGCCAACGATGTCGCCAACAACGTTGGTCCCGCCGTCGGCTCGCATGCCATATCGATGACCGGCGCGGTAATCATTGCTGCCATTTTTGAAATGGCAGGCGCCCTGATTGCGGGCGGCGACGTCGTTACCACCATACAAAAGGGCATCATCAACCCGGCAGCCATTGCCAGCAGCGACCAGTTCATCTGGCTGATGACGGCAGCCCTGCTGGCCGGGGCCCTCTGGCTCAACCTGGCCACCGCCTTTGGTGCCCCGGTATCGACAACGCATTCGATCATCGGCGCCGTACTCGGTGCCGGCATGGCAGCGGGCGGCGTTGCCGCGGCCAACTGGGGAAATTTGGTTGGCATTGCTGCCAGCTGGGTGATCTCGCCAGTCCTGGGCGGCATCATCGCCGCCGGCTTTCTATTCTGGATCAAGCGTTCGATTACCTATCGCGAGGACATGGTCAGCGCAGCCCGACGCATGGTCCCCCTGCTGATCGGCCTGATGGCCTTTGCCTTTTCTGCCTACCTCATCCTCAAAGGTTTCAGCCGGATCTGGAAAGTCGGGGCTGTCAGCGCGCTGGGCATCGGCGCCCTGATTGGCATCTCCACCTATTTTCTGTTGGCGAAATGGATGTCGCGCGATGCCAGCACGCTGGAAAATACGAAGAAAAGCATCAACCGCCTTTTCACCACCCCGCTCATCTGCGCCGCTGCCCTGCTTAGTTTCGCGCATGGGGCCAACGATGTTGCCAATGCTGTCGGTCCACTCGCCGCCATTGCCGATGCAGCCAGAAGCGGCATGGTTTCCGGCAAGGCCACCATTCCCTTCTGGGTAATGTTCGTCGGCGCCAGCGGCATTGCCATCGGGCTGATGCTCTACGGCCCCAAGCTCATCCGCACGGTCGGCAGTGAAATCACCGAACTCGATCAGATGCGTGCCTTCTGTATTGCCATGTCGGCAGCAGTCACCGTCATCCTCGCATCCCAGCTGGGGCTGCCGGTCAGCTCGACGCACATTGCCGTAGGCGGTGTTTTTGGCGTGGGGTTCCTGCGCGAGTTCATCAAGACCAGCTACTCGCAGATGATCGAGGAGATCAAGCAGCACCATGCCGGTGCCGACAAGGAAGTAGTCGAAGACTTCCTCAACCGCTTCGAAAAAGCCTCCCTCGCCGACAAGCGCGTGATGCTCGAGCGGCTCAAGGCGCACGCGGAAGCTGCCGACCTTTCCAAGCGTGAGCGCAAGCAGATCCGCAAGGTCTATCGCCACGAGCTGGTCAAGCGCTCCGCTATCTACAAGATCGCCGCCGCTTGGGTGATCACCGTGCCGGTTTCAGGCGCACTTGCGGCAGTCATCTACTACATGATTGTCGGCATGGTGCAGTCGTAACGTTCCTGACGCCGTTGCAGCAGTCCCCACCTTGACGGAGACGAGCGCCCGCACCATGCTGGGAGCGATGCTCGACCTGCGAGGACCGCAATGGATAGCAACAGCATAGGCATACTCGTCGGCGGGCTCGGGCTCTTCCTTCTCGGCATGATGCTGATGACGGACGGGCTCAAAGCTGCCGCCGGCCCGGTGCTCGGGAATGTGCTCGCGTCCTCGACGCAGACGCGGATGCGCGGACTGCTCTCCGGCATCATCGTCACCGCACTGGTGCAGTCCTCCAGTGCCGTCACTGTCGCCGCCATTGGCTTCATCAACGCAGGCCTGCTCACTTTCAGTCAGTCGCTGTGGGTCATCTTCGGTTCGAACGTCGGCACCACCATGACCGGCTGGCTGGTCGCCCTGATCGGTTTCAAGATCAAGGTGGAGCTTGCCGCCTTGCCGATGATCGGCATCGGCATGGCGCTCCGCCTCTCCGGCCCGGAAACCCGACGCGGTGCGGCCGGCGGCGCGCTCGCGGGGCTAGGCGTCCTCTTCCTCGGTATCGGCTTTCTGCAGCAGGCATTTTCCGGTGCCGGACAGACCTTCGATCTGGCGGCGCTTGGCGGACAGGGGCTGTGGTCGATCATCGCCTTTGTTCTCGCCGGCCTCCTTCTCACCGTCCTGATGCAATCCTCCAGCGCCTCGCTGGCGGTTGTCCTGACCCTGGCAGAAGTGGGCGCCATTCCGTTGCAGGAGGCCGCAGCAGCAGTCATCGGCGCCAATATCGGCACCACCGTCACCGCCCTGCTGGCAGCCATCGGCGCTACGCCCAACGCCCGCCGCGCCGCCGCCGCGCATGTCATCTTCAACACACTCACCGGGTTGGCGGCCTTTCTCCTGCTCCCCGTTTTGATCCATACCGTCGATCTGCTGCGCGAGGCCTTTGCCCTGGATTCGTCACCGGCCGTCAGCCTTGCCATTTTCCACACCCTCTTCAACCTGCTTGGCGTCATCCTCATGTGGCCGCTCGGCAACCATCTGGCGCGCTTTCTGCTCAGGCGCTTTCACACCCGTGAAGAAGAAATTGCCCAGCCCCGTTTTCTCGACCACAACGTAGCCTCCGTTCCCCCTCTGGCTGTCGATGCCCTGCACCGCGAACTTGTTCGTTTTGGCGGCATGGCGGTTGGCGGCGTATGGGCGCGGATTGGCCTGCTCACCAGCGCAACGCCGAGACTGGATGAGTCTGCCGCACTACCTGGGCTGAACCGCAGCATCACCGAGTTTGTCACCCACCTCAGCCGTGGCTCGATGTCGGCGACGACGGCCCAGTCGCTGGCCAAGCTCTTGCGGGTACAGCGCTACTACGAAACCTGTGGCGACCTTGCACCGGAAATCACCACGGCCCACGCTGCGATGGAGGCATTGGGCGGCAGCGCCCTGCATGACGAAATCGACTTGCTGGCAACGGCGGCCGACCGATTGCTGCAACAACTGAACCCTGATACCGAGCCTTTTGCCCCCCTCAGTGCGGAGCAGTCCGCTGACTTCGAAGCCGATTATCAGCGGATCAAGGCCGACCTCCTCACTGCCGGCGCCTGCGGCGAGATCGACATCGACACCATGGAATCGCTGATGCGCAGCTTCAGCACGCTGCGCCGGGTACTGGACCAGGCGGCCAAGGCCGCCCGCCTGCTCGACCAGATGCGTGGCAGCCGCCTCGGTTAAACGCAGTGCGCTCCCCGCATTCTGCGGTCTGCTCTATCGGCCGCATTACCGACGACATTCTGCTGAGACCGAACGCTTTCGACGGCAGCGGTTACCCGGACAGCTTGTCCGGCGAAGCGATTCCGGTCATTTCGCGCATCCTGTCGATTGTCGACAGTTACGACGCCATGTCGATGCGCGCCCGTACCACAAGCCGCGAGCGCACTAGCAGGCCAGGGCCGGTAGAACAGGGGCTGCTAGGCAGTTGGGCTGATAGAATTCGGCTTTCGCCGCAATCACGCAGCGCAGCCACTTTGAAACGCCCATGTCCAAAGAAAATACGCCAGCGAACACCCCGGCCCCGGCCGCCAACTTCATCAAGAACATCGTCGAGGCCGACCTCGCCGCCGGCAAGCACGCCCAGCGCCGCTGGGCCGGCCAGCCCGGCACCGCCGCCGACCATGCCGCCGCCCCGCTCGACCCGGCGAAGATCCGCACCCGTTTCCCGCCGGAGCCGAACGGCTACCTGCACTTCGGCCACGCCAAGTCGATCCTGCTGAACTTCGGGCTGGCCGAGCAGTACGGCGGCCGCTGCCACCTGCGCTTCGACGACACCAACCCGGAGAAGGAAGAGCAGGAGTACGTCGATTCGATCATCGACGCCGTGCACTGGCTCGGCTGTTCGTGGGAAAAATCGGGGGAAACAAATCTCTACTACGCCTCCAATTATTTCGACTGGATGGTCGCCTTCGCCGAACACCTGATCGCCACCGGCCACGCCTACGTCGACAGCCAGAACGCAGAAGAGATGCGCGCCAACCGTGGCACGCTGACGCAGCCGGGAAAAGATTCGCCGTACCGCAACCGCAGCGCCGACGAGAGCATGGATCTCTTCAAGCGCATGCAGGCCGGCGAGTTCGCCGATGGCGCCCACATCCTGCGGGCGAAGATCGACATGGCCGCGCCCAACATCAACCTGCGCGACCCGGCCATCTACCGCATCCGCCACGCCACGCACCACAACACCGGCGACAAGTGGTGCGTCTACCCGATGTACACCTTCGCCCACCCGATCGAGGATGCGCTGGAGAACATCACGCACTCCATCTGCACGCTCGAATTCGAGGACCAGCGCCCGTTCTACGACTGGCTGCTGGAGCGCCTGGCCGAAGGCAACCTGCTGCAGCGGCCGCTGCCGCAGCAGATCGAGTTCTCGCGGCTGAACCTGACCTACGTCGTGCTTTCCAAGCGCAAGCTGATCCAGCTGGTCGATGAAAAGCACGTCGACGGCTGGGACGACCCGCGCATGCCGACGCTGGTCGGCGCCCGTCGTCGCGGCTACACGCCGGAAGGCTTCCGCCTCTTTGCCGAGCGCATCGGTGTTTCCAAGCACGACTCGCTGATCGACTACATCGTCTTCGAGGACTGCTTCCGCGAAGTGTTGAACGACTCGGCCGAGCGCCGCGTCGCCGTGCTCGATCCGCTCAAGCTGGTCATCACCAACTACCCGGAAGGTCAGACCGAAGAAGCCTTCGCGCCGAACCATCCTTTAAAGCCCGAGCTCGGCAAGCGTTCGATGCCTTTTTCACGCGAGCTGTGGATCGAGGCCGAGGACTTCATGGAAGCGCCGAGCAAGGGCTTCCACCGCCTCTACCCCGGCAATATGGCGCGGCTGAAATACGGCTACATCGTCAAATGCACCGGCTGCGAGAAGGATGCGTCGGGCAAGGTCACCACCGTGCTCTGCGAATACCTGCCGGAAACGAAATCGGGCACGCCGGGCGCCGACAGCATCAAGGTCAAAGGCAACCTGCACTGGGTCTCAGTGGCGCACGGCTACACCGCCGAAGTGCGCCTCTACGATCGCCTGTTCGCCGTGCCGGCGCCGGGCGCACGGCGCGAGGGCGATGCACCGGAACTCGAGCGCGACTACCTCGACGACATCAACCCGAACTCGAAGCAGCTGATCACCGCTCACCTCGAACCCTCGTTGAAGGACGCCAAGGCCGAAGACTGCTTCCAGTTCGAGCGCCACGGCTACTTCGTTGCCGATAGCAAAGATTCGAAGGCCGGCGCGCCGGTGTTCAACCGCACGGTGACGCTGCGGGATTCGTGGTCGGCGAAGCCAGGCAAATAAGCGTAATCAGCGGACGACAGGAACGGCGTGCCGGCCAAAACCCGTCATTCCGGCGAAAGCGCCCCGAAGGCGAAGGGGCCTGTGGCTCAAGTGCCCTTGGGGTGCCGGAATCCGACCGAAGGAAGTGCAGAGCCAGAATGGCCCACGAACTGGACCCCGGCGTTCGCCGGGGCGACTCACACGGGAAGATGATGCGTCACCCGATTGCCGTCATCGTCCTCGCCCAGCTGTTCGGCACCTCGCTCTGGTTCAGTGCCAACAGCGCCGCCGATGACCTGATGCGGCAATGGGGCGCCAGCCCCGCCGACATCGGTCTGCTGACCAACGCCACGCAGCTCGGCTTCATCCTCGGCACACTCATCTTCGCGGTCAGCGGGCTGGCCGACCGTTTTCCCGCCAGCCGGATCTTCGCTGCCTGCGCCGTGCTCGGCGCCGCCGCCAACGCCGGGTTTGCCGGTTTGGCCAGCGACGTTCACTCCGCCCTTTTCTACCGCTTCGCCGTCGGTCTGGCGCTGGCGGGCGTCTATCCGCTGGGCATGAAGCTGATCGTCAGCTGGGAGCCGCAGCGAGCCGGCACAGCGCTGGCCTGGCTGGTCGGCATGCTGACGCTCGGCACCTCGCTGCCGCAGGGCATTCGCGCGCTCGGTGCCAGTTGGCCGTGGCAAGGGCCGATCCTGGCCGCCTCGGCGCTGGCCATCCTGGCCGCCTTGCTCGTCTTCAAACTCGGCGACGGCCCGCACCTCAAGCGCCGCGTCGGCGCGCCGCCACTTTCGCTCGGCCGAGTCTTCCACGCCTTCACCATCCCGGATTTCCGCGCCGCCGCACTCGGCTACTTCGGCCACATGTGGGAGCTTTACGCAATGTGGACGCTGGTGCCGATGCTCGTCGTCCGCGCCGATCTGCCACAACAGCTCGGCATCGGCGTTGCCGCACAAACCTTCGCCATCATCGGTATCGGCGCACTCGGCTGCGTGCTCGGCGGGCAACTGACGCCGCGCTTTGGCAGCGCCCGCGTGGCGGCTGTCGCACTCGCCACCTCGGCGGCCTGCTGCCTTGTCTTTCCGCTGCTCGGCAGCGCACCGGCCGGCGTCATCTTCGCGGTATTGCTGCTGTGGGGAATGAGTGTCGTTGCCGACTCACCGCAGTTCTCGGCGCTGTCGGCCAAAGCCTGCCCGCCGGAAATCGTTGGCAGTGCCCTGGCTTTCCAGAACTCGATCGGCTTTGCCATCACCGTCGGCGCCATCGCACTGGCGACGCGGCTGCTCGATGGCTGGGGATTGAGCATTGCCTGGCTGCTGCTGCCCGGCCCGCTGCTCGGGCTGGTTGGGCTGGCACCGCTGTGGCGGCGCTCAATCCCGTAGCTCAGTAGAGCGCCTCGATCATCGCCAGCGAACGCGAATAGCTGTGCGCGATCTGCGCATCGTCGTAGCGATGCTCCGGACGCACCGGGCAACTCGTGCGGGCAACGCAGGTGATGCGGCAGCGTGACTCCGGCCGCCTGCGATAGGCGATGCATTTCTGCAGCGAGAACTCGCATTCATCCAGCGCCCCGGCCGGGCAAGCCGTGACGCAGGTTTGATCCGCGCACCCCGCGCACGGCGATTCACCGGACATCGGCACCGTTGCCGGCAGATCGGTATCCACCAGCACCACCGCCCGATAGGCGAACCACGAACCCCACTCGGCATTCACTCCGACGCGAAAAGGCGACTCGTGATGCCACCCCGCCAGCCGCCCGAGCGCCTGCAGGCCAACCGGTGCATCGCCCGGATAGAGCATCGCATGCCGCCCCCCCGGCAACTGCGCGGCAAACCACGCCTCAACCGTTGCCGTGGTGAAATCGTCAATCGGGTGCTCAACGACAGCCCGGCCGCCTTCATCTGTTCCCACAAGGCGCGCCCACCGTGGCCAATGAGGATCAACTGGCGATAGCGATTTTCCGGGTCCAGTTGCGCACGCATCGCCGCCGGCAGCACGGCGAGATCGAACACCGCCTGCAGGTTGAGTCCGGCGGCGTTCAGCGCCGAGAAATCCACTGCACTCATGCCGCCCCGATCTGCGCCAGCGCCTCGGCAATGGCCGCCGCATCGGTCGGCCGCACCAGCCGCGCCACTTCCACCCCGCCACGCATGAACACCAGCGTCGGCCACAGCTTGACCCGAAATGAACGGCCAAGCGGACGGCCGGGGCCGTCCTCGACCTTCAGGTGCTGCACCTGCGGGTAGGCGGCAAAGGCTTCCGCCACCAGCGGCTGCACTGCCTGACAGTGGCCGCACCACGGTGCGCCGAACTCGAGGACAACAGGTGTCCGCAGGGCGTCGATCTCGGTGCGCGCGGGTTCGGTTTCCAGGAAATTTGCGTAGTAAGCCATCGCCACCTCTCCTGCCATTCGCAATTCAGAGCACCCCGCCCAGCAGCCGCACTTCATGCTGCGGGAACGGAATGGCGATGTCGCTGGCGCGGAAAGCTTCCAGGATCGCCTTATTGATCTCGGCCCCTGCCGCCACGTAATCCGGCACCGACACCCAGGGATTGACACTGATCACCACGCTGGAGTCCGCCAACTGACGCACACCGACTACCGGCACCGGTTCCTGCAGCACGCGGACGTTGGCGCGCAGCACCTTTTCGACCGTGCGCAGCGCCAGATCGATGTCCGTGTTATAGGCCACGCCCACCGACAATGGCAACTGCCGGACCTTGCCGTAGTTGTGCAGGATTTCGCCAACGATCTTGCGGTTGGGGATGATTACCTTCGAGCGGTCTGTGTGGCCAAGCGTGGTGCTGAATAAGCTCATGTCGAGTACCTCACCCTCTTCGTCCCCGATCGAAATGTAGTCGCCGACGTGGAACGGCTGCGTGAAGATGATAGTCAGGCCTGCCGCCACGTTGCCGAGAATGCCCTGCATGGCCAATGCCACGCCCGCACCGGCTACGCCGAGGCCGGCGATTAGCGGCAGCAGTTCGACGCCCAGGTTCTGCAGCGCCATGATGACGAATACGCCGAACACGAAGAGCGCAGCCACGCGCACTAGCAGCGAACGGATCGGCGGTTCCAGCTTCAACCTCTGGAGCAACCGATCGACCATGCCTCCCAGCCACCGCGCCACGACATAGCCCGCCACCAGTATGGTCACTGCCACCAGCAGTTTGGGACCGAACTTGATCACCATGTCAATGGCCGAAGCCTTCACCTGATCGATGGATTGGAACTGGTCATTCATTAGCCGCACTCCTCCGGATATTTATCCGATCATTGTCGCGTATTAGCGGCGACTCTGTCTTGGGCGACTCCGCGCCAGGGAGTCGCCACCTGGGCATGCTGTCCCGGCTACGGCATATTTGTGGATAAGGTTACGGTTGGCTGGAACTCGCCCGATCTGACAACCCTTGATCAATCAGGCCAGCTCCCCCTGCTAGCCACGTGCTTCAAGGCGCAATTCGGCACAAGCCTCTCGCCTGCGCGGCGAATCATCGAGGGTATTTGGAGGGGGGAGCGGCGCGAGCAACTGTGGCAACCTACCAAACTAGGGCATGGCTGACGGAAATCGATTCAACCCGACAGCATTCGTGGTTTACGCCGCCGGTTCCGGTCCAATGAGCTTTGCCAAAGGGAATTTGGATCGCACGCTGCGTATCCGGGGTGGGCTGCGAATATCCCACACCATATGCGCGCTAATCAAGGAACCGCAGAACACACGAGACCCGGGGCATCGAACGACTTCCTTTTCCGGTAACCGCACGGCGTTGAGGACTGGAACGATGCGGGGAGCGGGTAAAGCGCTTTCTTGAAATCGGCATATGGGCGAAAAAAGGGGGCCGCACCGCCGTTTTCGGCTCGCGCCCCCCTAGTGATGCAGGCTTAAAGTGGTGCCGTGGGAGTTACATCACCACTTGTGCCTATCGACACGACGAACTCAGGTCGAGAACGACGATCCGCAACCACAGGTCGAAGATGCATTCGGATTTTTGATCACGAACTGCGATCCTTCCAGCCCCTCCGAGTAGTCGATTTCTGCACCCACAAGATACTGATAGCTCATTGGATCAACAAGGAGCGTCACGCCATTTTTGTCGAGGGTCGTGTCGTCTTCATTTGCGACTTCATCAAAGGTAAATCCGTACTGGAAACCCGAGCATCCGCCACCAGTGACGAATACACGCAACTTCAGTTGCGGATTGCCCTCTTCTTCAATTAGTTCCTTAACTTTGCTCGCGGCCGAATCCGTAAAGACAAACGGTGCAGGCATTTCAGTAACTGCATTCATATCGACTCCTGATCCTTGTGTTAACCCGCCCTGCTTCTGGCAGCAATTCAATTGCCACTGGAAGCAAGCTTCAACTCCACGGTGCGGGATCCTGTTTGATGAATCAAACGCCCCTGCACGACAGCTCCTTGTTGCATTTCAAGCTGGTGGTATTCCACATCTCCTGTGACACGCGCGCTGGGCTGAAGTTCAAGCGAATCGCTAGCACTAACAGGGCCAACGACGGTGCCGTTGATAACTACGTGCGACACATCAATCTGCCCCTCGATTCGAGCCTGTTCGCTAATTACAAGCGTGCTTGCCCCGCCCTTTTCCGCACTAACATTTCCCTTTATTTCGCCATCGACCCGCAACCCACCACTAAAAGTCACGTTACCCTCAATGCGCGTTCCAGCGCCGATCAGGCTGTCGATTTTGCTCTGCGGTTTACTTCCCTGGCTTTGACGAAAAAACATCGATATCCCTCCGATTAGAGGTTGACGGTCTGTCGAACGCGCACCACTCCATCTTGGAGAATACGGGCTTCGACGCTTTTCAAGATAGCTCCCGGGGGTACCGGCAAAATCCCTTCAGCGCGCTGGAAATGCTTTACCTCCAGCTTGTAACGCTGCTTGTCGGAATCAGTCTCGGAAGGGACGGTGATCATAACATCTTTACCCCCCTGCTGCACTTTGAGGACAAACTGCAACTCGCCTCTAAACTCTTTCTGCTGCCGGGATGCGTTATGTATCACAAGCAAGCGATAACGCCGCTGACCACTGGCACCGTCTGATTCGATGCGGAAACGGTTGATTCGCACCCCCTGCTCACCACCAACATTATCTGGCAACAAGCCCTCAAAAAAAGCCAAATCTTGCTTCAGCGCGGAATTTTCCGATTCCAGCAAACGCACCTGCTGAGCGAGTTGCTGCTGCGCGACACGTTCAATTTTCAAATTGCTATCCGCCGCACTAGCGACGCCTCGAACAACAGAAAGCTCGGCGTCAAGCTCGACTATCCTATCCTTCAACTCGGTAAGTTCTCGCGATGTCGAGCGGCTGTCGAAACCGGCAATACTGCGGCCTGCGTCATAAACCCAAGCAGCAAGCGCAAGAGAAAGGGAGAGGAGGAGTACGATTGCCCCTCCCCGCCAATACCAGGCGACGTGCGTACGAATAGCTACTTTCGGCGCACGAATGCCGAATCTCTGGCGAAGACGCCTCAGCTTTACGGCAGTACTGGTAACTGCCATAACCCCGTTGTCTCATCGATACCGAACATGATATTCATATTCTGTACAGCCTGGCCCGCGGCCCCCTTGACGAGATTGTCGATAACCGAGAGCACGACCAAGGTTTCTCCCCCCTGAGGGCGATGAACGGCAATGCGGCACATGTTTGATGAACGCACAGAACGTGTTTCCGGGTGTGATTTCGGCGGCAAGACATCGACAAAGGATTCCTGTGCGTACCGTGACTCGAACAACCCTTGGAAATCCGCCTCCTTGGTTATGCGCGCATAAAGCGTCGCGTGAATCCCGCGAATCAGTGGCGTCAGATGCGGAACGAATGTCAACCCGACGGTCGCTCCGGCCATCAGGGAAAGTCCTTGGCGAATTTCCGGTAGATGACGATGCCCTGCGACGCCGTAAGCCTTGAAGTTGTCCGAGGCTTCCGAAAACAGAATGTGCGTCTCGGCTTTACGACCCGCGCCGGAAACACCGGATTTTGAGTCGGCGATCAGGTGCGCGACATCAACAACCCCGGCTTCGATGAGTGGCATAAACCCTAATTGAACGGCGGTAGGGTAACAGCCGGGATTGGCAATCAATTGGGCGCTGCGGATTTTTTCCCGATTGATTTCCGGCAGACCATAAACTGCTTGTTCAACCCATGCGGGACAACCATGCTGCATCCCATACCATTTTTCCCACTCGGCGATATCGCTGATACGAAAATCTGCTGCAAGGTCAATGACACGAACGCCGGCTTCAAGCAATGCCGGCGCCTGCTGCATTGCGATGCCGTTCGGTGTGGCGAAGAAGACAACGTCACATCGCTTCAGGTTGGCGGCAGAGGGATCCTCAAACTGAATATCCACCCGGCCGCGCAAGCTGGGAAACATGTCAGAAACAGCTGTTCCCGCCTCACCACGGGATGTGATCGCCGAAAGTGTGACTTGCGGGTGCTGCGCCAACAGCCTGAGAAGCTCGACACCGGTATAGCCTGTACCGCCAACACTACCTCCCTTGATCATTACGGTTCTCCTATCAAGACCGGCAATGATAATCGCCGCGCCGCCGAAAAACAAAAAAGCCGCCCAAAGGCGGCTTTTTCCTGGAAGCGCAAATTAACGCTTGGAGAACTGCTTGCGGCGACGGGCTTTGTGGAAGCCGACTTTCTTACGTTCAACTTCACGTGCATCACGCGTCACAAACCCGGCTTTGGAGAGCGCGGGTTTGAGGGCTGCATCGTACTCGATCAGCGCGCGTGTGATGCCATGGCGAACTGCACCGGCCTGACCGGACTCACCACCACCATCAACGTTCACTAGAATATCGAAGGTATTCAGATGCTCAACGAGTTGCAGCGGCTGGCGAACCACCATGCGGCCGGTTTCACGCGAGAAAAAGTTGTCGATCGGCTTGCCGTTAACAACGATGGCGCCGTTGCCACGCTTCATGAACACACGAGCGACCGCGCTCTTGCGACGACCCGTACCGTAGAAATAATTTTCAGCCATCTGACGACCTCTTAAATTTCCAGAACTTTCGGCTGCTGCGCGCTATGCGGATGAGCACTACCAGCGTAGCACTTCATCTTCTTGAGCATGGCGTAACCCAGCGGGCCCTTTGGCAGCATGCCCTTCACGGCCTTTTCAAGGACACGCGACGGAAAACGCTGCTGCATTTTCGTAAAGTTGGTTTCAGTGATGCCACCCGGATACCCCGAGTGACGGAAGTATTTCTTGTCTTCAGCCTTGTTGCCGGTGACTTTGACCTTGTCGACGTTCACGACAACGATGAAATCGCCAGTGTCTACGTGCGGCGTGTAAATAACCTTGTGCTTGCCACGGAGGCGGCGAGCGATTTCGGTTGCGAGACGGCCGAGCACCTTGTCGGTAGCATCAACCACAAACCACTCGCGCGTCACCTCATGTGGCTTGGCGGAAAATGTCTTCATTGGCGCCCTCTTATTTGAGCCTTGATTGCGGAAAGCCGCGCATTCTATGCCAAGTCGGCGGCGGCTGTCAAACGATTGCGCGGACTGCGCAAAAAAAAGCGCGACTCACAAAGAGTCGCGCTAAATCCACACCAAAGGAGGAGGGTGGAGGAGACAACTGGAGACATTCGGTACTGCCAAACATCAAGTTGAACGAATTATGATCGTCAAAAGGAAAGAACGCAAGGATTATTTGTGCAACGCATTATTTATGTTTAAATTCGAAGATACGTATTTTTTATGCCTGTAAAAACAATTAATAAACAATTCATTAAATCAATATTGACAAACTAGTTTCACAGATCGTAATTATAAACGAGGGGGTTAAGCTGATTTAAAATGCGTTTTTTTGTGCAGCGCAGCATCGCCGCGCTTTTCGCTCCAGCCGCTTGACGATAAAATCAAACGCTTTTTTCGGACGGGGTAGTGCATGGACTGCAATGTCAAGTGGGCTGGCGAAGGAATGTCGTTCATCGCTGAAACGGGTAGCCAGCATACGGTGATCATGGACGGAGCCCCGGAAGCCGGTGGGCGCAATCTCGGGCCGCGCCCGATGGAACTGCTCCTCGCCGGGACTGGCGGCTGCACCGCGTTTGATGTAGTGATGATCTTAAAAAAGGGGAGGCACGAAATCACGAACTGTGAGCTGAAAATTTCAGCCGATAGAGCCGACACAGACCCCAAGGTATTTACCCGGATACATTTCAACTTCAAGGTGACCGGCAGACAACTCAAGCCCGACGCAGTGGCTCGCGCCATCGAGCTTTCGAAAGAAAAATATTGCTCAGCGTCGATAATGCTCGGGAAAACGGCAGAAATCACTCACGATTTCGAGATCATTGACATATAACCTGCCCTGCCAACAAAAGCCCCTGTCAAATGAAATAGGCGGTTCGTGTCATGACACGGGACGCCGCTTGCATTACAACACGAGCTGCTACCGGCAACTCGGAGGCGCCCAGTTGAACCGCTGCCGCTGCATGCGCGGCTTCATCGCTTTGCATCTGAAGCAACACCTGACGGGATTTTTCATCTGCGGCGGGCAGCCGACCCAAATGGTCGTCGAGATGGATGCCTACCTGTCGCTCGGTTTCTGCAAGAAAGCCCAAACTCCAGGCATCGCCCAAATGTCCAGCCAACATCCCCAGCACCAGAGAACCGCCGTACCAAACGGGGTTGAGGAAACTTTTGCGCCCCCCGAGTGCGGCAATTCTGGCCTCGGTCCACGCGAGATGCTCCGTTTCCTCTTGCGCAGCTTTTGCCAGCTCAACCCGAGTCTCGACACTTGAAGATGCAATTGCCTGCCCTTGATAAAGCGCTTGGGCACAAACCTCCCCAACGTGATTAACGCGCATAAGCGCAGCGGCATGCTGGCGCTCGGCGGGGTCAAGATGGGCCTCCGGCAATTCATCACCGGGAATGGGGCGAGCGGAGACGGATGATGCAAAAACGGTACGCAAGGATTTATCAAATTCGACTATCAACCGATCAAGATTCATACTCTTTCTCCAAAGCCAAGCGAGACCATTCCATGAAAAACCACATCACAGCACTTGGATTTTTTTGCACGACCCTATCAGTCGCGGCAACGCCATCCTCGATGCAGGAAGGCTTGTGGGAGACAAGCTCCCAAGCGACCATCCTCGGGGCCAAAACCCAAGCTCCACCCTCCGTGACCCGTGCCTGCTACACACAAAATGATGTCGAGCGCGAGAACGTAGCGATCCCAAAAGATGAGCGGTGCGCGATTAACGATTATCAACTCGTCGGCAATACAGCTACCTGGACCATCGCCTGCGCCGGAAATGAAAAGATTACCGGCAACGGATCACTGACGTTTCACGGACGAACCGCCTACAGTGGTAGCGCCAAGCTTCGCATGGTTATCGAGGGGCAACCCGACATTCACATCAGCAATAGCTACAGCGCGAAGAGAATCGGCGATTGCCCCCGCTAGTCACTGATTTTTTGCCGCAGGATTGCCTCGCGGCAAAACTGCCCTCGCTCCCGCCGTATCGCTTACAGATCCACCCGTCGTGCAGAAATAGTCGCGAAACAAGGCCGCATGGTGTCTATTCAGGTTGTTTTCGGTGATTTTGGCCCAAGCATTGTTGCGTGCTTTCGACCAGGTTCCGTCCGAACGCCCGAACGCATACAAGCGCCGCTCGCCAGTGGCGCAGCGCATCCCTTCATAGCTGACATTTCGGGCACCGCCGGGACTGGTAACAACCAGCGTGTAGCGAATGACTTCATCGGTACCGAAAGTCACCGAGCGCTCGTCGATGAAAAATTTGTTGTTGGACAGCGTCCCGACATCGATCGGCACCAAAGTGGAAGGATCTGGGACCGGCGGTAGCTGGTGCTGGACTTCCACCCAAGATTTTTGCTCGAAATCGCCATCAGATTTCCACGTCTGAAGCATCTCGTAGTCTTCCGGTCCTTTGGCGAAAGCTAGCACCGGCAAGACAAAAAAAAGTAGCAGCGAGCGCCTGTCAAATAATCGCCATGAACAATACGCTTGCACCGCTGTCCCCTTAGTCAAGAACGCCATCCTCAGCGCCGGAATCACCCTCCGACAGGGAGTACGGGCCTTTGCCGCGACGATGTTGGCGCTTTCTGTCCGCATCAATGAAACGTGCGAGCTCGTTAAGCGCCTGTTCGTAAACACCACGCTTGAACTCTATGACGACATCCAGCGGCACCCAGTAACTGTTCCAGCGCCACGCGTCAAATTCCGGGTGGTCACAGGCACGCAAGGATACGTCGCTATCCCTTCCGACAAGCCGCAGGAGAAACCAGATCTGCTTCTGCCCCCTGTAGCTGCCACGCCATTCGCGCTTGATCCATTGCATCGGCACCTCGTAACGCAGCCAGTCCCGGGTTCTACCGAGAATCCGAACGTGCTCCGGTAGCAGGCCCACTTCCTCTTGCAACTCCCGGTACATGGCCTCTTCAGGGGTTTCCCCCCGCTTGATGCCACCTTGCGGAAACTGCCAGGAATGCTCCCGAATGCGCTTACCCCAGAATACCTCGTTCTTTGCGTTACAAAGAATGATGCCGACGTTCGGGCGATAGCCTTCACGATCGAGCATATTGAATCCTGCAAAATTATTAGTTGCCGTGATTTTTCCACATTTCACAGGCATTTGAAAGCATGCCGCTTATACAGCGACAGCCTGATCTTACGGCGACTCCAAGCAATATCGCACTCCAGCCCTCGCTCTTGTAAAATCTCTTTTTTCGTTAATAGAGCAATTCCATGCGCACCTCGCAGTTTTTTCTTTCCACGCTCAAGGAAGCCCCGTCGGACGCAGAGATTGTCAGCCACAAACTGATGCTGCGTGCGGGCCTTATCAAACGTCTTGCTGGCGGCATATACACCTGGATGCCAGCGGGATTTCGCGTCTTGAAAAAAGTTGAAAATATCGTGCGGGAAGAAATGAACCGGGCGGGAGCTGTCGAGTTGTTCATGCCGGCAGTAGTACCTGCCGAGCTATGGCAGGAAACCGGGCGCTGGGAAAAATATGGTCCGGAGCTTCTGCGGTTCAAGGACCGCCATCAACGCGATTTTGTCATCGGCCCCACACACGAAGAGGTCATTACCGATATTGTCCGCAAGGATGTCAAAAGCTATCGCCAGCTACCCCTCCATCTTTACCAGGTGCAAAGCAAATTCCGTGACGAAATCCGCCCGCGCTTCGGCGTCATGCGTGGCCGCGAATTCCTGATGAAAGATGGCTATTCATTCCACACCTCCTTTGCCGATCTGCAGCGCGAATACCAAAACATGCACGACACCTACAGCCGGATCTTCACCCGGCTCGGTCTCAGATTCCGTGCCGTAGCGGCCGATACCGGCTCGATCGGCGGTACCGGTTCCCATGAATTTCATGTCCTGGCGGATTCCGGAGAGGATGCCATTGCGTTCTGCCCGGATTCTGATTTTGCAGCTAACGTCGAGCTTGCCGAAGCGCTACCGCCAAGCACCCCGCGAGGGGTCGCCTGCGAAGCGCTGACAAAAGTTGAGACGCCCGGCAAGACCCGCTGTGAAGATGTGTCGGAATTTCTCAAGCGCCCTCTTGAAAAGTCGGTCAAGGCGATTGCCGTCATGCACCACGACACTTTTTGTCTGTTGCTGATCCGGGGTGACCACACGCTGAACGAAGTGAAAGTCGGAAAATTGCCGGGGCTGGACCCGTTCCGTTTTGCTACGGATGCAGAAATCGTCGAGTTTATGGGCTGCAAACCTGGTTACATCGGCCCCATTGGTATCGACAGCAGCAAGATTCGTATCATTGCCGACCGAACGGTAGCGGCCATGGACAACTTCGTTTGTGGCGCCAATGCCGAAGGCTTCCACCTTACAGGCGCTAATTGGGGGCGCGACCTTCCCGAACCCGGCCTCGTCGCCGACATTCGCAACGTCCTTCCAGGCGACCCATCTCCGGATGGAAAGGGCTTGCTCGATATCTGTCGCGGCATCGAGGTTGGGCATATCTTCCAGCTACGCAGCAAATACTCCGAAGCCATGAAATGTACGTACCTTGACGAAGGTGGCAAGGAACAAGCCATGGAAATGGGCTGCTATGGCATTGGCGTCAGCCGTATCGTTGGCGCCGCCATCGAGCAAGGCCACGATGCGCGAGGCATCGTCTTTCCTGCGGCGATAGCGCCCTTTGAAGTCGCTATCGTACCGATGGGCTACACCAAGAGTGACTCCGTAAAAGCATCGGCTGACAAGCTGTACGCGGAACTCCGTGCCGCCGGCATCGATGTCGTTCTTGACGACCGTAATGAACGCCCTGGCGTAATGTTTGCCGATTTGGAATTGCTCGGCGTCCCGCACCGCGTGGTCGTGGGCGAACGCGGGTTGAACGAAGGCAAGCTGGAGTACAAGGGGCGTACCGACACCGATGCCGAGATGATTGACTGCGAGCGCATGGTGTCGTTCCTGAAGGAGAAACTGTGCGCCTGATCGGCGCCTGCATTCTCCTGCTGCCTTTTTTTTCTCTCACAGCGCAGGCTGGCGCCCAGAAGTACGAACCGCTGTCCGCCAGCGTACAAGCCTCTCTGCATAAGGCAGTCTCCGACAAGCGGCCGCCTGCCTCGTCTTTTGGCAACCCGATGGAAGCCGTCGACTGGATTGAGGCCATGTCGGCGCGTCTTGCCAAACGAATTCCGAATCAGGAATATCGACTGGAGCTGTTACGCGCGGTTCACTACGAAGCCAAGCGTGCCGGCCTGGACCCGCAGTTGGTGCTTGGGCTGATGCAAGTGGAAAGCGGATTTCGAAAATATGCGGTTTCGAGCGCTGGCGCCCGTGGGTATATGCAGGTAATGCCATTTTGGCTGAAAGTAATCGGGAGACCGGACGACAACCTGTTCAATATGCGCACCAATTTGCGCTATGGCTGCACCATCCTTCGTCACTACCTCGATATCGAGCAGGGGATCTGTACCGCGCACTGGGGCGCTACAACGGAAGCCTCGGACGGCCGGAGTACCCCAACGCAGTACGTGCGGCCTGGCACAGCCAGTGGAACTACACGCCAAATCTTAAGCAGTAGCCCGTGGCACGGGTCAGCGCATCATGCCGCCTGGCATCAGTCCCTTCATGCCGCGCATCAGCTTGCCCATTCCACCTTTCGAAAACTGCTTCATCACTTTCTGCGTTTGTTCGAATTGGGTAAGAAGGCGGTTCACGTCCTGCACCTGAACCCCTGCCCCCGTGGCGATCCGCCGCTTGCGACTGGCTTTGATCAACTCCGGCTTGGTGCGCTCGGCAGGCGTCATAGAATTGATGATGCCTTCGATACGGCGAACCATTTTGTCCTCCGAGCCCGGTGCCAATTGTCCGGCAGCCTGTGCAAACTGGGCCGGCAACTTGTCCATGAAAGACGCCATACCGCCCATTTTCCGTACCTGCGAAACCTGTTCCTTGAAATCGTTGAGATCGAAACTCTTGCCAGACTTGAGCTTCTTCGCAAACTCAAGCGCCTTTTCCTCGTCGACACCCTTGCGCGCTTCCTCGATCAGCGACAGTACGTCACCCATACCAAGAATGCGGGAGGCCATGCGCTCAGGATGGAAAGCCTCCAGCCCGGACAACTTTTCCCCAACGCCGGCAAATTTGAGCGGCTTACCCGTCACATGGCGCACCGATAGCGCAGCACCGCCACGCGCATCGCCATCGAGCTTGGTCAATACAATGCCCGTTAGCGGCAGCGCATCGTTGAAGGATTTCGCCGTATTGACCGCATCCTGGCCCAGCATGGCATCGACAACGAAGAGGGTTTCGATGGGGTTGATCGCCGCATGCAGCTCGGCGATTTCCTTCATCATGGCCTCATCTATCGCCAGACGGCCGGCTGTATCGACGAGCAGAACATCGTGATAGTGGCGCTTCGCCCAATCAATGGCCGCACGGGCAATCTCAACCGGCTTTTCACTGGTGGTGGAGGGGAAAAAATCAGCGCCCGCCTGCCCGGCAACCGTTTTCAGCTGCTCAATGGCGGCTGGGCGATAAATGTCGCAACTGACCACCAGGACTTTTTTCTTCTGTGTGTCCTTGAGAAATTTTGCCAGCTTGCCGACCGTGGTCGTCTTGCCTGCGCCCTGCAGGCCAGCCATCAAAATCACGGCGGGGGGCTGCGTCGCCAGGTTGAGGCCGACATTGGCCTCACCCATAAGGCGCGTCATTTCACGGTGAACCACCCCGACCAGCGCCTGTCCGGGAGTCAGCGATCCGACAACTTCCTCGCCCAGCGCCTTTTCCTTAACGGCAGCGATGAAATCCTTCACTACCGGCAAAGCAACGTCAGCCTCAAGCAGCGCCAGGCGAATTTCGCGCAGGGCATCGGAAATATTGGCTTCCGTCAGGCGCGCTTCGCCCTTGATGGTTTTCATCACGCGCGCAAGGCGCTGTGTCAGGTTATCGAGCATCTGCAATCCCGCTTGGTGTAAACTTTAATGATGCCGAGCATTCTACTGCACCTTCTACCCAATATTCTGGCAGCCCTTCTGTACGCCGCTCTCGGATTCCACTTCTGGCGAACCCGCTGGAAGGAGACCGACAAGCCGCTCGCTGCTGCTCCGATGCAGACCTGGGAACGGTTCGCTATCGGCGGCACATTGGCGATTCACGCGTTTGCGCTTTATTTCGGACTGTTCGGTGCCGGCACGATGCGCTTTTCCTTCGGGTTTGCCTTATCGCTGATGCTCTGGCTGGCGGTTTTCATCTACTGGCTCGAGAGCTTTCAGTCGCGAATGGACGGATTGCAACCCATGGTTCTGCCACTCGCGGCGGTGTGTGCAGCACTTCCGGTTTTTTTCCCTAACGCACATATCGTTCAGCACGCCGGATCCTGGGGTTTCAAAACCCACTTTCTCACAGCCATGCTGGCCTACAGCCTATTTACCCTGTCTGCGCTCCACGCCGTTTTCATGGGTTACACCGAGAAAAAGCTGCACCAACATGCGCTAACCAAGAGTCTGGCAAGCCTGCCGCCACTCCTGACCATGGAGGCGCTGCTTTTCCGCATGATCATCATCGCCTTCATTTTGCTCACCATCACCCTTGGCAGCGGCGTCTTTTTTTCCGAAGAAATTTTTGGAAAAGCGCTCACACTGGACCACAAGACGCTCTTCGCCTTCGCCTCATGGGGTATTTTCGCGGCACTTTTGATCGGACGGCGCGCCTATGGCTGGCGAGGCCGCACAGCGTTGCGCTGGACGATGGCGGGATTCATGGCTTTATTGCTGGCCTATATCGGCAGCCGTTTTGTTCTGGAAATCGTGCTCGGCCGGATCTGACCGTTTCCTCTGCATCGAACCTGGCGTTACTCGCCGCCCCCATCTCTCCTATTTTCAAATTTTTGAATGGGCTCATTTCCTGCCAAACAGGCGCCAGATGTTTGATAGTTCGAACATCTGGCCTCCTGTCAAACCGTGCAGATGCCCCGCTGAGCACATCAGGAACGCGTATATTTGCCAACAGTAATTTGTTGCCGAAGAAACTCCCTGAAATTCCCGCGCCAAGCCTCTGTCTTTACAAAGAGAGCGCCTCGTAGCATGATCAACCTGATCTCGTCGGCATACCCAACAAAATAGATTCTCTGAGCCTATGGCAGCAAACCCGCAGCAGGCACCGCTCAGCGGCCTCGCCCGCGCCCTCGTCCAAGCCGGACGCCTCAAGGAAGCAGAGGCGGAGGCCTTGCTCGCCCAAGCCGCGGCAAGTGGCAAATCGTTCATTGAGCAGGCTGCCAGCGCCAAAAAACTGACTCCCATCCAGATCGCCACTTTTGCGGCAGAAACCTTTGGCTACCCGCTGTTCGATCTCTCCGCATTTGACGACGCCCACATCCCGGCCAATGCGATCGACCGAAAACTGATCGGTACCCACAAGGTCATTCCACTGCACAAGCGCGGCAATCGCCTGACCATTGCCACGGCAGACCCAACGAATCTGCGCGCACTCGACGAAATCCGTTTCCAGACAAGCCTTGTCGTCGACCCGGTGGTGGTTGAAGAGCCGAAATTGATGCCGCTGGTGGCCAAGCTCTCGGAGTCTGCAGAAGACACGCTCAAGAATCTCGCCAGCGAAGACATCAACCTCGAATTCACTGACGAAGATGCGCAGGCAGCAAGTGAGGAAGCCTCGTCCATAGAAGTTGACGATGCGCCTGTCGTCAAGTTTATCCAGAAGATGCTGCTGGACGCGATTAACGATGGCGCCTCGGACATTCACTTCGAACCTTACGAAAAGTTCTATCGAATCCGCTTTCGCGTGGACGGAATTCTGCGAGAAGTTGCCACCCCGCCACTTGTCATCAAGGACAAGATTGCGTCGCGGATCAAGGTTATTTCCCGCCTGAATATCGCCGAAAAACGGGTGCCGCAGGATGGCCGGATGAAACTGGTGCTGTCCAAGAACCGTGCCATCGACTTTCGCGTCAGCACCTTGCCCACCCTGCACGGTGAAAAGATCGTGCTGCGTATTCTCGACCCTTCCAGTGCCACGCTCGGCATTGAAGCCCTTGGTTATGACCCGGACCAAAAGGAATCCTTGCTCAATGCAGTCAACCGGCCCTACGGCATGGTGCTGGTGACCGGGCCTACCGGCTCGGGCAAAACTGTTTCGCTTTATACGTGTCTCAACATCCTCAACAAGCCGGGAATCAACATTTCGACAGCCGAAGACCCTGCGGAAATTCCTTTGGCAGGAGTCAACCAGGTTAACGTTGATGATAGAGCCGGCCTGACCTTCCCAGCCGCACTCAAGTCGTTCCTGCGACAGGATCCGGACATCATCATGGTTGGCGAAATCCGCGACCTTGAAACTGCTGAAATTGCAGTCAAGGCAGCGCAAACCGGCCACATGGTGCTGTCCACGCTACACACCAACGACGCCCCGCAAACACTGACTCGACTGGCCAACATGGGGGTGCCGCTGTTCAACATCGCCTCAAGCGTGCTGCTGATTACCGCACAGCGCTTGGCCAGGCGACTCTGCAACTGCAAAATACCCTTGGAAACTCCAACTGAAGCTTTGTTGAATGCCGGCTATACCGAGGCCGACATTGACGGCACCTGGACGCTTTATGGCCCGGGCAGCTGCGACCGATGCAAAGGCTCTGGCTACAAAGGTCGGGTTGGCATCTATCAGGTGATGCCGGTAACGGAGGAAATTCAGCGCATCATTCTCGCAGGTGGAAATGCTCTTGATATTGCCGCACAGGCTGCACGTGAAGGCGTCAAGGACTTGCGTCGATCTGGCCTGATCAAAGCAATGCAGGGTGTCACATCCCTGGACGAAGTTCTCAGCACGACCAACGCATAACAACGCACGAACCAAGGGGACGCAATGGCCACCGCCAAGCCGATAAAAAAACCAGCAGGGGCAAAGGAATTCACGTTCGTCTGGGAAGGCAAGAACAAAGACGGCAAGGATGCCAGAGGTGAAATTCGGGCGACCAGCGAAGCGGTTGCACAGGCCACGCTCCGACGCCAAGGCCTGCGAATCAAAAAAATCAGCAAGCAGCGTTTCAAGAGTGGCGGCAAAATCACCGACAAGGACATCACGCTGTTCACCCGCCAGCTGGCAACCATGATGAAGGCGGGCGTTCCCTTGTTACAGGCTTTTGATATCGTTGGCAGAGGACACTCAAACCCCTCGGTCGGAAAACTTTTGTTGGACATCAAGAGCGACGTAGAGACAGGGTCCTCTTTGTCGCAGGGGTTCAGGAAATACCCTTTGTATTTTGATTCGTTGTTTTGCAACCTTGTCGCTGCAGGCGAACAGGCGGGTATTTTAGAGACCCTCCTTGACCGCCTTGCCACCTACAAGGAGAAAATGCAGGCCCTCAAATCCAAAATCAAATCTGCTTTGTTTTACCCAGCTTCAATTTTGATCATGGCATTCGTAATTACTGCCGTCATCATGATTTTTGTTATTCCGGCTTTCAAGGAAGTATTCAAAAGTTTCGGCGCAGACCTGCCGACACCAACCGTTATCGTTATCGCTATCTCGGACTACTTTGTCGAATATTGGTGGCTTATTTTCGGATCAATCGGCGGTTCGATCTACGCATTTCTCGAGGCATACAAACGTTCGGAGGCTATGCAGATCGCTGCCGACCGCTTCGTACTCAGGGCCCCGGTATTTGGATCGGTGATACGTAAAGCTACTGTTGCAAGGTGGACACGGACACTTGCAACCATGTTTGCTGCCGGAGTCCCCCTGGTCGAAGCGCTCGACTCGGTCGGTGGCGCCGCAGGAAACTACGTTTACAAAGTTGGGACAAAGCAAATCCAGGGCGAAGTCAGCACGGGTACCAACCTCACAACGGCCATGCAGAACAGCAAACTCTTCGACAACATGGTGTTGCAGATGGTCGCCATTGGCGAAGAGTCCGGCGCGCTGGACGGCATGCTGGAAAAAGTCGCAGGCTTTCTCGAAGCCGAGGTGGACGACGCGGTCGAAGCTCTTTCCAGCCTCATGGAACCGATCATCATGGCCGTTCTCGGCGTTTTGATCGGCGGCCTCGTCATCGCCATGTACCTGCCGATCTTCAAGCTGGGCGCAGTCGTCGGATGATCCAGATGTTCGCAGACCCCGCCGTTTTTGCAGCAACGGCGGGGTTGTTTGGCCTCATCGTCGGCAGTTTCCTCAACGTGGTCATCCACCGCCTGCCAAAAATGATGGAAATGGACTGGCAGTGTCAGTGTGCCGAACTGCGCGGAGAGGAAGTGCCGGTTACGGAACCGCTGACCCTTTCGACGCCGCGATCGCGCTGCCCGCATTGCGGCCACCGGATCACGGCACTGGAAAACATTCCAATCATCAGCTGGCTGATACTCCGAGGAAAATGCTCGGGGTGCTCGGAGCCGATTTCAATCCGCTATCCAATTGTTGAAGCCGTCACCGGACTGCTGACCGCCTTTGCCGCTTGGCATTTCGGCTTTGGCTGGGCTGCGGCTGGAGCCATCCTGTTCATCTGGGCCATGGTTGCGCTGACCGGAATCGATTTTGATACCCAACTTCTGCCTGACAGCATCACCTTGCCGCTCATCTGGCTGGGGTTGCTGTTCAACCTCACAGGAACCTATACATCCCTGTCATCGGCGGTCATCGGCGCCGTTGCCGGCTACCTCTCTCTGTGGTCGGTCTACTGGGGTTTCAAGCTGGCCACCGGCAAGGAGGGCATGGGATTTGGCGATTTCAAGCTGCTCGCCGCCATCGGCGCCTGGCTAGGCTGGCAGATGCTGCCGCTGACCATCCTGCTCTCGTCCTTTGTCGGGGCGGTTGTAGGAGTTGCGCTGATCGTGCTCGCCAAGCGTGGGCGCAACGTGCCGATCCCCTTCGGCCCCTACCTCGCCGCCGCCGGGCTGCTTGCTCTTTTCTGGGGCAAGCCACTAAACCAGACCTATCTGGGGCTCTTTTAGCTTTCTGCCCCTAGGCGGTTGAAAAATACCGCCTTTTCCCCAATCTTGGGGCTTCGCATAGCCGGATGAGGCAGCCCGCCTCAGGTATAATTCGCCGTTTTGGAGGATTCCCATGCCAATTTATGAATATCGCTGCGGATCCTGCGGTTTCCAGAAGGATCACCTGCAGAAGCTGAGCGACCCCGTGCTCACCGTTTGTCCTGAATGCAGCGCAGAAAACTATGCCAAGCAGTTGTCTGCCGCCGGCTTTCAACTGAAGGGTAGTGGCTGGTATGCCACTGATTTCAAGGGTGGCAGCAGCAAACCCGAGGCAAAACCAGCGGCAGCAGAGAGTGCTCCGTCTTGCCAGGGCAGTACCGGAGGCTGTGCGTGCGCGGGCAGCTGATTCGTCGCTATTTCGTTACCGGGCTCCTGATCTGGGTACCTCTGGCAATCACCGCCTGGGTGCTTTCGCTCATCGTCGGCACGATGGATCAGTCCCTGCGCCTGTTGCCGGCATCGATTCATCCTCGCCACCTGTTTGGCTTCGATATCCCCGGCGTTGGCGCCATCGTGACCTTGCTGGCCATCTTTCTCACCGGCGTCGCAGCGGCAAACTTCATCGGCCAGCGGCTGGTCGTCTGGTGGGAGCGCCTGCTCGCCCGCATCCCGGTCGTCAATACGATCTACCATAGCGTCAAGCAGGTCTCCGACACGCTTTTCTCCTCGTCGGGGAACGCGTTCCGCAAAGCCTTGCTTGTGGAATATCCGCGCAAGGGATCGTGGACCATTGCCTTCCTGACCGGACAACCTGGCGGCGATGTGGTCAATCACCTCGACGGTGAGTACGTCAGCGTTTATGTGCCGACCACCCCCAACCCGACCTCCGGCTTTTTTCTCATGATGCCGAAAGCGGATGTGGTCGAACTCGACATGAGCGTAGACGAAGCACTCAAGTACATCATCTCGATGGGTGTCGTTGCCCCGCCGCCCAAGCCGCGCATCGCCACCAATACCTGAAACACCTGAACAATCTCCAACCGGAATCACCAGTCACCATGCGTACTCATTACTGCGGACAACTCAACTCCAAACTCATCGGCCAGGAAGTCACCATTTGTGGCTGGGCGCACCGTCGTCGCGACCACGGCGGCGTCATCTTCATCGACCTGCGCGACCGCGAAGGTCTGGCCCAGGTGGTGTGCGACCCGGACCGCGCCGAAATGTTTGCCGTTGCCGAATCCGTGCGCAACGAGTTCTGCCTGAAGATCACCGGCAAAGTGCGCGCCCGTCCGGAAGGCACGACCAACGCAAACCTCGCCTCGGGTGAAATCGAAATCCTCTGCCACGCCATTGAAGTGCTGAACCCGTCGGTGACGCCGCCGTTCCAGCTCGACGAAGACAACCTCTCGGAAAACGTGCGCCTGACGCACCGCGTCATCGACCTGCGCCGCCCGCAGATGCAGAACAACCTGATGCTGCGCTACAAGACGGCGCGCGCCTTCCGCCGCTTCCTCGACGACAACGGCTTCATCGACATCGAAACGCCGATGCTCACCAAGAGCACCCCCGAAGGCGCCCGCGACTATCTGGTACCGTCGCGCGTGCACCCGGGCCAGTTCTTCGCACTGCCGCAGTCGCCGCAGCTGTTCAAGCAGCTGCTGATGGTGTCCGGTTTCGACCGCTACTACCAGATCACCAAGTGCTTCCGCGACGAAGACCTGCGTGCCGACCGCCAGCCGGAATTCACCCAGGTCGATATCGAGACCTCGTTCATGAGCGAGGCCGAGATCACCGCGCTGATGGAAAAGCTGATCCGCACCGTGTTCAAGGAAGCGATCGACGTCGACCTGCCGGAATTCCCGCGCATGACCTACGCCGAAGCCATGCACCGCTTCGGCTCGGACAAGCCGGACCTGCGCGTCACGCTGGAGCTGACCGAAGTCACCGACGCCTTCAAGGACGTCGCCTTCAAGGTCTTCGCCGGCGTTGCCAACAGCGAAGGCGGCCGCATTGCCGCCATGCGCATCCCGGGCGGCGCCACGCTCACCCGCGGCGAGATCGACGCCTACACCCAGTTCGTCGGCATCTACGGCGCCAAGGGCCTGGCCTACATCAAGGTCAACGACGTCACCCAGATCAACGAGACCGGCCTGCAGTCGCCGATCGTCAAGAACCTGTCGGAAGCCTCGCTCAAGGCCGTCATCGAGCGCACCGGCGCCCAGTCCGGCGACCTGATCTTCTTCGGCGCCGACAAGGCCAAGGTCGTCAACGACGCCCTCGGCGCGCTGCGCATCAAGATCGGCCACGAGAAGGGCTTCGTCACCGGCGCCAAGTGGGCGCCGCTGTGGGTCATCGACTTCCCGATGTTCGAATACGACGACGAAAACAAGCGCTGGTCCGCCTGCCACCACCCCTTCACCAGCCCGAAGGACGAGCACATGGACCTGCTCACCACCGATCCGGGCAAGTGTCTGGCCAAGGCCTACGACCTGGCGCTCAACGGCTGGGAACTCGGCGGCGGCTCGGTGCGTATCCACCGTTCCGACATTCAGGAAAAGGTCTTCGCCGCGCTCAACATCGGCCCGGAAGAACAGCAGGCCAAGTTCGGCTTCCTGCTCGACGCGCTCAAGTACGGCGCGCCCCCGCACGGCGGCCTGGCCTTCGGCCTCGACCGCATCGTCACCATGATGACCGGCGCCGAATCGATCCGCGACGTGATCGCCTTCCCGAAGACGCAGCGCGCCCAGTGCCTGCTCACCGACGCGCCGAGCGCAGTGGACGAAAAGCTGCACTCTCCTCGCTCCCGCCGGAAGCCCAACGCACCTTGCTATTGATCAAGCAGGGCGGCCCCTTCCCCTACCCGAGGAAGGACGGCAGCACCTTCGGCAACTACGAGAAGCGCCTGCCCTACCAGCCGCGCGGCCATTACCGCGAATACACCGTGCCAACGCCCGGCTCGCGTGATCGCGGCGCCCGCCGCATCATCGCCGGCAGCCCGCCCGAGACCTCGGGCGAGTACTACTACACCGACAATCATTACCGCAGTTTCCGCCGCATCAGGGAATAGAGGAGCATCCATGAGCGCCATGAGCCAGAAACTGCAGAAGGTACTTGCCCAGAGCTCATTCGCCGGCATCTACCACCTGCCGCACAGCGACTGCAAGGCGCTCAAGCAGGCCGCACTCGCGCTCGGCTACGGCTGGCTGCAGACCGATTTCGGCGACTCTCGCGAAATTGCGGCCATCCTCAAAAAGATCGGCAAGGACCTGCGCCTGCCCGACTGGTACGGCGCCAACTACGACGCGCTCGCCGACTGCCTGACCGATCTCTCGTGGAACACCGCACCCGGCTACGTGCTGCTCATCAGCGGCGCCGACGAAATACATGCCCGAGATAGCGCCGCCTTCGACACCCTCAACGAGGTTCTTGCTGGTGTCATTGAAAACTGGCAGGAAGCAAATATCCCGTTCTGGGTGTTCTACGACGGTCGCCCCAACGGCCTAGCCCCGCTGCCCACGCTGACGCCGCAATAACGCCTGGCATGCCCTACAAGAAGCCAGTCTCGGTACTGGTCGTCATCCACAGCCCGAACCTCGAAATCCTGCTGCTCGAACGCGCCGCCCACCCCGGCTACTGGCAATCCGTCACCGGCAGCCAGGAAGACGATGAAGCACTGATCGAAACCGCCGTGCGCGAAGTCGGCGAGGAAACCGGCATCGCCATCAGCGCCGCCGACCTGCGTGACTGGCAGCAGATCAACACCTACGAAATCTTCCCCGAGTGGCGCCACCGTTATGCGCCCGGTGTCACGCAGAACACCGAACACGTCTTCTCGCTCGAAGTGCCGCGCGATGCAGACATTCGCACCGCGCCCGGCGAACACCTCGGCCACTGCTGGCTGCCGCTCACGGAAGCTGCCGCCAAGGTGTTTTCATGGAGTAACCGCGACGCCATCCTGCAGCTTGCCCTGCAGCCTCACCCGGACTCAGCCACACAAAGCCAGTAGCCCTCGAAGAAGGGCCAACCTGAAGGAGATCCACATGCCCCACCCCAACGCCGAACTCATTGCCCGTTTCTACGCCGCCCTTGGTGTGAAGGACGGCGACGCCATGGCGGTCTGTTACGCCGACAACGCACAGTTCAGCGACCCGGTGTTCCGCAATCTCGACGCCAGCGCTGTGCGCGGCATGTGGCAAATGCTCTGCTCACGCGCCACCGACCTCACCGTGGAAACAAGTGGCATCGAGGCCGACGACACGCGCGGCAGGGCGCGCTGGGTTGCGACCTATACCTTCAACAAGACCGGGCGGCAGGTGCGCAACGTGATCGACGCCGAATTCGAGTTCCGCGACGGCCTGATCGTGCGCCATACCGACCGCTTCGACCTGTGGCGCTGGGCCAGCATGGCGCTTGGCCTTAAGGGAACGCTGCTCGGGTGGACGCCGCTGGTACAGAACGCCATCTGCAAGGAAGCGATGCGCGGGCTGGAAGGGTTTCGACGCAAGCAGGCCGAGAATAGAGCGAATTGAAAATACTGGATTCCGGCGTTCGCCGGAATGACGACAGACTGCCGCTGCCGACCTAATCCACGACCGCGCGGTAGCCGAGCACGACGCCGTCGCGCTGCAGTTCATGCAGCACCTGCAATCCGAACCCCTTGAAGGCCGCGCGGTCGGCATAGCCGAGTTCTGCCGCTAGTTGCGCCAACGCTTCATCCGCCGGCCGGTCGCCGGCCTGCAACAGCGCGATCAGCCGCGCGGTGATCGGGTTGATCTGCATGAAGCGCACCGCATCGTCCGCGTCGCGGTAGACCAGCAACTGCACCGGCGCCGGCTTGCGCGGCCGGTAGTCGGGGCCGATGCGCTGCACCGGCCAGTCGTAGGCGAGCAGCAGCATGGCCAGGTTGAGCACGGCAATGCCGTCGGCCACATCGGTTTCCGGATCACAGGCAGGCAAATCCACCCCCAACTCCACCACCATCGTATCCACCGCCAGTTCCGCCCATTCGTAATGCAGCAGCGACGCAAGCCACGCGGGGTAGCCGGCCGGCGCTTCGCTCTGGAACCAGGTCAGGAATTCGAGCGGAATCTCGCGGAAGTACGGTGTTTCGCCAACGTGCGTGGCGATGAAACGACGCATCAGCGCCCCCCATCGCTTCTCGCCCAGCGTCTGCCGCGCTACCGGGAAGCAGGTGTTCAGGAAACCGGCAATGTTGTTGTGCACCAGCTCGACATAGACCGCCATGCGCCGTGCCGGTGTGCCGGACGGGCGCGGGCTTTGCCGCGGGGCGCGCAGGTGGGCGCCGAAGCTGCGCTGGAAGTCAGCCAGGTTCGCAGCCGGGTTCGCATCCAACTTCGCCGCCAGATTCGCGGCGAGAGGCGAAGAACGCTCAGACATGCGCCAACTCCTTCGTCGCCGATCCGGCCCGCGCCAGCGTCGCACTGATGCGCGCCACTTCCTCAACCAGCTCCGCCAGCGGCGGGATGTTGAAGTCGCGTTCAAGGCAGGTCGGCTTGGGCCCTGTCAGCCGGCAGACCTGCTCGAAAAGCGCCCACACCGGGTCGATCACCTCGGCACCGTGGGTGTCGATGACCAACCCGTCCGGCTCCACATAGTGGCCGGCCATGTGCATGTACACCACCCGCTCCAGCGGCAGCTCGCGGATGAAGGCGAGCGCGTCGAAGCCATGGTTGCGGCTGTTCACATAGACGTTGTTCACGTCGAGGTGCAGGTCGCAGTCGGCCTCCTCCAGCACGGCGCGGATGAAACCGGCTTCGGAAAGCTCGGCCCCCGGCGGGGCCACGTAGTACGAGGCATTCTCGATGGCTATGCGCCGGCCAAGCATGTCCTGCACCTGCCGGATGCGTGCCGCCGTATGGCGCACGGCCTCGCCGGTGCAGGGGATGGGAAACAGGTCGTAGAGCAGGCCGTCATCGCCGCACCACGAGAGGTGCTCGGTGTAGAGGCCGATGCCGTGCTCGCGCATGAAGGCGCCAACCGCCGTCACCAGTTCGATATCGAGCGGGCGCAGCCCGCCGAGGTTGAGCGAGAGGCCGTGGCAGACGAAGGGATGGCGTTCGGTGAAAGTGCGTAGTTGCTTCGCTGAACGCCCACCCATGCGAATCCAGTTTTCCGGTGCCAGTTCAAAGAAACGAATGGCATCCGGCACGCCGGCCTCAAGCTCGGAAATCAGTTCGCGCCGGAAACCCAGCCCGGCACCTTCGGGGTAGCGATGTTGCATGTGCAGTCTCGGATAGCAGGCTGACCGCATCGCATGCCGCGTGCGGCCAGCTGGGCCATCAAGTTACTTCTTGGCGCCGCAGGAACCCTCTTTCTTCTTGTCGCCGCCGCAGGCGCCTTCCTTTTTCTTGTCAGCGGTTTTCTTCTCGTCAGCCGCCTTTTTATCGGCGCCGCACTTGGCTTCACCGCACTTGCCGTCTGCCTTTTTGTCGGAAGCCTGGGCCAGTTGATAACCGGACTCCAGCTTGCCGACCTTGAACGGATTTTCGCCGGCAAAAGCGAGCGGCGAAAGTGCAACGGAGGCTGCTGCAAAGGCGCCGAGGATGATTTTCTTTTCCATGATGAAACTCCAGTCTCTGTTTGGGTTGAGGTTCGTTTTTTGGGCACTCTCCGGACTTAAGGCCCCGGAAAGCGCCGCAGGGCCTGGCGCAGAAAATCCATCTGCGCTTCAAACCTGCGACAGGCGCCGCACATCATCAGGTGTACCCGCACTGCGATTCGTTCGATGAAGGAAAGGTTCCGATCCTGTCCTTCGCTCACCAGGCGGTGAACTTCTTTGCAGGTCTTCATTCCGCTCCTACTCCTTCGCTGAACCACTTCAGTTGCAGGCACTCCCGAAGGCGCATTCGCGCCCTGTACAGCACCACCCAGCAATTAGACGTACTGATCGCCAACTCCTTACAGATTTCTTCAGTTTCCATTTCAAGAATTTCACGCATGGTAAAAACCCGGGCCAGATTTTCCGGCAGCGCGTTCATGCACAGCTCCATCACGTCGTAAAAACGGCTCTGTTGCAGGGCCGCTTCCGGGTTGCCCCAGTTGGAGGGTTTCTCCTGCCAGTGGCCATCGGCCTGGAACAGGGCGTCGAAATCCTCCGCCTCGCTATCGCCCACTTGCGGTAGCGGCGCCTCGCGGCTGCGCTGGCGGATGCGGTCAACGATCTTGTTCTTGAGGATGGCGACCAGCCAGGTCTTGAGCTGGGCACGGCCAGAAAACTTCTCGCGGCCCTGCAGCGCGGCCAGCATCGTGTCCTGAACCACGTCCTCGGCCGACTGCTCGTCGCGCAGTTGCAGCACGGCAAAGCGCATCAGCGTCGGGCGCAGGCGGTTGAGTTCAGCGTTGAAATCTGGATCGGCCATCAAGGGCTTTCGGTGGACTTGAAATGCGGAAAGCCTACCCCATTTCGTTGACAAGACAAGCAGCACCCTTTCAACATCACTGATGAGGAGAAACGTATGAGCAACATTCTGCGCCGCGACCCGTTCGATGACCTGTTCCGCGGCTTCTTCGTCCGCCCGGTCGAGCTTGGCAATACCGGCAGCCTGGCCAATGCCCCGGAAACGCCCTCCATCCGCATGGATGTGAAGGAAAACCCCGATGCCTTTCTAGTGCACGCCGAACTGCCGGGGGTGAAGAAGAAGGACATCCACGTCACCATCGATGGCAACCTGGTATCACTTAGCGCTGAGATGAAACAGGAGAAGGAGGTGAAGGACGGCGAACGCGTGCTCCGCGCCGAACGCTACTACGGCAAGGTTTCCCGCTCCTTTCAGCTGGCCCAGGACATTGACGATGGCAAGGCGGCCGCTAAATTCAGCGACGGGGTACTTGAACTGACCCTGCCCAAGCGGACGGCCTCAGCCAGCAAGCGGCTCGCCATCGATTGAGCTTGCGCGCACCCTCCTTGCAAGCTCCTCCGGCCGAAGCTGCGATGCTCCGGCCTTTTTGTCCTGCAACGCGGAGGATGACAAATGCGCACTTGGCGGTATCATTAGCCCATATCAATAGGGGAGGCTTGCTGCCATGAACACTTTCCGCCAGAACGCAATTCTGCTTGTCTTCGGCCTCAGCCTCGCCGCCCTGCCTGGCGTGGGCGAAGCGGCCCGGGTCGGGAAGAAATCATCCTCCACGAAGTCATCGAGTTCCTCCAGCCCGGCCAAGAAGGTCGATGAGGAGGAGAAGAAATCGGGGAGCGGCGGCGTCACTATCAACACCAGCCGCAGCGTCGGCAGTTCGTCATCTGCGGCGCAGCCTTCGTCGGGTACTGCAGTTGCGGCTGGCGTCGCCGCCGGCGCCATGGCTGGCGCGGCCTTGGCCGCCCCAAAACCGGGCGTCACCAGCGCGACCTCGCCGGAAGAGCAGAAGCGTCAGGAAGAAGCAGCAGCCGTGCGAGACAAGGCAGCGCAGGAAAAGATACTGAAGGAGCGCGAAGAAGAGCGCCGCCTTGCCGAGATTGCCGCAGCCGAAGAGGAAAAGCGGAAAGCGGCGGAAGAGGCTGCCGCCAAGCGCCTTGCCGCCGCCAACGCAGCCGCGGAAGCCAAGCGCGAACGCGAACGCAAGTGCCAGATCCGGCCAGTGATGACCGACGCCGAAATCAAGGCCTGCAAGGAAGCCTGGCGCTGAGCCGGCCTGAACTTCAAGCCAAGCCGGAGGCCCTGCCTCCGGCTTTTTATTTGGCGCACCGCCACCCCGACGGTTAAAATTCGCCGGTCTTTTCAAGGAACCCAGCCATGACTGCCGCCACCCACACCGCCCAGCTCACCCCCGCGCAGGAAGCCGGCATCCTTGCCGAAGCGCTGCCTTACATCAAGCGCTTTCACGGCAAGACCATCGTCGTCAAATACGGCGGCAACGCCATGACCGACGAGCATCTGAAGCAGTGCTTCGCACGCGACGTGGTGCTCTTGAAGCTGGTCGGCATGAACGTGGTGGTGGTGCACGGCGGCGGCCCGCAGATCGAGAACATGCTGACCCGCGTCGGCAAGAAGGGCGAGTTCATCCAGGGCATGCGCGTCACCGATGCCGAGACCATGGAAGTGGTCGAGATGGTGCTCGGCGGCCAGGTGAACAAGGATGTGGTCAACCTGATCAACCAGGCCGGCGGCAAGGCTGTCGGCCTGACCGGCAAGGACGGCAACTTCATCCGCGCCAAGAAACTGCTGCTGCCAAACAAGGACAACCCGGAGGATCTGATCGACGTCGGCGCTGTCGGCGACATCACCCAGATCGACCCCGCGCTCGTTGGCCACTTGGAGGGCGGCGGCTTCATCCCGGTGATTGCGCCGATCGGTGTCGGCAAGGATGGCGAGACCTACAACATCAACGCCGACGTCGTCGCCGGCAAGATCGCCGAAGTGCTCAAGGCCGAAAAGCTGGTGCTGCTGACCAACACCCCCGGGGTGCTCGACGAGGCCGGTAACCTGATCACCGGCATCACCCCCAAGCAGATCGACGACATGGTCGAGGATGGCACCCTCTCCGGCGGCATGCTGCCGAAGATCGGCTCGGCGCTGGATGCGGCGAAGAACGGCGTAAAGAGCGTGCACATCATCGACGGCCGCGTTGAACACGCGCTGCTGCTGGAGATTCTCACCGACCACGGCGTCGGCACCATGATCAAGAGCCATTGAACGCCGCCAGTAAAAAAACCAAACCCCAAACACAAAAAAAAAAAAAGGGAGAAAAAAGAGAAAAAAAAAAAGTAAAAAGGGGGGGGGGGGGGGGGGGGGGGGGGGGGAGGTTAAAGGGGCGGGGCTTGGCGCGTTTTGCACGATTTTTCGGACATGCCCTGTTGGTCAGGGCTGCAGGCACGAAACAGGGTTGGCGGAATTTGCACGATGCCCGCTGAACGCACCTGGCTGTTCGATCTGGACAACACGCTGCACAACGCCAGCCCGCATATCTTTCCGCAGATCAACCGCTCGATGCGCGAGTACATCGAGCGCCACCTCGGCGTCGATGAACACGAGGCAACGCGCATCCGGCAGACCTACTGGGACCGCTACGGCGCCACGCTGACCGGTCTGATGCGCCACCACGGCACCGACCCCCGCCATTTTCTGTGGGAAACACACCAGTTCGACGACCTGCCGCGCATGGTCGTCTTCGAACGCGGGCTGAAGGCCATGCTGGCCCGGCTGCCGGGGCGCAAGATCATCTTCTCCAACGCCCCGCGCCATTACACCGACGCCATCCTGCGCCTCGCCGACATCCGCCATGAATTCGCTGCGGTCTACTCGATCGAGCAGTTACGCTTCAAACCGAAACCGGCTGTCAGCGGCTTCCTGCGCATCCTGCAGCGAGAAAAGCTTGAAGCTAAAAATTGCATCATGGTCGAGGACAGCCTGGCCAACCTCGTCACCGCCAGAAAGCTCGGCATGAAAACCGTGTGGGTGAGTGCCGGCTTACGCCGTTCGGTGCATGTAGACGTGCGATTGAAAAACGTAACCCACTTGCCGCAATATCTCGGCCGGCTATAATCGCCGGCATTCAGGCATTCATAAAAAGGGAGCGAGACAACATGGCGAAACCCGGCGAACGTAAGCTGCAGATCCTGCAGACGCTGGCAGAAATGCTGGAAAACCCGAAGGGCGAAAAGATCACCACCGCCGCGCTGGCGGCCAAGCTCGACTGCTCGGAAGCGGCGCTGTACCGCCACTTCGCCAGCAAGGCGCAGATGTTCGAAGGCCTGATCGAGTTCATCGAATCCAGTCTGTTCTCGGTCATCAACCAGGTACAGGCGGAAGAGACCGACGGCATCAAGCAGATCGAGCACATCGTCGCCCTGCTGCTGCGCTTCGCGCAGAAGAACCGCGGCATGACCCGCGTGCTGATCGGCGAAGCGCTGGTCAACGAAAACGAACGCCTGCAGGCGCGCATCAACGCCCTGCTGGAAAAGGTCGAAGCCGCCCTCAAGCAATCGCTGCGCGTCGCCTCGACGCAGGAGCGGGTGGACGCCAACCTTGATGTCGGCGCCATGGCCAACGTGCTGGTCAGCTACGCCATCGGCCGCTGGCAGGCCTATGCAAAATCCGGTTTCGTGCGCGAGCCGCTGGCGCAATGGCCGCAGCAGTGGCCGATGCTGGCGGTGGCGATTCTGGCGAGTCGTAGCGCCTGAGCCGCCCGGCATCAAAAAGGAAATTAGCGGCGCGCAAGCGTTGATTACATTACAACCAGGTTATTAGCTCGTCTTCTCGGCAAGTCGCAAGCACAAGGACATTCGCACCGCAGGCCTACCCTCACTTGCTGCCCCTCAGTTCCCAGCCAACCGTGCACGCCACGAGCGCGACAGCGGAATGCTTGGCGCACAACATCAACCGCCGTGTCAGCACCGGCCGTTCGACCGCCACCGCGCAAAGCGTTCCAGCGGCAATGTCCTGCTGCAGCGGCATCACGGCAGGCGGTGCCCAGCCCGCAGCAGCATCGTGCGCAGATGCGACCAGCGATGTCGGACGTTCGGCGGGGTAGCCCGTGGCGGCGGCGCTCCTCGATGATGGGAGCGGGGGGGGGGCGGTGAGCGCGCGAGCCTGTTTCAGGACGGCTTTCTTCGGGCGGCCGGCCAGCTGGGGCGCCGTCAGCGAGAGGCGTTCGTCGAGCAGGGTGTCTGGAATTCGTCAGCGTGCCGTCTCGAGCCGGCGAGGCTGATCTGCCCGCTGCGCAACTGCGGCACGAGGTTGCCGGTGAGTTCCTCGGTGATTTCGAGTTCAACCGGCAGTTCGCCAGGAGCACGGCGTGCGGGCGCAGGGCGCTGTGCGGGATGCCGAAGACGACCTTGCCGCTCGGCTCGCCCTCGGCGTTGCGCACGCTGGCCTTCGCATCCTCGACCTGACGCAGGATGGCCGTGGCGTGGGCGTGAAGACACGTCCAGCTTCGGTCAGCTCGACGCCGCGCCGCGTGCGGTGAAAGAGCGGCGTACCAAGTTCTTCTTCCAGTTGGGCCAGTTGATGGCTCAGGGCGGATTGCGCAACGAAGACCTCGCCCGCAGCTTTCGAGAAGCTGCCGCAGCGGGCGATGGCGCAGAAGTAGCGGAGCTGGCGCAATTCCATGATGCGATGATGATACGCCAGCTATCTGTTATTGCGATACAAGTATCTGTATTCAGTGTTTTTCAGATAGTAAAGTTTCAGGTGTAATGCAGCCATCTGACCAACGCGAACACCTGCCGCTACCCGCTGCAGCCCACAGGCCCACCCGGCCGCAGTTCGCGAAGGAACCCGATCCTACCGGTGACGGAAACGACGGAACGCCCACCCCCGCGATCCGGCGCAGAGAAAGGAAAAAGGAAAAGGCCCGCTTCGTGCGGGCCTTTTCGTTGGGATGGGAGACGTCGACAGTCTGAGCGTCTGCCGCTCATGGTTCATCGCCGCCGGTCGAAGGGCCGCTGCAAGCTCACCACGAACGGCTCCGACGTCGGCTGCAGCCACTCTGCGGCATCGAGCGCATAGTAGGTCAGGATGCCGTCCGCACCCGCCCGCTTGAAACCAAGCAGCGCTTCCAGCACGCAGGCTTCCTCGTTCAGCCAGCCGTTCTGCGCGGCGGCCTTCAGCATCGCGTATTCGCCGCTCACCTGGTAGACGTAGGTCGGCACCTTGAGTTCTTCCTTCACGCGACGGACGATGTCCAGATACGGCATACCCGGCTTGACCATCACCATGTCGGCGCCTTCGGCGAGGTCGAGCGCGACTTCGCGGATCGCCTCGTCGCTGTTGGCCGGGTCCATCTGGTAGGTGTATTTGTTGCCCTTGCCAAGGTTGCCGGCGGAGCCCACCGCATCGCGGAAAGGGCCGTAGAAGGCCGAGGCGTACTTGGCGGAGTAGGCGAGGATGCGCGTGTAGATCAGCTTCTTCGCTTCCAGCGCGCTGCGGATGGCGCCGACGCGGCCATCCATCATGTCGGAGGGCGCCACGACATCGGCACCGGCTTCGGCGTGACACAGCGCCTGCTTGACCAGCACCGCCAGTGTTTCGTCGTTGAGCACATAGCCGCGGGGATCGGCCGGGTCGATCAGGCCGTCCTGGCCGTGGATGGTGTACGGATCGAGCGCCACATCGGTGATCACGCCCAGTTCCGGGAATTCCTTCTTCAGCGCACGCACTACGCGCGGCACGAGGCCTTCCGGGTTGTAGGCTTCTTCCGCGCCTTCGGTCTTGAACGACTGGGCGACCACCGGGAACAGCGCCAGCGCCGGCACCCCAAGGGTGAGCGCCCGCTCTGCCGTTTTCAGCAGCAGATCGAGGCTCTGGCGTTCAACGCCGGGCATCGAAGCAACCTTCTCAATGCGCTTTTCGCCGTCGAGCACAAATACCGGGTAGATGAAATCGTCGGGCGTCAGCGCGTTCTCGCGCATCAGGCGGCGGGAGAAATTGTCGCGGCGCATGCGGCGCATGCGGGTGCCGGGAAAAGCGGCAGCGGGATTGAAGGCGCTCATAAATAACCTTTAAGACCAAATAAAAATCACAAATCACAAATCAAAAACACGCTGGGAACTTTTTTTATTTCGGCCGACTCTCACCCTTAGATGGTTCGCCGTCTCCCGCTTCACCTCCCTGAGCGGGTGCCTTAAACTTTAAGGCATTTTAGCCCTCGGCCTCCCCTTTGCCGGGGGCTTTCTTTTGGGTGTTCCGTTTTGCCTGCTTTTCCGTTTTTCTCGCTGCCAACCGTGCGGCCAGTTCCGGATTGCGCTTTTCACCCGGCGCCAGTTGCCGCTTGGCCGTCACCTCCGGCCTCGACGGCGGCGCAATGTCGAGCCATTTGCCGATCACCGCTTCGGCAACTTCAATCCCGGTTTTCTTCAGGCTGGAAAACAGTTGCACCGAACATTGTTCGCCAAGCGCCGAGACGCCCTCGCGCACATCCTTCAGGGCTTGTGCCTGTTGCAGTCGCGTCAGCTTGTCGGCTTTGGTGAGGAGGATGTGGATCGGTTTCTCGGTCGGCGCGAACCATTCGATCAGCTGCACATCAAGCTCGGTCAGCGGATGCCGGGAATCCATGATCAGGACAACGCCCTTCAGCGGCGAGCGCCCTTCAAGGTACGGCCCGATCAACCCCTCCCAGGCATCGCGCACCTCATCCGGGGCCTTGGCATAGCCGTAGCCCGGCAAATCGACCAGGAACTTGCCCTTCGACCAGCTGGAAATAATTGAGGTTCTGCGTCCGCCCCGGGGTTTTCGAGACAAAGGCAAGGCGGGTATGGTTGGCCAGGGTATTGATCGCCGAGGACTTGCCGGCATTTGAACGTCCGGCAAAAGCCACTTCGCACAAAGTCTCACAAGGCAAATCGCGGAGATGGGCGACAGTGGTAAAAAAAGCGGCGTTCTGGAAGAGTGGCATGGGTATGGAGGGCTGGGGTGCGCCGTATCGACAAAGTGTTATAGAATATCAGGTTTGTTAATTCCCATCTCTGGCCGAGAGCCGACAACAAGGAGTTTGGACATGATCCGTACCACGGCGATGGCGCTGTTGCTTGCCGCCACATTCAATGTAAATGCTGCCGACAAGGCGCCCGCAAAGGCCGATCCAGCCAAGGCCAAGCCGATTGTCGAAGCCGTCTGCGCCGGCTGTCACGGAATCGATGGCAACAGCCCGGCCGCCCCGAACCCGAACCTCGCTCGCCAGGGCGCCGATTACCTCGCAAAGCAATTATTGAACTTCAAGTCGATGGGCGACAAACCAGCGCTGCGCGAAAACGCGATCATGGCCGGCATGGCAGCCATGGTTCCGGATGAAGACGTCGCCCACTTTGCCGCGTATTTCAGCCAGCAAAAGCTGAAGCCGGCTGCCGCCAAGGATGAGAAGCTGGCTGCTGAAGGCCAGAAGCTGTGGCGCATGGGCAACTACGCCAAGGGCATCCCGGCATGTTCCGGCTGCCACGGCCCGACGGGTGCCGGTTTGCCGGCGCAGTACCCGGCGCTTGCCGGTCAGTACCAGGAATACACGGAAGACCAGTTGAACAAATTCCGTTCCGGCGAACGCGCCAACGATCCGGAGAAAATGATGCGTATTATCGCGGCGAAGCTCTCGGACACCGAGATCAAGGCACTTGCCGAGTATATTGCCGGCCTGCGCTAAACCGCACCAGCCCGAAAAAGGCGACCGATGGTCGCCTTTTTGTTTTGTTGCTACCGATTTGCCTCGGCGCTAGACTAGGCGACGGCTGGACAACAGAGAAAAAGGGAACCTGCAAAATGAAAACACTGAAACAACTCCTCGCCAGTAAGCCGCAATCACTGGCCGCCGTGGCGCCGAAAGACACCGTGTTTCACGCACTGAAAGTCATGGCCGACAACAAGGTCGGCGCCGTGCTGGTGCTCGAAGGCGAACGACTGAAGGGTATTTTTTCCGAGCGCGACTACGCCCGCAAGGTGATCCTTGTCGGTAAGGCATCGAAGGAAACGCTTGTTGAAGAAATCATGACCGACAAGGTCCAGTACGCAACGCCGCAAAATTCGATCGCGGAATGCATGGCGCTGATGACCGAAGGCCATTTCCGCCATCTGCCGGTACTTGACGAAAACCTGCAAGTGATCGGTGTCGTCTCGATCGGCGACCTGGTCAAGGAAACCATCTGCGAGCAGAAGTTCATCATCGAGCAACTGGAGCATTACATCGCCGGCTGAGCGGCCCTCATTTTCAATGGGTGCGCGCTGGCGCTGTAAAAACGCCCGGCCGGGATCATTCTCGTTTTTTGACAGGGGCGCAGAACGCGCCCTTTTTTACGGCTTCGGGTGCCGGTCGAAGCGAACGATGGCGCGGCCGTCAGCAGTCTTCTTTGGCTCACCTTTCCAGGCATGCCCATAGACCACCTCGAAAGTCGCCGGTAGCCGGCCGTCCTGCGACAACGCAGCATAGGCCGCCCGCGCCCTCTCCCACACGCCTCGGCCAAGCAGGCTTTTGCGACGCCCGTGCATGGCGCATGCATCGCCAGCGGCGTGCAGTTCGGCAACCAGATCATCGAAGCTGGCGTAGGTGAGCGTCAGCACTTCCATGTCCATCACCGGTTCGGAAAAGCCGCACTCAACCAGCATGTCACCCAGATCGTGCATGTCGGTGAAACGTTGCGTGTGCGCAAAGCCATCGCCGAATGCGCGGGCAAGTTCGCGCAAGGTATCCGGGCCGAAGGTCGAAAACATGAACAGCCCGCCGGTTTCAAGCACGCGAAGTGTTTCGCGCAACGTCGGGCGCGGTTCCTCAAGCCAGTGCAGCAGCAGGTTGGACCAGACGAGCCCGAAGCTCGCAGCACGAAAAGGCAGCGCCTCGGTGTCGGCAGCGGCGAAGGCATTCTTGCCGGGTTTCAGAAAAGGCATCAGGCGTGAAAGAAAGTTTTTCTCTCCACGCCCGGCATGCAGCATCGGCTCGGCAAAATCGGCACCGATGAGGTGTGCGTCACGGTAACGCTCGCGCAGCGCCGTCAACGAAGCGCCGGTAGCGCAACCGAGATCCAGCACCCGCTGCGGTTCGATGCGCACATAGTCCAGGCGCTCCAGCATGCGCCGGTCAACCTCGCGGGAAAGAAAGGCGACCTCGTCGTAACGGGGTGCGACACGCGAGAAGTTGCGCCGAACCTGGCGTGTATCGACGAAGCGTGCGCCATCGGCAGTGCTGTGTGGCTTAATCGGGGCAGCCTCTGCAGGTGCAGCCATGCGGAATTTGCCGCTCAGATCGGGCGCAGACCCAGCTTGGCGAACAGCGCCTCGTCACGGTCCACGTCGGGGTTGCCGGTTGTCAGCAATTTGTCGCCGTAGAACATCGAGTTGGCGCCGGCCAGAAAGCACAAGGCCTGCATCTCGTCGCTCATCGCTTCGCGACCGGCGGAGAGACGCACGAAAGAAGTCGGCATGGTGATGCGGGCAGCAGCAATGGTGCGCACGAACTCGAAGTTGTCCACGCCCTTGGTCGCCGCCATCGGCGTACCGGGAATGGCCACGAGGTTGTTGATCGGCACCGACTCCGGCGCCGGGTTGAGATTCGCCAACTGGGCGATCAGCGCGGCGCGGTTCTTGCGCGACTCGCCCATGCCGATGATGCCGCCGGAGCAGACCTTGATGCCGGCCTTGCGCACTTCGCCAATGGTATCGATGCGGTCCTGCTGGGTGTGCGTCGAGATGACCTGGCCGTAGAACTCGGCAGCGGTATCGAGGTTGTGGTTGTAGTAGTCGAGGCCGGCGTCGGCCAGCTTTTCTGCCTGACCATCCTTGAGCATGCCAAGCGTGACACAGGTCTGCAGACCGAGTGACTTGACCTCGCGAATCATCTCCAGCAGCGGCTCCAGATCCTTGTCCTTCGGGCCACGCCAGGCGGCGCCCATGCAGAAGCGGGAGGCCCCCTTGGCTTGCGCGGCCTTGGCGGCGGCCACGACATCTGCCACCGGCATCAGCTTCTCGCGCTCCAGTTCGGCCTTGTTGCGCGCCGACTGCGAGCAGTAGCCGCAATCTTCCGAGCAACCGCCGGTCTTGACGGAAATCAGCGTCGAGCGTTGAATCTCGTTGGCATCGAAATGCTGGCGATGCACCTGCTGGGCGCGCCAGATCATGTCCATGAACGGCAGGTCGAACAGCGCCTCGATTTCGGCAACCGTCCATGGCGCACTGGTTGCGCAGGAAATGGGGGAAACTGTCGGTGCTTGCACCGCTTGGGGAATAGCATTCATGGGGTCACCTGGAATAAATCTAGCCGCAACGATGCACGGAAAAAACAGATTTCCGTACCTATGCGTATGGCTCGTAATTATGAATAATTGCCGAAGCAGTACTAAATGTCAATTCTAGCCGAAAAGGTCAGGATGTTCGGAATGTCGGGATTGATGCACAACTGTCAGCAAACACTCCTCTCTGCCCTGCTGCCGCAAGACTGCCAGCTCTGCGCCAGCCCTTCGGGCGACGACCTGCTCTGCCCGGCGTGCGCCGCCGAACTCCCTCGACTCCCGGACCCCGCCTGTCCGCGCTGCGCACTTCCCACCCCAACTGGCGAAACCTGTGGGCGCTGCCAGCGACACCTTCCACATTTTGACCGCTTGATCGCCTGTTACCCCTATAGCTTTCCGGTCGATCGCCTGATCCAGCGCCTCAAATACGGCCATCAACTCGCGCTCACCGCATGGTTCGGCCAGCAGCTTGCGGCCGCTTGCGCAACGCTTACCTTCGACCGCATCGTGCCAATGCCACTGCACCTTGGGCGGCTGGCCGAACGCGGCTTCAATCAGGCCACTGAAATCAGTCGAACGCTGGCACGGGAGCGTGCAATGACAATCGACAACGGTTGCTGCGAACGCGTGCGCGCCACAACCCCGCAGGAAGGCCTGACACTGCGGGAACGGCGACGTAATCTGAGGAATGCCTTTGCCTGCAACAGCGCTCTGAACGGCGAACACGTGCTGCTCGTAGACGACGTTGTCACCACCGGCGCCAGCGTCAACGAATGCGCCAGAACCTTGCGCCTGCACGGAGCTTCGGAAATTACCGTGCTGACGGTAGCGCGCACCTTGCTGGCCTGAGGGCCGCAAAAAACCGCAAGGCGACAGACCCGTCGATAAGGCAGAATGACGCTTTCATTGCCAGCCTCGCTTCCGCCGATGCCGCCGATATCTCTCCTGCCCTACCGTCTCAGCCTGTTTTTCCTGCTGCTGGCCATCACCCTGCCCTTCCTTGGCGCACATCATTACCAGCCGATTGCCACCTTCCATCAGGAGTGGCTGGCCGGCATGCTGGGCTTGGCGGCACTGCTCCCGCTGGCCTTTGTGCGTGACAGCCGTCCTTGGGAAGTCCCGAGGACCGCGCTGCTCCCGCTGATGCTTGCCGTTCTGGTCTGGATTCAGTTTGCGACCGGCGGCAAAGTCTTGTTCGAAAGCATCGTCCTGCTCTCGCTCTACCTCGTCTGGGCTTTCGTCCTGATGCTGGCACTTTGCCGGATTGAATCGGCGCTCGGGCGCGATGCCGTTGCCGACGCCCTGGCCTGGAGCCTGCTCGCCGGATCGCTGCTGGAAGCGGCAACAGGCGCATTGCAACAGTGGGCACCGTGGATTGGCATGCCCTACATTTTCCCGCGCGGCGGTTCGGTCACCGGCAATCTTGCCCAGGCCAACAATTTTGCCGACTATCTGTGGCTCGGGATCGCTTCCGCCTTCTATCTGCAGGGGCGCAGCAAACTGCGGGCAATCGCCTTATGGCTGACGCTCCCCGTGCTCCTGGTGTTTTCGCTGCTTTCCGGTTCGCGCAGCGTCTATCTGTTTGCCGTTGCCATCTCCCTGTGGCTGTTGTTGTGGGCCCTTGCCATGAAAGGGAGGGAGCGGCAGCGGCTCATCGTGTCAGCCGCGCTGCTGCTGCCAGCGCTCCTGGCCTTGCAATGGCTGGTCGATTTCTCCGGCACGCCCATATCCAGCGCCCAGCGCGTTGTCGCGCAGGAATCCTATGACCCGGTTCGCCTCTCCCTGTGGCGTGCAGCGCTCGACATATTCGCCACGCACCCCTTGCTCGGCGCCGGCTTTGACAGTTTCTCGCGTGAATTCTTTGCCCGGATTGCCGAGTTCCCGATCAATGGCGCCGGCATTCCGGAGCATTCGCACAACCTGCTGACCGAGATGCTGGCCGAGTTCGGGATACTGGGATTCGCAATCGTTTTCGGTGCCGCCGTTTTCTGGCTGCTGGCGCTAGGCAAGTGGCGCAATGACAACGCCAGATTTCTTTCGGCGGGCGTGCTGCTTATTCTCGGGATTCATTCCGGGCTTGAATATCCGCTGTGGTATGCGCACTTTCTCGCCATCGCCGCGCTCATGCTGGCGCTCGGCGAGGGGCATCGCTGGTCGATAGCAGCGGCGCAGCGCCACCGACTGGTGCTTGGTGGTGTCGCACTGGCAGGAGGCATCCTCCTCATCGGACTGCGGGCCGACTATGTCCAATTGGAGGCCGCCGCTCAGGGGAAAAATGCGAAAGGCGAGCCTGTCCCCGTCGAAGTTCAGACTGCACGCCTGCTCGATACCTATTCAAACTCCTTGTGGCGCTACCAGACGGCTTTGCAGTTCGCGGCACGCATGCCGATTGAGGCAAGCGATACGAAGAACCGCCTGAAGATAATGGAGGAGGCGCTGAATTTTTCGCCAATCCGGCAAGGCGTTTTCCGCCACGCGGCGCTGCTGCAACTCGATGGCCAACACGACGCAGCGAGCGCGCAGTTGCGCCGGGCGATGCTCAGTTACCCGGCCGACATTCCGATGGTGCAAAAACAACTGGAGACCGCGGCGGCAGACGCGCCCGCCCTGCTACCGCTGATCGTGCAACTGCGTCAGCGCAATTTTTGATCGACGATGGCCAGAAGATCGGCGTTGAGCGAGCCGCTCGCGCGCGCCCGCAAGAAAGCCTCGCGGGCATCGGCAGGGCGGCGATCAGCCTCCAGAGCCAGCCCCAGGCCCAGCCACCAACGGCCGTCTGCTGACGCAATTCGCGTTGCCGCCAGATAGAAGTTGATGGCTTCCTTCGGCTGCCCAAGGCGGTGGTGGACGTGGCCTGAAAACCCCTGGTAATCGGCATTGCCGGCAGCAAACGACTGCGATCCCTGCAAGGTTCTGGCGGCAGCCGCAAGATCGCCACGGTCGACCTGCAAGCGCGCGAGCATCATCGCCCATGTGATCTGCCCGGGCTGCGAGATCAGGCCTTCTGCCAGCAGCGCCATGGCTTCGTCTTTACGCTGCTGCTCGGCGAGCAGACGGACCAGCAACTGGCGCGAAGCCACGTGGCTGCCATCCTGACGCAGCGTATCGAGCAGCAGATCGGTCGCTTCCTGAATGCGTGCGCCATTGACCAGCTCCACGGCACGCCGATAATCCGCCTCGGCACGCTCGCGTTGGGTTTTAGCCACCGGCGTTTTATCAACACGCCCCGGAGACGCCGTTTTTGCGGGCATCGGCGCCGGTGCTGCCGGCAGACCCTTACTAACGGGAGTGCTGGCCGCTGGCGTTGCTGCTGGCACAGCTTTGGCGGATGAAGATGCGCTAACAGCGGTGTGCGGCTTGGCAAGCTCAGGCGCCGTTACCGGCACCTTGTCGAGCAAGGATGAGAGCTTGAGGCCGCTGGCAGCGTCGGACACGACGGCCACCGGCGGCTGGCTGGCTGGCGCAGCGGAGGGCGCGCTTGGCGACGGATTGGATGTTTCAACCGGCGGCATGACCGCCACCGCAGAAAGCGCCGTCGCGGTAGGTGCCAGTGCCGGCACTGCGGAAGTTGCCGCAGCCGGCTCGGGAAGACTGGGCGGTGCCACAGCTACGGCAGGATCACCCAAGCCTGACGGACTCCTGGCGAGATAGCGCAGGCCGACCCACCCAGCCGCCACCGCCACCGTCAGCACCAGCAGAACGACAATGGCCAGCCGCAGCCCCCTGTTTTCTGTTGCTGACGGCAGGGCACGCACTTCGCGATGCAAGCGCCCGCGCACATCAGACTCGTGACGCGCATCCAGATCCTTCAGCATCTGATTGATCAGACTCATTGGCTTCCTTACCACCAACCGGGCGAACGTGCGCCTTCGGTATCTTTCGCGGCACCGCGCACGTGGCGGAACTTGACCGTCTGCCGCCCTTCGCCGAACGCAGTCAGCAAAGATTTGTGCGCGAGGATGTTGATCAGCCGCGGGGTGCCACGCGATGCGCGGCGCAACCCACGAACGGCGCCGGCTGTGAACATCGGTTCCCCGCGGTAGCCAGCAACACGCATGCGATGTTGCAGATACAGCAGAATCTCGTCCTTGCCCAACCCCGAAAGGCGCTGGTGAAAGGTGATCCGCTGCAGCAACTGGCGCACAGAGGGATCTGCCAGTTTTTCATCAAGTTCAGGCTGGCCGAACAGCACGATCTGGATCAGCTTGCGCTTCTCGGTCTCCAGATTCGACACCAGCCGCAACGCTTCCAGCGTTTCCAGCGGCATGGCCTGCGCTTCATCGATACACAACACGACACGCTTTTCGTTACGCGCGTAATTGAGCAAACCATGGTTGATCTTGCGCAGCAGATGGTATTGATCGAGCCCTTCGATATCGCTCAGGCGCAGCTCTTCGGCCAATGCCAGCAACAAGGTCTGCGGCTCCAGATTGGGATTCGGCAGATAGGCCGTCACCGTCGCCTCGCCGAGCGACTGGAGCAGACGGCGACAGAGCAAGGTCTTGCCGGTACCAACCTCGCCAGTGATTTTGAGAAACCCTTCACCGCACTGCAACGCAACCAGCAGGGTATTCAACGCCTCCTGATGGCCGTGCGCCGAGAACGTGAAACTGGTGTCCGGCGTAATACCGAAGGGGAATTCCGTAAGGCCAAAATGCTGCAGATACAAGCGTTGAGTCCTTATCTATTGAGCGCGCGGCGTACGATTCCGCGGATCCAGTTTTTCGATACGTTCCTGGGTATCGAGCAGATCCTGCTTCCAGCTCTGCTCATTCTGGATGATCGTCGGCTTGATCAGCACCACCAGCTCGCGCTTACGCAGCAGACCACCACGCTGTCCGAACAGGGCGCCGATGCCTGGCAATGAAGATGCGCCGGCGAGTCCATTGTTGTCGCGGACCTGCTCCTGGCTCATCAGCCCGCCAATGGCAACGATATAGCCGTCCTGCACGCGAACGATGGCGTCGGTTTCGTTGATCGACGAAGAAGCGAGCGGCAAGGTGAAATTGCCCAGGGTTCCGAGATCGACCACCTTGTTTTTTTCCTGCACGACCGTAACCGAGGGATGCACATGCAGGAGGACATTACCGTCGTCGTCGATCTGCGGCGTCACGTCGAGGGCAACGCCAGAGAAGAACGGCTGCAGCGTAATCGTTGGTGACGTCACCGTACTGGAACCGCTGGCCGTGGTGGAGGTGCTGATGTTGGTAACGTAGTAATCGTCCGTGCCTACCTTGAGGACAGCTTTCTGGTTATTGATCGTGGCAACGCGCGGGCTGGAAAGCACCTGCATGTCGCCCTGTGACTCCAGGAAGGAAAGCAGGGCAGCAAAATTGGCGGTCTGCAGGGCAAGACCGAAGAAACCTTTGCCGACTGCACTTGCGGCGAGCGCCCCGGCAGTCCCAGGCGTTACTGTCGCCGTAGTGCTGGCGGTCGCCGGGAAACCGGAAAGGCCGCTGCCAGTAATGCCCCCGGCACTGCCGGTAATGGCGCCCGTGGTATTCAACGTTGTTCCAGGGGCACTGCTGCCATAAGCATAACGGTTGTTCGAACCGCCAAAATGGGCCCAATTGACACCGGTCTGGTACGACTCGGAGAGTGTAACCTCAACGATCTTGGCTTCCAGCATCACCTGTCGCTCAACGATCACCTGCGTCGCTTTCAGATAATTCTCGACAGAGCGGATATCGCTGGGCATTCCTTTGACCAACACCACGCCGGAGTGGGCATTGAGAATCACGCTGCGGCCGTCGCCGGTCCCAACGATGGTGGTCAACGCCGAACCCAGATCTTTCCAGAAATCTGCGTCGCTGCGCGTCTGTACGCGCGAACTGTCGGCAGAGGAAGAACTCAACTGCCCGGCGCCTCCCTGTTGCGTCGGCTGCGGTGCCGCTGTGCTACCGCCACCGGAAGTGCCGCCCGAGCTGCCCCCCGGATTGACGACACTCGGCGAACTGGAAGTGACCCGCGTATCCGTTACCCCCTGGCGCCGGCTGGATAGATAATTGATCTGGAAAATCCGCGTCTGCAGCGTATTCGGCTGAATAAAGATGCGTGTTCCCTTGACGTTGAAATCGTAGCCGTACATGTCGCGGATCGTCTCCAGCGCCTCGCGCACGGTGACGTTCTTGAGGTTGAGCGAAATTGTGCCTGTGACTTCCGGCGGTACCAGCATGCTGAAACGCGTTCCTGAGACAATAGCCATGAACACCTGTGCCGCCGACGCACCATTCACGGCCAGATCGAAACGATGCTCGGTGCCCGCCACCGGCGTGCTGCCCATATCCAGTGACGGCATCATGGCTGCGTTGATGGCGTCATTTCCTGCCGGTTTGCCGGAGGCTGCCGCATCCTTCATTTCCTGCCCGACCCGGTCAAAGGTGGCGCCAGGCTGCCTCAACGGGGTTGAGCACCCGGCCAGCAGCAGCGCAATCGAAAGCGTCGGGGCGATCAAGCGCGCGTTTACATTCATCGTCATTCCTTCTTGCGCCGTGAGGCGCCCTTGGTCACATTCATCTTCTTTTCGACATCTGGGGTCAGATACAGGCGCTCAATCCCGCCCGGCCCCTCCAGGACAGCCTCGGTTTCCGAGAGACGCACCAGCCGCGCTTCTCCGACGAAACCACCCAGCGGCACCACTTGTCCGCCGATCACCGCCGTTGGCTTGCCTTTTTTTGGCGTCAGCACCGAAGTCAACCCCGAATTGATCGGTTCGGTCGATAGTGTTCCATCGAGGCCGAGCAACGCCGCTGGCGGCTGGGTCGGATCAGCCAGCGGGGTGGCTGAGTCGGCCGCCAGTGCCGAGGCGACAAACACGAGCGGCAATGTCATCGACAACAGGAGGTGGGAGAGTGTACGTTTCATATGGCCAGCCACGCCTTGTCTGTGCTCAAGGTGAAGATTGTCAGGGACAAAGCCGAGCGGGGATGCTCGACGACCTGCAGGCGAACGTCACCCCATAGAATTTTTTGCGGCGTACTTTCCAACTGACTGACCCAGGCATGCAGATCGGCATACCCCCCCTCGATCCGGACTTCAACACCGTGTTTGTACAGCCCGAGAGAATCGACTGCAGCCGATATCGGCTCGCCTTCCGCCGGTTTGCCAAAATTGGCCAGATTGACCGGCGCCAGCGATTTTAGACTCAGCAGACGCAGCTTCGAATTACCGGAAAGCAGACGCTCCAGCACGGCATTCATTTTATCCGGCGTAACGAGACCACCTTCGAGATTCCTGATCGCACTTTCCACGTGAGCCAGCTCAGTCTTGAGTTTGACCAGTTCGGTCTTACGGCCGGCATCCGGATCGACCTGCAATTGTGCCTTGAGCACCTGCAGTTGGGTTTCAACACCTTGTAGATCATTGGTCTGCTGTGTCGCCAGGCGTTCGCTGATGCGCGCACGCGAAAAATGAGGATCGACCAGAAGGGTGTAACCAAGCATGAATATGCCGCCAACAATCGCCACCGCCAGCAAAATCCGCTCACGTTGCGAAACGGCATTGAACCGGCTGCCGATTTTTTGCCATTGCTGCTTGAGGTCACTCATTCCTTGCCTCCTGCAGGTGCGACGACAAGCGTCGCGCGCAAAGCGAACTCGGTATAACGCGCCGGCCCGGCGGCCTGAAGCTGCGTGGACGCGGGTATGGCCGCCGCTGCTCCCGCATCGACCGGCTGTGGTTGTGGAACCACCCCCTGCATGTCAAGCGCAGCAAAACTGCGTCCGCGAAAAGCAATTTCGGCATTGAGGCGGCGAATGTAGGCGGGCAACGAAGCGGGGTCGAGCAGGCGCCCGCGAATATCGAAGCCTCCCGGCCCGACACTGAAGCCGGTCAACCAAACGCCTTCCATCCGCTGCCGCGAAAATCCCCGCATCACCTCAGCAACACCGCCACTACCATGCGTTGCCAGTTCTTCGGCCAAACGCAAGACCTCCCCGCGCTGCTTTACAGCCACCGTCATGCGCACGACTTCTTTTTCCAGTTGCGGGTCACTGACCCGCGCCGTCAATGCTGCCTGGGCCGACTGCACCTCCTGCTGCAGCGCCTCCAGCCGGTTCTTTACTGCCACCTGCGCCTGCAGGGAAGTGCCAGCAGAAACACGGGCGTAGGCGTACAGCGCAGTCACTAACAACAGCGACACCGCCGCCGCCGCAACAACACCCTGGAATGCCAGCCAGTCACGCTTGGGCCGCAGCGCCGGATTGACGAGGTTGATTTCCTGGCTCACAGCGCCCCCGGCGTACGCAAAGCAGCGCCGATAGCTGCCAGGCACTGTGCCTGGCGGGCACAGTCCCGCAATTCAGGAATTGAAGGAAATTCACAGACAGCAGACAAATCCATTGCCTGCACCGGTACATAGACGTTTTCTGCCAGATATGCCTGCAGTTCAGGAATCGCCGGGCAGGTTGCCACGACCATGCCGGCAACGGAGATGAAACTGTACTGGCGGTCAAAATTGTCCAGTGTCCGCTGCACTTCCAGCATCACCCGCTCCTGCAGCTGTGCCCGTCGGTCGATATCGGCATCGGCGAGTTGCGCTGCGGAGACCTCGATCTTGCGTACGGCGTAAAGCTCACCGCGATAGGTAATGGTCAGCAAGCCCCCGGATTCGTCGAGATGCAGGAAAGCCAGCCCACGGTTCTCGGTCTCGAACAAGGCAGCGACGTTACGCTGGGCCAGTTCAGGGATATCGATGGCATCAAGGTGCAGTTTCGCGGCACCATACATCTGCATCAGCGGAGCAATAACCGCCTGACCGGCTGCAACGGCATAAACCATCGGCTGGCGGGTACTGCCGCCTTCCATCGGGATATCCAGCACGCCAATACTGGCGCCATCAACAGGAAAATCAACCATGTCCTTGAAGCGCCAGCGCAGAGCTTCAGCACGTTCCTCGACGGGTACGGCGGGGGTTTCCAGCTGCGCCAAATGGTACTCGCCAGGGGCCAGCAAAGTTGTACCTGAATAAGACCCAAGCTTCTTGGCAACGCGCAAGCGATTGAGCGAAGCCGGCACATCCGGCTCGATGCGAAAGGACTCCAGCAGGCAGATCTCAGGGCGCGCCCCCGCCTCTCTCCGCACATGCGCAAGATCGATGCGGTCGCGCGATGGCACGACCGCCATCCACCCCTTCTCAAGTTTTTCTGTCCGGAACGACAGCATTCGTCACCAACTTACTTAAGTAATACGTGAAGGATAGCGTCCAAGACTTTATTTTTCAATGGAAATTCAAAAAAACGAGCCTGTTTTGTGACATTGTTCCGCACCACGCGTCAATAGTTTTCTCGGCGGTAGATCAAGGGGGATTTGAACACCCCGAATGTGGCTCTTGCCGAGGGGTTCACGCTGCCAAATCCGGACAGGTTGCCAGCGATCGCATTGGTCTCGGTCGCCGACAGGCACGTCTTGCTCCCGGGCGCCGCCGCGCCGACATTCAGTGCGAGAGTGACACTGCCGCCGTTCCCTGCCCCCGGGGCCCGCAGCGTCAGCGTTCCTCTGCCGTTGGTCAGGGCAAAGGCCGTGTTCGGCTGGAAAAAAGTCTCGCATGCCGCCAGCCCCTGCGTGTAACCCGACATCACGATGCTGGCAGGATTGATGCTGGTGCAGGTATCGGCGGTGTGGGTCGTGAAATTGCTTCCCGCCCAGTACTGCGCTTCGACCGGTACCGGCAGCGGGAGCAGTTCCGAGCCGTACGCATTGGCGATGTTCAAGCGGCCGAAGCGCACACGTGTCGTATTGGTTTCCACCGGCGAGATCAGCGTCGCGCCATCGGCATCGTTGACAGCCGCCGTCAGCTTAAATATGTCATACGGTCCGTCCGCTGCGGCCAGACGGCTGAAGGCATAGGTATCGTTGATAGAGAAGAGGCCAGCACTCCACAGCCCATTGTTCGGCATGACAGGGAAGGCAGGGCTGGCAAGACGGGTGACGCTGACCGCCGAGGCGCCATTGGCACCAGCGATGGTCACCGGCGCCACCACCAGCGAATTCGCTGCCGCGCTGTAGGTAGAGCGGCTGGTCACCGGGTCGCTGGCACTGGCAACGCCAGCCCCCGCCGCATGCGCCTTGACGGTCAGCGCCACGCCGAGCGCATCCTCTCCCATGTAGGTGTAGGTTCCCGCCACACATCCCGGCGTCAGCGTACCGGCGAAGGAATAGTGGCTCGGGTACCAGCGGCCGAATTTTGCCGACGCCACGCTGCCGACATTGCAGCCATATTTGCCCCCCGCCAAGGTGTTCGAGGTACTGCCGGCAACACAGTCGGTCACCTGGTCCACCGACGTAAAGCCGCTATCGACGACGGCATCGACTTCCAGCTCGATGCTGCCGACGTCGAGGTATTTGAACGCGGCGCCACTGGCTGCCGCCCCGGTACCCGCGCCGAAAGTTCCCGACAGCGTCCCGCTGGCAATGTCGACGCCGTCATGGTCATTGACCTTGGCCGCATCCAGTGCCGGCGTGCCGTCATAGCCGCTGGCCACGCCAGCCCCTGCCGTCAGCGCAAAAGCACTGCCGGCAGACGCCGCTGGGGTACCGGTGAGCGCCGTGTTGTTCATGCTCGACGTGACGGAAAACTGCTGCGGCCGAATAGCGAAATTATCGTTCGAACAGGCGGGCGCGGAGGCACCGACAATGGCCCTAACCTTGACGTTTTTCGCCGCATTCGGATAAGTGAAACTGATCGGCTTGCGCCCGGCATCACCGCCGGCAAAAGTGACCGTTGTTGCGGTAGTCAAGCCACCGCCCGACGGGCAGGCGGAAGCCGAGGCGTCGACAAGGTCAACCGAGACAGGGCCGGTATAGCTGGTATTGATGGTGCTCGGCGACAACAAAGCCAGCAGGTCCAGATTGAACGCTGTGTTAGCGAGTTTAGTATAGAGGCGCGACTGCGGAGCCCCGCCCGTTTCGGCAACGTCGAAGGCACAGGAGGCCGAGGCGAAGTTCATGGTGCACGTTTCGGTGCCGCCGTTGAAACAGCGCGTTCCGCTGCCCGGCGTAGGCGATACGCTGACAGTGCCGAGGGTGGTGTTTCCCGAAGTCGAACGACTCAACTGGCGCGAGCCGATGCCGCCGGAAAAGGTGAAGGTATCGCCGCCGACCCAGCCGGTCGGCGACAGATTGACCGTGACATTGCCGGTGTAGAGCGTCGAGCACGAGGAATCGAGACAGGCCTTGACGGTAACCGTCTCCGGCGCGCACACCGAGGCAACGCCATCGTGCTCGATGCGCAGATGGTCAAAAGTACCCGAGCAGGAACGGCCCAGGGTCATGTCCGCCTGAACTTCGGCGGCATTCAGCTCATAGGCGTAGAGCTTCACCTCGTCGATCCGGCCACGGAAATTGCGGCCGGGGATCAAGGAACACGCGGCGCCCGTCGCAATGTCCCCACCGATATAGAAATTGCAGTTGTTGGCCTGCAGGGTGCCGGTCCAGTTGTTGGTGTTGGTGTCGGCGACGCCGTTGATATAGATGCGCTGCCGCCCCGCTCCGGCAGCGGAACTCAGGGTGATGGCAATATGCGTCCATTGGTTGAGCGGGATCGCCGCAGCCGATGTCAGCGTCGATGCATTCCACCACCAGTAAAGCCTGCCGGCAGTATTCAGGTGGAACTCGTAGTTCCTGTCGTTCGACAGGATCGAATACAGGTCGCTACCCGGATAGGCGGTGGGATAGATCCAGGCGGATGCCGAAAGCTGGGTGGTGTAGTCGAATGCCGGGCTATCGGCCACCTGCACCACGGCATTGCCGTCGAAATTACCGGCATTGCAGAAGCTGCCGATCACCGAAGGCTGCGACGTAGCAATCGCGGGGACCGGATTGATCGTATTCGTCGTCGTTGGCGTCGAGGTCGTCAGACGCCGCCCATGCAGCCCCGTGCCGCCGCTGTCGAGAACCTCTCCGACAGCACCTGTCCAGGTCCCGACCGGTTCGTCCAGGCGAAAATGTGTGACCGCGCTGGCCAGGACGAGCACCGATGCCGTCGCCGTCGTCGCCCCCGGGGCGCTGACCGAGTTGGTCAGCGATCCCTGCGCCGTCAGTTGCACCGCCAGCGTCATCTGCGCACTGCCGCCGGCGGGGATCAGCGGAATGGTCCAGGTGACAATGTTGCCGAAAACCGTCACCGTTCCCTGGCTGACCAGATGCACCTGGTAGGTCATACCAGCCGGTAAGGTATCGGTGAGCACGACATTGGTCTGGTCGACGCCGAAGCTGTTGGCTGCAGTAATGGTGAAGGTGATAACGTCGCTCACCACGGCGGCCGAGGTACTCGCGGTCTTGGTCAGCGTCGGATACGGCGGAATCAGCGTATAGATCTGGCCGGTGAAATTGCCGTTGGCAAGGCCGCTGCCGCCCAGGGGTACACTGTTGGCGTTGATGATCGTATCGTCATCAACGAGATTGAGGCCCAGCGTACCCGCCGAACTGGTGCCAGTGTTGGCCACAACCGTCCAGGTCGTGCCGCTGCCACTGACCGAGGTCAGTGTCGCACCGGCAGCCCCCCCGGCCTGCACGAGGGCAAAGTCGCTCACGTCGACACCAGTCATGGCGGCGCTGAACGTCACGGTCCATGACACGGCCGCCGAAGCCGTGGTTGGATTGGTGCTGGCCCGGTTGATCGACACAACAGCCGGCACACTGACCGTGTAGACCTGCCCGGTGAAATTGCCATTCCCCGCGCCTGCTCCGCCCAGCGGCACAGCCCCCGCGACGATGGAATCGTTATCGACAAGGTTCAGCCCCAGCGTGCCGGCACCGCTGCCGGTACTGGCCGTCACCGTCCACGTGGTGCCACTGCCGCTGACCGCCGTGATCGCCGCCCCGACCACCCCGCCCGCCTGAACCAGAGCGAAATCGCCGGCATCGACCCCTGTGACGCTCTGGTCGAAGACCACCGTCCACGACACCGACGCCGCACCGGCAGTCGGGTTGGTGCTGGCCCGATTGATCGAGCTGACAGCCGGCGGCGGCGTGTAATCGACGACAATCTGGAGATGGTCGACACTGACCGTTCGCGCGCCACCGGCAGTGCCATTCTTGAATGCGGAAAACGCAGCACCGAAATTTGCTGCGTTAACATCAGCCGGTGTCCACGTCGTCGCCCACATATCGGACGAACTGCCATGCGCCTCGGCCACGTCTGCGTTTGTGTAATTGGTTGTTGTTGCGCGATCAGCCGTACCGCGTACCCCTCCCTTGATCAAGCGAACCTCATAGTCTTGAACCAGGGTGTTAGTAGCGCTGCGTTCAACGTTCAAGGTAATTCCCGTGATTGTCGAATCTGCCGGTATCGAAAATCCGTCACCGGTACACTCCAGCCAGTTGGTAATCTGGTTGTCGTTGACGCTGGCCGTTGCATAGCTATTGTTGCTCGATACCGCGTTGCCGGGATTTGTCCATGCCTGAGTACCCACCCCTGCCGTATTCTGGCAACTGGAAGGACTTGCAGTAGCCGTGGCTGCCCCTACATAACCGCTCGGCAGCATCCCGGCAAATAGCAACCCGACCAAGGCAACGCAGGCGCGCCAGGAAGTGAATTTACCGATTTTTGTCATCGCCATTCCCCGCACGAATTCCTTCTGTCCGCCCCCCGAGGCGCGCGCATGCCGGTGCACATAGCCATTTGCCTAACGGCTGACTGAACCATAGACCTCCCGCTCAACATAGGCCGCGGACCCGACAGCGGCGGCATTCCGTGCCAGCGAGGTCAGCCGATAAACGCTGAAGGTATCGCCAGCCTCGGCAAAAGGCCCGGAGGCGGCGCACGTCACGGTGACGGTAAAGTCACCCACGGGAGCCGGCAAGACGGTCGAAGCTGCACAACTGGCGCCGGCCGGCACAAGCACCTGATACGCGCCCCACTCCAGCCCGGCCTGTGCGGCATGATAGGCGCGCTCGCCCTGCACGTCCTGGGCAGAAGTCACATCTGCCGTGTTCGTCATGCTGACCATGTAGGCCGCCAGGGCAGCGAACAGCAGCAGCAGGAAGATCGCCGTGATGATCGAAACGCCACGTTGCCGCCGTTGCAGGGCGAAGCTGTTGGAGAAAGAACGGCAGCTCATGGGGTATTCGCCACGTTGACCTGATACTGCAGCGAAACCGGTTCGCCGGCACGCCGGATGGCCAGCGAAACCGCCACTTGCCCGCTGCGCTGCAAGACACCTGCCGTATAGGAAAAGCTGCAGGCGCTTACGTTGTTCAACAGGATCGGCGTGCCGACGGGAACGGCCGGGCAAGCCGCTCCAGCCGCCTGCGGCAGATTTCTCACAGACCGGAAAAGAACGCCCGTACCATCGCCGGCTGCATTAGTGCCGACACCGGTACAAACGAAGCTCACCACCTGCTCCGCGCCCGGGATGACGTGGAAACGGCTGCTGGCAGAGGCCAGGGGGAAAAGCTTGCTGGCAATCGTGATCGCCGTCTCCTGGCTGGTTGCATTCCACGCCGGGGCTGGGGCTACGACGGCGGAGGTGTTGTCCTGCGCGAACGCATCCGCCCCGGGAATCCCCAGGTTATAGACCGCGACCAGATCGCCGACGGCAATCTGCTGGGCGGCGACGGCACTTTGCGGGCCATACATGTTGAATACGCTATCGGCAGCGCTGAAATCGAGGAATTCGCTCCCGACAGTGCCATCGGACTCGGCACGATAACGCCCACCCGTCTTGGTCGGGATGAACTCGACACAATCGGTGGTCGGCGTGCGTGGGCTGTTCGGCAGCGCGGCCTGCAGGTCGCGCACCATACGCCGCATGGCCGTATCCGCCGCATCCGCCAGTTCGGTACGACGGGCCACATCCGCATAGGTTTCGACCTGATTGCGAACAAACATGCTGGTCAGCGACAGCAGAACGCCAAGGACGACAATTGACACGATCATCTCGACCAGCGTAAACCCTGCGTGAGCCTGTGTTGGCAATCGAGACATGGCGTTAGCCCGGCGCATTGGGGCATAGCGAACGCGAAAGCCGGTCAGCGATATTTCTTCGTTGCGACCGGTGACACGGACAACAATCTGCAGCGCCGCATCGACCGGCAGGGCAGTGAATGCGCCGGCCCCACCCACCCGGGAAATACTCACGCTAGCCGTGTAGTCGGACAGGGCAGCGATGCCCGTAATGACATCACCCGTGGCCTGATACCCGGCGTAGTCGGCGACATTGTCGTACGGGTTGCTGGCATCGCCCCGCGTTTCGCCGGCAGGCGTAGGGGCGGGCGATCCGGGGGCCGGAAAGGCGGCGCCGCCCTTGTTCTGGTCGTTGGCGCACGCGGCACCGTTGATGGCCGTCAGCACGTTAGCGTCCTGCGGGTCGCAGTAGGTAAACGCCTGCTGCTCGATCTCCAGCAGCAATGACTGGGCGATAGCCAGGGCCTGTTTGCGAACCATGGGGTCAGCACTGTGCATGACGATGGGGCCAGTCACCGATACCAGCCCGACCACGCCGACGCTGACGATGACGATGAACACCACGAGTTCGATCAGCGTCACGCCGCGCTGATAGAAACCCAGGCTGAAGGCTTTAGTGGACATAGCCAGTCGTTGCTTCGACAACAATGAGGAGCCCCGTCAGTCCACCGACTGTGATCGTGGCGCCCGCGCCCGGGCGCCCCAGCGGGTCGAAGGTCAGCACCGTTGGCACGGGAGAATAACTGGCACTGCCGGCGGCAGTCACGGCAAGCGCTCCCCCCGAAGGACCGATCAAGGTCACCGAACAGTCTGCCGCACCGAAAGCGCTGTCCATCGCTGCACTCAGAGATCTCCCATCGACGGCAAAATTGACGCAAACCCTTCGCCGCGAAGCCACCGCTGCCTTCTGCGCATAGCGCAACGCGGCTGCGGTTTCATCGCGAAAGCCACGCTCCTCGAACCCCGTCTCCCCACCCCAGCGCGGGAGCACGACCGCCGCGAGAATACCGATCATGACGACGGTGACAATCAGTTCGGTGATCGTGAAGCCGCCGGCAGAGGGCGGTAGCGCGGCACGCGGAGGGCGGGGTTTCAGGCGTGGTTTATCCAAGATTCACCACTTTCGCCGGCAGTCCTAATGTTGTCGAAGCCGGTATTCAAATCGTCAGACAAGGGAGACAACAGGCTCCGAACACGATGGCTGAGGGTTTTCGCCAGCTGCGGGTTCTGCAGCCACATCTGAATGAAAAAATCCCGCATCTGCTCCGACTGGGCCAGACGCACGAGCATCGTTTCTTCCGGAATGAAATGGCCAAGGCTGCCAGCGTCACGCATTGGGATCTTCTCCTCGCTTGATTTTCTCCAGTGCTGCGATATCAAGCTGATCCTTGGGACGGTTTGCGAACTGCTTCATGACCAGCAGATCCTCGATTGAGGCGATCGCCACACTGCGCCCGAAAAGCATTCCGGTGACGGCGTTGCTGCACAAGCGCTCAAAGGACACGGGCGGGCGCACCAGGACATCGACAACACTGCCGCCAGCCCCTTGTTCCCGCAGGGAAAAAGCCAACATGCCTTTTTCACGGTGCCACTGGTCGATCTGCGCGGCGTCTCTTAGTGAATCGATCGGTACAGGAATCCCAGGCACGAGCGCATGCTGCTTGGCTACCTCGATGAAGCGGAGGAGGTTCTCGTCGTTCATCGCCAACACCAGATCGACATCGAACGTCGCGCGCATAAACCCGTGCAACTGGACAGCCAGACCGCCAACCAGAACGTATTGAACCTGGTTGTCGGCAAGCGACTGGAGCAGTTCAACGATTTTCACGACTGCCTTCCAACGGATAGCACCCCGAACAGACGGCAAAAAGCCCGGGGCGACGCCCGGGCTTTTGCTTTCCTGGGTACCGTAGTTGGGGTTGGGTGTCCCGCACCGGCGCCACGGCGTTAATCAGACAAGCAGGCCGTTAGCAGCCAGAAAAATCTGGCGAATAGGTCGGCACACCGCCAGCTGTCAACGGTGCAGCATAACCGACCTGGCAAGTACCGGTGGCGCCAGAGTGACTAATCGTACCTGAGGCAGAAAAATCGGATGCAGGATTCAGATCGAGAACCTTACGGAGCTCAGTAGAGGAGGCGGCATAGCCATTGCTTGTTGTTACGCTAATGGTAGCTGTTGCAGAAACCGCTCCAGCGCCGGCAAGTTGATTGCTCGCCGCAGCCTTGCCATACACCATTGTATTTGCTCCGCGCATCGACGCCTCCACACCCCGCATAACGCCCGTGCGCGCATCCGAACTCAAATCCACAAACTTAGGCAGCGCCGTGGCGGCCAGAATGCCGAGAATGACGATAACGACGATCAGTTCGATCAGGGTAAAGCCTTGAGTACGATAATTTTTCATGAGAACTCCTTTCAGGTACAAGTTTAAAACTGTTAGCAGCCTACGGTGTTAACCACGCTGATCGTCGGTGCCGCATTCGCGACAGCCGGGTCAGTGTACGTAAATTGACAGGTCGCTGCGGTCGGTGCGCCGACCACGCGGAAGGTAGTTACACCGCCAGCGACGAGAACGGTATACCCCTCATTGGTCAGGTCGGCCGCTAGCGGACTGAAAAGAGTTGTCAGCCCTGCAGCACCCACGATACCGGGGACAGGAGCGCCCAATGCGACGTTACTCGCTGGATAACCGAAGACCAACGCCACACGACCATTTTCGGTACAGACGTTGGTCGTATTGGTAGCGATTGTGCCATCCGAGCAAGCCACGGTATCAGCGACACCACCGCGCGCCAGAAAAGTTGCATGGATCAGTGCCGAAGCCGCAGCCACTGCGCCTTTCGCAGCATTCAGCTTGGCAATTCGCGCATCCCGCTGCAGATTGGTGAAGCGTGGCAGCGCTACGGCGGCCAGAATACCGAGGATGGTGATGACAACAATCAACTCGATCAGGGTAAAACCTGCGCTTTTATGAATACGGTTACCATTTTTCATGGTGTGCTTACTCCTTTGGTCATAACTCAAGCCTACGCCTAGTATATCGGCAGTAATAGTAAATAATTAACGAATAACCCCATTGGCAGCCCCATAAAGCCTACTTCTGCTCCCTGACCAGCACCAGCCCGCCGCCCAGACTCCAGCCTTCGGCCGGTCGGTCGCGAACACCGACGATACGTAAAGTCAGCTGGCCGCCATCTTCATAGTCGTACGCCAGCAGGCCTCTGGCACCATCCCAGTTCCACTGCTGGCCGATTCGCGGCCCGCTCTCCGGCCCCGGCAGCGAGCGAGCGTCCGGCGGGCGACCCGCCAGTTCAAGCGGGTTCTTTCCTGCCCAATGCGCGATCTGACCTTCCTGCCCCCGGTTGATGGCGCTGGCTACGGCCAGTTGCAATTCCGTTCGCAGCGACATCACCTCTGCAGCCACCAGTGTCCGCTCAATCTCACGCTGCACCGAGCGCACGCTTTGCAGCAGGAAGCCCATCAGCACGAATATCAGCAGCAATGAGACCACCAGATCAAGGCGAACCTTGCCTGATTGACGCCTGTCAGCGCTTGAAGGCAACTTTGCCAAGGTCCCACATCGGCAGGAAGACACCAAGCGCCAGGATGAGCACCATTACCCCAAGGGCAACGATCAGGATTGGCTCGATCTGCGCCCCCAGGGTCTTCAATTCGTATTCCACATCGCGCTGATACATCTCGCCGATCTCGTCCATCATGTCGTCCAGCGCACCGGATTCTTCGCCAACCGCCACCATCTGCAGCACGACCGGGGTAAAGATTTTGGTCTGCATGGCCGAACGCAGGACGCTTTCGCCACGCTCGACGGTTTCGCGCATTTCATCGATTCGCTTGGCGATGTAGCTGTTATCAACCGTTTGCGCAGAATTGGACAGCGCCTGCATCACCGGCACGCCGCTGCGCGTGCCGAGTGCGAAGCTGCGCGCAAAGCGCGCCAAGGCTGCCTTGTGGAGAATCTTTCCGGCAATGGGAAAGCGCAGGGCGATGGCCTCCCACTGATAGCGACCGGAAGTCGTTCCCACCCACGAGCGGAAGGCAAAAACGCTGCCCACCAATGCGACCAGCAGGTAGGGCCACCAATCGACGAAGAATTTGGAAGTTGCCAGGAGTATCTTGGTCATCAACGGCAGATCGGCGCCGAAACCGGCGAAAACCTTGGCGAAGGCAGGGATCACAAACAGGTTGATAACGACGACCGCAGCCGCCATCGCGATCACAACGAACATCGGGTAGCGCAAGGCAGCCTTGACCTGCTCGCGCATGAAACGCTCGAATTCAAGGTGTTCGAACAGACGCAGGAATATCTCTTCCAGCATGCCGGTGGCTTCGCCAACGCGAACCATGGACACGTAAAAAGGGGAAAACACTTTCGGGTGGCGGGCAAAAGAGGCTGACAATTCCCGCCCGCCTTCAAGGCTTTCGCGTATCTCCTGAATCACTTCCTTCATCGCCGGGTTGATCGCGGATTCCTGCAAGCCATTGAGTGCCCGCAGGATAGGTACCCCCGCCTTGAGCAAGGTATGCAACTGGCGGCTGAACAGCAGCAAGTCGATATGCCCGACCTTGGGCTTGATGATGTTGATGTTCAGCCCGGCGCGCCACTGGATTTGGCAGCAGCTTTCGTCTCACGAATCTCGACCGGCACCACGCCCTGCCCAAGCAAAATATCGGCAACCGCCCCCGAAGTGGCTCCCTCGAGCACCCCTTCGACGAGCTGACCGCCTGAATTGCGGGCTTTGTAGGCGTAGTTGGCCATTTATTTGTTAACCACGGCGTGCACGGCGAGCACAGCGAAAAACCAAATTAAATTGATACACGCTTGATACCGTCCTTTAGCAATTTACAGTTGAAATTCAGAAGCAAGCCGCGCTTCATCGACAGCAATCTCAGGTAGGTCATCGTTTGCGCAAGATGCAGTGGAGAAAACGCTTCAACCGCCTTTAATTCCAGTAACAAAGCATTTTCAACAATAATATCTGCGCGAAACCCGACCTAACACTTGCCCGATAATTCGGAGCCACCTGCAACCCCGGCGTTCCACGCCCACGCCCTTCATAAACAGACTCAACAACCCAGGCCCCAATCCCGATGAACAACACCCAGCCACGATCATTCATCCGAAATTCGCCAGGTTTTCGCCGTGCCCTCCGTGCCCCGTGGTTACGCTTCCATCAATCCTCAAACTGGTTACTGATCCGCATCGCCTCGTCAATCGTTGTCCGGCCATTGACCACCAGGCGCACAGCATCGCGGCGCAGGGTTTGGCCGGCCATCTGTTTGCGGGCGGCCTGGACGAAGACGCCGGTGTCGTCGTGGTTGATGGCTTCGACCAGTTCGTTGGTCATTTCCAGCACTTCATAGACACCGGTACGTCCCTGGTAGCCCATGCCGTTGCAGTGTGAACAGCCGGCGCCGTGCTTGTAGCTGTAGGCATCGACCTTGTCGGCCAGTTCGTATTTCAGCCATTCATGTTCGGCAGGCGTCGGCGTATGGGGTGCCGCGCAGTTTTCGCAGAGCACGCGCACCAGCCGCTGCGCCACCACCATCTGCAGCGAAAGGGCCACCATGTAGCGCGGCACTCCCATGTCGAGCAGGCGGATCGGCGTTGAAATAACGTCGTTGGTGTGCAGCGTGGAGAGCACCATGTGACCGGTGATCGAGGCGCGCATGCCGATTTCGGCCGTCATCTGGTCGCGCATTTCGCCGACCAGCACAATGTCCGGGTCTTGACGCAGAGCGGAACGCAGCACGCGCTCGAAGGAGAGGTCGATTTTTTCGTGCACCTGCACCTGGTTGATGCCAGCCAGCCGGTATTCGACCGGGTCTTCGACGGTGATGATCTTCTTTTCCGGCGAGTTGAGTTCGGTCAGCGCGGCATAGAGCGTGGTGGTCTTGCCGGAGCCGGTCGGGCCGGTCACCAGCACCATGCCGGAAGGCCGGTTGATGGCTTTGCGCAGGCGTTCGAGAATTTTCGGCGGGATGCCCATGCGGTCGAGGCCGAGCAAACCGGACGCCTGGTTGAGCAGCCGCATGACCACCGATTCGCCATACTGCGTCGGCATTGTCGAGATACGCACGTCAACCGGGTTGTTGCGGATCTTGATGTTGAAGCGACCGTCCTGCGGCAAGCGCTTCTCGGAGATGTCCAGCCCGGACATCAGCTTGAGGCGAAGTGACATGGCGGTGGCGATCTTGTGATCGGCCTCGGTCTGCACGTGCAGCACGCCGTCGATACGGAAGCGGATGCGCAGCGATTTTTCCTGCGGTTCAATATGGATGTCGGAAGCGCGGGTACGCAGCGCCTCCTCGAAAACGCTCTGCAACAGCTTGACGACCGGCGCATCTTCAGCCCCCGGCGCCATATTGAGCAAGTCACCGAATTCCACTGGCACATCGCCAAGCTCGGCCTGCAACTCCTTGGCCAGACCAGAAATTTCCTCGGTACGCCGATAGACGCGATCCACCGTCGCCAGCAACTGCGACTCGGTGACGACCGCCTGCTCGATATCACGGCGCACGAGGCGAACGATTTCGTCGTAGGCGGCCAGGTCGGTCGGGTCGGTAAAGCCTACGCGCAGCCGGCCTTCGACTTCATCGAGCACCAAGGCACGGAAGCGGCGCGCTTGCGCTTCGGGCAGCAGCTTGATCAGTTCAGGTTTAGGGCTGAAATGCTTGAGGTCGATGAAGGGGATGCGCAACTGGCCGGCGAGTGCCTTGGAAATTGCCTCTTCCGTTACATAGCCGCTATCGACGAAAATACGCCCGAGCTTTCGCCCGCTGCGCTTCTGTTCGTCAAGCGACATCTTGAGCTGCTCATCGGTGAGCAGGCCCTGCGAGATGAGAAGATCCCCGAGGCGAATTTTTTCCGGGCGGGCCATGCCAAGCTCCAGTGTTTTCTAGTTTTCTTACCCTAATCGACTGATTTTAGCCGAGTTTGGGCGGTTGACGTTTCTTTTTACGCCCCTTTTTCGAGACTGACAAGTGTTCGCCGTTGTCCTCTACCAGCCAGAAATACCGCCCAACACGGGCAACATCATCCGCCTGTGTGCCAACACCGGGGCCGAGCTGCATCTGGTCGAACCGATGGGTTTCCCTTGGGAAGACAAGCAGTTGCGGCGTGCCGGGCTGGACTACCACGAGTTCGCGCCGGTACAAAGGCATGCCAGCTGGGAAGCCTGCAAGGCAGCACTGGCCGGGCGCCGCATGTTCGCGATGACGACCAAGGGCAGCCGGCGGCATGATGCACCGGCCTTCGCTGCAGGGGATGTTTTTGTCTTCGGCCCGGAAAGCCGGGGCCTGCCAGCGGAAGTGCTGGAGGAGTTTGCTGCCGCGCAGCGTCTGCGCCTGCCGATGCTGCCCGAGCGGCGCAGCGTCAACCTGTCTAACGCGGTGGCGGTGATGGTTTATGAAGCTTGGCGGCAGCAGGGGTTTGCGGGCGGGGCGTAAAGCAATAAACCACAGCGAACACGGCGTGCACGGCGAAAGCCCTCATCAAGCAAGCGATTTTTCCCGGCAGGCAGACGAAATCCCAGAATACGCCGCACTTCGCTGTGCTCGCCGTGGTTCCTGTAGTTTTGACTAAGCCGTCTCGATCTTCGGATCGCGCGAGAGCAACTGCTCGACCGCCACAGCAGCCCCCACCCCATGGTGCAGGACAGCATCGACCGCCTGTGTGATCGGCATTTCGATGCCCAGTTCGACTGCCAGCTTGGCCACCTCACGCGCCGTGCTGACGCCTTCGGCCACGTGCCCCAGTTCTTCCAGAATCTGCGGCAGGGTTTTGCCCGCGGCCAGTGCCAGCCCGACGCGGCGGTTGCGCGAGAGGTCGCCGGTGCTGGTCAGGATCAAATCGCCCATGCCGGCCAGCCCCATGAAGGTATCGCGCTTGCCACCAAGCGCCAGCCCGAGGCGGGCGATTTCGGCCAGGCCACGGGTAATCAGCGCCGCACGGGCATTGAGTCCGAGCCCCAACCCATCAGAAATGCCGGTGGCGATGGCCAGCACGTTCTTCACGGCACCACCGACTTCAACACCGGCCAGGTCGTCGTTGGCATAGATGCGCAAGCGCGGTGTGTGCAGGGCTAGTGCGGTTTCACGGGCGAAATTCGCATCATTGGCAGCCAGCGTCACCGCTGTCGGCAGGCCTTGCGCCACCTCTTCGGCAAAGCTCGGCCCGGAAAGCGCGCCGTAGCAAGCGCCAGCAGGCAGCGTTTCGGCGGCGATGGCATGCGGCAGTTTGGCGGTACCGGCCTCCAGGCCCTTGCAAACCCAGACCAGCGGCGTTTTTGGGGCGATGATCGCCAGTTTCTGCAAGGTCGCGCGCAAACCGGCCAGCGGCGTGGCGACGATCAGCAGGTCGGCCGAAGCCACGGCCGCATCGAAATCAGCCTCGATCACCATGCTGTCAGGCAAGCGATGGCCAGGCAGGAAGCGGGTGTTCTCGCGACGCTCGCGCATCCCCGCCACCACCTCGGTCTCACGCGCCCAGAGGGTCACTTGATGGCGCGCGGAGAAAGCGATGGCCAGCGCGGTGCCCCAGGCGCCGGCCGACAATACGGAAAGCTTCATAGACCCCAGACCTGATTGGCCCGAACGAAACCGCTCTGACCGTCGCGGTGCTTGACCTTGGCCCAGCCGGCGGTCACCGGCTCTACCAGCTCCAGAGCAACTCCCTTCTCGGCGCCAAAAATCAGGGGGGCGTCGTCATTGGCTTCTCGACGGATTTGCGCCTGCGTAGCAACAACGAGAACGGTGCGCTGTTCCGAGAGGTGTTTTTTCTCGATCCAGGCCAGGCCGCCTTCGGCATCGCGCACCTTGGTCCAGCCTTCAAGGCTGACGACCGGCTCAACCGGCGTCAGTCGCTTGATCACGAACAAGGGTTTGCCACGGACCGAAGGCGCATCGTAGAGCACCGTCGCCGACTCAACCGATCGATACTCGATGGCGCTGGCCGCGCCAGCAGCTACCGCCAGCGCTGCCGAGGCAAGCAATGTCACGATGCGGCGCTTCGCCATCGAAATCTCCTTACTGAATGGGTACTTCGTGCGGGGCAACTGCAGCCTGCGCCTGCGCTTCCTGCAGGCGGGCCATGTACATGCCTTCGAAATTCACCGGCTGCAGCACGACCGGCGAGAAACCGGAGCGGGTGACCGCATCGGAAACCACTTCGCGGGCATACGGGAAGAGGATATTCGGGCAGGCGACGGCCACCAGCGGCTCGATGTTGTCGTCCGGCACATTGAATATGCGGAAGATGCCGGCTTGGCCAGCCTCGACGAGGAACACTGTTTTTTCTTCGATACGTGCAGTAACGGTCACCGTCAACACGACTTCATAGGCGCCCTCGCCAAGGTGCCTGGCATTGGTCTGCAACTGGATCTCAACCTGCGGCGAGTCTTGCTCGAGGTAGATCTCCGGAGCGTTCGGCACTTCGACCGAAAGATCCTTGAGGTAGAGTTTTTCAATCGAAAAGGTTGGGGCTTCCTGCTGTTCGCTCATGGAAAGACTTTCTTGGCTAATAAATAATTCGGAATGGTTACAAGCAGTTTGAAGCGGAATCAGGGAGCGTCGCCAGTCAGTAATGATGCCAACTTGCCGGCCTGGTCGAGCGCCACGAGATCGTCACAGCCGCCGACATGGGTATCGCCGATGAATATCTGCGGCACCGTGCGGCGGCCAGTCTTCTGCATCATCTCGTCACGCTGCGCGGGATCAAGGTCGATGCGTATTTTTTCGATCTCGGCAACGCCACGCGCCTTGAGCAACTGCTCAGCGCGTATGCAGTACGGGCAAACCGCCGTGCTGTACATGCGAACGCGGGGCTGGCTCACTTGCGCTCGCCTTTTTTGGTCAGCGGCAAGCCCGCCTTGGACCAGGCGGCCACACCACCTTCGAGGCTGGAAACGCGGTCAAAACCGAGCTTCTTCAGCGCGCTGACCGCCTTGCCGCTACGAATACCGGTTTCGCAGCAAACGATGACCGGCTTGTCTTTCAGTTTGGCCAGTTCCGCCGCACGTTCCGGGAACTTGGCGACGGGGATATTTTTGGCCCCCATCATGTGGCCACCGGAAAAATCGGCCGCATCGCGCACATCGATAATCTGCGCGTCTTCACGATTGATCATCGTGGTCGCCTCGCTGGTTGTCACCCGTGCCCCCACAGCACCCATGAAGCCCGTGGCAACGAGCATGGCGCCACTGGTGATGGCGAGGATAACGAGCATGAGGTTTTGCTGAATGAACTCCAAGGGAACTCCAAAGGTAAAAGCGGCCTAAGCAGATGCTCGAATCACGGGATCGAGATCGTGATCAGGCCTTATGCGTTCAAGGGGATACCGCAGAAAACTTCGCGCATCATACCGATCAGCAACAAGGTGCGCTGGTCGCCAACCCGGTAGTAAACGCGGTTGGCATCCTTGCGCGTCACCAGAACCCCTTTCCCACGGAGAATCGCCAGATGCTGTGAAATATTGCTCTGGGACGTTCCGACGGCGTCGACAATTTCCTGCACGCAAGCCTCTTCGGGGCCGATCACGCAAAGAATCTTGAGTCGCAAGGGGTGCGAAATGGCTTTGAGCGCGCGCGCCGCCAGTTCTATATGCTCTTGCTTGTCGATAAGGTTGATGGTGTGTTCCAAGATGGCCCGAGGCTCGTGCGGTAAGCTGATTCATTATAAAATGTTTCATCAGTTTAACCCAACGGATGCGCCGACCCGGCGATTTCTGCCATCGGCAGCCTCCTCTCCGACGAAGCCATGACCTGCCATCTGTTCTCCGCTTCCGCAACACCGCCTTTCCGTGCGCCATCAGCTCCCCAAGTCACGACACATTAGTCGGCGGCTGGCTGCGCTCGCTTGCGCCCTCTTATTGGCGAGTCCACTCTCGCTTGCTGCAAAGCGTGTAACCACCGCAGCGCCAGCAGAAAAAATCGAGGTCGCCGACAAAAAAGCAGACCTGAAGGAGCTGCGCGACAAGATAGAAGCACTGCAAAAGGACATTTCAACGGCAGAAGGCTCGAAAGCGGAAGTCGCCGACCAGTTGCGAGATTCTGAACGCTCGATTTCCCAGTTACAACGCGACCTGCGGGAGCTTGGCGAAGACAAACAGGCACTGCAAGGCACCTTGCGTGAGCTTAGCCAGCAATCCCGTACGCTCGAGCAGCAGCTGGAGGCGCAGCAAGCGCAGCTTGAACTATTGCTTTACCGCCAGTACCTGCGAGGAACGCCGGATTCGCTGCAACTGCTGCTGAATGGTGACGACCCCAATCAGATCTCCCGCGATTTCTATTACCTTGGCGCGGTCGCCCGCGCCCGTGGCGAGTTGCTCGAGCAGATCGAAGCCAACTGGAAGAAAAAGCAGGCGCTGACGGCCAGCACCCGCGAACGCGCTGCTGCACTGGCGAGCGTGGAAGAAAAACAAAAGGAAAAACACGGCAAGCTGCTTAGCCAGCAAGAGCAGAAAAAGGCCACGCTATCAAAAATTTCGGCACAGATCGCGGCGCAAAAAAAAGAGGTTGGCAGTCTGCGGAAGGATGAAAAACGCATGACGCAACTGATCGACCGACTGAGCAAGCTGATTGCTGCCCGCACGGCCAAGAAGCGGACGCCAGCGCAGAAGCCAGAGCCTGCCTCGCGACCAACCCGCCCCGGTGCGCCGGAGCTGGAGAACAATGAGCTACCGCAAGCCGCACCCGCCGGAAGCTTCGCCCGCCAGAAGGGTAGCCTTCGCCTGCCGGTAAAGGGCGTGGTCAGCAACCGATTTGGCAGCCCGCGCCAGGAGGGCAGCACCTGGAAAGGCCTGTTCATTCGCAGCAACATCGGCAGCGAGGTCAAGGCCATCGCCGGTGGGCGAGTGGTCTTTGCCGAATGGATGCGCGGCTTCGGCAATCTGCTGATCATCGACCACGGCGACTCGTACCTTTCGATTTACGGCAATAACGATGCGCTGCTGAAAAACGTCGGCGATTCGCTGCGCAGCGGCGACACCGTTGCCACCGTGGGCAACAGCGGTGGCAACCCGGAATCCGGGCTATACTTCGAAATCAGGCATCAGGGGCAGCCCGTAGACCCCCTGAAATGGGCCTCTCTCAAGTGATTCGGGCAGGAGCGACGGCATGGCAGGCAAGTTGAAAAAAGCAGGACTGATCGGCAGCGGTTTTGTCGCCGGAATACTCATCAGTCTGCAGTTCTCGGCAATCGCCGACAAGGAAACCCGCACCAGCCTGCCGGTTGAGGAGTTGCGTACCTTCGCCGAGGTATTCAACGCCATCAAGCAAGGCTACGTCGAACCTGTCGAGGACAAGAAGCTGATCACCCACGCGATCAGCGGCATGCTTTCCAACCTCGACCCGCACTCGGCCTACCTCGATGCCGATGCCTTCAAGGATTTGCAGGTGGGCACGCAGGGCGAGTTCGGCGGGCTGGGTATCGAAGTGGGCATGGAAGACGGCCTGGTCAAGGTCATTTCCCCGATCGAGGACACCCCGGCCTACCGCAGCGGCGTCAAAGCGGGCGACCTGATCTTCAAGCTCGATGACACGCCGGTCAAAGGCCTGACCCTCTCTGACGCCGTCAAGAAGATGCGTGGCAAGCCGAAGACCCAGATTCGCCTGAGCATCCTGCGCAAGGGCGAAACCAAGCCGCTGGAAATCACACTGACACGCGAAGTCATCAAGGTTCAGAGCGTCAAATCCAAACTGGTCGAACCCGGCTACGGCTACTTGCGCGTGACCTCCTTCCAGGAAAATACCGGCTCGGCCGTCGTCAAGCACCTGAACGATCTTTACAAGGCCGGCTCGCTTAACGGCCTGGTGCTTGACCTGCGCAACGATCCGGGTGGCCTCCTCAATGCCGCCGTTGGTGTTTCCGCCGCCTTCCTGCCGCCAAAGACGCTGGTCACTTCGACCGACGGCCGCACGGAGGACGCCAAGCACAAGTTCTACGCAGCGCCGGAAGACTACCTGCGCGGCAACGGCCGTGGTGGTGATGACTACATCAAGGCCCTGCCACTGCAAGCGCTCAAGGTGCCGATGGTCGTGCTGATCAACGGCGGCTCGGCCTCCGCCTCTGAAATCGTTGCTGGCGCGCTGCAGGATCACAAGCGAGCAGTGGTCATGGGCACCCAGAGTTTCGGCAAGGGCTCGGTACAAAGCGTGCTGCCGCTACCGGGCAACACTGCCATCAAGCTGACTACTGCGCGTTATTTCACGCCATCGGGCCGCTCGATCCAGGCCAAGGGAATCGTTCCCGACATCGTTGTCGAAGACACCGCCAACGGCGAGAGCGTCAAGCGCCTGCGCGAGGCAGACCTTGAACGCCACCTCGATAACGACAAGGAAAAGGATGCGGCGCCGGTCAAGGAAGCGCCCAAGCCGCAAGGCAAGGCGCCGACGACCAAGCCGAAGGCTGGCAATGGCAACAAGGATGAAGGTGACGAGCGGGACACGACACCGCCGGAACTGGCGTCAAAAAAGGACTACCAGCTCGGACAGGCGCTTAACCTTCTCAAGGGTCTGCAGATCATTCAGAACAAGCAATAACGCTGATTCGGGAGGATGCAATGGCGCCATTGAGTTCCTCGAAGAAGGACCCGAAGCTCTACAAGGAGCGCGAGATTCTTTTTGCCAAGTTCCCGCCCGGACAGGTGCCGGAGGCGAGCGGCCATCTGGCGGCCAAGGAAGAACTTGACGTCGCCCCGCATGTCGACCGACGCTCGGTCGGCGTGGGTTATGAGCTGACCCACTACACCTTGGCCGACCTCGAGGAAGAACTCGTCGATCAAGGCTACCACCTTGACAACACCCTCTACGCCAAGCTGATGCGGGCATTCGTCCGTTACGTCGAAGATACGCAGTTGCACAACCTCGAAGCACCGGAACTACGCATGAAACGCTCCAACGAAGCCTTCGTGCACGCCTGGGAACAGCATCCGCATGGCGACCACGACGACACGCCGCCAGAATGGCGCGAGTACAAGTAACGCCTTGAACGACCAGCAGCTACTCCGCTATTCCCGTCACCTGCTGCTGGACCCGATCGGCATCGAAGGTCAGGAACGCATTCTCGCCGCACGAGCGCTGGTCGTCGGCGCCGGCGGGCTCGGCTCCCCTGCCGCGCTCTACCTGGCATCCGCCGGCATCGGCCATCTGGCGCTTGCCGACGGCGACACCGTTGATCTGACGAATCTGCAACGCCAGATCCTGCACACACAGCAACGCGTCGGGCAGCAAAAGGCCCTCTCCGGGAAAGCTGCACTGGCCGAGATCAACCCGGAAACGCAGGTCGAGGCGATTACCGCACGCCTTTCGGGTGAAGCCTTGGAGGCTGCTATAGCTGCGGCCGATGTGGTACTCGATTGCTGCGACAACTTCGCCACCCGCCACGCCGTCAATCGGGCTTGTGTTCGCCACTGCACACCACTAGTGTCGGGCGCCGCTATCCGCTTCGATGGACAGCTATCGGTTTTCGATCCGCGACGTGCAGACTCGCCCTGCTACCACTGCCTGTTTCCCGAAGGCGATGATGTCGAGGAAGTCCGCTGTGCGGTGATGGGGGTTTTCGCACCGCTGACCGGGATCATCGGCGCCATGCAAGCGGCCGAGGCGCTCAAACTGGTGGCGCAATGCGGCGAACCGGCGGTAGGCCGGCTCCTGCTGCTCGATGGGCTATCGATGGAATGGCGCAGCGTGAGGTTCCGGCGCGACCCTGGCTGCGCCGTCTGCGGCAGCGCTAGCTGAGGCGAGCGACGATGCGCAAATCACTGCCAACCTGACGCACATCGCGCCACTGCAGCAGGCGCTTGTCGGCGAGGCGATCCAGCTCCGGCAGATTGAAGAGACCGGACGAGGCTTCGCCGATCAGGCAGGGCGCCAGGTAGAGCAACAGTTCATCGACCAGTCCTTCGCGCAACAACGAACCATTGAGCTTGAAGCCCGCCTCGACATGCAGTTCGTTGACGCCACGTTTGGCCAGCTCCCGCATCAAGGCCGCCAGATCCACCTTGCCGTCGGCATTCGGTAAACAGATCACTTCAGCCCCGGCACGCTCCAGCACACTGGCCAGCAAAGGATTGTCGACCGCAGCCACCACCAACACACGCCCACCATCGAGGATACGTGCGTCATCGCGCATTTCAAGACGGCTATCGACGACCACGCGCAGCGGCTGACGCGTTGTCTCGACATCGCGCACGTTCAGTTGCGGGTTGTCATCGCGCACGGTGCCGATGCCGGTCAGAATGGCACAGGCGCGAGCCCGCCAGCCATGACCATCGCGACGCGCATCGGGGCCGGTAATCCACTGGCTCTCGCCGCTGGACAGCGCCGTTCGGCCGTCCAGACTGGCGGCCGCCTTGAGGCGCAGCCATGGCCGCCCGCGCGTCATGCGCGAGACAAAGCCAATGTTGAGGTCCCGCGCTTCGCTTTCCATCAGGCCGCACTCGGTCTCTACCCCGCTATCACGCAACCAGGCCAGCCCCTGACCCGCGACCAGGGGATTGGGATCGAGCATTGCCGCCACAACCCGGCGCACACCTGCTGCATGCAGCGCTTCGCAGCAAGGTGGCGTACGACCATGGTGACTGCAAGGTTCGAGGGTGACATAAGCCGTCGCACCAACGGCAGCGGACGCCGCCGCCTGCAGCGCATGAACTTCGGCATGCGGCTCGCCCGCGCGCAGATGCCAGCCCTCGCCAACGATGACGCCGTCGCGAACGAGAACACAGCCAACACGGGGGTTGGGGGAGGTCGAAAAAAGACCACGCTCAGCCAGTTGCAGGGCGCGCGCCATGAATTCGTGATCAGCGACGCTGAACATCGGCGTTGCCCCGGGGTCAGCGCCCGCGACGAACGGGCTTGGTGGAAATCTCGCGAATGGCGTCGGAAAAATCGTCGACGTCTTCAAAATCGCGATAGACAGAAGCAAAGCGGATATAGGCCACCTTGTCGATCTTCTTCAGTTCGCGCATGACCATCTCGCCGACTTTCTCGGAGTCGATTTCGCGCTCGCCGAGGGCCAGCAGTTTTTCCTCGATGCGGGTGATCGCCCCCTCGACGGCCTCTGTCGTGGCCGGCCGCTTGCGCAGCGCCAGCCAGAAGCTGGCAGCCAGCTTTTCGCGGTCGTAGTCGACGCGCGAACCGTTCTTCTTCACCACCTGCGGTAGCCGGATTTCCGCCCGCTCGTAGGTGGTGAAGCGCTTGTCGCAGGTAAGGCAGCGACGGCGGCGGCGCACGATGTCGCCATCGTCGTTGATACGGGTATCGACGACGGTGGTATCAGCAGCGCTGCAGAACGGGCATTTCATTCAGGCTCAGGCTCCGTAGACCGGGAATTTCTTGCACAAGGAAGCAACTTCTTCGCGCACCTTGGCCAGCACAGCCTCGTCGTTCGGTGCATCGAGCACGTCTGCCACCAGGTGCGCGACGCGCTCGGCTTCGATCTCGGTAAAGCCGCGCGTGGTCATCGCCGGCGAACCGATGCGGATGCCGGAAGTCACCATCGGCTTCTGCGGATCATTCGGAATGCCGTTCTTGTTGACCGTGATGTGCGCCTTGCCCAGCGCCGCCTCGGCTTCCTTGCCGGTAATGTTCTTGGCGCGCAGATCAAGCAGGAAGACGTGCGACTCGGTGCGGCCGGACACCACGCGCATGCCGCGCTCCTCGCCAAGCACCTTGGACATGACGCGGGCGTTGGCGATCACCTGCTCCTGATAATTGCGGAATTCGGGCGAAGCGGCTTCCTTGAAGGCGACAGCCTTGGCAGCAATAACGTGCATCAGCGGGCCACCTTGCAAACCCGGGAAGATGGCCGAATTGATCGCCTTCTCGTGCTCGGCCTTCATCAGGATGATGCCGCCGCGCGGGCCGCGCAGCGTCTTGTGCGTGGTCGAGGTGACGACGTCGGCGAAGGGCACCGGGTTCGGGTAGAAGCCGGCGGCGATCAGGCCGGCGTAGTGCGCCATGTCCACCCAGAAAATGGCGCCGACTTCCTTGGCGATCTTGGCGAAGCGCTCGAAGTCGATGCGCAGCGAATAGGCCGAGGCACCGGCGATGATGATCTTCGGCTTGTGCTCGCGGGCCAGCGCTTCCATCTTGTCGTAGTCGATGGCTTCATCGGCGTCGAGGCCGTAGGCAACGACGTTGAACCATTTGCCGGACATATTCAGCGGCATACCGTGTGTCAAATGGCCGCCTTCGGAAAGGCTCATGCCCATGATCGTGTCGCCCGGCTTGGCAAAAGCCATCAGCACGGCCTGGTTGGCCTGCGAACCGGAGTTCGGCTGGACGTTGGCACAGTCGGCACCAAACAGTTTCTTCAGGCGCTCGATCGCCAGCTGCTCGGCCTTGTCGACAAATTCGCAGCCACCGTAATAGCGCTTGCCCGGGTAGCCTTCGGCGTATTTGTTGGTCAGTTGCGAGCCTTGGGCCGCCATGACGGCGTGGCTGACATAGTTTTCCGAAGCAATGAGCTCAAGGTGCTCCTCCTGGCGATGATTCTCTTCTTCGATGGCGCCCCACAACTCGGGGTCAACTTTGCTCAGGGTGTCTTTCGCGGAAAACATCGTGTGCCTCTCAAACCGTTGAAAAAGGGGGAAATTGTAGCATGCTGCGCAAGGTCGTCCGATGGACGGCGCTCGCTGGCTCAGGCCATGTCCAGTTCATCCAGCGCGCCATGGTCGAGATGGCGGGTTTCGGCCCAGGCATCGATATGCCATCCGGTCGCTCCGGCGACAATCCAGTTCAGGCCGGTATTCGGAATATGGAAATCCCGTGGTGTATCCAGCGGGTTGCCCCGCACAAAACGATTGACGATATCCAGCACGCCGCCGTGCGTGACGATGGCCACCACCTCGCCGCGATGCGCCGCATGCAGCGCCTGCAGGACAGCGACGACGCGGGCCGAGAAGGTGCGCAGGCTCTCGCCGCCTTGCGGAAAGGCGTAATCCGGCTCGCGGCGCTCGAAGGCCGCGTAGTCCTGCGGATGCCGCTCGCGCGCTTCGTCATAAGTGAGCCCCTCAAAACAACCATAGCGCCGCTCACGCAGGGCCGGAATGTAGCGGATCGCAACCCGAGGGCCAGGCCAGTGCCTCGGCCGTCAGCCGCGCGCGCAGGAGATCGCTGCTATAGAGGAATTGCGGGCGGCGCTCGCCCGCCGCCAGCCAGCGGCCAGCAAGCCCGGCCTGGTGAACGCCCTCCGGGTCGAGGCCGATGTCGGTATGCCCCTGGATGCGCCGCTCGGTGTTCCAGGGCGTCTCTCCGTGGCGGATGAGGCAGAAGCGGGTGTCAGTCATCAGTCATGGCCGTCTCCAGCGGCTTTCGCATGGTGAAAAGCGGATCATAACGAGTAATCAATGTGACAATAGTGAAAATGTCAGTATGCGGTCAGGTCGTCTGACAACTTTCCATGATAAACTCGCCGCCATGCAGTTGTCCGTCCACCGGACCATCGATCGGCCAGCAGTCTTTGCCCAACACCTTATCGCTCAAGCGGAGGATTGATTTGTGAACGCCCTTCTAAAACTAACCGGTCTGATCGACAGGCTCAACCATCGCGTCGGACGCATGGTGATGTGGCTTATCCTCGCCTCCGTCATCATGAGCGCCGGCAACGCCATCGTGCGCAAGATCTTCGGCACCAGTTCGAACGCATTGCTGGAAATCCAGTGGTACCTGTTCGCCGCCGTCTTCACTCTTGGCGCGGCATATGCCTTTCTGGAAAACGCCCATGTGCGCATCGACGCCGTCTCCAGCCGCTTGTCGGCCAGAACGCGCAACATCATCGACATCGTCGGCATTCTCGTGTTCCTGCTGCCGTTCTGCTACATGATATTGACGCTTTCCTGGCCACTGACGATTCACGCTTACGAGAGCGGCGAAATGTCGCAGAACGCTGGCGGCCTGATCCGCTGGCCGGTTTACGCCGTGCTGCCTGCCGGGATCGTATTGCTTATCCTGCAAAGCTTCTCCGAACTCGTCAAACGCGTTGCCTTCCTCACCGGCGCCGGCCCGGACGCCCTGGCACACGGTGGCCACGACAAGGACGAGGAACTAGCCAAGGAGATCGCCGCACACGAGGCGCTGGAACAGAAAAAACAGGAGTCGAAATAATGGAATTCATCGCCGCCAACTTCGTGCCGCTGCTTTTCGTCGGGTTGTTCACCTTCTTGCTGACCGGTTTCCCGGTTGCCTTCGCCCTTGCGGCCGTCGGTCTCTTTTTCGGTTTCCTCGGCATGGAGGCGGGAATGTTCCCGCCCTCGCTGTTCCAGGCCCTTCCCCTGCGCATCTACGGCATCATGCAGAACGACACGCTACTGGCGATCCCGTTCTTCACGCTGATGGGCATCATCCTTGAACGAAGCGGCATGGCCGAGGATCTGCTGGAAACCGTCGGGCAGGTCTTCGGCCCGCTGCGCGGTGGCCTGGCCATCGCCGTCATCTTCGTCGGCGCGCTGCTGGCAGCGACGACCGGCGTCGTTGCCGCTGCGGTGATCTCGATGGGACTCATCTCGCTGCCGATCATGCTGCGCTACGGCTACAACCGCGCCCTCGCCACCGGCGTCATCACTGCCTCCGGCACGCTGGCGCAGGCGATTCCGCCGTCGCTGGTGCTCATCGTGCTGGCCGACCAGCTTGGCCGCTCGGTCGGCGACATGTACGCCGGCGCACTGCTTCCCGGCCTGTTGCTGGTCGCGATGTACGCGATTTTCGTCATCATCGTTGCCTTCGTGAAGCCATCGTGGGTACCGGCACTGCCGCCGGAAGCCCGCATCTACACGGAACAGAACGGTTCCAGCGGCCACGCCTCGCTGCTCGTGCTCGTGATCGTCTGTGCCGCCGCCGGCACCGCCTGGGGTTTTGCGCACAACAGCATCGTCACCCCCTTGCTCGAACGCTCGATGGATGCCCCGGGTGACGAGACCCTCATCGCCGCCATGACGGTAGCGTCGTTGACCGCGCTGGCGCTGGCCATCGGCAACCGCGTGTTGAAACTGAACCTGCTCTCCAAGCTCTCGGAGCGCGTCACCTTTGTGCTGATTCCGCCGCTGGTGCTGATCTTCCTTGTGCTCGGCACGATTTTCCTCGGCATTGCGACACCGACCGAGGGCGGTGCAATGGGCGCAGTGGGCGCAATGATCATGGCTGGTTCGCGCAGGCAACTGAGCTTTGACCTGCTCAAGCAGGCGCTGGAAGCCACGACCAAGCTTTCCTGCTTCGTTCTGTTCATCCTGATCGGCTCGACCGTCTTCAGCTTCACCTTCAACGCTGCCGACGGCCACCTCTTCGTTGAGCACCTCTTCGACAAGTTACCCGGCGGCCAGCTCGGTTTCCTGATCGTCGTCAACCTGATGGTCTTCGTGCTCGGCATGTTCATCGACTTCTTCGAGATCGCCTTCATCGTTGTACCGCTGCTGGCACCAGTTGCCGACAAGATGGGCATCGACCTGATCTGGTTTGGCGTCATCCTGGCCATGAACCTGCAGACCTCGTTCCTGACCCCACCGTTCGGCTTCGCGCTGTTCTACCTGCGCAGCGTCGCGGCACGCAACAGCTACGACGACCGGGTCACCGGCAAGCGCATCGAAGCCGTGACCACCGGCCAGATCTACCAGGGGGCGATCGCCTTCATCATCATCCAGTTGATCATGGTCGCCGCGGTGATCGCTTACCCTGAGCTGGTCAGCAGCGAGAAGGAAGCGGTCAAGGTCGACCTCGATACCCTCGAGATCAAGACGGACGGCAATTCGGCCGGTGGCTGGGGCGATGCCGCGCCGGCCGGCAATGGCTACGGCCAGCCCGCCGCAGCGGTGCCGGACACGCCCGCCGCCGACCCGAACGCGGATATCCTGAAGTCGATGAAGAAAGACTGACGGAGCGCATCACCGCTATCCGGAAGGTAGGGAAAAGGCCGCCGCGGAATCTCGTGGCGGCCTTTTTGTTTCTGCCGGCCCTTTTAAAAATCCGGTTGGCACATCTACGTGCGCGCCGACGAAACAGGAATCAAACGGCGAAAAAAAGCCCCGCCGAACATCGGGCGGGGCTTTTGCGAAGCGCGGAAATTAAAGCTTCTGCGCCTGCATGTAGCTGTCGTAACCCATTTCCGAGAAGCGGAACCAGAGGTTGGAGTCTGCGCGGAACTTGGAGTAGTCGGCGTAGATCTTCTTCCAGTTCGGGTTGCTTGCCGAAAGCTCCGAATACAGCGCGGTCGCTTCCTTGAAGGCGCCATCCATGATGTCCTTGGGCATGCGGAACAGCTTGGTGTTGGCGGCAACCAGTTGCTTGAGCGCCAGCGGGTTGTTGGCGTCGTAGCGGGCCTGCATGTCGACGTGCGCGTAAGCGGACGCAGCTTCGATGATCGCCTTGTACTCGGCCGACAGACCTTCGTAGGCCTTGCTGTTGACATACAGCACGAGCTGCGGACCACCCTCCCACCAGGCCGGGTAGCAGTAGTGCGGTGCAACCTTGTTGAAGCCGAGCTTCTGGTCATCGTACGGACCGACCCACTCGGTCGCGTCGATGGTGCCTTTTTCCAGCGCCTGGTAAATCTCGCCGCCCGGGATGTTCTGCGGAACGCCGCCGATGCGCTCAAGCACCTTGCCGCCAAAGCCGCCAATACGCATCTTCAGGCCCTTGATATCGGCCAGCGACTTGATTTCCTTGCGGTACCAGCCGCCCATCTGGGCGCCGGTGTTGCCGAGCGGGAAGTTGACGATGTTCATCGGCTTGTAGAACTCGCGGAACAGCTTGAGACCGTTGCCGTGGTACATCCATGCCGTCATCTGACGTGAATTGAGGCCGAAGGGGATGGCGCAGTCCATCGCAAATGTCGGATCCTTGCCAAAGAAGTAGTACGGCGCAGTGTGCGCGCACTCGACAGTGCCATCCTTGACGGCATCAACGACGCCGAAAGCAGGAACCAGTTCGCCACCGGCATGCACGGAAATCGTGAATTTGCCGCCAGAAAGCTCGCTGACTTTTTTCGCAAAGACTTCGGCGCCACCATAAATGGTGTCCAGCGCCTTCGGGAAGCTCGAAGCCAGACGCCAGCGGATCGTCTGTTGGGCATGAACCGCAGGTGCGGCAACGGTTGCGGCACCGGCGGCAATACCAACACCGGCTTTTTTCAGAAAGGAACGACGTTCCATAGAGTTGTCTCCTCCAAGTTGATCAAACGAACAGCGATTCGATTATAGACACTGTTTCCAGCGAAAAACCTATTTCGCAATGCGGAACAGCGGCGCAGAAAAGCCTGCTACTCAAGCGTTTCTGCGCCGCTGACAGGAGTATTGAGAAACCCTGACCCCATCAAGCCGCACAGAAAACCGGGTTATCATACAACTTTTTTCGGGGAAGTGAACCTGCGCTATAAAGTATTTGAATCTCTTGGGAAAACCGGCGAAAAAGACCCGTTGAGCACAGAACTCGCGGGGCCGCGCAGGATGGTCAGCGACCAGCAACCTGCATGCGTTCGACGAGAATCGAGCCGAGCTGCTTGGAGCCACGGCACAAGGTATCGTTACCGATAGCGACGATGTTCATGAACATGTCGCGCAGGTTGCCGGCAATGGTAATTTCTTCTACCGGGTGTTGGATCTGGCCATTTTCCACCCAGTAGCCCGCCGCACCGCGCGAGTAGTCGCCAGTGACATAGTTCACGCCATGTCCCAGCAGTTCGGTGACCAGCAGCCCACGATTCATCTTTTTCAGCAGCGCCGGAAAATCGAGCTTGCCCGGATGAACGATCAGGTTGTGGCTGCCACCGGCGTTGCCGGTGGTCTGCATGCCGAGCTTGCGGGCGGTGTAGACGCTGAGGAAATAGCCTTGCAGCATGCCATCCACCACCACCTCACGGTCGCGGGTCGCCACCCCATCGCTGTCGAACGCGCTTGAGGCCAGCCCCTGCAGCAGATGCGGGCGCTCACCGATGGTCACATGCTCAGGAAAAATCCGGGTACCGAGGCTGTCAGGCAGGAAAGTCGATTTCCGGTAGAGCGAGCCGCCGCTGACCGCATGGACAAAACTGCCGATCAGCGCAGCTGCCAGCGGCGCCTCGAACAATACCGGCACCTGGCAGGTCTTGACCTTGCGCGAGCCCATGCGCGACAGCGCGCGCCGGGCGGCGTAGTCACCGATGGTTTCCGGGGCGGCCAGCGCATCGCCACGCCGTGCCGTCGAATACCAGTCGTCGCGCTGCATGGCGTCGCCTTCGCCAGCGATCACCGAGCAGGCAATGTAGTTGCGCGAACTGGGGTAGCCGCCCATGAAACCCAGGCTGTTGGCGGAGACGAACTGCGCCTCCTGCGTCGAGACACTGGCGCCTTCCGAGTTGCTGACCAGCGGGCTGACAGCGAACGCTGCGGCCTCGCACCGACGCGCCAGATCGATGGCCGACTCGACCGGCAAGTCCCACGGATGGTAAAGATCAAGATCCGGCGAATCCTTGGCCAGCAGTTCAGCCTCGGCCAGGCCAGCACAGGGGTCGGCAGCGGTGAAACGGGCAATGCTCAGTGCCGCGTCGACGGTGTCCTTGAGGGCCGCAGTTGAAAAGTCCGAAGTGCTGGCAGAACCCTTCTGCTGCCCCAGATAAATGGTGACCCCGATCCCCTTGTCGCGGTTGTACTCGATCGTTTCGACCTCGCCGTGACGCACCGTCACTGACTGGCCGAAGCCTTCCGACACATCGACGTCACAGGCTGTGGCGCCCTGCTTTCGGGCATGTGCGAGCACGTCGCGAGACAGCTGCTGCAGGGTTTCGAAACGGTGGCTGAAACGGGAATCCTTGGTGGCACGAGACATGGTTAGGGCTCTGGTATTCGGTTATCGCTGAAAAATCGCGCTGGAAAGTCGCGCAGTAAAGTCGCTATCATAGCAGCCCGCCCAGCCCCGCCCGATCAGGCCACCATGAATAACGCAGACGCTCTCGAACCACTCGAACCCCTCTCGAAGACCAAGAAGAAGCAGCAGATGCAGGAGCTGCAGGATCTCGGCGAGGAACTGGCCGAACTCTCCAGCGACTGGCTGAAGAAGATCGACATCCCGAGAGCCTCCGCGACGCCCTGTTTGAGGCGCAGCGGATGAACAGCCATGGCGCGATACGGCGCCAGCTGCAATATGTCGGCAAGCTGATGCGCGACCTTGACGCCGAACCGATTCGCGCGGCGCTGGCCACTCTCCGCGGCGAATCGGCGGCCGAAGTAGCGCGTATGCATCGGCTTGAAAGGCTACGGACCCGCCTGATGGAAGACGAGAAGGCGCTGACCGACATTGCCAACACCTTCCCCGATGCCGACCTGCAGCACCTGCGTGCGCTGCGCCGCAGCGCCCTGAAAGAGCAGGAAGGGCAGAAGCCGCCGCGCAGCTATCGCGCCATCTTCCAGACCCTCAAAGAGCTTGAGGCTGGCACCCTCGCTGCGGCGGAGGATGAGAATGGCAACGACTGAAACCGCGAACGAAATGGCAACGGAAGCGGCGACGAATACGCTGCTGATCGGCCTGGTTTCAATCAGCGACCGTGCCTCGCAGGGGGTTTACGAAGATCAGGGCATCCCCGCGCTGCGGACGTGGTTCGAGGGCGCGCTAACCTCGCCATGGCAGCTGGAAACCCGCCTGATTCCGGACGAGCAGGCGTCGATAGAGCGGATCCTGATCGAACTGGTCGACAAAGTCGGCTGCCATCTGGTACTGACCACCGGCGGCACCGGCCCGGCACTGCGCGATGTCACGCCGGAAGCGACGCTGGCGGTCGCCGACAAGGTGATGCCGGGGTTTGGCGAGCAGATGCGGCAGATCAGCCTGAATTTCGTGCCGACCGCCATTCTCTCGCGGCAGGTCGGCGTCATCCGCAAGCAGGCGCTGATTCTCAACCTGCCGGGACAGCCGAAATCGATCCGGGAGACACTGGAAGGATTAAAGAATGCCGATGGCAGCCAGAAGGTACCGGGCATCTTTGCCGCCGTGCACTACTGCCTCGACCTGATCGGCGGCCCCTACGTGGAAACGGACGAAGCGGTGGTCAAGGCCTTTCGCCCGAAGTCGGCGATTCGAAAGGGATAAAGCGGGACAAAAGCAATGACCACGGAGGACACGGAGAAAAGCAAGCGCCTTAACTATTTCAGGTCTTTGTTTCTCTCCGTGCTCTCCGTGGTTATCCGTCTCTAAAATCAGTCCTCAACCAACTCCCGGTAGCGCGCAATCTCGAAATCGGTACCGGATTCGATCTGCTCGACCGGCATCAGCAGATAGCGCTTGTCGCCGCTGATGTACTCCAGGTTTTCACGAAAATCGAAGGTCGCCGGGGGCAACACCAGCCGCACTTCCCCCGGAACCTTGTCCTCAGCGAGACGAATGCCAGGTACGCCAGCTGCGGCCGAATAGGTACTGCTGCGCAGGCGCAAATCGATACTGGTAGCCTGTCGCGCCAGCGTCTGGATACCGACCGCGGCTTGGCTCTCGTTCTCCTTCGACAGTCGACGGACAACGCCCAGCACCCAGTTATCCCCGCCCTCTGGCTGCAGACTGATCAGCGCACCGACCTTCAACCAGTCACCCCCAATATTGCTGATCGCCGCGCCAAAGCCGCCGAGGCTGACGTTGTCGACCACCCAACTATCGGCAGTGCGCTCCTTGCCGACGCGGGCAACATCTCCGGCAAAAACGGTAAAACTGTCATCAAAGCCATGCAACACGGCCAGACGTGTCTTGACGTTATGCCGCGGATGCTCGCGCAGTGGCGGGTGCGCCGCCCAATACAGCGACAGGTGGCGCAGCACCGGCAACAGGGCACGTGCCTGATACTGGCCGCCGAGGTTGAGGTCGTTCGGCACTTCACCGCGCTCGACGTGATGAACCATATCCTGAAGCAGTTTTGGTATCGATCCCGCCGAAAAGAACCGCAGCGACGGCGTCACTGCGGCAGGCAGCTTGGCCATGCGCATCGGTGGCAACGAACGCGTTGCGTCGACCCAATACAGGCTCTCTTTGAGGGCTTCGGCAGAAAAACACGAATCCGGGCAGGAAATGGGCAAGCAGGCGATCGGCCAGTTCGATCTCGAGCGGCATCAGGCTATCCATCGACGAGGCATGGAAAGCCAGCACATGCAGATATTCGCCAGTGGCCGATGTTGCGCCGGAGGCGTTCGGATAAAGCTGTACAGGCTTCTGCGCGACCTTGCCCGCTTCAGCCAGCAGATAGGCATGGCCGAGGCGCTGCCACAACTCGCCGGGAACCTGTCCATAGCGCAACTCGATCCACTTCACCTGCTGCCCAAGCGCCGAAACCGTGCGCACCGCCAGCAGCGGCAGCGAATGCTTGAGCGCCTCGGCATCCTTGTCTTTGCCACCCGCCTTGCCAAGGCAGCGCTCCAGAAGGTCAGCCAGCAAGCCCCAATAGGAGAAGATTCCCGACCATAGACGCTTCTCCTCGGAACGGGAGAGACGCGGCGAATTCAGATAATTGCGGGCAAGCGTCTTGAGATGGGGCTGTGCCGCATCATCAAGCTGGCGGACGATGTCAAACAACTGGTCGGCCCGGAATCCATCGGCATTCCCCAAAGACTCCAGCCACCCCGCCACCTCATCGACCGCCTTGAAGGCATTGTCCAGCGGCAACTCGGAGAGGACACGCTTGAGGTCCTTGGGGTCGGCCAAGGGATGATCGGGGCGTGCCGAAAACAGGTTCAGGATCATGACTCTTTCTCCAGCGCCGACCGTTCCCGGTCGCCATGCCGTATGGATGATCCGGACAGTCTAATGACCATCATGCACCGGAAGCAAGAGAAAGCTGCACACTGCAGCGGCCGCACGCGACGGTGCGGCCGCTCGGCCACTGCTCCGCGGCTTACTCGCCGCGCACGAGCAACAAGGAGGTTTCGACCTTGCGCACCAGCCGCTCGGCAACGCTGCCGACAAAGAAGCGTTCCATACCGCGGCGGCCATGCGTACCAACGACAAGCAGGTCGGCACCCCACTCGGCACAGGCCTCGGCAAGCATGTCGGAAATGTGCTTGGTCTCCGACTCGACCAGTTTCAGTTCCGCCTCAAGGCCGGCAGCAGCCACGCGCTGGGCCGCACGGTCGAGGAAGGCGCCGGCACCCTTGCGCATCTTGTACTCGATTTTTCCGACGCTGTTCGGCAGCAGATTTTCGGCATGCGAGTGATGACCAAACATCGTCTCGTCGAGCGCGTGCAGCAGGCCGAGGGTTGCGCCGCAGTTCTTGCTGAGTTCAATGGCGGTGTCGAGGACCTTGTCGGTCATGAAGCTGTCGTCGATGGCGACGAGGATGCGTTTGTACATGCGGATCTCCTTGCTTGCCCTGAGGGGGTCAATTTTAAATATGTCAGACAACCAGAACAATCCGAAGAATACCATCCCAAGCCCCGGAAACCAGCCGTTTCACAATGCGGCGGAGCACACCGATTCAAGCCGGGCAATTCGTTTAGAATGTTTGCCACCTCCACAGCTCCCCAATCGACTGGAACCATGCAGCAATACCTTGATCTGATGCGTCACGTGCTGGCGCACGGCAACGAAAAATCCGACCGCACTGGCACCGGCACCCGTTCGGTCTTCGGCTGGCAGATGCGCTTCAACCTGGAAGACGGTTTTCCGGTACTGACCACCAAGAAGCTGCACCTGCGTTCGATCATCCACGAGTTGCTGTGGTTCCTGCAGGGCGACACCAACATCAAGTACCTGCAGGACAACGGCGTTCGCATCTGGGACGAGTGGGCCGACGAGAATGGCGATCTCGGCCCGGTCTACGGGCACCAGTGGCGCCACTGGACCACCGCCGACGGCCGCGAGATTGACCAGATCGTACAACTGGTCGAAGGCCTGAAGAAGAACCCGGATTCGCGCCGCCACCTGGTCAGTGCCTGGAATCCCGGCGACGTGGATCGTATGGCGCTGCCGCCCTGCCACGCGCTGTTCCAGTTCTATGTTGCCGATGGCCGCCTCTCTTGCCAGCTCTACCAGCGCAGCGCCGACATCTTCCTCGGCGTGCCTTTCAATATCGCCTCCTATGCGCTGCTGACGCTGATGCTGGCGCAGGTTTGCAACCTCAAACCCGGCGACTTCGTGCATACGCTGGGCGATGCCCACCTCTACAGCAACCACCTGGAACAGGCGCAACTGCAGTTGTCGCGAGAAACGCGCGCCCTGCCGACGCTGCGCATCAATCCCGAAGTGAAGGATCTGTTCGCCTTCCGTTTTGAGGATTTCACGCTGGAAGGCTACGATCCACATCCGCACATTCCGGCGCCTGTCGCAGTCTGACTCTGACACTCTGACAGTCTGAACCCATGACAATCGCCAACTCCCGCGCCTGGCAGGCGCTTGAGGAACATGCCGCAGCGATGCGCGGCCAGCATCTGCGCGAACTTTTTGCCGCAGACAGCACGCGCTTTCCACACCTCTCACTGGAAGTTGACGGACTGCTTTTCGACTACTCGAAACAGCGGCTCGACGCAAAAACGCGCACCCTGCTCGCCGCCCTCGCCGAAGAACGTCAGGTCAAGGCGTGGGTGGAATGCATGTTCACTGGCGAACCGGTCAACGGCAGCGAAAACCGCGCCGCGTTGCATACCGCCTTGCGCAGCAGCAGCACCACGCCGCTTTGCGTCGATGGGCACGATGTGATGCCCGGCATTCATGCCAGCCGCGCGCGGATGCGGGCATTCTGCGATGCCGTGCGCAGTACACAATGGCGAGGCTTCTCGGGAGAGCCGATCCGGAACATCGTCAACCTCGGCATCGGCGGCTCCGACCTCGGCCCGCGCATGCTGACGACGGCGCTCAGTGCCTATACCCACCCCTCGCTGCGGGTGCACTACGTTTCCAATATCGATGCCGCCGACCTGGCACCGGTACTGGAAAGCCTGGACCCGCGCACGACGCTGTTCGTCGTCGCCAGCAAGACCTTCACCACGCTGGAAACGCTGACCAACGCCCGCACCGCGCGCGCCTGGCTGCTGAGCGCAGCCGGCAACGCCGACGATGCGGCGATGGCCCGGCAGTTCATTGCGATCACCGCCAACGCTGCCGAGGCATTGCGTTTCGGCATTCCACCAGACAATCTGTTCGAATTTCATGACTGGGTTGGTGGCCGTTTTTCGCTGTGGTCCCCGGTCGGCCTTTCCTTGGCGTTGGCCATCGGCATGGAAGCCTTCGAGCAGTTGCTGGCCGGTGCCGAAGCCATGGACAAGCACTTCCGCACCGCCCCCATCGAGCAAAATCTGCCGATGCTGATGGCGCTGATCGGCATCTGGAACATCAATTTCCTCGGCGCCTGGAATCTCTCGATTTCCCCCTACAGCCAATCGCTGCGCTACCTGCCGGATTACTTGCAGCAACTCGACATGGAATCCAACGGCAAGTCGCTGACGCCGGACGGCACGCCGGTTGGCGTGCATACCGCGCCGGTCCTCTGGGGCGGTGCCGGCAGCAACACCCAGCATGCCTATTTCCAGTTGCTGCATCAGGGCGGCTGTCTGATACCCAGCGACTTCATCGCTTTTGCCGAAAGCGATTACCCCCTCGCCAGCCACCATGAGAAGCTGCTATCCAACTGTCTGGCCCAGGCCGAAGCCCTGGCCTTCGGCAACACGCATGCCGATCCCCTCCGCGCGTGCGCCGGTAACCAGCCCTCGTCAATGCTGTTGCTGCCCCGTCTCGACCCGTTCACGCTTGGCCAATTGATCGCCGCTTACGAACACAAGGTATGCGCCCAGGCCGCGATCTGGGGCATCAACCCCTTTGACCAATGGGGCGTCGAACTCGGCAAGCAACTGGCCGCCCGCCTGCTGCCAGCCATCGAATCCACCCACCCGGATGAATCCCTGAAAACCGACGCCTCGACCGCCGGGCTCATTGCCTGGCTGCACTCGGAAAGAAAGCCCGCATGAGCACCCTGTCCCTGATCGCCGCCATGGCCAACGAGCGCGTCATCGGCCGCGACAACACCCTGCCCTGGCGCCTGCCGGAAGACCTGCAGCACTTCAAGCGCACAACGCTCGGCAAACCGGTGATCATGGGGCGAAAAACCTGGGAATCGCTCGGCCGCCCCTTGCCGGGACGACGCAACATTGTCGTCAGCCGCAATCCTGATTACCTGCCGGTGGGTGGCGAACTCGTCAGCTCGCTGGAAGCCGCCATGGCGGCAACGGCCGACGTGGAGGAGGCCTTCGTCATCGGCGGCGCCGATCTCTATCGGCAGGCCCTGCCGCTGGCGCAGCGCATCTACCTGACGGAAATTGCCGGCGACTATGCCGGTGACGCCCACTTTCCCGAATTTGCCGCAGCCGACTGGCGCGAGGTTTCGCGCGAGGCCCATACCAGCAGCGACGGCATCGCCTACGCTTTCGTCCTCTACCAGCGCGGCTGACCGCGCCAGCCGCTGCGGGCGCGGAACAGATTCAGCCTTTCAGTTTTTCCGACCTTCCAGGCGGTTGAACTCCTCCAGGCAACGCCCGAGTGCCTTGCCGTAATCTCCGGGGCTGCCACCGCTCAAGGTACAACCGCCGGCCGCAGCGGGTTCTGCAACTTCCTGTGCCGGCTTCGCCTCGGTTTTATTGCTTTCCGGCAAAGCCGGCGTTTTTTCCGTAGATGCTGCCGGCGCTGCTTTTGCTGCTACCTCCGGCATCGCCGGTGGTGAGGATTCACTGCCAGCAACGGCAGGAAGCGCAGCCGACGCGGCATTTTCCTTGAGTGGCGGCGGAAGGCTTGCCGCCGGCGGACTGGCCGCCATGATTTCCTCATGCGCTTTCCGCCCTGCCTCGGCACGCATCCGGGCCTCCTCTGCCTCGCGCTTTGCCGCTTCTTCGCGCAATGCAAGCTCGCGCTTTTTCACCTCGGCCTGCGCCTGGGCGACTTCCTTCTGCTTGACGCTGGCGCGATAGGCAAACACACCGGAAACGATCAGCACCAAAATCAGCAAGCCCGCGCCGCCGAGGATCAGGGTCCGTTTCGACAAACGGAAACGGCGGCCCTCGCCGGGTTCGCCGCCAGCTTCCGTCGCCGCGGACGCATCCTCCAGATCGTCTTTCTTCAGTTCTTCCATGAAGCACCTCGTCTAGCACTTTGTTCAGCATGGAATAAATTACGGCATCCCACGGCAATTCTGGAAGTGTCGCAAGAAAGCGGCGTTGCGTCGACGCCAACGCACCATCCGGCAAACTTTCCTTTGCAACAAACCTGACTATTTTTTAGGCAGTCGTTGCGGTACAATCCGCGCCTTTCCGACGCCATCCAACCACCCGAAAACACCATCCAGCACATGGAATTCTGCGGCTTCACTCTCCGGAACAACCTCTTCGTCGCCCCCATGGCGGGCGTGACGGATCGGCCTTTCCGGCAGTTGTGCAAACAGCTCGGTGCAGGCTTGGCCGTTTCGGAAATGGTCACCTCGAATTCGCTGCTCTATGGCAGCGCCAAGACGCTGCGCCGGGCCAACCACACCGGCGAAGTCGCGCCGATTTCGGTGCAGATCGCCGGCGCCGACCCGAAGATGATGGCCCAGGCTGCCCGCCATAATGTGGCTAACGGCGCGCAGATCATCGACATCAACATGGGCTGCCCGGCAAAGAAGGTGTGCAACGTCATGGCCGGCTCGGCGCTCTTGCGCGACGAGCCGCTGGTCCGGCAGATTCTGGAAACCGTTGTCCAGGCGGTTCCCGACACGCCAGTGACCCTCAAGATCCGCACCGGCTGGGACATGCAGAACCGCAATGCGCTGGCCATCCTGAAAGTGGCTGAAGCTGCGGGCATCCGCGCGCTGGCCATCCACGGCCGCACGCGCTGCCAGCAATACACCGGCCATGCCGAGTACGACACCATCCGCGCCGTAAAAGCCGAAGCCCGCATCCCGATCATCGCCAATGGCGACATCGGCTCGCCGGAAAAGGCGAAGCTGGTGCTCGATGCCTCCGGCGCCGATGCGGTGATGATCGGCCGTGCCGCACAGGGCCGCCCCTGGCTGTTCCGCGAGATCGAGCATTATCTGAAAACCGGCGAGCACCTGCCGCCAGCGCGTGTTGTCGAAATTCACGACATCCTGCGCGCCCACCTCGAAGACCTCTACAGCTTCTACGGCATCGAGACCGGCGTGCGCGTGGCCCGCAAGCATATTGCCTGGTACACCAAGGGGCTGGTCGGTTCGGCTGCCTTCCGCCATGCGATGAACCAGTTGCCGACACTTGAGTTGCAACAGCAGGCCGTCAATGATTTCTTTTTCACGCTCGCCGAACAAAGCGAGCACCTTAGCTACGCAGATAGCGAAAACCGCGGCGTACTTGCAGCCTGAGTTGCACCACAAATCCAAAGGGGAAGGCCAACATGGCCCGTCACAACGATATATCGACGTGCGTCACCGGCGCACTGGAAAAATATTTCCGCGATCTCGACGGCGAAATACCGTCCTCAATCTACGACATGGTGCTGAAGAATGTCGAGAAACCGATGCTTGAAGTCGTCCTGCGTCAGGCCGACGGCAACCAGACACTGGCGGCAGAGATGCTCGGCATCAACCGCAACACGCTGCGCAAGAAACTGACCGAACACAACCTGCTCTAATCACCCAACGACTCCTCACACTTCGCCATGACTATCCGCCAAGCCCTCATTTCCGTCTCCGACAAAACCGGTGTCCTTGAATTCGCCCAAGGGCTTGCCGCCCAGGGCGTCAAGCTGCTGTCCACCGGCGGCACCGCCAAGATGCTGCGCGATGCCGGCCTTGCCGTCACCGAAATCGGCGACTACACCGGCTTCCCGGAAATGCTCGACGGCCGCGTCAAGACGCTGCACCCGAAGGTGCATGGCGGCATCCTCGCCCGCCGCGACCTGCCGGAGCATCTGGCGACCATTGAACAGCACGGCATCCCGACCATCGACCTCGTTTGCGTGAACCTCTATCCGTTCGCCGCCACCATCGCCAAGGCCGGCGTGACGCTGGAAGATGCGATCGAGAACATCGACATCGGCGGCCCGGCCATGGTCCGCTCCTCGGCCAAGAACTACGCCGGCGTGGCCATCGTCACCGACCCAGAAGACTACGCGCCGCTGCTCGCCGAAATGAAGGCCAATGGCGGCGCCCTGCAACTGGGTACCCGCTTCAACCTGGCGAAGAAGGCCTTCACGCACACCGCCCGCTACGACAGCATGATCGCCAACTGGCTGACCGGCCTCGAAGAAGGCGCCAAGCCAAGCCGGCCGAAGCCGCCCCGCTCCCGTCCGTCTTCCCGGCCAAGCTGCAACTGGCGTTCGACCGCACCGAAATCCTGCGCTACGGCGAGAACTCGCACCAGAGCGCCGCCTTCTACCGCGAAACCAATCCGGTCGCCGGCAGCATCGCCGCCTACAGCCAGCTGCAGGGCAAGGAACTCTCGTACAACAACATCGCCGATTCCGACGCAGCCTGGGAATGTGTCAAGACCTTCGACGCCCCGGCCTGCGTCATCGTCAAGCACGCCAACCCGTGCGGCGTGGCCATCGACGGCACCCTGCTCGGCGCCTACGAAAAAGCCTTCAAGACCGACTCGACCTCGGCCTTCGGCGGCATCATCGCCTTCAACGGCGAAGTCGGCATCGACGTGGTGAACGCCATGAACGAACGCAAGCACTTCGTCGAAGTGCTGATCGCTCCGGCCTTCAGTGCCGAAGCCAAGGCGGCTCTGGCATCGAAGCAAAACCTGCGCGTGCTGGTCGTGCCCATGTCGCGTGAACTGAACGCGCTCGAATACAAGCGCGTCGGCGGCGGCCTGCTGGTGCAGACGCCGGACAACTTCACCGCTCAGGCCACCGGCCTCAAGGTGGTCACCAAGAAGCAGCCGACCGCGCAGCAGATCGAAGACCTGCTCTTCGCCGAGCGCGTCGCCAAGTTCGTCAAGTCGAACGCCATCGTCTTCTGCGGTGGCGGCATGACGCTGGGCGTCGGCGCCGGCCAGATGTCGCGCGTCGATTCGACCAAGATCGCCAGCATCAAGGCGCAGCACGCCGGCCTCGACCTGAAGGGCTCGGTCGTCGCCTCGGATGCCTTCTTCCCGTTCCGCGATGGTGTCGACGTGCTGGCCGAAGCCGGTGCCGTCGCCGTCATCCAGCCGGGCGGCTCGATGCGCGATGAAGAAGTCATCGCCGCAGCCGACGAGCATGGCCTGGCCATGGTGTTGACAGGCGCCCGTCACTTCCGTCACTCTAAAACCATTGACCACACAGAGGGCACGCAGAGCTAAACTCTGTGCTTCCTCTGTGCCTACTCCACTGTGGTGAAAGGTTCCTGACTGAAATTACTCGTCATCGGTTCCGGCGGTCGCGAACACGCGCTGGCCTGGCGCCTCGCCAAATCCCCCGGGCTGCAGAAAGTCTACGTCGCTCCCGGCAACGCGGGTACGGCGCGCGAACATGAACTGCTGAACGTCAGCCTTACCGACCCGTCAGCGCTGGCCGACTTTGCCGAGAAGGAGGGTGTGTACCTGACCGTCGTCGGGCCGGAAGCGCCGCTCGCCGCCGGCGTGGTCAACCTCTTCCGTGCGCGCGGCCTGAAGATCTTCGGTCCGACCAAGGAAGCTGCGCAACTCGAATCGTCGAAGGATTTCGCCAAACGCTTCATGGCCCGGCACAACATCCCGACGGCCTTCTTCGAGACCTTCACCGACTCCGCCGCCGCGCACGCCTACATCGACCGCATCGGCGCGCCCATCGTCATCAAGGCCGACGGCCTGGCTGCCGGCAAGGGCGTCGTCGTTGCCATGACGCTGGAAGAAGCGCACGCTGCTGTCGACGACATGCTCTCCGGCAACAAACTGGGCGATGCCGGGGCAAGGGTCGTCATCGAAGAGTTCCTCGAGGGCGAGGAAGCCAGCTTCATCGTCATGGTCGACGGTAAAAATGTGCTGGCACTGGCGTCGAGCCAGGACCACAAGCGCATCGGCGACGGCGACACCGGCCCGAACACCGGCGGCATGGGCGCCTACTCGCCGGCACCGGTGGTAACGCCGGAAATCCATGCCAAGGCGATGCGCGAAATCATCCTGCCGACCGTGCGCGGCATGTTTGCCGACGGCATCCCCTACACCGGTTTCCTCTACGCCGGCCTGATGATCGGCAAGGGCGGCTCGGTCAAGACGGTTGAATTCAACTGCCGCATGGGCGACCCGGAAACGCAGCCGATCATGATGCGCCTGAAGTCGGACCTCGTCGATCTGCTGGAGCACGCCATCGACGGCACGCTCGACCAGGTCGAAGCCGAATGGGATCGCCGCGTGGCTCTTGGCGTTGTTCTCGCTGCGGCCAACTATCCGGACACGCCGAAGAAGGGCGATGCCATCAACGGCCTGCCGACCGGCAACAGCTTCGGCGAAGACGCCCACGTCTTCCACGCCGGCACCACCGAAGCCGACGGCCAGGTGGTCACCAGCGGCGGCCGCGTGCTGTGCGTCACGGCACTCGGCGAAAACGTGAAGATTGCGCAAAAGCGCGCCTACGAAGTCGCCGCCGACATCCAGTTCGACGGCATGCAGTTCCGGAAAGATATTGGCTACCGCGCCATTTCGCGTTAAACCGCAAAACAGACAAGCAAAAGGGCGGCGCATCGGGAAACCGGGCCGCCCATTTTTTTACTCCCGGAGCCCCTATGGACACCCAGCAGCTGAAGGATTACTTCACCGGACTGCAGTCGCGCATCGTCGCCGAACTGGAAACTTTCGACGGCCAAGCTTTCCGCACCGACTCCTGGGATCGCCCTGAAGGGGGCGGCGGCATCTCGCGGCTGATCGAGCAGGGCAATTTCTTCGAACGTGGCGGCGTCAATTTCTCGCACGTCACCGGCAAGTCGCTGCCCGCTTCGGCCACCGCCGTGCGCCCGCAACTCGCCGGTCGCGCCTGGGAAGCGATGGGCGTGTCGCTGGTGCTGCACCCGGAAAACCCCTACTGCCCGACGGCGCACATGAACGTGCGCTGCTTCGTTGCCAGCAAGGAAGGCGAGGAGGATGTCTGGTGGTTTGGTGGCGGCATGGACATGACGCCCTATTACGGCTTCGACGAAGATGTGCGCCATTTCCATTCCACCTGCAAAGCGGCGCTGACGCCTTTCGGCGACGAAGTCCATGCGAAGTACAAGCAGTGGTGCGACGAGTATTTCTTCCTCAAGCACCGCAATGAGCCGCGCGGTGTTGGCGGGGTATTCTTCGATGATCTCAACGAAGGCGGCAAAGGTGGTTCATTCGAGCGATGCTTCGCGCTGACACAGGCCGTCGGCAACGCCTTCACGCACGCCTACCTGCCCCTCCTGGCCAAGCGCCGCGACACGCCCTACGGCGAGCGCGAGCGCGATTTCCAGGCCTATCGGCGCGGCCGCTACGTGGAATTCAATCTGGTCTGGGATCGCGGCACGCTGTTCGGCCTGCAGTCGGGCGGGCGCACCGAATCGATCCTGATGTCGATGCCGCCGATCGTGAAATGGCGCTATGACTGGAAGCCGGAAGCCGGCTCACCGGAAGCGGTGCTCTACGAGAAATATCTCAAGCCACAGGACTGGGCCGAATAGTTAGTCAACGAGAAAGTGCGAACCACCAAGACACCAAGTTCACCAAGAGGCACAAAGTTAACCCCCATGATTTCCTTGGTGGCCCTTTGTGCCTTGGTGTCTTGGTGGTAAAGCTTTATCGGAGCTTCCCGGTCATCACCCGCAGCGCAGCGGGATTCTTCACTTCCATTTTTCCGCCGGTCCCCGAGAGGTTACCGCAGGCACATTTGGCCGGGGTATGCGGCACGGAACTGACGATTCCCTGACACTCCTGGCACTCGTAGTAATACATCGCACCTGCCGGCAACTGATCTGGTGCCGGCGCCGGCGCCACGGGAGAAAAACGGTAGATCTTGCGTAGGTCTAGGTTCAGCATTGCCGGTCATCTCTGAAAGCAGGTGGCTTAGTCTAGCGCGCTGCCCGGCTGCGCGGAAAGCTGCGCTGCAGCACGATAGTGACGATTGGCATCGTCGGGGCGGTCGAGTTCATCCGCCAGTGCCGCCAGCGCCAGATACGCCTCACGCAAGGGCGCAACGGAAAGTGAGGCGTCAAGGTAGCTTTGGGCCTTGCCCCACAACTGCTGTTGCATGCACAGCCGCCCCAGAACCACGAGCAAAGTGGCTTCGCGCGGATATTTCTGCAGCCAGGCTTCGGCCCGGCCAAGACGTGCCGGCGCATCGCCATCGGCATCACCGTAAAGCGCCAGCAGGGCACTGTCCCATTCGCGTTCAAGCTGGTTCTCGATGACTCGCCGGGCGTCCTCAAATGCCCCAATGCATTCAGCGCGCCAGCCACGGCCTGGGCCAGCCGCGGCCCGGTTTCGTTATCTGGAACACGAGCGAAATAGGCGCGTAGCTGCGCCGCGTCGCCACGCCGTTGGGCGATGTTTTCCCGATGCGCCTTGAGCTTTATTTCCCGCGCAACTTCCGCTGCCAGCGCATCACGCTTTTCCAGTTGGCGGGCGATGCGCAGCACTTCATTCCAGTTTCCGCAGCCCTGCTGCGCACGCAATTCCAGGCGCAAGGCTGCGATGTGGCGACCGGCGATCTGCTGCAGGCGGTTCAGCACGGCAACGGCATCCTCGAAGCGGCGGGCGTCGAGGTACATCTCCGCTTCCAGCATCAACCGGGCGGCTTCGGTGCGGGCATCGTCGAGGGTGGCGCGATCCAGCCAGGCTTCCTGTTTCCCCGGTTCGCGCATGCGTTGTGCCGCCCGTGCGGCGATCA
>JADJUC010000006.1 GCA_016710885.1 Candidatus Proximibacter danicus
CGGTGACGCCGAACAGCCAGTAGTCGTAGGGCAGCGAGTAGTGCAGCGTGTGGCCCTTGGTGCCGCGTTTGCCGTCTTCCTTGCCGTGGCTGTTGCCAAGGTCGTGGTTGTAGCTGGCGTAGAAGAGGTCGTTGAGGGTGAGCAGGTGGTCGCCGGAGACGGTGACCGAGCCGAGGTATTTGCCGGTGCTCTTCGAGCCGCCGTCGTTGGCGGAGAGGGTCAGGCGCAGCGGGAAAGCCTGCTTCCAGGTGATGAGGATATCGCTTTCGCCGGGGTCGTCGGCGGGGAGGATCTGGATGTCGGCTTCGGCGGTGGGCACGCGCTTGAAGTTTTCCAGCCCTTGTTCGATGTCGCGCAGGTTGAGCAGGTCGCCGGGCTGGGCGGGCATGGCGTTCCAGGCGTTGGCGCGGGAACTGGTGCCTTCGGCGAAGCGGATGTCGCGGATGCGGCCGGGGAGGATGCTGAGGGTGAGGATGCCGTCGCGCAGGTCCTGTGCTTCGGCCAGCACGCGGGTGGTGACGTAGCCACGGGCGACGATGGCGTTCTGCACGCGCTTCATGACCAGATTGATGCCGGCACTGCCGAGGCAGCGGCCGCTGGCGGGGTCGTCGTCGGGGTCGGCGGCCGCCTTGGCCCAGGCAAAGTCGAATCGGATGCGGGCTTTTCAGGGCGATTTCGCGGACGGGAAAACACGGCGTTTCGGCCTCCGGCAGGCGGCCGGGGTCGGTGCTTGCGGGAGGCCTGCAGGCGGACATCGGGGGCGCTTTCCTGCTGCTCGCGCAGGGCGCGGTCGCGTTCGATCTGGCGCTGCAGTTCCTGGGCGATGGCGGCACCGGTGACGGTCTGGGCAAGAGCGCCCTGCGCCATGAATGCCGCCAGAAGCGCAATTCCCAGGCGGCGCGGGCCAGGCCCGCCCAATTAGATGGCGCCCACCGGGAGGCGGAAAGCCTCCCGGTGCGCAGGGCAACGGCCAGTGTTGGCCGTCGGCGCCGCCCTCCTCCTTGTAATGCCTTGATTCATTGTGCTGTTGTCGCGCCTTTGTGGCGCTTCTCCCCATGAAAGCGGGCGCAATAGTATCTATGCGGGGTAACAAACACAAGCAATGTTGTTGATGTTAATCAATTGATGAACTTTCAATATGAAACACGCAACAGCACAGGGTTGGGAGTTTTTGTATCATATTGGCGCGTTTCCCTTGTCCGAGGTGCGCCAAAGTCGGTCTATAATCGCCGCATGAACTCAGTCATCCACCTTGATAATCAGGACGATACGTCGCTGCGTCAGAAGGCTTTCCGCAAGCAGTTTGCGGAGAACCTGAATGCGGCACTGGATCGGCGCGGCGCCATTCCCTCCGGCTACGGCCGGGTGACGGCGGTGGCCGAACTGTTCGGCGTCAGCCAGAACACGGCGGCCAACTGGTTGCGCGGCGGCGGCGTACCGGAACTGGCACGCCTGCCGGAAATTGCCGAAACGCTGAACACCACTGTCGAGCAACTGGTCGTCGGCACGCCGAGCACCGGCGCCCACGCCATCGATGAGCGCTATACGATCATCGATATCCACGGTAACGACGAAGACGAGGCGCATGCGCTGTACATGCTGCCGGAAGCCCTGCGCGAGATCGGTCTGCCGCGCGGCGTTACCGCCATGCGGGTTTCAGGCGACGATATGGACCCTTACCTGCGCCCCGGCGATGTGGTGTTTTACGACCCGCGCGTGAATCGCATCCACACCAACGGCGTTTTCGTGCTGCGCATTCACGATGCGCCAGTGGTCCGCCGCGTGCAGCGCAGCACCGTGGACGGCCTGCGCCTGATCTGCGACAACGAGCGCTTTGGCAGCGAAACGCTGAGCGAAGCCGCGCTTGAATCGAGCGGGATCGAAGTCGTTGGCCACGTAGTCGGCAGGTTGCTGGTCGGGCGTTGAGAAATTGATGTGTTGAATTCGCCGGCGGCGACGCCGTCGATTCTCTACCTGCACGGCTTCCGTTCCTCCCCGCAATCCTGGAAGGCCCGCCTGTTGGCTGAAGCCATGGCCGCACGCGGGTTGGCCGACCGCTTTCACTGCCCGGCACTGTCGCACGACCCCGATGTGGCAATTTCGCAGGCCGAGGCCATCCTGGCCGCCCACTCCGGTCCGTTCGTCCTGGTCGGTAGTTCGTTGGGCGGCTATTACGCGACCTGGCTGGCGGAAAAGCATGGGCTGCCGGCGATCCTGATCAATCCGGCGGTGGTTGCCCCGCTGTCGCTGGAAGTCTATGTCGGGCCACAAACCTGCCTGTACGGTGGCGAAACCTTCGAGTTCACCCACGCCCACATTGCGGCGCTGCGCAGGATGGAGGCGCGGCACATTACGCCGGCCCGTTATTGGCTGCTGGTCGAGGAAGGCGACGAGGTGCTGGACTATCGCCAGGCGGTATCCCGCTACGCCGACTGCCGGCAGACAGTGCTGCCGGGCGGCGACCACAGCTTCACGCGGTTTCCCGATTTCGTCCCGCAAATCATTGAATCCTGCGGGTTATAATCGGCCGGATGTTTTTACTTTTCGAAGAAGACGGCGGCTTCAAGACGGGCACCATCCTCGCCGACAACGATGCGTCGTTGCAGGTCGAGATGGTCTCGGGGAAGCGCGCCAAGATCAAGGCGGCAAGTGTTTTGCTGCGTTTCAAGGACCCGACGGCGGGCGCGCTGCTGGATGCAGCGGAGTCGCTGGCGGAAAGCGTGGAAGCCGAGTTCCTCTGGGAGTGTGCAAGCGATGGCGAGTTTTCTTTTCTTGATTTTGCCCGCGACTACTACGGCCACGAAGCCTCGCCCGTCGAGGCGACTGCGATCCTGCTTGCCCTACACGCAGCACCCGTCTACTTCCATCGCAAGGGCAAAGGGCGCTTCCGCAAGGCCCCTGCAGACATTCTTGCAGCCGCTCTGGCCGGTCTTGAAAAGAAGCGTCAGCAAGCGCTCACCATTGAGCGCATGGTCGCGGCCCTGAAGGCCGGCCAGCTTCCGCCCGAATACCCACCGCTGCTGCGCGACCTGCTCTACAAGCCGGATCGTAATCGCCTGGAAACCAAGGCGCTGGAAACCGCCTGTGCCGATACCGGCCTGTCGGCCGCGCATCTGCTGGCCAAGTGCGGCGCCATCCGCTCAGCGCACGATTACCATTTCCAGCGTTTCCTGACCGAATACTTCCCGCGCGGCATCGCTTTCCCGGACTGCCCGATACCGGAGGCCGGGGCGAAATTGCCACGCGCCGATGTGCGCGCCTTCTCGATCGACGATGCGGCCACCACCGAGATTGACGATGCGTTCTCGGTGCAGGCGCTTCCCGGCATCGGCTGGCGTGTCGGTATCCACATCGCTGCGCCGGGGCTGGGCATCCTGCCCGGTTCGCCGCTGGATGCGGTGGCTCGCGAACGGCTATCCACGGTCTACATGCCGGGCAACAAGATCACCATGCTGCCAGACGCCGTGGTCGAGCGCTTCACGCTTTCGGCCGGGCGCAACTGCCCGGCGGTGTCGCTCTATCTTACGGTGACTCCGGAGCTGGAAATCACCGGCCATGAGTCGCGGCTGGAGATCGTGCCGGTAGTGGCCAACCTGCGCCATCACGAGATCGAGCCACTGTTCAACGAAGAAACGCTGGCCGCCGGCCTGCCCGAATTCGCCTTGCGCGACGAGCTGAAGCTGCTCTGGCAACTGGCTTGCGCCTGCGAAGGCCGGCGCGGCAAGCCGTCGGCGATGCAGGGTGTGAACGACTACAACTTTGCCATCGAAGGCGATACTTCCGACCCGGCCAGTTGCCGCGTCGAGATCAGCGAACGCAAGCGCGGCAGCCCGCTCGACAAACTGGTTGCCGAACTGATGATCGTCGCCAACAGCACCTGGGGCGGACTGCTCGCCGAGAAGGGCGTGGCCGCCATCTACCGCGCGCAGACCGCCGGCAAGGTGCGCATGACGACTTCGCCGCTGCCGCACGACGGCCTCGGTGTGGCGCAGTACGCGTGGTCGTCGTCACCACTGCGACGTTACGTGGACCTGATCAACCAGTGGCAGTTGATCGCGCACCTCTCCGATCTGACGCCGCATTTTGGCGGCAAGGGAACGACCAGCAGCGACGCCCTGTTCGGCGCCATGCGCGATTTCGACCTGACCTACGCGGCCTACGCTGAGTTTCAGCGCGGCATGGAGAAGTACTGGTGCCTGCGCTGGCTGCAACAGGGGAATGTTCAGACGATCGATGCGACCGTTCGCCGCGAATCGCTGGTCAAGCTCGATCACCTGCCGCAGTTGCTGCGCGTACCTTCACTGCCGGAACTGCCGCCGGGACAGCGCGTGCGCCTGACCATCGAGAGCATGGACGAGCTGACGCTGGACCTGAACTGCCGCTACCTGGAGACGCTGAATGTGCCGGCGGCGACCGTTGCTACCGCACTCGACACAATTGCCGATGCCGATGCCGATGCCGCGGCCGACGACGCGCTTGAATCCACCGACTGGAGATGAAAACCAGACTGCCAATGCCCGCCCCGCTGCAAGCGCCCCCCTCGGACCGCATGCTCTGGCTGGCAATTGGCGCTTCCGTGCTGATTCATGGCGCGCTGCTGTCGCTGAACTTCGCCTTCCCCAATGCCTCGCGAGCCGTGAAGGACAAGGCGCTGGAGATCATCCTGGTCAACAGCAAGGCTGCGCGCCGCCCGTCGGACGCGCAGGCGCTGGCACAGACGAATCTGGATGGTGGCGGCAATGTCGATGAGAATCGCCGGGCAAAGACGCCGCTGCCGCCGTCTGCGCGCCAGCAGGCCGGCGCCGATCTGGAGCAGAAGCAGCAGCGGGTGCAGGCGCTGGAAGCGCAACAGCAGAAGCTGATGGCGCAAACGCGCAGCAAGCGAACGACCTCGCCGCAGGAATTACGCGAGGCGCAACCAGAGCCTTCGCCGACACTTTCCGGCCGCGAGATGGCCTCGTCGGCATTGGCCATGGCGCGACTCGAGGCCGAGATTTCAAAGAACGTCGAGGAGTACAACAAGCGTCCGCGCAAGAAAAATATAGGCGTCCGCGCCGATGAGTACCGCTTCGCACAATACGTCGAGGATTGGCGGTTGAAGGTGGAGCGCATCGGTACGCTCAATTACCCGGATGCGGCAAAGGGCAAGCTTTACGGCAGCCTGGTGCTGTCAGTCAATATCCTCAGCGACGGCACCGTGCAGAAGATCGAGATCAACCGCAGCTCGGGGCACAAGATTCTCGACGATGCGGCACGACGGATCGTCCAGATGGCTTCGCCCTACGCGGCCTTCCCGCCGGATATCCGGCGCGACACCGATATCATCGAGATCACCCGCACCTGGGCCTTTACCCGCAACGATGCGCTGGAAACGCGCTAGGCCGCGATGACTCTCCCGACAACCGCCCGCTACTGCGTTTTCGGCAATCCGATCAACCACAGCAAATCGCCGGGCATCCATGCGCTGTTCGCCCGGCAAACCGGCGAAGACCTCCAGTACGAAGCCGTGCTTGCACCGATCGATGGTTTTGCCGCGAGTGTGCAGGCGTTCATCGCTGGCGGCGGCAGGGGGGCGAACGTGACCGTGCCGTTCAAGGAAGAAGCGTTCCGTCTGTGTGACGGGCATTCGCCGCGCGCGCACCTGGCCGGTGCAGTGAATACGCTCAGCTTCGACGACGGGAAAATACTGGGCGACAACACCGATGGTGCCGGACTGGTGCGCGACCTGTGCGTCAATCTGCAGACGCCATTGGCCGGGCGCAGCATCCTCCTGCTCGGTGCTGGCGGCGCGGCGCGCGGCTCCTTGGGGCCGCTACTTGAGCAACAGCCCGCCGCGCTATTCATCGCCAACCGGACGGCGGCAAAGGCGGCCACGCTGGCGCAGCAGTTTGCCGCGCTCGGCCCGGTGCAGGGCGGCGGCTTCGATGCACTGGTTGGCAAGCATTTCGATATCGTCATCAATGCCACTTCTGCCAGTCTGGCGGGCGATGTGCCGCCGCTGCCCGAGGGCATCTTTTCTGCGGATACGCTGGCTTACGACATGATGTACGGCAAGGGGGATACGCCCTTCCTCGCCGAGGCGCGGCGACGCGGCGTAAGGCGCTTGGCCGATGGTCTCGGCATGCTGGTCGAGCAGGCGGCGGAAGCGTTTTTTGTCTGGTGGCAGGTGCGTCCGCAGACTGCGCCGATACTGGACGCCCTGCGTAATACATGAAGCGTCTGGCGATATCGGTCCGACGCATCCTGCTGGCCTTGCTGGCGCTGGCACTGGTCTATCTGCTCTGGCTGTTCGGCTGGGTTCTGTACTGGGGCTGGTTCAACCCGGACATGACCCGCTTCATGGAGATCCGGCTGACGGAACTGCAGGTGAAGCAACCCGACGCGGCGCTGAAAAAGCAGTGGGTGCCGTATGAGCGCATCTCCACTCATCTCAAACGGGCGCTGATTGCCTCGGAAGACGGGAAATTCACGCAGCACCCGGGTTTTGACTGGGAAGGCATCCAGGTGGCCATGAAGAAGAACGAGCGCAAGGGCAAGGCGGTCGCCGGCGGCTCGACGATTACTCAGCAACTGGCCAAGAACCTTTTTCTGACGCCGCAGCGTTCCCTTTGGCGCAAGGGCGAAGAGGCTGTGATCACCCTGATGATCGAGGCGACCTGGAGCAAACGGCGTATTTTCGAGGTGTACCTGAACGTGATCGAGTGGGGCAATGGCGTCTTCGGCGCCGAAGCGGCCGCCCGTCACTATTACAATATTTCAGCCGCGCAACTTGGGGCAGAGCAGGCGGCACGACTGGCTGGCATGGTCCCCAGCCCGCGCTTCTACGACCGCAACCGCAATGCGCCGGGGCTGGCGAAGAAGACGGAAGTCATTCTGGCACGCATGCCTTCGGCAGCAGTGCCTTGAGAACGCGATTCCGGTTTTGTCGCATCCCGGTAATTGTTGCGTCGCCGCAAACGATGTACACTCCGCCCCATCTCATTTCCGGAGCGATCCACGTGGACAGTTGCCCGTGTAGCAACTCGCCGGCCACCGCCGGCACCATGGCAGGATAACAGCCCTCTCTGGCTGCCATCCTGCCCTTTGCAGGATGGTACGCCCCCCCGGAAAGCCCCGCGCACTCCGGCCCTTCAAGCGACCATTCGATGTAACCTGCGAGCACTTGCGGATTGCCGCTGTGCTTGCCATGTCCGCCCGGCGACACGACTTCGGTCTGCCGCACGACAGGACGGGAGTCGTTATGAATGTCGTAATTCGCGTTGATGGCAACGGTGAAGCAGCATGAGCGACGAGCTGCAACACTCCGACGCAGACGAGCTGCAGGCGCATCTCACCGAGGTGCAGGATCTGCTTGCCCGGCATCGGCTGGTCGAAAATCTGGTGCACCGGCAGGAGATGTCGCGCCAAGCTGATTCGCAAAAGGCTTTGGTCGAAGATCTGGTGCACAAACAGCATCTGGTGCAGTTGCATGCACGACTGGACCGCATGCATCCGGCCGACATCGCCTATGTTCTGGAAGCATTGCCGCCCGATGAGCGCTTGCTGGTCTGGGACCTGGTTCGTGCCGACCGCGATGGCGAAATCCTGCTGGAAGTCTCGGATGCCGTTCGCGAGTCCCTGATCGAATCGATGGCGCCGGCGGAACTGCGCGCCGCTGCGGAAAGTCTTGATACCGACGAGCTGGCCGACCTGGCCCCGGATCTGCCGAGAGAGGTGATCGAGGATGTTTTTCGGTCGCTTTCGGCCGAGGAGCGCGAGCAGTTGCGGGCGGCGATGTCCTACCCCGAGGATACGGTTGGCGCGATCATGGATTTTGAAATGGTCACGGTGCGCGAGGACGTCAGCCTGGAAGCGGTCTTGCGTTACCTCCGTCGTTTCGACGAACTGCCAGACCATACCGACCAGTTGTTCGTGGTCGACCGCGACGAGCGCTTGAAAGGGGTGTTGCCCCTCAATGTGCTGCTGGTGAACGATCCGGAAACGGAAGTCGGCGCCTTGATGCAGACCGACTGTGTCGACCTGCGCCCCGACGATTTTGCCGAGGAAGCGGCGAAGGCCTTCGAGCGTTACGACCTCGTCTCTGCGGCCGTCGTCGATGACGACCAGAAACTGGTCGGCCGCGTCACTGTCAATGCAGTGGTCGACTTCATTCGTGAGGAAGCCGAGAGCGAACAACTGGCCCAGGCGGGTCTGCGCGAGGAGGAAGATATCTTCGCGCCGGTGATCGACTCGGTGAAAAACCGCTGGGCCTGGCTGGCCGTCAATCTGGTCACGGCCTTTGTCGCCTCGCGCGTCATCGGCGCGTTCGAGGATTCGATCGAGAAACTGGTGGCGCTGGCAGCGCTGATGCCTATCGTTGCCGGCATCGGCGGCAATTCCGGCAATCAGACGATCATCATGATCGTGCGGGCCATCGCCATGGGTCAGGTTCAGCCCGATGCGCTTAGCCGCCTGCTGCGCAAGGAACTGGGCGTGGCGCTGATCAATGGCCTTGTCTGGGGCGGTCTGCTCGGGTTGATTTCGTGGTGGCTGTACGACAGCGCGTCGCTCGGCCTGGTGATGACGTCGGCGATGACGCTCAATCTGCTGCTGGCGGCACTGGCCGGGGTGGCCATCCCCATCCTCCGCTATCGCCTTGGCAATGACCCGGCGATAGGCGGGTCGGTGATGATCACCGCCCTCACCGATTCGGGCGGTTTCTTCATCTTCCTGGGGTTGGCAACGCTCTTCTTGTTGTAATCAGCCTCTGGCAAACCAGGCGTCGGCGGCAGCAATGGTCGCGTCGATGTCGGCGTCGCTGTGCGCGGCCGAAACGAAGCCGGCTTCGAAAGCCGACGGCGCAAAGTAGTGGCCGGCGTCGAGCATGGCGTGGAAGAAGCGGTTGAAGGCTTCCTTGTCGCATTCCAGCACTGCCGCGTAGGTCGCCGGGCAGGTCTTGGCGAAGTAGAGGCCGAACATGCCGCCAACGGCCTGTGCGACGAAATCGACACCGTGCTTTTTCGCTGCTGCAGTCAGGCCATCGGTCAGGCGCAAGGTCTTCTTCGTCAGCGACTCGTAGAAACCGGGTTGCTGCACCAGCTTCAATGTTGTCAGCCCCGCCGCTACCGCCACTGGATTGCCCGACAGCGTACCGGCCTGATAGACGGGCCCCAGCGGTGCAATTTTTTCCATGATCTCGCGCTTGCCGCCAAAGGCACCGACCGGCATGCCGCCGCCGATCACCTTGCCGAGCGTCGTCATGTCCGGCGTGATGCCGTAGTAGCCCTGCGCGCACTGCGGGCCGACGCGGAAGCCGGTCATCACTTCATCGAAGATCAGCACGGCGCCGTACTGCGTGCACAGCTCGCGCATGGCCTTCAGGAATTCCGGCGTCGGCGCGATCAGGTTCATGTTGCCGACGACCGGCTCGACGATCACTGCGGCGATACGGTCCGGGTGCTTGGCGAAGGCTTCGGCCAACTGCTGCGGGTCGTTGTAATCCAATACCATCGTGTGCTGGGCGAGATCGGCCGGCACACCGCCGGAAGACGGGTTGCCAAAGGTGAGCAGGCCGGAACCGGCCTTCACCAGCAGGCTGTCGGAGTGGCCGTGGTAGCAGCCCTCGAACTTGATCAGTACGTCGCGACCGGTGTAGCCGCGGGCGAGACGAATGGCGCTCATCGTCGCTTCGGTGCCGGAGGAGACGAGGCGCACCATCTCCATGCTCGGCAGCAGCTTGCAGAGCAGGTCGGCGATTTCGACTTCGGCTTCGGTCGGCGCACCGAACGACAGGCCACGCGCGGCGCTGTCCTGCACCGCTTTCACGACTTCCGGGTGCGCATGGCCGAGGATCAATGGGCCCCACGAGCCAACGTAATCGGTATAGCGCTTGCCGTCCACGTCCCAGACGTGCGGGCCCTTGCCCTCCTTGAAGAAGCAGGGCACACCGCCGACCGAGCGGAAGGCACGGACCGGCGAATTGACGCCGCCGGGAATATGCCGCTGGGCGGCTTCAAAGAGTTGCTGGTTGCGGGAAGTCATCGGGTTGTTCCTCGAACAATTGTTGGTAGGCACGCGCACGCGCCGAGATATCCGGCGCGGCAAACAAATCGGTAATGACGGCCAGCATGTCGGCACCGGCAGCGATCACCGGGGCTGCATTGGCCAGCGTAATGCCGCCGATGGCGCAGGCGGGAACGCCCAGTTCGGCACGGCAGCGGGCAAACAGATCAAGCGGTGCCGGCAGGGCCAGCGGCTTGGTTGGCGACGGATAGACGGCGCCGAAGGCCACATAATCGGCGCCAGCGGCCACTGCGGAACGCGCGCGATCGAGGTCGGCATAGCAGGAAGCGCCGAGCAGAACGCCTGCAGGCAGCTGGCGGCGGGCAGCCGCCAGATCGCCATCGTCGCCGCCGAGGTGCAGGCCATCGGCAGCCACGAGCAGTGCGAGTTGCAGATCATCGTTCACTATGAATTTGACAGCGTATTGCCGGCACAAGGCCGCGAGCGCTTCGGCCAGGCGCAAGCGCCGCCCGGCATCGCTGGTCTTGTCGCGATACTGCAGCAGGCGCGCGCCGCCGATCAGCGCCGATTTGGCAGCGCCAAGCAGGCGCGCTTCGTCCGGGTCTTCGGGGGTGATCGCGTAAAGCCCGGTGAGTCGGGAACGCTTAGTCATTCGCCCCGGGCTCGCTGCCAGCCTCGGGCTCGGTATTGCGGGCCCAGAAAAAACGGTCGGGAATGTGCTGCCCCATACCGGGCCGGAAACCGTTGGCCAGTGACTGCCACGTATATTCCTGTGCGTCGCGGACAGCATCGGCGACGTCCTGCCCGTTCGCCAGATTGGCGGCAATCGCCGACGCCAGGGTGCAACCGGAACCATGGTAGTTCCCGGGCAGACGTTCCCAGCGATCGCTGCGAATTTGGCCGTTTTCACCGTAAAGGGTATTGATCACCTTCGGCGTGTTTTCGTGGGTGCCGGTAACCAGTACGTATTCACAGCCGTAACTGATCAGTCGTTGCGCACAGTTGGCGAGATCCGGCGCGTCTTCGTCCTCATCCTCTTCGGCCAGGCGCCGGGCCTCCATGCTGTTGGGGGTCAGCACCGTCGTCTGCGGCAGCAGCAACTCGCGAATGGCCTCAAGCATTTCTTCACTGGCCAGTTCATCGCCGCGGCCGGAGGCCAGCACCGGGTCGAGCACCAGCGGGATGTCCGGGTAGTCGGAAACGATCTCGGCAATCACCGAAATGTTTTCGACGCTACCGACCATGCCGATCTTGAACGCGGCGACGGGCATGTCTTCGAGAACCGCGCGCGCCTGGTCTTCCACCCAATCGGCGTCCAGCGCGTGCACAGCTTCGACGCCCAGTGTGTCCTGTACGGTGATCGCGGTAATCACCGTCAATACATGGCACCCCATAGAGGACAGGGTCATCAGGTCGGCCTGGATGCCAGCGCCGCCAGAAGGATCGGAGGCGGCAAAGGCAAGGACGATGGGCGGTGAAAGTTGGGCGCTTGGGTTCATGCAGGAGTCGGCTCGGCAAGCCGGGCTTTGACAGTGAAAAGGCTTTGGCTAGAATCGGCAATTCTACCCGATAAGTTATTGGAACCATGTCCCCCGACGAATCCGATTATCGAACCTGGATGTGCCTGATCTGCGGCTGGATCTACGATGAGGCAACAGGAATTCCTGCCGACGGCATTCTTCCCGGAACCCGCTGGCGTGACCTGCCGACCAACTGGGTTTGCCCGGAATGCGGTGCCCGGAAGGAAGATTTCGAAATGATCGAAATTTGAGACATTTACGGTATAGTTGTGAGGAAATGGTTCGGTGCCGGCCCGAAATCAAGCATAAAAAATAGCGTTTTTAGACAAGCCGGCATCCATGGAGGAAGGAATTGGCTGAAGTTGCTAACCTGCGCGGCGTCAAGGTGATGGTCATTGATGACAGCAACACCATTCGGCGCAGTGCGGAAATATTTCTGGTGCAGGCCGGATGTCAGGTGCTGCTCGCCGAGGACGGTTTCGACGCCTTGTCGAAGATTGCCGACCATCAACCGGACATCATTTTCTGCGACATCATGATGCCGCGTCTCGATGGCTACCAAACCTGCGCCCTGATCAAGAAGAACACCCGCTTCCGTACGACCCCGGTGATCATGCTCTCATCCAAGGACGGGCTGTTCGACCGCGCGCGCGGTCGCATGGTCGGCTCTGACCAATATCTGACCAAACCATTTACCAAAGACAGCCTACTGCAGGCGGTTGCGAGCTTCGCGCCGCAGCCGGTTCAGTAACACACTCGCAGCACAAACAAATACTCGGAGTAACAGCATGCCAGTCAAGAAAATCCTCGTAGTCGACGATTCCCCTACCGAGCGCCATGTCATGGTCGAATTGCTGACCAAGAATGGTTATCAGGTCGTGACCGCCGAAAGCGGCGAAGAGGGCGTCATCAAGGCCAAGGCTGAAATGCCGGACCTCGTCATCATGGACGTTGTCATGCCTGGTTTGAATGGCTACCAGGCCACGCGCACGCTGACGCGCGACGAAGACACCAAAAATATCCCGGTGCTGATGTGTACCTCAAAGGGTCAAGAAACCGACAAGATATGGGGCTTGCGCCAAGGTGCTCAGGATTACCTGGTAAAACCGGTCAATCCGGAAGAACTGCTGGCCAAGATCGCCGCACTCTGAGCCCGGTCCTCGCATGGCCAAGAAAATCAGCCTCAGGGAATTCCAGGAACACCTGGCCGCGCGTCTGACCATTGCCGCACAGGGCAAGGCGAGTTCCGCCCTGCTCGGCGTTCAGGCGGGTAACGACTACTGGCTGCTCAACCTCTCCGATTCGGGAGAAATCGTTCCGCTGCCGTCGCTTGCACCTGTGCCGCTGACGAAGCCATGGTTTTCAGGCATCGCCAACATTCGCGGCAACCTGTATTCCGTTGCTGATTTTTCGGCCTTGCGCGGTGGCGAGCCGACACCGATGAATGCCTCTTCCCGGCTGTTGCTGGTTGGCACCCGCCATGGTAGCAATGCCGCCCTGCTGGTCACCCGCATGCTTGGCTTGAAAAACCCGGAGACTCTGACCTCCGCTCCGGCGACAGAAGGTCCGCATCCGTGGGAGGCGGAACGCCTCGTCGACGCCGATGGCCGCGAATGGAAAAAGCTTAATGTTCGCGCTCTGCTGGCGGACCCGGATTTCATGGAAATTGGCGCCTGAGACGCTTCGGGCATCAAGACGACGAATAACACGCATACAAAACATACTGGAGACGATTCATGGCGTTTAACCTCAAACTGCCCGGCCTCGGGGGTGGCAAGCAATCCGGACCCGCAGACCAGACCATCGCTGCGCAAACAGTGATGGACGTCGGTGGCGCCAAGGCGAAGAAGGGGGCCGCGCTTGGCTTCCTGAACCAGTATTCGGTTAATAAACAGCTTCAGATTCTCGGCGGCGTACTGCTGCTGGTGCTGTCAACGCTGGCGGCGGTGGTGATCCACGACAACCGCGAGGCCAAATACGGCACGGCCTACATCGGGGCTTCTGGTGAAATGCGAATGCTGTCACAGCGACTGGCCAAGGCCTCCAGCCTGGCGTTGCAGGGCAACCCGATAGCGTTCAAGCAATTGAAAGACTCCCGCGACCGGTTTTCACAACTGATTGAAAACCTGACCAGCGGCGGCAACATCAACGAAGTTGATGTCCCTCCCTCGCCGGATAGCGTGCAGGAGCAACTGAAAACGCTGACCGAAGAATGGGGCAAGACCAACAAGAACGCCGGCCAGTTGCTGGAGATGGAAAAAAACCTGATTGCGCTTGGTAACGACGTTGCGACGATCAACGAAAAAAACCCGCAGATGCTTGAACTTTCCGAGCAAGTTGCGGCATTGAAGTTGCAGGCGGGTGGCGGTACGCGTGAAGTCGTGGCAGCGAACCAGCTGGTGATGCTGACGCAGCGGGTGGCCAAGAACGCCTCCGCACTGCTCGTCGGTGATGCTATCGACCCGGAAGTTGCCTTCCTGCTTGGGAAGGATACCAATACTTTCCGCGATCTATTGGGCGCGCTGACCAAGGGTAGCGAAACCTTGCGCATCGGTGCTACCACCGACGCCGACACGCGGCAAAAACTGGCTGAGCTGGAAACCAACTTCAAGGAATATCAGGGCGCCGTCGGCGGCATTCTCGGATCGATGCAACGACTGGTGCTGGCAAAGCAGGCCGGGGCCAATATTTTCCGGGACTCGGAAGGGCTGCTGACGACAACGGACAAGCTGGCCGAAGGCTACCAGGGTTCGCTCGCCGAGCGCGCCGCCTTCACGCTGTTCCTCATCGTCCTCGGCATATTGGCTGCGGCCGTGCTGGGCCTGATGGCGAAGGTCTATCTTGACGATTCAGTCCGCCGTACGGCCGAAGCCGAATCTGCCCGACAGGATACGGAGCGCGTTAACCGCACCAACCAGGACGCCATTTTGCGGCTGATGAACGAACTTGGCGACCTCGCTGACGGTGACCTGACAGTTACCGCCACCGTGTCGGAAGACATCACCGGCGCTATTGCCGACTCCATCAACTACACGATTGAAGAACTTCGCGTGCTGGTTGGTCGTATCAACGACGCTGCCGGCCGGGTAACCCTGGCCACCGAGATCGCCCAGCAAACTTCGGCAGAACTGCTCGCCGCTGCTGAAAAGCAGTCGGTCGAAATTCAGGACGCCGGCCACTCCGCGCTGGCCATGGCCAAATCGATGAGCGAAGTATCGTCGAACGCCAACCAGTCGGCTCAGGTTGCGCGCCAATCGCTGGCAGCCGCTGAAAAAGGTGCCGTTGCCGTGCAGGACTCGATCAAGGGCATGAACGAAATTCGCGAACAGATTCAGGAAACCTCGAAACGGATCAAGCGACTCGGCGAAAGCTCACAGGAGATCGGCGAAATCGTGGAACTGATTTCTGACATTACCGAGCAAACCAACGTGCTGGCGCTGAACGCTGCCATCCAGGCGGCCTCCGCTGGCGATGCGGGCCGCGGCTTCACGGTGGTTGCCGAGGAGGTGCAGCGACTGGCCGAACGTTCTGCAGAAGCCACGAAGCAGATTGCGGCAATTGTGAAAACCATTCAGACGGATACGCAGGATGCCGTTTCCGCTATGGAACAATCAACGCAGGGCGTGGTTGAAGGGGCCAAGCTGTCCGACGCTGCTGGCCAGGCCCTGGCAGAGATTGGCGATGTTTCGCGCAGCCTTGCCGGCCTCATCGAAAACATTTCTACCGACACGCAGCAGCAAGCCAAGTCCGCCACGGGTGTGGCGAGCAAGATGCAGGACATTCTGCGTGTGACGGAACAAGCCACGGCAGGTACGCAGCGCACTGCAGAGGCGGTCGGCGAACTCGCCTCGCTGGCAACTGAACTGAAGGGTTCGGTTGCCGGTTTCAAGGTCGCCTGATCCCCTGGTCCCGGAGAGATAAGCCCGCATGAACGCTGCGACGGAATTCGACGTCGGCCCGCTGACTTGGGTCAAGAGCGAGATCGATCTTGCGCTGGAACGCGCTGCTGAATCACTGCGGCAATTTTCGGCCAGCGGTGATCTTACCCAGATCAAGTTCTGCCAAACCCATCTGCACCAGGTTCGTGGCGCGCTCGCTATTGTCGGACTCGACGGCGTCACCCAGTTCACGGAGGCCCTTGAAGGCCTCTTGGCAGATTTCGAGCAGCAGAAAATTGTTGCCGACGCCACCAGTACTGCGATGGTTCTGAGTGCCCTGAGCGCGGTTCACCACTACCTGGACGATCTGATTAACGGCGAGCCGAATCAGCCATTGCGCCTGATGCCGATCTACACGCAGATTCTTGCTGCGCGTGGACAGAAACGCATTTCGGCCACTGATCTGTTCTTCCCCGATCTCACCCTCCGTCCGCCGCGACGGGTTGCCGCCCAAGTGTTGTCGCGCGGCGAACTGCAGCAGCTCCTGCGCACCCAGCGCGCGCGCTTTCAGCGCGGCCTGCTCGCTTGGCTACGAAACCCGAACGATCGCGCCGGTCTGGCCGAGATGCTCGATGCTACGCGGCGAGTAGAGGCCACGCAGGAACTCGCTGCGGCCCGTTCGTTCTGGTGGGTAGCCACCGGCATGCTCACAGCGCTTTCGGAAGGCGCCTTGCCGGCCGAAGTTGACGTCAAGCAACTCTGTGCCCGTATCGATCTGCAAATTCGCCGCCTGCTCGAAGGCTCGAAAAATGTTGCCGAGCGCCTGATGCGCGACGCGCTGTATTACGTCGCCCAGGCTGACAGTAGCAGCGATCTGGTCAGGCAGGTCAAGGGAACCTACCGGCTGGGCAGCGCCATTCCCGCCGCCGCCACTCAGGCCGCGCCGCAAGAAGCGCAGCGCCGCCGCCTGCGCGAGACCATTGCTGCCGCCGAAGAAGCCTGGAACAAATTCTGTGCCGGCACCGGCCAGGCCTTGCACACCTTCCGTGATCAGACGGCAGGTATGCATCAGGCAATCGAGCAACTGGGGCACACTGACTATCGGCGGCTTGCACAAGCGATCGCCAATGCCGCCAATTGGCTGGCTGAGCAGCCGTCGCGCCACACCGATGCGCTGGCGATGGAAATCGCCACGGCAATCCTGCTGGCACAAAACGCGCAAGAAAATTTCACTCGCCTCGGTGCTGATTTTGCGCATCAGGTAGACGTCATGGTGGCGCGCTTGCACGGCTTCCTGGCCGACAACCCACCGGAACCGGGTTCGGAAATTCCGCTGCTCGACGAAATGTCGCGGCAAGCACAGGAAAAACTGCTCATCGGCCAAGTCGCCAAGGAAATCCAGAGCAACCTTGCACAGATCGAACAAGTGCTCGACGGATTCTTCCGTGACGCTGAAAAACGTAGTGACCTGACTACACTCGACGGGCCTCTGCGCCAGATCGTCGGCGCGCTCATGATCATGGGGCAGAACGCGGCTGTCGATACCTTGCGCGAGTGCGAAGTGGAAATCAAACGCTTTGCCGCCGAAAGCTACGCTCCGGACGAAGCTGATTTCGAGCGCGTGGCTGACCGCCTCTCCGCACTCGGATTCTTCATCGACGCGATGCAGCATGGCGCCACCGATTTCGAGTCTTTCACCCGGGCCATGACAGCTGCACCGGCAGCGCAGGAAGATGAGGCGCCGGAGACAACGGTCGAACAGGAACTCGAAGACGCCAAGCGCGAAACTCAGGCCTTGCTGATGGCGCTCAAGGAGCAGCCGACCGATGCCGGACTGCGAGAAGAGCTCAAGCAGAATCTGGAAACGCTGAAGCAGGACGCCGACCTGGTGGCCGATAATGCGCTCGGGCAGCAGGCCAAGGCAGCGCTTTCCGCGTTGAATTCCGGCGGTGACACCACGCCGGCATTCGATGCCGCAATTGCCGGCATGAAATCGCAGAAAGTGGATGCGCCAACGCCCTCGGCGGAAACCCTGCAGCTGGCTCAGGCTGACGAGGAAGAGCTTGACGCAGAGCTTCTCGCCATCTTCATCGAAGAAGCAAAGGAAGTGCTCGAAGCTGTCGGGAGTAATCTCGCCAACCTGCGAGAGCAACCGCACAACAGCGAAGTTCTGACCAATATCCGCCGCTCCTTCCACACGCTCAAGGGTTCGGGCCGCATGGTCGGTCTACGTGATCTGGGCGAGGTGGCCTGGGGGATCGAGCAGGTGCTCAATCTCTGGCTGCGCCAAGAGCAGGAACTGACGCCTGCAGTCTTCGATCTGGTCGAACAGGGCCATCAGGTCTTTTCCGTATGGACCGAGCACCTTGAAAACCATAGTGTTCCGATCCCGGACTGCGCCGCACTTGTAGCGCTGGCAGAATCCCTGCGCATTGGCGGTGAAACCGCCTTGGCACCGGAGTCGACACCACCGACACCGGCTATTGTTGCTGAACTGCCGCCACCGCTGGCGACGGAACAAGATGACGAGATGTTCGATGGCGCTGCCGCAACCCTCGTCCTGGGTAATTTCGGTGCCCCCGCAGAGCCGTCGACTGCATCCGAAACGATCGAAATCGTCGACATGCCTCCGCTCTCGCTTGACGACTCGTTGCCTGAGGGCCTTGCCGACGATGAAATGTTCGACGGCGCTTCGGCAACCGTTGTGCTCGGACATTTCGGCGCTTCGGAACCCCCGGTGCCGGACGAAGCGGTCGAAATCGTCGACATGCCGATGCTGTTGCTGGACACCCCTCCGGATTCCGGAGAAGCACTCTACGACAGTGCAGCAACGCTGGTACTACGTAAGTTCACCACGCCGGAACCCGTTGCCGAGCCGATCACAGAGGTCGAGTCCATTGATATGGCGCCGCTGTCGCTTGATGACGACTTTGGCGTCGAATCGCACGGCGCACAAGCGATCGAGATGGTTGTCGCGGACGATGCCGTTGATCAGCTGAGCATTCCTGAGATTTCAGAGCTGACAATTGCCGAAACGCCACCGGTGACGAGTGTTCCGGCGATTACAGAAGTTGATTTTGCACCGGAAAGTGAACAGGAGTTGTCGTCGGAGTCGGAAGCGTCGCTGACGACTTCTGCAGAAGCCTCCGCGAGTGAAAATGCGCCGAAACCACAACTAAGCATTTCGCCCACGCTCTACGAGATATTCCTGGAGGAAGCGCGCGCCCATCTGAGTACCCTGCAGCGCGAATTCGCCGTGCTTGCCGACGACCCTACGCTGCCGACACCGCACCCGATGGCCCGTGCCGCGCACACGCTGGCTGGGATCGCCGGTACAGTTGGCCTGTCAGTACTCAACCGCCTCGGGGCGACGTTAGAGCACACACTGCTGCGCCGCGAAACAACGGACCAGGCGGCTAGTATCGGCGCCATCGAAGTCATTCGTCAGACCATTGACGCCCTCGAGGCGATGGTCGCCAATGTGGCTGAAAAGCGTGATCCGGAAGCGGCGCCGCATCTGGTCGATGCCCTTGAGCAACTCTATCCGCCACCCGCGCCGACCGCTGCTGACCTTCCTGAGTTGATCGATGAGGCCTTGGCTGAAGTAGTTACGGCCGCAGCAGCGCCAGCCCGCTCGGGTGCGGCCGCACCGTTCAGCGCAATCCTCATCGACACACAGAACGTCAAGGACGAATTCGACGAACAGTTACTGCCAATCTTTCTCGAAGAGGCCGCTGAACTTACCGAGGCGATCACCGAGAACTTGCGTAACTGGCGAGCCAATCCCGATGATGCCGAGCCGTTGCGTGCGCTCCATCGCCTTTTTCATACCCTGAAGGGCAGCGCTCGCATGGCGGGCGCCATGACGCTGGGTGAAATTACCCATGCCATTGAAGCTCGTGTCGAGCAGGCCAACAAGACTGGCGGCGCACCGCTTGAACTGATCGAGGACATCGAAACCGCCTTCGACAGCGTCATCCAGATCGTCGAACGCCTGCAACGCGGGGAGTCGCTGGAAGCTCCAGCGACAGAGGCCGGCGAGACAGACGAAGACGCCTCGGTACAGACCGTAATGGCAGCGTCTTCGGCAACACAGGCAGCCGCAGTCGTTGAAGGCGCGACGGGTGAAGCCGGCGAGGAAGCCGCAGCGCAGAAAGCCATGCTGCGTGTGCGTGCCGACCTGATCGACCAGCTGGTTAACGAAGCTGGCGAACTGTCGATTGCCCGTGCCCGAATTGAAGGCGAAATGATCGGCCTCAAGGGCTCCTTGCTCGACCTCACGGAAAACGTGATTCGCCTGCGCCGCCAGTTGCGCGACATTGAAATTCAGGCCGAGTCGCAGATGCAGTCGCGCACCGCCGCCTCTGATGAGCGGCATGCTGGCTTCGACCCGCTGGAATTCGATCGCTTTACCCGCTTCCAGGAACTGACGCGGATGATGGCCGAGTCGGTCAACGACGTCTCTACCGTGCAGCAGAACCTGCTCAAGAACCTCGACGATGCCAACGCCGCCATCCTTGCCCAAGCGCGGATGAACCGTCAGCTGCAACAAGAGCTGATGAGTGTGCGCATGGTGCCGTTCTCCAGCCAGGCGGAGCGGCTGTACCGGATTGTCCGGCAAACGGCGAAGGAACTCGGCAAGCGCGCCAACCTTGAAATTCGTGGCGGCCAGGTCGAACTCGACCGCTCGGTGCTCGACAAGATCGGCGCTCCGCTTGAGCACTTGTTGCGCAACGCCGTCGCCCACGGCCTTGAAGGTCGCGACACGCGACTGGCCGCCGGCAAGACAGAGATCGGTGAAGTGTCACTGACGCTCGCGCAGGAAGGCAACGAAATCATCGTCACCATGGCCGACGATGGTGCGGGTCTCGATTTCCAGCGCATCCGTGCCCGTGGCATCGAAGCCGGCTTGCTTGGTGCTGATGAGGCTGCGGATGAAGGTCGGCTGATCAAGCTGATTTTCACCCCCGGTTTCTCGACTGCCGCCGAGGTCAACCAGATCGCTGGCCGCGGTATTGGCATGGACGTCGTCAAGACCGAAATCGGCGAACTCGGCGGTCGCATCGAAGTGAACTCCGTGGCCGGCAAGGGCTCGACTTTCCGCTTATACATCCCGCTGACGCTGGCCGTAACCCAGGCGCTGCTGGTCCGCGCTGGCAACCACGTATACGCCATCCCATCGTCGATGATTGAGCAGGTACTCGAGCTCAAGGAAGCTTTCCTTGCCCGTATCCGCGAAGCCGGCGAAGCCGAATGGCTGGGCAACAAGTATCCCTACCGATTCCTGCCTCACCTGCTGGGCGACAACACCGCCCTGCCGGAAGCCCGCCGCCAGTACTGGGTGTTGCTGCTGCGTTCAGGCTTGCAGCGTATCGCCGTACAGGTCGATGAGCTGCGGGGCAACCGCGAAATTGTCGTCAAGAACATCGGGCCGCAGCTGGCACGGGTAGTGGGTATCGACGGCGCCACGGTGCTTGGCGACGGTCAGGTAGTGCTGATTCTTAACCCGGTTGCCTTGGCCTCACGCTCGCGTGCGTTGCACGCTCCGGATATCGCCTCCTCGACAGCGCTACAAGCGCCTGCTGAACCCACAGCAAGCCTCTCGACGCTGCCGACGGTGATGGTGGTCGACGATTCGCTGACAGTGCGCAAGATCACCGGCCGCCTGCTGGCACGCGAAGGCTATCAGGTACTGACCGCCAAGGACGGCGTCGATGCGCTGGAGCAGATGCTCGACATCGTCCCCGACGTTCTCCTGGTCGATATCGAAATGCCGCGCATGGACGGTTTCGACTTGACTCGCAACGTTCGTGCCGACGCCAAGCTGAAGCATGTCCCGATCATCATGATCACCTCGCGAACGGCCGACAAGCACCGCAACTACGCCTTCGAAATCGGGGTCAACAACTACCTCGGCAAGCCTTACCAGGAAGACGAACTGATGGAGCTGGTGGGCGAATACACCAAGGCCAAGCGCGCAACTGATCCTGCTCGACAAAGAGGCCACCCTGACGTAACGCCAGGGTGGCCTCTTTTCATTCAATCGCTCGATTCCTATACCGACTCTGCTTGCCCCGATTCTGCGCCGAACTCCTGCTGCGCACTCTTGACTACCCCGTAACGCAATAGCGTCGATTCTCGCGCAACGGCATGATCGACGATCGGCCATGGATAATCCCGGCCTATCGTTACGCCGCAGCTTTGCTGCTGCGCTTCTGGCATGCGCCACGGTGCGTGAATCCATTTGTCTGGCACATTCTTCAGCTCGGGTACGTAGCGCCGAATGAACTTGCCCAGCGGGTCGAATTTTTCCGATTGCGTCACCGGGTTGAAGATGCGAAACCACGGCTGCGCATCGCAGCCCGTGGAAGCCGCCCATTGCCAGCCCCCATTGTTTGCCGACAGGTCGTAGTCGATCAGGCTGTCGGCAAACCAGCGCTCACCGAGCCGCCAGTCGATCCCCAGATCCTTGGTCAGGAACGACGCCGCCACCATGCGCAGGCGATTGTGCATATAGCCGCTGCTCGCCATTTGCCGCATCGCCGCGTCGACCAGCGGGTAACCTGTTTCCCCCTCGTGCCACGCCCGCAGTCCCTCGGGCCAATCGTTCCAGACAATGGCATCGTAGGCCGGGCGAAACGCGCGTTCGACAACATGGGGGAAGCGGTCGAGGATCATGAAATAGAAATCGCGCCAGACCAGTTCCGACAGCCAGGTCATGCCCCCCTCGCCGCCGATGCGCAGCGCATGTGCCACCAATTCGCGAACCGAAATGGTGCCGAAGCGCAGATGTACGGAAAGGTAAGAAACCCCTTTTATCGCAGGAAAGTCGCGCTGCTCGCGGTACTGTGGCAGGCGATTGCAAAAATCATCAAAGCGGGCGCGAGCCCCTGACATTCCGGGCTGCACACCGATTGCCGCCAGATCAACCTCGGCAAAGCCCATCGCTGCGAGCGTTGGCAGGGAAGACGCGAAAGGGGGTAGCGCCAGTTTGCCGGAAGTACTGTCGCAGGCCGACACCCCGCGCTCGTAGAAACGCCGCAACCAGGCATTTTTATAGGGCGTAAAAACGGAATAAGGCTTCCCTGCCTGCGTCAGCACCGCATCGCCGTCGAAAACGGCCTGATCGCAAAAACTCCGGAAGCTTCTTCCTGCCGCCGCCAACGCTGCAGCGACCGCGGCATCCCGCACCTTGGCCTGCGGCTCGTAGTCACGATTGGCATAGACGCAGCGGGCATTCAGGCTGGCAGCGAGCCGGGGAATTTCGATGCGCGCATCGCCGTGGAGGACCAGCAGCCCGCCGCCGCGTGCGCGTAGCGCCGCATCCAGCTCACGCAACGAAGCGTGGATGAATGCCACGCGACGATCACAGCGACTCGGCAAAGCGTCGAGGATCGTGGTGTCGAAAACAAAGGTGCAATACACCGGGCCACCGTTTGCAAGGGCTGCTGCCAGCGCAGTGTTATCGACATCGCGCAGGTCGCGGCGAAACCAGACGAGAGAAATTGGCGCCAGGTTCTCAGGCGCTGGGGTGACGGGCGAGTGAGGCATGAAACTCCAATGTTGATTCCACACGACGGAAGGCTGCGTTTGTCTCAGGTTCCAGCGGGGATTAAAATGCAGCAATGACGCCTGTTACGCAATCCTGCAACCTGACTGACCATTTTCTCATTGCCATGCCGGCAATGACCGACCCCTATTTCGCCGGTACGCTGATTTATATCTGCGAGCATAACGAGCAAGGGGCATTGGGCGTGATTGTAAACCGCCCGATCGACATGACGCTGGCGGCACTCTTCGCAAAAATTGATGTCCCGCTCGACGCCGACCACTTCGATCGACTCCCGGTCTACTTCGGTGGCCCGGTTCAGACCGACCGCGGTTTTGTCCTGCACCGCCCGCTTGGCGGCTGGCAGTCGACGCTGACCGTCAATGCCGACATCGGCCTCACCAGTTCCCGCGACATCCTGCAATCTGTTGGCCGCGAAGGTGATCCTCGCGAAATACTGGTCACCCTCGGCTACTCCGGCTGGTCTGCCGGACAACTGGAAGATGAGCTTGGGCAGAATGCCTGGCTGACCGTACCCGCCCAGCCTGACATCCTCTTTGGTCTGCCGTTCGAAGAGCGTTTGGCCGCGGCCATGGGCGCACTCGGTGTCAGTTTTGCCAACCTCGCAGAAAATGCTGGGCATGCCTGAGGCCGAGGGCACGATATTGGCCTTCGACTTCGGCGAAAAACGCATCGGTGTCGCCGTTGGCGAAATTTTGCTGGAACAAGCCCATCCGCTCACCGTCATCCGCGCCCACGCCAACAACGAGCGCTTTGCAGCCATCGCTACACTGATCGCCGAATGGAAACCCATCCGGTTGGTCGTCGGTCTGCCCACCTCGTTGGACGGAGAGGCGCACGGAATGACCGCCCGCTGCACCCGTTTTGCCAATCAGTTACATGGCCGCTTTGCGCTTCCGGTAAGCTTTGCCGACGAGCGACTGAGTTCTTATGCCGCCGACGAGCGCCTGCGCGAATCCGGCCACGACGCCAGAAGCGCCAAGGTCCACGTCGATGCCATGGCAGCACAGCTTATTCTGCAGACCTATTTCGAGACACGTCACGAAGCACGCGACAAACAACACGAAACTTCGCCCGGGAACGCCGACCACCATGACCCTCACTCCACTCCCTGATGCCGAAGCGCAGTGCGCCCAACTGGCGGAACAGCTCCGACCCCGGGTCGGCCCTGATACCACCCTGATCGGCATCTACAGCGGCGGCGCCTGGATCGCCGAGCGCCTGCGCCAACTGCTCGGCCTCAAGGAGGAAACCGGGCTCATCGACGTCTCCTTCTACCGCGACGACTTTGCCGAAAAGGGGCTGCACCCGCAGGTCAAGCCGACCTCGATTCCGTTCGATGTCGAAGGTCGGCACATCGTGCTGGTCGACGATGTGCTCTACACCGGCCGCACGACACGCGCCGCGCTGAACGAAATCTTCGACTACGGCCGCCCGGCCAGAATCGAACTGGCCGTGCTGGCGGATCGCGGCGGCCGCGAGCTACCGGTGGCTGCGCAGTACAACACCTGGGATGTCACCCTCGCCGACGGCGAAACGCTGGTGCTGGCCCGCGACGATGCCGGGCACCTTTCGTGGAGGCTGGACCATGAATAAACCGGTAGCACGCGGCCAGAACAATCCGCAGCTCAACGCCAACGGCGAACTGACCCACCTGCTCTCCACCGAAGGGTTGCCACGAGAAGTGCTGACGCACATTCTCGACACCGCCGCCTCGTTCATGGAAGTCTCCGAGCGCGACGTGAAGAAGGTGCCGCTGCTGCGGGGGAAGAGCGTCTTCAACCTGTTCTTCGAGAACTCGACGCGCACCCGCACTACCTTCGAAATCGCCGCCAAACGCCTGTCGGCCGACGTCATCAACCTCGACATCACGCGTAGTTCGACGGCCAAGGGCGAGACGCTGCTCGACACCGTCGACAACCTGCGCGCCATGCATGCCGACATGTTCGTTGTGCGTCACGCCACCTCCGGAGCGCCCTACCTGATCGCCGAGCACCTCGCCCGTGTCGGCCGCCACGACATCCACGTGGTCAATGCCGGCGACGGCCGCCATGCGCATCCGACACAGGGCCTGCTCGACATGTACACCATCCGCCACTACAAGAAGGAATTCCACAACCTGACGGTGGCCATCGTCGGCGACATCCTGCACTCACGCGTCGCCCGCTCCGACATCCACGCGCTGAACACGCTCGGTGCCGGCGAGGTGCGCGCCATAGGCCCGCAGACGCTGCTGCCGACGCAGATGGAAAAGATGGGCGTGCGCGTCTTCCACGACATGGAAGAAGGCCTCAAAGGTTGCGACGTGGTGATCATGCTACGTCTGCAGAACGAACGCATGAACGGCACGCTGCTGCCGTCAGCACGCGAATACTTCCGCAACTACGGGCTGACACCGGAGAAGCTGGCACTGGCCAAACCGGATGCGATCGTGATGCACCCGGGGCCGATGAACCGTGGCGTCGAAATCGACTCGGAAGTCGCCGACGGCAATCAGGCAGTGATCCTGCCGCAGGTCACTTTCGGTATCGCCGTTCGCATGGCGGTCATGAGCATCGTTGCGGGGAACTGAAATGGCTAGCGAAAAAATTTCCATCAAGAACGGTCGCCTGATCGATCCGAAGAACGGCATCGACGACCTGATTGACCTGCACCTGGCCGACGGCCGCGTCGCTGCCATCGGCAAAGCCCCCGACAGTTTTTCCGGCGCCCGCGTCATCGATGCCACCGGCAAGATTGTCTGCCCTGGCCTGGTCGACCTCGCTGCCCGCCTGCCGGGCCTGGAAGACGAACTCGCCGCCGCGGTGGCCGGTGGCGTCACCTCGCTCGCCTGCCCACCGGACACTCGTCCACCGCTCGACGAACCCGGTCTGGTTGAGCGCCTAGTACGTCGCGCTGCCGACGCTGGCCTGGCCCACGTACTGCCGCTCGGCGCCCTGACCGTTGGCCTCAAGGGCGAAGCCCTGGCCGAACTCGGCAGCCTCGCCCGCGCCGGCTGCATCGCCTTCTCGCAGGGCGGTAACGCGCCAATCGTCGATACCCAGGTACTGCTGCGCGCCATGCAATACGCCACCACCTTCGGCTATCCGCTGCATCTGCAGCCGCAGGACAAGCACCTTGCGCGCGATGGCGTCGCCCACGATGGCGAAGTCGCCTCCCGTCTCGGTCTGCCGGGCATTCCAGCGGCAGCGGAATCGGCAGCCGTCGCCTCCGCACTGGAACTGGTGCGCACCACCGGTGCCCGGCTGCACTTCACGCGCATTTCCAGTGCCGCCGGCATCACGCTACTGCAGCGCGCGCGCGACGAAGGTCTGCCGGTCACCTGCGACATCGGCGTGCATCACCTGCACCTCACCGACATGGACATCGGCTACTTTGACAGCGCCGCCCGCTTCAACCCGCCGCTGCGCGCCCAGCGCGACCGCGAAGCCCTCTCCGCCGCAGCCGCCTCCGGCCTGGCAGCGATCTGCTCCGACCACACGCCAATCGACGAAGACGGCAAGCAACTCCCCTTCGGCGAAGCCGAAGCCGGTGCCACCGGTCTCGAACTACTCCTGCCACTGACGCTGAAATGGGCCGAAGCCGAGAAGCTGCCGCTGGCCAAGGCACTGGCCCGCATCACCTGCGACCCGGCCACCATTCTCGGCAGCCACGCCGGCCACCTTGCAGTGGGAGCCCCTGCCGATGTCTGCATCTTCGACCCCGCTGCCCTCTGGCAAGTCAGCGCAGAAACGCTGGTCAGCCAGGGTAAAAACACCCCCTTCATCGGCTGCGGCATGCAGGGAAAAGTCACGGCAACCCTCGTCGAGGGGCGCCTCGTCTTCGGCGGATAGCCCCGCGCGGCAGCGAGGGGCTGGCCGCCACAGCCCTCCGTCCGGACCCTGCCGAGTTACAGATTTTTTTCGCCAACCGCCCGGCGAATGTGGGCGTAAGACAAACCCGCAAAAAACAGCACCAACGGCGATGCCGGCCAGCACGTCGAGCAACACGTGCTGGCGGATGGCCACCGTCGACCACAGGATGAGCAGGCAATGCAGCGCACTTGCCCCGCGTAGCAGGCGCGGCGCACCCAGCCGCTGAAAAAATCGATCCAGCCAGAATGCGGAAAACACCGCCGTTGCGACATGCAGCGAAGGGCAGGCATTCCCGCTCAGATCGAGTCCCCGGAGCACCGCCAGTTCAGGGTTTGCCTCCCAGTCGATGGCAAAAACCGGCACAGTCGTCGGAAAAAACCAGAAAAGCGCCAGACAGAACAGGCACAAGGCGGCGATCCACAGACCGTACAGCGCCAATGGGCGAAAGCCCGAAAAAAGTGCCGGTGGCAACGAAACATAGATCCACAGCTACGCATAGACCGGGAAAGCTGCGGGAGAAAACGGAATCCACGCGTCTGCCGCGATCAGCGGCATCACCGTCGCTGGCGCCAGAGGATGGCGCAAGACGGCGAAATAGGCCCAGAAGAACATTGCCATGAAAGCCATGGTTCCGAAGGCCTTGAGCGGCATCAGGGCCAGCAGCCGGTCAGCAGCCTGGCGATACCACGGCAAGGCGGGAGAACGATTCATCAAGAGTCCGGTTTCATCCGTAAGCGGCACAAGAGCGCCATGGTAACAAAGCGTGCTGAAGACACCGTTCGATGGCCACAGAAACGACAGTAAACGGGGACAAACGCGGTACGTTGCCGGCATTAAACCCGACGCTTAAACCTTTGGAAAACAGTCGCTTTCCGATAAAATCCGGCCCCTATGGATTCCATTGCCCTCATTCGCGATTTTCTCAAGGATCGCCTCGGCGTCGAAGCGGAAAAAATTGTTCCGGAAGCCGCGCTGGCCGACCTGGGTGTCGACTCCCTGATGATGCTCGAACTGATGTTCGAGTTCGAAGACCACTTCGGCATCAAACTCTCACCGGATCTGAAGCCACCGCGGACGGTCGGTGAAATGGTCTCGCAGATGGACCAATTGATCAGCGAAAAGAAGGACTGATTGATGCAACAGCGGCGGGTAGCCATTACGGGCATCGGCCTGGTCAGTCCTTACGGCGGTGATCTCGCCGATTTCTTCAGCCATCTGATGGCCGGTGAGTCGGCCATTCGCCACCTGCTCACCGAGGATCTGCCGCGCCCTCTCTCGATCCCTTTCGTCAGCTGCCCGACCTTTGATCCGGAGTCCGCACTCGGCAAACCGCTGGCCTCGATGATGGACCGCTTTGCCCAGCTGGGTATGGCGGCCGCCTTCGCCGCCTGGGATGACTGCGGCCTGCCACGCATCACCGACGACAGTGCCGTACGAGACGGCTGGGGCGTCGCCTGGGGTACCGCACTGGGCGGCACGCTGGCTTATGAAAAGGGCTACCGCGAACTGTGGCAGAAGGGGCGCGAGCGCCTGTCCCCGCTCTCCGTCCTGCTCGGCATGAACAATGCCGCCAACGCCCACATTTCGATCCAGCTTGGTCTCGGCGGCGTCAGCATGAGCCACACCGTCGCTTGCGCCTCGTCGGCCATCGCCATCGGCGAAGCCTTCCGCCGCGTACGCAGCGGCGAAGCAACGGTGATGGTCACCGGCGGTTCCGACGTGCCGCAGGCCTACGGTGTCGCCCGCGCGTGGGAGGCTTTGCGCGTCATGGCTCCCGGCGATGCCGACACCTCCCCCGCTGCCTGCCGCCCGTTTGCCAGCAACCGGCGCGGGCTGGTTCTCGGCGAAGGCGGGGCCGCGCTCGTGCTCGAAGACTGGGAACATGCCGTTGCTCGTGGCGCCCGCATCCATGGCGAGATCGTCGGCTACGGCACCAGTTGTGACCACACCCACCTGGTACGACCGGAAGCTGCCGGCCAGATTCGTGCGCTCAATGCCACGCTCGCTGACGCCGGCCTGACCGCCGACGATATCGACTACATCAACGCCCACGGTACAGCCACCGCCGAGGGCGACCCGGTCGAGGTTGCGGCGCTGAAAGCCGTCTTCGGCGAACGCGCAGCACGGTTGCCGGTCAGCGCCACCAAATCCATGCACGGTCACCTGCTCGGCGCCGCCGGTGCCATCGAAGCCATCGCCACCGTGCTGGCGCTGCGCGAGCAGGCGGTGCTGCCAACCGCCAACCTCGCCGGACAGATCGACCCGGCCTGCGTCGGCGTCGATCATGTCACCGCCGGCCGGCGCGGCGTACCCTTACGCGCAGCCCTCTCGAACTCCTTTGCCTTTGGCGGCAGCAATGCGGTACTCGCCTTCCGTCGCGTGCCTTGATCCGTGCTGGACACTCTCAACCCCCTGCAATCTCCCGGAAATTTGACCATGCCCGCAGCCCCCACCCCGGAAACCGTCGATGCGCTGATGCCGGAAGTTGCCGCACTGATCATCGAGGCCCTCAACCTTGAGATCGCTGCGACCGAAATCGAGGCCGACGCACCGCTCTATGGCGAAGGCCTCGGCCTCGATTCGATCGACGTGCTGGAAATCGCCCTGGTCGTTTCCAAGCGCTACGGCTTCCAGCTCCGCTCGGATAACACCGACAACGTACGCATCTTCGCTTCGCTGCGTGCCTTGAGCACCCACATCGCCAGTCAGCGGACCCTATGACGGCAACGACGGCAGCCAAGCTGCGCGGCCTGGTTGTCGTCGTCATCGTGGGCGCCTGGGCACTCATTGCGCACCATGGCAGCGCAGGCGGAGGCAACGCCGACCTCAATGCCGCAGTTGGCGTTACCCCGGTCGTCGTGTTTTTTCTTGTGCTGCTGTCGCGCACCCCTTCGTTGCCATTGCGCATCGCCGGTGCGCTTGCCGGCCTCGCACTGCTGGTCGGGCTGTGGCCGCATGCACGGCAGAACGTCCCGCTGCTCTACTACCTGCAACACCTCGGCGCCCACCTCGCCCTCGGCACTTTCTTTGGCCGCAGCCTGATCGGGCCGGGAGAAGCGCTGATTACGCGTATCGCCCGCAGCATCTACAACGGCACGATTTCCGCGCGCAAGGTGCGCTACACAAGACAGGTGACCCTCGTCTGGACCGTCTTCTTCTTCGGCAATGCTCTGCTCTCCACCGGTCTCTTTCTCTTCGCGCCGCCTGAAATCTGGTCGATGCACGCCAATCTGCTGACCTGGCCGCTGGTCGGCCTGCTATTCGCTGCCGAACACCTGTGGCGCATGCACGCGCTGCCGCCCGAGGAAAGACCAGGCCTCGTCGACATCATTCGCAGCTTCCGGCGCCACTCCCGGCGGCAAGACCCCGCCGCCCCGCGATCATGAACTCGCTACCGCTACTGGACCGCAAGCGCGCTCCCGGAGAAACTTTCGCGTGGCGCCCCGAAGGGCCGGCGACGGTCGGCGACTTTCTCGCCGCCGCACACTGGCTGGCCGGCCGCTTGCCCGCAGGCGACTGGCTGCTCAACCTGTGCGAAGACCGCTACCGCTTTGCCGTTGGCTTCGCCGCCGGCCTGATCGCCGGCAAGACCAGCCTGCAGCCATCGTCGCTATCGCCAGAAACACTGCACCAACTCGCCGCCGACTACCCCGGTCTGGCTGCGCTGTGCGACGGCGAAACTGAAACCGGCAATCTGCCGCGCATTCCATTTCCCGCCTTGCCGGCGCTCGCTCCTTGCGCAGACGTTCCCGAGATCGATGCCGAGCGGGAGGTAGCCATCCTGTTCACCTCCGGATCGACCGGGTTGCCGCAGCCGCAACGCAAGACCTGGGGGAGGCTGGTTTGCAACGCCCGTGCCGGGGCCAGCGTGCTCGGCCTCGACGCCTGCCCGCACAACATCGTCGGCACCGTACCGATCCAGCACAGCTACGGTTTTGAATCGACCTTCCTGCTCGCCCTGCACGGTGGTTGCCCGATCTGGTCCGGAAAACCGTTTTTCCCGCAGGATATCGCCGCCGCACTCGCCGCCGTGCCGCAGCCGCGCCTGCTGGTGACGACGCCATTCCACCTCTCGGCCCTCCTGGCCGCAGACATTCCGCTGCCGCCGGTTGAGCGCGTGCTCTCGGCGACCGCACCGCTCACCGCCGAACTCGCCGCGCGCGCCGAGCAACGCTGCAACACCTGCGTCGAGGAAATCTACGGCACGACCGAGAGTGGTCAGCTCGCCAGCCGCCGCACAGTCGACGGCCCGGCCTGGAAATGCCTGCCCGAAATCATCCTGACGCAAAAAGCCGGGCAGACCGTCGCCAGCGGCGGCCATGTCGAGGGCGAAGTGCTCCTCGGCGATGTCATCGAACGGCTGCCGGACAACAAGTTTCTCTTGCTCGGTCGCCATGCCGACCTGATCAACATCGCCGGCAAGCGTACCTCGCTGGCCTATCTCAACCATCAGATCAACGCCATTCCCGGCGTCGTTGATGCCGCCTTTCATCTGCCCGATGGCGATGAAAGCGAGACTCCCCGGCTCACCGCCTTCGTTGTCGCCCCGGCGCTGGAGCGCCAGCAACTGCTGGCGGCGCTGCGCCAGCGGATCGACCCGATCTTCCTGCCGCGCCCCCTCATTCTTCTCGACACCCTCCCGCGAAACAGCACCGGCAAGCTGCCGCGCGAGGCGCTGCAAGCGCTCTGCGCGAAGCGGAGGCAGCATGACTGACCGCAAATTCTTCTGGACAGTGCCCACCGACCACCCGGCCTTTCCCGGCCACTTTCCCGGCCATGCCATCCTCCCCGGTGTCGTCATCCTCGACCACGTCCTGCGCTGCGCCGGTGAGTTGCAGGGAGGAATCGATGCTTGCTGGCAGGTCAATACCGCCAAGTTCTTCAGCCCCGTCGGGCCGGGCGAAGCGTTGACCTTCTCCCTGCAGCCGCGGCCCAGTGGCCGCATCGCCTTCGCCGTTCGGGCCGGCACGCGTGATGTTGCGCTCGGCAACCTCGCCGCCTACGCATGAGCCTTTCACCGCCCACACCGCCGGCAAGCGAAGCCGGGAACGACTGGAAACACCAGCGTGAACGCAGCTCGCCGGCCATCCTCAAGCTGATGGTGTGGATCTCGCTGACTTTCGGCCGCAGCATCAGCCGACTGGTGTTGCATGGCATCGCCGCCTACTTCACGCTGTTCGCACCGCGCGCACGACGTGCCAGCCGTGCCTATCTGCAGCGTGCGCTCGGTCGCCCGGCCGGGCTGAGCGACCTCTATCGCCACGTCTTCAGTTTTGCCAGCACCATCCACGATCGCATCTACCTGCTCAACGACCGCTTCGATCTTTTCGACATCGAGATCGTCGGCGTCGAAGCCGTGCATGCAGCACAGGCGCAGCAGCCGGGGGCACTGCTGGTCGGAGCGCACCTTGGCAGTTTCGAGGTGTTGCGTGCCATCGCCCGCCAACCGGCCGGGCTCCAGGTGGCCATGCTGATGTATGCGGAAAACGCCCGCCAGATCAACGCTACCCTCCACGCCATCAACCCGGCAGCGACGGCCGATATCGTGCCGCTCGGCCAGTTCGATTCGATGCTGATTGCCCGCGACCGGCTGGAGCAGGGTTGCCTCGTCGGCCTGCTGGCCGACCGCAGCCTCGGCGGTGACACGACGGTCGACTGCGACTTTCTCGGCCAGCCGGCGCCCTTCCCGCTTGGTCCGTTTCGCATGGCGGCCATGCTGCGGCGACCGGTTTTCTTCATGACCAGTCTCTACCTCGGCGGCAACCGTTACCGTGTGCACTTCGAAACACTGGCCGATTTTTCCGCGACCCCCGCTCCGATCGCGACGCCGCCATCCACGCCGCCGTGACAACCTACGCGGCGCGGCTTGGTCAGCATTGCCGGCAGGCCCCTTACAACTGGTTCAACTTTTTCGATTTCTGGCAGAAGCGATGATCAAACGCCGCATACTCTTCCTTGGCAGCGCACTGCTTGCGGCAGCCTTCACCCTGCCTGCATTCGCCGCCTTCGACATCGCCGAATTGATGAATGATCTGGCGCAGCACAAGGGCGGCCGCGCGAAGTTCGTCGAGAAGAAATACATCGCCCTGCTCGATAAGCCGGTCATCGCCACCGGCGAGATGAACTACATCGCCCCGGACCGCCTTGAAAACGCACGCTGACCCCGAAACCGGAACTGCTGATCCTCGACAAGGAGACGCTGACCCTCGAACGCGAGAAGCAGAAGCTGACGATCAACCTGGCCAACCAGCCGGAAGCGCTGGCCTTCGTCGACAGCATCCGCGGCACCCTCTCCGGCAACCGTGCTGCACTGGAAAAGAACTACCTGCTGCATCTGGCCGGCTCCGCCGAAAAGTGGGAGCTGACGCTGCTGCCGAGCGACCAGAAAATCGCCACGCTGATCCAGCGCATCACGGTTGCCGGCAGGAAGAACCAGATCGTCAGCATCGAATACCTGCAGGCCGACGGAGATCGTTCGGTGCTCCTCATCACCCCCATCAGCATCCCGACCGAGAAAAAATGACACGCAAGGCCGGTCTTACGCTGACGCTCTGGCTGCTGGCCATGCTGGCTGGCGCGGCGGTTGTCTGGAACAGCCGCTTCGTCGCCGACATGTCCTTCTTTCTGCCGGCGCGCCCGAGTGCCGAGCAGCAAGTGTTGATCGACCAGTTGAAAGAAGGCGCCGTCTCGCGCCTCTTGATGCTGGCCGTCGAAGGTGGCGATGCCACGCAGCGTGCCGCCGCGTCGCGCGAGTTGCGCCAGCGGCTCGCCGACCACAGCGAATTCGTTTCGGTGCAGAACGGCGAGGCCAGCAGCTTCGCCGCCGAACGCGACCTGCTCTTCCGCCATCGCTACGTATTAAGCCCCGCAATAACCCCAGAACGCTTCACGGTCGACGGTCTGAAGCAGGCTATCGGCGACAGCATCGACCTGCTGGCCTCGCCCGCCGGCATGCTGGTCAAACCTTTCCTGACCCGCGACCCGACCGGTGAGCTGGTCGAACTGCTCAGCCGCCTGCAGGCCAACAGCCAGCCGAATAGCCGTAACGGCGTCTGGGCCTCGCGTGACGGCGAGCGGGCCATGCTGCTGGTGCAGACGAAAGCACTCGGCTCGGACACCGACGGACAGGAAGCCGCCATCGCGCTGATCCGCGAGCAGTTCGCGGCGATTGCCACCATTGCCGGACCGACGCTGAAGCTGCAACTGTCCGGCCCCGGGCGCTTCGCCGTCGAAGCACGGGCAACGATCAAGGACGACGTCTCGCGGCTGTCGCTGATCGCCACGCTGGCCATTGTCGCCGTGCTCTTCTTCGTCTATCGCTCGCCACGCCTTGTCACCCTCGGCCTGCTGCCTGTCGTCAGCGGCGCACTGGCCGGCATCGTCGCCGTCAGCCTGGTGCATGGCAGCGTCTTCGGCATCACTGTCGGCTTCGGTTCGGCACTGATCGGCGAAGCCGTCGATTACTCGATTTACTACTTCGTGCAATCCGGCCGCCTCGGTGCTGACACCTGGCGCGCGCGCTTCTGGCCGACCATCCGCCTCGGTGTGCTGACCTCGGTGGCCGGCTTCGGTGCGTTGCTCTTCTCCGGCTTTCCCGGCCTGGCGCAACTCGGGCTCTACGCCCTCACCGGCGTCGTCACCGCTGCGCTGGTCACCCGCTTCGTACTACCGCAACTGGCAGGCCCCACAGCGCATATGCGTGACCTGAGCTACATCGGCCAGCGCCTCAACGCCGTCATCGATTTCCTGCAGCGCCTGCGCTGGCCGACGCTGGTGCTCGCCGTGGCCGCCCTCGCCTACCTTGGCGTGCAGCGCAACGACCTGTGGCACGAAAACCTCTCGGTGCTATCGACCGTCAGCGCTGAAGACGCAAAGGCAGATGGCGCCTTGCGTGCCGATATCAGCGCCCCGGACTCGCGTTACCTGGTCCTCGTTACCGGCGCCGACCGCGAAGCAGCGCTGCAGGCGGCGGAAAAAATCGGCGCCCACCTCGATCGGCTGGTCACCGCCGGTGTCATCGGCGGCTACGACAGCCCGGCCCGTTTCCTGCCCAGTCCGGCCACGCAGGCCGCACGGCGGGCCAGCCTGCCAACGCCCGAGGAACTGCGGCCGCGGCTGCACGCCGCTCTCGCCGACATGCCGATCAGCGCCGCCAAGCTTGAACCTTTCCTCGGCGAAATAGAAGCCGCCCGGCGCGCACCGGACCTGACGCGTGCCAGCCTCGACGGCAGCGGCCTGGCGCTGGCCGTTGACGCCCTGCTGTTGCAGCGAAAGGCTGGATGGAGCGTACTGCTGCCGCTGCGACCACCGGTCGGCAAGGTGCCCGGCGATCGCGGGCTCAACATTCCGGCAGCGCAGGTACGCGAGGCGCTGGCCGGCAGCGGCGCGCTGTTCATCGACATGAAGGCGGAATTCGACATCCTCTACGGCGACTACCTCTCGGAAGCCGTGCGCCTGTCGCTCGCCGGTTTCGTCGCCATCGTCCTGCTCCTCGCTGCAACGCTACGCTCGCCCCGCCGGCTGGCCGCCGTGCTGCTGCCGCTGCTGCTTGCCGTGCTGTTCGTCGTCGCTGCGCTGCATGTCGCCGGTAAGCAACTGCACCTGGTGCACCTGATCGGCATGCTGTTCATCGTCGCCGTCGGTTCCAATTACGCACTGTTCTTCCACAGCGGCGACGAACAGCCCGATGCCGACACGCTGACCTCGATGGCCGTCGCCAACCTGACCAGCGTCATCGGCTTCGGGACCCTTGGCTTGTCGTCGGTACCGGTGCTCGAAGCCATTGGCGTCACCGTCGGCCCCGGCGCCGTACTGGCCCTGCTGCTGACCGCCATGTTCGTTCGGCGGCGCAGCGACAAGAGGGGTGGCAGATGAGTACGCTACGCACCGTCGATCTCGTGCGCGGTGGCGATACGCTGCTGGTGCTGCTTCCCGGCGCCTACATGCAGCCAGAGAATTTTGTCGCCGCTGGTTTCCTCGCAGCGCTGGAAAGCCGCCAGCTGGCGCTTGACCTGCGCATCGTTGCCCTCGACGTCGCCACGATCACCGGCAGCAATGCGCTGCTGATGCTGCAGCAACAGATACTCGACCCCGCCCGCGCCGACTACCGCCACGTCTGGCTCGGCGGCATCTCGCTCGGCGGCCTGCTGGCCCTGTGCCAGGCCGCCGACCAGCCACAGACGGTGGATGGCCTCTGCCTGCTCGCCCCCTATCCCGGTAGCCGGCTGACTGCCAATGCCATCGCCCGCGCCGGCGGGCTCGCTGCCTGGGAAGCCTCGCCCGAACAACTGGCCGACCCGGAATTCCGCGCCTGGCGCTGGCTCAAATCGCCGCCCGTTACGCTGCCTGTGTTCGTCGGCCATGGCACCGAGGACCGCTTCGCCGACGGCATGCGCCGGATCGCCGAACGCTTTCCCGTCGCCGCTCGCTGCACGGTGCCTGGCGACCACGACTGGCCAGCCTGGCAGCAACTGTGGGAACATTTCCTCGACCGCTTTCTCGACCATTGCGCCGCACCCGACAAACGCTGATGCCTCGACCCTGGATTCCATGGTCCACCCTGAAAGCCAGCTTCGCGCTGCACGGTGCGGCTGCACTCGGCACGCTGGCCGCACCGGCGCTGTGGCCGTGGGCACTGGGCGCTGTCGTCGCCAACCATGCGCTGCTCACTGTCGCCGGGCTGCTGCCGCGCTCGACGCTGCTCGGCGCCAACCTGACCCGCTTGCCAACGCCCGCCGCAGCCCGCGACGAAATTGCCCTGAGCTTTGACGACGGCCCCGACCCTGAGGTGACCCCGCAGGTTCTCGATCTTCTCGACGCCGCAGGCGTCAAAGCCAGCTTCTTCTGCATTGGCTATCGCGCCCGAGAAAACCCGGCGCTGTGCCGCGAGATCGTCGCCCGCGGCCACCGCGTCGAGAACCACGGCGATTCGCACTCGAAGGCCTTTGCCTTCTTCGGCCCCGGCCGCATGCACGCCGACATCGCCCGCGCGCAGGAAACACTGGCCAACATTACCGGCAGCGCACCGCGCTTTTTCCGTGCCACCGCCGGTCTGCGCAACCCTTTCCTCGACCCGGTGCTGGCTGCACTCGACCTGCAACTGGCCAGCTGGACGCGTCGCCCGTTCGACACGCGCGAAGCCGACCCCGAGACTGTGCTGGCCCGCCTGACTGATGGTCTTGGCGCCGGCGACATCCTGCTGCTGCACGATGGTCATGCAGCACTGACCGCCAGCGGCCAGCCGGTCATCCTCGCCGTTTTGCCGCAGTTGCTGCAGAGGGCCAGGGAACGACAACTGAAACCCGTCACGCTCGTCGACGCCTGCCCATGACCGATCCGATCTTCCTCAAGGCCCTGCTCGACGATGCCAGTCGCCCGTTTCTCGGTGGCGGCCGCTTCGCCTACCACTACGCACGCGGCAAGCTCGCCTCCGACTGCATCTTCCGCGAGCTGCTGCGCCAGGGCATCTTCCCGGCGGAAGCCCGTTTCCTCGACCTCGGCTGCGGCCAGGGCAGCCTGTTCGGCTGGCTGCTCGCCGCCCGCAATCTTTATGAAAAGGGCAACTGGCCGGCCGACTGGGCGCTGGCGCCGAAGCCGCTGTCGCTGCGCGGCATCGAGCTGATGCAGCGGGATGTCGAGCGCGCCCGGCAAAGTTTCGGCGCCGACCATCCACTGGTCGACATCCGTCAGGGCGACATGTGCCGGGCCGATTTCGGCAAGGCCGACGTGGTCACCATCCTCGATGCACTGCATTACTTCAACCACGAATGGCAGCGTGACGTGATCGCCCGCATTCGCACCGCCCTGCCACCCGGCGGGCTGTTCCTCACACGCGTCGGCGACGCCGATGCCGGCTTGCCGTATCACCTGTGCAACTGGGTCGATCACGCCGTCACCTTCGTGCGCGGCCACCGCCTGCCCAAGCTTTACTGTCGCCCGCTCACGGAATGGATAGCGTTGCTGCGCGAATGCGGCTTCGCCGTGAGCACGATGCCGATGAACGAAGGCAAGCCCTTCGCCAACGTGATGCTCGTTTGCCGACTGCCGGAATGAACGTACAAACCGCACTGGCGCCCGTTCATGGTTCGATACGCCTTGCCCAGCAAGGCTACTCACCACGAACGGGGAATCCCCCTGTGGGTGAGGCTCCGTTCGCCCTGAGTAGCCCACTTAGTGGGCGTATCGAAGCCTGTCCTGAGTTTGTCGAAGCGGGGCTTGGCTGCCCCCTGAACTGAGGGTTTTATTTAGAATGAACCTGCCAATTTCCGACCTGCCGCTTTTTCTCCTGGGCACTGTGCTCCTGCTCGGGTTTTCCTGGAAGCCCCTGCGCCACCCTGGCAGCCACGGTTTCTACCGCTTCTTTGCCTGGGAGGCGATCCTCGCGCTGGTTGTTCTGCACCGCGATTACACAGGTGGGCAGATCATTTCGCAGACGCTGCTGATCGTCAGCCTCCTCTTCCTCGCGCTCGGTTACGGCGCCCTGCTGATGCGCGGGCGGGCCGACGGCGAGCGGCAGGATGGCGCGCTCTACGGCTGGGAACGGACGACGGCGCTGATCACCGGCGGCATCTACGGCCTGATCCGCCACCCGATGTATTCCTCGCTACTGACGCTGGACTGGGCCATGTTCTTCCGCGCCGTCTCGCTGCCCGGCTTCGCGCTCGCCGCCGTCGCCAGCATCCTGCTGCAGCGAACGGCGATGGCGGAAGAGAGGGAATGTCTGGCCTACTTCGGCAAGTCCTATTCCGACTACATGCAGCGGACACGCCGCTTCATACCCTTCCTCTATTAGAATCGTCGAGTTCAGGCATCAACCACTCAACTACCGAAAATACCGACCCGTGACCCCGCTGCTGCTTTCCGCCTACACCGCCAGTACCTGCCTTGGCCGCGGCCTCGATGCCACACGCGCAGCGCTGCAGGACGGGCGCAGCGGCCTGGCGCCCTGCGCCTTCGAGACGGTGAAGCTCGACACCTGGATCGGCGAGGTGGCCGGTGTCGATGCGCAGATGCTGCCAGCCGCACTCTCGCGCTACGACTGCCGCAACAACCGGCTCGCCCTGCTTGGCCTGCAGACCGACGGCTTCGACGAGGCCGTGCGCGCAGCCATCGCCCGCCATGGCCGCCAGCGCGTCGGCATCTTCGTCGGCACCAGCACCTCGGGCATCCTGCAGACCGAACTGGCCTATCGCCGCCGCGATCCGGTCACCGGCGCGCTGCCAGACGATTTCAATTACCGCTGCACGCACAACTCATTTTCGCTGGCCGAATTCACCCGCGACTACTTCGGCCTCGAAGGCATGGCCATGGCCATTTCAACCGCCTGCTCGTCGAGTGCCAAGGTCTTTGCCGCAGCTGCCCGCCAATTGGCGCTGGGCACCATCGACGCGGCCATCGTCGGCGGTGTCGACACGCTGTGCCTGACCACGCTCTACGGCTTTGCCTCGCTCGAGCTGACTTCCAGCCGTCCGTGCCGCCCCTACGACGCAGCGCGCAACGGCATCTCGATTGGCGAAGGCGCAGCCTTTGCGCTGCTCGAACGTGCAGACATTGCGCAGAAAGGGTCGGTGCTGCTGCTCGGTGCCGGCGAGTCGAGCGACGCCTACCATATGTCGGCACCGCACCCGGAAGGGCTCGGCGCACGCCTGGCGATGGAGGCCGCGCTGCGCTCGGCCGGGCTGGCAACCGCCGACATCGGCTACATCAACCTGCACGGCACCGCCACCCCGGCCAACGATGCCGCCGAGGGCAAGGCCGTCGCTGCCCTGTTCGGCAACCGCGTGCCGTGCAGTTCAACCAAGGGCGCCACCGGCCACACACTGGGTGCAGCCGGCGCGGTAGAAGCGGCAATCTGCGCACTGGCGCTGACCGACGGCCTGCTGCCCGGCAGCCCCGGCACCGAATCACCCGACCCGGCAATTGCCGTCGACTACCTGCTGCATGGCCGTGCCGGCCAAGCCCACCACGCGCTGTCGAATTCCTTCGGTTTTGGCGGCAGCAACTGCAGTTTGATTTTTGGGGTGGTCGATAAATGAGCCTCGTTCGCGCCCGTTCATGGTTCGATACACCTTGCTTCGCAAGGTCACTCACCACGAACGGGGGTTCCGCCCAGCGTGCACACGCTCCGTTCGCCCTGAGTAGCCCACGCAGTGGGTGTATCGAAGGGCATCAAGTGGCCCAGGAAAGGAACATGGGATGAATGCACTGACCGCCTGGATCGAAGGCATCGGCTGCATTGCCCCCGGCCTGCCGGACTGGCCGAGCGCACGCGCTGTGCTGCGCGGCGAGCAGCCCCTGCTGCCAGCGCCGTCACTGCTGCCAATACCAACACTGCTGCCCCCGGCCGAACGCCGCCGCGCCAGCCGCGTAGTGAAAGTCGCGCTCGCCGTCGGCCTCGAAGCCATTGCCCAAGCCGGCGCCGATGCGTCGACGCTGGCCACCGTCTTTGCCGCCTCCGGCGCCGACGGCCACAACTGCCACGCCTTGTGCGAACAACTGGCCACCGACGACCGGCAGATATCGCCAACGCGCTTCCACAACTCGGTGCACAACGCTGCTGCCGGCTACTGGGGAATCGCCACCAAAGCCATGGCACCGTGCCAGGTGATCTCGGCCTACGACGCAGGTTTCGGCGCTGGCCTGCTCGACGCGCTCGGCCAGGTCGTTGTCGACCGCCAGCCGACCCTGCTGATTGCCTACGACAGCGAATACCCGGAGCCGATCTTCGCCAAGCGACCAGTGCCGGATGTTGCTGGCATTTCGCTGCTGCTCACGCCGGAACGCAGCGAACGCTCGCTGGCCTGCATCACCGTCACCCCCGGCACCGACGCGGTCGACACGCTTGCCGACCCGGCACTGGAAGCGCTGCGCAACAGCATCCCGGCACTGCGCGCACTGCCGCTGCTGGCGCGTCTTGCGCGCGGCGAAGCCGGTAGTGTTTGCCTCGACTACCTGCCGCCGATGCAACTCACGGTGTCGATCCAGCCATGCTAGAGACCACGCTGAATCGCGCCGCCATCGCCGCCCGCATCCCGCATCAGGGCAGCATGTGCCTGCTCGATGCGGTGCTCGACTGGTCGCCGGAAACCATCCGCTGCCGCGCCATCAGCCACCGCGCTGTCGACAACCCGTTGCGTGCCGACGGCCGCCTCGGCGCGGTCTGCGGCATCGAATACGCCGCACAGGCCATGGCCGTTCACGGCGCGCTGGTCGCCGGCAAAGAAGCCGGGCCGCGTCAGGGCTACCTCGCCAGCGTACGCAGTGTCGAACTCTTCGTGGCCCGGCTCGACGACATTGCGGACGACCTGGAACTTATCGCCGAGCGGCTTTCCGGTGACAACAACAACGTGCTCTACCAATTCGCGGTAAGCGCCGGCGGGCACAACCTGCTCTGCGGCCGCGCGGCCGTGATCCTCGATGCCGAACAGACCCTTCCCCTATCCTCCGTTCGTGGTGAGTAGCTCGCGCAGCGAGCGTATCGAACCATGAGCGGCGCTCCTCCAAGGAACTCGCCATGAACGCTGCCCCTGAAAAACCGACGCGCCCTCATCACCGGCGGCAGCGGTGGCATCGGTGCCGCCATCTGCCGTGCCCTCGCCGAGGCCGGCCATGAAGTGCTGGTGCACGCCAACCGCCAGATCGACAAGGCCGAGGCGTTAGCCGCCGAAATCTGCGCCACCGGCGGCCACGCCAGCGCACTGGCCTTCGACGTGACCGACCGCAGCGCCACGGCGGCAGCGCTCGAAACCGTGCTGGCCGCAGGCCCAATCCAGATTCTGGTGAACAACGCCGGCATCCATGCCGACGCTGTCTTCCCCGGCATGTCCGGCGAGCAGTGGGACTCGGTACTCGACGTGTCGCTGAACGGTTTCTACAACGTCACCCACCCGCTCTCGATGCCGATGATCCGCAGCCGCTGGGGGCGCATCATCAACATCTCCTCGGTCGCCGGCATCACCGGCAACCGCGGCCAGGTGAACTATTCCGCCGCCAAGGGCGCGCTGCACGCCGCCACCAAATCGCTGGCTCTCGAACTCGCCAGCCGTGGCATCACCGTCAACGCCGTTGCCCCTGGCATCATTGCCACCGACATGATCGAAAGCAGCTTCGACGCCGACAGCATCAAGAAACTGGTACCGATGCAACGCGCCGGCACGCCACAGGAAGTCGCCGACCTCGTCGCTTTTCTTGCCTCGGAGAAAGCCGCCTACATTTCAGGGCAGGTGATTTCGGTCAACGGGGCGATGATCTGAGGTTTTCGCTGGTAACTGGCAGGTCTAGCGGGGGCGACACGATGAAGACAACGCTTACCGAAGTCTGCCCACCTCTTCCGCTCGATGAGCTCTTGGCGGAGATAGCGAATTTTCCGTCATGTTCGATGACTGAAAAGCTTCATTTGGTCAATCGACTGGTCAATCTTCATCCGATCGTAAATTTCGAATGGGGGCCTGATGGCGGTTTCAGGCGCGCGAGACTACTCGGTGCCAATGAGGATTTACCTTCCAACGTTGACGGACTTATTTGGCGAAAAAACAGCCCTGCAGCCTTGGGACGAGCCAATCCGGAAGGTGTCCATGTGTTTTACCTTGCCGACCGTGTCGAAACTGCGCTTTCGGAAGTAAGGGCATGCAGCGACATCGCGGTGCTCTCAGAATTTGAAATTCTGCCGGCGACCAGCGTGCGCTTAGCTCCGATTGGCGAATTCACGAAACTTCAACGAACAGGCTACGGATTTCTGTCAGGCAGAATTTCTACCGCGTTGTCATCCATACTGAACCGGTGCGAACCGGATGCGGCGAAAGCGTTATTGATCACTGATGCATTTTTGCTCGACTGCCTGAGCGGTCCAGAAGATGCATACAACGTCTCTTCATCCGTCGCAATGAGCATCTTTGACAAGCTCCCTGCTATCTCAGCCATTGTTTATCCCAGCTACCGTCAGCGTGACGCGCTCTGTCTGGCGGTTCGCGTCAGTGATTTTTGGAGCAAGTGGGGGATCAGCACTGTTCGCTGTGCCCATGCCTCCCATCTGTCTCATGGTTATTACAAACTGAGCGAGACAAGGCGCGTGACCGGCATTACCGTCAGGGGAATGCTGCAGTGGGATGACAGAACTAGCGTCGAGGGTTCAAGCATTTTGCTTCGGCGGCGCTGCACACCAGGCTCCTAGATCCGGTCAGACGGGCAGGGTACGGCGGGACCTTTTCCTAAAAAAGCGCGCTCGCACCAGACACACAACTAACACTGCTTTTGTAGCGCGCCATTTACTACAATTGCACTGAAATCATTAGACGGAGCGCCTACGATGCGACGAACCACCATTATTTGCTATGCCATTAGCGCCATTGTCTCCATCGCGGGCTGTTCCGCTACGCCCGTCAGCGTCGAATACCCACAACTCAGCACTATCAAGTTGCGCACACCGATTGATAAAAAACTCTCGCGCATAGAGCCCTCTCTGAGCGCGGCAGATGTAATCGACGAGCGAGCATGGGCGATCGCACTCAAGACGCAGGCGCCAGCAATATTTGAGGCACAAGTCCGGCAAGCAATGCGCGACATTAACGCGTTTAGCGATGCGGCGTCTGGCAACGCCATCATCAGAATTAGGATCACAGAATTGTCTTTTCCTGAGGAGTCACTAAGCAAATCTGCCTCCACAACAGTCGAATACCAGATCGTCGACGCCGAAACTGGCACGACGATTATGGAAACAACTATCGCTTCGACCGGAATAGCACCGACATCATTTTCCCTATCTGGGGCGCTAGGCGGCATGAGGCGTTTAAGCTGGCCATTCGATCTAACGTCCGGCAGCTTGTAGAACATCTGCAAAAAATGCGGGGAGGCAAGCGCCCCCTATTTGATTGACCTGCGCACTAACCCTTCGACGGCCCTGCCCAACAAACCTAACTGATAGGTTATCATCAACTAATGAGCGAAATTTTCCGCGCCTTCGGACTGGTCTTTGTGATCTTCTCCGACGATCACGATCCATCGCATGTCCATGTGTTTCATGGCAGCGAGACATGCAAGATCGCGCTGGACACCTTGACCGTTGCAGCAAAACCGCGCTGCACGCTGTCGAAGGCTAATTTGCGCAAGGCTTTACAGCTTGCTGCGGAAAACCGTCTGTTGCTGCTACGGGAATGGGAGAGAATTCATGGCTGAAACTAAGTGGATCGAGAAGGAAATTGCGCGCGTGGTGGCCGCCGGTCGGGCTGCTCCAGACGAAGAGCGCGAGCCCCACGCGCTGTCCGCACGTTACGACAACAAGCATGGCCGTGTGGTGGTCGAGCTGGATAACGGCTGCCTGTTCGCCTTTCCCGCCCGCCATGTGCAAGGGCTGGAAGAGGCCGATGCCAAGGCGATTGCCGACATTGAACTGCTCGGCGGCGGCTACGCGCTGCACTGGCCCCGCATCAATGCCAGCTTGCGCATCGAAGGCGCACTGGCCGGCATCTTGGGCAACCGGAAGTGGATGCACCGTTTGGCTGCCAAGGAAGCTGGTTCGAAGACTTCGGAGAAGAAGGCGTCCACGTCGCGTGAAAACGGGAAGAAGGGCGGGCGCCCAAGGAAAGCGGGAACCGAAGCCGCATGAGTTGACGGCGGTCGTCGCTCGGTCGGGCAGACGCCCGCCGCCTCCGCTTTCTGTGAGAATGACCCAATCCGCAATCCATGCAAGGTGCGCAAGCATGAATCCTCGCTCAACCCTGGCTTTCATCTCCCTTCTGACCGCACTCACCGGGTGTTCGATTGCGCCGCCGTATGAGCCGGAAACGCAGCCCATTGAACCCGGCCGCTTGCCGCCACCCAATGCTGCACTGACCATCCCGGGGCTGGGACCCTGCACCGACTCGCCTGACCCGACGCTGCACATCGACACGAATCGCCCGGTGACGGTGCTGGTGCATGGTTGTAACGGCTCGGCGGGTCGCTTTCGCTCGCTGGCGCAGTTGTATGCATTTCACGGGCAGCAGGCGGTCTGTTTTAGCTACGACGATCGCGATAGCCTGGTGGACAGTTCGGGGCAATTGATCACTGCCGTCGAAGCGCTCTCCAGCAAGGTTCGCGGTCATGAAGTGACGGTCATTGGGCACAGCATGGGCGGCCTGGTGGCACGCAAGGCAATGGAGAAGGATCGCCGCGAGTGGCTGCGAAACGAGGCCCGCATGCAGCTCGTGACCATCTCGGCCCCGCTCGCCGGCATCGACGCCGCCGGCCCCTGCGGTTCAAGAAGCCTGCACTGGCTGAGCTTGGGCATAGTCCCCAGCATCTGCTGGATGATCACCGGTGACAACTGGTTCGAGATCACCTCGGCCTCGGATTTCATTCAGCGCCCGGGGCCGTTGCATCCCTCGGTCCGTCGCTACCTCAAGGTGGTCACCGACGAGCGCGATACCTGTCGACGTGAAAGTGCTGAAGGGAAATGTCTGGAGAGCGATTACATCTTCAGCCTTGCCGAGCAATACCACCCGGTGGTTGACCGCTATCCGCAAGTGAGCAACGTTGAGGTTGAGGCCGGCCATGTCGAGATCGTCGGCAACAAGGAGATCGCGCCGCGCAAACTGTTGGGCATCCTGCAACAGCAAGGCCTGCTGGCGCTGACGCCACCCGAACGCCTCGCCGCGCTGGAGCGTTTGCTGGCGGAGTTGTACTGAGCACACGACCGCGCCAATGGCGGACAGCGGGATTAGTCCGAGCGGTGTAGCAACCCCTGCAGTTTCGCCAGTTTCGGCGCCACCATCGGCACTGTCAGCATGGTACTGGCCACCGCCATCAGCAGTAGCGCGGTGAAGGTTTCGCTGGTGATGATGCCTTTGTCCAGCAGGATGTTGGCGAAGATGATCATGATCAAGGCCTTGGTCTGCAACAGCCAGCCGATGATGCCGGCTTCGCCGCGTGGCCAGCCGAGCACGCGGCCGGCGAGGCTGACGCCGAGGAGCTTGCCGGCCACGGAGGCAACGAGCAGCAGGGCGGCGGTAACGAACACGGCTTCACCACCGAGCGCCCAGTTGGTGCGCAGGCCGGTGCTGAGGAAGAACACCGGCATCATCACCAGCAGCACGTGGTGGCGCAGCTGGTCCATGCGTTTCTGGTCGAACCATTCCGAGTCGACGATGGCGCCGGCGAGGAAGGCGCCAACCATGAAGTGCAGGCCGGCCCAGTCAGCACCGAAGGCGCAGACGGCGAGCCAGATCAGCGAAACGTACCAGCGGTCGCGCTCGGCCAGGCGCTGCATGAGCTTGCGGAAGGCGTAGCCGACGAGTACGAAGGCGATGAGGAAGGCGGCTTGTCGGCCGACGCGTTGCCAGTCCATCAGGATCAGTGCCAGCACGCCCCAGATGGCGATGTCGTCGAGGCTAGCGTAGCGCAGGATGCGCTGGCCGAGCGGCTGGCGCAGCACTTCGAGTTTTTCCATGAGCAGGATGAGGATCGGCAGCGCGGTTACCGCGCAGGCCATGCCGACGCCGAGCACGAACTGCCAGGTCAGTGCCTGCGACCCTATCCAGCCGTCAGTCGCTAACAGCACGGCAGCGGCGGCGCAGCCGAACAGCAGCGGCATGCCGAGTGCCAGGCTGGCGGTGATGCTGCTTTCGCGGCGATGCTGCCAGGCTTTCTTCAGGTCGAGTTCGATGCCGGCGATCATCACGAAGAGCATTACTGCCCACCAGGCAATGCCGTTCAGCGATTGCACTACAGCGGGCGTGAATACGAACTGGTAGTAGTCGGGAAAGGCCCGGCCAAGCACGCCGGGGCCGAGCAGGATGCCGGCGATGATCTGCACGACGACCAGCGGCGCGTAGTAGTCGGTGCGCGCAAGGCGCCAGACCAGCCAGGGGAGGGAGAAGATGATCGCCATGGCGATCAGGAAGCGTTCGGTGGTGTTCATTTTGGTGTGCGGGTCCTTCGATACGCCTGCGCTGCAGGCTACTCAGGACGAACGGCGCGGGAGCCGGTGGCGGTAAGGCGGCGCCACAGCAGCAGCGGCAGGCGCAGCAGGAAGCCGAGGAACAGGCGGGTGTGCATCCAGGTCAGCAGGGTGTTGTCGCGCAGGTAGTTGAAGTGCGAGACACCGCCTTCGTCGGCGCGGAAGTAGCGCACCGGGGCGTCAAGGTTGATCGGCTGCACGCCCAGCCAGCACAGGCGGACGACGGCCTCGGGGTCGAAATCGAAGCGGCGCATCCATTTCTGCCCCTGCATCACGCGGCACAGCGGCGCGATCGGGTAGACGCGAAAGCCGTAGAGCGAATCGCCGATGCCCATCCACAAAGTTTCGAGGTTGGCCCAGCCGTTGGATACCTTGCGCCCATTCACGCGCAGGCGCGGCGCGTCGGCGGCGAACACCGGCTTGCCGAGGACCATGCATTGCGTTGCGGCCTGCGAGGCGGCCATGAAGGCGGGGATCAGGCCAGCCGGATGCTGGCCGTCGGAATCCATGGTCAGCACGTGGGTGAAACCGGCACGCGCAGCGGCGCTGGCGCCTTCGAACACGGCGGCGCCCTTGCCACGGTTCTCGGGCAGAACGATCACCTTCAGGCCAGCATCCTCGGCAGCCATGGCCTGCAGCTTTTCGGCACTGCCATCGGTACTGCCATCGACGACGACCCACACCGGCGACCACTGCCCCCGCGCGGCACACACGGTGTCGTAGACCTTGGGCCCGGGGTTGTAGCTGGGGATCAGCACCAGGTGACTGGTTGAGGGGGCGGGCACGATCAGGAGTGGTCGATCAAGCAAGGGTGTCGACGGCCGGCGCGCCGTTGGTGCACTCGGTGCGCGTTGGGCTGGCAGGGAGGGCGGAAAGCTCGTCGCGGAAATACTGCTCCAGTTCGCGCGTGAAGACCGGGATGTCCTTCGGTGGTGCGAAGCGGCGGCCAACGCGGACAGTAACGCGCAGCGGCAACGAGGGACGGCGGAAGAGCGGCCATTCCTTGCCGAGGTAGGGTGAGCTGAACTCGATGAGTAGCGCTTGGACAGGTACGCCAGTGCGCCCGGAAATGAGGCCGGCGCTGCCACTGCAGGGGTTGACCGGAAACTGCGTGGTGCGCGTTCCTTCCGGAAAAAGCAGCAGCTGGCCGCCGTCTTCCAGCGCTTCGCGCGCCCTCAGGATGACTTCCAGCGGTACGTCGTTGCAGATGTAACGCGCCAGACGGGCGCCGGCACCGAAAAGGAGGTTGTTGGCCAGCGCCGCCTTCATTACGCAGACCATGTTGGGAAAGCGCGAGAGCAGGATCACCGCATCGAGCAGCGACGGGTGGTTGGCCACGATGATGAGCGGTGCATCGCGACGCAGGCTGTCGAGTTCTTCGAGGTCGAACGAGCAGTAGCAGAAGACGCTGAGAAACCACAGGTAGAAGCGGAAACTGCCCATGATCGCCAGCCGGCCGATGCGGCGGCCCCAGCGATGCGGCAGCAGCAGGTAGAGCGGCAGCGCTACCGGTACCCAGGCCAGACAGATCACCGCCAGCGTGCCGAGCCCGAGGCCCATGGACAGGACTTCGTAGGCAGCAAAGAGGATCTGCGCGGCGGGGCTGCGACGGACGGCGGGGGCATTCATTCAGTGCAGCCCAGCGTGCGCGAGGCGGTCGCCTCGATTTCGACGAGCAGGTTGGCACGGCAGATGTCGGCCTGCACGCAGACCACTGCGACAGTGTTGCTCACCGTTTGCTCCAGTTCCGTACGAACGGCGTCGAAATCGGCGGCATGGCGGACATATACGCGGTAGTCGAGTGCTGCCAGCATATAGGGCTGAGTACGCGGTTGCGGGGCGGGGTGCGGGGTGGGGTGAAACTCGCAGCGATTGGCCTGGTCGACAACCGCGGCGACATTGGCCATGGCCTCCCGCGTCTGCGCCGCGGCATCGCCGACATGCACGGTGAGGTGTCCGACGATGCTGGCCGTGCCGGAAACGAACAGCAGTTGCTGGCCGGGAAGACTGACCAGCGCGCCACGCGAGAAGGTCGGTGCCCGCGGGCCATAGTCGCTAGGGTAGTCCCAGGCACTGACCTGGCGGGGATTTTCCAGCGAGCATGCCGGCAGCCGACCGGCCATGAAGGCGATGGTCAGCGGGCCACTGCGCACGCCCAGCGCACAGGCTGCCGGCACGCCGCCGCTGGTCAGCCGCTGGCTGGCCAGGAAGGCATCCTGACGGCCGGCATTGAATTGCCGGTAGCGTTCCAGCCCGCCATATTCCGGCGTTTCGCCGTTGATGTCGGCAAGGTAGTTCCAGACACGCCAGAGCTGTGGGTAGCCCTCGGCATCGAGCAGGCGAAAAATGCGGCGGTAGGCTTCCTCGGTCGCACGTTGCAATGGTGAGGCTGCGGCACTGGTATTCGTGCTGAAATCGGCTTCGTCGACCTCCAGCACGCCATAGAGCACCTGCGCGTCGGCGCGGTAACGGATGCCCTCCTGCGCACCAGCGCGACATTCACCGACGCTCCGCCAGAGTTCGCCAAGGTCATTTTCGCCGCTGCCCAGCAGCGGTGCCGCGATGCGCTGCACCGGCAACTGATCCATGCACGCTGCACCGCAACTCGCGCAGGCTTCGCCGATGCAGGTGGCACCGAGCGCCTGCGGGTCGGACTGTCGCCCGAGCAGCGCCATCGGCGTCAACAAGGTCCGCGAAAGCGAGGCAACACCGCTCATGCACGCGCCCCCATGCCGCCGTCGACGATGCCGCTCTGATCTTCCGGCCGAATGTTGATCTGCCGCTTTTTCCTGGCCATCCAGGCGATGCGCGGGCTGCAGGCGCAGGCGATGTAGTAGATCACCTTGAACATGGAGACCGCGCGCCAGATCGGCGTCTTGCCGAAGATGTCGCCGGCGAGCACCGAGAGCAGGGCTTCCTTGACGCGGAAGATGTTCTTCGGATACATGAAGAAGTCGCGCATGATCGGGTTGGTCACGCGGTAGATGAACCACGAGAATTCCTTTGGCCCGTGCTTCATCTTGCGGTCAAAGTCGCGCAGCGCGGCGGCGGCCATGGCCGGCCTGGCCAGACAGGTATCGATCGCCTCGGCAGCCATGAAGCCACTGTTCATCGCCAGCAGCACGCCGGAAGAAAACACCGGGTCGATGAAGGCGTAGGCATCGCCGAGCAGCACGTAATTCGTGCCATGGTTACGCTCGGAGACATAGGAGAAGTTGCCGGTGGCCTCGACCTCGCTGACCAGCGTTGCCGCCCTGAGCCGCTCGGTCAGCGCCGGGCACAGGGCAATGCCGTCCAGGAGGAACTGCTGCAGGCTGCGCTCGCCCTTGGTCTTCATGAAGTGCGGCCAGGTAACCATGCCGATGCTGGTGACGCCGTCCATCATCGGGATGAACCAGAACCAGCCATGGTCGAACCAGAAGATGGTGATGTTGCCTTCGGCCCTGCCTTCGTGGCGCCTGGCATCCTTGAAGTGGCCATAGACCGCCGAACTGTTGTGCCTGGGGTTGCGGTGCTTGATCTGGAAGCGGTTGGCGAGGAAAGTGTCGCGACCCGAAGCGTCGACGACAAAGCGGGCACGCCAGGTGGTTTCGCGGCCATCGTCGTGGCGCCCGCGCACGACAGCGCTGTTGTCGGGCAGGAAATCGACGGCGCCGGCCTTGCAGCCTTCGTGCACTTCGACGCCTTTCTTCTCGCAGTTGCGAATGAGGATTTCGTCGAACTGCGAACGCAGCACCTGGTAGGCGTGCGGCATCGACTTGTCCCATGCATCGGCGAAGTGGAAAACCTGGGTGTGCTCGTGCCACGGCGAAACGAACTCCGCCGACCATTTTTCCATGCCGATGGCTTTCACTTCCTCGGCAATTCCGAGGCGTTCGAACAAGGGCAGGTTGGCAGGCAACAGCGATTCGCCGATGTGGAAACGGGGGTGGCGGGCCTTTTCGAGAACCACGACCTTGTAGCCTTTTTCGGCGAGCAGTGGCGCAACCGTGCAGCCGGCGGGGCCGCCGCCGATAACGAGCACGTCGCAATCGTTTGCCTTTGCTTCACTTGCCGCCAAATTCGTGGCATGCGTGCGTTGTGCCAAATGTGCTGAGTGCATAATCCAACTCCCTCCCCGGAGTGCCGGTCAAGCCCGGCCCGACAGCGTTTCCATTTGTTTTTGCTGCAGAAATCGCCGCAGGAAAACCGGCGCAATTATAACGCCTGCGGGTTGTCTTCCCCCATCGCCGCGGCCCCGCAACCTCCAGACGTTGCCTGCGTTCTGGGTCGCCGCGAGACCTTGATCGGTGACATGGCAGCGATGGCGTCGGCCTGCAGTTCCGGGCTTAGCACTGGCCGCATGCCGACAGGTTGTCGGGGGTGCCGCACAAACTCGCGCTTGGCCTGCTCCAGCTGCGCCTTGTTGGCACTGAAATAGCGCGCCGCAGCAATGGTTTCAGGCAAGTGCTTGAGGATGTGCCAGAGACTCCAGCGATGCTGCCACAGGCGTTTGGCGAAACGGTGACGATAGCCTTTGCTGTCGTAGAAGCGACGTACGTGCCAGTTGTAGAGCGCGTCCATCTGCTCACGCGATTCGAAGTCCTCGGGCTTGTAGACAAAGTTGAGGCAGTTCATCAGCCGCCAGTCCTCGACGAATTCGCCGGTCCGGCCGGAAACGCATTCATCCCAGATCGGCGCACCGTGCAGCGGGCTGAACTTGGTCATGTTCATCTCGTCGAGGTCGAGCGAAAGGATGAAGTCGCTGGTCTTCCTGATTGTCTCCGGCGTTTCGCCGGGCATGCCGAAGATGAACAGGCCCTTGGCGCGCAGGCCGGCGGCGTGGATCTGCTCAACGGTTTTCTTCACTGCCTCCAGCGTCACGCCGGCCTTGTGCCGTGCCATCATCTCCGGGTCGGCGGACTCGATGCCCATCGACACCATCAGCGCGCCAGCCTGCTTGAGCTTGGCCAGCATCTCGTCCGAAGTGTGGCCGGTGCGGATGGCGCAGTTGAACTGCATGCCCAGCGGCTTCTCGATGAGCAGCGCGCACAGCTCGAAAACGCGCTTCTTCTGCGCGGTGAACAGGTCGTCGTAGAAATTGATGTGATAGACGCCGAAGTTGTCGCGCAGGTGCTTCATGTGGTCATACACATACTGCGCCGAGTTCACCTTGTAGAGCCGCTCAAACACCGTGCGGTCGCAGAACGAGCAGGTGTAGGGACAGCCGCGCGAGGTGATCATCGTTGCCCCATGGCGCTGCGCGTAGGCGAACAGCGGCAGGTGGTAGGCATGCGGAAAACCGGCGAGCTTTTCGTAGGCCGGGAAGGGCAGTTCGTCGAGTTCGAGGATGCGGTTACGGCGCGGGTTGGTGACGACCCTGCCGCCATTGTCTGTGTCGCGCCAGACGAGGTTGCCGATTTCCGCGAGCGGCTGGCCCTCGGCCAGATCAAGCAGCAATCCCTCGCCCTCGCCGATGCACAGGTAGTCGATCTCCGGGTACTCCGCCAGCACCGGCGCGCCGAGCGACGAAACATGCACGTTGCCAAAGACGATCTTGGTGTCTGGCCGGCGTGCCTTGATCAGGGCGGCGATCTCCAGTGCGTCCATGAAACCTGAGGTGGTCGCCGAGAAGCCGACCAGTTCGGGATTGGTGGCCAGCACAAGTTCGGCGTTCTCGGCGATCGTCGGCGGCGCGTAGGGGCCAAGACAGTCATGCACCGCCGTCGGGTGGCCGTGCTGCTCCAGCCAGGATGCGAGCTGCAGAATGCCGATCGGTGGCATGCGGTTGGCCAGCACCGAGAAGTCGGGCTGACCGGGAACGAAGTTGAAGCCGGCGGGATGAACGAGGGTGATGCGCATGGCGACTGTTGTTCGCGCCAGTCAGGTCGGCAAAAGCCGGTGCTGCACTTCCGATGCCCCAAGTGCCACGCACAAACGTTTGCGCCGGGAGCTTTGCCCGCTGAGCAAGGTAACCGAATGACGCGGAATGCCCAGGGTTTGTGCAACAAAGGCGACCAGCGACTCATTGGCCCGGCCATCTATCGGCGGCGCGGCCAGCCGAAGTTTCAGCGCATCACCATGCTCACCGACGATCTCCGTACGCTTGGCCCCCGGCTGCACATGCAGGGTCAGGACACTGCCATCGCCATCGCTGTGCAGCCACACCGGCATCACAGGAGTAGCAGCAGCGCTTGCAGGATGACGATGGCCAGCAGCGGCGAGAGATCGATATTGGCCACGGTCGGCACAAAACGCTGCAGCGGGCGCAGGATCGGTTGCGTCAGTTGCGCCAGCGGGCGGCTGAGTGGCGAGTGAGGATTCACCCACGAAAGGATCGCCTGCAGGAAAAGGGCGCCGATGAAGAACCAGATCGCCAGACGCAGCGTCGCCAACGCCCCGCGCCAGAGAACGAAAAAGGCCATCTGTGCAGCTTCAACTCCCGCCGGCGTCAGGTTTGTCAGGGAAATGATGAAGAGCAGCAAGAGGCACTGCAGCCACCAGGCCGGCAGCAGGGTGGCGAGGTCCAGGCCGAACAGGCCGGGAACGAAACGCCGCATGGGCTTCACCAGCCAGTCAGTCAAGCGCGAGACGAACTGGCCGGCCTGGTTGTTGAACGGCACACGGTTGAGCTGCAGGAAAAAGCGCGCGAGCAGCAGCAGCGTAAAAAAATTGATGGCAGCTTCAATCAGGTAAAACAGGGCATTCATCGGGTTTCCTTTCAATCGAGACCGAGTTGTTCGCCGAGTTCTCGGCCACGCGCATCGGCAGCACAGACGCCGGCAACGATGCCATCCAGAACACCACATTCATTCATCTTCTTCAGTGCTGCCTCGGTGGTGCCGCCCTTGGAGGTGACGCGCTCGCGCAGCACGCTGGCCGGCTCGGGCGATTGAGCCGCCAGTTGTGCGGCCCCCAGCGTGGTTTCAATCGCCAGCTGGCGAGCCTGCTCGGGCGTAAAGCCGAGCGATTCGCCGGCTTTCTGCAAGGCTTCGATAAAGAGAAAAACGTAGGCCGGGCCACTGCCGGAGACTGCGGTAACGGCATCCATCCGGGTTTCATCGTCGATCCACACGGTGCTGCCAACGGCTTGCAGCACCTGCGCGGCGCGCTGGCGACCGGCGGCGTCGACTTCCGGCAGGGCGCACAACCCGGTGACGCCGGCGCCGATCAGGGCGGGGGTGTTCGGCATGGTGCGTACCAGTTGACGGTGCCCGCCGAGCCAGCGCGACAGGTCTTCCATGCGCAGGCCGGCAGCAATGCTGACGATCAACTGTTTTCCGAGATGCGGCAGCATCGGCGCGGCGGCGGCTTTCATCTGCTGCGGTTTGACCGCCAGCACGACAACATCGCAGGCCATCGCTGTCGCGTCGGGAGAGGCGTGGGTGCGTACGCCGTAGGTCGCGGTCAGGCGCTCGCGCGCCTCGGCGCCGAGTTCGATGACGGCAATGTCGGCAGCCGCAAAGCCCTTGCCGAGCAGGCCACCAATGAGGGCGTTGGCCATGTTGCCACCACCGAGGAATGTAATTTTCATGTCTTTTTTCTGTCTCCAAAAATGGCGGTTCCGACACGGACCATCGTCGCACCTTCGGCAATTGCCGCTTCAATATCGTGGGACATGCCCATCGACAAGGTATCCAGCACTAGCCCTTCATTTCTTAACCGCTCGTAGATTTCCCGCAACTGGCGGAACGGCTGGCGCTGGGCTTCAAAGTCGTCCAGCGGCTCCGGGATGCCCATCAGCCCGCGCAATCGGAGATTGGGCAGGGCGGCGATCTGTCGCGCCAGGGCCGGCGCTTCTTCGGGGGTGCAGCCGCTTTTGCTGACTTCGCCGCTGACATTGACCTGCAGGCAGACGTTGAGCGGGGGTAGATGCGCCGGCCGTTGCTGCGACAGACGTTCGGCGATCTTCAGGCGTTCGACCGAATGCACCCAATCGACATGTTCGGCGACTGGCCGCGTCTTGTTGCTCTGCAGCGGGCCGATAAAATGCCACTCCAGCGCCAGCGGTCCGAGCGCGTCAATTTTCTCGACGGTCTCCTGCACATAGTTTTCGCCAAAGGCCCGCTGTCCGGCGGCTGCAGCTTCGCGTACAGCGTCTGCCGGCCAGGTCTTGCTTACCGCCAGCAGTGAAATACTCGCCGGATCGCGCCCGAAGCGGCGCGCAGCCGCGTCGATACGGGCGAGAACGGCTTGCAGGTTGGCGGAAATTGGCGTCATAATCGGTCGCTGAACAAGACCCGGAAGCAGGAATCGACTGGGCTTGAAGTATAACAGCAGCGCCCCGCCACTCGCCCGAGGACAAACCTGATGGATATCACCGAACTGCTGGCTTTCGGCGTCAAGAACAAGGCTTCCGACTTGCACCTGTCCGCCGGCTTGCCGCCGATGATCCGTGTCCATGGCGACGTGCGCCGCATCAACCTGCCGGCCATGGAGCACAAGGATGTCCACGCCATGGTGTATGACATCATGAACGACGGGCAGCGCAAGATCTACGAGGAGACGCTGGAGTGTGACTTCTCCTTTGAAATCCCGAATCTGGCGCGTTTCCGGGTCAACGCCTTCAACCAGCAACGTGGCGCGGGCGCCGTTTTCCGGACGATTCCGTCGAAGGTGCTGACACTTGAAGAGCTGAACTGCCCGAAGATCTTCAAGGATATTTCCGAATACCCGCGCGGCGTCGTGCTGGTGACCGGCCCGACCGGTTCCGGCAAATCGACGACGCTGGCGGCGATGGTGAACCACGTTAACGAAAGCGACTACGGCCACATCCTCACCGTCGAGGACCCGATCGAATTTGTGCACGAATCGAAGAAGTGCCTGATCAACCAGCGCGAAGTCGGACCACATACGCTGTCGTTCAACAACGCATTGCGCTCCGCGCTGCGCGAAGACCCGGACGTGATCCTGGTCGGTGAACTGCGTGACCTGGAAACCATTCGCCTGGCGCTGACGGCGGCCGAAACCGGCCACCTGGTGTTCGGCACGCTGCACACCTCGTCGGCTGCCAAGACCATCGACCGCGTGATCGACGTGTTCCCCGCTGCTGAAAAGGAAATGGTGCGGGCGATGCTTTCCGAATCGCTGCGTGCGGTGATTTCGCAGACGCTTCTGAAAACCAAGGACGGTAGCGGCCGCGTTGCGGCACACGAAATCATGATTGCCACTCCGGCCATTCGCAACCTGATCCGTGAAGCCAAGGTGGCGCAGATGTATTCCGCTATCCAAACTGGCCAGCAGTTCGGCATGCAGACGCTCGACCAATGCCTGCTCGAGATGGTTCGCCGCAACATCGTTTCCGGCAACGAAGCGCGCACCAAGGCTGCTAACAAGGACTCTTTCCCGGGCTGACCGGGAGAAGAAGGAGAGGCATATGGAACGCGATCAGGCACTAAAATTCATGCACGACTTGCTGCGCCTGATGGTGCAGAAAAAAGGCTCCGACCTGTTCATCACCGCGAATTTTCCGCCGGCCATCAAGATCGACGGCAAGATCACGCCGGTCTCGAACCAGACCTTGTCAGCGCAGCACACGTCCGACTTGGCGCGGGCGATCATGAACGACCGCCAGGCAGCTGACTTCGAATCCTCGAAGGAATGCAACTTCGCCATTTCGCCATCGAATATCGGGCGCTTCCGCGTCAACGCGTTGGTTCAGCAGGGCAAGGTTGCTGTTGTCTGCCGCACCATCAACATGACCATCCCGAATCTGGACGAGCTCGGCATGCCGCCGGTACTCAAGGATATCGGCATGACCAAGCGCGGGCTGATCATCTTCGTCGGCGGCACCGGTACCGGCAAGACGACCTCGCTGGCAGCCATGGTTGATTACCGCAACGCCAACAGCTACGGCCATATCATCACCATTGAGGACCCGATCGAATACGTCCACGATCACAAGAACTGCATCGTCACCCAGCGCGAGGTCGGCATTGATACCGACAACTGGGAGGCGGCGCTGAAGAACACGCTGCGTCAAGCGCCGGACGTTATCCTGATGGGCGAAATCCGTGACCGCCAAACGATGGATTACGCCGTCGCCTTCGCCGAAACAGGCCACCTCTGTCTGGCCACGCTGCACGCCAACAGCGCCAACCAGGCCATCGACCGCATCATCAACTTCTTCCCGGAAGAGCGCCGCCCGCAGCTGCTGATGGATCTCTCACTGAATCTGCGCGCGATGGTTTCGCAGCGACTGATCCCGAAAAAGGATGGCAAAGGCCGTGCTGCTGCCGTTGAGATCATGCTCAACTCGCCGCTTATTTCCGACCTGATCTTCAAGGGCGAAGTCCACGAGATCAAGGAGATCATGAAGAAATCTCGCGAGCTGGGCATGCAGACTTTCGACCAGGCGCTGTTCGAACTTTATGAAGCGGGGAAGATCACTTACGAAGATGCGTTGCGCAATGCGGATTCGGTGAATGACCTGCGGCTGCAGATCAAACTGTATGGCAAGGAGTCGAAAGATCGGGATCTCACCACCGGCATCGGCCACCTCGACATCGTTTAGAGGGCTGCTCGCCAGCACTTCGTTGGCTGCGCGCTGCGACTCCTCGCCGTAGCGCAGCTACTGTCCCACAGGGATTCTCTTCGGCCATCTTCGTCGCCATAGCGCTTGCTGCCTCGTTCTAGCTTCGCCCTGAGGGCTGGAGAACGAGATGTTTTTATTCCACCGCGGGTTACCGGATAAATCGGAAATAGGCGATCAGCTCGCGCAGGCGGGATGAGGTCTGCTTCATCTCGGCGGTCTTTTCAGTGACCTCGCCAATCGAGATGGAGGTCTGGTCGATACCGGCGACGATGCCTTCGACCTGGCTGGCGATCTCATTGCCGGCAGCCGATTGCTGCTGGGTTCCATCGGCGATATGGCGGGAAATGGAGGCTACCTCTTCGCCGTGGGAAGAGACAGCGTCAAGCCCGATGCGGGCGGCATCTACCGCTGAATTGGCGCCGGCAACATGGGTTCCTGCTGATTCCATTGTTGATACGGCAATCTGCGTAATGCGCTGGATTTCCTGAATGCTACTGGTGATTTCGGAGGTTTGCTTGCTGGCGTTTTCGGCCAGCTTTCTGACTTCATCCGCCACTACGGCGAAGCCGCGGCCGGATTCGCCGGCGCGGGCCGCTTCGATGGCAGCGTTCAGTGCCAGCAAATTCGTCTGCTCGGCGATGCCGCGGATGACCTGACTGACGCGATCGATGGCGAAAATTGACTGAAAGAGCTCGGCCATGGTCTGCCCGGCACCATTGACAGTGGACACGACGTTCTGCGAAGCCTCCTGGCTCTCGCCCATACGCAACGAGGCTTCGTTGAGTAGCCCGTGTGATGCCTCCACCGCCTGAGATGCCTGCTGTGCGCTACCGGCGATCTCGTTGACCGAGACCACCAGTTGCTCGACGGCTGCGGCAATGCTGCTGGCAGCACTGGATTGGATTTCGGTCACCTTGCGCGTCTGCTCCATCTCTCCGCTCAGAACATCGGCACTGCTGCCCACCTGTTCAGCGGCTTCGGCAATCTCGGCCATCATGGCCTTGAGGTGCGTTTGCATGGTCACCAGAGAATCGTTGAGCTTGCCGATCTCGTCGACGCGATGCAGGGGATCTCGTCGGTAAGGTCGCCCTGAGCAATATGGTCAAGGCGACCGACGATGCGCTGGATGACATCCATCATCTTGCTCTGGATGACCAGTAACCACACGCCTGCAAGCACCCCGAAAGCCCGAGTAGCTGAAGCGTGGTTTCAATGAACCCAGCGGAGAGGCCGAGCGACGGCCCCAGCAGGTTCGCTCCGGCGCCAATGATCTGTGCGGCGATCAGCCACAGCACGAAGCCATTGAGCTTCGCTTTCAGGGAAATCCGCATCCAGGCGGAAGGCTTCGGTATGCTCGCCTTGCCATCCTTCAGTTGTCGGTACAGTGTTTCCGCATCGGCAATTTGTTGTCGTGTCGGCTCGGTGCGTACCGACATGTAGCCAATCGTTACGTTGTTCTTGAGTACCGGTACTACCAGCGCGTCTACCCAGTAGTAGTCGCCGTTCTTGCAACGGTTCTTGACGATGCCGCGCCAGGGCCGCCCCTCCTTGATCGTGCCCCACAGCCAGGAAAATGCACCGGGAAGCATGTCCGGGTGACGTACCAGATTGTGGTTTTTGCCGAGCACTTCTTCGCGGGTAAAGCCGCTGATTTCAATGAAAGTGTCGTTGGCGTAGGTGATGCTTCCCTTGAGGTCGGTGCGCGAAACAATGTAGCGCCCCTTGGGGAAAGGTACTTCAACTTGGGTGACGGGTAGATTGACTTTCAATTGGGCCTCGGCGAAATCCTGGATACGCTGCTCCGAAGCATTTTACGCTACTACTAAAGTCATATGCTGCACGCCCGCAGCGGAATGGGAGAGACTGGTTTCAATCGGACGAACTTTTGGCCGGCCGGTTGCTGCCAGCGACCATCCTGATCTCAAAGAGCCGGCACTCCAGGGCGCCGTTGTAGAGCGGCGTTTTCTTGCTCGGAGTCAGGCGCATCAGTTTCGGCATGCGCAGGTCGGCGGTGAAGAAGTAGCAGTTCCAGCCGGCGAAGTGGCGCTTGAGGGCGGTGCCGAGTGGCGGATAAAGCGCGGCCAGCGATTCCTGTTCTTCCAGACGCACGCCGTAGGGCGGATTGCAGACGAGGACGCCGCTGTCTTTCGGCGCTTCGATTTCCAGTATGTCGCCACTGACCAGTTCCACCGCGTCGAGCAGACCGGCACGGTCGAGGTTGGCGGTAGCGGCGCGTACCGCTTGCGCGGAGATGTCGCTGCCGTAGAGCTGCGCCCAGGCCACCGTTTTCTCTGCGGCCAGCGCCGATTCGCGCATGTTGCGCCAGGCTTCGGCATCAAAATTTTGCAGACGCTCGAAGGCGAAGCTGCGGCGGCTGCCGGGGGCGATGTTGTGAGCGATCTGTGCGGCTTCAAGCAGGAAGGTGCCGCTGCCGCACATCGGGTCGAACAGCGGCGTGCCGGGTTGCCAGCCGGTCAGGCGCAGGATGCCGGCGGCCAGGTTTTCCTTGAGCGGGGCGTCCACCGTTTTCTGGCGCAGGCCGCGCTGCCATAGCGGCTCGCCCGAGGTGTCCACATACAGCGTGCAGTCGTCAGCGGTGAGGAAGGCATGCACGCGAACATCGGGTTCGCGCGTATCGATGCTCGGGCGGATATCGCATTCGCGGCGGAAGCGGTCGCAGACGGCATCCTTGATGCGCAGCGTGATGAAATCCAGACTCTTCAGCGGACACTTGATCGCCGTCACGTCGACGCGCATCGTCTGCGTCGGCAGGAACCACTTCGGCCAGTCGGCCGCCAGCGCCAGCTGGTAGATGTCTTCTTCCTTCTTGTAACCCTTGGCTGCGATGCGCCAGAGAATACGCGCGGCAACGCGCGAATGCAGGTTGGCGGCGTAGCAGACCGACCACTCGCCGGCAAAGGTGGCACCACCCGGAACGGTCTTGATGTGCTGACCGCCAACGGCGGCCAGATCCTCGGCAAGGAGTGGTTCGAGGCCACGCGGGCAGGAGGCGAAGAAATTTTGCATTTAGAAGGGCTTCAGAATGACGAGGAAAACGACGGCAAACATGACCAGCACCGGCATTTCATTGAACCAGCGGAACCAGACATGGTTCTTTTGGCAGGTGCCAGCGATGAAGGCGCGGAGCAGCTGTCCGCAGTAAAGGTGATAAGCGATGAGCAGAACAACCAGCGTCGTCTTGGCGTGCAGCCAGCCACCCGTAAAGCCGAAACCCAGCCACAGCCAAAGGCCGAGACCCACAGCCAGCACGCCGAGCGGAGTCATGAAACGATAGAGCTTGCCGGCCATCAACAGCAGTCGGTCGCGCTCGGCCACGCTGTCGGCCGGCACCATGGCCAGATTGACGAAGATGCGCGGCAGATAGAAGAGGCCGGCGAACCAGGCGACGACCAGTGAAATGTGCAAAGCCTTGATTACGAGCAATTCGTTTTCCTTTCCTTCAGGGCGGCGGCGATGCCTTCCTCTACGCGTGGGTAGGCGAGCCGAAGCCGCAGTTCTTCCTTGACGCGCCGGTTTGACAGGCGGCGTGATTCGCGCATGAACGACAACTGCATCGGCGGCAGCACACGCTCGGCCTCGGCACGCGTCAGCCGCTGCGGCCGAGGCAGCCCGAAGGTGTCGGCCACGCAGTCGAAGTATTCGCCCATCTGCAGTTGCGAATCGTCGCTGACATTGTAGGCGCGGTTGGGGCGTGCAAGTTGCAGTGCTGCACAGCAGGCGGCCGCCAGATCATCGGCATGGATATGGTTGGTAAACACATCGTCGGCGGGCTGCAGCGCCGGCGTGCCTTTTTTCAATCGATCAACCGGCAGGCGGTCGCTGGCATAGATGCCCGGCGCGCGCAGGATGCCGACCGTAACTCCGGTGCGATAGCCGAAGGCCCGCAACTGTCGCTCGGCATCGAGGCGGCGGACGGCACGTGCGGTGTCCGGGTGCAGGGGGCGGGTTTCGTCAATCATCGCTCCCTGGCAGTCGCCATAGACGCCGCTGGTACTAATGTAGATGAGGCGCTGTGGTAGACTTTTTCCCCTGCTCAATGCCGCCAGCAGCTTGTGGGTACGGGTATCGCGAGTGCCCCGGTCTGGCGGTGGGGCGAGGTGCAGGACGCAGTCGGACAGCCCCGCCAGCCGTGCCAGGCTGGCGCGATCATCGAGGTCGCCGACGAGCGGCAGTGCGCCAGCAGCCCGCCATCGCGGCATCTGTTCCGCATCACGCAACAGGGCGAAGACACGAAAGCGGCGAAGCAGCAGCGGCAGGGCACGCCAGGCGACATCGCCACAGCCGACAATCAACAGTTTTTGCAGCGGTTTTTGCACCGGCGAATTGTATCAACCTATCAATGTCGCCCGCAGCACAGGTATCGGACAAAAGGGAAATCATGAGCTTCACGGTCACCATCCACCCTTCGGGGCACACGCTTGCCGCCGAAACCGACGAATCGATACTGGAAGCCGCCCTGCGCCAGGGCCTGACGCTGCCCTACGGCTGCCGCGACGGCGCCTGCGGTGCCTGCCGGGGCAAGGTTCTGAGCGGCGAGGTCGATCACGGCAAGTCGATGGCGCATGCGCTGACCGATGCCGACCGGAGCGAAGGCTTTGCACTTTTCTGCTGCGCCCAGGCACGCTCGGACCTGATCATTGAATCGCGCGAAGTCCGCAAGGCTGGTGATATTCCGATCAAGACGCTGCCGGCCCGCGTGCAGCACCTGCAGAAGGCAGCCTCCGACGTCATGATTCTCAAGCTCAAGCTGCCGGCCAGTGAGCGCCTGCAGTTCCTGGCCGGGCAGTACATCGACATCCTGCTCAAGGACGGCAAGCGGCGCAGTTTTTCGCTGGCCAACGCGCCGCATGACGATGCGCTCCTCGAGCTGCACGTCCGCCATGTACCTGGCGGCATGTACACCGAGCACGTGTTCGCGCAGATGAAGGAAAAGGACATCCTGCGTTTCAACGGTCCGCATGGCACCTTTTTCCTGCGCGAGGATTCGCAAAAACCGATGGTCATGGTTGCCGGCGGCACCGGCTTTGCACCGATCAAGTCGATCGTCGAGCATGCCATTGCCGAAAACTGCGAACGACCGATTGCGGTTTATTGGGGCGGGCGCAGCCGTATAGACCTTTACCAATTGGGACTGGCCGAAAGCTGGGCTACGGCGCACGCAAACATCCACTTCGTGCCGGTGCTTGCCGAGCCCGCGGCTGACGATGCCTGGAAGGGACGGACCGGCCTCGTGCATCAGGCGGTCATGGCCGACTTCCCCGATCTGTCCGGACACCAGGTTTACGCCTGCGGCTCGCCAGCGATGATCGCAGCGGCAAAGCGCGATTTTCACGACGGGTGTAAGCTCCCGGAAGCAGAATTTTTTGCCGACTCGTTCGATTTCGCCAACGACAAGCCATAGCCCAAAGGGATTCTTGATGAGTTTTGTTATCACCCGCCAGCCCCTGATCAATCGCCAGGGCAAGATCATCGCCACCCGGCTGCGCCTGCATGCCAGCGAAGGTGCGGACTCAACCGCGGTTGTTGATGAATTGAACACGCTGGCCGAATGCTGGCCACAGAGCGATCGCAGCATTTTTGTCAATTTCGACGGCATTCCCGGAGACATGGGTCTGCTCGACTGGATCGCGCCGGCCAATGTCACTTTCGAACTTCCAGGCGCGCCCTTCTGCACTGATCACACCGCCGAATTCGTCGCTGCGCTGAAGGAGGCCAATCTGTCGCTGTGCTATGACTTCGATGCCCAGGCGGCGCAGGTATTCGGCAGCGGTGCAACTTTCCGCTTCATCGGTTTCGATGCCACCAGCTTTTCGCCGGCGCAGTTGAAAGCCTTGCTGGCTAAAACACAGTCCTTTGGCATTCCTGTCGCCTTCAATGTGGACGGGCAGCAGGAATTCAAGGCCTGCATGGATGCCGGCATGAGTGCCGCCGCCGGCTGGTTCGTCAAGCAGCCAGCGAGTGCGCCGGCCAAGCAGTTGAACGCCAGCCAGGCGCACATCGTGCGCGTGCTGAACCTTGTCCGGAAAAACGTCGACGTTGGTGAGATCGAAGCGGCGTTGAAGCAGGATGTTGCGCTCTCGTACAAGCTGCTGCGCTACATCAACTCGGCAGGTTTCGGCCTCTCCTGCGAGGTGCAATCGTTCAAGCACGCGGTCACCATCCTCGGCTACGACAAGCTGAATAAATGGCTGTCACTCCTGCTGGTCACCGCCAGCAAGGACCCGATGGCGCCAACGCTGATGCACACTTCGCTGACCCGCGCCCGTCTGATGGAGCAACTGGGTCACGGTCTGGTCGACCGTTCTGAGTATGACAACCTGTTCATCACCGGTGCCTTCTCGATGCTGCACCTGCTGCTCGGCGTCAGCATGGAGCAGGCGCTGGAATCGATGCACCTGCCGGAACCGATCATCGACGCGTTGCTTGGCAATGGCGGACTCTATGCCCCGTTCCTGGAGCTTGCGCTGGCCTGCGAGGGCAGTGACGGCGCGGCGCTGATTGCGCAAGCCGGCATGTTGGGCTTGACAGAGGAGCAGGTGAACCGTGCGCAACTTGGCGCACTGGCGTTCGCCGATGCGATGGAAGAGTAGAGAGAAGTCCCGTCGGAAAGATGGCGCCCATGGGCGCCATTTTCACTCACCGAGATAGGCTTCCCGCACTTTCGGGTTGTGCAGCAGCGACGAAGCCTCGTCGGTCAGCGTGATCTCGCCGCTTTCCATGACATAACCCCGCTGGCTGCTTTCCAGTGCCAGCCGGGCATTCTGCTCGATAAGCAGGATGGTCATGCCTTCAGCCGCCACCATGCGGATGACCTCAAAGATTTTCTGCACCATGATCGGTGCCAACCCCATCGAGGGTTCGTCGAGCAGCAGGAGTTTCGGTCGGCTCATCAGCGCCCGGCCGATAGCCAGCATCTGCTGTTCGCCGCCGGAAAGGGTGCCAGCAAGCTGCTTCTCGCGTTCCTTGAGGCGTGGAAACAGGCCGTAGACGTGCTCAAGATCGGCGGCGATGTCAGCTTTGTCATCACGAGTGAAGGCGCCCATCGCCAGGTTTTCGGCAATCGTCAGGCGCGGGAAAACGCCACGCCCCTCCGGAACCAGCGCGATGCCTTCGCGCACCAGACGGTGCGGCGGCAGCTTGACGATTTCCTGCCCTTGATAGCGGATGCTGCCACCAACGGGGTCGAGCATGCGCGAAAGCGCCTTCAGGGTGCTGGTCTTGCCGGCACCGTTGGCGCCAATGAGGGCCACCATCTCACCGGGATTGATGTGGAAGGTGATGCCGCGCACGGCCTGGATACCGCCATAGGCAACACGCAAGCCTTCGACGATCAGCAAGGGTTCGGCGACCATCAGGCAGCAACTCCGATATAGGCTTCGATCACACGCGGGTCGTGCTGGACAATGGACGGCACGTCCTCGATCAGCAGCGCGCCATAGTCGAGCACGGCGACGCGATCGCAAAGCCCCATGACCAGCTTGACGTCATGCTCGATGAGCAGGATGGTGACGCCATCGGCGCGGATGCCGTCGATCAGCAGGCGTAATGCCTCTGTTTCGGTTCCGTTCATCCCGGCAGCTGGCTCGTCGAGGCATAGCAATTTTGGCTCGGTCGCTAGCGCGCGGGCGATTTCGAGACGACGCTGGTCACCGTAGGAAAGGTTCTTGGCCAAGTCGTCGGCACGGTCCTCGACGCCAACGTAATGCAGCAATTCTTCGGCACGCCGGCGGATGGCGGCCTCCTCGGCGCGGGCGGCACGCCCACGGAAGATGGCGCCAAAAATACCGGCCTGGGTGCGCACATGGCGTCCGACCATGACGTTATCCAGCGCCGTCATGTTGCCGAACAGACGGATGTTCTGGAAGGTACGGGCAATGCCACGGTCTGCCACCTGATCGGGAGCATCGGCTTTCAACGGTGCGCCATCGAAGATGAAGCTGCCGCCATCGGGAACATACAGACCGGTCATGCAGTTGAAGAATGTCGTTTTTCCTGCGCCGTTCGGACCGATCAGCCCATAGACCTCGCCACGACGAATCGTCAGCGAGACGTCACGCAGCGCCTTGACACCGCCAAAGTGCTTGGCAACCGCCTGCGCTTGAAGCAGCACTTCGCCCTTTGCGCTCATCTTGCCTTCTCCGCGAGTTCCCGACGCCGATCGGGCGAGGGCCACAGGCCGGCCGGCTTGAAACGCATGACCAGCACCAGTGCCAGACCGAAGATCAGCATGCGCAGGCTCTCGGGGTCGGCAAGGACTGCACCGAACAAGGCTTTCTGCACCGGTACCACGGCATAACGCAGTGCTTCCGGCAATACCGTGAGCAAAATGGCACCGAGAATGACGCCCGGGATGTGCCCCATGCCACCCAACACCACCATGGCCAGAATCATGACCGACTCGATCAGCGAGAAACTCTCCGGCGATACGAAACCCTGCATGGCCGCGAAGATGCCGCCCGCCACGCCGCCGAACGAGGCGCCCATGGCAAAGGCCAGCAGTTTCATGTTGCGCGTATTGATGCCGATGGCCTTGGCGGCGATTTCATCCTCACGGATCGCCTGCCATGCCCGACCGATACGTGAATGCTGCAGGCGAACGTTGATAGCGATTACTGCCAGCACCAGTACCAGCAGCAGGTAGTAGTACTTCTGGGGGCCGCTGATGTCGATGCCGAAGACGGTCGATCCCGTGCTGAATTTGAAATTTCCTATGGCCACCGGGTCGATCAGCGTGATTCCCTGCGGGCCATTGGTAATGTTGATCGGCGCGTTCAGGTTGTTCATGAAGATGCGGACGATTTCACCAAAGCCGAGGGTGACGATGGCCAGATAGTCGCCGCGCAATTTGAGCGTTGGCGCACCGAGGAGGATGCCGAAGAAGCAGGCAACGATGGCGCCCAGCGGCAGGATCACCCAGAAAGGCAGGTGCAGGCCGAAATGTGGACTGGCCAGCAAGGCCCAGAGATAGGCGCCGACGGCATAAAAAGCGATATAGCCAAGATCGAGCAAACCGGCGAAACCGACGACGATGTTCAGGCCGAGCGCCAGAAATACGTAGAGAATCGCAAAATTGACGATGCGCACCCAAGCCTGTCCGCCGAGTGCGGCAACAAATGGCAGTGCCAGCAGGGCAACGGTGATGAGCGTCAGACCAAAAATGGTGCGGGGTGTCAGGGTGTTGAACCAGGTCCTCATGCGCGGTCTCCCGTCTTTTCACCGAAGAGTCCGGACGGGCGGAACATCAGGACAAAAATGAGGACGACAAAGGCAAAGATGTCCTGGTAATGGCTGCCGAGGAAACCGCCGGTCAGGTCGCCGATGTAGCCAGCACCCAGGGCCTCGATGAGGCCGAGCAAGATGCCGCCAGCCATGGCTCCGGCCAGATTGCCGATGCCGCCAAGCACCGCCGCAGTAAAGGCTTTGAGGCCGAGCATGAAACCCATCTGGTAATGGGCAATTTCGTAATAGACGCCGACCATTACCCCGGCCAGCGCACCGAGCACCGACCCGATGACAAAAGCGGAAGAGATCACACGATTGGCATTCACCCCCATCAGCCCGGCCACCCCCGGATTCTGGGCGGTGGCGCGCATGGCCATGCCGAGCTTGGTGCGATAGACAAGGAGGAGCAAGCCGCCCATCGAGAGGCCCGCGACCAGGACAATCAGGACCTGGACGTTGGTAAAGGCTGCGCCGCCGATTTCGAATTGCGTTTTCTCGATCAGCGACGGGAAAGTCATGTAGTTGCGTCCCCAGATCATCATCGCCAGGTTCTGCAGCACGATCGACATGCCGATGGCGGTGATCAGGGGGGTCAGGCGCGGCGCACCGCGCAGGGGGCGGTAGGCGACGCGCTCAAGGCTCCAGCCGAGCACCATGCAGACACTCGCGGCAGCAACGATACCCATGCCGCCCGCCAGCCAGACCGGAAACCCGGCCTTGAGGAGGAAGGTAACGACGGTAATGGTCACCAGGGTGCCGATCATGACGACTTCACCGTGGGCGAAGTTGATCAACCCCATGATGCCGTAGACCATGGTGTAGCCGAGCGCGACCATGGCGTAGATGGCGCCCTGCACAAGGCCGTTGATAACCTGCTGGAGAAAGATGTCCATACGGCTCGATTAGGCGGGTAGATAGGGAAACGGCGCCATGGGCGCCGTTTCCTCGTGGTGGGCCGCGATTGTAACCCCGCCCGTGCTTTACTTCTTTTCTACTGCTGCCTTGGTTGCGTCGGCGGTGCTCTTTACCGCTTCGGCCGCAGCCTTGGTGCCTTCCTTGGCCGCGTCGACGGCAGCACCAGCGACGGCCTTGGCCGCCTCGCCCGTAGCCTGAGCCGCTTCCTTCACGGCCTCGACAACGCCGCCACCAAGGGTTTCGACATAGGAAAGCTGGCCAGCCTTGTACTGATAGAGGGAAATTGCACCACCCTTCAAGTCGCCCTTTTCGTCGAACTCGATCTTGGCGGTGACCCCTTCGTAGCTGGTCTTGCCCACTTCCGGCAGGTACTTCGCCGGCTCTACGGAGTTGGCGCGCTTCATCGAGTCGGCCATGACCATCACGGCATCATAGACGTTCGGTGCGTATAGCTGGATCTCGGTGTTGTATTTTTTGACGAACTTTTCCTTGAACGCCGGGCCCTTGGCCATCTTCTCCAACGGCACGCCTGGCATCGAGCAGTAGTGCCCATCGGTTGCCGGCCCACCAAGCTTCATGAATTCCGGCGTACATACGCCGTCGCCACCAAGGAATTTGGCTTTCAGGCCCAATTCCTTCATCTGCTTGGCCAATGGGCCGCCTTGGGCATCCATGCCGCCGTAGAAGACCATATCGGGCTTCTTTGATTTGATCTTGGTCAGGATGGCCTTGAAGTCGGTCGCCTTGTCATTGGTGTATTCGGTCGCCACAACCTTCAGTCCGGCGGTCTCGGCAGCCTTTTTGAACTCATCGGCGAGGCCTTGGCCGTAAGCCGAGCGATCGTCGATGATGGCCACGGTCTTCACGCCTTGTTTGGCAGCGAATTCGCCAAGTACCTTGCCTTGCTGGATGTCGTTGGCCATCACTCGGAAGGCGGTTGCGAATCCCTGCTGGGTGTACTTCGGATTGGTTGCGGATGGCGAAATCTGCGGAATGCCAGCATCAGCGTAAAGCTTGGAGGCCGGGATTGTGGTGCCGGAGTTGAGGTGACCGATCACACCGTTGACCTTGGCGTCGACCAGCTTCTGAGCAACGATGGTGCCCTGCTTCGGATCTGCACCGTCATCTTCGACCAGCAATTCGAACTTGATCTTGGCGCCGCCGATTTCGAGCGCCTGGGCATTCAATTCTTCAACCGCCAGCTTGGCGCCGTTCTCGTTGTCCTTGCCAAGATGGGCCTGCGGACCCGTCATCGGAGCTACGTGGCCCAGTTTTACGGTCACTTCCGGCTTCGGTGGCGGTGCGGCGGGCGCCGGGGCCGGTACGGCAGCAGGAGCCGCAGCCTGCGGCTTCGGCTCTTCCTTCTGGCCGCAACCAATCAGGGCGATGGAGGCAGCGAGGGCCAGGGTAATGCCGGGGAAGCAGGAAAGATTCCGGGAAAAAGCCATGGGTAAGTCTCCGATGTTGTTGTGGTCAAAAAGGATGTCGGTGGCAAGACATGAGCGGACGATTCTCCCCACCACCTCAAGGCTTGTCAATACAAACCCTGTGCGGAATTCAGACAATAAAAAAGCCGGCTGGTTGCCGGCTTTTTCGGGGGCTGCAAAAGATTACTTCAGGCTGAGAACCCACTTCACCAGCGCATCAGCCTCTTCCGGCGTGACCTTGTTCGGCGGCATCGGAATGGCGCCCCAAGTGCCCTTGCCGCCCTTGATGACCTTCTCGGCCAGCATCTTGTCGGCACCGGCTTGGCCGGCATACTTCTTGGCGACTTCCTTGTAGGCCGGACCGACAGCCTTCTTGTCGATCTGGTGGCAGCTCATGCAGTTCTTCTTCTTCGCCAGGGCTTCGTCAGCCTGAGCAACGCCAGCGGACAGAATGCCAGCAGCGGCCAGCAGGGATACGGTTATCAGTTTCATCTCTCGCTCCGATGTAGTTTGTGGGTTAAAACAAAATAGAACTGTTTAAGTTTAATTCACATTGTGAGACTTGAAAACCCGCAGGGCTTATTCCTGGCGCTAAAGACGCCTTACGTTGGATAGCGGCGATCAAATAACGCTTCGACCTGTACCTGCGTTGACAACATGGCGTCCGAGATCAGAAATATCCGGCGCCAAGCCGCCCCTCCCGCAGGGTTTTCATTTCTTGCGCTGAATCTGCGACACGTCACGTACCGCTCCTTTGTCCGCCGAAGTGGTCATCAGTGCGTAGGCCTGCAGCGCAGCCGAGACGATACGCTCACGTTGTGCCGGTTGCCAAGCCTTATCGCCCCTAGCTTCCATGGTGACACGACGCTGGTTCATTTCGGCGTCGGAGATGGCAAGGTGAATGCGGCGGTTCGGAATATCGATCTCGATGGTGTCGCCGGTTTCGACCAGCCCAATGGCGCCACCGTCAGCGGCCTCTGGCGAGGCATGGCCGATCGATAGCCCGGAGGTGCCGCCGGAAAAGCGACCGTCGGTGAGCAGGGCGCAATCCTTGCCCAACCCTCGGGACTTGATGTACGAGGTTGGGTAGAGCATTTCCTGCATGCCGGGGCCGCCCTTGGGTCCTTCGTAGCGGACGATGACGACGTCGCCGGCCACCACCTCTCCGCCGAGAATGCCGGCAACCGCATCGTCCTGGCTTTCGTAGACTCGTGCCTTGCCCGTAAATACCCAGCAGGACTCGTCAACGCCGGCCGTCTTGACGATACAGCCGTCGAGCGCGATGTTGCCGTAGAGCACCGCCAAACCGCCTTCCTGCGTATAGGCGTTGGCCTGGTTGCGGATGCAGCCGTGGGTGCGGTCGAGATCGAGTTCCGGGTAGCGGCGGCTCTGCGAGAAGGCTGTCTGGGTCGGGATCCCGCCCGGAGCAGCCATGAAGAATTCGTGGATCTTCACATCGTGTTCGCGGATCACGTCCCAGCGGTCAATGGCTTCGCCGAGCGTCTTCATGTAGACCGTCGGCTGGTTGCGGTGGATCAGGCCGGCGCGATCAAGCTCGCCGAGAATGCCCATGATGCCGCCGGCACGGTGCACGTCCTCGATGTGGTAATCCTGAGTTGCCGGGGCGACCTTGGCCAGACACGGCACCTTGCGCGAAATACGGTCGATGTCCTGCATCGTGAAGTCGACGCCGGCCTCCTGCGCCGCAGCCAGGATATGCAGCACGGTGTTGGTCGAGCCGCCCATGGCCACGTCAAGCGCCATGGCGTTCTCGAAGGCGGCCTTGGTCGCGATCGAGCGCGGCAGCACGGAGGCGTCGTCCTGCTCATACCAGCGGCGGCACATCTCGACGGCGGTACGACCGGCCTTGAGGAACAGTTCCTTGCGGTCAGCGTGTGTTGCGACCACCGTACCGTTGCCCGGCAACGACAGCCCCAGCGCCTCGGTCAGACAGTTCATCGAGTTGGCGGTAAACATGCCGGAGCAGGAACCACAGGTCGGGCAGGCGGAACGCTCGATGTTGTCGACTTCCTCATCGGAGCAACTGCTGTCGCCGGCCTTGATCATGGCATCGATCAGGTCGACGGCGATGGTCTTGCCGCCCCAGTTCACCTTGCCAGCTTCCATCGGGCCGCCAGAAACGAAGATCGCCGGGATGTTCAGGCGCATCGCGGCCATCAGCATGCCCGGGGTGATCTTGTCGCAGTTCGAGATGCAGACCATGGCATCGGCGCAGTGCGCGTTGCACATGTATTCGACCGAATCGGCGATCAGGTCGCGCGAAGGCAGCGAATAGAGCATGCCGGCATGGCCCATGGCGATGCCGTCGTCGATGGCGATGGTGTCGAATTCCTTGGCGATGCCGCCGGCCGCTTCGATCTCGCGCGCCACCAGTTGCCCCATGTCCTTGAGGTGCACGTGGCCGGGCACGAACTGGGTAAAGGAGTTCACCACGGCGATGATCGGCTTGCCGAAGTCGCCATCCTTCATGCCGGTGGCGCGCCACAGGGCGCGGGCGCCGGCCATGTTGCGGCCGTGGGTCGAGGTGCGGGAACGGTATTGGGGCATGGTGAAACTCCGTGAGGAACTGTGGCAACGATGCGCATTAGGACACCGCCGGCCGACTATAATTCGGGAACCGTAAATTTTAGCTGAATTTATCTGGATCCCAGCACCCATGTTGGTTCACCCCCAGTTTGACCCTGTTGCCGTAGCAGTCGGCCCACTCGCCATTCACTGGTACGGACTCATGTACCTGCTCGCCTTCCTCCAGTTCTGGTGGCTGGGCAAGCTGCGCATCAGCCGGGGAGCGGCACCCGGCTGGCGGGTCGAGGCGCTGGACGACCTGCTTTTCTACGGGGTGCTGGGGGTCATTCTTGGTGGGCGACTCGGGCAAATACTGTTCTACGAGCCGGGCTACTATCTGGCTCATCCGCTGGAGATACTGGCGGTCTGGAAAGGCGGCATGTCGTTTCACGGTGGTTTTCTGGGGGTCCTCGTGGCCATGGCTTTCATTGCCCGAAAATACCAACGTTCTTGGCTCGACGTTACCGACTTCATCGCGCCATTGGTGCCGCTGGGGCTGGCGGGCGGTCGTATCGGCAATTTCATCAACGGTGAGCTATGGGGTCGGATCGCCGACCCGTCGCTACCTTGGGCCATGGTTTTCCCACGGGTAGATTTGCTGCCCCGGCATCCGTCGCAGCTCTACCAGGCGGCAGGGGAGGGCGTTCTGCTGTTTCTCCTGCTCTGGTTCTATTCCGCGACACCGCGCGGACGCGGCGCGGTTTCCGGCCTCTTTCTGATTGGCTATGGCAGCCTGCGTTTTTTGGCCGAGTTTTTTCGTGCGCCCGACGCCGGGATATTTGGGCTTTCCTACGTTGTCAGCATGGGCCAGTGGTTATCGCTACCAATGATTGCAGTCGGCACCATGCTGCTGCACCGGTCGCGCCAACATTCCTAGCGGTCCCGGATTCGCCGTCGCTGGCATCGAGCGCTGCCAATCCATGAGCCAGGAGTCGGAATGTTGCTGCAATGCGACCGTTGCGCGTTCGTTATCAGCCGCACGATAGCGCCCCCCCCGGGGCCGTGACAAGCGAGTAGTGACTACGTAGAATATTGGTAATTATTAATTCTTAATGCAAGGAGCCGTCCGTGAGCCAGCGTCCGTTCCGTATTCTCGGTATTCAGCAGATCGCCATTGGCGGGCCTTCCAAGGATCGATTGAAAACCCTGTGGGTCGATATGTTCGGACTGGAAATTACAGGCAACTTCGTCAGCGAGCGGGAAAACGTCGATGAAGATATCTGCGCCATGGGCAGCGGCCCGTTCAAGGTCGAGGTTGACCTGATGCAACCGCTGGATCCGGAAAAAAAGCCGGCGGTGCATACCACCCCGCTCAACCATGTCGGACTGTGGGTCGACAACCTGCCCGTCGCGGTCGAATGGTTGGTTGGCAAGGGGGTGCGCTTTGCCCCTGGGGGTATTCGCAAAGGGGCTGCCGGTTACGACATTACCTTTCTCCATCCGAAGGCGAGCGACGATTTTCCGATTGGCGGCGAAGGGGTGCTGATCGAACTGGTACAAGCACCTGCGGAAGTGGTGGAGGCTTTTAGCCGCCTCGGGTAAGCTGGCCCCGCGGAGCGTCGCGACAGACGACGCCTGAAAATCCAAAAGGAGGAGTTTGATGACGTGGTTTTCGCTGCCGGCGCTTCGCGCTGAAAAACCGCCGGCCTTTGCCGACATGGTTTCCTGCAACGACTGGCTGGCGCTACAGCCGCTCGCCAATGCGCCACTCATGCAAGGCGAGTTGGCGCAGCAGCTGGAAAGCCTGAATGGCTGGAACATTCCTGCACGTGAGCGTTTCAAGCTGCTCGAAACACTACGCAAGGCGGTTTTCGCCATTGAGGCCGAGAGTCTCAAGCGCTACGAATATCGTCCGCTGCCTCTTTCCCCGGTTGAACAAAAAGCGCTCGAAACATCTTGTCAACTCTGGCGCGGGCTGGCAACGGGGTACCTGCACTGCCTGCGAGCCTGCCTTGACGGCGACACTGCGCTCGCCGAGCACTGCCCCAAGATTTGCCATCGCACACTGACTTCCTTGCGCCTGGAGCAGCTGTCACGCTACCGCGGCGGGGTTGTAGTACCAGGTAACTGGTGGCGTCTGCTTCACGCCACCCTCGCCGCCGCGGAGCAATTGGGCGTCACCGACACCGCCGTCAGCGACCGCCTGTTTGCCGAGACCCGCGAATCGACGCCGACGGCACAGTACGCCATGGCCATCCTCTTGCACCTGTGTCGCCCGCACGAGCTTTCACGTAGCCAGTTCTCAGCCGTACAACGCTGGCTTTCTCGCTGGCGTGCACAGGTCGAGATCCACGCCACGGCCAGCAGCGCTCGTGACAGCCGTTGCCTGCTGATTGACCTCAGTTCGGATGCGCCGGCCCACCTTAGTGGCTCTGCACCCGCGATGCCTCGCTGGCTGTCGATCGACAGCATCCTTGGCAAGTTCAAGAGCCGGATCAAGAGTCTGCGCGAAGGCCAGACGCCAGAAGACCTCAAGCTCGGCTCTGGTCTTCCAGCCGAAGCCTGTATCTCCCTGATGCAGTTTTTGCATGGCGCGCTGCAATCACCGCCGCTGCCCTTGCCTACCTGCCGGGAAGAAAAACGTCACGTCGGTGTCTGTAGCACGGTTGAGCGCATCTATCTGCTGCTCGGCGGAAAACCTTTGGAAGAAGAGGATGCGCCAACGACCCAAAGCAACCGCCGAATCCATGAACAGATCGCCATCTTCGGCCGTGCCGCCACGGCAGAACAGACCGAACGTGCTGCGGTGAAAGTCCCGCTTGAGCAGTGGAAACTGGTTGGCGAACCAATGAGCGACGGCGGCTTGACGCTGCTGCGCGCAGCCGGGAGTGAAGGTGACCGCCTGTCTGCCCGAAGCCTGATCGCCGTTCACGACCCTGGCAGCAAAAGTCCATTGCTGGCCATCGTGCGTTGCTTGGCAACACTGGAAGACGGCACCCTCTACGCGCTCGTACGCGAGCTTCCGGAGGAGCCCGTTGCCTTGATCGCTACCGGCCGGGAAAAAATGACCAATCGCATCGTTCGCCATCCAGCGGTTTTTCTGCCCGCCAGTGGGTTGGTGGGCAAACCCGCCAGCCTGTTCATTCCCGCTGGTGCTATGGCCAAGCTAACGCGTCTCGATGTTCCGGCACTACCACAAGACCTGAAAATCGGGGCGCCGCTTGATCGTGGCGCAAATTTCGAGCGTTTTCGCTGCGAATAAATGCGGCAGCGCATCCATTCCTTCAGGGCTGCCATGAAGTCGCCTGCTCAGGCGTAGCCGCTATTTCCCAGATAGTTTTACAACCCAGGAATCCAAAAAAATCCCGCACATGTGCGGGATTTTCTTTGAGGCCGGTACTGATTTACTCAAACTCGATGATGATCTGATCCACCGACAGGCTCTCGCCGGCAGCAGCCGATATCTTCTTCACCTTGCAGTCCTGCTCGGCCTTGAGGATGTTTTCCATCTTCATGGCTTCGATGACCGCCAGCTTCTCGCCGGCCTTCACGTCCTGGCCAACCTTGACCGCCACTTCGCGCAGCAGGCCCGGCATCGGCGACATCAGGAACTTGGAGAGGTCGGGGGCAGGCTTCTCGGGCATCAGCGAGAGCAGCTCGGCCGCACGGGCGCTCATGACCATGAAGTCGGCACGGGCACCCCAGTGGAACAGGCTGTATTTGGTCTTGTGACGCTCGACCTGAAGCGTGAACTCCTCGCCGTTGCAGGTGCCGCGGAACAGCGACTCGCCGAGTTGCCAGTTGGAGAGAATCTCGTACTTCTCGCCCTTGTACTCGACGTGATAACCACCGGCGATCGGCCGGGCGATGACCGGGTGCTGCTCCTTCTGGTCGCCCTTCAGGCGGATGACCATCCACTTGTCCGAAACCTTGCGCTCGTGGCCCTGCAGCTGGCCGGTGATCGAAGCCGAGCGATCGGTGAAGCTGCGGTAGACGAAGGCGGCAACCGAAACCAGCAGCGCCGGATCATCGTGCGGCACCATCGAGGCATCAAAGCCCTTCGGGTATTCCTCGGCGATGAAGCCGGTGTTGAAGTTGCCGGAATGGAAGCGCGGGTGCTGCATCAGCGCGGCCTGGAACGGAATGTTCGAGGAAATGCCGCGAATGACGAAGCTGTTCAGCGCATCGCGCATGCGGGCGATGGCCTGCTCGCGGGTGGCGCCATGCACGATCAGCTTGGCGATCATCGAGTCGTAGTACATCGAAATCTCGCCGCCGTCGTAGACGCCGGTATCGACGCGCACCTGGCCCGGAATTTCTTCCGGCGGCTGGAACTTCACCAGACGGCCGGTGGAAGGAAGGAAGCCGCGGAACGGGTCTTCGGCGTTGATGCGGCACTCCATCGACCAGCCGTTGAGCTGCACGTCGGCCTGCGTCATCGGCAGCTTTTCGCCAGCGGCAACGCGGATCATCTGCTCGACCAGGTCGAGGCCGGTGATCAGTTCGGTGACCGGGTGTTCCACCTGCAGGCGGGTGTTCATTTCCAGGAAGTAGAAGCTCTTGTCGGCACCAACCACGAATTCAACCGTACCGGCCGATTCGTACTGCACGGCACGGGCCAGGGCGACGGCCTGTTCGCCCATCGCCTTGCGCATGGCCGGATCGACGAAGGGCGACGGCGCTTCTTCGATGACCTTCTGGTGGCGACGCTGGATCGAGCAGTCACGCTCGTTCAGGTAAACGTAGTTGCCATGCGAGTCGCCAAGCACCTGGATTTCAATGTGACGCGGCTCAAGCACGTACTTCTCGATGAAGACGCGGTCGTCGTTGAAGGCGTTCTTGGCTTCGTTGACACAGGACGTGAAGCCTTCGTGCGCTTCCTTGTCGTTGAAGGCCACGCGCAGGCCCTTGCCGCCGCCACCGGCGGAAGCCTTGATCATCACCGGGTAGCCGATACCCTTGGCAATCTCGACGGCCTGATCGGGGCCGGCGATGGCTTCGTTGTAGCCGGGGATGGTGTTGACCTTGGCTTCGAGCGCCAGCTTCTTCGACTCGATCTTGTCGCCCATCTTGCCGACCGAGTAGTGCTTCGGGCCGATGAACTTGATGCCTTCCTCTTCGAGACGGCGCGAGAAGGTGGCGTTTTCCGACAGGAAGCCGTAGCCCGGATGCACGGCCTGTGCACCGGTCTCCTTGCAAGCAGCGATGATCTTGTCCATCACCAGGTAGGACTCTTTCGAGGCAGCCGGGCCGATACAGACGGCTTCGTCGGCGAGGTCGACGTGCAGTGCGTCCTTGTCGGCTTCGGAATAGACGGCGACGGTCTTGATGCCCATCTTGCGGGCGGTCTTGATAACGCGGCAGGCGATCTCACCGCGGTTGGCAATCAGAATCTTGGTAAACATGTTCTAGTCCCTTTTCCTGGCGCTTACAGCGGAATGTTGCCGTGCTTGCGCCACGGATTGTCGAGTTGCTTGTCACGCAGCATGGCCAGCGAGCGGCAGATGCGCTTGCGGGTGGCGTGCGGCATGATCACGTCGTCGATGAAGCCGCGGGCGCCGGCGACGAACGGGTTGGCAAACTTCTCCTTGTACTCGGCTTCGCGCTGGGCGAGCTTGGCCGGATCGTTCTTTTCCTCGCGGAAGATGATCTCGACAGCGCCCTTCGGGCCCATGACCGCGATTTCGGCCGACGGCCAGGCGAGGTTCACGTCGCCGCGCAGGTGCTTGGACGACATCACGTCGTAGGCACCGCCGTAGGCCTTGCGGGTGATCACGGTGACCTTCGGCACGGTGCATTCGGCGTAGGCGTAGAGCAGCTTGGCGCCGTGCTTGATGATGCCGCCGTATTCCTGCTGCGTGCCCGGCATGAAGCCCGGCACATCGACGAAGGTGACCACCGGGATGTTGAAGGCATCGCAGAAGCGCACGAAGCGGGCGGCCTTGATCGAGGACTTGATGTCCAGGCAGCCGGCCAGCACCAGCGGCTGGTTGGCGACGATGCCGACCGGGTTGCCGTCCATGCGGCCGAAACCGATGATGATGTTCTTGGCGTAGTCGGGCTGCATCTCGAAGAAGTCGTTGTCATCGACGACCTTGATGATCAGCTCCTTCATGTCGTACGGCTTGTTGGCGTTGTCCGGTACCAGCGTGTCGAGCGAGTGATCCATGCGGTCGGCCGGATCTTCGGTCGGCGTCACCGGCGGCTTCTCGCGGTTGTTGGCCGGCAGGAAATTCATGAAGCGGCGCAGCATCGACAGCGCTTCGACATCGTTCTCGAAGGCCAGGTCGGCGACACCGGACTTGCTGGTGTGCGTCACCGCGCCACCCAGCTCTTCGGCGGTCACATCCTCGTGGGTCACGGTCTTCACGACTTCCGGACCGGTGACGAACATGTAGGAGGAATCCTTGACCATGAAGATGAAGTCGGTCATCGACGGCGAGTACACCGCACCGCCGGCACAGGGGCCCATGATCATCGAGATCTGCGGTACGACGCCGGAGGCCATCACGTTGCGCTGGAACACATCGGCGTAACCGCCGAGCGAAGCCACGCCTTCCTGGATGCGGGCGCCGCCCGAATCGTTGATGCCGATGACTGGCGCGCCAACCTTCATCGCGTGGTCCATGACCTTGCAGATTTTCTCGGCGTGGGTTTCCGACAGCGAACCGCCAAACACCGTGAAGTCCTGCGAGAAGACGAACACCAGACGGCCGTTGATAGTGCCGTAACCGACGACGACGCCGTCACCCGGCGTCTTCTCGGCCTGGTCCATGCCAAAGTCGGTGCAGCGGTGCTCCTTGAACAGATCCCACTCCTCGAACGAGTCAGGATCAAGCAGCAGCTCGATGCGTTCGCGGGCGGTCAGCTTGCCTTTGGCGTGCTGGCTGTCGATACGCTTCTGGCCACCGCCGAGGCGGGCCATTTCGCGCTTTTTTTCCAGCTGTCTGATGATGTCATGCATAACGGAAACTCCCTCAAAAGTAGGGTAATTCAAAAAACAAAAATCAGTGTTTCAGGTGGGCAAGCAGGGCATGCGCCGCCGCTGCCGGCGTCGTCAGCCCGTTCTCGACGGAGGTGCTCAGGCGTGCCAGGCTGGCCTGTACTTCAGGGTGATCCTTGAACTGCTGGTGCAGGCCGGTTTCTATCATCTGCCACATCCAGGCCAAGGCCTGATGCTTGCGTTTCTGCTCGAACTCGCCGGTCGGCTTCAGCGCCTTCCGGTAATTCTCGATATTCTCCCAGAACTCGGCGATGCCTTCCTTATGCAGGGCACTCGCCGTGATCACCGGCGGCGACCAGTTGGCCGAGGCCGGGCGCAGCATGTGCAGCGCATTGCGCCACTGGGCGCGAACCACGGCAGTGGCGCGCGGGTCGATGTCGGCCTTGTTGATGACCACCAGATCGGCGATCTCGACGATGCCCTTCTTGATCGCCTGCAGGTCGTCGCCGGCATTCGGCAACTGCAGCAGGCAGAAGATATCGACCATGCCGGCCACCGTCGTTTCCGACTGGCCGACGCCGACCGTCTCGACGATGATCACGTCGAAGCCGGCAGCCTCGCACAAGAGCATGGCTTCACGCGTTTTTTCCGCGACGCCGCCCAACGAACCGGCGGACGGGCTGGGGCGGATGAAGGCTTCCTCGCGCTGGCACAACATTTCCATGCGTGTCTTGTCGCCGAGGATGGAGCCGCCGGAAACGGAGGACGATGGGTCGACGGCGAGTACAGCCAGACGATGGCCGTGATTGATTAGCCACAGGCCGAGCGCTTCGATGAAGGTCGACTTGCCAGCACCGGGCACCCCCGAGATGCCGATGCGGATGGCCTTGCCGGTCTTCGGCAGCAGCGCATTCAGCACCTGCTGGGCGCGTTGCTGATGATCGGCGCGCGTGGACTCTATCAGCGTGATGGCCTTGGCCAGCGCGCGCCGCTGCCCGCCCAGTACGCCGTCAACCAATGCCTGATCGGTTGACGGGAGCGGATGGGTAGACGGTGTCAGCAAGGGAACCTCGCTCAAGTCCATGCTTTGTGGTGCGCGTTCAGGCGCGAACCTTGCGGATTTCTTCAAGCACCTTGCGGGCCGAATCCTCGATGCGCGTACCCGGCCCGAAGATAGCCTTGGCCCCGGCATTGAAGAGGTAGTCGTAGTCCTGTGCAGGAATGACGCCGCCGGCAAAGACGATGATGTCGTCCGCACCCTGATCCTTGAGCGCCTGCATCAGGGCGGGCAGCAGGGTCTTGTGACCGGCGGCCAGCGAGGAAACACCAATGGCGTGCACGTCGTTCTCGAGTGCCAGGCGCGCGGCTTCTTCCGGCGTCTGGAACAGCGGGCCGACGTCGATGTCGAAACCGAGGTCGGCGAACGCCGTGGCCACCACCTTGGCACCGCGGTCATGACCATCCTGGCCGAGCTTGGCGATCATCACGCGCGGGCGACGGCCTTCGTCGGCGGCGAATTTCTCGACATCGGCCTTGATCGTTTCCCAGCTTTCCTGTCCGGCCACGACGCCTCCGTAAACACCCGAAATGGTCTGGTTGTTGGCGCGGAAGCGGCCGAAGATCTTCTCCAGCGCATCCGACACTTCGCCCACGGTAGCACGCAGGCGGACGGCTTTCACCGTCAGGTCGAGCAGATTTCCATCATTCGTTTCTGCACACTTGGTCAGTGCATCGAGCGCAGCCTGCACGGCAGCACTGTCGCGTGAGGCACGAATTTTTTGTAGACGGGCGACTTGCGAATCACGAACCGCGTGGTTGTCGATATCCAGGATCTCGATCGGGTCTTCCTTGGCCAGCTTGTACTTGTTCACGCCGACGATGACGTCCTTGCCGGAATCGATGCGCGCCTGCTTGTCGGCGGCGCAGGTCTCGACCTGCATCTTGGCCCAACCGGATTCGACGGCCTTGGTCATGCCGCCCATGGCCTCGATTTCCTGGATGATGCCCCAGGCCTTGTCGACCATATCCTGAGTCAGCTTTTCCATCATGTAGGAACCGGCCCACGGATCGACCACGTTGGTGATGTGGGTTTCTTCCTGGATCACCAGCTGCGTGTTACGGGCGATGCGCGACGAGAACTCGGTCGGCAGGGCAATCGCCTCGTCAAGCGCGTTGGTGTGCAACGACTGGGTGCCGCCGAAGACCGCCGCCATCGCTTCGATGGTCGTACGCACGACGTTGTTGTACGGATCCTGTTCGGTCAGCGACCAGCCGGAAGTCTGGCTGTGCGTGCGCAGCATCATCGACTTCGGATTCTTCGGATTGAACTGGCTCATGATGCGCTGCCACAGCAGGCGGCCAGCACGCATCTTGGCGATTTCAAGGTAGAAGTTCATGCCCACCGCCCAGAAGAACGACAGGCGGCCGGCGAAGGTGTCGACATCCATACCCGAGGCGATGCCGGTGCGCACATATTCCATGCCGTCGGCCAGCGTGAAAGCCAGTTCGATGGCCTGGTTGGCGCCGGCTTCCTGGATGTGATAGCCCGAAATCGAGATCGAGTTGAACTTCGGCATGTGCTGCGCCGTGTAACCGAAGATGTCGGCGATGATCTTCATCGACGGCTTCGGCGGATAGATATAGGTATTGCGGACCATGAACTCCTTGAGGATGTCGTTCTGGATGGTCCCCGACAGCTTGTCCTGCGAAACGCCCTGCTCTTCGGCGGCGACGATGTAGCCGGCGAGGATCGGCAGCACGGCACCGTTCATGGTCATGGAAACGGAAATCTTGTCGAGCGGGATGCTGTCGAACAGGATCTTCATGTCCTCGACCGAGTCGATCGCCACGCCGGCCTTGCCAACGTCGCCGACGACGCGGGCATTATCCGAGTCGTAGCCACGGTGCGTGGCAAGATCGAAGGCGACCGAAACGCCCTGACCACCAGCGGCCAGCGCCTTGCGGTAGAAAGCGTTCGATGCTTCGGCAGTGGAAAAACCGGCGTACTGACGAATGGTCCACGGACGCGCCGCATACATGGTGGCCTGCGGGCCGCGCACGAAGGGCGCAAACCCGGGCAGGGTATCCGTATATTGAAGGCCATCCACATCCTGCCTTGTATACAGCGGCTTGACGACGATGCCTTCCGGCGTGATCCAGTTCAGTGCCTCGACATTGCCGCCAGGGGCGGATTTGGCGGCTGCTTTTTGCCAGGCATCAAGACTCTTGGAATCGGGAAAGCCGGCAGCGTTGGAATTGCTCTCGTTGGACATATGAACCTCGTGCTATTCGGGAGTGGCCACGCCACCCCGTTGGGCCGAACATCATTATTGGGCAAATGGTTAATCGAAGGGCCAAGACAACGCCATGCCTACGACATTTTGGCGCTTGACACTCCGTGATTTCCCTCCAATAATACTTTATCCATAATTATGAATGCAAGTTTCCCCTTGCAAGGTATAATCCGCCGATGAGTCCAGCCCGTATTGCCCAGACCGCACTTTATCAGGAAGTCGCCGAGCGACTTCGCCAGCGCATCTTTGCGCATGAATTGCCGCCAGGCACTTGGATCGACGAACAGGCGCTGGCCATCGACTACGGCATCAGCCGCACACCGCTGCGCGAGGCGCTCAAGGTGCTCGCCTCGGAAGGCCTGGTCACGCTGAAACCGCGCCGCGGCTGCTACGTCACCGAAATCTCGGAGCGCGATCTGGATGAAATCTTCCCGCTGATGGCCATGCTGGAAGGGCGTTGCGCCTTCGAGGCCTCGCAGAAAGCACGCAGTGATGACATTTCCCGGCTGGAATCCATCCACGCACTGCTGGAAAAGCACGCCACTGCGGGTAACAAAGAAGGCTTTTTCGAAGCCAACCAGGAATTCCACCGCGCTGTCCAGGAACTTGCCGACAACCGCTGGCTGATGCAGGTGATCCAGGATCTGCGCAAGGTGCTCAAGCTGACCCGTCTGCATTCGCTGTCGCTGGAAGGCCGTCTGCAGCAGTCGCTCGACGAGCACCGCCTGATCATGGCCGGCTTCAAGGCCAAGGATCCGAAGCGTGCAGAGAAGGCCATGCACGACCATCTCATCTCCGGCCGTGAAGCCTTGGCCAAGATCCACGCCCGCGAAGTCGCTGCCGAGAACATCAAAGGCAACGCCAAGGCCGCTTAGCACCTCATGGCTGGCAGCATTTTTTGCACCCGTGGCGACACCGTTGCCACGATCCGGATCACCAATCCCGGCAAGCTCAATGCCGTCGATCTCGGCATGTGGCAGCAACTCCACGCCGCGATGCAGGAACTATCAGCCGACACCTCCCTGCGTTGCATCGTACTGCGCGGAGAGGGCGAGGAGGCTTTTGCCGCCGGCGGCGATCTTGAGGAATTCCTGACCGCCCGCGACACCGTCGAACGCGCCATGCACTACCACGGCTGGGTCGGCAAAGCCTTGCAGGCCATCGGCAACTGCCCGCATCCAACCATTGCGCAGATTCACGGTGCCTGCATTGGGGGCGGACTGGAAATCGCCGGCCAGTGCGATCTGCGTATCGCTGGGGAGTCCGCCCGCTTCGGCGCTCCGATCAACCGAATCGGCTTCTCGATGTATCCGGAAGAAATGGCTGGATTGCTACGACTTGCCGGACCGGCGGTCGTTCTCGAAATCCTGCTCGAAGGACGCATCCTCTCGTCAGCAGAGGCGCTGCAGAAAGGCTTGCTGACACGCGTCGTACCGGACGCGCAGCTGGGTGACGAAGTCGCTGCGGCTGCCCGCCGCATCGTCGACGGCGCGCCGCTGGTCGCTCGCTGGCACAAGCAATGGGCCAAGCGCCTGCAGCACGACGTGCCGCTGACCGACGACGAACTGCGGGCCTCCTTCGCTTTTCTCGACACCGCGGACTACAAGGAAGGTCTCGCCGCCTTCCTCGAAAAGCGCAAACCAGTCTTCAGCGGGCGCTAAGCTTCAGACCTGCCCGCCGAAAACGCTCCACAGCATTCTGGCCACCAGCGCCACCAGCAGGCCGGCAAAAATCTTCTTCAATGTCGCCACTGGCAAGCGATGTGCGAGACGCGCGCCCACCGGGGCTACCAGCATGCTCATCACGACCATCGGCGCCAGCGCCGGCAGATAGACGAAACCAAGCGTCATCGACGGCAAGCCCGGATGTCCCCAGCCATTGACCAGGTAGCCAATGCTGCCGGCCAGCGCGATCGGCAAGCCGATCGCTGCCGAGGTGCCAATGGCATTCTGTGCCTTGACGTTGCACCAGGTCATGAACGGTACCGACATCGTGCCGCCACCGATCGCGACCAATGCCGAGATGCCGCCAATCCCCAGGCCGACGGTGGACAGGCCGAGCACACCCGGAAGCTCGCGATGCGGCTTGGGCTTGATGTTGAGCAGCATCTGCACCGCAACGTAGGACATGAAGGCGGCAAAGAACAGCGCCAGCCAGGTCGTCGGTGCCAGAGCGGCAATGAACGTCGCACCGAAAGTGCCAAGCAGAATGCCGGGCGTGATGCCGCGCACCACGGGCCAAAGCACTGCACCATGCGCGTGGTGGGCACGCAGCGAGGAGATCGAGGTAAAGACGATGGCCGCCATCGAGGTACCGAGCGCAAGATGCAGCACTTCGCTCTTCGCGAAGCCCTCGGCGAGAAAGATCGTCGTCAGGATCGGCACCATCACCGCGCCGCCGCCGACACCGAGCAGTCCGGCAAGAAAGCCGGCGAAGGTGCCGAGCAGGAGATAGGCCCACCAGAATTCGGTCACAGCAGTTGCTCCGTAATGAATTTCCACTCCGCATCGCTCACCGACGTAATCGACAGCCGGTTGCCGCGTTGCAGAATCTGCATGCCGGCCAGTGCCGGCTGCATGCGCAGTTCGGCCAGTCCGAGGAGGCGCGTCTTCTGTACGAACTGCACATCGACGCACTGCCAGCGCTGATTCTCTTGCGTGGCCTTGGCATCGAAGTACGGGCTGGCCGGATCGAACTGGGTGCCATCCGGATGAGCAGGTGCACACACCTCGCAAATCCCGGCAATACCCGGCTCGGCACAGCTTGAATGGTAGAAGAAGGCGCGGTCGCCAACCTGCATTGCATCGCGCATGAAGTTGCGTGCCTGATAGTTGCGCACCCCGAACCAGGGCAGGGATTTCTGCGCCGCCAGATCGTCGATCGAAACCTCTTCCGGCTCCGACTTCATCAACCAGTACGCCATGCACCGACCTCAAATGAAAACAGCGCGGAAAAAACTTCCGCGCTGTCGGTACTGCTTTTGCTGGGCCCCCGCCTGTGCCGTTAAGCCGGCATCCTGAACCTGGGTTCAGAGTGGCTGCTTTCCTTCCGCATCAGGCACACCCGACGAAGGGCGCGCACAACAGCGGTTTCGATGGTCCGCAACCGATGCCAATTAGCATTGGTTCAAGGAGTTATGGCCTTGGCGAACACCGCAGGGGTCACTCGGTGGAGGCTTGCTGCCTGCGCTGGAAACCCTGCGCAGGCAATACAAATCAGAACAGCTTTTCCTGTGGTGCAAGCATCACATCCAGCTGCGCCTCCATGTCGGAGATTCTACGCCGGACGGCACCGAAATCAAGGCCTCCAACGGGCTCGCCGCCCTTGGCCTTGGAACTCAGAAATTCGTGTGCGATGTTGAGCGCCGCCATCACCGCAATGCGCTCGGCGATGTTGCTTTTGGTGCGGTCGGAGATCTCGTGCATCTTCTCGTCGACATAGGACACCGCCGCCACCAATGCCTCGCGTTCTTCAGGTGGACAGGCGATGCGGTATTCCTTGCCGAGCAGGGTGATGTCGAGATGGTTCGGGGGAGATTGGTCAGCCATGCGAAATCGTACTCCCGATCAGGCCTTGGCTTCGGGAAGCTGCCCGACCAGAGATTCGAGACGCTCACGCGCGTCGGTCATGCGCTCGGCGAGTTGCCGCTTTTCGGACTCAAGCGCAGTCAGGCGTAGTTGCAGCTCGCGATTCTCGTTGCGCAGCGAACGGCACATGCCCGCCACTTGGGCGATTTTGCTTTCGAGCGCATTCAGTTCATTGACCATGGCGGCAACTATAGAAGGAAAAAACAAGTTAAGTCAAGGAGTAAGAAAGCTTTTTGAATGTGAATTATGTCACAAGCAACATCCGCAGCTTTCTCCGCAACGGTGCGCACGATATACTCCGCGCTCTTCCAGCCAAGGGCTTCAACCCAAGCTGGTGGAATGTGCAAGGTGCCGCTGTGCAGATTTCTCTGCCGCGGTGAAACGGGAAAGCGGTGCGCGTGCAGGTAACTGCCACGCAATTCCGCTGCTGCCCCCGCAACGGTAAGCGAGTGATTCGTACCAATACGCCACTGGGCCTTCAAGCCTGGGAAGGCGGTACGCAAAAGCCTCGCGAGCCCGGAGACCGGCCTTCGCACACATAGCGGATGTGCCGCGGGGAGGCGGCTACAGGACGCGGCCTCCGGTCGTCCTGAGCAATCTCCCTTCGTGTCATTCATCTACGAAGACCGCCGACTTGCGGGGACGCTTGTCGGAACTGGGAGATTTCATGCCGTTCAAACCTTTCTGCCTGGCAGCCACCGCTGCCGCCATTGCCTCATTGCCTCATCCCAGCACCGCTTTCGCCACCGAACTGGCACCTGTTGTCGTGACCGCCACCCGTCACCCGACCGCACTGGAAGACGCGCCTGGCCAGGTCGAGGTAGTCACTGCCGAGGACATTGCCCGGCGCCAGATCAATCGCATCAGCCAGACCATCAACGAACTGCCCGGCGTCTATGTGCAGCCGGGACGCGGCATCATGCAGCCATCACAAGCCCTTTCGCTGCGCGGCATCCCTGACGAAAAACGCTCGCTGGTCTTGCTCGACGGTATTCCACTCAACGACGGCTACGCCGGCGGCCTCAATTTCGGCGGCCTGCCTGCCGACAACATCGAACGCGTCGAGGTGCTCTACGGTCCGATGTCCTCACTCTACGGCGGCAACGCCATGGGCGGCGTGATCAGTTTCCAGACACGCATGCCGACCGGACCTGAATTCCGCCTGCGCACTGGCTTCGGCAATCCGTTTCAGTCCGGCAAGGGACCGGAAAACGTGCGTAAGACAAACCTGTCGGCGGGAACCCGTTTCAACAACGACCTGGCACTCCTGGTTGGCGGCAACTGGGCCAGCACTGATGGCTATCGTACCGAGTGGGTAACCAGCACCACCGCCCCCACGGCAGGCCTCACCGGATGGCGCGCCGTTCCGCAGAAAAACGGGGCGCCGACGTACCTGATCGGCAACAAGGGGCGTACCGAATGGGATGAGCACAACCTTTTCTTAAAGCTTGAGCAAAAGCTGGCCAACGGCGACCGCTGGCGCTTCAACTGGCAACGCCAGGCCTATGACTACGGGCAGGACGGCCCGCAAAGCTACCTCCGTACCGCCGCAGGCGCCCCGACCTACGGCGCTTATGCACAGTCGCTGTTCGTCAATGGCGACGGCAACTACCAGCGCGACATTTATAACCTCGGCTACGAAACCGAAATGCTCGCGGGACTGTTAAAGATCAACGCCGGCTACAGCAGCACGCAAACCAACAGCTACATTGTGCCTACCGGCAGCGTCGCCGGTGGCAGCGGCCGTATCAGCGACAGCCCGGCGCAAAGCCGTTTCGTCGACGCCTGGTGGAACCGTAGCTTTGGTACCCATACGCTGACTACCGGCTTGTCCTACCGATACGACCACGCGACAAACAGCGAATACACGTTGAGCAACTGGACCGATGGCGACACGAAAACGGCGCTTTACGCCAAGGCCGCAGGCCGCGCCACGACCACCGGGGTCTACGCTCAGGATGACTGGCGCCTGCGCCATGACCTGACTGCCAGCCTGGGCCTGCGCTACGACCGGTGGACCAACAGCGACGGCAGCATCAGCACGCCGGGCTGGCCAGCAGCCAGCAGGATTTTCCGCGACTACCCGGAACGCCAAGAATCGGCCTGGAGCCCAAAGCTGGCACTGGTCTGGCAGACGCTGCCGGCACTGACGCTGCGCAGCTCGCTCGGCTCGGCCTTCCGCGCACCGACGGTTTATGAGCTGTACCGCACCTCGCGGATCGGATCGACGACCTACAACGCCAACCCCAACCTGAAACCCGAAACGGTACAGACCTGGGACATCGGCGTCGACCTCAAGCCCCTGGCAGAGCGGCGAGATTAAGCTGACGCTGTTTGCCAACCGCCTCAACGATCTGGTTTACACGCAGGGCAGCGGCAGCACGCGCGAACGGATCAACCTTGAGCGAGCAGAAAGCCACGGTCTTACTGCCGGTGTCTCGCACAAGTTCAGTGCTGCCACCCGCATCTTCGCCAACGCCACGCTGACCGAGTCGGAGGTGAAGAAAAACAGTGCTGCACCGCTCACGGTAGGCAAGCAACTCACCTACGTGCCAAAAACTCAAGCAACCATCGGCGGCGATACCCAGATCGGCGCCTGGACCCTGGCGGCTTCGGCCCGTTATGCCAGCAAGCAGTATTCGACTGACGACAACAGCGACAAGGCAAGCAGCGCCTACTCCGGCTACGATGCCTACTTTGTTGCCGATGCCAAGCTCAGCTACCGTTTCGATAAGCACACGGCCGTTTCGCTGGCCATAGACAACCTGTTCGACCGCGAGTATTTCTCGTTTTACCCTGCGCCGCGACGGACCTGGTTCGCCGAACTGAAACTCGACTACTGAGAAGCAACAACCCATGCCCTCCCGCCAACGCGCCTTCCTCGTTCTCGCCCTGCTCGCCAGCGGCGGGCTGGCGAGCTTTGCTGCGGCGCTGGCGGTGGGCAGCCTCGCCGTGCCAGTTCCCGATGTCATCGCCGCGCTGCTCGGCCAGCCGGTCGATAATGCCGCCATCGTCCTCGAACTGCGCCTGCCGCGTGCGCTGGCCGGTTTTGCCTGCGGCGGTTTGTTGGCACTGGCCGGGGCGCTGATGCAGGTGCTGCTCCGGAACCCGCTGGCCGACCCATACGTACTGGGCATTTCCGGTGGCGCCGGGGTTGGTGCCATGTTTGCCATTCTGCTTGGGCTGGGCATGGCGGGCATCAATGGACTGGCCTTCCTCGGCGCACTCGGCGCCATGCTCATCGTGTTCGGTTTGGCGCACGGCGACGGTGCGTGGACGCAAACACGCCTGCTGCTCACTGGCGTCATCGTTGCTGCTGGTTGCGGCGCGCTGGTCGCGCTGATGCTCTCCATTGCGCCGGAACACAAGCTGCGCGGCATGCTTTTCTGGCTGATGGGCGACCTGTCGCAGACCGGCGCCCCGTGGATTGCTCTGGCTATTCTGGGAGCCGCGCTATTGGCCACCATGCCCTTCGCCCGCGAACTCAACCTGCTGGCCCGCGGCCATGACACTGCACAGGCCCTCGGGGTCGATGTTCGTCGTCTGCGCTACGCGGTCTACGCCATCGCCTCGCTGGTTACTGCCGTGGCCGTCACCAGTGCGGGCTCGATCGGCTTCGTCGGCCTGGTTGTGCCGCATCTGGTGCGGCTGGCCATCGGCAACGACCAGCGACTGCTACTGCCAGCCTCAGTGCTTGCCGGCGGCGCGCTGCTGACGCTGGCCGACACGCTGGCGCGCACCATCGTCGCCCCGCAGCAACTGCCGGTTGGCGTGCTCACCGCACTGATCGGGGTGCCGGTCTTTCTTTTCCTGCTGGCGAGGCATCCACGATGAATGCCCCATTGATTTCCGCCCAGGCACTGCAGGTCAGCATCGGCGAGCATGCGGTTTGCACAGACCTGGATTTCTCGTTGCAGGTCGGTGAGCGGCTGGCCATCCTCGGCCGCAACGGCGCCGGCAAATCGACCTTGCTTTCAGTGCTGGCCGGCTTGCGTACTGCCGATGTCGGCGAGGTTCGCCTGAGCGGTCAAAATTATGCCGAACTCGGCCCGCGCGAAGCCGCCAAACGTCGCGGCTGGTTGCCGCAACGTCATGGCGACGCTTTCGCCAGCAGCGTGCTCGAAACCGCGCTTACCGGCCGCCACCCGCACCTCGGTCGCTGGGACTGGGAAACAAATCGCGATACTGAAATTGCTCGCGGAGCACTCAAGGCCGTCGGTCTGGCCGGGCTTGAAGATCGCGACGTACAAACCCTTTCGGGTGGCGAACGCCAGCGGCTAGCCATCGCCACGCTGCTGACGCAGGGGCCGCCGCTCTACCTGCTCGACGAACCGCTGGCCCACCTCGACCTCAACCACCAGATCGCCGTGCTCGACCTCTTTGCCGGTGCAGCAAAAGATTGTGGTGCCGGCGTCATCATGGTCCTGCACGAACCGGGGCTGGCCGACCGCTACTGCGACCGCGCGCTGCTGATCCACGGCGATGGCCGTACCGAATTGGGCAGTTGCCGGGAAATGCTCACCGCCCCGTGCCTCACCGAACTCTACGGCCACCCGCTCAAGGAAGTCGAGAGCGACGGACACCGCTGGTTCATCCCCTGCTAGAAAGGAATGGCATGACTGAAGACACCGAAAAGGAAGCACGGCACAACGTGCGCATGCAACGCAAGAAAGCCGTCATTGATGAAAAGATCGCCACGGCCCAGCATGAGCGCGGCATCCTGCTGGTGAACACCGGCAACGGCAAGGGCAAAAGCTCGGCCGCCTTCGGCGTCGTCGCCCGTGCACTCGGCCACGGCCACCGGGTTGCCGTCGTGCAGTTCGTCAAGAGCCGCTCGGACACCGGCGAGGAAGGTTTCTACCGCAAGTTTCCCGAACAGGTGAAATGGCATGTCTGCGGCGAAGGCTTTACCTGGGAAACACAGGACAGCAACCGCGACACGCTGGCCGCCCAGGCTGCATGGCAGATTGGCCGGAGCTACCTGGCCGATGATAGCATCGACCTCGTCGTCTTCGACGAGATGACCTACGCCTTCAAGTACGGCTGGCTCAATCTCGACGAAGTGCTCGCCGCAATTGCCGCACGACCGAGGATGCAGACGGTGATCGTCACCGGCCGCGCCGCGCCCGAAGCGCTGGTCGAAGCCGCCGATACCGTGACCGAGATGGGTATGGTCAAGCACGCCTTCAAGGCCGGAATAAAAGCCATGCCAGGCGTTGAGTTTTAGAATGATCCGCATGCGGCATCTGCGCGCCGCGCTGGCGGTGCTCTGTCTGCTGCCGCTGCCCGCATTGGCCGCCTCGCTGTTCGGCGTCATCACCGAGCGCGCGGCGCCGATTGCGGCCGAAGCTGCCGCGCAGCATCTGGCCACCCATCCCGGCGATCGCATCGTGCTGCGCACACCAGCGCAACTGCTGGCGGCGCCGGACAAGCAGGTGGCGAAATGGATCGGTGAAGCCGATGCCGTCCTTTCCGTTGCTGCCTTCGGCGACCCGGCGCGCAAGCTCAAGGAAGCGCTGCCGCCGCATGCGCGCGCCGCCGCCCGCGTCGTCGCCATCAACGGCGAGCAGACGCTGTCGCTGCTGTCGCGTCCGCAGGCCGGCATTTCGCTGCAGGGCTTCCCCGGCGAAACACTGCGCAACCTGACTCTCGAAAATCCGCCCACCGATGCTCTCGCTGCTGCCGAGCGCCACCCCGGCGCCAAGGCCTGGCTGGCCGTGCGCCGCACTTGGCAGGCCGGCGGCACCACCAACGTCACCAACCTGTTCCGGCATCTGCTGCATCCGGAGCAGGCGCTGCCGGCGCCGCAGCCAGAAGCGGCACTGCGCGTACGCATCGCCAATGCCAGCGGTACCCAGATCAGCGAACGGACCGATGCCGAGGCCTGGCGCGCCAGAGGCCTGGCCGCCAGCCCGACGCTGGTCGTTCTCGACCTCGCCAACAGCGACCCGACGGTGGCCGATGCCCTGTGCGCCGCCTCGCGGCAAAAGACGCTGCCCTGCGTCGTTGTCATGGCGCGCTGGTCGGCGACGTCGCGCGAAGTGGTCGAGCGCCTGCGCGAACTGGTGGCGCCGGCCAAACCGGCGGCGCTGGTCGTCCTGCAGGATTTCGTCGTCGGCGCCGCCGAAGGGCGCGAGGCAGTCACCGCCGCGCTGGAGAAGCTCGACGTGCCGGTATTCAAGGCCATCCGCCTGACCGAGCGCAGCGCCATGCAGTGGCGGCTGTCACCCGACGGCCTGCCGCCGGATTCGGTGCAGTACCGCGTGGCGCTGCCCGAGTTGCAGGGCAGCGGCCAGCCGATCGTCGTCGCCGCCTCGGGCAAAGCGCAGACCGACCGCCGCACCGGCATCGAGATCCGCCGACCGGAAGTGATCCCGGCCGAGGTCGAGCGCCTGGTTGCCCGCACCGCACGTTGGCAGGTGCTGGCGAAAAAAGCCAACTTTGATAAGCGCGTCGCGCTGATCTACTACAACCATCCGCCGGGCCGGCAGAACATCGGCGCCGACAACCTCGACGTGCCTCAATCGCTGTTCGAAATCCTGCACGCATTGAAAACCGCCGGCTACCGCACGGGTGAGTTGCCGGCCTCGCCCGAAGCGCTGCTCGACCGCATCATGGACCGTGGCGTCAACCTGCCGGAAGACCGTACCGCGCTGCGCGAGATGGCGCCCAACGTCAACGGCGTCAGCGCACCGGATTACGCGCAGTGGTTTGCCTCGCTGCCGCCGCGCGTGCAGGGCGAGATGGTCGACGGCCCGCTCGGCCGACTGCACGCCGAGGTGCTGGAAGCCGAGAAGGCCGACGAGCGCCGGCTCGGCAGGAAGCGCGTCGACGCCGTGCTGAAGGAACTGCACCACCTCGTCGAAGGCGCCGACCACCCGCGGCGCAAGGAAGCGATCGCGCTGATGAAGAAGCTCGAAGACGGCTACGCGAAATGCCTCGGCGAGCGCCCGCGCCAGCGTTGCGCAGCTAACGCCGCCACCGCCCACCGCCTGACCGCGCTCGGCATCGAAGGCATGAAGGGCTGGGGCGCCACTCCCGGTCGCGTCATGGTGCATGGCCAAGGCAGGGACGCCCGCCTGCTGGTGCCCGGCTTGCAGTTCGGCAACATCTTCATCGGCCCGCAGCCACCGCGCGGCTGGGAGGTGGATGAAGAACTGCTGCACGCCAACACCAGCATCACGCCGCCGCACCAGTTCCTCGCCTTCTACCACTGGCTGCGCGACAGCTTCAAGGCCGACGCGCTGGTGCACCTCGGCCGCCATTCGACCTACGAATTTTTGCCCGGCAAGGCCGTCGGGCTGGCCGCCGACGACTACCCGAGCCTGATCGCCAGCGACCTGCCGGGCATCTACCCCTACATCGTCGACGGCGTCGGCGAGGGCATCCAGGCCAAGCGGCGCGGGCTAGCCGTCATCGTCGACCACCTGACGCCACCGCTGGCGGCGACGCCGCTCTACGACCAGCTGCTGGCGCTGCGCCAGATCGTCGAGAGCTTCGAGGCCTCCGACTCGGAGGCGGTCAAGGCCGCCGCCGCGCGCACCATGCGCGAGCAGGTGCATGCGCTGAACCTGAAGCAGGAACTGGAAGCCTCGATGGCCGACGTGCTCGCAGTGCGCGGCATTTCGTTCGATGCCGCCGACGACGACCTGCTGGCGCACGAAGTCGGCCATTACCTGACCAAGCTGCAGGAAAAGTTCATGCCCTACGGCCTGCACATCTTCGGCAAACCGTGGTCGCGCCAGTCGCTTGATCTGATGCTCGACTCGATGAAGAAGGGCGGCATTGAAGGCCCAGAGATCGAGGAAAAACTCGCCAGCTCGCCAAAGCTGGAAATGGCCGCGCTGCTGGCCGGCCTCGCCGGCCGCTACGTGGCGCCGGGCAAGGGCAACGACCCGCTGCGCTCGCCCGAGGCGCTGCCCACCGGCCGCAACTTCCACGCCGTCGATGGCGACCTGCTGCCGACGCGCATCGGCTTCAGGCTCGGCCAGGATTTTGCCGCGCGCGCCGGCAAGCGCAAGCAACAAGCAGAGGGAAGCGAAGCGGTCATCTTGTGGGCCTCCGACGCGGTACGCGACGAGGGCGTCATGGTCGCCTTCGCGCTGGCGCTGATGGGCGCCGAGCCGGTCTGGAACGCGCGCGGCATCGTCACCGACGTGCGCCTCGTCGCCGGTACTCCAAGGCGTGACGCGATCGTCACCACCTCCGGCCTGATGCGCGACCTTTACCCCAACCTGCTGCGCCTGATCGACCGCGCCGGCCTGCTGGCGCTGGCCGCCTCCGCCGAGACGCTGGTTCAGGAGCAGCCGGAGTTGAAGGAAGCGCTGGCTGCCGCACTGCAGCCGCTGCCGTCAGTGGCCTGGGGCAAGGAATCGACCAGCAGCAACCGCGTCGCCGGCGAATGGCGACAGCGCACGCAAGCTCTGCAGCGCAGCGGGCTGCCGCTGGCCGAGGCCGGCCGCGCGGCGGCGCTGCGCATCTTCGGCGATGCGCCCGGCGCCTACGGGGCCGGCATCAACCGGCTGACCGAGCGCTCCGGCGCCTGGAACGAGCGCGCCGAACTGGGCAAGGTTTACCGTACCCGCCTCGGCCACGCCTACGGCCTATCCGCCGAGGGCGAAGCCGCGCACGCCGCCTTCGACACCGCGCTCGGCGGCGTCACCCGCGCCTGGCACGGCCGCGCCAGCAACCTCTATGGCCGCTTGGACAACAACGACGCCTTCGACTACCTCGGCGGCATGTCACTGGCCGTCGAAGGCCTCACCGGCCGCCGCCTGGAAGGCCTGATCCTGCAGCACGCCGACCCCGGCCGTGCCGACATCGAGCCGCTGGCCACCGCCGTCCTCGGCGAGCTGCGCGGCCGCCACCTCAACCCGGCCTGGCTGAAAGCGCTGATGGCCCACGGCTACGCCGGCGCCCGCACGATGGGCCAGGAGTTCCTGGAAAACCTGTGGGGCTGGCAGGTGACCCGCCCCGACCTGATCGAGAACTGGACCTGGGACGAAGTGAAATCGGTCTATTTCGACGACAAGCAGAAGCTCGGCCTGCCCGAGTTCCTCGGCCAGGGCCAGAACGCCCACGTCAAGGCGCACATGCTGGCCATCTTCATGGTTGCCGCGCAGAAGGGCTTCTGGAAAACGGACGCGGCGACGATCAGGAAGATGGGCAATGAGCTGGCGCGGCTGGTGGCCAGGAACGGCCTGCCCGGCAGCGGCCACACAGCGCCGAACCACCCGATGTGGGAATGGCTGGCACCGCAGCTCGATGCCGGCGAAGCGCAGGCGCTGGGCGTGACGCTGGCCAAGGCGCGCGGCGAGAATGTGCCCGCCGCCTACGCACCGAGCGCGGCGGCCAGAGCGCCGACGCAGGGACCGAAGGCGGCCGGCGAAGCCCTGGTCGCACCCACGCCTCCGCTGCCCGCTACACCGACACCCGCGCGCCAGTATGAACTGACGCGACTCGACACCGCGCATCCGGCAGCCTCGATTCCCGCCGCCGTGCTCGTCCTGCTGCCACTGCTCTTCATCACCGGCTTCCTGCGCGGAAGCCGGGGCTTATCTCTCACCCCGATTCACTCCCGGAGAACGACATGATCGATTCCGCCACCCTTACCTGGCTGCACACCGCCGTTACCTGGCTCATGGCGCCGGCACTGTTTGCCCTGGTCCTGGCCTGCGCCATTGCCGCGCTCGAAGCCGGCCTCGCCGTCGGCGAGCGCTTCTCCGGGCTGGCCCGCCTGCAGGCGGGTGGCGATGTGCTGCGTGTGCAGACCATCGCCCGCCACCGGCTTGAGCGCGCCGACCTGCTCGCCCGCATCCCGCCGATGCTCGGCCTGATGGCCACCATCATTCCGCTTGGACCGGGCCTGGCTGCGCTCGGCCAGGGCAACCCGGCGCAGCTGGCCTCGGCGGTGACGGTGGCCTTCGACGCCACCGTGCTCGGACTGGTCGCCGGCATCGCCGGCCTGGTCATTGGCAAGCTGCGTCGCCGCTGGTACGAGGAAGTACTGGAACAGATGGAAGAGCAGGCAGCATGAGCACCACACCACTTGCACCACGTAAGCGCCTGCGCCTCTATTCGCGGCTCGACGCACGCTTCGATGACCGCGACGAAGACCCGCGCGCCAGTCTCGTCAACCTCGTTGACGTCATGCTCGTTTTCGCCTGCGGCCTCTTGGCCGCGCTCGCCGCTGGCAGCCAGGCGGCATTGAAGCAACCGGTGCCGGTAGAGAAGGGGCGGGAAGTCGAGCAACCGGCCAGCGGCGCACAGGAAGCCGGCGCCGGCTACGACCGCGTCGGCGAAGTTTTCCGCGACCCGAAAACAGGTAAGCTGATCCTGATCGAACCCTCGGCAAAGAAATGAAAACCGCCTGCCCCGCCCTTCTTGTCGCCGCCCCCGCCTCCGGGCAGGGCAAGACCACTATCGTCGCGGCGCTTGCCCGCTTGCATGCGCGGCAGGGACGCAAGGTGCGCGTCTTCAAGTGCGGACCGGATTTTCTCGACCCGCAGATTCACGCCATCGCCAGCGGCGCGCCGTGCCAGAACATAGACCTGTGGATGTGCGGCGAAGAGGATGCACGCTGGCGGCTGGCGGAAGCGGCGCGCGAAGCCGACCTGATCCTGATCGAGGGCGTCATGGGTCTGTTCGATGGCGATCCGTCGGCAGCGGAACTGGCGACGCGACTGGGCATCCCGATCCTGACCGTGATCGACGGCGCGGCGATGGCTTCGAGCTTCGGCGCCATTGCCTACGGCCTCAAGCACTATCGGCCGGGCACGCCGCTCACCGCTGCCTTCGCCAACCGCGTCGGCAGCGATTACCACGCCGAGTTGCTGAAGAAGAGCCTGCCCGACGACATCCGCTGGATGGGCCACCTGCCGCGCGACGATTTCGCCGCAATGCCGGAACGCCATCTCGGCCTGCTGCCGGCAGCGGAGATCGCCGACCTCTCCGAACGCCTTGACCGCATGGCCGATGCACTGGCGACAACCGAGGCGGCGCTGCTACCGCCGGCCGTTGAATTTGCCGATGCGGCACGCCCCACGTTGCCGCCCCTGCTCGCCGGCACGACCATCGCCGTCGCCCGTGACGCCGCCTTCTGCTTCCTCTACCCGGCCAACCTCGATTGCCTGCAAGCCATGGGCGCGAACCTCGTCTTTTTCTCGCCGCTGGCCGATGCCGCATTGCCGACCTGCGACGCCGTCTGGCTCCCCGGCGGCTATCCGGAACTGCACGGCAAGGCGCTGGCCACCAACCGCGCGCTGTGGGCCGCGCTGGCCAAGCATGTCGCCGCCGGCAAGCCCCTCTTTGCGGAATGCGGCGGCATGATGGCGCTGTTCGAGACACTGGTCGACATCGACGGCAACGCGCACTGGATGGGCAGCCTCATTCCGGGCACAGTGACCATGCAGAAGAAGCTGGCCGCACTCGGCATGCAGGAAGTCGCGCTCGACGGCCACCCGCCGTTGCGCGGCCACACCTTTCACTATTCAAGTGCACAGGCTAAGCTGGAACCATTCACCAAGGCGACCAGGAAGCAGGGGGCGAGCGAGGGTGAGCCGGTCTACCGGCAGGAAAACCTGACTGCGAGCTACCTGCACCTTTATTTTCCATCGAGCCCGGTGGCTGCCGCCGGGCTTTTCACGCCGTGAAACAATCTGGTTTTCCCGAATTGAAACTACTGTATTAACCTGTTTTTCATGAGAACTGCCTCGCGTATCATGCGAGCACATCTCTCACCAAAGGAGGCACACATGAACAAGTTTCTCGCATTGGCGGCAGCCGTAGTCATCGGCTTCACGCTGAACGTCACCGATGCCGAGGCCGCCAAGCGGCTCGGCGGCGGTGGCTCCTCGGGCATGCAGCGTCAGGCAACGCCGCCGGCCAAGAACACGCAGGCAGCACCGGCACAGCAACAGCAGGGTGCCGCTGCCGCCGCGCCGGCCGCCCAGCCGAAGCGCTCGTGGCTCGGCCCCATCGCCGGTCTTGCCGCCGGCCTCGGCCTGGCGGCGCTGGCCTCGCACCTTGGCTTCGGCGAAGGCCTTGCCAACTTCATGATGATCGCCTTGCTGGCAGTCGCCGTTATTGCCGTGGTCGGCTTCTTCCTGCGCAAGCGGGCAGCCGCCGCTCAACCGCAGGGCATGCAGTACGCCGCAGCCGGTGCTGGTGCCGGTGGTAATGCACCACGCCCCGACTTCACGCCGGCCGGTGGCTCCTCGGGCGCCCCTGCAATCGCAGCGGGTGCAGCAGCTTCGACGGGCAGTGGCAACATCCCGGCCGACTTCGATGCTGAAGGTTTTGCCCGCAGCGCCAAGGTGAACTTCATCCGCCTGCAGGCCGCCAACGACGCCGGCAACCTCGACGACATCCGCGAATTCACGTCGCCGGAAATGTTTGCGGAGATCAAGATGGGCATCGACGAGCGCAAGGGTGCGAAGCAGGAAACCAACGTCACCGACCTCAGTGCTCAGGTATTCGATGTCGCCGAGGAGGCCAACCGCTATGTCGTCAGCGTGCATTTCAGCGGCTACATCAGTGAGGATGGCGGCCCGGTCGAATCTTTCTCGGAGATCTGGCACATGATCAAGCCGACCGACGGCAGCCGCGGCTGGACCATCGCTGGTATTCAACAAGTTCAGTAATCGTCAAACAGTCGCCAAACAAAAAAACGCCGGAGGGTTCGCCCCTCCGGCGTTTTTTATGCGCCCGGCAGGGCGCATTCACTTGATTGAATGGAGGCGCCGATAAACTTTACTCTTCGGTCACCAATGCTGACAGCTCGCGTTCAAGCAGCTTGGGATCGCCCAGATTGAGTTCGACGAGGCGACGCAGATGCGTTGCACTGTCGATGTCGAGGTTGCGGCAGATGAGGCCGAAGTAGATGCCCTCTATGTGGGCAACCGTGCCCTGCATGCGGATGGAAGCATCGAGTTCGCCAAGGCGCACGTGCAGGGTGCAATTGGTGCCGGTGGTGACCGAGTGGCCGGCTGGTAGACGGATCAGCGCGCCTTTGAGGGAAAGGTCGAGAACGACAACTTCGTCGTGGCTTTGTGCGGTAATCAGTTCGCCCGGGGCATGAAAGGCGATGCGGGAAAACTGTCGGCGGTTGGTATTCATGCTGGGAAACTCCTCAAGCAGGACTAAGCAGCTACTTTCCCCGCATGTTACCCCAAAGCACTTTGTGCAGCTGCAGCTGGAAGCGTACGGGCAGCTTGTCGGCCAGGATCCAGTTGGCGAGGTCCGCCGGTTGCAGCGCGCCTTGCACGGGGGATAGTAATACCGGGCAAATTTCAGTCAGGCGATGTGCTGCAATCGTGCAGCATGCCCATTCGTAATCGGCACGGTCGGCGATGACGATTTTGACTTCGTCGCCGGCGCGCAGTTGCGGCAGATTCGTCCACAGGTTCTTGTCGCATTCGCCCGAGCCCGGCGCCTTGATGTCCATGATGCGTGCGACGCGTGGATCGACCCCGCCGATATCGAGTGCCCCCGATGTTTCCAGTGAAACATCGTAGCCGGCGTCGCACAGGGCGGTCAGCAATGGCAGGCAGTTCTTTTGCGCCAGCGGTTCACCGCCGGTGACGCAGATCGTACGGGTGCCGTGCTTCGCAGTTTCCGTGAGAATCTCGACAATCGTTGTCGCGCTGCCGCCGGTGAAGGCGTATTCGGTGTCGCACCAGGTGCAGCGTAACGGGCACCCGGTGAGGCGAATGAAAATGGTCGGTAGTCCGACCCGGGTACTTTCGCCTTGAAGGGAAAAGAAGATCTCGCTGACGCGCAGTGAAACCTGCGTCAGCGAGGTGTCGTCCGTACTTGCCAAGCTACTTCTTCTTCAGGCGCTTGGCGGCAGCGTCGCCAGACGGTGTGCCCGGGTATTTGGATGCGAGCATTTCAAGCGTCTGCTTCGCGCCCTTGGCATCTCCCTGCTCTTGCTGGCAGGTGGAAATGTTGAGCATGGCATCCGGCGCTTTCGCATGGCTGCCCCAGCGCGCAACCACAGTCTTCTGCGCCTCGATGGCCTTCTTGCAGTCGCGCAATCCGTAGTACGAATTACCCAGCCAGTATTGGGCAGAAGGGGCGAGGTCGCTGTCTGGATGCTTTTTCACGAAAGCATCGAAAGCGGCAGCAGAGTCCTTGTATTTTCCAGCCTTGAAAAGATTGAGCGCCGCTTCGTATGCACGGGCCTCTTCTGCCGGATCGGCGGCTTTCTTCGGCCCAGCCTGACCGGAGGCCGCTGCCGCCGAATCGCCGCCAGCTTTGGTCTCCGTGCCGCCACCCGGCTCAAACTTGCGCAGCCGGCCATCAAGGTCGATATAGAAATCCTGCTGCCGCTTCTTCGTGTTTTCCAACTCGTAAGTCAGCGTTTCGACCTGCCCTCGCAGCTTTGCCATTTCGGCCTTCAAGGCCTCGATCTGATTCGACAGGTCGAGCTGAGCCCGACTTTGCGTCTCTATGCGCTCGTTGCTGCTCTTGCGCAGTTCAGCGATCTGACGGCGCGCTTCCTCGTCGTCAAACAGCGCCCAGGCTGGCGAGGCGGAAAACGCCCCGGCGGCACAGAGCGCAAGGGCGAGTGGGCGCGCGGTCAGGCGGGCCATGCTCAGAACTCGCCGTTATAGAGCATGTCGCCGCGACGGTTCTTCGCCCAGCAGGACTCGCCCTGGTCGACGCAGGAAGGCTTTTCCTCACCGAGGCTGACTGACTCAACCTGCTCTTCGCGGACACCCATCAGCATCAGGGCTTTTTTGACAGCATCGGCACGTTTCTGGCCGAGGGCGATGTTGTATTCGCGGCTGCCACGTTCGTCGGTATTGCCCTGGATCAGCATCTTGAACTGGCGGTTTTCAGCGAGGAACCTGGCGTGCGCGGAGACCAGATCCTTGAATTCGGATTTGATCTCGAAGCTGTCGTAGTCGAAGTAAACGCTGCGCTTCGAAAGAATGCTCTTCGGGTCGGTGAGGACAGCCGGCAACTGGCTGCTGCCGACGCCGCCGGTGGTTACGGTGCGGACACCGTCGCGGCCCTCGACCGGGGCGCCGGATTGTTCCGCGCCGGTGTCGGGGGTGGAACTACAGCCGGCAATGAGCAGTGCCAGCAGCGCGGGGATGATCAGTTTGTTCATGTGTATTCTCCAGGAAGGGTAAGGATTTTTAAGATTATTTCTGGTACGGGCCCCAGGCCGGTTCGCGTACGTCGCCGGCAGCAACCGAGAGACGTTGCTTGATACGGCCATCGACCGAGACCGCGGAGAGGACGCCGCGGCCGCCAATTTCAGTGGCGATCAGGATCATGCGGCCGTTGGGGGCGAAGCTGGGGGATTCGTCCTTGTTCGAGTCAGTCAGTACCTGCACCTGCTTGCTGGCCAGATCCATCACGGCCAGGCGGAAACCACCGTCGCGGCGGCTGATGAAGGCCATGCTGCGACCATCCGGCGACAGGCGCGGCGTCACGTTGTAGCTACCCTCGAAGGTCACACGCTGCGGCGTGCCGCCGCTGGAGGAAACCCGGTAGATCTGCGGGCTGCCGCCACGGTCAGAGGTGAAATAGATGAACTGGCCGTCGGGGGAATACTGCGGCTCGGTGTCGATGCCCCCCGATGAAGCCAGGCGCTGCACGCCGGAGCCATCGGCGCCGACCGTAAACAATTGTGAGCCACCATCCTTGGTCAGCACGACGGCCAGCCTGCGGCCATCTGGCGACCAGGCTGGCGCCGAGTTCGAACCCTTGAAGTTGGCCGCAACGGTGCGCTTGCCGGTGGCCAGCGAGTGCACGTAAACCACGGGCTTCTTGTTCTCGAAGGAAACGTAGGCGAGGCGTGTCCCATCCGGCGACCACGAAGGCGAAATGATCGGTTCCTTGGAAATCAGCGCCGCTTGCGCGTTCTGGCCATCGGCGTCGGCAATCTGCAGTTGGAAGCGGTTCACGCCGGCCTTTACTACATAGGCGATGCGCGTCGAGAAAACGCCCGGCTCACCGATCAGCTTTTCGTAGATGACATCGGCGATGCGGTGGCCGGCGGCACGCAGCAGCGGGGTCGAAGTGACAAAGGCGGCACCGGCGAGCTGTGCCTGCTTGTTGGTATCGTGCAGGCGGAAACGGGCTTCATGGCGCCCATCCGCTGTGGCACCAATGCTGCCGGCGGCAACGGCGTCGGCGCCGCGCGAGCGCGCGGCCGCGAAATCGATGCTGCTGGCTTCAGTCAGCGGCGATTGCGCCTGCTCGACCAGCTTGAACAGGCCGGAACGCTCAAGGTCGCCGCGGACGACGGTGGTGATGGCGCGGGCCGAGCCGGCATCGCCGCCAAAATCTGCAATCGTGACGGGAATGCGGTTGGCGCCGGCGCCGGTCACTTCGATCGAAAGCTGTGCCTGCGCCGCGAGGCTGACCACAGCGCAGGTGCAGAACACGGCAAATTGACGGAAATTGCGGATCATCGGGGGTGTTTCTCCGGGAAAAGCGTGATTATACCGATACTTACTCTTCAAACGGCTTGTACTTGATTTCAAGCACGCGCTGGAAAAGCTCGGGTTGATCGGGTTTCGGCAACGGTGACGATTTCAGGATAGCCCGCTCGATGGCGGCATCCAGATTCGTGTTGTTGCTGGATTTCTTCAGCCGCACCGAAATGACTTCGCCGGATGGCAGCTGGGTCACCTCGAAAATCGCCTCCGGGTTGCCCTGGATGGCTTGGGGCAAGACGGTATTGCCACGGATCTTGCCGCGAATCTTGCCAGCGTAGTCGGCCATGCCACGTGAGCGCGAAGCTGCTGCCTGTTCGGACCTCGCTTCACTCAAGGCGCGAGCTTCAGCATCGGCACGGGCGGTCTGTTGCTGCATGCGTTTCTTCTGGTCGGCCTGTTTCAGGTCGCGTTCCAGTTGTTCGCGGAAAGGATCGGTCCGGGGTTCTGGCTTGGGTTCGGGTTTTTTCGGTTCTTCCTTCTTCGGCGGCTCCGGTTTTTTGGGCTCATCCTTTTTTTTCTTGTCGTCCTTGGCCGAGTTGTCCGGCTTGGGGTCAGGTTTTGGCTCAGGTTTTGGTTCGATCTTCGGTTCTGGCTTGGGCTCGGGCTTTGGCTCAGGCCTGGCCGCCTCTGGCGGGGGTGGTGGCTGGCGCCCCGCCGGCACGCTGTCCCAGAGCTCCACCTCGACCGAGGCCGGGGGCTTGCTCTTCCACTGCACCCCCACAAACAGCGCAACGACCAGGGCGATATGGACACTCGCAGCGAGTGTCAGCGATTTCCATTTTTCCTGATCGTTTTGCGGTTGGTCGAGGATCATTGCTTGCGCACGGTCTCCAGCCCGACGCGCTTGACGTCCTGCTGCTTGATGCTGTCGAGCACGTCGAGTACCGCTTCGTAGCGGGCGTTCTTGTCCCCCGCGACCAGCACGGCCAGTTCCGGGTTCTTCGCCTGCTCGGCGCGCAGGTAACTCGCCAGGCCGGCCTTGTCGACGTTGCTGTCATTGCCTTTCGGGTCCTTGATGGCGATCGAGCCGTCGGACTTGACCATGACACGCGTCGGGTTGGTCGGTACCTGCGAGCTCTTCCCGGTCGTCGGCAGATCGACCGAACCCGTCGTCATCATCGGTGCGGCCACCATGAAGATGACCAACAGCACGAGCATGACGTCGATATAGGGAACGACGTTGATTTCGTTTTTCAGGCGGCGTGGACGCATTTCAAATCGCTTTTGAAAATGGACTGCGCGCCGCGAGGACGAGGCGGCGAGCGAGGCAGTGCAGGTCGTACGACGAGCGAGCCAACGAAGTCATCGCAAGCGCAGTCATTTTCATCTCATCTGCCGTTGCAGAATGTTCGAGAACTCTTCCTGGAATGACTCGAAGCGGGTAGCCAGGCGGTCGATATCGTGTGCGAACCGGTTGTAGGCGAGCACGGCGGGGATCGCCGCGAAGAGGCCGATGGCAGTAGCTACCAGGGCTTCGGCAATGCCCGGAGCAACCGAGGCCAGCGTTGCCTGGCCGACATTCGAGAGCGCGCGGAAGGCATGCATGATGCCCCACACCGTCCCGAAAAGACCAATGTACGGCGACACAGAACCAACCGAGGCAAGGAAGGCAAGGTGCGATTCAAGTTCATCAAGCTCGCGCTGGTAGGTGGCGCGCATGGCGCGACGTGAACCGTCGACGATGTCCTTGGATTCAAGATTCTTCTGTCCGCGCAGCTTGGTGAATTCGCGGAACCCGGCCTCGAAGATGCGCTCCATGCTGCCGGCGTGGTGGCGGTCATTGACGGCGCTGTTGTACATGGCGTTGAGATCGCCGCCGGACCAGAAGTCGCGCTCGAATTTTTCAGTCTTGCTGCGCTGCTGCTTGACCGCAAAATATTTGCGGAAGATGTAGTACCAGGACATGAAGGAAACGCCGGCGAGCAGCAGCATGACCGCCTGGACGACGGCGCTGGCGTTGAGGATCAGGTGCAGGATCGAAAGGTCTTGCGTCACATTCATTGCAGGGACTCCAGCTTGGCACGCAGCCAGTCGGGGATGGGGGCGGATTTCATCTTGGCAAAATCAACACAGACGATCTGGACGGTGGCCGTCGCCAGTTCTTCCCAGCCACCGGCGATGTCGGGATTCTCACGGCGCGCGTGCTGGCCGAAGATGATCTGGCTGCGGCCGAGTTTCTGGACTTCCAGCCCGATGTGCAGGAGGTCGTCGAGGCGTCCGGGCTTCAGGTAGTCGATGTTGATGTTGCGTACCACGAAGACAAGGTTGTGGTCACGGATCAGGTCGCGCTGTTCGTGGCCCAACTGGCGGAGCCATTCGGTGCGGCAGCGCTCGAAAAGATCGAGATATTTCGAGTGGTAAACGACGCCACCGGCATCCGTTTCCGCGTAATAAATGCGGATCGGTATGGTGAAGGCGTTCGGTTTCTGTTCATGCTTGTGCGTTGGACTCATTGGCGAATTTTAACCTGCTGGATGAGGGTTCGTTTGTAACAGTTTGTTATTTCACATTTCTTCGTTGTAGCGGCGCAGCTTTCGCCAGAGCGAAACGCGGTCGATGCCGAGCAATTGCGCGGCCAGCGCACGGTTGCCGCCGGTGTGCTCCAGGGCCTTCAGGATATGCTCGCGCTCGAGTGCTTCCAGGGTCTTGATCGGGGAGATCGTGCCCGCTGGCGTTTCACCCGGATTGGCGAGTGCTTCCGGCAGTAGATCGACAGTCAGCGCATTGCCAGTCGCCAGGGCGACGCCGCGCTCGACGATGTTTTCCAGTTCACGCAGGTTGCCGGGGAAGCCATGCGCGAGCAGGCGGTCAAAAGCCTCGGGGCTGATTTCGGAGACTCCCTTGCCCATGCGTTGTGCGGCACGGCCAAGGAAATGCATGGCGAGCAATGGGATATCGCCGCGGCGCTTGCGCAAGGGCGGCAGCGACAGGGTGACAACGGCCAGGCGGAAAAAGAGGTCCTGCCGGAATTGCCCTGCTTCGGCGAGCGCGGCAATATCCCGGTCGGTCGCGCCGATGACGCGGATAGCCGCCGGCAGCCCCTGATTGCTGCCGACGCGAGAGAACTCGCCGTCCTGCAGCAGACGTTGCAGGCGTAACTGAAGGCCTGCCGAGGCGGCGGCAATATTGTCGATGAAGAGGGTGCCGTTGCTGGCTTCGTCGATAGCGCCGGTTTCCCCGTCGGTGCCAAAAAGTGCGGAAATCAACGCGTCTTCAGCCTGCGCTGCACAGTCCACCGTCACGAAATTGCCGTGGCGCCCACTCTTCTCATGGATGTGCCGAGCCAAGGTCTGTCGTCCGGTACCGGCCTCGCCGACGATGAGAACATTGCAGTCAGTCCCCGCGATGCCGTCAGCCGTGCCGACCATGGCCAGCAGTTCCGGATTGCTGGAGATGATTCGCGGCGCTGTCGTCGCCTGGTCGAGGGCGGCCTTGAGCGACGCGTTTTCGCGCTTCAGCGCCGCTTTTTGCGTGGCTTCGCCAACAATCTTGCGCACATCCGGCAGGCGGAACGGCTTTTCGACGTAGTAAAACGCACCGTTGGACATCGCCTCGACCGCCGAACTGGTGTTGGCGTGAGCGGTAATCATCACCACTTCCGTTTCCGGCCAGCGGCTCTTGGTCTGGCGTAGCAATTCCAGCCCGTCGATACCTGGCATACGCAGATCGGTCAGCAGCAACTGATACGATTTTTCGGCCAGCAGCGCCAAAGCGCTGGCACCGTCCTGCGCGCAGTCCACTTCATAGCCCTCGCGCTCGAGTACGTGCGAGAGGTTGCGGCGAGCGATCTCTTCGTCGTCAACGACGAGGATGCGTCCTTGTTTCATGTAGGGTTCTCCGTGTTTTTTGAATCGGGGCGGTCAGGGATATGGACGTTGAAGCGGCAACCCCGGCCCGGTTCCGAATCGACGGAAACCGAGCCTCCATGCAGGCTGACAATTTCGTGCACGATGAACAGACCAAGGCCGGTACCTTTGCCTACCGGCTTGGTCGAAAAGAAAGGGTCGAAAATGCGTGGGAGGTTTTCCGGGGCGATGCCCGGGCCATTGTCTTCGACCGAGATTACCGTGCCATTGCCGTCGGCACTCTGTTTTCGGCGGGCTTCGATGCGAATCTGTCCGCCGCTGCTGATAACGCCAGCGGCGTTTTGCAGCAGGTTGATCAGCACCTGCTGAAATCGCTGGCGATCGACATCGATCTGCAAGCCGTCGGGAATGTCGACGGCGATGACCGCATCGGTCGGCGTCAGATTGCGAGTCAGTTGCAGCACGTCGTCCACCAGCTGCCGGACCGGCGTCTGCCGACGCTCGTATTCCCGCTCGCGGGCAAAGTCGAGCAGGGTGCTGACGATACGCTGCGCGCGCAGGACTTCTCCATCGATCTGGGTGAGCAGGTCATGACGGATATCGGCCGGCAGGTCCTCGTGTTCTTCCAGAAGGATCTGGCAGGAGGTGGAGATATTCGACAAGGGATTATTCAGCTCGTGGGCCACACCAGAGAGCATGGTGCCTAGTGCCACCAGCCGCGATGAGCGGGTAATCGCTTTCTGGCGTTCGCCGAGTTCGGTCAGTGTCCGGTTGATGGCGTCGGTCAGTGAGCCGACTTCGCGGTCATCCGAGGTGTGATCGAGTCGTCCGGTTTCGCCGGTGGCGACGCGTGTCAGGCTGGACTCAATGGTGCGCAGGGGCTGGACGACACTGCGTGTGACCAGCACCCCCGCCGCAACAGCCAGCGCAATCGCCGCGAGGATGGTCCAGAGCAGGTTGTGGTGGTGCGCCTTGACGGCTTCCTCCAGCAAGCCCAGTGCTTCCGCATCCAGTTTTTCGCCAAGTGACAGCAGGCGGGTGCCGGTAATCAGCAGTTCGTCGGTGACTTCCGTGGATACTTTGCCATGCCGATCGGCGTTGGCCATTTCGATCAGCAGCGCACGGTAATCCTCCAGCATCTCGTTCGCGTTGGCCTGGATTTCAGTGTCGGAGAGTTGCGGCGGCAATTCCTTGATCAGGGCCACGGCGTTGTTGGCACGCTCGATGGCTTCTGCCAGATCGCCATTCTTGCGATAGAGGAGGTAGTTTTTTTCCATGCGCCGGGCGTAGCGGAGTTCGTCATGGAAATCGGCCACGCGTTGCTGTTCCGCAATCTTCGTTTCCAGCTGGCGGAAGTGAATGAGCGAACTGACGACCAAGGCTACGAACAGCAGCCCGACGAGGCAGTAGCCGAAAAGGATCTTGGCGTGCAGGGAATGGAAGCGAGGCATGGGCCGCTATTCTTCACGGATTCGTTGCGAAATGCAACAAATCCGTGCGAGCCCATGCCTGTCGAGGCCTCGGCCCGATGGTCATGCCGTGAGCCGGGGGTGCGGTGCGCAGTACTTCCGCCTTTACTCGGCGACGCTGCTGCAGTTTCTGCCGGCGCGCTTGGCGGCGTACAGCGCTCGGTCGGCCCGGGCAATGAGCGTTGTCGCTCGGCGATACCCAGGCTGATCGTTGCCGACAACGGTTGCGTACCGGCGGTCGTCGTCATTGTGGCAATCGTGCTGCGCAGCTTGTCGCCGATGCGCAAGGCATCGCGTGTTTCACAATTACGCAGCACGACGAGAAATTCCTCGCCGCCCCAGCGGAAAATCAGATCCGATTCGCGCAAGCCCGCCGCCAGTTGCTGCGCCAGTTTCTGCAGTACCAGATCACCGGCGACATGGCCGTGGCGGTCGTTGATTTCCTTGAAGTGGTCGACATCGATCAACAAGAGGCACATCGGCTCCGGTTTCCGCCGGATTTCGCTCAGCGTATGTTCGATCAGCGGTCCGAAGGCTTGCCGGTTGGCCAGGCCGGTGAGCTTGTCGGTGACCGCCATTTCTTCCAGGCGGCGTTGATAGCGGCTGATGGTCATTCCGGTCAGCCAGACTGAAAGCCCAGCGATGAGCAGCACGATCAGCACATTAAGGTAGAGCGAGCGGCGGATGTCCTGCAGCGCTTGGTCTTCGTCCTGTTCGACGATCAGGTGCCATTTCAACTCGGGGATAAAGCGCGCGTTGAGCAGGATTTCGTGGCCGTCGCGGCGGAACTGATAGGTTCCTTGCGGCTTGGCCAGGATTTCCTGCGCCAGCGTGCCAATGCCTTCCAGCGTGTGCAGCTCGCGGCCGCCATCGTTGGCGCTGCTGCGCAGCGAAACAACACGGCCGCTGGCATCGACAAAGTAGATCTTCCGCAGATACCGCTGCTGGTATGCATCGATCCGTTGCTGCACCGCATCGGCGGTCAGCCCGATGCCGGTGGCGCCGATGAAACGGCCGTCAAAATCGAGTACGCGGTAATTGATGAAGATGGTCAGCGCATCCTTGTTGGCGATGTCCGGATCGAGGTTGATCTCGTAGGCCTCCTTCAATTCCTTCACGCGGTAATACCAGCGATCGCGAGGCTCTTCGGGGCGAACCTTCTTGAGCAGGCCGTCCGAGTGGTAATACGCGCCGGACGTTTCTGAGACGAAGAAACTGGTGAAGGCGCCGTGGCGCTCCTTGATCTCCTTCAGGTAGCGCGTCATCTCCGACGGGTCCTTCTCGCCGCGCAGCACCCAATCGCGCACGAAGGTGTCGCCGGCCATCAGCGACGAAATCAGGATCGGCCGGATCAGATCCTTCTGAATTTCCGAATAGATATTGTCTGAGGTCAGCGGCAACTGGTTGGAGACAATCGACTCATGAATGGTCGAGCGCGAGGTGGTGTAGCTGACCAGGCTGATGGCGAGAAAGCCAACGGTCATCACCAGGGTCAGCAGTAGATAGAGCTTGCGGCGGCTGCCGGAGAAGACATCGACCACGCTTTAGCCTTCTTTCCAGAGTTCGCTCTGTCCCGCCGGTGTGTCGAGACCGAGATGCCGGTAGATGGCCGGTGTGGCGATGCGGCCGCGCAGCGTCCGCTGCAGGTAGCCCTGCTGGATCAGGAAAGGTTCGAGCACATCTTCGATGGTGTCGCGCGCCTCACCAATGGCCGCCGCAAGGTTGTCCACGCCGACCGGGCCGCCGCCGAACTTGTCGATTACCGCCGAGAGCAGCTTGCGGTCCATCAGGTCGAGGCCGGCCGCATCGACGTCGAGCATCGCCAGCGCGGCATCGGCAATCCCCGGGCTAACGTGGCCGGTACCCTTGACCTCGGCGTAGTCGCGCACCCGGCGCAGCAGGCGGTTGGCGATGCGCGGCGTGCCGCGCGAACGACGGGCGATCTCAAGCGCACCTTCCGGGTCGGTGGCAACGTTGAGCAGTTGCGCCGAACGCTTGACGATATGGGTCAGCTCCTCGGCTGAGTAGAACTCCAGCCGGGCAACGATGCCGAAGCGGTCGCGCAGCGGGTTGGTCAGCATGCCGGCGCGGGTGGTGGCGCCGATCAGCGTAAAGGGGGGCAGGTCGAGTTTCACCGAACGCGCAGCCGGACCTTCGCCGATCATGATGTCGATCTGGTAGTCCTCCATCGCCGGGTAGAGGATTTCCTCAACGACCGGGGAGAGACGATGGATTTCGTCGATGAACAGCACATCGTTCGGTTCAAGGTTGGTCAGGATAGCGGCCAGGTCGCCGGCGCGTTCCAGCACCGGGCCGGAGGTCTGGCGCAGGTTGACGCCCATCTCGGCGGCAACGATGTGCGCCAGCGTGGTCTTGCCCAGCCCCGGCGGGCCGAACAGCAGCACGTGGTCCAGCGATTCGCGGCGGTTCCGTGCGGCCTGGATGAAAATTTCGAGCTGCTCGCGGATCTTGGCCTGGCCGACGTAATCGGCCAGGCGCTTCGGCCGCAGTGCGCGCTCGATGGCGTCTTCCTGCGGTGACTCGGCAGCGGGCGAGATGATGCGTTCGGCGAATTTTTCGGTTTCGATCATGGCAGTCAAATTTCGTCGGCGGGGTGCAGGTCGGCGGCCTTGTCGGCCATCCATTCGCGGATCAGTGCCTGCCCCAGCGCCAGCAGGGTTGGCCCGAGGAAGAGGCCGATGAAGCCGAAGACTAGCACGCCGCCAAAGACGCCAACGACAATGAGCAGCAGGGGTTGCGCGGCGGTGCGCGAGATCAGGACCGGTTTGACGAAGTTGTCCACGCTGCTGATGCCGAGCACGCCCCAGAGCAGCATGAAGATGGCCCAGCCGGTCTGCCCCTGTTCATAGAGCCAGAAGGCGGCACCGCCCCAGATCAGGGTCGGTCCGATCACCGGCACCATGGCAAAGATGAAGGTGGCGAAGGTCAGCATCATCACCGCCGGAACCCCGGCGATCAGGTAGCCGATCATGCCGACGATGGCCTGTGCCGCAGCGGTACCGACGATCCCGACCATGACGCCGGTGATCGTGCCGCGTGCCAGCTTGAGCATGCGCTCGCCAAGCTGGCCGCCGAGCTTGTGCGCGGCGGTGAGCAAGGCGCCGGCGTAGATGTGAGCATCGCGAAAAATGAAGAAGACGAAAAAAGTTACCAGCAGCAGCTGCAGCAAGCCCTGACCGAAAATCGTGACGGCCGTTAGCGCAACTTTGCGTGCCGGGTCGAAAAACTGGCGCAGCAATATATTCAGCTCATCGCGGCTTTCTGCCAGCTTGTGCCAGTAATCGTCGATGGCGGCGCCAATCAGCGGCAGGTTCGCCAGCCAAGCCGGCGGATGTTCGGGCAAGCCGTTGTCGATCAGCGGGCGGGCATAACGAACCAGCAGCTCGACGCCCCCGGCAAGGCTGCCGGAGAGCAGGCTCATGGGGACCGCCAGCAGGAGGATCAGCATCAGTGACATGGTCAGCGCGGCGACCGTGTGACGGTTGCGGGTGGCGGCCAGCAACCTGGCGTAGAGCGGCCACGAGGAAACGCAAATGACCACGGCAAAGAGCAAGGTGCCAACGAAAGGCAGCAGCACGGCAACGCAGCCGATGATCAGCAGCGAGACAATCGCAAGCTGGGCGTATTGGGTGTGTCGCTGCTGCATTGCCGGCTACGCCTTCGAGAGATGCTTCAGTGCCTGGCGGATGCCGTCCGAAGTGCCAATGTCGGCAGGTAGGGCCTTCATCGCCGCCTGCGCTTCGCGGTCGTTGTAGCCCAGCGCCAGCAGCGCGTTGAGAATATCGTGGTGGGGGTCTTCAAGCTGCGGCATCGAGGCGGCAGGCAGCGCATCGGCGAGTTTTCCCTTGAGTTCGAGCAGCAGGCGCTCGGCGGTTTTTTTGCCGATGCCCGGTACCTTGGTCAGCCGGCCGGCTTCCTGCATGGCCACGGCGTGCGCCAGGTCGGCGACTGACAGGCCGGAGAGAACCGACAGGGCGGTGCGCGCACCGACTCCGGAAATCTTCAGCAGCTGGCGAAAGGCAAAGCGTTCGGCCTCGGTGCCGAAACCAAAAAGGATGTGGGCATCTTCGCGGATGGCCAGGTGGGTCAGCAGGCTAGTCTTCTCTCCGGTCGCCGGCAGGTTGTAGAAGGTGCTCATCGGCACATCGACTTCGTAGCCGACGCCGTTCACGTCGAGCAGGATCTGTGGCGGGTTTTTCTCGGCCAGCGTGCCGGTGAGGCGTCCGATCATCGTTTTGCCTCTGCAATGGGGTTCAGGTTCATGCGCGTGTAGTCCGTGTTGCCAGGGTAGTCAGCCGGCCGCTCTTGCGCCGACCGGCAGAGGATAGCGCGCCCAGCCCCTGGCCGCCATGGGCATGGGCGATGGCGCAGGCCAGCGCATCGGCAGCGTCCTGCGACGGGTCGCCGGGCAAGTGGAGCAGGCGACGTACCATCTGTTGCACTTGTTCCTTGGTCGCCCGGCCGTGCCCGACGACCGCCTGCTTGATCTGCATGGTGCCGTACTCGGCGACCGGGAGGCCGGCACTGACCAGTGCGCCAATGGCGGCGCCCCGCGCCTGGCCAAGCAGCAGCGTCGACCACGGGTTTTTGTTGAGAAAGATTTCCTCGATTGCCGATTGCGCCGGCGAATAGGTCGCGACGATTTCGGCGATGCCGCGGGCAATGGTGCCGATGCGTTCCGGCAGCGTCATCTTCTCGTCGGTACGGATGCAGCCGCTGGCCACATAGCTGAGCTTGCTGCCGAGGGTGTCGATGACACCGAAACCGGTGATGCGCAGCCCCGGGTCGATACCAAGCAGCCGCAGCGACTGCTTGGCGGAAGGGGGGGCGATAGAGGGTGGGGCGGGCGGCATGGTCATTTCCGGGTCAATCCCGATTCTAACCGCCTGCACTGCCTATTTTTGCGGCGAAGCGGCCTTTTTCAGCACCAGGTCCACGTGCCCCGGGCTGCCGCGTGTGATCGCCGGGATGCCGGTATCGGAAACGAACAGCAGCTTGCCGCCGTTCACGATGCGTGCCGAAACCGTGTAGTTGTTGCGCGGGTTGATGTTCACGGCGTCGTAATCCACTTGATAGGACACCGGCACCTGCCCGGTAATGGTCAGGCGCTGCTCGGCGATGACAATGGCCGGCGCATCTGCCCGCGAGGTGTCGAGCAACTGGACAATGGCTTCGCTGCCCGGTGGCAGGGCCATCCGCTCACGGTAGGCGATGGTGCCGCTGATGATGGCGGGGATGGTCATCGGTTCGGCAGGTTTCTTTTCTGCGGCATGGGCGCCAGGTAGGGCGAGGGTCAGCGAAAGCGCTGCACTGGCTGCGATCATGGAAAGGCGATTGATCATGAGAAGCTCCTTTTTATTGCAGCGGAAATTATCGCCGAAATGGTGGCGGATAGCCGCTGATGATTTTCAATGGTTCAGGTCTTTCGTGCCAGCCAGACACCGCCGACGGCCAGCACCATGCCGGCCAGCGCTGCCCCGGTGAGGGTTTCGCCAAAAATGGCCCAGGCGATCAGGGCGGTGGTCGGTGGCGTCAGGTAGAAAAGGCTGGCGACATTGACAGCGCTGCCCGAGCGGATCAACAGATTCAGCAGGCTGATGGCGCCAAGCGACAGCACCAGCACCAGCCAGCCGAGTGCGAAAATGAACTGCGGCGCCCACTCGATGTGGAAATCCTCGAACAGGAAGATGGCCACGGCGGTTATCGCTGCCGTCGGCAGAAACTGGATGACCGAGCCAGTGCGCAGGTCGAAACTTGGGCAGAAACGCTTCTGGTAAAGCGTGCCGGCGGTGATCGCCAGCAGGGCGACAACGGCCGGAATCAGCATTGCCAGCAAGGGCGTGTCGTTTTCCGGGCCGCCGAACTTGCCAGAAACCACCAGGAATACGCCGACAAAACCGAGCGCCAGGCCCAGCCACTGCCTGCGCGTGACGGCTTCGCCGAGGAAAGCGCCGGCGCCGAAGGCCGTCAGCAGCGGCTGCATGCCGACCAGCAGTGCCGTGATGCCGGCTGGTAGCCCGTGCTTGATGGCGACGAAGACACCGCCGAGGTAGAAGGCGTGCACCAATACGCCGGAAACGCCGATATGAAACCAGCGCCGGGCGTCGGTCGGCCAGGGGGCTTTTGTCGCCAGCGCCAGCAGCGTCATCAGCCCGATCACGAAAAAATAGCGGACGAGCAGGAAGGAGAGCGGCTCGGCGTAGGGCAGGCCAAATTTGGCCCCGACAAAGCCGGTGCTCCAGAGAAAGACGAAGAGAAAGGGGGCGATGCGCAGCAACAAGGTGGTTCAGGGTTCGCGGCGTTGGTGCCAGTAGCGGATGATAACGATACGTTGCGCCTCCAGGTAGATCGGGTGCCCGGCGCCGGGGGTTGTTTCGCAATCACTCGTGCCTTTGGTGCCTACAATTCTGAACGCATCGCTTCACCGGCGACTTCAGCCAGAGGCAAGCGCGGACAAATAGTCGCGCTCTGCCAATCGCGACCATTCAAGCGGCTTGTTGGGCATGCCGGGTTATCACCGGCGGCCTTGGGGCGGGGGCGGTGGGAGTTGTGCTCAAAGCATTTTCGGAAGTGGTCAGGCCCGTTGGTTTCTACTCTTCAATGACGACGCTGGTGTAAACCTCCTGAACGTCGTCGAGGGCCTCGATGGCGTCCAGCAGGCGCTGCATTTTGGCGCCTTCGTCACCGGAGAGTTCGGTCTCGTTCTCGGCCTTCATCGTTACCTGGCCGAATTCAGGCTTGAAGCCCGCTGCTTCCAGCGCTTCCTTCACTGCCAGGTAGTCGCCGGGGCCGGTAATGACTTCGATCGAACCGTCGTCGTTGGTCATCACGTCCTCGGCGCCGGCTTCGATGGCAGCGTCCATCAGCTTGCCTTCGTCGGTACCCGGCGCAAACAGCATCTGGCCGCAGTGCTTGAACTGGAAGGCGACGCAGCCGTCGGTGCCCATGTTGCCGCCATACTTGTTGAAGGCGTGGCGAACGTCGGCAACGGTACGCGTCTTGTTGTCGGTCAGGCAGTCGACCATGACGGCGGCGCCGCCGATGCCGTAACCCTCGTAGCGAACTTCGATGTAGTCGACGCCTTCGAGTTCGCCGGTGCCTTTCTTGATCGCGGTGTCGATCTTGTCCTTGGGCATGTTGATGGCCTTGCCCTTGTCGATGGCCACACGCAGCCGTGGGTTGAAGGCGGCATCGCCTCCGCCCATCTTGGCGGAGACGGTGATTTCCTTGGCGATCTTGGAGAAGGCTGCGCCCCGCTTTTCATCCTGGCGACCCTTGCGGTGCTGGATGTTGGCCCATTTGCTGTGTCCTGCCATGACTGTCCTCTAGCTGAAAACGATACCGCGCCCGGTGGGGCGCGGCGAAGGCCAGATTATACCGATTTGGCAGCCAGGCCGCCGCCGCTGGCTATTTGGCTGCCGGCGCGGGCGAGGTCTCTTTCAGTGCAGAACGGCGCGCCTCCAGTGTCTCCAGTTGCAGCTTGTAGGCGGTGTAATACTTGTAGATGTTGCGCACGTAACCGACCGTTTCCTGGCCGACGCGCTTGGCGGCGATCAGCTCAACGTTGTTGAACCACTTGTCCGGGTTCAGCCCTTCCTTTTCGGCTTCCTTGCGCAGTCTGGCGATGCGGCCCGGGCCAGCGTTGTAGGCGGCGAAAGCGAACAGGGTGCGGTTGGTATCGTCGAAGTCGGCATCGGCAAAATAGGTGTCGAGCAGCTTGCGCATGTATTTGATGCCGCCATGCACGTTGGCCTCCGCCTGCGTGATGTCGCCGACACCGAGCTCCTTGCCGGTCGCCGGCATGATCTGCATGATGCCGATGGCGCCGACATGGCTCTTGGCATTCTGGTTCAGACCGGATTCCTGGAAGCCCTGTGCGGTCATCATCAGGTAGTCGAACTGGTAGCGTTCGCCATAGACCTTGAAGAGTGCGACCGATTGCTCGAAGCGCTGCCAGTCGGCTTCGACGGTCGCGTTTTTCAAACCCTTCTGGCGCTTCTGGAAGGCAGCCATGCGCTGCGTGACAGAGCCCATGATCTTGCGCTGATCGGCAAGAAACTCGTTGACGATGGCCGCCAGCTGCGGACTGTTCTGGCGGAACGCCCAGCCGACGCGACCGCCTTCATTCAGCTTTAGCGTGTCATGGACCTTGAGCCCGGTCAGCATGCCGGCCCAGAGATCAGCTTTCCAGTCGTCGACGACGATGATGCCGATCATGCCGGCATTCGCCATATCCATCAGGTCTTCGTCTTCGAGCGCATCGGGCATCAGGCGCAGCACCATCTGCGGCTTGCCGGCCTGCCGGAATTTTTCGTTGAGGCGTTTGAGGCTCTCGTGATAGCTGCTCGCCGGGCGGACATAGACTTCCTTGCCGGCCAGATCGTCAAGGCTGGAGAGCGCCGGTGCGACCGGGCCGGTAACAACCACTTCGTCAACATTGAGATCGATCGGGTTCGAAAAATCCACTCTGGCGTCGCGCTCGGCAGTAATTGTCAGGTTGCCGGCGGCGATATCGGCCTTGCCGTCGATGATCGCCGGCAGCATGCGGTCACGGGTGACCGGGATGGCATAAACCGTGATCGGGTGGGCGCCGGTTTTGTACTTCTTGTTCAACCAACGCTCGAACGCCTGGATGTTCTCTGCCGTGAGGCCGCGCTGGACACCCTTGTCGTTGAAGAATAGCGTGCGGCTGTAGGGTACGGCGATACGGACCATGCGACGCTTCTTCATCGCCTCGAAGTCGCCCTTGAATACTTTGGCTTCCAGCGACAGGACGGCCTTTGCCGGCGCTTTCGTTTCCGCTGCCTGGCTGGGGAGGGCGCCTGCGAAAAGGGCGATGGCGGCAAGAGAAAGAAAAAGACGCAGGGAGTATGTTTGCATGCCAGTGTCCAGAGACTTTTACGCTGTTAGAATCCTTCGATCATACCCCTTGAAGGCCCCTTATCATCATGATTCCGCCGCTGACCATCGCCCGCCATGCTGGCACCGACCTTGCCCTGCTGCCTGCACTCGCCAACCGCCACGGCCTGATTACCGGCGCCACCGGCACTGGCAAGACCATCACCCTGCAGGTATTGGCCGAGCGTTTTTCCAGCATCGGCGTGCCGGTGTTCATGGCCGACGTGAAGGGCGACCTCTCCGGGGTTGCCGCCGCCGGTGTCGAATCGCCAAAGCTGGCTGAGCGGCTGAAATCACTGGGTGTCACCGACTGGGCGCCGGCGACCTTCCCCGCCGCCTTCTGGGATGTCTATGGCGCTGCCGGCCACCCGGTGCGCGCGACCATCTCCGACATGGGGCCGATCCTGCTTTCACGCCTCCTGAACCTCAACGACACCCAGGCCGGCGTGCTGCAACTGGTGTTCAAGATTGCCGACGACCAGGGCCTGCTGCTGCTTGACCTCAAGGACCTGCGGGCGATGGTCCAGCACGTCGGCGAGAACGCCAAATCCTTCACCACCGAATACGGCAACGTGTCTGCGGCCTCCATCGGCGCCATCCAGCGCAACCTGCTGACGCTCGGCGAGCAGGGCGGCGAGGCCTTCTTCGGCGAGCCGATGCTCGACATCAACGACCTGATGCAGACCGTCGATGGCAAAGGCGTCATCAACGTGCTGGCCGCCGACAAGCTGATGTCCAGCCCGCGCCTCTACTCGACCTTCCTGCTCTGGCTGCTGGCTGAACTGTTCGAGCAGTTGCCCGAGGTTGGCGATGTGGACAAGCCGAAGCTCGTCTTCTTCTTCGACGAGGCGCATCTGCTCTTCAACGAAGCGCCGCCGGCACTGCTGGAAAAGATCGAGCAGGTGGTGCGCCTGATCCGCTCCAAGGGCGTCGGCGTCTATTTCGTGACGCAGAACCCGCTCGACATCCCGGACAAGGTGCTCGGCCAGCTGGGCAACCGCGTGCAGCATGCGCTGCGCGCCTTCACCCCGCGCGACCAGAAGGCGGTGAAAACCGCCGCCGAAACCCTGCGTGCCAACCCGGCTTTCGATGCGGCGGCGGTCATTACCGAACTCGGTGTCGGTGAAGCACTGGTTTCCTTCCTCGACGAGAAGGGTCGGCCGACCATCGTCGAACGCGCCTTCATCCTGCCGCCCGCTTCGCGTATCGGCCCGCTGTCGGCGGATGAGCGGCAGGCGGTAGTCAAGGGCTCGCTGGTTTATGGCGTGTACGAGAAAGCTGAAGATCGCGAATCGGCTTACGAAAAACTCAAGGCTCAGCCAGCCGCCACCGAGACAGCACCGGCTCCCACCGAAGCTCAAGCTGAGGGTGGTGGCTGGCTGGATGGCTTGGGCAGCATCTTTGGTGGTGGAGCCAAACCCGCTGCACGCGGTCGCGAAGGTGTCGTCGAGGCGGCAGCGAAGAGTGCCGCGCGCGCCATCGGCTCGCAGGTTGGTCGCGAAATCATTCGTGGCGTGCTCGGCTCCATCCTCGGCGGTGGCCGTCGACGGTGACGCGCGCTACACCGGCGCTGAAAACAGCTCGCCGCTGCTACGGCCACCTCGCCGGCGAGGCCGGCATCGTGCTGCGCGAAATGCTTGAAGCGGCAGGCTACCTGCGGCTGCAGGACGGCGCTTACCGCCTCACCGACAGTGGCCGGCGTTGGGCCGAAACGCTGGGCCTCGAGACCGACGACCGCGATCCGGCGAAGTATGCGCGGAGGTGCCTGGACTGGACGGAAAAGCGGCCACACATCGGCGGCCGCCTCGGGCGTGCGCTGCTCGAGCGCCTGATCGAAACCGGTGCCATTGTGGCCGGCGAGGGGCGGGAGCTGCGAGGGGCCGTGGCCGGTAGTGGCAGTGGAATCGACTTTAGGACGGTGTTGGCGATCTGATCTCTGTACTTTGTTTTGCTTTTGCCTCAGCCATCGGCGTGTCGCCGATGCGGATTTCGCATGTGCTGAAAGGGGCGCGGCCAGTCGTCGTCGAGCTGGGGGTGCGTGAATTCGCCGCTACCTGATTTTCCTCACGCTTCAACCTGCGGCAAGCATTTCTGCCAGCGCCACCAGCGGCAACACCTCGATATCCGCTGCCAGTGGATACCGTTCCGCTCCCGGATAGACGACGAATTCCCGCTCCGGCTCCAGATCGACACAGGCGGCGTGGAAGCCGCGCTCGACTTTCGGCGACAGGCTGCGCTTGATTTCGATGGCCCAGTGTCGACCGTCCGGCCAGGTCAGCAACAGGTCGATTTCGGCGCCGCCGCCGGTGCGATAGAAGGAGGCGTCGACGCCCTCCGGGGCGACAGCGATCAAGTTCTCGACGACGAAGCATTCCCAACTCTGGCCGACGACCATGTGCGCAAGCAGGGTGTCCTTGTCCGGGATGCCGAGCAGTGCGTGGACAAGGCCGCTGTCGCGCACGTAAACCTTGGGCGATTTGACGAGTCGCTTGCCGACGTTGCCGTGCCAGGGCGGCAGGCGACGAACGAGCAGCAGGTCGACAAGCAGATCGAGGTAGTTGCCAACGGTTTTCACGTCGATGCCGAGGTTGCGCGCGAATTGCGCGGTGTTGAGCAGGCCGCCCTGGTGGTGGGCGAGCATGATCCAGAAACGGCGCAGTGTTTCTGCGGCGATGCGCGGGCCGAACTGCGGGATGTCGCGTTCGAGGTAGCTGCGGATGAAATTCTGTCGCCAGCGTAGGCTGGTGGCAGTGTCCTTTGCGAGCAGGCTTTCAGGAAAACCGCCGCGTAGCCAGAGGTCGTCGATTGGCAGATGCCGGGTTTCGAGTGCGTCGAAGGGGCCGAGTTCCAGATAAGCGATGCGTCCGGCGAGGGTTTCGCCGGACTGCTTGAGCAGATCGAGCGAGGCCGAACCGAGGAGCAGAAACTGTCCGCTGCGTCGTCCGGCGCGGCGCGCGCGGTCGATCAGCCCGCGCAAGCTGGGGAACAAGCCCGGCGCACGGTGGACTTCATCAAGGATGACCAGCCGGTGCTGCTGTTCGGCAAGGTACAACTCGGCCTGCGCCAGCCGGGCGCGATCCTGCTCCGACTCCAGATCGAGATATAGCGCCTTTTGTGCCTCGCCGCACTCCAGCGCGAGCGTGGTTTTTCCGGACTGGCGCGGGCCGAGCAGGGCTACGGCCGGCATTTCAGTAAGCGCTTCGGCGAGTTTTGTAGTCAGGCGACGCTTTATCATCCTTGCAATTCTGGGATATCGCTCCCTGTTTTGCAAGGATAAATCACTTTCCGTCGCCGGCAGGCGAGCGTTACACCTTCTTCAGGAAACAAGCCTTCAACATGTAATTGCCGACATCCATCTTGCAATCGACCTCATGGTCGCCATCGCCGACGAGGCGGATGCTCTTTACCTTGGTGCCTTGCTTCAGCGTGGTCGAGGAGCCCTTGACCTTCAGATCCTTGATCAGCACCACCGCGTCGCCGTCCTGCAGCACATTGCCGTTGGCGTCGCGGACGATGCGTGCATCGTCGCCCGAAGCGGCGGCGCCTTCAGCCGCCGGCCATTCGAAGCCGCAATCGGCGCAGACGTAGTTGGCGCCATCCGGGTAGGTGTTTTCGAGCGTGCATTGCGGGCAGGGCGGGGTGGCGGACATGGCGGATTCCTGTGGGCGTATGGCTTCAAGGCTGCGCAGTATAACAGCCGGGCCGCAACACCCAGCCGCGTCCAGCGCTGGCTATTGTGCATCCAGAAATGACGATAGAATGCCGCGATCAATGACTCCGGAGGGAACCGTGAGCGCACAAATAACGCAGATTGCCGTACCGGAGATCACGCCATTCTGGCAACGCATGCCCAAGTTCTTTCTCTATCCGCTGCACACCGAGCCGCTGCTCTACATGGGGTTTCTGGCGGCGGCGACCTTGCTCGGCTTTGTGCTGCCGGTACCCAGCCCGTTTGACCATCTGATCGTTCATGCCGGAGTCTGGCTGGCCTTCATCCGCTATGCCTACAAGACCTTGGACCAAACCGCACGCGGCCTGTTGACACCGGACCAGCACAAATTCGAGGCTGACCCGGAGCGCACCAATCTGCCCTATAAGCAGTTCGGCATCTTCATGGTGATGGGCTTCGCGCTGAGTGTGGCCCAGTCCATGGGCGGTCTGGTTCTTGGCGCCGTCGCCATCTTCGCCACGCTGGCGATGCCGGCGAGCGTGATGATCCTGGCACTGACACGCAGCTTCTGGGCAGGGCTTAACCCGCTCGGCGTGATGTCAATGATGAGCATGATCGGCCTGCCCTATCTCGGCCTTTGCGCCTTTCTCTTCCTCCTGATGGCGAGCGAGCAGGCACTGAGCATGTTCCTCGCGCCCCTGGTCTCGCCGTGGCTGCTCCTGCCCGTGGTCAACTTTGTGGCCATGTATTTCACGCTGATTATGTTCAACATGATGGGCTATGTGGTGCATCAGTATCATGGTGCGCTGGGCGTCGATCAGGATGCAAAGGCGGGGCCGGCCGCAGGTGCCAAGGAAGAATCCGGTGCAGAGGCGATCGGGCGCCTGGTGGGCGCGGGCCAGATCGACCAGGCGCTGGAACTGGCCTACGAAGAACAGCGCATCGCGCCGGAAAACCTCGCCGTGCAACAGCGTTACCACAAGCTGCTGCAGCTCGCGGGGCGCACCGACCGGCTGTTGTCACATGGCCCACGTTACCTGTCGCTGCTGCTTAAGAAAGGCATGGGCGGTGATGCGCTTGCCCTGTACAAGCTGATGCAAGGCCACAACGAAAAATTTGAAACCGAGCAGCCGGCACAGTTGCTGGAGTTGGCCGAGGCCGCGCGCAAGGCGCGGGACTTTACGCAGGCGCTGGCACTGGTCAAAGGTTTCGACAAACGCTTTCCGCGCAACCCGGCAATCCCCTCGGTGTATCTGTTTGCCGCGAAAATCCTCAGCGAAAACTACAAACAGGAGTCAGGTGCAAGGCAGATTCTCAACACGCTGACGGAACGCTATCCGGAACATCCTGCGGGTATCGAAGCGCGCCAGTACTTGGCGGTGCTCGACAAGCTGGCGCAGTCCGCGCCTTCAGCCGTTGGGGCGTGATATTCCAAGGCAGCATTAAACATGATACGGCTTCTCAATTCACACTCCGCCCACATTCTCTGTGTCGCCTATATGTGCGGCAGGCAGGGTGTTCTTTATCCTGGAATTTAGGTGTGCAAGCCATGCGCCTCCGCATATTTTTCTTTTCAATGCTACTGATCTGCGGATTGGCGTACCGCTATATGAATTTTGAATCCCCGTCTCCGCTTGAAAATGCCGTATGGCCTTCCCTGTTTTGCGTCACATTCTTAATCTGTTTCATTTTGGTGAGTGCTTGGTTCGTCAGCCTCGTGAACCGATTGAACGATAGTCTCTTCGGTACTAAATCGCGCTATTCCAGCACTGCGAGTAATAGCGATGGTTCCTGGGGGAGCTATAGCGGTAGCGACTATGGTGGAAGTGGAAGTTGTGGGGATGGCGGTGGAGGTGGGGATGGCGGCGGCGGTGATTAGCAGCAACTTTACGTCGTTCCGCCATCTCTCGCCTTTTGTCAGAGTCGTCGTGCTCGGCCTTCTCATGCCCGGCGAGTGCTTCCAAGCTGAATCGAAGCCTGAAGCTATCGGTAGCGGCGAGCAGCGTTCTGGGCCGTTGCCGTTTCGGGGAAGTCGGCCTGCAGTTGCGCGAGCAACTCGCGCTGGCGGGTTTCGTTGCCGTCGCGGTGGAAACACTCCGCCACCAGCAGCAAAAGATCCGGGAGGTGTTTGTGGTCCGGGGCGCGGCGCGCCAGAACCTTGGTCAGCCGGTCCGCGTCATCGACATGGCCGGCGCGGGCGAGCTTGCGAATGAGTGTGGCCAGTTGCGAACTCGAAAAGCGCACCGTGGGTTTGGCCAGTTTCAGATACTCGGTGAACACTTCATGCAGCAGTTCTGCATTCGCGCCGCGCTTGTCCGGCAGCGCGAAAACCAATGCGGCCGCCTGGTGAAAATCTTCGCTGGCCGGGTCGGTTCGGGCCAGGCGGTAGTAGCGGGAAAGTAGCGCCGGGTCATCGCGGTGGGCTTCGCAAACCACGCGTAATGCCCGCTTGGCGTCGTCGATGCGGAGATCGGCGATCAGCTTGTCGATGCGTGCCAGTTCTGCGGGCAGCGGGTCGGTAACCGCTTCCTGTTCGGGGGCCTCGATTTTCACCTTGCTGTAGGCGCGGTGCAGTGTGATCAGTGCAGCCCCGGCCAGGAAGCCGCCGAGGTGGGCCATGTAGTTGACGTTGCTGCCGTGGTTGAAGAAGAACTGGTACAGCTCGTTAGCGATCCAGAACGGCAGCACGGTGATTGCCGGCGCCCAGAAGAAGTCGAAGTAGATCAGCACCCAGTAGAAGAAGCGGATCCGGCGCATGCCGTAGAGCACGACGAACATGGCCATGACGCCGGAGATGGCGCCGGAAGCGCCAATGCCGGGCACGGTGCGTCCGGCATTGACCAGCAGATCGAGGCCAGCCGCGCCGATGCCCGTGAGCAGGTAGAAGGCGAGAAAGCGGCGCTTGCCCAGGGCTTCCTCGACCATGTAACCGACGATGAACAGGAAGGCCATGTTGCCAAGCAGGTGGTCAAAACTGCCGTGCAGGAACATGTGCCCGATTAGCCCCGCTAGCGTCGGCTCTGCGGGAACAAAACCGAAACGGTCGACCATGCCGGAGCCGGCGAGCGTATCGAAACGTTCCCTTTGTCGTTGCCAGTTGACGTATACCGCCTCGTCGGGGGTAACGATCTGCCCGCTGCGCAGGCGTTTCATGAACGCCTTGTCGTGCTCCATCTGCATCAGGACCGATAGCCACATGCGCCGGTCCAGCGCTTTCTGCGCTTGCGCCACGTCATTCGCTTTGCCCTGCGCCTTGAGGTAGTCGACGTAACGCGGCAGCTCGACGGTGCCGAGCGACGACGAGGCGTAGTAATCGAGGGCCTTGGCCTCGCGCTTGCTGTCGCCGCTCTGCAGCCCGAAGTAGATCAGGCAGTTGACGAGGATGAGTAGCAAGGTAACCAGTGGCGGGTTTCGCCAGTCTGGCTTGCGGCTGATGGGGACGATAATCATGGGGAGGGATTATGCCATCTGGAATGTCGGGGTGGGTGGAGACGTGCCGTTGCGTATGCGGTTTCAAGCATCGGTTCGGATCACATATGCCGTGTTTTTTGTCATTGCCTGTTAGCATGGGCACTGATGGCGACTCTTTTCCGAGCGCCCAAGCCCAGCAAAGGTACTCTCTTGGCCAAACCAAATTATCAATTCGAGAAACGTCAACGCGATCTGGCGAAGAAAGCCAAGCAGGAAGAAAAGCGCCGCCAGAAGCTCGCCGGCAAGTCGGCAACCGACGATCAGGGGGGCGATGCGGCAGCTAATCCGGTGGATTCGTCTGGTTCCGCCGCCGATGACGAGATCAAGCCGGACGCGTGATCTCGCTGCGGCTTTGAGGACTTCCCCGCCTGCGTGAGTATTTATGTGCGCCGGGCCCGGCCGAGATTTTCGTAGGCGCGGCGACCGGTGGCAGCTATCATGGCGACCCCTGAAGAGTTACGCCCATGATTACCCTCAAGAATGTTGTTCTGCGCCGTGGCGCCAAGGTGCTGCTCGACAGCGCCAACGTCACCCTCAATCCCGGTGAAAAGGTCGGACTGGTCGGCCGCAACGGCGCCGGCAAGTCCACCCTGTTCGGCCTGCTCAACGGCACTCTGCACGAAGACGCCGGCGACTACTCGATCCCGACGCAGTGGCGCATGGCGCAGGTGGCGCAGGACATGCCGGAGACCGAGCAGAGCGCGACCGATTTCGTCGTCGAGGGCGATACGGCACTGCTCGCCGCGCAGGCCGAAGTGGCCGCAGCCGAAGCGGCAGACGACGGCATGCGCATGGCGCACGCCTACATGGAACTGCACGACGCCGGCGCGCACGACGCCGAAGCCCGCGCCCAGGCGCTGATCCTCGGCCTCGGCTTCAAGGTTTCCGAGCTGTCCAATCCGGTCAACAGCTTCTCCGGCGGCTGGCGCATGCGCCTGCAACTGGCGCGCGCGCTGATGTGCCCGTCCGACCTGCTGCTGCTCGACGAACCGACCAACCACCTCGACCTCGACGCACTGGTCTGGCTCGAAGCCTGGCTCAAGCGCTACGCCGGCACGCTGATCGTGATCAGCCACGACCGCGAGTTCCTCGACTCGATCACCTCGGTCACGCTGCACATCGACAACGCCAAACTGGTCCGCTACGGCGGCAACTACAGCAAGTTCGAAGACATGCGCGCCGAGCAGATGCTGCTGCAACAGGCGACGATGGCCAAGCAGGCCGACAAGATCGCCCACCTGCAATCCTTCATCAACCGCTTCAAGGCCAAGGCCAGCAAGGCCAAGCAGGCGCAGAGCCGGGTCAAGGCGCTGGAGCGCATGGAGAAGATCGCGCCGGTGCTGGCCGACGCCGAATTCAGCTTCGAATTCCAGGAACCGATCAACCTGCCCAACCCGATGCTGTCGATGGTCGATACCGTCATCGGCTACCCGCCGCCGGAAGAAGCGGCGGATGGTTCCGGCGCTACCGTGATCGTGCGCAACATCAACCGCTCGGTGCAGGCCGGGCAGCGCATCGGCATCCTCGGCGCCAACGGCCAGGGCAAGTCGACGCTGGTCAAGACCATCGCCCGCGCGCTGGCGCCGATCAGCGGCGAAGTCACCGAAGGCAAGGGCCTCAACATCGGCTACTTCGCGCAGCAGGAACTCGACGTGCTGCGCCCGCGCGATACGCCGCTGGAGCACATGATCCGGCTGGCCAAGGAAACCATTGCCGCCGGCCGCAGCGGCAAGGTGGCCGGGCGCGAGCAGGACCTGCGCACCTTCCTCGGCACCTTCAACTTCAGCGGCGACATGGTCAAGCAGCCGGTCGGCACCATGAGCGGCGGCGAAAAGGCGCGGCTGGTGCTGTGCATGATCGTCTGGCAGCGCCCCAACCTGCTGCTGCTCGACGAGCCGACCAACCACCTCGACCTCGCCACGCGCGAAGCGCTTGGCGTCGCGCTCAACGAGTTCGAAGGCACGGTCATGCTGGTCAGCCACGACCGCGCGCTGCTGCGCTCGGTGTGCGACGAATTCTGGCTGGTCTCGCGCGGCGGCATCGCCCCGTTCGAGGGCGATCTGGAGGACTACCAGCGCTACCTGCTGGATGAGGCGAAGCGGATGCGGGAAGAAGCGGCAATCTAGACCTGCCGCCCCGTCGCTGGCGACAATCTCGCCTTAATAACGAAAAGCGATAACCACCAGCCAAAAAATTATTTTTTGCGTCTACCAAGGCGCGCTAGACTCGTGCGTTCCAAAAAAACCATGTCACTACGATCCCAAGGGAAGGAGACCCCCATGAAGCGCTTGATTACTGCAGCATCAACGGCTGTGCTGGTACTCGCGGCCAGCCCGGCGGCGGCCGAGGACGCCAACCTGGCGCGCAATCTGGTTGCCAACTGTGCCAACTGCCACGGCACCAATGGCAAGGCCGTGCCCAATGCCGGCATGGCAACACTGGCCGGCCAGCCGAAAGAAGGCTTGGTCCAGCGCATGAACGAGTTCCGCTCCGGCGCACGCCCGGCGACCGTCATGCACCAGATCGCCAAGGGCTATTCCGACGCGCAGATCGATCTCATCGCCGGCTACCTTGCCGCGCAGAAATAAGGAGATGACCATGTTCAATCGTCGCGATTTCCTGAAGGCCGCCGGCGCTACCGGTTTCTCTGCCGGGGTTGTCACCCTCGGCGGCTGTGCGAGCGGCAGCAGCAAGGCCAAGGGCCACGTTGTCGTGGTTGGTGGCGGCTACGGCGGCGCCACCGCAGCCAAATATCTGCGCATGTGGAGCAACGGCAGCGTTGATGTGACGCTGATCGAGCGCAACACCGAATTCACCTCTTGCCCGATCTCCAACCTCGTCATTGCCGGCGAGAAGACCCTGGCCGACATCACCGTCAGTTACGAGGGGCTGAGGAAGTGGGGCGTGCGGGTGATCCATGACGACGTGGTCGGCATCGACGCCGCCAAGCGCAGCATCCGCCTCGCCAAGCAGGGTGAGCTGAGCTACGACCGCGCGGTGCTCTCGCCGGGTATCGAGTTTCTCTGGGACCAGGTGCCGGGGCTGAAGACTGCCGAAGCGCAAGCGAAGATCCTGCATGCCTGGAAAGCCGGCCCGCAAACCGTGGCCCTGCGCAAGCAGCTTGAAAGCATGAAGGACGGCGGCGTCTATGCTTTGTGCGTGCCGAAGGCGCCTTACCGCTGCCCGCCCGGACCCTACGAGCGCGCCTCGATGATTGCCCACTATTTCAAGGCCCACAAGCCGAAATCGAAGGTGCTGATTCTCGACGCCAACCCCGACGTGACCTCGAAGAAGGGCTTGTTCGTCAAAGCCTGGAGCGAGCTTTACAAGGGCATGGTCGAGTATCGTCCGAACAGCGAACTGCGCGATGTCGATGCCGCCAGCCGCACCGCCATCCTCGAATTCGACAAGGTAAAAGCCGACGTACTGAACGTGGTGCCACCGCATCGCGCCGGCAACGTTGTCACCCAGTCGGGAGCCAAGCTGGCCAACAACCGCTGGGCCGAAGTTGACTGGCTGAGTCTGGAGTCGGTCAACGCCAAGGGCATTCACATCCTCGGCGACTCGACCCTCTCGGCACCGCTGATGCCGAAATCCGGTTTTATGGCCAACCAGCACGGCAAGGTGGCCGCCGCCGCCATCCTCAACCTGCTGGCCGGTGAGGCGCCAAGCCCGGAGCCGATGATGTCCAACACCTGCTACAGCTTCGTCGATGCCAAGCACGTCATCCACGTGGCGTCGGTGCACAAATACGACGCCGAAAAGAAGACGATGGTTACGGTCCCGGGCTCCGGTGGTGTCTCGGCCGAGCGCAGTGCATTGGAAGCTTCCTTCGCCGTGGGCTGGGCCAAGAACATCTGGGCCGACATGCTGACCTGAGTTTTTGTTTGACGGTGTTTTCAGCGAGGGCTGGCGGAGCGATTCGCCGGCCCTTTTGTTTTGGGGCTATCGCTGGGGTGATCGGCCGGCGAGGCTTCAGAAAGTTGCCGAGATCTGGGCGCTGATCTGATTGCGCTTGTACTCGTAAAGCGTCAGGTTCGAGTCGTTGTGGCTGTAGGTGTAACCAATCGCGACCGAAACGGTGGTGTTGCCCGTGCTTCTGAATTCCTTCGCCAGATTCGCCGTCAGCGGTAGAGCGTATCCCGGCGTCGGGTATCGAGGCCTGCTCCTGCGCGGCGTAGCGGGTCTTCGTCGCCCCGGTGCAAGGTGAGGAAAAGCCTGCCGGCAGTGCTGCGTGGAAAGCCAGGCTGAGGCCATCGCTGCGATTGTCGATATATTCCTCGGCGTTCTTTCCTCGCCGTGGCGGTACGTGGCCTGCGGGAAGGTGCTCTGTCAAGGTAGTAGGGGGCCAGAGCGTGCCGTCGCGGACGCCCTCGCTGACGTGATAGTCCTTCGCCTGGCCAGTCATTGCGGCATTGAGGAAGAGCCGGCCAGTCACTGGCAGCAGTACCTGCGGCGCGATGCCGACAGCGGTGGAGAAACGTTGCTGCCCGATCAGGACGTTCTCGAAAAGCAGCGGCAGCGAGTAAATGTTGCCGCCCTGTCGCCAGGTTGGCCCCGCGCTCAGCGAAAAAATGTCGGAATTGAATTGGTCGAGCGTCGTGTAGTCGGTGCGGGTGTACTGGACATCGGTTTGCAGTGCGCGCGACCCATCTAGCGGCGATGGGTGGCTGGCACCGAGACTGAAGGTGTAGCCGGAATCGCTGCGCTTGAGTGAATCGCGGGAGAGCAGGAAGGGCAGGCCGAACATCAGCACCGAGCCGTTCATCGGGCCGGCGTTGACGTTGCTGTCGTAGAGATAGCCGCCGCTCAGGCGGACGTTCCAGCGCTTTTGCGAGGGGATCGATTCGATCATCGCCGGATGTTGTCGCCGACGGCCCGCGGTGGATTGCTGCGAGCACGGCATGGAACTGTGCTTTTTAGCTTCGCGGGCGGCGTAGGCCCGGCCGAGTTCCAGTCGCACCCGTGGCAGGTTCGGGTCGCGGGCGAGGATCGCCTGGTAGATCGTCACCGCTTCGGCTGGCCGGTTCGACAGCATGGCGGCCTGCCCGAGCAGGAAGGCAGTTCCGATATCGCCCTCGTCCCGGTCGTGCAATGGTTTGAGCAGTCGGTAAGCGGCATCCGGACGCTCCTGTTCAAGCAGTCGGACGGCTTCGCTGCGAATCGCATCGGCGCTTGCCGCTGCGCGTTCGGGCGCGCTCGCCGGCATGTCTTCCGCTGCCGACAGTGCCGGTCCGGCACCGGTGAAGAGCGCTGCCAGTAGCAGGCAACGGAGGAGCGTGGGGCTTTGTGCGCGTCTCATCATCGGCACCGCTATTGTTTATCGCCGACAAAAGACGCCGGAAGCCTGGTTGCCGCCGCCGCTGAGCGACCAGCTGCCGCCGACATGGTTGGCCGCCGGGCCGAAAAAGCTGGCATTGACCGCGCCGCTCATGCCGTTGGCGGCATTGACCGTGCCGCTGATCTGGTTCGTTCCGGCCCCCCAGGTGGCGTTGACGGTGGCGCTGGTCCAGGCCGTGCCGTTGGCTCGCTTCATGTTGTCGAAGCTGCCGCTGAGGCCCCGGTTGTCGAAGAGCACCGTCAGCGACGAGGTGCCGGTAACGGTGGTCAGCGCACCCGCCTCGTTGAGCTGGCCGACGACCTGGCCGTTGTAACTGGCCGTGCCGGTCACCGGGATGGCCGCTGCCGGCGTCAGGCTGCCGGCAATCCAGTGGGAGTTCTGGTAGATGGGTTTCCCCGGCATCGCCTCGCTGCCCCACACCCCCCAGGAGAGGTGGCTGTAGCTGCCGAGCGGTTTCTCGCGTGCGAGGGTTTCCTGGCGCTGCATCTCGGCGGCGAGCTGCGCCGAACTGGCCGTTGTCTTCAGGTCGCGGGCGATGGCCTCCTGCATCTCGGCGATCTGCCGTAGCAGCGTCTCCAGCATCGCCCGCTCCGTGCGGGTCAGGCTACCGCCAAGCAGCTCATGGAGGTGAGCCTTCAGTTCGTCGAGATCCCGAAGCATGTCGAGCAGACGCGAGATTGCGTCTGAATACCAATCCTCGCCACGGCGGTCGGCTGCGTGGGATATCTCCTGATTGAGGTGGGTGCTCTTTTCGCCGACTTCACCGATCATCTCGGCGATCATCTCGGCGATCATCTCGGTGCGTTCTGGCGCCGGCGGCGTGAACTCGACCCGAAGCATCTTGCTGACATCGTTCTGGTAACGCTTTAGCTCGCCTTGTGCGGTCGTGACCTTCTGCAGGTAGGCGGTGAGCAACGAGCGGGTTGTCGGGTCGGTTGTCGTGCTTAGGGCCTGCTCGACGCGTAGCTGGAGGGCAGCGAGCAGGGCGATGTCGATGGCGATCAGGCCAGACTGCCGCTCGCCATTGTTGCGCATCGCCAGTGCATCGCCCTCATCGCCCGCGCTCTTGCCTGCAGGGTCTTGAATTGTCGGACAGGTTTTGAATTCCTCCTGCGGCCCTGCTGCAAGGCCCGAGCAGATCGGGAACGTCCGTGATCGCGATCTCGCGGCGAGCTTTGCCAGCGCCTGCTGCCAGCCACTCGGGGGTCTCCCGCCGTCTTCCCGCCGGGCCGGGTTGTCGTCTCGTCGCCGCTGCGTCCGGGATACTCGCGCAGGAAAATCTCGGCCAGGCCGCGCAGGGCCGGAAGCCGATCCTCCGTTCCGCCAGGAGAGACAACGATCGTCGTCGACCAGGCCGGGCCGGTGCTGGCGATCATGAAGAGGAGCAGCGAAGGAGGCGGCGGATCATTTGTCGGGCCGTTGAAATGTACGCGCGTAACGGTGCGCACGAAAACAGGAAAGCGGATTGTACCGGTAGCCTATTCTTTCGGCATGGCGCAGCCTCGCAGCTAGCCTCTAATACGGCGTCAGTCCGGCCGTGCGACCAGGCTATCCACCAGATCAGCCGCGAACCCCGACAGCGCCTCCCGCTTGCGCACGCACACCTGCAGGTCGCGCTGCGCCCACGTCTCGTCCAGCTCCACCACCATCGGCGGTTCGCGCAGGCCGCCACTCGGCACGGCACTGCGCGGCACCAGCCCCAGCCCGACGCCGGCGCCAACCATGCGGCAGACGGCTTCGAAGCTGCGCACCTGAATGCGCACGTTGAGGTGCCGGCCGAGCGCAGCGGCGGCGTTCATGGTGAAGGTGTGGATCGCCGAGCCGGCGTGCAGCATCACGAACGGGTAGTCGAGCACGTCGCCGAAGCGGGTGCTGGCCTTGGCTGCCAGCGGGTGCGCGGCGGGGGTGATCAGCACCAGACGGTCGGCGCGGTAAGGGATCATCTCCACCTCGGCGCCTTCCACACGTTCGGCCACGACGCCGATCTCCACTTCGCCGCGCGCCACGGCCATGACAATCTCCGGGCTGGTGTGCTCTTCCAGCGTCACGCTCACCTGCGGGTGAGCGCGCAGGAACTCGGCCAGGTCGTCGGGCAGAAAACTGTGCGTGGCGTGGGTGTTGGCCCACAGGCTGACATGGCCGCGCACGCCCTCGGCGTAGGGGGCGAGGTCGGCGTGCATCTGTTCAAGCTGGGCGAACACCTGGCGAGCGTGACGCAGCAGCGCCTCGCCGGCGCGGGTGAGGGTGACGCCACGGGCGCGGCGGGTGAGCAGCGGCGTTCCGATAGCCTCTTCGAGCAGGCGCATGCGGTGGCTGGCCGAGGAGGGGGCGAGGTGGGCGCTCGCTCGGCGCCGCGCGTCAGGTTCTGCGCTTCGGCAATGGCCACAAAGAGGCGGAGGTCGGTGAGGTCGTAGCGCACGGTTTTTTGTCTAGCGTTCGTTAGATACGAATTGTGTGCTGCGATATTACCAATTGTTGTATGGCCTGTCTCTTGCCAATATTAGGCTTGAAGCAATTGCAATTTATCGGCTTTTTGAAGCATTTTCGTTAAAACCGCACGATAGCTCACCGGACAAACCCGCCTCATGCCCTGGAAACACTGGTCTGCTGAAAAACTCGGCATCGCCCTCGCGGTGCTGGCGGCGCTCGGCTTCTCGTTCAAGGCCATCTTCGTCAAGCTGGCGTATGCAGCGGCGCCGGTCGAGGCGGTAACGCTGCTCTCGCTGCGCATGGTCTTCGCGCTGCCGGTCTTCCTGTGGATCGGCATCCAGGCCAGCCGCGCGGCACCGCCGCTCACGCGTCGCGACTGGGGCATGCTGCTCGCCCTCGGCCTGCTCGGCTACTACGCTTCCAGCATGCTCGACTTCCTCGGCCTGCAATACATCTCGGCCGGCCTCGAACGCCTGATCCTGTTCACCTACCCGACGCTGACGGTGCTGATCGGCGTGCTGTTCATGGGCCAGACGCTGGAGAAGCGGCAGATCGGCGCGCTGCTGCTCTCCTACGCCGGCATCGGCCTGGCCTTCGCGCACGACCTGCAGATCGCCGGCGACATACGCACGGTGCTGATCGGCGCCGGCTTCGTCTTCGGCTCGGCGCTGACCTACGCCATGTACAGCGCCGGCGCCGAACCGGCCATCCGCCGCCTCGGCTCGGCACGCTTCGCGGCGCTGGCGATGCTGGTGTCGACGGCGGCAACGCAGATCCATTTCTTCATCGCCCAGCCGCTGTCGGCATTGGTGCAGCCGCTGCCGATCTACGGCTACGGCGCAGCGATGGCGCTGTTCTCGACCGTGCTGCCGGTGCTCTGGCAGTCGGCGGCGATCCGCCGCATCGGTTCCGCGCGGGCGGTATTGATTGGCACGCTGGGGCCGGTACTGACCATCTTCTTCGGCTGGTGGGTGCTGGCGGAACCGGTCTCGCTGGCGCAGCTGGCGGGTGCCGGGTTAGTGCTGGCGGGGGTGTTGCTGGTTAGTCGGAAGTGATGCGGGGGAGGTTATCCACCTTCTCGCTGTAGCTCATGATCGATCCGGTACGGAGGTTCTCCGCCTGGTCGAACCCCGCCGCGCGCAGGGCAATAAAACGTAGAAAAACATGGTGATTGAATTTTGCCCGATAGCGTGATCGACAGGGCGTCATGGCACCGTTTCCACCTATCGGCGAAACCGCCGGCGCGGATATACGCAGACCCACGAACTACTTGATTTAACCCAAATCGGGGAATAATATCCCCAATATGGGTACCAAAGACCAGCCAGCCATCTCCCTTGCCGACGCCCTTTTTTCAAAAGGACAGCAGCGCGTACTCCGGGTATTTTTCTCGAATCCCGAGCAGGATTTCTACGCCAGCGAGATTGCCGAGCGCGAGCAGACAGGGCGAGGCGCCTTGCAGCGGGAACTGGATCGCCTGATGCAGTCCGGTCTGATTACCATGACCCAGCGCGGTCGGCACAAGCTTTACCGCGCCAACCCGGATTCGCCGATCTTTGCCGAATTGCGCGGCATCGTTCAAAAGACCATCGGCGTGGTCGAAGTCATCAAAACCGCATTGCTGCCACACGCCGACCAGATTTCCAGTGCCTTCATCTATGGCTCTGTCGCCAAGGGCGCCGACACGGCTTCGAGCGACGTGGATCTGATGGTGATTTCCGACCGACTCAGCTACAGCGAACTTCATGAGATCCTCGCAGATTCGGAGCGGACGGTGGGCCGCAAGATCAACCCGACGCTCTATTCCCCCTCGGAGTTTTCTGCCAGGCTTGCCGATAACAACCATTTTCTAACGCGAGTAATGGCGCAGCCGCTGATGATGGTGCAGGGGAAACGCGATGACCTCCACTGAACAACTGCAAAATCTGGCGGCGATTCGCAAGTTGAAAACGGAGCCGCCGGATGTCCGCGAATTCAACGGGCTGTTGCTGGCTGCCAAACGCATGCTTCCCGACGCCGAGCTTGAGCAACTGAGCCCGCATTCCCGGTTTCAACTGGCGTACGACGCGGCGCATTCGCTGGCGCTGGCAGCGCTGCGTTGGCACGGATACCGGGCTTCGGATCGCTACATCGTGTTCCAGACACTGCCCCACACCCTGAACTTCCCTCAGGGAAAGTGGCGCTTGCTCGACAACTGCCACCAGAAGCGCAACGTTGCATTGTACGAAGGCGCTTTTCAGGAAGACGAGCGGCTGATCAGCGAATTGATCGGCGTTACCAAAGACCTTCTCGTCGAGGTCGAAAAATTGCCGCCGATATCCTCCACTTTCTAGCCGAGCTGTTTGCACGAAAATGTGCGTTTTTCCGAGGCGGCGTGATCTGATTCGGTGCTGGTGGAGTATTGATGTGCTGGGTGTAGATGGGGAAGCCGGATACCAGGTGGAAGGGGAAAGCCAAACGAAGCCGACCCCTATTGGCCTGTGCTTCATGATCGAGGTGATCTCGACCGCCGCCTTGCCCTGCACGGTCTGGCGTACGACATTGACCAGTCAATTCGACTACTACGACAAACGCTGATGCACGTCGTAAGCCATGACCGCAAGGAATCCCGTTAGCAGTAGGTATTGCGTCGTGTATTGAATCCGCACCGGCAGCGGAGTTTCGTAATAGCCCGGGTCCAGCGCGTCGCGATTGCGGATGACTCGCCAAACCTGCGGCGCTGCAAAGATGGCGATCAACAGCAATAGTGGGCTGGGTTTCCAGAGAAACAGCGCGACCAGCATCGGCGCGCCGAGGAGCCAGATTTTCGGCGAGATCGCGGCGACGATCCGCCCGCCGTCCAGGGGCGTGAGCGGGATCAGGTTGAACAGGTTCAGGAAGAAGCCGGCGTAGGCGATCGCCAGCAACAAGCGGCTGCTTGATTCGAGTCCGGCGACGAAGCAGAGAAACGCTGCCGCGCTTCCCAGCATCGGCCCGGCGATGCCGACGTAAGCCTCTGTTTCTGCGTTCATCGGCTGCTCCTTCAGATTGATCCAAGCGCCGACGAAGGGGGATGAAAGTCGGCGCGCCGACTTTGAGGCCGCGTTGCCGAGCCGCCAGAAAGTGCCCGCTTTCGTGGGCGAAAAGCATGGCGACGAAACCGACGGCGTACTTCCACCCGTAAATCATCGCGTAGGCAAAAATCGAGACGAGCATCGATCCGCCGGAGAGCATCACCTGGCCGAGCTTGCCAGCCAGCAGCAGTCCGATCAGCGTCTTCATGCGTCGAGGCCGCGGGATTTCAGCGAGGCGCGGTAAGCTTCCGTGATTTCCTTGGTTTTTCGTTCCGCAAGCGTCCGGATTTCTTCGCCCAGCGTGGCCACCTTGTCCGGGTGATACTGGTTGACCAGCCGATTGTAGGCGGCGTTGATTTCCTCGGCGGCCGCGTTTGCGGGAACATCGAGAACCTCGTGCCAAGGCGGCGCGGCTGGTGGCGCTGCGCCTTGCCCGCCGTCTGCCGATTCGTGTTCCCGGCCGGCCTCATCTTCCCCGGCGACCCGGCTGGGTGCCGGCTTGTTGGCGATGAGCCGGGAGACGATCCAGTAGCCGAGAAACAATCCGAACAGAATGACGACGGCTTCTATTCCTGACATGCCTCTCTCCCGCCGGTCAGTCTGTTGCGACGCGCTATCAGGCGCGTCCAGCGTGCCGAGTTGACTTCCTCAAGATCGATTTCATCGTCGAGGCGCTGCCGAAAGCGGTCCCGTGTCAGCGACCAATCCTCGGGGCCTTGCAGACGCCGCGCGGCGTGGATCGCGTCTTCCTTCGGCTGCATCTGTAGCGATAAGTGCCGCACAAGGTTCAGTGCGAACGGCGGGCAGACGAGCGACTCAAAGGCGAGCGCCGCGAACCGCCAGGGCGACAGTTGCAGCGGTGACCTGTTGAGCCAGGTCCAGGTCAGCGCCAGCACGAGGTTGACGTAGATGAGGAGCAGGCCGGACAGCAGAGCCCTTTCGCCGAGGGCTGTGAAAAAACCGAGTGGCAGCAGGACCAGCATGCCGACAGCCATGCCCCAGAGCGCGGGCGCCAGCGGCAGGAGCGAGGCGGGCTGTAGATCGGCGGCGCGCGCTTCCCCGGCGTCTTCCAACGACCAAACCAGCCGGAATGTCGGGCGATGGAGCAGCAGGGGATTCGGAATGAACAACTCCTTGCCGCGAATTCCCATGTGACGCGACCCGAAACCGACATCCCAGCCGCGCCGGCCGGCCGGCGAAAACACCGCTTCGTTGCAGCAGAGCAACGTCGTGGCGTCGTAGAGATACAAGCCGAGGATCGCCAGGACCAGCAATGCCTCGGCACTTGGCCCCATTATTCCTTCTTGCGCGAGAATAGCTTGCCCAGCCCGACGAAGGCGGCAACCACGGCGGCCGCTAGGACTTTCCAGAAGGCGGCAAGGAATCCCCCAATGACCGCCCAGAAACCCTTCTTGGTGGCTACTGCGGCGGCGCCACCAAGAATGAGCGCGGCCAGCCCGTACTGGGCGATCTTGTCGCCCTCCTTGAATTCTGAATACTTCTCGCCGGAGACGAAGTTGAACTTCTGTAGTGCCGTCTTGAATTCCTGGGTATCTGCGGACAGCGTATTCAGGTCGGCGACCAGCACCGCGCTCATCACCCCCGACCTCCCCAGTAGTCGGCTCGTGTAATTGGCATTGCTCTCACCGCGGGCTGTTGTCAATCGAACCCCCCATTCCAGACGCTTGCTCTGCGTGTCGTAGTGGGGCGGTACCGCCCAGCCATCGGTGAAAATCGCGTCCATCCCGAGGCGCTTGCGTTCCTCGTTACCCGATCCGTCGCTTTCCTTCATCGATTTCAGCAGGGCGTCGGCATCGATCTTTTCGTCATCCTTCACATATCCGGACGGGTTGAATGAGAAGACGGCAAACCACTTCAGGTTTGCTGGCGCGAACAGGTAATGCCCGTCGCGCGGTGGATTACCCGCCAGTTCCAGAAAGCGACGTGTGTTCGGCGCGTCCAGGAACATGTAGCCGTCGGGCACGGAAATCGCCGCCTTTGCGGCGATCTGCCCTTCCGACGGCCCCGCTTGCCAGGCTAGCTTTCGCAACTCGTCGCCGGTACTTTGGTTCGCCTGCCCCCAGGCCAGGAGCGGAAGAAACATCAGGATGCACAGAATGAAACGCATGGATACTCCCCTCGATTGGAACGAAAACTATGACGAATGCAGCATAGCGGCAACGCCGCAGTCTACACCAAGCCCTGAAGAAGGCACTCGGCCGGCAACCCTACCGGGACGCGATCACGCATCGGAACGCTGCGACATCCGTTGCGGTGCCGGCGACGGAAGTGAAGTAGCGACGGCGATAGTGGGCTGGCGTCGTAAAGGCCACAACAGCGGTGGTTTAGCCATCCCGAGATCAAGGCCAGCTTTGTCCACGGTCGTACCGTAGCGAAACACCTCGGCGACCGGCTGGTTATGGCCGATAGTACGCGTTTGACATAGGCGCCGTAAAGCCACCATTGAGAATCCGAGGTAAAAAAGGAGCCCCACAGGACTCCTCATCTCGGCAAGCACCGAAGACCTACACCTTGAAGCGCGCAATCTGACTCTTTAGCCCCTGCGCAATCTGCTCAAGCTGGTGCGCGGTTTCTGCCGTGCCGCCGATGGTGGCGGTGGTTTCGTCGACCATCGGGGCAATCTCTTTCACGCGCTGGGTGATCGAGATGCTGGCCGGTATCCCGTGCTTTTCCACGGCACCCGCCGGATTTCGGCGCTCGCCGGAATGACGTGACTGACGTTCATTGCGAATCAGGTTCGGTTCCCCATGAATTTTTACGACATTTTTACAGTGCAATCGCCAGAATGATCAGCGTTTTTATGCGGGGTGACCTAGTCAAAACACCGGGGAGAGACAGGCCGTCGTTTCCCCGGTTGTTCTGCGGTTTCCTGAATTGCCCGATAGCGAGTCCGGATTTAGAAGGTGCCCCCATGGGGTTCCTGTCTACACCTTGAAGCGCCCGATCTGACTCTTCAGTCCCTGCGCAATCTGCTCAAGCTGGTGCGCGGTTTCTGCGGTGCCTCGGATGGTTGCGGTAGTTTCGTCGACCATCTGGGCGATCTCTTCCACGCGCTGGGCGATCGAGGTGCTGGCCGAGCTTTGCTCCCGTGTTGCGGTGGCGACTTCGCGGATGCGTTCCAGTGTGCGGCTGGCGCCGGCCTCGATGCCGCGCAGCGATTCCGAAGCGTGGCCGGCCAACTGGACGCCCTGTTCCACTTCCGGCAGCGCGGCGTTCATGGCTTCGACAGCGCCGCCGGTGTCGCCCTGAATGCCGAGGATCATCTGTTCGATCTCGGTAGTGGCGGTGGAGGTGCGTTCGGCGAGCTTGCGCACTTCGTCGGCGACAACTGCGAACCCGCGTCCCTGTTCGCCGGCGCGGGCCGCTTCGATGGCAGCGTTCAGTGCCAGCAGGTTGGTTTGCCCGGCGATGTCCTTGATCACGTTGGCAATCGACGACACCTGGTTGGCTCGGTCTTCCAGCGCATGAATGCGGGTGGATGCGTCGGAAACCGTGGTGGCAATCTTGCGAATGGCAGCGGTCGCCTGATCGACTCGTTCGCTGCCTTCGCTCGAGAGACTCATGGCTTCGCGCGAGTCCTGTTCGGTCTCGCGGGCGCTGTCGGAAATGTGGTTGGAACTGACCGTGAGTTCCTCGATGGCCGCAGCCATGGACGAGGTGGCATCGGCCTGATGTTCGGCGGCCGTGGCGACCTCGCTGGAGGCATGGCGAATCTGCTCGGCGTTGTCGGCGAGGGTTACGGCGCTGACATTCACTTCCCGCACCAGCGACCGCAGTGAGGTGACCATGCCGCCGAGCGCATCAAGCAGGCTGCCCTTGACCGGGTTGCCGACGTCCGCCGTGAGGTCGCCGGAGGCAACCCGTTCCATCACGGCGGCGGCCTCGGCCGGTTCTCCCCCCAGTTGATTGACGATGCTGGCACGGATCAGCCCGCCCAATATCACGAGCACGACCAGCAGCGCCGCCGAGACACCGCCTAGCATCATGGCGTCCTTGCGGAACTGGGCATTGACGTCATCGATATAGATGCCGGTGCCGACGATCCAGCCCCACGGTGCATAGCCTTTCACATAGGAAAGCTTGGGCACCGGCTCGGTGAGGCCGGGTTTAGACCACAGGTAGTCGACAAAACCGGCACCGTCGGCTTTCACTACCTTGACGAACTCGACATAGAGCTGCTTGCGGGTGGGGTCCTTGTTGTCGGTCATGTCCTTGCCTTCCAGCTCCGGCTTGATCGGATGCATGACGGACTTGGGGTGGTAGTCGTTCAGCCAGAAATATTCCTTCTCGTCGTAGCGGGCCTTGCGCAGTGTGTTCTTTGCCAGGGTCTGTGCCTGCTCCAGCGACATGGTTCCGGCTTTCACCTGTTCGTCGTAGAAAGCCAGCTGCGAATGGGCGTATTCGACAAGGTTGCGGATCTTGGCCTTGCGGTCCTCGATCATCGTTTCCTTGATCTGCAGCAGCGCGGCAAAGCACAGAATCACCAGACCGACCATCGTCAGGCCGACCATCAGGTGCATGCGTGTCGAAACCTTTACCCCGTGAAATGCCGCCATGGCAGTCTCCTCTTGAGAATGTGAATATTGCGGCACACAGCCAGAACAATCCGCTTTTGTTGTTCGCTCAAGATAGGCTTCGTTTGCCCGTTTGGCAACGGCCAGTGGCGTTGGGTGGGAGGGGAATTTCATCGTTCGGTAGCCGTTTCGTCCAAATACAATTGCCCTGGAGTATTGATATCTCCAAGTACTTGCCTGTGCTGACGAACTGGCTGGCCTCGCCCGCGGGGCAAACACGGGCAACTACCGCGACCGGATGATCGCCTACACCCAGCGTTGTGTGGTAGCACCGCCGGATACCCGTATCGCGCTGCATGCCGCCGAGTTGCATCGTCAGCGCCGGCTGGCAACGGCGGATGCCGTCGTTTATGCGAGCGCACTGGAAAACTACGCCGAACTACTGACCTGCGACACGCACTTTGATGGCCTGCCAGCGGTCGTTTTTGTGCCCAAGCACACGTAGCCTGTCAGCCGCCAGATTTCGCTACACGGGCTTGATCGCAAGCGCGCGCGTTAGTTTTTTCTCGGCCCGCGCCCGCAACTGCCCGCAGCCGCCATCGACATCCTGTCCGGCCGAATTGCGCAGCTTGGTCAGGATGCCGCGCTGGTGCAGGCGGCGCAGCATGGCTCGGGCTTGCCCCCAGTCCGGGCGGTGAAAGCCGAGGCCTTCGTTGCTGTTGTAGGGGATCAGGTTCATCACCGCGTATTTGCCGGTGAGCAGGCGGACGATGCCGTCGATTTCGGCTTCACTGTCGTTGATGCCGGCGAGCAGTGTCCACTGATACTGGATCGGGTAGCCGGTGGCGCGTGCGTAGGTCTCGCCGCGTTCGACCAGTTCTTCGATGCCGATCTTCGGCGCGCGCGACAGCAGCTTTTCGCGCAGCGCCGCGTCGGTGGTGTGCAGCGATAGCGCCAGCGCCGGCTTGACCATGCCGG
>JADJUC010000007.1 GCA_016710885.1 Candidatus Proximibacter danicus
GACCGCCTGGTACATCAGGAAAGCGGGCTGCGGGTTGGCAGGGTCGTCGATCACCAGGTTGAGCTTTGGCGTGATCCGGTTGTCGCCGCTGTCGCGGGCAGCGACCAAGGTTGCGTGCGGCGGGTCGGGTGGGAACAGCTGTCGGAGCCGATCACCGGCAGGTTCGTTGGTGTGTGCGGCTCAACCGCGGTAACCACGGCGTATTCGTTCCGCGCGTTCCCGCGGGGCGTATGGAAAATCAGGCTCGTCCTTGCGTATGGTCTTTTCGACACCGATTCGTCCGCATGGTTGAAATAGCGGATGCCGGACGACGCCGGTCATGCCCGGGTAGTTGTCGCTGATGCGCAGGGGTTTCGTGGAGCCGGGCCAATCCCGCGCGGTCGGGGTGTCCGGTGGCGCCGATGTGGGCCTGGCCGCCGCGCAGCACCTGGGCATAGGCGGTCAGGCGCGCTTCGATAGTGGCGTGGAACTTCATCGCTGCGCGCTTCGAAACGCGCTTGCGTCAGATTTGCCGCGTTGTCCTTGCTGACATGCCAGCCGAGCAGCGACAGGCAACTGCCCAGCGTGAGTGCGAGCCATGCCATCCAGCGCTGCGGGCGCAGTGCGCGGGTGGTGTCTTTTGCCGGTGTGTTGAGGAAATCAGCGGGCACCGTATCTACCGGGGAGTGCCCAGACGATTTTTGCTGTCGTGCCATTAATTACGCCATGCCGTCGGCTGCTGCGCCGGCCCATAGCGTGTTGAGGTCGGGGATGTTCCATTTGGCCGGGTCTTCGCGACCGGCGATTTTTTCCTGTGCGCCGGGCCGGGAGAGGTCGATGATTTCAGGTTTGATGCGGGCGTCCGACTTGGTCGAGAAAAACACTTTCACCTTGGGGGCAAGCAGCGATTTTTCCGATTGTTCGATAACCACGCCGAGTCGGCCGGAGTCGAGCCTGATGAGTGAGCCGATCGGGTAAATGCCCAGGCTCTTCACGAATGCCTGGAATACGGCTTCGTCGAAAATGCCCTTTGGCCCATTCGGCCATTTTACGCAGCGACTCGGCCGGGTCCCGGCCGGCCTTGTAGGGGCGGTTGGACGTGATCGCGTCATAGACGTCGCAGACGGCCCCCATCTTGGCAAACAGCGTGATCTGATCCGCTTTCAATCCCTTTGGGTAGCCGCTGCCATCCACTTTTTCATGGTGGTGCAGGCAGACGTCGAGTGCGATCTCCGGTATGCCGTTGCCCGCGAGCAGTGCTTCATGGCCATGGGCCGGGTGTTTCTTGATTTCGGCAAATTCCTCGTCGGTCAGCTTGCCCGGTTTGTTGAGGATGGCATTTTGGCACCATGGCTTTGCCAAGATCGTGCAACAGTCCGGCGAGGCCGGCCTGGCGAGTCTGCTCTTCATCAAGGCCGAGTTGGCGGGACAGCGCGATCATCAGCGCGCAGACGGCGACCGAGTGCATGTAGGTGTAGTCGTCGGCAGTTTTCAGGCGGGCGAGGCTGATCAATGCTCCGGGGTTGCGCATGACGGAATTTGAAATCTCCTCGACCAGTGGCGCGCAATCCTTGGCGTCCATGGCGTTACCCATGCGTGCTTCCTGCAACATGGAAACCCCGGCCTGCTTGGATTTCGCGCAAATCTTGGCGGCCCGGGCGGCCTCTTCCTGCATCGAGACGCTGCTGTATGGCGGGCTGCTCTGTTTTCGCCGCTTCCTGCAGCCTGCGCTCGACTTCAAGTTCGCTCGCCTCGCGCGAAACCCCTCCGTCGTGTCAGCCCCTTGACGACATCGATCCATACCTCGCGAATGCTGCTGGCCCGCACTGCGTCGAGATCCTTCTGGTCTTTGAGGACAAACTTTGTGCGCCAGAACGGGTGCTCCATCCACGAGCCACAAAACTCATGCAGGTGCATGCCTAGCGTAAGGTGGTCGACACTGATTTTCTTGAGCATTTTTTGATTATGCATCGGCCGCGAGGCGCAGAAAAGAAAAAAGGGGGCCGAAGCCCCCTTTGTGTCGATACAAGCAGGAAATTACAGGCCGGCGTCGGCTTTCAGTGCGCACGCCGTGTCCGTGGCTTCCCTGTGAACTCAGGTCGTCACCGCGACCGGGGCCGTAGGCGGCGGTCTTGAGTAGATCGGGCGCAGCAGGTTGAGCGACTGGATGATGCCTTTTGGGCGCAGGTCGAAATGCTTGCCGATCAGAGCGACGATCTTGTCGTCCGAGATCTTGCCCGTGCCAAAGGTGTTGTCCATCAGCGAAACGGGCTTGGCGACGCCGATGGCGTAGGCCACCTGCACTTCGCACTTGTCGGCGAGGCCGGCGGCAACGACGTTCTTGGCAACATAGCGGCAGGCGTAGGCGGCGGAGCGGTCAACCTTCGAGGGATCCTTGCCGGAGAAGGCACCGCCACCGTGGTGTGCAGCACCGCCGTAGGTGTCGACGATGATCTTGCGGCCAGTCAGGCCGCAATCACCGTGCGGGCCGCCAACGACGAATCGACCGGTCGGGTTGACCAAGAAACGGGTGTCAGCGGTGATCATGTCCTTCGGCAGCACCGGCTTGATGATCTCTTCGATCACTGCTTCGGTCAGCTGGGCGTGCGAGACGTCCGGGCTGTGCTGGTCGAGACGACGACGGTGTCGATCGAAACCGGCTTGCCATCGACGTACTTCACGGTCAGCTGCGATTTGGCATCCGGACGCAGCCAGTTGATGCGGCCGTCGCGGCGGACTTCTGCCTGGCGCTGCATGAGGCGATGCGCGTAGTGAATCGGGAAAGGCATCAGTGTTTCGGTTTCGCGGCAGGCGTAGCCGAACATCAGGCCCTGGTCACCGGCGCCCTGGTCGAGGTCGAGGCCCTGACCTTCATTGACGCCTTGTGCAATGTCGGGCGACTGGCGGTTGATGGCGGTCAGCACGGCACAGGACTTGTAGTCGAAGCCGATATCGCTGTCGGTGTAGCCGATGCGACGCACGTTTCCTGGGCGATTTCGCGGTAATTGACGTGGGCCTTGGTGGTGATTTCGCCGGAGATGACGACGAGGCCAGTGGAAACCAGTGTTTCGCACGCGACGCGGCCGGTCGGGTCGACGGCCAAGGATGGCGTCGAGTACGGCATCGGAAATCTGGTCGGCGACCTTGTCGGGTGACCTTCACCAACGGATTCGGAAGAAAGAGGTATTCGCTTGCCATTTGATCTGCTCCTGAAACAACCTTGTTTGTCGGCGTTACCGACCCCGGGTCACGGGCAGGCGACGCTTTAGCAGTATTTTTACGGGGCAAAACCAGTGGTTTTGGCGCCCTGCCTCGCCCTGCAAGTTGTCCTATTAACTCGGCGAGACGATAATTGTAGCCTTTTCCCGATTGCCGCAAGTTCAAAGGCTGTCCATGCGCTTTGTATTCCACTGCCTCGCCCTGCTGCCCTTGTCGTTGAATCACCTGCTCGGCGCCCCTGCCGGCGCGGCGGCTTACCTCGCTTCGCCAACCTATCGCCGGCACCTGCGCGAGAACATGGCGGGAGCCCTGGGGAGGCCGACGCTGCGCGTTTCCGCTGGGCCGCGGTTGCTTCTGCCGGGCGCATGGCGTTCGAGCTGCCGCGCATCCTGGCTGCGGACGCTGGAGGAGGCGGTGACGATGGTGGCCGAGTCAGAGGGAGGACTGGTTGACGCCGCCCGCGCGGCCAACAAGGGCATCGTCTTCGTCACGCCGCACCTCGGCGCTTCGAAATCACTGCCCAGTACCTCGCTACGCAGGCGCCGATCACCGTGCTCTATCGCCCGCCCGAAACAAGCCTGGCTGCAGGAAATGATCGAGCGCGGTCGCCAGCGGGCCAGCTTGCACCTGGCACCGGCCGATCTCTCCGGCGTGCGCGGACTGTTGAAAGCGCTGAAGAGAGGTGAGGCGATCGGCCTGCTGCCGGACCAGGCCCCGAAGGTCGGCGAGGGGCGCTGGCTGCCTTTTTTCGGCCGTCAGGCTTATACGATGACGCTGGCGGCCCGCCTCTCCGAAACTGGCGCGACCGTACTGTTCACCTGGGGTGAGCGCCTGCCCGGTGGTGCCGGCTACCGCATTCACTTCAGCGCCCCGACGGTGCCGTTGGAAGGTGATCTGGAAGCGCGCGCCGTGACGATCAATCACGAGGTCGAAGCGTTGATCCGTGCCTGCCCCGGTCAGTATCTCTGGGGCTCAACCGCTACAAACGGCCGAAGGGCGTCGAAGCGCCGCCAGCCGACCCTCTTGACGCAGTCGCCGGAAAGTTCTGATGCAACTGGCTTTCTGCCTCTACAAGTATTTCCCCATGGTGGGCTGCAGCGCGATTTCATGCGCATTGCGCTGGCTTGTCAGGCGCGTGGGCATCGCCATTCGCGCCTACACGCTGGAGTGGCGAGGGATGTGCCGGAAGGCTTCGAGGTGGTCGTGGTGCCGGTGCGGGCGGTCACCAATGCTCGCCGCTACGAAATTCACTGACTGGGTCGCGCGGGATCTCGCGCAACGGCCGGCCCAACGCGTGGTCGGCTTCAACAAGATGCCGGAGCTCGATGTCTATTTTGCCGCCGATCCCTGCTACGAGGACAAGGCACGCACGTTGCGCAATCCGTTCTATCGATTGGGCGGGCGTTATCGGCATTTTTCCAGCTACGAGCGGGCGGTGTTTGCGCCGGAGAGTCGCACTGAAATCCTGATGATCTCGCAGTTGCAGCAACCATTGTTCGTCAAGCATTACAGTACGCCGGCCGAACGCTTTCACCTGCTGCCCCCCGGTATTTCGCGTGATCGGAAGGCGCCGGGCAACGCGGTCGAGATACGTGCTGCTTTCCGCGCCGAGTTCGGGTTGGAGGAGGAGGATCTGCTGCTGGTACAGATCGGCTCCGGTTTCAAGACCAAGGGGCTGGATCGCAGTCTGCAGGCGTTGGCCGCGCTGCCCGATGCGTTGCGGCGGCGGACGAGCTTGATCGCTATCGGGGCCGACGAGCCTTCGGCCTTCCGGCGCATGGCGGCGTCGCTTGGCCTGGCCGAGCGGGTGGAAATACTGCAAGGTCGCGACGACATCCCGCGTTTTCTGCTCGGCGCCGATCTGCTGATTCACCCCGCCTACAATGAGAATACCGGTACCGTGCTGCTCGAAGCCGTGGTTGCCGGCCTGCCGGTGCTGACCACCGCCGTCTGCGGTTATGCGCACTACATCAACGAGGCCGATGCCGGCATCGTCTTGCCGGAACCTTTTGCCCAGGCGGCAATGAACGAAGCGCTGGCGCGCGTGCTGAATGACGATGCTGTTCGCCGGGCATGGCAGACGAATGCGCTGGCTTTCGCCGACCGGGCCGACATCTACGACAACGCCGAGGTCGCCGCCAACGTAATCCTGAAGGCCCGCCCATGAGCGATGTGGTGAGCGATGCAGGCGTGTTTCTTGACGAACCTTTCCGTTCCCAGTGGGCCGGACAGGATCCCTTTGTGGCAGTGGAGGCCTTGCAGGGGCGGGTGTATCGCGAGCTCGAAGCGCGCCGCACGCTGCGCACCGAAGTTGGTGGCTGCGGTTTCTTCGTCAAGATCCACCGCGGCGTCGGCTGGGGCGAGATCGTCAAGAACCTGCTTTCACTGCGCCTGCCAGTGCTTGGTGCCAGCAACGAATGGCGGGCGATCAAGCGCCTGGAGGCCCTCGGTGTCGCCACCATGCGTGCCGTGGCCTATGGCGTGCGCGGCGGCAATCCGGCGATGCAGCACTCCTTCATCATTACCGAGGAACTGGCACCGACGGTCAGCCTCGAAGATTTCTGCCGCGACTGGCCGAGCCAGCCGCCGGCGCCCGGCCTCAAACGTGCGCTGATCGCCCGCGTGGCGACGATGGCGCGAGACATGCATCGAGGCGGGGTTAACCATCGCGACTTCTACATCTGCCATTTTCTGTTGCACCTCGACCCGGCACCGACTGCCGATGCTTTCAAACTGTCACTGATCGACCTGCACCGGGCGCAAGTGCGGGCGGTGACACCACGCCGCTGGCGCGACAAGGATCTGGCTTCGCTCTATTTTTCGGCTCTTGATATCGGCCTGACGCAACGCGATTTCCTGCGCTTTCTGCGTATCTATTTCGATGCGCCCTTGCGCACGATCCTGGCTGATGAAGTGGGCCTGCTGGCGCACCTTGACCGGGAGGCAGCGAGGCTGCAGAAGCGCTATCAGAAGAAATTTGCACCGGGGGTCGCAGCGTGATCGACTGGTTCTTCAATCCTGACTTTCGAGCTCGCGAGGCCGAGCAGTTGTTCGGCTCGCTGCAGGCAAGCTTTCGAGGTGCGCGGCGAGGGATTGCCAAGGCCGCCTTTGTCGACCGTCGAGCGGGTAAGTGCCAACGGTACCCGCTATTACGTCAAGCGCTATGTCGGCAATGGCAAGAATGCAGTACGTCGCTGGTTTGGTCTGCGTGGCCTGATTGCGCCGCAGCGGGTGGTCAAGGAATGGGAAAATCTGCTGCTTTTCAGCAAGTGGAGGATTCCGACCGCGATTGTGGTGGCTTATGGCCTTGAGCGGGAGCGCGGCAGCTTTGTGCGTGGTGCGCTGGTGACGCAGGAAATTCCGGAGACCACCGATATGGCCCGGATGGCGCTTGCAGGCGACCAACGTCTGCGCGATCGTCGCTGGGTGGCACAAGTGCTGGGACAGGTGGCGGCCTATACGCGGCGCCTGCATGACGAACACTTTGTACATAATGACCTCAAGTGGCGCAACCTGTTGGTCAATGACAGTGAGCCGCCGGCCGTATTTCTGATCGATTGCCCGAGCGGCGGCTTCTGGTTCGGCCCGATGCTGCGCTATCGCATCGTCAAGGATCTGGCCTGCCTGGACAAGGTGGCCAAGTACCAGCTGTCCCGTACGCAGCGCTTGCGCTTCTATCTCGATTACACCGGACACTCTCGGCTGAGCGCAGCTGACAAGCGGCGCATATGCAAGGTGCTGGATTTTTTCGAGGGTCGCGAGTGATCCGGCGGGCATGACAGGATATCCAGAATGGGAAACGACATGCGAAGCAAGTGACGATACTTGTACCGAATTACAAGACACCGGAGATCACCAAGATATGTCTGCGCCTGTTGCGCAAACATACGGACTTTGAGCGCGTGCGCGTGATCGTCATCGACAACGATTCCGGAGATGCTTCGCTTGACTATTTGCGGGCCATTCCGTGGATCGAGTTGATCGAAAGAAAAAGTGAGGCCGACGACAATCCGCCCCTCTCGCATTCACGAGCACTTGATCTGGCGTTGGCGCGAGTGGAAACACCGTACGTCCTGTCGGTTCATACGGATACTTTCGTTCGTCGTTCGGATTGGCTTGATGTTCTCCTGGCACCATTTGCGAAGGACGACAAGCTGGCCGGGGTCGGTTCGTGGAAGCTCGAATCCAAGACATGGCTGCAACGGCTCGGCCGACGGATGGAAGGTGCGGTGAAAATTGCGCAGTATCGGCTGACCGGTCACCGTTCTTATCGTGCCGAGCGCTTCGACGATAGTCTGCACTACCTGCGAAGCCATTGCGCGATGTACAGGATGGACGTGATTCGTCAGCTTGGAACGGGTTTCTCGGATGGGGATGAGGTTGCTGGTAGTGTGATGCACCGCAAAATGGTTGCCGCTGGCTACCGGATGCTTTTTCTTGAGTCCGAACAGTTGGGCCAGTACGTCGACCACGTTAACCATGCAACCATGGTGCTGAATCCCGAGCTTGGCAGCAGCGACCGAATGATTAGAAGTGGCAAAAAGCGTGTCGGCATCAAGCTTCGAGGTATCGATGCCGATTCCCTCCTGGCCAACGATTCGCTTGATCGTTGATGCAGTGACGATGCCATTGCTGCCGCCTCTCGTAACTGCTGGTCGCCTCCGTGAGGCAGGGCGGCAGCCGGATACCCCTTTCCGGATTGCGCTCGTCGACGGGCGGGAGTTGGCGATGCTGCGCCTGCTGCGGGTTTTGCCCGGCAAGCGATTGGTCGGCGAGGCGGAATTTGGTGGCCAGCGTGTTCTGGCCAAGTTGTTTATCGCGCCCGGAAGTGAGCGGCATTGGCAGCGCGAGAGCTGTGGCGTGGAAGCTTTGCGGGCAGCTGGCCTGACAACACCGAAAATATTGGTTTCTGGCGCGCTCGCGGAAGGAGGCTACGCGCTACTTGCCGAGTTTCATGCCGATGCCGAGTCGTTGGCGACTGCTTGGGCTGGCGCCAAAGATTTCGCCGTTGGCGACTATGTGGCCATGGGCGTGCTTTCTCCGGTTCTGGAAGTTCTCGCACGCATGCATCAAGCGGGGGTGGTGCAGGAAGATTTGCACCTCGGCAATTTTCTGCGCACCGCCGACCGCTTGTTGGTCATCGACGGCGATTCGGTGAAGAACTTCGGGCGGCCGTTGACCGCGGCAGAGGCCGCCGACAATCTGGGAATGCTGCTGGCGCAATTGCCGGCTGCCTGGGATGTGGCGCGATCTACCCTGCTGGCTAACTATCGCAAGGCGGGTGGAATTTCCGGCTTTGACGAAGCGCAGCTTCAGGCCGCCATCGACAAGGTACGCGACTGGCGACTCAAGGATTTTCTCGGCAAGTCCGTGCGTGACTGTTCGCTGTTTTCGGTCGAGCGAAATGCCACGCGCTTTTCCTCTGTCTGGCGTGAATCCGCCGACTGGCTTGGCCCGTTGCTGCACGATCCTGATGTGGCGTTGGAAAAGGGTGTCCGGCTCAAGTCGGGCAATACCTGCACGGTGGCCAAGGTGCAGGTGGATGAACGTGAGGTGGTGATCAAGCGTTACAACCTGAAGAGTGTCGGGCATGCCCTGTCGCGCTTCTGGCGGCCCAGCCGGGCTTGGCATTCGTGGCGGGAGGCGCATCGCCTGGGCTTGTTTGGCGTTGCCACGCCAACGCCCCTTGCGTTGATTGAGGAGCGTCTTGGGCCGATGCGCCGGCGCGCCTGGCTGGTGACGGAGCTCTGTCCTGGCGTGAATCTGCTTGACCATTTGTCTGCCGACCAGGAGCCGCCGGCGGCAGAAGCGTCGGCCATAGCCACGCTGTTTGCAACGCTGCATCGCCTGAAGATCAGCCATGGTGACCTGAAGGCCACCAATCTGCTGTGGCATGCGGGAAGGATCTGGCTGATCGATCTGGATGCCACTACGCAGCATCGTTCAGCGGCGGCTTATCGCAAGGCCTGGCGGCGGGACCGCGAGCGCTTGCTGCGCAACTGGCCGGAAAATTCGGAGCTCGGGCGCTGGCTTCAGACCAAGCTGCCGCCGGCCTGAAGCCGCTCAGGCCGGCGCCTGTCTGTCTGCCTGATCTTCTGTCTTTTCCTCAAATTGCACAGCATGCAGCCGCGCATAGTGGCCGTTGGCGGCGAGCAATTGGCTGTGTGTGCCGCGTTCGACGATTTTCCCCTGATCCATGACCACGATGAGGTCGGCCTTTTCGATGGTCGACAGGCGGTGGGCGATGACCAGCGTGGTCCGGCCCTTCATCACTTCGTCGAGAGCCGCCTGGATATGGCGCTCGGATTCGGTATCCAGCGCCGAGGTGGCCTCGTCGAGAATCAGGATCGGTGCGTCTTTCAATAGCGCGCGGGCAATGGCCAGGCGCTGGCGCTGACCGCCGGAAAGCAGCACGCCGTTTTCACCAACGAGGGTATCGAAGCCCAATGGCAGGCGGTCGATGAATTCCCTGGCAAACGCTGCTTCGGCAGCGCGTTCAATGTCTGTGCGCGGCGAGCCGGCGAGATCGCCGTAGGCGATGTTGGCGGCAATCGTGTCGTTGAACAGCACGACTTGCTGGGTGACCAGCGCGATATGCTGGCGCAGGTTCTTCAGCGTGTAATCCTCGACATCGACGCCGTCGATCAGGATCTTCCCCTCGCTATGATGGTAAAAGCGCGGGATTAGTCCGACCAGCGTCGACTTGCCGCTGCCGGATCGGCCGACGATGGCGACCATCTGGCCCGGCTCGACGGTAAGGCTCACGTCATCAAGAACGGCATGTTCGCTGCTCGGGTAACGGAAACTGAGGTTGCGGATTTCGAGACGGCCGGAAACCCGTTCGCGCTCGATGCTGCCGCTATCCTTCTCGGGGTTTCATCAAGCTGGGCGAAGATGCTTTCAGCACCAGCCAGGCCTTTCTGGATGGTGCCGCTGACTTCGGAAAGCTGCCGGATCGGCTTGGGCAGCATGCCGGCCGCCGAGATGTAGGCGACCAGATCGCCGGCCGACGCATCGCCGCGCAGGAACAGCACGAGAAAGAGGATTACGGCCATCGCCGAGAAGGTCACCAGCTGCAGTGCCGGCGTGAAGGTGGCCCCGGTCTTGACCATGCGCAACTGCTTGGCGTTGTTGTCTTCGCTCGCAGCCCGGAAGCGGCGTTCTTCATAGTCCTCACCGCCGAAGCTGCGCACGACCCGGTAACCCTGGATGGTCTCCGAAGCGACATGCGTCAGGTCGCCCATCGAGGCCTGGATCTTCTTGCTCTGCTTGCGGAACTTGCGGCTGGCGCTGCCAACCATGACGCCGATGATCGGCAGGATGGCGACCATGATCGCCGTCAGCTTCCAGTTCATCCAGAGCAGGTAGCCGAACAGGAAGACGACAGAAAGCCCTTCGCGGATAACGACCTTGACGGCGTCGGTCGCCGCACCGGTGACCATCGTCACGTTGTAGGTGATGCGCGAGATCAGGTGGCCGGAGTTGTTCTGGTCGAAATAGGCATTCGGCAGGCGCAGCAGGCTGTTGAACAGTGCAATGCGCAGATCGTTGACCAGTCCGAGCGAAACCCGGGCCAGGTAATAGTTGCCGAGGAAGGAACCGACGCTGCGCCAGAAAATGATGATCACCAGCAGAATGGGCACACCGTACATCAACTGCACGTTGCCGATCAGGGGAAACGGGTGGTGGGTGGTTGCCGCAGGGGCACCGAGTCCGTCAACAAAATACTTGAGCACGGCAGCCAGCATCGGCTGCGACGACGCAAAAATCATGTAGCCGACGATGCTGACGGCGAAGAGCCCGACGAACGGGCGCAAGTAGCTCAGCAATCGAAGGTAGATCTTCAGCGAGGAGGCTTGCTTGGGGCTGGTTTGCTGCATGGGCGAGCGCTTTCTGATGCGACTGGCAGGCGTGAAATCCGGACGCCGAAGTTTAGCACGCCGCTTTCTGCCTGCTCTGTTGGCCCACAAGACGGTAAACTAGCGGTTTTTGGGTGGGCTGTGCTTTGAAGAGACTTAAGCAGCAGGATTACCTCGCGATGCGAGAAGGGGCCGAAGTGCTGGAAGCGGACCCCCATGGCGACAAGGTTCTGCGGCTTGCCGACGGCACCATCCTCAAGCTCTTCCGGCGCAAGCGTCTGATCTCATCAGCGGCGCTTTATCCCTATGCGCAACGCTTTGCCAACAATGCGGCTGCCTTGGAAAAGCTTGGTATCCCGGTGCCGAAGATCATCGCCGTGATGCGCATTTCCCGAACTTTCAGAGATGTCGTCCACTACGCGCCCCTGGCCGGCTCTACGCTGCGCGAGCTGGCGCGAGCCTCGTCTGAAGGAGGCCTTTACCCAATTCGTGATCTATCTGCACGACAAGGGGGTTTACTTCCGATCGCTGCACATAGGCAACATTGTCTGTACGCCGGACGGGCAGCTAGGGCTGATTGATTTTTCCGATCTGCGCATTCATCCATGGCCGCTCGGCAAATACCTGAGAGCGCGAAACATGCGCCGCATGCAGGGTATCGCCGATGAGCTCGACTGGCTGGATCTGGATGCCATCGTCAACGGGCGAGCGGTCGTTTCTGGAGCTTCGAGTTGAGCGTGCAAAACAACCCCGGTCTGCGTTTTGCATCAGCACTGGCCGGCTACGTCCTGCGCGGCGGGTTTTCTTGGCCCGGCGGGCATCTGCCGCCGTCGGGGCATCGCGTTCCCGAGGCGTTTGCCGGTGTTGGCGTAGCGGCATCGATTGATCCGGCCGTCGACGATTTCATCATCGCCCATTTGAACGCGTCCGGGATTCGCCATGTGCGCCTTGATTTCAGTTACGGCGACGACGAGGGGCCTACCGGGCGCCTGCTGCGAGCGCTCTATGCGTCCTCCTTCAAGGTCGTGCTGCATCTGGTGCAGCCTTGCGAACGGGCTCGACGCATGGAGTCGGAGGAAGCCAGGGACGAGTGGCGTCGATTCGTCGTGGCGACACTTGATCGCCATGGTGGCCAAGCCAGCATGATCGAAGTGGGGTCGACGGTGAACCGGCGGCGTTGGGCCGGCTACTCCCTGACCGGTTTTCTTTCGATGTGGGAAGTTGCCTGGCAAGAGGTTCGTGCCCGTGGCCTGGTGCTGGCGGGGCCCAGCGTGACCGATTTCGAGCCGCCATGGAGTGTCGGTCTGTTGGCACTCCTGCGGGCCCAGGGGCAATTGCCCGATGTACATACCGACAATCTGTTTTCAGAGCGCTGCACCGAACCCGAACGCTACGACCACAAGATATTCGGCCGCCGCCTGGCGTCGTTGGCGCAGGTCAATCTGATCAAGAAGGCCCGCGTGCTGCAGCGGATCGGCGCCGATTTCGGCGTGCCGCGACTTTTTCCCCGGCGGCCTTCTGGACGCTGCCGCGCATCGAGCGCATGTTGCCGGACAGCGAGGAGAAGCAGGCGGACTACTTGTCTCGCTACATGCTGCTGTGTGCGGCTTCTGGAGCTCTCGAGGGCGCCTGGTGGGGGCCTCTGATCTGTCATCGCGAGGGGCTGGTCGATGATGGCAAACGGCCCTACCCCGCACTGGAAAGAATCACCCACTATGCCAGCATCGAAGGCGGCCGCGACGACCTCCGCGTCCGGCCGGCCCTGCATGCCCTGCGGGCCTTTGCGGGACTGATTCCCGGCGCCCGCTACGAGGGGCGCCTGAATGCAACGGAAGGGCTGGAGGTGCATGCCTTCCGCTCGGCGACGCACCTCATCCACGCGGCGTGGACGATCAACGGCCGGGCGGCAGCGCTTGCCGACCTCTATTCGTCCGGAGACTTGGCGCAGGCGGAATTTCTGAGTCGCGACGGCGTTACCGAGGCGGCAAGCGACGCCTCGCGGATGCTGGTTGGCGAATCGCCGCGCTACCTGCGATGGCCTGTATCCGGATCGGCATGCCTGCGGCCGGGAGCAGCACTGCTTCGAGATGTCGTCATCGCCTGGCACCAGCCGGGTCGCCGTCACTTCCATTTTCGCGAGGGCAATTGGCAGGGAATCGTCATTGCCGGGTCGCTCGATGAGGCCAATCGTCTCCTCGAAACGATCCACCCCGACCGGTTGCTGACTCCGTCACGCGAGGCCGCCCTGCGCCATGCGCGCAACGCCATCTGGACCTTGCCCGACCCGCGACGGCCCGATGCGAAGCTGGTGGTCAAGCAACCGGTGAAGATGCATTTTCACAAGAAGCTGCTCGACCGGTTCAAGCCGTCGAAGGGGCTGCGCAGTTGGAGCGGCACCTGCGAATTGCTGCGTCACGGAATCGGCGTCGCCACGCCGGTTGCCTGGTTCGAGTGGCGGGGCGACACGACCCTGCTGCGCAATTACTATGTCTGCGAACATGTCCGCGCCGACTTCGCCGTGCGCGAGATGCTCGCTGCTTTTGCCCGTGGCGAGCCGGAGTTCGCCGGAGTCACGGAGGACGATGCGTATCGCCAGTTGTGCGACTATCTGCTCCGGATGCACGGCTGCGGGATCTTCTTCCGCGACCTTTCCGGCGGCAACATCCTGGCAACGAAAACTGCTGACGGTACGCTCTCGTTCAACCTGATCGATACCGGCCGCATCCACGCTTTTGGCGTTCCGCTGCCGATGGGCAAGCGCCTTGCCGACATGGTCCGCATCTGCAACAAGCTGGACGGGCGTGGGCGCGACAAGCTGATGGCGCTCTACATGGCGCGCCTGGGCAGGCGCTTTGGTGGCTGGTCGAAACTGCAGTTCCCGCTCTATGACCTGAAGGTGTCGCTCAAGCGAAGTCTCGGGCGACAAGGAATGAAGCGGCTGAAAGCCTGTGTGCGCGGACAATGATCGGTTACGATCAAAATAGAATCTTGAATATCGAGTACGGGGAGTAGAAATGAAACAACGTGAGAACCGGTTCGTTCCCAAGGCCCTGCGCGGCCTGTTTTCCTCATGGGGCAACAGCATGATCCCGCCGAAGGCGATGCGCTTCGTCGGCAAGGGGGATTTCGAGAAGATCGGCAACGAATTCCGCGAGCACTTCATCCGCATCGGCAAGTTGCAGCCCGGCGATCAGGTGCTCGACGTCGGCTGCGGCATCGGCCGCATGGCCATTCCCGCTGACCGACTATCTATCGCCTGCCGGCGAATATCATGGCTTCGACATTGTCAAGAAGGGGATCGACTGGTGCCAGGAGCGCATCACGCCGCGTTTCCCGAATTTCCATTTCCTGCAAAGCGATGTCTACAACAAGCATTACAACCCCGACGGCAAGATGCGAGCGGCCGACTACGTCTTCCCATTTGCCGACGGCAAGTTCGACTTCGTTTTCCTGACCTCGGTGTTCACCCACATGATTCCCGCTGACCTCGAGAACTATCTCAAGGAGATCTCGCGCGTCATGAAGCCGGGGGGGCGTTGCCTGATTACCATGTTCCTGCTCAACGACGAATCGCGCCGACTGGTTGGCGACGGAAAGAGCGATCTCGATTTCCGTCATGACATGGGCGGTTACGTCACTACCAGGCCCGAAGATCCCGAGACCGCGATCGCCTACGACGAGCCCGCTGTCGCCGAACTGTTCGCCCGCTACGGGCTGGTCGTCGAGCAGCCATTCCGCTATGGGTCGTGGTGCGGTCGGCCGGAATTCCTTTCCTATCAGGACGTCGTTATCGCCGAGCGGCGCTAGACACGGGGGGGGGAGTTGAAGCGCATCCTGTTTCTGTCCAAGGGCGAGGACTCTTCCTCGACCCGTTATCGTGCCCTGCAGTTTTTCCCGCTGCTGCGCGACGATGGGTTCGAGGTTGCGCATGCCACGGCTGCTGGCGGATTGCTGCCGCTGCTGTCGGCTTGCCGGCAGGCCGCTGCCGCCGATGTCGTCGTCGTCCTGCGCAAGACCTTTCCTGCGCCTGTCCAGTGGTTGCTGCGCCGTTGCGCCCGCCGCTTGGTCTTCGATTTCGATGACGCGATCTTCTGCAATACCGATTGTTCGCCGTCGGCAACCCGCATGCGGCGCTTCGCCGCGATGGTAGGGGACTGTGACCATGTGATGGCCGGAAACGCCTTCCTGCAGCGTCAGGCGGAGGCATTCAATCGCGAGGTGACGCGGGTGCCGACGGCGCTTGCCGCAGAGCGCTATGCCGCTGCGGCCGAAAAGGCGACCGGCAGCATCGATCTGGTCTGGATCGGCAGCAGTTCGACGCGCAAGTACCTTGTCGATGCCCTGCCCTGCCTGAGCGCGGCTGCGGCCCGCGTTCCCGGCCTGCGTCTGAAGGTGATCGCCGATTTCGATCTGCCGGAGGCCGGCCTGCCGGTCCTGCCGGTTCGCTGGCAGGCTGACAGCGAAGCCCGCGAGCTGGCCAGCGCACACATCGGCATTGCGCCGATGCGCGACGACGACTGGAGCCGCGGCAAGTGCGCACTGAAGGTGCTGCAGTACATGGCTGCCGGCTTGCCAGTGGTGTCCTCGCGTTGCGGCGTTAACGCCGAAATCGTCGAGGATGGTGTCGACGGTTTTCTGGTTGATGAGGAGGAGGGCTGGGCCGCCCGGATTGCAGAACTGGCAGCGGATACGCGGTTGCGCGAGACGATGGGAGCCGCCGGGCGCCAGAAGGTGATGGCCGGGTTCGACCTCCGCCCGGTCTATCAGCGCTTGCGTTCGGTACTGGACGAGGTGCTGCGCGACTGATCAGCCGTCGCCGGCACGGCGACGATGACGGCATCGCGATTGGGGTGAACAAAACGCTGCACGACGCGCAGGCCGGCGCTTTCGGCCCAGCGATCGAAATCGGCATCCTTGCGTGAAACTTCCAGTATCAGCAGATCGTAATCGCCGCGCGCGATTGCTTCGGTGTGCTGTGCATGTTCGCCCGGCTGTCTTGCCCGGTGTCGCAACCAGCCAGCGTAATACGCAGCCCGGCCACTTTCGCTATAGACGCGCGGTGAGTCGGTGACATTGGCAGCCAGCCATTTTCCAGCATCAACAAAATGCGTTTTCCCAGGGCCGAGGGAGATCACGTTCGCCAGCATGAGGGCGATGGCGACGGTGATGACCGGCAGGCGCCAGCGCGGGAAGTGCTGCACCAGTTGCAGCAGGCCCCAGCCGAGAAAGGGCGCGCTCATCAGATAGAGAAAGGCAACGTAGCGCCCGGCGAGGAACTGTTGGTCGGTGACGAAGACCGCCAGGACGAGGAGGTAAGTGCCGAAGCCCCAGGCGAAGAGAGCATGCCGTGCCAGAGCCTCGCGGACTTGGCGGCCGGCGAGGAAGGCGAGCAGCGGCACGACGAAAATGCCGATCTTGGCGAAAAACTTGACCGGGATGATGGCTAGTGAGCCGAAGAAAAGAATGGTGCGCGCATGTTCCTGCGCAAAATCGGGCAGCGTTGCGGCAATCGCCTGCGCCTTCAGGTTAAACCGTGCCGGGCTCAGGCGACCGAGGTCGCCGGCCAACCGGCCGTCAAGCTTTCCGGCGACATGAAGGGCGAGCAGCGTCGCCACGCCGGCCAGCGCCGGGCCGCCAATCATGGCCAGTCGTTTGACGCGCTCGCCACGCGGCGCAGCGAAAGCCTGCCAGCCGATCAGGGCCGCAAACAGTGCCAGTGCCTCTGGCCGGAAGAGCGCAGCGACCACCAGGGACGCCTGCGCAGCGAGTGCGCCCGGCCAGCGCGGACGCTCCGACCAGCGTATCGCCAGCCAGAAGGCAAGCATGATGAAGAACCAACAGCCGTATTCGCGCAACAGTTCGTTCCGATATTCATTGAGACCGGGGATGGCCAGCGTTGCCAGACAGACCATCCATGCCGTTTCGGGATGCTCTCGGCGGCTGCAGGCGACAAGCAGAGCACAGGTGCCGGCCATGAATAGCGCATTGAGCAGGTAGCCGGCGTTTTCGGGGCCGAGGCCAGTGATCTTGGCAAGGATGCCGATCAGAACCGGCAGGAAGGGCCAAGCGAAGATTTCCCGTGCCGCGCTGAAACCACCATCGATGAATAGTTGCGCGGCATTCACGTAGAGCATGCCGTCGCGGTTGATCGAGCCGGAAAGGCGCGCCGCCAGGGAAAGCAGCAGGCTGCCAACGAACGCGGCGCTGACCGGGGTCAGCCAGCGGGACATGCGGAGTGCCGGCTGCATCAGCTAGCGACCTCGTCAAGCATGGAACCGAAGCGTCGATAGTCTTCGGCCTTCGGGGTTTTCCTGCGGGCTCGCCAGCGGGCGGCAAGGACCGTCGGCAGCAGCCACGGTTTACGCTTGCGGATGCGGCGCCAGAAGCGCCAGACGTTCTTGCGGAATTGCTGCCGGATATCCTCGTCGGCAATCAGCTGCGGATGGGTCTCGACGAATTTGGCAAAGGTAAAGAACTGGGCTGCCAGCATCCTGACCCGGCGACGCAGCGTGTTGCCGGGGTGCTTGCGGTAGCTGGCCAGCACTTCCGGTATGCGGGCGATCGCATGGTGGGCCGAGAGGCGTAGCCAGCAATCGATATCTTCCAGTGCCAGCTTCGGATCGAAGCCGCCGATGGCGAGGAAGGATTCGCGATGCAGGGCGACTGTCGGGTTGAAGATCGAATGACGGCCCATGAAAATCCAGCGGTAGGCATCGGTCTGCGGGCCGACTGCAGGGCGCGGCAGCAGCGAACTGCGCTGCACGGGCTGGCCGTGTTCGTTTACGAAGTCGGCATCGGCGTGCACCAGCGCCAGTCCCGGCGTCTGCCAATCGGCAATGGCCTGCTGGATATGGGCAACTTTCTCCGGATAAAGCAGATCGTCAGAGCCGAGCAGATGTACCCATTCACCCTGGCAGGCGGCGATGCAGGCATTCGAATTGGCGCTGACACCGCGGTTCTCATGGCGCTCGACGACGATGCGGCGGAAACGGTCGCCATGGGCTTCGAGGAAACGCTTTGCGACTTCGTAGGTATCGTCGGGCGAGCCGTCGTCGAGCACCACGATTTCCAGTTCCGGATAGGTCTGCGCACAGACAGAGGCCAGGCAGGCCTCAATGAAATGAGCGTGCCGGTAGGCCGGGATCGCGATGCTGACCAGCGGCAGCGTCATCGCTTCTCGGCAATCATCAGGTGCTGCACGGCGACGAAGGGTTCGAGCAGGCGTGTCGGCATGTACCAGCGGCGATAGCTCTTCTTCATGTGGCTGTCGCGGCGGACGATCTTCCAGCCGCATTCGTGCAGCGTGTCGCGAATGCTGTCGGCGGTGAAGAAATGCAGGTGAGTACGGTCCATGATGCCGTGGTCACGATAGGCGAACTGGCCACGGAACAGCAGCGGCAGCACGACCTTGTAATGGCGGGCATTGGGTACGCTGAGTGCCAGCCGGCAACCGGGGCTGTCTTCTCGTGCAGGAAGCGCAAGGCGGACCACGGATCGACCAGGTGCTCAAGTACGTCAGCCATCGTCACCAGTGCATAGTCCTGCCAGGGAATCTGGTCAGCGACGCTTTCCAGCGAACCCTGCCAGACCCGGCGCAGGGATTTCCCGGCAAGCTCGGCGGCCGCTGGAAATGGCTCGACGCCATCGCAGGCCTGAACGATGCCCTGCTGCAAGAGGGTGCTGCCGAGCATGCCACCAGCACAGCCGATGTCGATAGCGGCAGGAAACGAACCTTCCGTTTGCAGAAAGGAAACGAACTCCGGCCGTCCGGCAACGTAGTACTCGGCGACGGAAGCAGTCGTCATCGGGGTTCGCTTCCCTTCACCGAATCCTTGACCACGAGGATGTCTTCCATGACCAGATACTCAAGATCCGAGCCGAAGAACATGTTCAGTGCATCGGTCGGCGAGCAGATCATTGGCTCGCCGCGGCGGTTGAGCGAGGTGTTGAGCGCGACACCGTTGCCGGTGAGCTTTTCCAGCTCGACCATCAGGTCGTAGTAGCGCGGGTTGAACTCGCGCTTCAGCACCTGTGCGCGCGAGGTGCCGTCCTCGTGCACGACTTCCGGCACACGCGACTTCCATTCTTCGGCGACCTCGAAGGTGAAGGTCATGAAGGGCGCCGGGTGATCGCTGCCGAGCATCTGCGGGCCGACGGTGTCGAGCATGCTCGGGCAGAAGGGGCGCCAGCGTTCGCGGAACTTGATCTGTTCGTTGATGCGGTCGGCGACGCCGGCGGCACTCGGGCAGCCGAGGATCGAGCGGCCGCCGAGGGCGCGCGGGCCGAACTCCATGCGGCCCTGGAACCAGGCGACCGGATTGCCGTCGACGAGTACCTTGGCGATGTGCTGCGCTACGTTGTCAATCTTGCGCCACTGCGGCTTCGACGGATGGCGCGCGCAGGCGGCGATCACATCCTCATTGCTGTAGGCCGGGCCGAGGTAGACGTGCTCCATCTTCTCGACCGGAACACCGCGCTGCACGGAAACGTAGGACGCTGCGCCGATGGCCGTGCCAGCATCACCCGACGCCGGCTGCACGAACAGTTCCTTCAGGTCCGGGCGGGCGATGATCTTCTGGTTCAGCTTGACGTTCAGCGCGCCGCCGCCGGAGAAGGCCAGCTTGCCGGTCTCCTTGAGGATGTCGCCGAGGTAATACTCGATCATCTGCAGCGAGAGATCCTCGAACAGCTTCTGCATGCTTGCTGCGTAGTGGATGTACGGGTCGTCGGCGATGTCGCCGTGGCGCATCGGGCCGAGCCAGTCGATCAGCTTCGGCGAGAAGTAGTAGCCCCTGTTTTTCCCATTTTCCTTTTCCTTGTAGCGACGGAAGCCGATCACGTTGGCGTAATCGGTATTGACGATCAGTTCGCCGTTCTCGAACTTGGCCAGCCGCGAGAAGTCGTACTTCGTCGGGTCGCCGTAGGGCGCCATGCCCATCACCTTGTACTCGCCGTCGAGCATCTCGAAGCCGAGGTACTCGGTCAGTGCGCCGTAGAGGCCGCCAAGCGAATCCGGGTCGTAGAACTCCTTGATCTTGCGGATCTTGCCGTTCTCGCCATAACCGAAGAAGGTCGTCGCGTACTCGCCCTTGCCGTCGATGCCAAGAATCGCCGTCTTCTCCTGAAAGCCGGAGCAGTGGTAGGCCGAGGAGGCGTGCGCGAGGTGGTGCTCAACCGGGACGATCTCGACCTTCTTGAGGTCGAAGCCGAGTTGTACGAGGCACCACTCGATGCGTTTCTTGTAGCGGAAGTAGCGGCGGTTGCCGGTCAGGATCGCATCGAGCGAACGGTCCGGCGCGTACCAGTAGCGCTTGGCGTAGTGCCAGCGGGCTTTTTCCGTGAGGCTGATCGGCGCAAACGGGATGGCGACGACCTGCACGTCGGCCGGCTTCAGCCCGGCGAAGTCGAGGCAGAATTTCGCCGCTTCGTAGGGCATGCGGTTCTTCGCATGCTTGTCGCGGACGAAGCGTTCCTCTTCGGCCGCGGCAACCAGCTTGCCGTCGATGTAGAGGGCGGCCGAGGGGTCGTGTGTCAGTGCGCCGGAAAGTCCAAGTACAGTCAGTGCCAAAATCGGGTCTCGCGCAGTCGTGTCGCCGGAGGGGTGCCGGCGCTAAACGCGCAAGTATACCTGTCTGGCGGCATTCTTCGGCAAATCAGGCGCTTGCGCCTGATTTTCGTGCGCCGAAAGCAGTATCTGCCATTCCGTTTCTGACCAGACCCGCTGATGCCGTTTCAGCTGTTCCAGGTCGTGACGGGCGGCCTTGCCCGGCAGCAGCGGCTTGCGCAGCTTCTCAAGGTCGATCAGGGCGACGAGCGGTCGGTCGTTATCCCAGCGCACCATGATGTGCTTGTCGTAGAGGCAACTGTGCTGCCAGCCGGCACGGTGCATGATGCCGAGCATGCGGCCGGTTTCGGTAGCCAGGGCCGCGCGCGCTGCGGAATCCAGCCCGGTCTGGGTGTCCAGCGCCAGAAAGCCGGCAAGCTCCTCGGTGACCAGCACCGCTTCGTAGCCTTCGGCCGATTTACGCTCGCCGTGAAAAACCGGCTTCGGCACGCTCAGGCCGAGTGCCTGCAAACGGCCGATATTGACCCGCTCGCGACTCGCAGTTGGCCAGCCGAAGGGGTGGTCCAGCGTGCGGCACAGGTGGTTGCACTGTTTCTTGATGTAATAGAGGGTGTCGCCGATGCGCAGGCGCATCATGCCGCTCCAGCCGTTACGCCGCTCGTTCGGTTCTTCGACCCAAGCGCCGGGGGCTTGCCACCAGCCGTCGAAATCTTTCGGCGGCTCGGTTGGCAGGGCGGTCTCAGTACTGGTTGGAGGTGTCATGACGGGGCTTCCGTTCTTGCGGCGGCGGATTTCTTGTAAGGGTTTTCCTCACCCGGTGGGCATGTCTTGAAGCGGCGATGTACCCAGTAGTATTGCTCCGGCATGGTGCGAACGACCGATTCGATCCACTCGTTCATGCGCCGGGTGTCTGCTTCGGCATCCTCGGTCGGGAAATTTTCCCATGCATCGCCGAACTCGACCGAATAGCCTTCTCCACCCGGCAGGATACGGCTGACGCAGGGCATGACCGCCGCGCCTGTCAGGCGTGCAATGCGGGAAAGCCCCGTAATTGTCCAGGCAGGAACACCAAAGAAAGGGGAGAAGACGGCATCCCTGGTCCGGAAATTCATGTCGGGTTGATAGCAGATCGGCCGGCCGGACTTCATGGCTTTTACGGTTGCCCGCAAACTATCCCGACGCGACAGCAATTGCTGGTTGCCAAACCGCGTGCGGCCGTGGAGAAACAAACGGTTGAAGACAGGATCTGATTGTTCGGCGTAAATACACACGATGTCGTGGTGCATCGTGACTGCCGCGCCACCAATGTCTATGCCGACGAAGTGCGGGAACAGCAGCATGATCGGCCGGCCAGTCTGCTTTAAAGCCTGTAGCTTTTCATCACCCTCTACCCTGATCAGGCGCATCAGTCGCTCGCGGCTCGACCACCACAGCAGATTTCGCTCCAGCATGCTGCGGCCAAGTACCCGGAAATGCTGCAATGCCAGTGCTTCCCGAGCCTCTTCGTTGAGATCCGGAAAGCACAGGAGGAGATTGGTGCGCACAATATGCCGACGCTTTTTGGCAAAGCGGTAGAGCAGGCTGCCCAGCCCATTGCCCAAGGCTGCCAGCACCGAAAGCGGCAGAAAGTGCAGAATCCAGAGCAGAGCGACGGCAGCGCGGGAAAACATATTTGGTAAATGATGTTGGCGAGGAGGCGAAAGAGGCGGAAGTATCTCCGGCATCGTCACTTGGGTCAAACCGCGAGATTCTCCTCGAGAGGGGCTTGATTGCTCCGGCAGCGCCCGCAACCGATAATCACACGACTCCAGAAGAAATTATCGCCATGTCTCCCGATATCCAACCTGTGCGCCCCGTCGACGTCGAATCTATCGCAGCGCTTGCCCGCGAAATCTGGCAATCCGCCTACGCCGGGATCATCACCCAGGCGCAGATAGACTACATGCTGGCCCAGCGCTACAACACGGCGCGTTTGTTCGAAGAATTGGGGCAATCCGGCTATTGGTGGGATCAGGCCTTCGTCGATGGTGTGCGAGTGGCCTTTTCCTCCGGCTATCTGACGGGCGGCCCCGGCGAGATCAAACTGGACAAGGTCTACGTGCATCCCATGCATCAGCGCAGCGGCATTGGTGGCGCGCTGATCGATGGCGTTATCGCGCATGGCCGGGAGTCGGGCTGCGATACGCTGATCCTGGCGGTCAACAAACAGAATGCCAAGGCCATTGGCGCCTATGAAAAGCGGGGTTTTGTCGTGCGCGAGTCGGTTCGTGTCGATATCGGCGGCGGATTTGTCATGGACGACTTTATAATGGCCCGATCCATTGCGCAGTGAGCCGCGACGCAGCCATGAAACTCAAGTTCTCCAAAATGCACGGGCTAGGCAACGATTTCGTTGTCCTGGATGGCGTTCGTCAGCACATCGACCTGACCCCGACGCAGCTGCGCGCGCTGGCCGACCGTCATTTCGGCATCGGCTGCGACCAGATCCTGCTCGTTGAAAAACCCTCGCAGCCGGACATCGATTTCCGCTATCGCATCTTCAACGCAGATGGCAGCGAGGTTGAGCAGTGCGGCAACGGCGCTCGCTGTTTCGTGCGCTTCGTGCACGACCAAGGGCTGACCGACAAGGCTGAAATCCGCGTCGAAACGATGAGCGGGGTCATCGGCCCCCGGCTGGAAGCCAATGGGCTGGTGACGGTCGACATGGGCGTACCGGTGTTCGAGCCCGAGCGCATACCTTTTGTCAGCCCGTCGAATGAGATCGTGCAGCCGCTGATGGTTCGTGATCGTGAAGTGATGATCACCGCGGTCTCCATGGGCAACCCGCACGCTGTGCAGGTGGTGCCGGATATCGATTTGGCACCCGTCGCCAAGGATGGTCCGCAGATCGAGTCCCATCCGCGTTTTCCCCAGCGGGTCAATGCCGGTTTCATGGAAATCATCGACCGGCACTCGATTCTCCTGCGCGTCTATGAGCGTGGTGCGGGAGAAACCCTCGCTTGTGGCACTGGCGCCTGTGCTGCCGTCGTGGCGGGTATCAGCCGCGGCCTTGTAGATTCGCCGGTACGCGTTGAAACGCGGGGCGGAGAATTGAACATTGCCTGGAATGGGGCAGGAACGCCGGTACTGATGACCGGCCCGGCAGTTACCGTTTTTTCGGGACAAATCGAACTGTAAGAACCAAGAAAGCGAACCATGAAAGCTGACGAAGTCGCGCATTACCTCCAGAACAATCCACAGTTTTTTGAACACTATGCGGACCTTATGGCGCAAATTGCCATCCCGCATCCGCACAGTGGCCGCGCCATCTCGATCACCGAGCGGCAGATGCTGGCCTTGCGTGACAAGAATCGCCAGCTGGAAGCCAAACTGATCGAGCTGATCGGGTTCGGTGAGGATAACGACGCCATCAGCGAGAAAATGCAGCGTCTCTCCGTCGCCTTGATCACCGCCTATACCTTTCAGGCAGTAATCCATACGCTGGGCTATCACCTCAAGGAAGACTTTGCCATCCCGCAGGTAGCGGTTCGTTTATGGACCTTGCCGCCTGGCGAGCGCGACGAACTGCCCGAGTTTGCCGCAGTAAGCCAGGAGCTGCAGGTGTTCGCAGAAACCCTGACGCATCCCTTTTGCGGTTCCACGTCGGGTTTCGAAACCTCCACCTGGTTCGGCGAGGCGTCGGTCAATATCCGTTCGCAGGCGCTGATTGCGTTGCGGGCCGGCGGCGGCACTATCGGCATGATTGCCCTCGGCGCTTATGACGTGGAGCGCTTCTATGCCGGCATGGGTACCCTCTACCTCGATCGCCTCGGGGAAATGGCCTCCGCAGCCATCGCGCGGACGCTAGGAAGCGCATGAATTCGTCAGCCGGGCGTGTCGATGCCAACATCGATGCCTGGCTGGCCGAACTTGCGGGCCAGCGCCGGCAATCGGCGCATACCATCGCCGCCTATCGCCGCGATCTCGCCTTGCTGACCGAGTTGGCCGGCGAGACCCCGTTTACTGCGCTGCAGGTGCACCACATCCGCCGTTTCGTTGCCCAGTTACATTCGCGCGGACTCGCCGGGCGTTCGCTGGCACGGGTACTGTCGGCCTGGCGGGGCTTCTATCGCTGGCTAGGCCTGCGTGGGCTGGCCATGCAAAATCCAGTTGCCGGGGTGCGCCCACCAAAAAGTCCGAAGGCGCTGCCGCATTCCCTTTCTCCCGATGAAACCAATGCCCTGCTCGAAAGTACTGGTGACGATCTCCTTTCACTTCGGGACCAGGCGATCTTCGAACTGTTCTACTCCTCCGGCCTGCGCCTTTCCGAACTGGACGGCCTGAATACCGACTGTCTTGCCGACGTGGCTGCTGGCGAGGTACGTGTTCTCGGCAAGCGCAGCAAGACCCGCATTGTCCCGGTGGGTGCCAAGGCGCGTGCGGCCTTGTCGGCTTGGGCCATGCGGCGCAGCGAATTGGCCAAGGTCGATGAGCCGGCACTGTTCGTCGGGCGTAACGGTGGCCGGCTTTCTGCGCGCGCTATCCAGAGTCGGCTGAAGCGGCGCGCGCTACTCCTCGGCTTGCCGATGCATGTGCATCCGCACATGCTGCGCCATTCCTTCGCCTCGCATGTGCTGCAGTCCTCGGGCGATCTGCGTGCCGTACAGGAAATGCTCGGCCACGCCAGCATCGCCTCGACGCAGGTCTATACGCATCTCGATTTTCAGCACCTTGCCAAGGTTTACGACTCGGCACACCCGAGGGCAAAGAAGAAGGACTGATCAGGCGTGCCCCGAGGGCACTTCCTCGCGAAGCGCGTTGCGTCTCGCTCAGGCGTCTTCGCCGAGGACCAGTCGCTCGCCTTCGAAGCGGTAGGAGGGAATCACCAGGTTGGCGAGCGCCGGGCCGACCTTGAAGACGCGGCCGGCGAGGTCGTATTTCGAGGTGTGGCAGGGGCAGAGAAAATGGTCGCCGTTGAGCGCCGGCGCGCAGCCCTGGTGGGTGCACAGGCCGATGGCGACAAAGAGTTCAGGGCGCAGCGAGCGATGCCGGTTGCGGCAACCTGGCGGCTGCAGCGATTCCGTGGAGGCCGAGTCGGCCAGTTGATCCTCCTTGCCAGCAAGTGCGGCAAGTGCTTCCGGGCTGCGGTGCAATATCCACACCGGCTTTCCTTGCCATTCGACGGTTTTCAGTTTTCCCACCGGAAGTGCCGTGCTGCCGATATCGACCGAGAGGGGTGAGCCATGTGGCCAGCTTTTCGTCGCGGAGTGCTGTTGTGAGAGGAAGGCCGTCGCACCGCCGACGGCACAGGCACCTGCTGCGAGCACGATGCGTCGGCGTTGCGGCTTGCTGGCCTTTGTCTGCTCCATGGTCTTTCTCCCCAAGCGTTGATGGTGGCAGCGTAAAATGCCGCTCATCATGACGCAACTACTATTGAAACCGGGCCGGGAGCGTTCGCTCTTTCGCCGTCACCCCTGGATTTTCGAAGGCGCGGTCGATCATCTGGAGGGCCGTGCCCGCCCGGGTGATACGGTCGATGTCATCGCTGCCAACGGCGCTTGCCTGGCGCGCGCCGCGTGGAGCCCTCAATCACAGATTCGTGCGCGGGTCTGGAGCTTCGATCCGCACGAGATTGTCGACGACGCTTTCTTCAAGCGCCGCGTTGCTGCTGCCGTTGAACGACGCCTGTCGATGCCGCAACTGGCGGGGCAAGAGGGGATGCGCCTGCTGCACGGCGAATCCGATGGCTTGCCCGGCGTCATTGCCGATCGTTACGGTGACACCATTTGCCTGCAGTTGACTGCTGCCGGATCGGACAAGTGGCGCAAGGCCATCGTCGGCGCACTGGTCAAGGCCACGGGCGTGGCTCGCATCTACGAGCGTTCAGATTCCGACGTACGCAAGCTCGAAGGCCTGGAGCCGGTTACCGGCTGGGTGCATGGCGAGGCCCCGGATATCCCGCTGTCGATAGACGAAAATGGGGTGCGCCTCGGCGTCGATGTCGTTGCTGGCCACAAAACCGGTTTCTATCTCGATCAGCGCGACAACCGTCTGCTGACGCGAGCGCTGGCCAAGGACAAGTCCGTTCTCAACTGCTTTTGCTATACCGGCGGCTTCTCGCTGCAGGCGCTGGCCGGGGGCGCGGCGAGCGTGCTTTCGATCGACTCCTCCGGGCCGGCGTTGGCAGGCGCACGGGCCAACATGGCATTGAATGCCGCCAACCCGCTGTTTGAAACCAGCCGTGCTGAATGGCTGGAAGGCGACGTCTTCGAGGCGCTGCGCACCTTTCGCAAGGAGGGGCGCACGTTTGACCTGATCGTGCTCGATCCCCCCAAATTTGCCCCGTCCGCTGCCCACGCCGAGCGAGCGGCACGCGCCTACAAGGATATCAACCTGCACGGGTTCCGGCTGCTCAATCCCGGGGGTTACCTGCTGACCTACTCCTGCTCTGGCGGGATCGGCCTCGAACTGTTCCAGAAAATTGTCGCCGGCGCAGCGGTGGATGCCGGGCGCGATGCCCGCATCCTGCAACGGCTGTCGGCTGGGCCGGATCATCCGGTGGCACTGCATTTCCCGGAAGGCGAGTACCTGAAGGGCCTGCTTGTGCAGGTCGATTGAAGCCTGACCGACGATCCGGAAAGCAAAGGAAAATCGAGCATGAACCAAAATGAAATTTCGCGCGGCACCTCGGCCCACGCCCCTGATCTCAACTGGAGCCAGGTGCGCGAAACGGTGTTGATGCTGGAGCTGGCCGCCGGACAGATCGAGGCAGCGATGCGCGACAGCGGTTCATCGGTCGAGGTCTTGACCGACTCTTTCACCGGCATGGCGGATACCCTGCGGACCCTCAGTGAAAGTGCCTCGGCCTTGCCCGAATGCAGCGACGGCGGCAAAACCACCGAAATTCGGCAGACGCTGCTGGCGGCGGCCGAACAGGTCTCCGGGCGGGTGCATCAGGCGATCATCGCCTTCCAGTTCTACGACAAGCTGGTACAGCGTCTGGGGCATGTGACCCACAGTCTGGATGCCTTGTCGAACCTGGTCGGGGATCAGCAGCGCATCTTCAATCCGCAGCAATGGGCCGATCTGCAAGAGAACATTCGTGCCAAATACACCACGCCCGATGAGCGAGAGATGTTCGAGGCCGTCATGCGTGGCGTGCCGGCAAGCAAGGCCATCGAACAGTATGTCGAGGCCCTCAAAAGCAAGCCGGACGACGATATCGAGCTGTTTTAAACAGCTTCAATCAATCGCTATTTGCAACCTTGTTGCAAATAGCGATTCGCTGTGTTGTAATCCGGCGCCATGCCGGAAACCTATTCCACCCCCTCCACCCACTCTTCCTCGGCTAGTGCCGCCAGTCTTGCCGAGCGCATTCGTGCCGTCGGCGCGCGCGCAACGCCGGCTCGCATCCGCGTTCTCGAGCTGCTTTCGGTTGCACCGCGGCCGCTTTCTCACCACGACGTTGAGTCGGCGCTGGGGGCAGGGAGTCTCGACCGGGTAACGCTTTACCGCGTGCTCGACTGGCTGGTCGAGTCGGGGCTGGCGGTCAAGGGCGCCGATGAACGTCGCGTCTGGCGCTTCAGCCTGGCCAGTGGTGGAACGCACGGTAGCCATGCCCACTTTCATTGCGAAGGCTGCGGTCGAGTCTTCTGCCTCGACATGCCGGCGCCTTCGCCACCATCACTCCCCGGCGGCTTTACGCTGCTGCGTGCGGCGCTTGATCTCTCCGGTCGCTGTGCGCAGTGCAACGGCGTGTCGGCATGAGCACGATCCCGACTCCGATCCCCGTCACCATTCTCACCGGCTTTCTCGGTAGCGGTAAAACGACGCTGCTCAACCGCATCCTGACCGAGCGCCACGGCGAGAAAATCGCCGTCATCGAGAACGAGTTCGGCGAGGTCGGTATCGACAATGAGCTGCTGTTATCGGGCGACGAGCAGATCGTCGAAATGAACAACGGCTGCATCTGTTGCACGGTGCGCGGCGACCTCGTTCGCATTCTCAACGAACTGATGCAGAAGCGTGATGACGGTACGCTGGCCTTCGAGCGGGTGATCATCGAGACTACCGGCCTGGCCGAACCGGCCCCGGTTGCCCAGACCTTCTTTGTGGACGAGGCGATCGCCCGGCGCTATCTGCTTGATGCCGTGGTAACCCTGGTCGATGCCGTCCATGCGGGCAAACAGCTCGACGAACACGATGCCGCGCAGGCTCAGGTCGGGTTTGCCGATCGACTGTTGCTGTCGAAGACCGAACTCGTCGATGCCGTTCAACTGAATGCGCTGCAGGAACGCCTCGCGGCGATGAACCCGCGTGCAACGCAGCAGGCCGTGCATTTCGGCGAGACCCCGCTGGCAGAAATTCTCGACATCCGTGGCTTCAACCTGAATGCGGCGCTTGAAATCGACGCCGCTTTCCTTGCCGGCGCACATCATCACCACCACGACAGCATCGGCTCCGTCGTCTTCCGTGCCGAACGCGACTTCGATGGTGCCAGATTGCAGGATTTCATCGGCAGCATCGTCCGTGTTTTCAGCGATGATCTGATGCGCTACAAGGGCGTCATGGCCGTCGACGACCTCCCTTACCGGATCGTCCTGCAGGGCGTGCACGCCCTCATGGGCGCCAGCCCGGGCCAGCCCTGGGAGGATGCGCCGCGGATCAGCACGCTGGTGTTCATCGGCCGCGATCTGCCGCGTGACATCATCGTCATGGGCTTGCAGAAATGCCTGCGCTAGACGAACACGAAAGGCTCCGCCGCGCCATTCCGGTGACGGTGCTGACTGGCTTTCTCGGTGCCGGCAAGACGACGCTGCTCAATCATTTGCTGAAACAGCCGGCGATGGCCGATGCGGCGGTGCTGATCAACGAGTTCGGCGAAATCGGCATCGACCACCATCTGGTCGACAAGGTCGATGACAACCTGGTGTTGCTTGATTCTGGTTGCCTGTGCTGCAGTGTTCGTGGCGATCTCGCACGCAGCCTGCGCGACCTCTTCATGAAACGGTTGCGTCGGGAAATTCCCGCATTCTCTCGCGTGCTCATCGAGACCACCGGGTTGGCCGATCCGGCGCCGGTGATCTATACGCTGATGGAAGATTTCTTCATCGCCGAGCGATTCCGCAGCGATGGCATCGTCGCCGCCGTTGATGTGACGCACGCTGAAGGGCAGTTGTCGCAGCACCTGGAAGCCGTCAAGCAGATCGCCATGGCCGACCGCCTGCTGCTGACAAAATGCGACCTGGCCACGCCGGAGCAAATCGCACGCGTCGGCCATCGCATTGCCCGCATCAATCCCGGTGCGCCGCAGATCGAAGTTCGACGAGGCGCCGTCGATGCCGCGGTTCTGGCCGGCTGCGGATTTTACGATCCGGTCAGCAAGACCGCCGATGTTCGTCACTGGCTGGCCGAGGAAGCGGTCAGGGCCGCTGCCAGCGAAGGGCGTCCAGGCCATGACCACGGACACGACCCGCATCGCCACGATGCCCTCGTGCATAGTTTCGTCCTGCGCTTCTCGCAACCATTTGTCTGGAGCGAGTTTGCCGAAGCCATCGACGTGCTGCTCTCCACCTGTGGCGACCGTATCTTGCGCGTCAAAGGGTTGGTCGATGTGGTCGGCGACGACTCGCCGCGCGTCATCCATTGCGTCCAGCACGTGCGTTATCCGGAAGCAGCCCTGCCCGCCTGGCCTGACGATGATCGGCGCTCGCGCCTGGTGTTCATCGTCCGCAATTTCCAACGCGAACATGTTGAAAAAGCGTTCAGCATGTTCTGTAACAATCCCGCAGACGGGCGTGTGTGATGGCCCTGATGGTGGCCACTTGTCGCAGTTCCCGTTAAGGTTGCACGTTGTCACGCCAGTCGCGTGCCCCCCGGATCTGTACGGCACTTCTGGGGTTGTGCGACGTCTTCCTTTGCCCGGATGAAACCTTGGAAGGCTCACACTGAGCGGGTTTTGAGCTTGTTATGCAATTGCGGCGCGCGTGCCATTGTGTTAAAACAACTGCTCGCTAAACCAATGAACCCGCCTTTGCCCGCCTAGCCCATGGTTTTTTCCTTCTTCAAGAAACCGCCGCCTGAAAAATGGTGGCCAGGCCAGCCGCTGCGCCGCCGCGCGCGAAAGCAAGCGAGACGCAGAAGCCAGAGCCGCAGGCGCCAGGCGCTGTGGCACCGCCGCCGGTCGAGGATAAGGCGGAGGCGCCCAAGGATCTGGCTCCGCTCGATTTCACTAGCAGCAAGGCGCTTTCGCCCGTCAGCCCCAGCGAGTTCAGCGACCTCAGCGAAACGCCGGGGGAAATTCATGTTGAAGGTGACATGGACCCGATCGAGGCTGACATCGAGCAGGCGGCTGTGCTGTATGCCAATGCTCAGGATGAAGCCACCCGCGCCCTGCTTGAAAACGCGGTCCATGTGCACCACTTCGGCCCGGGCGAACGTCTGTGGCTGATGCTGTTCGATTTCTACCGGCTGAATAACCAGCATGCGCCCTTCGATGCGCTGAGTATGGAATATGCAAAGGCTTTCGAAAAGTCACCGCCTGCCTGGCGTAACAACGAGTCGCCAAAGCCGGCAGCGAAGGCCGCCGTGCCGGCAGGAACCGTTCTCTTCAAGGGTGATCTGACCGGAGATAACGATGCAGCTTTCGCTGCACTCGATGCCGCCATCGACAAGAACCCGAAGTTGCGTGTCGAGCTGACCAAGGTCAAGGCGGTTGACGATCTTGGCGCGGAGCGCATGCTCGGGGTGCTGGCCGCTGTTCGCAAGAAAAAGAGCGAAATCGAATTGATCGGGCGTGATGCGCTGGCGGCCCTGCTTGAAGCACGTATCGAAACCGGCCGCCGTGAAGAATCCGGCTGCTGGTTACTGCTGCTCGAGTTCTATCAGTTGATGGGTAAGCAGGAAGCCTTCGAGGACATGGCCATCAACTACGCGGTGACCTTTGAAATGTCGCCGCCTTCGTGGGAGCCGAAGCGGGTGGCGGCTGCCGAACCAAAGCCGGTGTTGGCATTGGCTGAGAGTGCCGATGAAGTCGAGAGTTTTGCGCCCAAGGGCGATCTCAAGGCTGAACGTTTTGCCGGATTGCCGGCCTTTGCTGAAAAACACGATCCGCTGATACTCGATTTTTCCGTCGTCACGCGCATCGATTTTGTCAGTGCAGGTACGCTAGTCAATATGCTGACCCCGGTAAAACGCCAGGGCAAGCGGGTCATCATCAACCATCCCAATTATCTGGTTGCCGAACTGCTTGGTGTTGTCGGCCTCGAAGCGGTTGCCGACATCGTTCTGGCCAAGCACTGACGCTACATTTTCCTGGGGCGGCCCAGCAGCGGCCGGAAATCTTATGGAACAGTATCACGGCACTACCATCCTCTCGGTGCGGCGCGGGCAAAGCGTCGCCATGGGCGGCGACGGTCAGGTCACCCTCGGCAACATCGTCATCAAGGCCACCGCACGCAAGGTGCGCCGGCTGTACAAGGAACGCATCCTGGCCGGTTTCGCCGGCGGCACGGCGGACGCTTTCACGCTCTTTGAGCGTTTCGAATCCAAGCTGGAAAAGCACCAGGGCCATCTGCTGCGGTCTGCGGTGGAGCTGGCCAAGGACTGGCGCACCGATCGTGCGTTGCGCCGGCTGGAAGCCATGCTGGCGGTGGCGGATCGTGAAAGCTCGCTGATCATCACCGGCAACGGCGATGTACTGGAGCCGGAGTACGGCATCGTTGCCATTGGTTCTGGCGGTGCCTACGCCCAGAGTGCCGCACGCGCCCTGCTCGAAAATACCGAACTGGCGCCGGTCGATGTGGTGCGCAAGTCGCTGGAAGTAGCGGGCGACCTGTGCATTTACACCAATCGCAATTTCACGCTGGAAACGCTGGACTGATCCGCGTTGGCGCCCGTCGGGTGCCGGCTGCTCAGAACTCAGAGGCCGAGCGCCTGTCGCACGCCATCGTAGCGGGCCTCGATTTCCGGGAAACGTGCCGCCAGCGTCGACCATTCAATACCCAGTCTGAACTGGGCAATTTCCGAAACTTCGGGCACGTGGTTACGTTCGGCATCGCCCAGGTCCAGCGCATGGCTGACGACTTCGGCAATGTGGATCAAATCGCCTATTTCACCATCATCGCCCGCGTCAGGCGTGTGGTGGCCGTGAATGCCGGCGATGATGTCGTCCGGCAAATTCCAGAGTTTGGCCAGCGCAGCACCGGCTATTGCGTGGTCGTAACCGAAAACAGCCTGCTCGGCGACGATGATTGGCTCGTCGTTCTGCCGCATGCGAACGCGCACCTCGGCACAAGCGTCCGGGGCCACCGCTACCATCAGCATCTGTCCGATGTCGTGCAGCAAGCCGGTGGAGAATGCGGCCTCCGGGTTGCAGCGAATGCGCTCGGCAATGGCACGAGCACAGGTGGCGACGCCCAGACTGTGGCGCCAGAGCTGCCGGCTGTCGAACGCCGAGGTGCTGTGGCTGAAATGCTCGATCAGTGCCGTTGCCAGGGTGATGGTGCGCACGGTTTGCAGACCCAGCACGAGGATGGCCTGGCGTGTCGTAGCGACCTGGGAAGAAAGTCCGAAAGCACTGGAATTGGCGGCGGCCAGCAAACGGGCAACAATGGCCGGGTCGGTGTTGAGTTGCTGGACGAGGCTGTCAGCGTCGGCATTGTCGTCATTCAGCGATTTGAGAATGTGGGTAACGACCTGCGGCAGCGTTGGCAACGCACTGGCGCCTTGCAGCAAAGCCTCAAGGTTTGGCGGGCTGGCTTTTTCGTTCATTCCGCCTGCTTCCTGCGGTAATTCAGAACCGTGTCGCGCAGCGCTGCGCGGGCCGCGCTGCCAGAGCCGCGAAAGATGGTTTCCACGCGTGCGGTCACTTCGGCGATTTCGCGGGCAATGGTGGCTTCGTCGCGGGAGTCGGGTACCGAAACGGTTACGAACTCGATGGTGCGGCGGCGGAGCTGCTCCAGCCCGTATTCATCGAGCGTGCAGCCAGCGGCGAACAGAACCGCCCCTTGCGACCCGACGATCGGGGCCGCTACGATCATGCCCGGTTGCAGTTGCCCCGGAGGCAGGCAGACGACGCGTGTTTTCATCAGTCGCAGTCTGCCATAGCTGGGCCATGAAGTGATACATTCCCAACCGATCCGGACCACTTACGAGTTACCAGCATGACCCAGATGACACCCCAGGAAATCGTTCACGAACTTGACAAGAACATCGTCGGCCAGGGCAAGGCCAAGAAGGCGGTTGCCATCGCCCTGCGCAACCGCTGGCGGCGTGCCCAGGTGGCCGAGCCGCTGCGCCAGGAAATCACACCGAAGAACATTTTGATGATCGGGCCGACCGGCGTCGGCAAGACCGAAATCGCCCGCCGGCTGGCACGGCTGGCCAACGCGCCCTTCATCAAGATCGAAGCGACGAAATTCACCGAGGTCGGCTACGTCGGCCGCGACGTCGATACCATCATCCGCGACCTCGTTGAAATCGCCGTCAAGACCGGTCGCGAGAGCGCCATGAAGCGCATGCGCGCGCGCGCCGAAGAAGCTGCCGAGGAGCGCGTGCTCGATGCCCTGCTGCCGCCGGCACGCGGCAGCAACTTCTTCGGCAACGAAAACGCGCCGGCCGAGGATACGGGCACGCGCCAGAAATTCCGCAAGAAGCTGCGCGAAGGCGAACTCGACGACAAGGAAATCGAGATCGAAGTGGCGGCCCAGTCGATGAGCGCCGAAATCTTCGCACCGCCGGGAATGGAAGAACTGACCAGTCAGATCCAGGGCATGTTCCAGAACATGGGCAGCGGCCGCAAGAAATCGCGCAAGCTGAAAATAAGCGAAGCAACCAAGCTGCTGATCGACGAAGAAGCGGCCAAGCTGGTCAACGACGAGGAAGTGAAGCTCGATGCCGTGAACAATGTCGAGCAGAACGGCATCGTGTTTCTGGATGAGATCGACAAGATCGCCAGCCGCTCCGATGCGCACGGTGCCGACGTTTCGCGCCAGGGCGTGCAGCGCGACCTGCTGCCGCTGGTGGAAGGCACGACCGTTTCGACCAAGTACGGCATGATCAAGACCGACCACATCCTGTTCATCGCCAGCGGTGCCTTCCATCTCGCCAGACCGTCGGACCTGATCCCGGAACTGCAAGGCCGCTTCCCGATTCGCGTCGAGTTGGAGTCATTGTCGGTCACCGATTTCGAACACATCCTCACCCAGACCGATGCCTGCCTGACCCGCCAGTACGAAGCACTGATGGCCACCGAAGGCGTCAGCATCCGCTTCGCCGAAGACGGCATCCGCCGCCTCGCCGAAATCGCCTGGTCGGTCAACGAGCGCACCGAAAACATCGGCGCCCGCCGCCTGTACACGGTCATGGAGCGCCTGCTCGAAGACGTATCCTTCGACGCCGGCAAGCCCGGCACCGAAACGCTGGAAGTCAGTGCCGAATACGTGAACGGCCGCCTCGGCGAGCTGGCGCAAAACGAAGACCTCTCGCGCTACGTGCTGTAATCAAAAACCCAATCCCGGTTCGTGGTGAGTAGCCCCGCGTCGCGGGGCGTATCGAACCATGAACGGTGGATTATCCCACCCGTTCGCCCTGAGTAGCGCGCAGCGCGTATCGAAGGGTCAGTAACCCCATGCTCCTCCGCATCATCGCCATCATTTTCCCCATCTTCGCCATCGTCGGCGTGGGGTATTTCTACGCCCGCTACAAAAAGCCAGACATGGCCTTCGCCAACCAGCTCAACATGGACATCTTCGTCCCCGCGCTGGTCTTCGCCGCACTCGCCAGCAAGGATTTCGACCTGTTCGCAAACTGGAAGCTGGCCCTTGGTGCACTCGCCGTGGTTCTCGGCTCCGGCCTGCTCGCCTGGCCGGTCGCGAAGCTAATGAAGGTGCCGACGAACACCCTTCTGCCGCCGATGATGTTCAACAACTCCGGCAACATGGGACTGCCGCTGCTGGTGCTGGCCTTCGGCGAACAGGCGCTGCCGCTCGCCGTGGTCCTCTTCTTCGTCGAGAACGTGCTGCACTACTCGCTCGGCACCTGGATGCTCGACCACCACGCCAAGCTATGGAATCTGTGGCGCGTGCCGGTCATCGCCGCGGCCATCGCCGGCCTCGCGGTGAGCCTATTGAAGATCGAACTGTGGTCGCCGCTCTACATCGGCATCAAGATGCTCGGCGATGTGTCGATACCTCTGCTCCTCTTCTCGCTCGGCGTGCGCCTGACCGACTCGGCCGCCAAGGACATGAAGCTCGGCCTCGTCGGCGCTGCCCTCTGCCCGCTCGCCGGCATGGCGATCGCCTGGGCGATCGCGCCGCTGCTCGGCCTCGACACCATGCAGACTGGCATGCTGCTCATCTTCGGCGCCCTGCCGCCGGCCGTGCTCAACTACATCTTTGCCGAGAAATACAAACAGGAGCCGGAGCGCGTCGCCTCGATCGTGATGATCGGCAACATGGCATCGCTGCTGTTCATTCCGTTGGCGCTGTTTTTCGCGCTGCCGAGGTGACTACTGTTGTCAGCCGGAAGCAGACATGTCCGGCGGCATTTAGCCGCAATCCCGGTATATTGCCTGTATGACCCGTATTGCTTACTACGACGCCGACATTCAGGATTTCCTAGTCGCAGATGAAGATGCCGTACTTGGTACGCTTGCTAAGCACCATGGTTTTGCGCTGGAACATCAGCAAAAACACGCTTGGCTGGGCCAGATACAGATACTTCGCCAGCATTTGCCAAAGGCGGTAGCAGGCAGAATCTATTTCGAATTTTCGATCCCCCGGATGGGCAAGAGAGTCGATGCGGTCATCGTGACGGGTTCGGTGGTATTCGTCATTGAATTCAAGGTGGGATCGCATAGCTTTGACAGCTACGCAGTTGAGCAGGTTTATGACTACGCGCTTGATCTTAAAAACTTCCATCGCGGTAGCCATAGCCTCCCGATAGTTCCCATCCTGCTTCCTACGACCGCTCCGCGCCAGCCCTTAGCTGAGATTAAATGGGCGCTCGACCTGGTTGCTGAACCGCTTTGCATCTCCCCTGCGGAACTACCCCAAGTTATTTCTATCGCTGCAGGGCAATGTTCAGCATTACCTATCGATGCCATTGCCTGGTCGCAATCTGGCTACCAACCTACGCCGACCATCGTAGAAGCAGCCTTGGCTCTATACAGGCAACACGATGTAAAGGAGATAACTCGCTCAGAAGCAGGAGCGGACAACCTTGGTCTGACAGCAGCTCGTATTGAGCAAATTATTGAGAGCGCCAAGGCCAATAGCCGAAAGGCCATCTGCTTCATTACCGGCGTCCCCGGGGCTGGCAAGACACTTGCGGGCTTGAACATAGCAACATCACGTGCCGAACGGCATTCGGATGAGCACGCGGTTTTTCTATCTGGGAATGGCCCATTGGTAGATGTCCTTCGGGAGGCGCTTGCTCGGGACAAGGCAGAGCGAGAAAGCATTCCTCGAAGTAGGGCGTATCGCGAAGTCTCAACCTTCGTGCAGAACATCCATCATTTTCGTGATGAGGCCCTCGAGAGCACCAACCCACCCGTCGAGAAGGTTGTGATATTCGACGAGGCACAGCGCGCGTGGAATCGCGACATGGCAAGCAAGTTCATGCAGCAGAAACGCGGCTATGCAGCCTTCGATATGTCTGAGCCAGCCTTTCTACTCAGCGCAATGAATCGACACACAGACTGGTGTGTTGTTATCTGTTTGGTCGGTGGAGGGCAGGAGATAAATACCGGCGAGGCTGGCCTGGCAGAATGGATTACCGTGCTGCGCGATCAATACGCTGACTGGGACGTTCACGTTTCCAGTCGTCTCGACGATCGCGATTACATCTGGGATGTGGAACTTGCGAGAGAGTTATCGAAGACTTCTGCTCCATGGGATGAATCTTTACACCTTGGTGTCTCGATTCGATCGTTCCGGGCTGAAGCACTCTCTGAGTTTGTCGGATGTGTAGTGGACAACGAACCCGATAAAGCTCGTATCGTTTATCAGACAATTGCTGACAAGTACCCAATACTGCTGACGCGTAGTTTGGCAGAGGCTCGTTCTTGGCTGCGTAAGAAAGCCCGAGGTAGCGAACGTTATGGCCTTACCGCCTCGTCTGGTGCTAGTCGCCTACGTCCCGAGGGTGTCTGGATCAAGGCAAAAATCGATGCGCCAGTCTGGTTTCTGAACGACAAATCTGACGTGCGGTCTTCGTATTACCTGGAGGAAACTGCGAGCGAATTCGATATCCAAGGGCTTGAACTCGACTGGACCTGTGTCTGCTGGGATGCTGACTTTAGATACCAAGAGAATCAGTGGCAATATTTCAGCTTTCGTGGGACCAAATGGCAGCGTATGAACATGGCAGAAAGACAGCTTTACCTCAAAAACGCCTATCGGGTACTGCTAACCCGTGCTCGCCAGGGTATGGTGATTTTTATACCGTCCGGAGATGTGAATGACCCCACAAGAGCCCCGCAGATATATGACCAGCTCTATGAGTATCTGCTCTCATGTGGGATTGCCAGTAAATGCCCGAATTAATGCCCCGGTGGGATCGCCTGCTTTCCTGTTTGACTGAATCCCATAATCCCGAGACGATTTTCGCTAATTGAGTGGGTGCGAGCGGGAGCAGCAAAAACGGCGCCCCCGCAGCGGCTCAGATTGTTGCGAACTGCTGCAGATTCTCATCCAGCATCAGCTTCACCAGTTTTCTGCGCCAGGTTGGCGACACGCCGCCGATAAACTAGCCGGTTGCCTTGCGCACGAAGTTGGCATCAGCCTCGGCGCTGGTGCGTCTCGGGTGCTGCGCCGGTTTCATGCAGCCTGCGGCTTGGCGACCGCCGTTTCGCGGATTGGCAGGTTGGCGACGGCGGCCAGCGCGGCAAGCGCGATGTCGGCGTACCACATCCAGCTGAAGTCGCCGAACTGCGACCAGCGCCAGGCCGCCGAGCCAGGCGCCGAGGAAGCCGCCGATCTGGTGCGAGAGCAGCGTGAGGCCGAACAGCGTGCCGAGGTAGCGCACGCCGAAGAGCTTGCTGACAAGGGCGGCGGTGGGCGGCACGGTGGCCAGCCAGGTAAAGCCGAGGCCGGCGGCGAACACGTAGAAGGTCCATTCGGTCTTCGGCGCCAGCAGGTAGGCGATGACCAGCAGGGCGCGCGAGGCGTACATCCAGAACAGCACCATCTTGCTGCGGTGGTGGGTGATCGCATGGCCGGCGTAGAGGCTGCCGGCGATGTTGGTCAGGCCGATGATCGCCAGCGACCAGCTGGCGACGGCGGGCGGCAGGCCGCACAGGTCGACCTCGCCGGGCATGTGCGTGACGAGGAAGGCGATGTGGAAGCCGCAGGTGAAGAAGCCGGCGTGCAGCAGCAGGTAGCTGCGGTCGCCCATGGCGCCGCAGACGGTGTTCCACATGCCGGCCTCACCGGGCACAGCGGCCGGCTTTGTGCCCTTCGGTGCGACGACCTTTATCAGCGGCAGTGCCGCCAGCACAACGGCGGCGACCGACCACATGGCCCCCATCCAGCCGAAGACCTGGATCAGTTTCTGCAGGATCGGGGCGAAGATGAACTGGCCGAAGGAGCCGCCGGCGTTGACCACGCCCGAGGCGGCGGCGCGCGCTTCGATCGGCAGGCGCTGGGCGGTGGCGCCCATCAGCACGGAAAAACTGCCGATGCCGGAGCCCATCGCCGAGAGCAGGCCGAGGCTGACAACGAGGCCGAAGGTGTTGTCCATGAACGGGGTCAGCGCGCTGCCGACCGCCAGTATCAGCAGGCCGCAGAGCAGCACCTTGCCGGCGCCGTAGCGGTCGGCAAAGGCGCCGGCGACTGGCTGCACGGCGCCCCAGGTGAACTGGCCGACGGCGAGCGCGAAGCTGATTGCGGCAACGCCCAGCCCGGTGCTGGTATTGATCGGCGAGACGAAGAGGCCGAGCGACTGGCGGGCGCCCATGGTCACCATCATGATGCCGGCAGCGGCGACGGTGATGACCCAGAGATGCGGGGTGTTGAGGGTGCGGAACATGGGGAGGCGCCTGTTGTTATTGATCAGCCGGATTGTAGGCTGACCAGCGCCGGTCGTTCCAGTTCCCGTCAGCCGGAAAAGCGCTGGATCTGCCGCCGGTCGCGCTTGGTCGGCCGGCCCTTCAGGTCGGCACCGGGGGCCGGGGCCGTGCTGCGTTCTTCCATGGCTTGCGCGCGTTGCGTCCGGCTTTCCTCCGTTTCGGCATAGAGCTGCTGGGCCTCAGAGGCCGGGCGGCGATATTCATTGAGGGCCACGACATTGACCGTCCATTGGACATGGCCGATGGAGAGTTCGAGCAGGTCGCCGGCCTTGATCTCCTTGGCTGGTTTTGCCGTGCTGCCATTCAGCTTGATCTTGCCGCCGCCAACTGCTTCCGCCGCCAGCGAACGCGTCTTGAAGAAGCGTGCGGCCCACAGCCATTTGTCGAGGCGCTGGCGTGTCTGGCTGGTGTCCGTCATTCCTTGACCGGCCGCTTGTTGAGTTTGCGCTGCAGGGTGCGGCGGTGCATTTTCAGCGCCCGCGCCGTGGCCGAGATGTTGCCATCGTTCTCGGCCAGCACGCGCTGGATGTGCTCCCACTCCAGCCGATCGACCGACAGCGGCGAGTCGGACACATAGAGCGAAGAATCGCCTTCGACCTTGTTCAGTGCCGCCACCACTTCGTCGGCATCGACCGGCTTGGAGAGGTAGTGCGTGGCGCCAAGCTTGATCGCTTCAACGGCGGTGGCGATGCTGGCGTAGCCGGTGAGCATGACGATGCGGGTGTTCGGGTCGAGCTCGATCAGCCGTTCGATCAGCACCAGGCCGGATTCTCCCGGCATCTTCAGGTCAACCACGGCAAATTCAGGCGAATGCTGCTGGGCGGCGGCCAGTGCTTCGGCAACATCGGCGGCGGTAGTTACGGCGTAGCCACGGCGCTCCATGGCACGGGCCAGTACGCGGCGGAAAGCTTCGTCATCGTCAACAAGCAGAAGTGTCGGTTTGTCCTGGTCGCCGGTTGTCGTCATGTCGGTCCGCTGCAGAGTCGGGAAAGGGGGAGGGTCACACGGGTACAGGTGCCGCCGCTCTCTCGGGGGGTGAGTTGAACGCGCCCGCCGAAACGTTCCAGCGTGGCGTTGGTGAGGAAGAAGCCGATGCCGAGACCGCCGCTGCTGGTTGCGTCGGTGATCTGCTTGGTACTGAAGAAGGCTTCGCCAATGCGGGCGGCCGTGGCCTGATCAATACCCGGGCCATGGTCGAGGATGGTGATGACAAGGCTGCTGGTGTCCCACTGGGCCGAGAATTCAAGCCCGTCGGGAGAGGCGTCGGCAGCGTTGTCGAGGAGATTCAGCAGGGCCTGCTCCAGAGTGCGGTCGGTGGCGATCTGCGGTGCCGGTCGGGGGCCTTCCAGCGTTTCCCTGATGGATGCTCGCGGGCGGATCAGGCGCCATTCTTCGAGCAGGCGTTCGAGGTAGGCATCGAGCGGTAGCTGCTGCGACGCTTCGTCACGCGCCTGCCCGGCCGAGGCCAGCGTTTGCGAGAGGATTTTCTTGCACTCCTCGACCTGGGCCCGCAGAAGCTGCATGTCCGTACGCAGTTCGGCGTTGTCTCCGTGCGCCAGTTCGGCTTCGCGCAGGACAACGGCCATGGTCGAGAGCGGGGTGCCAAGCTTGTGTGCGGCGCCAGCGGCCAGTGTGCCCAGTGTCAGGATCTGCTCGTTACGCAGCGCAGCCTCGCGCGCAGAGGCTAGCTCCTTTTCGCGGGCTTTCAGGGTCGCCGCCATGCGCGTGAGGAAGAGCGCAACGATGGCGGCGCTGACGACAAAATTGAGCCACATGCCAAGAATATGCAGCGCAAAACCGCTGGCATGGCCGGCGTGTTCCGGGGCGACGCCGGAAGCGCGTGCGACCAGCACATCCAGTTCGGCCATTTGCCCCTGCGGCGGGGGGAGCGGCAAATTCCAGAACATCAGAAAGGTGTAAACCAGCGTCGTTGCCCCGGCCATGAACCAGGCGTGCCGGGCGGGCAGTGCGGTGGCGGCGATGGTGATCGGAACCAGAAAAAGCGAGACAAAGGGGTTGGCCGAGCCGCCGGAAAAATAGAGGAGTCCGCCAAGGGCGGCGACATCGACCAAAAGCTGCGCCAGATTTTCATCGTCGCTGACCGGCCGCGCTTGCTGCAGCCGCCACTGCGTTATCAGGTTGAACAGCGCCAGCGATACCGTGATGCCGATCAGCGGGCCGATGGCGAGCGGCATCTTCAGCCAGGCAATGGCCAGCAGGAGTACCAGCCCCTGCGCCAACACCGAAAGTCGGCGCAGGGCAACGAGACGGTGAAGCAGGCTGGAGGCTATGAAGCTGGAAGGCATGGCCGGCATTTTACGCCCCGCGATGGGGGTGGCAGCGAGGTGCGACAGAATGCCGCAGCGGGCATCAGTGAGCGGTGTCTGCAGGTTGCGCGCTGCGGGCCAGGCGGCTTTCGACCAGCGAGTACACCGCCGGCACGACAACCAGCGTCAGCAGGGTCGAGGAGATCATGCCGCCGATGACGGCGATGGCCAGTGGCTGGTTGGTTTCCGAGCCGGCCCCGAGGCCGAGGGCGGCGGGGAAGAGGGCGAGGATGACGGTGGCCGAGGTCATCAGTACCGGGCGCATGCGGATCGGGCAGGCATTCCTCAGCGCCGCATCGATCGCCATGCCGCCGCTGCGGCGCTGGTTGGTGAGGTCGACGAGCAGGATGGAGTTTTTGGCAACGAGCCCGATCAGCAGCACCATCCCGATCATCGAATAGATGTTCAGCGTTTGCCCGAATAGCCACAGCGCCGCGACACCGCCAACAATGGCCAGCGGCTGCGCCAGCATGACGATGAAAGGCTGCAGGAAGGAATCGAACTGGCTGGCGAGCACCATGTACAGGAGAATCATCGCCAGCGAGAAGGCAAAGGCCATGTATTTCACGGTTTTTCCGAATTCTTCCGCCTGGCCGATCATCTTGATCTGGTAGCCCGGAGGCAGCAATTCGGCGGCCACGGTTTTAACGCGGTCGACCGCTTCACCAAGCGGCATGGTCGGGGTGGCAAAGAAGGTGGCGGCGTATTGCAGGTCGAAGCGGCCGATGACTGCTGGCCCCAGCGTTTCGGTGAAGGTGGCGACGGAGTCGAGGCGGACCAGCTTGCCATCTTTCGAACGCAGCCAGATTTTCGAGAGATCGGACGGCTGGGTGAATTCCCCCTCTCGTGCCTTGACGCGAATGTCGTAGCGTTCGCCATCGCCGGGCTCGTCGTTGAACTTGGCAATATCGACGCCCCCCGTGAGCATGTTGATGGCCGATGCGACGTCCTGCGTTGACAGGCTGGAGGCCGCGATGCGCATGCGGTCTGGCTTGAAGACCAGTTGTGGCAGATCGAGCTGAAGGTCGGTATCGATACGGCCAAGGCCGGGCTCGGCGGCGAGTTTTGCCTGCAACTCGCGGGTGAGGCGGCCGACTTCCGGCAAGGTTTCGCCGACCAGGACGAACTGCAGCGGTTCGCCGCGTTGCCCCTGCACCATCGGATAGGGCGCAGCGAAAGCGCGTGCGCCAGGAACCAGTGCCAGTTCCTTGCGTAACACCGGCAGCAGTTCCTGCTGCGTGATACTGCGCTCCTCGCGCGGCAGCATGCGCGCGACGACCGTGCCCTGGTTGACCTGGCCGGCAGAGCCGAGGCCGATGAGGGCAAATTCGGTGAACACTTCCTTGTGGCTGCGCAAGATCTCTTCAACCATGCGCAGGCGGGTGTCGGTGTATTCAATGGAGGAGCCGAGCGGTGTGCGGAGATAGACGAGGAAGCGTCCCTCGTCCTGCTCCGGGGCGAAGGCTTTGCCGATGTTGGCAAAGAAGAAAAAGCTGGAAGCGACGGTGATCAGTGTCAGGAAAATGACTTTCCAGCGATGGCCGAGGGCCCAGTCGAGCGTTCTGCGGTACAGCGCTTCGGTGGCGGCGAAGAAGGCTTCGATGCGTTGGTAGAGCGGCCCTTGTTCATGCCCTTTTTCGGCTACGCGGAGGAAGCGCGAACAAAGCATCGGCGTTAGCGTCAGGGAAACGAACAGCGACACGACGACCCCGAACGTGACGACAACGGCGAACGAGCGGAAAAACTGGCCGATGATGCCGCTGATGAAAATCACCGGGGCGAAGATCGAAACCAGCGAGAGGGTTGCTGCGAACACGGCAAAGACGACCTCATTGGAACCGTTGATGGCTGCCGAAATCGGGTCGGCATCAAGCTCCTCGCGGTGCCGGAAAATGTTTTCCAGGACGACGATGGAGTCGTCGACAACCACCCCGATGAGTAGCAGCAGCGCCAGCAGCGTCAGCGAATTCAGCGTGTAGCCGAAGAAGTAGATCACCGCAATCGCCCCCATCAGCGATACGGGAATGGCCAGCGAAATGATCAGGGTCGAACGTATCGAGCGCAGGAAAACCCAGACGACCAGCGCGGCCAGCAGCGTCCCTTCGATCAGGTGTTCCTTCAGCGAATTGACGATATCGAGAATGAAGACGGCGTCGTTGGAAACCACGCTCAGCTTCATCCCCGGCGGCAGTTGCGGTTGCAGTTCGTTTTCGAGCTTGGCCTTGATCTTGTCGACGATGGCCACGGTGTTGGTGTTTGCTACCTTGACGATGCCGAGCCCGACGGTCATTTCGCCATTGAAGCGCGCCAGCTGACGGAAATCGGTGAGGCCATCTTCGACTTCGGCGACATCCTTGAGCAGGATCGGGGCATTGCCGCCTTTGACATCTTTCCACGCGACGACCATCTGCTTCAGGTCGTCCAGGGTGTGGAACTCGAGATCGAGTTTGACCAGATTCTCGGTGGCTGCACCGACGACGAACCCCCCGGCGAGTTGCACGTGCTCCTTGGCAAAGGCTTCACTGATGTCCTGTGCGGTGACGCTCATGGCGACCATGCGGTCGGGCAGCAGGTTGACCCGGATGGTGCGGTCGCGGCGGCCGCCCAGGCGAACTTCGCCGATGCCGTCGATGGTTTCGAGGCGCTTCTTCAGAATGTTGATGGCGTACTGGTTGAGCTGCTGCTGCGTACGGTCTCCCTGCAGTGCCAGCCACATGATGGGCTGGGCATTGGTCTCGACCTTGGCGATGATCGGCGGGTCGGCATCGTTCGGCAGGCGCCGCAACACCTGATTGACCTTGGCCTGAACTTCGTTGAAGGCGACATCGATCTTCTTTTCGAGATTGAAGGTGATGTTGATGACCGAGACGCCGGGCGAGGAAGTCGACTGGATATGCTCGATGCCAGGGGTGGAGTTGACCGAGCTTTCAATGATGTTGGTAACTGAAGCGTCGACGATGTCGGGGTTGGCGCCCTTCAGCGCAGTTCTGACCGAGACGACGGGAAATTCGATGTAGGGATAGCGGTCCATCCCGATTCGGTCGTAGCTGATGACCCCGAACAGCACCAGCACGAGACTGAGCATCCAGGCCAGCACATGGCGCTTGATCGATAATTCGGGAAGTGTCATTTGGCCGCGCCGGCCGCTACGGCTGGTGTGTCGGCGGCTTTTTCGGGCGGTTTGCCACCGGGGGCGCGGCGTTCGTGAATGTTGACACTGGCACCGTTGCTGAGAAAGCCGGCGCCATCGAGCGCAACGGTTTCACCTGCGGCGACGCCGTTGAGAATCTCGATCATGCCGTTTTGCTTGCTGCCGGTTTCAACGACTCTTTGCTGTGCCTTGCCTTCGGCGACGGTGTAGACCACCTTGCCGGCTGGGCGGAGTACGACCGATTGCTCGGGTACGAGAATCGCACTGTCTTTTTGTCCGATGACGACGATGGCATCGACCGAGCCGCCGCCCCGCAGGTCGCCATTGCTACTGACGCGCGCGATGACGTCGATGCTGCGGCTGGTTTCGGTCAGCGTCGGCCGAATGTCTTCAACTTCGCCTTGGATGATCTGTCCAGGGAGTAGCGGGCTGAGGAGCCGCACTGGCTGGCCGCGTTTGAAGCGCTGGGCGGCAGATTCGGGGAAGGGCAAGTGGGCGCGCAGGACTGCGTTGGAGACAAGCCTGAACAGCGGGTCACCCAGCTTGATGTAGTCGCCGGCAGTGGCAATCTGCTCTTCAACGACGCCGTCAAAGGGGGCGAGCACGCGAGTTTTCTTCAGGTTGTTGCCCGAGAGTCCGGCTCGGCCACGTGCCGCCTCGAGCTGGCCGCGCAGCGCATCGCGCTGTGCCGTGGCATCGTCGAGGGCATTCTTCGACATGAAATTTTTCTGCACCAGCTCGCTTTGCCGTTTGAGCAGGCGTTCCTGTTGCGTGAGCAAGGCTTCGAGGCGCGAAATTTCGCCCTGGTCGCTGCGGTGTTGCTGCGCGGTATCGTTGGGGTCCATCTCGGCGAGTATTTGCCCCTTCTTGACCGCCTCACCACCGCGCACCGCGATGCGGGTGATGCGACCGGCCACCTCCGCCGCAATTTTTGGGTCGTTCACGGCTTCGAGTGTGCCGAGGGTGCGCTCGACAATTTCGAGCGGCATGGCCTTTGCCTGCGTCACGGTGATCTGCGTCGGCGGCGGGCCGGATTTTTTCTCCTCCGTCTTCTGGCCGCATGCCGCAAGCGTAAGCAGGCCGGCGAGCGCGAGCGCGACGGGGGTTGCCGGCATCATGGCAGCAGTGATTCCTGCGCAAGCAGCAGTTCGACGGTTTCGCGGCGACGAACAAGATGGATCTGATCGCCATCGACCAGGATTTCGGCGGCGCGTGGGCGCGTGTTGTAGTTGGAACTCATGGCCATGCCGTAGGCGCCGGCGGACATGATTGCCAGCAGGTCGCCGGGTTGCAGTGCCAGCGCGCGTTCATGGCCGAGGAAGTCGCCGGATTCGCAGACTGGCCCGACGATCTCCCACGATTTTTCGTTTCCGCTACGGGGGGCGACCGGGACGATGTCATGCCAGGCGTCGTAGAGGGCAGGGCGGGCGAGATCATTCATGGCGGCATCGACGATGGCGAAGTTCTTGACCTCACCGGGTTTCAGGTATTCAACCTTGGTCAGCAGCAGGCCGGCGTTGCCGACCAGGCGGCGGCCTGGCTCGAGGACAATTTTTAGCTTTCGTCCGGCAAGTTTGGCGAGCAGCGGGCCAAGGTAACTTTTTACCGTCGGGGCGGTTTCGTCTTTGTAACGGATGCCGAGGCCGCCGCCGATGTCGATGTGATGCAGGTGGATGCCTTCGGCTTCCAGTTGATCGACAAGCTGCAGCACTTTGTCGAGCGCTTCGGCAAAGGGGGTCGGGTCGAGAAGTTGCGAGCCGATATGGCAATCGATACCGCTGATGGCGATATTGGGCAGGGCGGCGGCACGGCGATAGAGCGTCAATGCGTCTTCATAGGCAACGCCGAACTTGTTTTCCTTCAGCCCGGTCGAAATGTACGGGTGGGTCTTGGCGTCGACGTTGGGGTTCACGCGCAGGCTGATCGGCGCCTTCCTGCCGGCCGTGCCTGCGACCTCGTTGAGGCGTTCCAGTTCTGGTGCTGATTCAACATTGAAGCAGAGAACGCCCGCATCGAGCGCCTGGCGCATTTCGGCCGCAGTCTTGCCGACGCCGGAGAATACGATTTTTTTCGGATCGGCGCCGGCCGCCAGGGCGCGTTGCAGTTCGCCCCCGGAGACAATGTCAAAGCCGGCACCACGGCGGGCAAAGACGTCGAGGATGCCAAGGTTGGAGTTGGCTTTGACGGCGTAGCAGACCAGCGCATCGACGCCTTTGAGCTCTTCGGTGAACTCGTCCAGCGCTGCTTCCAGCGCGGCTCGGGAGTAGATGTAGCAAGGGGTGCCGAATTGTTCGGCGATACTGGCAAGTGGCACGTTTTCGGCGTGCAGCAAGCCGTTTTTCAAACTGAAGGCGTTCATTTTTGGGCTTCCGTGGCCGTGTTAAGATCGGCGGCGCCTGTCGTTGCGGCCTCTGGCGTGTCAGTTTTTGGCGCCGGCTTGGCGGGCGCAGGATTCCCGAAAACAGGAGCAGGAGGCGGTCCCGGTGGAAGGCTAAGACCACCGCGAGTGCCGCAGGCGCTCAGTGCGAATGGCACGAGCAAGGCAGCCAGAGAAATAAAATGGCGCATGGGTTGGTAACGCGAAAAATTGGATGTTAGCACAATGACTGAGACCGAATTTGCCACGCTGTCAGGCGCGGCGTTGGAAAAATCGAGCACGGGCTGGAGGCCAGCGGGGCCGATCTGGATTTTGAACTGGCCGCCGGAGGCGTCCTCGAAATCGAGTTTGTCGATGGCAGCAAGATCATTGTGAATCGCCATGCCGTCGCCCAGGAAATCTGGGTGGCAGCAAAGTCGGGCGGGTTCCACTTTCGCTACGACGGTGCCAGGTGGTGCGATTCTCGCGACGGCGAAGAACTGCTGGAAAAGCTTTCCCGCCTTGCCAGTGCCCAGGCCGCTACGCCTGTTGTGCTCAGCTAGTCGACGGCCTTGGTCTCGACATCCCCCGGCTGTTCTTCCGGCACCTCCGCAGGTACGTTTTCCTTGTAGAAATATTCTTTGACCGGCCCCTTGCCCGTGGAGAACCCTTCCTTGGCGACCAGGCCCTCCGGGACTGGCGGGAAGGATTCTGGAACGTCCTTGAGCGCTTTTTGCATGTAGCCAATCCAGATTGGGAGTGCCGAGGCGCCGCCGGTCTCTCCGTTGCCGAGGTTCTTCGGTTGGTCAAATCCGATCCAGGCGCACCCCGCCAGCGTGTGCTGGTAACCACAGAACCATGCATCGACGTGTTCATTGGTGGTCCCTGTCTTGCCTGCCAGATCCTTCCGTTTGAGAATGTTGGAGGCGCGGGCGGCCGTGCCATACAGCGTAACGTCGCGTAGCAGACTGTCCATCAGGTAGGCGTTGCGCGGATCGATGGCGCGCAATTCTTCGTTGCCCGCGGGAGTCGGTTGGGCTTGTGCCAGCACCTGATCTTTTTCGTCACGAATGTCCTGCACGATGTAGGGCTGGATGCGATAGCCGCCGTTGGCGAAAATGGCGTAGGCAGAGACCATCTGCCATGGCGTTACTGCGCCTGCGCCGAGGGCCATCGTCAGATAGGCTGGGTGCTTGTCGGCGTCAAAGCCGAAGCGTGTCGCGTAATCCTGCGCATAGTGAGTGCCAATGGCTTGCAGGATGCGGATCGACACCATGTTCTTGGATTTTGCCAGTGCCGTACGCAATTTCATCGGGCCTTCATACTTGCCGTCGTAGTTCTTCGGCTCCCAGGCTTGGCTGCCGGTGACTGATGCCGGGAAAGCGATTGGCTCATCCTGAATCACGGACGTTGGCGTAAACCCTTTTTCAAGCGCGGCGGAGTAGATGAAAGGCTTGAAACTTGAGCCGGGTTGGCGCCAGGCCTGCGATACGTGGTTGTATTTGTTGCGGTTAAAGTCGAAGCCGCCCACCAATGCGCGGATGCTGCCTGTTTGCGGGTCGACCGATACGAAGGCGGATTCGACCTCAGGCATTTGCACGATCTGCCAGTTGCCCTTGTCATCTTTCTGCACGCGAATCAAAGCCCCGCGACGGATACGCTTGTTGGGCGGCGCTTTCTCGTCCAGCATGCGTGTGGCAAATTTGAGGCCGTCGCCGGACAGGGTGATGAGATCGCCGCCTTTGCGGTAAGCCTTGACCTGTTTTGCCTGCGCCTCAAGCACGATGGCAGGCGAAAGGTCTTCGTTGCCGCTGATGTCGGCAAGCAACTCGTCGAGTGTTTCATCCTGGTCGGACGACACATCTTTCATGTCAACATAGGCTTCGGCGCCTCGATAGCCGTGTCGGCGGTCGTAGTCGAAGACGCCACGGCGCAGGCTGGCGTAGGCAGCTTGCTGGTCAGCCTTGGTGATCGTGGTGAAAACGCGCAGACCCCGGCTATAAACTTCCTCGGGGTAGCGTTCTGCCGCAAGTTGCCGCGCCATTTCTGCAACGTATTCGGCGTGGACGGAGTAATCGTTGGTCTCTCGCTTGACGACGAGCGCCTGCTTGACGGCGGCTTCATGCTGTTTGTCGTCAATGGCGCCCATTTCGCGCATTCGGCGCAACACATATTGCTGACGTAGCTTTGCACGCTTCGGGTTGACCACCGGGTTGAAAGCCGATGGCGCTTTCGGTAGTCCGGCAAGCATGGCAGCTTCGGCGGCGCTCAGGTCTTTAAGCGGTTTGCCGAAATAGATCTGGGATGCGGCAGAAAATCCATAAGCACGCTGGCCGAGGTAAATCTGGTTGACGTAGAGTTCAAGGATCTGGTCTTTCGTGAGGTTGTGCTCGATTTTGAAAGACAGCAGCACCTCGTAAAGCTTGCGGGTATAGGTTTTTTCGCTGGACAGGAAGAAATTCCGGGCAACCTGTTGGGTGATGGTGCTGGCGCCCTGCTTCTTGCCACCTGACGTCAGATTCATCACCGCGGCGCGGATCATGCCCAGGGTGTCTATGCCGCCATGCTGATAGAAGCGCTCGTCTTCGGCCGCTAAAATGGCGTTTTTCATGACAGGCGGAACATCTTCGATACGAACGATGTTCCGCCTCTCCTCGCCGAACTCGCCGATGAGGTGCCCGTCTGCGGTGAACGCGCAGCGGGATCTTCGGTCGGTAGTCGGTGAGGACTTCGAGCGAGGGCAAATTGGGGTAAGTCAGGACAAGAACGATGGCGACAACAGCGACACCGATGGCAATCAGTCCGGCGATGAGAGTCAGTGGATAGAGTATCCAGCGCAGCAGGGCGGGCAAGTTTGTATTCCAGAATACGAGTGTGGCGCGAATTATACGCGGCGGGTTTGCGGACAGAAAAATTGCTTTACATGACTAATGCTTGTTGCTAGGATCTAACGTAGATTATTGTATAACGACGCTAAGTATTCATTTCAAAACGTTTTTTTGCCGAGGATAGCGACTTGCAGATTGATCTCTCGATCTTCAATACGAAGGCACGACCATTGATTGGCCTGGACATCAGTTCTTCAGCCGTCAAGATGGTTGAGCTGTCGGGTGGCGGCAAGGAGGGGTTTCGCGTCGAGCGGTACACGATCGAAGTCCTGGCCAAGGATGTTGTTGCGGACGGCAATATCGTCAACTTGGAAGCCGCAGCTGAGGCTGTAAAAAAAGCCTGGAAGCGCCTATCGACTTCGACACGCAATGTGGCTTTGGCGTTGCCTGCCGCGGCCGTCATTACCAAGAAAATCATTGTTCCCGCCGGGCAGAGGGATGAAGATCTCGAGGTTCAGGTTGAATCCGAAGCCAATCAGTACATTCCGTTTGCGCTGGAAGAGGTGAATCTCGACTTCCAGGTTGTTGGTCCGGCGCCCTCCTCTCCCGATGAGATCGAGGTGTTGATTGCTGCTTCGCGCAAGGAGCGCGTTGAGGACAGGGTGGCTGTTGCCGAAGCTGCCGGGTTGAAACCGGTCGTCATGGATGTGGAATCCTATGCCGCTTTGTCTGCCTTCGAACTGATTGAAAAACAGTTGCCGGAAGGTGGGCACAATCAGATCGTCGCGCTGGTGGATGTCGGTGCGAACTCCATGAATCTGACGGTGCTGAAAAATGCGCAGCAGGTTTATACCCGCGAGCAGGCATTCGGTGGAAATCAACTGACTCAGGATATCGCCCGTCAGTACGGCATGAGTTTTGAAGAGGCGGAGACGGCGAAACGCGCCAATAACCTTCCTGATAGTTACGAGTCGGAGCTGTTGCGACCGTTTGTGGAAAACATGGCGCTGGAAGTGTCGCGCGCGCTGCAGTTCTTCTTTACTTCGACACAGTTCAACCAAGTGCACCACATGGTTCTGGCAGGCGGTTGTGCGGTCTTGCCTGGTGCCGATGAAGCGGTCGCGTCGCGCACCCAGATCAACACCATCGTTGCCAACCCCTTCGCCGACATGATGCTTTCTGATCGCGTCAAGGCCCGCAATCTTCTTGCTGACGCATCGTCGTTACTGGTGTCTTGCGGTTTGGCTATGCGGAGGTTTGACGAATGATACGCATCAATCTCCTGCCGCACCGCGAGGAAAAACGAAAGGCGCGAAGGCTGCAGTTCTTCGTGCTGACTGGGCTGGTCGCCGTTTTGGCAGGCCTTATCGTTTTCCTCGGTTACAGCATCATCGGGGGGTATATCGCCTCCCAGGATGAGCGGAATGATTTTCTCAAGAAGGAAATAGCGGTCCTCGACAAACAGCTTGAAGAAATCAAGCGCTTGAAAGAGCAGACGGCAGCTTTGCTTTCACGCAAGCAGATCATCGAATCCCTTCAAGGGGATCGGGCAGAGGCGGTCCATTTGCTGAATGAAATGGTGAAACAGACCCCTGAGGGTATTTACCTCAAATCGATGAAGCAAGAGGGCCGTAGAATTACACTAAGCGGCTATACGCAGTCGAACGCGCGCGTCTCTACCTTGATGCGCAATCTCGAGGCCTCGCCTTGGCTGGAAAAACCTATCCTGGCCGAAATCAAGGCAGTGACTCTGGATAAGCGCCGCGCAAGTGAATTCAGCATGACTGTGACGCTTGTACGCGCCCCTGTAGTTGCAGGCGAGAAGCCTGACGCATCGCTGGGGAAGGATAGGAAATGAAAAAGCCTGCTCTACCCAATATCGATTTCCAATCGATTATCGAAGATTTCCGCCGACTGAACCCGAACGATGTCGGCACTTGGCCTGTCATCCCTCGCGTGGCGGTGCTCGTTGCGCTGTTCGTAGCGCTGATTGCAGCCGGTTGGTGGTTCATTTGGCAGGATCAGCTTGACGCTCTTGAGTCCAAGAGAAACGATGAAGTGAAGTTCAAGGAAGAATTCCTCAGCAAAAAGCGCCAGGCAGTTAACCTTGATCTGCATGTGCAGCAGCTCAATGAAATTGACCGTTCTTTCGGCGCCTTGCTAAAGCAGTTGCCGAACAAATCAGAGGTCGAGTCGTTGTTGGTTGAAATTAACCAGGCAGGGATGGGGCGTGGTTTGCAGTTTGAATTATTCAAACCGGGGCAAGAAATCGTTAAAGATTTCTATGCAGAATTGCCGATTGCCGTCCGCTTGACGGGTAACTACCATGAATTCGGTGCTTTTGCCGGGGATATTGGCCGGTTATCGCGAATCGTCACCCTTAATAACATCACCATCGTTGCGCAGGCAAAAGGTGGGGCGCTTACGCTGGATGCCGTGACGAAAACTTTCCGCTACCTGGATGAAGAAGAATTGGCGCAAAAGCGAAAAGCGGCCCAAGACGCCAAGAAGGGTGGGAAGAAATGATTCAAGGCGGTAGGTGCTCTGGTCGTGATGGGTCTTGTCGCAGGTTGTTCTGGCGGAGAGCAGGACGAACTTCGTCAGTGGATGAAGGATGAGACCCGAGATTTTCGCGGAAAAATCGCCCCCTTGCCCCAAGTCAGGTCCTATGAGCCAGTGCCTTATGACGCTGCCGGGCTCGTCGACCCCTTCCGGCCAGCCAAGATGCTGGCGGAGCAAAAACAGGGCGGCGGGGGTGGCGTGCAGCCAGACTTGAATCGTCCCAAAGAACCATTGGAGTCCTATCCGCTGGAGTCGATCAAATACGTGGGCTCGCTGACGAAAAATCGTCAGACGCACGGTATCGTAATGGTGGATAGCGCCTTGCACCAAGTGCGTGCAGGCAGCTACATGGGACAGAATTTCGGAATCATCACCAAAATTTCAGAAACAGAAATGAGTTTGCGCGAGCTAGTACAGGACCCGGCCGGGGACTGGGTTGAGCGAACCAGTACGCTGCTCTTGCAGGCCAAGGAGGGGAAATGATGAAGCAGATGATTAAGAGTGCTTTCGGGTTGTTGTTGGTGGCAGTTTTCGGAATGGCTGCGGCTCAAGATGCTTCATCGACAGCAAACGAGGTTAAGGCAATCAATGTCGCGCGCCAGGCTGGAGGCGTGTTAGTCAAGCTGACACTTAAAAAGCCGCTCAGCGCTGTCCCCGTGAGTTTCAGTGTCGCTAACCCGGCACGGATAGCTTTCGATTTGCCATTAACCACTAACGCAATTGGCCAGAATAGTCAGACCTTCAATGAGGGGGGTGTTCGTAGCGTCAACTTTGTACCAACTGATGAAAAAATGCGGTTTGTGCTGAACTTGAATCAGGCCATGTCCTACGATGCCCGTATCGAAGGCGATGCTCTGCTCATCTCTTTGGCATCGTCTGCGGCCGCAGTAAAAACTGGTGCACTCGTCACACACTTCGCCGAGGCCCGTCCGTTATCTGAACAACACGCGGTACGGGACATCGGCTTTCGCCGCGGGAAAGACGGCGAAGGCCGCGTGACCGTTGATCTGAGTGAGGGAAATACGGGGATCGACATCAGGCAGCAAGGTTCTACGCTGATAGTTGATTTTGCCAAAACCTCACTTCCGGAGCATCTCCGCAAACGGCTTGATGTGACCGATTTCGCAACACCTGTCACGGCCGTTGTGGCAACCCAGCAAGGAGACGGTACGAGACTGACGATCACGCCGAAGGGGCTTTGGGAACACAACGCATACCAAACGGAAACCCAGTTCGTGATCGAGGTAAAGCCGATTATCGAAAATCCGAACAAGTTGGTTCAGGGATCGCGCGGTGGTTATCAGGGCGAAAAGTTGTCGCTCAATTTCCAGAATGTCGAGGTGCGTCGACTCCTTCAGGTGATCGGTGAATTTACTGGCATGAATATGGTGGTCAGCGATAGCGTAGGAGGAAATCTGACGCTGATTCTCAAGGACGTTCCCTGGGATCAAGCGCTGGATATCATCCTCCAGCAACGTGGCTTGGATATGCGCAAGAATGGAAACGTAATTCTTGTCGCGCCACGAGACGAGATTGCAACCAAGGAAAAACTGGAGTTTGAGTCACGGCAGCAGATCGGAGATCTTGAGCCTATGCGTTCAGAGAGTTTTCAGTTGAATTACCAAAAGGCAAAAGCGGTTCAGAAATTTCTGACAAACAAGGACCAGACGGATGCTGTCAAAGCGGGATCAGTGCATGGTCGATGAGCGGACCAACAAACTGTTTGTCAGGACACGCCCAGTCCGGCTGGAGGATTTGCGGCGCTTAATTGCCAAGATTGATGTTCCTGTGCGACAAGTTCTTGATTGAAGCGCGTATCGTCGAGGCGTCGGATAGCTTCAGCAAAGATATGGGGTCCGTCTTGGGTTTCACAATCTAAAGACAATCGCCGAACCGGAGCACCGTCCGATCAACAAGTCGGCGGAAGCATTGGTGGGGATACCGGCTACCACACAGGCCAAACGACGACGTCTCCCAATTTTCTCACTGACTCAATGTTCGTCAATATGCCAGCAAACCCTCGCTCAGGGAGTGCCGGTGCAGCATCTCTAATTCTGTTCAACTCAGATGCGACTAAATTCATCAACTTGGAAGTCTCTGCACTGGAGGCTGACGGTCGTGGCAAAGTGGTATCCAGCCCCCGCGTCGTTACTGCAGACCAGGTCGAAGCACTGATCGAACAAGGTGTGGAAATTCCCTATCAGCAAGCGACTTCCTCCGGTGCTACTAGCGTGTCTTTCCGCAAGGCAAACTTGGCCTTGAAGGTCAAGCCGCAAATAACGCCGGACGGCAAAATCACAATGACGCTGGATGTGAACAAGGACACGCCAAATACGCGCTTGACGACGGGTGCTGGTGTCGCGATTGACACCAAGCATGTCAAGACCGAAGTCTTGGTTGAAAATGGCGGAACGGTCGTAATCGGCGGCATCTACCAACAGGAAACGCGCGAAACGACCAATCGAATTCCTGTTCTCGGGGAAATACCTTATCTCGGCTGGTTGTTTAGAAATACCCAGAAACAAGATGACAAGACCGAGCTGTTGATTTTCATTACGCCTAAAATTATCAGCGAAGCACTGGCTGTCAGATAATTTCTTTCAGCATTCAGTAAAGAACGAAGGCCGGCTTAGCCGGCCTTCGTTCTTTATGATGCGGTAAAATGTGCTCGTGCAAGTTGAACCTCAGAATATCTACCTCGTCGGACTCATGGGGGCGGGAAAAACGACCATCGGGCGCCAGTTGGCTCGCCGCTTGGCGTGGCGCTTCGTCGATTCAGATCACGAAATCGTGGCGCGTACGGGGGTAAATATTCCGACAGTTTTTGAGATAGAGGGAGAGGCCGGCTTCCGTCGTCGCGAGAGCCAGGTTGTTGAAGAACTCACCACGCTACGCCACATTGTTATGGCTACAGGCGGGGGGGTGGTTCTGGCAAAGGAAAATCGCGAGCATCTACGCTGCAATGGCATGGTTGTTTTTCTGGATGTCAGTCCCAGACAACTTTACGAGCGAACGCGGCACGACAAAAATCGCCCGCTACTCCAAGTCGATAATCCTTTTGGCCGCTTGGAGGCTTTGCACGCCGAGCGATGGCCACTCTACCAAGATGTGGCAGATGTCATAATCGATGCAAGTAGCTGCAATGCGCAGTCGATTGTCCAAACAATCATCCAGGAGTATCAGCAGCGATGCAGTCCCTGACGGTTCAACTCGGCGAACGTTCGTATCCAATCCTGATTGGCAGCGGGTTGCTTCGTCAGCCAGAGCTTCTTCTGCCTTATCTGCCGCGCAAGAAGGCAGTAATCGTGAGTAATACGACGATCGCGCCTCTCTACCTCGACTGCCTGGCCAAGGGGTTGCGTGCCAACGGAATTGAAGTGGTCGAATCGGTATTGCCGGACGGTGAGCAACATAAAGACCTGCAGACACTAAACCAGATATTCGACACCCTGCTAGGCAATCGTTGCGAACGGTCGACGACCTTGATTGCCCTTGGTGGCGGCGTCATCGGCGACATGGGAGGTTTTGCTGCTGCGTGTTACCAGCGAGGGATGCCATTCATCCAGGTGCCGACAACCTTGCTGTCACAAGTTGACTCTTCTGTTGGCGGAAAAACAGCGATAAATCACCCGCTCGGGAAAAACATGGTTGGTGCTTTCTACCAGCCAAAAATCGTCCTCGCGGACACCTCCACCCTGAACACGCTGCCCGACCGCGAACTGAGCTCGGGCTTGGCCGAGGTTATCAAGTACGGACTGATTCGTGACCTGCCGTTTCTGGAGTGGTTGGAGCACAACGTCGAATCCTTGCTGGAGCGCAACCCCGAGGCGCTGGCCTTTGCTATCCACCGTTCTTGCGTCAATAAGGCCGAAGTTGTCGCTGCTGATGAGCGCGAGACAGGCGAGCGGGCCTTGCTCAACCTTGGTCACACCTTCGGGCACGCCATCGAAACCGGAATGGGTTATGGCGAATGGCTTCATGGCGAGGCAGTTGCCGCCGGTACGATGATGGCAGTAGCGCTTTCACGGTTGAAGGGCTGGCTTGATGATGCAGATGTACATCGTATCGAGCACTTGTTGCTGCGGGCTAAGCTGCCAATCACGGGCGCCCCAATCGCCGTCGATCGCTACCTCGAGCTGATGCGTCACGACAAGAAAGTAGAGGATGGCCGGCTGCGCCTCGTCCTGCTTAAAGGAGTCGGCAGCGCGATTGTTAGCGACGATTCAAGCGACGCACAGATTCGGGTCGCTATAGAATCTCGGTTGCCGAATGCTTGAGCTCGCTCCGTATGCGGCAACGGACGCGGCCTCGCGCGGGCGTCGCCATGCAGAGCCGCCGCCGTCGATGCGTACTGAATTCCAGCGTGACCGCGATCGCATCATCCACTCCACCGCTTTTCGCCGGCTCGAATACAAAACCCAGGTATTCGTAAACCATGAAGGCGACCTGTTCCGTACGCGCCTTACCCATAGCATCGAAGTTGCCCAGATTGCACGGGGCATCTGCCGTGTGCTTCGACTTAACGAGGATCTCGCAGAGGCTGTCGCCTTGGCCCACGACCTCGGGCATACGCCTTTCGGCCATGCTGGCCAGGACGCGTTGCATAACTGCATGCGGAATCACGGCGGCTTCGAACACAATCTGCAAAGCCTGCGTATCGTTGATCAGTTGGAAGAGCGCTACGCTGCTTTTGATGGACTCAATCTGTGTTTTGAAACCCGAGAAGGAATCGTCAAGCACTGTTCGCGTGAGAACGCCCTGCTCCTGGGTGATGTGGGTGTGCGTTTTCTCTCGGGCGGGCAACCGTCTCTCGAAGCGCAGATTTGCAACTTGGCCGACGAAATCGCCTATAACAACCACGATGTAGACGACGGCTTGCGGTCCGGCTTGATTACCCTTGAACAGCTGCGCGAAGTCAGGCTTTTCGCACGCCACGTGAAGGGGGTGGAAAGTGAGTATCCACAGCTGTCAGGTCGCCGGTTGATACACGAGACCGTCCGCCGAATGATCAATACCCTTGCATGCGACCTGGTTGCGACGACAGCCCAGAACGTCGCGCAGTCCGCGCCCGATACCATCGATAACTTGCGCGCTTGCCCGCCGCTGGCCGAATTTTCAAGCGAACTTGCCGTCGAGAATCAGGAATTGAAACGCTTCTTGCGGACCAATCTCTATCGCCACTATCAAGTCCTTCGCATGACAAACAAGGCCAAGCGAATTATTGGCGATCTCTTTTCAGCGTTTATCGACGATCCACGCTTGCTGCCGCCGCAGTATCAGAATGCGGAGGATCAGCCGCGTTCGGTGGCTGACTATATTGCCGGAATGACTGATCGTTATGCCATGAAGGAACATCGCCGCCTGTTTGTCGTCGGAGAAATCTAGCGACGCCCGCCGGTTTGCACCGTTGTGGTGCAAACCTCAGCTTGAACCCCCGCAGGGTTCGCTGTATAGTCCCCGGCCGCCCTAAATTTTCACAAGCCGGTGTCGTGCCGGCTTTTTTGACGTCTGGCGCGTGGTAAAGATCGGCGCCATGCGTTGTTTTATAAGGAAATAAAGCGTGATGGAACCGGTAGTGCCGCAACAGCAGGGCTTGTATGACCCCGCCAACGAACACGACGCCTGTGGCGTGGGTTTCGTTGCCCACGTCAAAGGCAATAAAACCCATGCCATCGTCGAGCAAGGCCTGCTGATCCTGAAGAACCTGGATCACCGGGGTGCCGTCGGCGCTGATGCGCTGATGGGCGACGGTGCCGGCATCCTCATTCAATTGCCGGATGCCTTCTTCCGCGAAGAAATGGCCAAGCAGGGCGTGACGTTGCCGCCGGCTGGAGAATACGGCGTCGGCATGTGCTTCCTGCCGCAGGAAAGCGCCAGCCGCGTTGCCTGCGAAGAGGAAATCGAACGTGCCGTGCGCGCTGAAGGTCAGGTCCTGCTCGGCTGGCGCGACGTGCCGGTGTCGCGCACGATGCCGATGTCGCCGACGGTCAAGAAGAACGAGCCGGTCATCCGCCAGGTTTTCGTTGGCCGCGGTCCTGATGTCTTCGTCACCGATGCGCTCGAGCGCAAGCTCTACGTCATCCGCCGCGCCTCGGCCAATGCCATCAAGTCACTGAATCTCGCCCACAGCAAGGAGTTCTACGTCACCTCGCTGTCGGCCCGCACCATTGTCTACAAAGGCCTGTTACTGGCGGGCCAGGTGGGTGAGTACTTCCTCGACCTGCAGGATCCGCGTTGCGTGTCGGCACTGGCGCTGGTGCACCAGCGTTTCTCGACCAACACCTTCCCCAGCTGGCACCTTGCCCACCCGTTCCGCATGATTGCGCACAACGGCGAAATCAACACGCTGCAAGGCAACGTCAACTGGTTCAAGGCCCGCGAACAGGCGATCTCCTCGCCGATCCTCGGCGACGACCTGAACAAGATCTGGCCGCTGCACTACCCCGGCCAGTCCGACTCGGCCTCCTTCGACAATGCGCTCGAACTGCTGGTCATGGGCGGCTACTCGCTGGCCCAGGCCATGATGCTGATGATCCCGGAAGCCTGGGAAAAGCACACCACCATGGACGAGAAGCGTCGCGCCTTCTACGAATACCATGCAGCGATGATGGAGCCGTGGGACGGCCCTGCCGCCGTGGCCTTTACCGATGGTCGTCAGATCGGCGCCACGCTCGACCGCAACGGCCTGCGTCCGGCCCGCTATCTCGTCACCGACGACGACCTCGTGGTCATGGCTTCGGAATCCGGCGTGCTGCCGATTCCGGAAAGCAAGATCGTCAAGAAGTGGCGTCTGCAGCCGGGCAAGATGTTCCTGATCGACATGGATCAGGGCCGCATCATCGACGACAAGGAACTCAAGGATTCGCTGGCCAACGCCAAGCCGTACCGCGAGTGGATCGAGAAGATCCGCATCAAGCTCGACGAACTGCCGGTCGCCTCCGAACTGCAGGAGGAGGCCCAAGCCTCGCTGCTCGACCGCCAGCAGGCTTTCGGCTACTCGCAGGAAGACATCAAGTTCATCCTCGAACCGATGGCCGCCAACGGCGAGGAAGCCACCGGTTCGATGGGCAACGACGCGGCGCTGCCGGTGCTGTCGGCCAAGGACAAGGTCTTCTACAACTACTTCAAGCAGCTGTTCGCGCAGGTGACCAACCCGCCGATCGACCCGATCCGCGAGGAACTGGTCATGTCGGTGGTGTCCTTCGTCGGTCCGAAGCCGAACCTGCTCAACGTCACGGACATCAACCCGCCGATCCGCCTGGAAGTTTCGCAGCCGGTGCTGTCCTTCGACGACGTGCAGAAGATCCGCCACATCGAGAAGTACACCGGCGGCAAGTTCCGCTCGTTCGAACTCGACATCTGCTATCCGGTCGCCTGGGGCAAGGAAGGCGTCGAAGCCCGTCTGGCTTCGCTCGTCTCGCACGCCGAAGATGCGGTACGTTCGGGCGCCAACATCCTGATCATCTCCGACCGCAAGCTGGACGCCGACAGCGTCGCCATCCCGGCGCTGCTCGCCACCTCGGCCGTGCACCAGCACCTGGTCAAGGAAGGCCTGCGCACCAGCACCGGTCTCGTCGTCGAAACCGGTTCGGCGCGTGAAGTGCATCATTTCGCGCTGCTCGGTGGTTACGGTGCCGAAGCCGTGCATCCCTACCTCGCGCTGGAAACCCTGCGTGAGCTGGCGCACGGCGATGCCGAGAAGGCCGAAAAGTACGTCAAGAACTTCATCAAGGCCGTCAGCAAGGGCTTGATGAAGGTCATGTCCAAGATGGGCATCTCGACCTACATGTCCTACACCGGCTCGCAGATCTTCGAGGCCATCGGCCTGAAGAAGGACTTCGTCGAGAAGTACTTCACCGGCACGCCGTCGAACGTCGAAGGCATCGGTGTCTTCGAGGTCGCTGAAGAAGCTATCCGAACCCACAACCGGGCTTTCAGCGCCGATCCGGTGCTCGCCGACATGCTCGACGCCGGCGGCGACTACGCCTACCGCGTGCGTGGCGAAGACCACATGTGGACGCCGGACGCCATCGCCAAGCTGCAGCACGCAACGCGTTCCGGCAAGGGCGATACCTACAAGGAATACGCCGCGATCATCAACGATCAGAGCAAGCGCCACCTGACGTTGCGCGGCCTGTTCGAGTTCAAGGCGCAGGCGACGCCGGTGCCGCTCGACGAAGTCGAATCGGCCAAAGATATCGTCAAGCGTTTCGCTACTGGCGCCATGTCGCTCGGCTCGATCTCGACCGAAGCACACACCACGCTGGCTATTGCCATGAACCGCATCGGCGGCAAGTCGAATACTGGCGAAGGTGGCGAGGACTCGAAGCGCTTTGCGCCGGTTACGGGCGGCACCATGCTCTCCGACATCGTCGGCAAGACGCGCATCGAACGCGACTACCAGATGCAGGATGGCGATTCGTTGCGTTCGTCGATCAAGCAGGTGGCTTCCGGCCGCTTCGGGGTGACCACCGAATACCTGGTCAACGCCGACCAGATCCAGATCAAGATGGCGCAGGGCGCCAAGCCTGGCGAAGGCGGTCAGCTGCCCGGCCACAAGGTTTCCGAATACATCGGCTTCCTGCGTCACTCGGTGCCGGGTGTTGGCCTGATTTCGCCGCCGCCGCACCACGACATCTACTCGATCGAGGATCTGGCGCAGCTCATTCATGACCTGAAGAACGTCAACCCGGTCGCCTCGATCTCGGTCAAGCTGGTTTCAGAAGTCGGCGTCGGCACTGTTGCCGCCGGCGTCTCCAAGGCCAAGGCCGATCACGTGGTCATCGCCGGCTACGACGGCGGCACTGGCGCTTCGCCGCTGTCGTCGATCAAGCACGCCGGCACGCCATGGGAACTGGGTCTGGCCGAAACGCAGCAGACCCTGGTGCTGAACCGCCTGCGCGGCCGTATCCGCGTGCAGGTCGACGGTCAGATGAAGACCGGCCGCGACGTCGTCATCGGCGCGCTGCTCGGTGCCGACGAATTCGGTTTCGCCACTGCGCCGCTGGTCGTCGAAGGCTGCATCATGATGCGCAAGTGCCACCTCAACACCTGCCCGGTCGGCGTCGCCACCCAGGACCCGGTGCTCAGGAAGCGCTTTTCCGGCCAGCCCGAGCATGTCGTGAACTACTTCTTCTTCGTTGCCGAAGAAGTGCGCGAGATCATGGCCCAGCTCGGTATCCGCAAGTTCGACGACCTGATCGGCCGTGCCGACCTGCTCGACATGAAGGCGGGCATCGAGCACTGGAAGGCCAAGGGTCTCGACTTCAGCAAGATCTTCTATCAGCCGGCCGTCCCGGCCGATGTGCCGCGCCTGCATGCTGAAGTGCAGGACCATGGCCTGGCCAAGGCGCTTGACCACCAGTTCATCGAACTGGCCAAGCCGGCCCTCGAAAAGGGGCAGAAGGTCACCATCGAGCTGCCGATCAAGAACGTCAACCGCACCGCCGGCACCATGCTCTCTGGCGAAGTGGCCAAGCACTACGGCCACGCCGGCCTGCCCGACAACACCATCCACGTCAAACTGACCGGTACCGCCGGTCAGAGCTTCGGTGCTTTCCTGGCCAAGGGCGTCACGCTCGAACTGACCGGCGAAGGCAACGACTACGTCGGCAAGGGTCTCTCCGGTGGCCGCATCATCATCAAGCCAAGCGCCGACTTCCGCTGCGACACGACGCAGAACATCATCGTCGGCAACACCGTGATGTACGGCGCCATCGCTGGTGAGTCGTACTTCGCTGGCGTCGGTGGCGAACGCTTCTGCGTACGCAACTCCGGTGCTACTGCGGTCGTTGAAGGCGTGGGCGACCACGGTTGCGAGTACATGACCGGTGGCACGGTCGTCGTGCTCGGCGATACCGGCCGCAACTTCGCAGCCGGCATGTCCGGCGGCATTGCCTACGTGCTCGACGAAGACGGCAGCTTCAAAAGCCGTTGCAACCTGGCGCAGGTGGCACTCGAAAAAGTGCTGCCAGCCGCCAAGCAGCCGAAGGGTGAGCCGATGCATCGTGGCATCCCGGACGAGGAGCAGCTCAAGGATCTGGTCATGCGTCACGCCGAATTCACCGGCAGCGCAACGGCCAAGGCCATTCTCGCCAACTGGGATGTCTATCGCGACAAGTTCGTCAAAGTCTATCCGCACGAATACAAGCGCGCGCTGACCGAAATGGCCGCAGCGCAGCAGAAGGAAGCAGCATAATGGGAAAGCCAACTGGATTCCTCGAGTTCCAGCGCCTCTCCGAGGCCTATGAACCGGTCGAAAAGCGCGTTAAGCACTACAAGGAGTTTGTCGCCCATCTGTCGGATGCCGATGCCAAGGTGCAGGGCGCACGCTGCATGGATTGCGGCATCCCGTTCTGCAATACCGGTTGCCCGGTAAATAACATCATTCCCGACTGGAATGATCTTGTCTTCCGTGGCAACTTCAAGCAGGCGCTGGAAGTGCTGCATTCGACCAACAACTTCCCCGAATTTACCGGCCGCATCTGTCCAGCGCCGTGCGAAGCTGCCTGCACGCTGGGTATCAACATTGAGCCGGTGGGCATCAAGTCGATCGAGCATTTCATCATCGACAAGGGCTGGGAAAACGGCTGGGTCAAGCCGCAAGTCGCTGCGCAGAAGACCGGCAAGAAGGTTGCCGTCGTCGGTTCCGGCCCGGCCGGTCTGGCTGCTGCCCAGCAACTGGCGCGCGCCGGCCACGACGTGACGGTGTTCGAAAAGAACAGCCGCATCGGCGGCCTGCTGCGCTACGGCATCCCCGATTTCAAGCTGGACAAGGCCATCATCGACCGCCGCATGCAGCAGATGGAAGCCGAGGGCGTCAAGTTCCGCACCAAGGTCGTGGTCGGTTCGAAGGACATGCCGGCTGGCACCATCAACGACGCGACCGAAGTCGTGACCGCCGAGCAACTGAACAAGGAATTCGATGCGGTCGTGCTGGCCGGTGGTTCGGAAGTGCCGCGCGAGTTGCCGATCCCGGGCCGCGAGCTGAAGGGCACCTACGCTGCGCTCGAGTTCCTGATCCCGCAGAACAAGGAAGTCGCCGGTGACGGCGCCAACCCGATCAACGTCAAGGGCAAGCACGTCGTTGTCATCGGCGGTGGCGATACCGGCTCCGACTGCGTCGGCACATCCAACCGCCATGGCGCGGCCTCGGTGACCCAGTTCGAACTGATGCCGATGCCGCCGGAGCAGGAAAATACGGCGCTGACCTGGCCGTACTGGCCGTACAAGCTGCGCACCTCTTCGTCGCATGAAGAGGGTGTCGAGCGTGACTTCGCCGTAGCCACCAAGGAACTGGTTGGCGACGGCAAGGGCGGCATCAAGGCGCTGAAGGCTGTTCGCGTCGAGTGGAAGGACGGCAAGATGAGCGAAGTGCCGGCTTCGGAATTCGAACTCAAGGCCGACTACGTCTTCCTGGCCATGGGTTTCACCAACCCGGTGTCGCCGATGCTTGAAGCCTTCGGGGTGACCAAGGACAGCCGTGGCAATGCCAAGGCAAGTACCGACGGAGATGGCTGCTATGCGACCAATGTGCCGAAAGTCTTTGCTGCCGGCGACGTGCGCCGTGGGCAGTCGCTGGTCGTCTGGGCCATTCGTGAGGGCCGTCAGGCCGCTCGTGAGGTCGATGCCTTCCTGATGGGCAAATCAGACCTGCCGCGCTGATTCCCTGCGCAGCGAATAAAACCCCGCTCAGGCCTTGCCGCAGCGGGGTTTTTCTTTTTTCGGGGCTGCCCTTGTGGCATAGTTACGCATACTCTGGCCGGGGGAGGTCGATATGAATGCGGAATTGCAGAAATCCATGCAGGTAACGGGTATGGTTGGCGGGCTGGACGGCTACATGCTGATGATTCTCGGCATCATGGTGCTGGCAGGCATATTGGGCGGTGTCGCCAATTATTTCCTCTCGGATCGCCAAGGCGAATTGTCGTCGCGCGACGGCATCAAGTACTCGGTCCTCGGCATCATCGCAGCGCTAACCGTGCCGCTCTTCCTCAACATGATTTCCAGCAACCTGCTGGAAGCTGCGCGTACCCGCCCGGTCGACTTCTTCGTCTTTGCCGGCTTCTGCCTGATCTACGTAGTGGCTTCGCGCCGCGTGTTCGAGAACGCCGCCAACAAGCTGCTGTCGCAGCTCGACCAGGTCAAGCGCGACGTCAACCACCTCAAACAGCAGAAGCATGAAGCGCCACCGCCGGTGGTGGTTCGTGAAGAGGCGCCAGCTGCAGTGGAGCCGGCGGCGAAGGCCGAACCGCCGAAGGAGTCGCTGTCATACAACGATATCGAAATCCTGCGCGCCATTGCCGAGGAAAACTACGTCTATGGCAACCTCGTCGGCCTGACCGACAAGACCGGCCTTGGCCGTGATCTGGTCAGCAACCGCCTGACCGTGCTCAAGAACCTCGGCATCATCGAGACCCGCATCAGCGACAAGAACGTCCTGCACTGGTATGTCTCACCGCGAGGCAAGCAGATGCTTGGCGAGATACTCGCCCAGGGCGAACGCAAGAGCGCCTGATTTGCGGAAGATTCATAACCACGAAGGGCACAAAGAACAGCAGTTCGGAAATCTTCGTGTCCTTCGTGCCCTTCGTGGTTAATTTCTTTTTCCGATAATTCGCATGAAACTCAACGTCGTCATCCTCGCTGCCGGTCAAGGCAAGCGCATGCATTCCAATCTGCCCAAGGTGCTGCATCCGATTGCCGGCAAGGCGCTGGTGCAGCATGTCATCGACACGGCGCGCGCGCTTTCTCCCGTTCGTCTCTGTGTCGTCTATGGCCACGGGGGCGATGCCGTTCGCGCAGCGTTGCCGGCTGACGATCTGGCCTGGGCCTTGCAGGAACCGCAGTTGGGTACCGGTCATGCGGTGCAACAGGCATTGCCTCACCTTGCCGGGGATGGCGTGACGCTGGTGCTCTATGGCGACGTGCCGCTGACCCGCGCCGAGACGCTCAAGCGTCTGCTCGATGCAGCGCAGGACGGCCTCGCCGTGCTCACCGTGGAGCTTGCCAACCCGACCGGCTACGGCCGCATCGTACGCAATGCAGCCGGCCACGTCGTGCGCATCGTCGAACAGAAGGATGCGTCGGCCGCGGAAAAAACCATCCGCGAAGTGAACACCGGCATCATGGCCATTCCCACAGCACGCCTTGCTGGCTGGCTGGCCGGTCTGTCGAACAACAACGCCCAGGGTGAGTATTACCTCACCGATGTAATCGCCGCAGCGGTCGCCGAAGGCGTGCCGGTCAGCGCCGTCCAGCCCGAAGGTAAAGACTCCGAATGGGAAGTGCTGGGCGTGAACAGCAAGGTGCAGCTCGCCGAACTGGAACGCGTGCAGCAGCGGCGCATCGCCGATACCCTGCTCGAATCCGGTGTCCGTCTGGCCGACCCCGCACGTATTGACGTGCGCGGCCAGCTCACCTGCGGCCGTGACGTGGCCATCGACGTTAACTGCGTTTTCGAGGGGCTGGTCGAACTGGCGGATGCCGTCGATATCGGCCCCAACTGTGTGCTGAAAAACGCAAAGGTCGGCCCCGGCACCCGCATCGCCGCCTTCAGCCACCTTGAGGATTCGCTGGTCGGTCCGGATTGCATCATCGGCCCGTATGCCCGCCTGCGCCCCGGCGCCGAGCTTGGCCCCGAGGTGCATATCGGCAATTTTGTCGAAATCAAGAACAGCAAGATCGCTGCGCAGTCGAAGGCCAACCATCTGGCCTACATCGGCGATGCCCGCATCGGCGAGCGCGTCAATGTCGGTGCCGGCACCATCACCTGCAACTACGACGGCGCCAACAAGCACCTGACAGTGATCGAGGACGATGCCTTCATCGGTTCCGATACGCAGCTCGTAGCCCCTGTGACTGTCGGGCGTGGCGCCACGCTCGGGGCCGGCACGACGCTGACCAAGGATGCTCCTCCGAATGCACTGACGGTTTCGCGTGCGAAACAGATCAGTCTTGCCGGTTGGCAGCGACCGGTCAAACAACCGAAGAAATGAGTTGATCCATGTGTGGAATTGTCGCCGCGGTCGCTAACCGCAACGTTGTCCCCGTCCTGCTTGAAGGCCTGCGCAAGCTTGAATATCGCGGCTACGATTCCGCCGGCCTGGCTGTCCTCAACGGAGCGGTTTGCTGCGCCTGCGCTCGGTCGGCCGCGTCGCCGAGCTGGCGGCGCAGGCTGAGGCCACGCAAGCCACCGGTCACACCGGTATCGCCCATACCCGCTGGGCTACGCACGGCGTACCTTCCGAGCGCAATGCGCACCCCCACATCTCGGGCGGTCTGGCCGTCGTACACAACGGCATCATCGAAAACCATGAGGCTTTGCGCGAAGCTCTGAAGGCCGATGGCTACGTATTTACCTCGGATACCGATACCGAAGTCGTTGCCCACCTCGTCGAAAAGAAACTGCGCAATACCCCTGATCTGTTCGTCGCCGTGCGCGAGGCGCTGGCCGAACTGCAGGGCGCCTACGCCCTGGCCGTGATGCGGGAGAGCGATCCGGACCATGTTGTCGTTGCCCGTGAGGGTTCGCCCCTGCTGCTCGGGTTGGCCGATGACGGTTGCTATGCGGCGTCTGACGCCTCGGCACTACTGCAGGTTACTCGGCGCATGGTCTATCTGGAAAACGGCGACTGCGCCGAAATCCGTCGCAATGGCGTACGTATCTGCCGTGTCGATGGCACGCCCGTTGAGCGTGCGGTCATCGAATCGCAGCTTTCTGCCGATGCGGTCGAACTCGGCATTTACGATCACTACATGCAGAAGGAAATCTTCGAGCAGCCGGATGCGCTGGCCAATACGCTGGAGATGGTCGGCGCTGCCAAAAGCCTGCAGCCGGGTCTGTTCGGTGCCGAGGCTGAATCCGTGCTTGGCGGTGCGCGGCAGGTGTTGATCCTGGCTTGCGGCACCAGCTGGCACGCCGGCCTGGTTGCTCGCTACTGGCTGGAAGCCATCGCCGGCATTCCCTGTTCGGTCGAAATCGCCAGCGAGTATCGCTATCGCGACAGCGTGCCCGATCCGGCAACGCTGGTTGTCACCATTTCCCAGTCCGGCGAAACAGCCGATACGCTGGCCGCACTGCAGCATGCCAAGTCTCTCGGCATGGCGCGCACGCTGGCCATCTGCAACGTTCCGGAATCGTCGCTGGTGCGCGAAACGGCCTTGCGCTTCATTACCCGCGCCGGCCCCGAAATCGGGGTTGCCTCGACCAAGGCGTTCACCACGCAACTCGCCGCCCTGTACCTGCTGACGCTGGTCATGGCCAAACTGCGCGGACGCCTCGATGCGGAAACCGAAGTCCGAGAACTGAAAGCCTTGCGCCACGTGCCGGCTGCCGTGCAGCGGGTGCTTGCACTCGAACCGGAGATCAAGGCCTGGGCGCAACTGTTCGCCGCCAAGCAGCACGCCCTGTTCCTCGGGCGCGGCCGGCACTATCCGATTGCCCTGGAAGGCGCGCTCAAGCTCAAGGAAATCTCCTACATCCACGCCGAGGCTTATCCCGCGGGCGAGTTGAAGCATGGTCCGCTGGCGCTGGTGGACAAAGAGATGCCAGTTATCGCCGTGGCCCCGAACGACACCTTGCTGGAAAAGCTGAAGTCGAACCTGCAGGAAGTGAAGGCGCGCGGCGGCGAGCTGTTCGTATTTGCCGATGCCGATTCGGAAATCAGCGCTTCCGAAGGCGTGCACGTGTTGCGTCTGCCGGAGCACTACGGTGCGCTGTCAGCGCTGCTGCATGTCGTACCCCTGCAGCTCTTCTCGTACCACGTCGCACTGGTCAAGGGCACCGACGTGGACAAGCCGCGCAACCTCGCCAAGTCGGTGACGGTCGAGTAATCCGAAGTCCGGTCGAAGATCAGCCGATCGCGCGCAGGAATTCGCTGCGCAGTTGATCGGAGTCGGTGAAGCTGCCGGCAAAGGCTTGTGTCACCACGCGCTCGTCACCGCGCCGGTCCTCTCCCAGCAGCAGGCAAAGTTGTTCCGCCTCGACCACACAGGCGCCGCCGGCGGCGCGGCCATGTACCACGAGGGCGTCGGCAATATCGCGGGTCATCCATTCCTGGTAAGTGAACCGGTGGCCGATGGCATCTACCATGCGTGCGATGCGGCCAAACCCGTGCAGACGCCCGCCGGGGATGTAGGCGACGTGCGCCACGCCACGGAAGGGCACCAGATGGTGCGGGCAAACGCCATGCACGGCAATGCCGCGAATCACCACCATGTCCGAGCGCACATCCTCAAAACCATCGCCCAGCGCGGTGGCGGGGTCCATCTCGTAGCCGCCGAGCAGGCGCTTCTGCCATAGCTCCCGAACCCGTTGTGCGGTCCGGCCCATGTGCGCCATGTCCGGGGCAATGCCGCAGGCGGCCAGCAGGTCGGTAACGGCCTGTTCAAAAGCCGCCGGGTCAAAGGCGCCCTGGCGCGGGATGCCGATGCCGGAGCATGGCTTGCTGCTGGCGTGGGGTTCTTTGCAATCGCTCATGGGGCTGTCGTCCGGATTTGTCCTCGCCCAGTCTAGCCCGGAAGCGTGGAAAATGCCCTCGCCACGATGGCCTGCGGCACAAAAATGCCGGGAAGCGGCTGGCCGTGGTACGCTTGCCACTCTCTTAAATGCTTCTGCCTCACGCAATGACCGTCTCGTCGCAACCTGCAGCGCCTTCCCCCATCCAATCCGCACGTGCCCTGCTCAAGCAGTTGCAAGAACAGTTCACCGTTTTTCGCGATTGCCAGCCGCTGGCTATCGGTGTCGACAAGCAATTGCATGCAGTGCTGCCGGATCTCGATCGCAAAACATTGCGTCTTGCCTTGCGCACGCACACGGCGTCGTTGCGTTATCTCAAGACGATGGAGAAGGCGAGCCAGCGTTTCGATCTCGAAGGCAATGCCGTCGCCGAAGTCACCGAAGAGCACCGAGCGCACGCCACGACCACTCTGCGCGAGCGCTTTCGCAAGGAAGCCGAGCGGAAGCGCGCCCAAGCGGAAGCGGAGCGAGCTGCAAAGGCGGCGGAAAAAGCCGAGCAGCAGCATGCGGCCAAACTGAATCAACTCGCCGCCAAGTTTTCCAAGCGCTAGAAAACAATACGGCGCCCGCAGGCGCCGTATTCAGTATTCACCATTCAGCATTCCGCGCAGCAAATCCCTCTTGTTACTTGCCGGCCGTCTGCGCCAGCTTTTCCTCGATTTTCTGCAGCGGTACGGCGCCCGGGATACGTTCGCCGTCGGCAAAGAACAGGGTGGGCGTGCCGCTGATGTTCAGCTTGCGACCGAACTCCTGATTTTTGGTCACGGCACTGGTATCGCAGTCCGCGTTACCGCCAGGTGACTTGCCGTCTACCATCCAGTCGTTCCAAGCCTTGGCGCGATCCGACGCGCACCAGATCTGTTTCGACTTATCCACCGAGTCCTGCGACAGGATCGGGTACAGGAAGGTGTAGATGGTGACGTTCTCGAGCTTCAGAAGCTCCTTGGCCAGCCGCTTGCAATAGCCGCAGTTTGGATCTTCGAACGATGCCATCACGCGCTTGCCGTCGCCGCGCACCTGTTTCACTGCCTGGCCGAGCGGCAGGTCGTTCCACTTGATTGCCGTCAGCTTGTTGATGCGCTCCTGCGTCACGTTCTTCATCGACTTGCCGTCGATCAGCGGGCCGACGATGAAGGCGCTGCCCTTTTCATCCCCGTAGAGAATCTGGCCGTCGGCATAAATTTCGTAGAGGCCGAGATAGCCGGCCTTGGTGACGCTCTCTGCCTTGGTATTGAATTTCGCTTCGAAGTTTTTCTTCACCGAAGCTTCGTCGGCAAGCGCGGCGGTTGCGAGCGTGGCGCCGATCAGTGCCGGCAGCAGTTTTTTAAGCATGCGGTTCTCCATGGGGGATGGGGTGATTCGGGTGATTGGGGTGGCACAGGGCGTCAAGGTTAAAGGGTGCCCAGTGCATAGCGGGCGAGCTTGTTCTTTAAGAGTGGGAAACCGTTGGTCAGGTTCATTCCCAGATTGCGCAACGGCTTCAGCCCCGGCAGGTCGGTCTTGAACAGACGGCGCAGCGCGTGGGTCGATGTCTGTAGCAGCAGCACTTCCTCTTTGCGGGCACGCTGGTAACGTTCAAGGATGTTCAGGTGGCCGATGTCGTGCCAGGGCTGGCAGGCCGCAAGCGTTTCCGCCAGGGCGCGAGCATCCTGGTATCCCAGGTTGATGCCGTGTCCGGACAGTGGATGGATGCCGTGGGCCGCATCGCCGATGAGCGCAACGCGCGGTGCCACAACTTTCGGTACCCGCATCAGTCGTAGCGGGAAAGCCGCCGCCGGGGTGAGGGGCGAAAGCTTGCCGAGTTTGTATCCGCCAGCCGCGGCAACCCGGTCACACAATTCTTCTGGAGGCAGGGCAGTCAGCTGATCGGCGAGTTCATCGGGCGCCGACCAGACAATCGAGATGCGCTTGTCCGGCAGTGGCAGCCAGGCCAGCACGCCTTCATCGCTGAACCACTGATAGGCGCGGCCACGGTGCGGTTTTTCGCAGACGAAATTGGCGACAACCCCCTTCTCGTTATAGGGGGTGTCGAAAGCTGTGAGCCCACAACTGCGGCGTAGCCAGGAGTCGCGGCCATCGGCAGCAACCAGCAGCCGGCCGGAAAGCGTGTTGCCATCGGCCAGCCCGACAATCGCCGCATCTTCGCGTATTTCGACGCGTTGCGGTGATCCGGGGGAGATGAGCGTCAAATTGCCCTGGCGTTTGACGTTTTCCCAGAGTTCGCAAGCCATCAGCGAGGATTCGAGGATGAAGCCGAGTTCGGAGACGCCGGTGTCGTAGGCTGAAAAATCGAGGCGGGCGCCAGCATCGCCGTAAACTTCCATGGCGCTGATGGGCTGGATGCGCTGCGAATCAAGGTGTTTCCACGCGCCGATCTGCTGCAGAAATGCAGCGTTGGCCGGGCTGATGGCGTAGACGCGGGCATCCCAACCCTCTGGCCGGCGCGGTGGGCGCTGCTCGATGAGGGCGACGCGAAGCGGAGTGTCACGCAGGGCGCAGGCCAGAGAAAGGCCGGCGAGTCCGCCGCCGACGATGATCAGGTCGAATTGCATGGTTCAATCAGAAATTGGAACGGCGATTGTGCCCGATTTCGACTGTTTTTGTCTGTTGTAGTCTTGTGTCCACCGGCAGATGCAAGTAAAAACGCGGCATGTCTGCCAAGTTCCGCTACTTTCCCGCCATTATTCGTTCCGAACACGAAGCCGCGATCGATGCGTTAGCCTCGCTCGACATTCCGCGCGGCGAAGTGATGAACCTGCTGGTGGCTGGTTGGGGGCAGACCGGTGGCGCCATCCTTGCCGAAGTCGATGTCGGGCGGCCGGTGGCGGCCGTGCCTTTGCCCGATGGCCGCTGGGCCGCGTGCAACACCTTTCCCGACCATGCCTGTGGCAGCCATGCCGACGCAGAACGTACCCTGGCCCGGCTCCTCAAGCGCGGGCGGCGTGGTCTGGTGGTCTGCGTGGCGCAGTAAGGCTCCCGCCCGAACCGCCCGGGCCGCGTAGAATCGACGCCATCGATTCGCAAGAGAGACGAAATGGTGGTCCATTCATCCGCAGATCAAGCAGTGCTGACGATTGTTTATGTCAGCGCGGCAACGCATCCAATGTCTGAAGAGGGGCTGGCGGCGCTGCTCAAGCAGGCGCGTGAGAATAACGCCAGCCATGGCGTCACTGGCGTCCTGCTTTACCACGACGGCAACTTCATGCAGCTACTGCAAGGGCCCGCGGACGACGTGCGCAACATCTACGCGGCGATCCAGTCCGACCCTCGGCATCACATGGTCACCCCCATCGTTGACGAAACCGGATTGCCGCGCGAGTTTGCCGACTGGGCGATGGCCTGTGGCCAGATCGATACGCGCACGTGGGAAACGTTGATGGTGAAGCTTAGCCCGGACGGCAGCGCACTCTCGGATGGCAGCGCCGCCAGCGTCCTCAAGTCTTTCTGGAAAGCGGGAGCCTGATCATGAAAACGAGAATCAAGAAACAGCCCGTGCGCCGATCCTCATTCGCCTTGGCCGCAACCGCCATCCTGGTATTGATCCTCGGCACACCACCCGCCAATGCCGAAGAGGTCCCCCGCGAATACATCTACGGCGCCGAACTGATGACGCCAAATGAGCGCGACGCCTATCGCCAGGGCCTGCAGCAGGCACCGACTGACGAAGCCCGCGGCCAGTATCGCCACCGCCATCGCCAGCAACTGCAAAAACGCGCCCAGCAGCGCGGCAAGCACCTCGACGAAAAAGGCCTCGTGCGCGGCCAGGGGAGTGAGCGATGAACCGACTGCTGCTCTGCCTGCTGCCACTCTGGATGGCCGTAACACCTGTGCATGCCCTCACCGGCGATGTCGCCCGCGGCGAAGTGCTGCACAAGAAATGCCTGGATTGCCATGGCACCGGCGTCTACGCGCCGGACAAGCGCAAGATCACCTCGCTCAAGGCTTTGCGCAAGGATGTCAAACGCTGGGGGACTTACTACGCGCCGGCGTTGAACGATCAGGAAGTGGAAGACATCACGGCCTGGTTGAATGCGAACTTCTACAAGTTCTGAGACGGCGTCAGCGCTGCGCGACCAAGCCAAAGTGATACGGGCAGCAGGCGTCCAGCGCCACCGGCTTGACCAGGCGAAAGCCCGCTTGCTCCATCCATGATCGGCATTGGTTGGGCGACGGGCGAATGTCCAGCGACGGGCCGCGTGGCGTCGGGATATCGCTGCGCCAATGGATGACCGAAAGGCGGCCATTTTCCTCCAGCACCCGCCACGCTTCACGCAGCAAGCCGACGGGGTCCTCCAGATGCAACGGGTTGAAGATCATCGCGTGTTGCTGCGAGGCATCCGGCAGACCGGTGCCATCGCTCACGAAGTCGCGAATGACCGCGTCGATGTTTTTCAGTTGCTCGGCTTGCGCCTTCTGCCGGACCGTCGCAACCATCTCGGGTTCGATGTTGAGCGCGGTGACCCGGCCGGTGATGCTGCGTGCCGCCGCTAGCGTGAAGGTGCCATAGCCACAACCGAATTCAACGGCATGGCCGCCACGCGCATCGCTGGGGATCAATCGGTCGAGCGCGGTTTCGGGGTCGAAAAATGTCGCCCAGTACGCCTCTTCCGGCATGCCGCTGTCTCTCCCTTTCATCGTTCCAGTGCCTGTTCCAGATCGGCAATCAGGTCCGCCGGGTCTTCCAGGCCGATCGACAGACGCAGCATCGTATCCGGGATCCCACGGCGCAAGCGCTCCTCCGGCGCCAGACCGTGATGGGTTGTCGTGCACGGTTGCGTCACCAGACTCTCGGCACCACCCAGGCTGGGGGCCAGGGCAAAAAGACGCAGGCGATCGGCAACGCGCGTGGCATCGGCGCCACTGCCTTTCACCTCGATGCTGAGCATGCCGCCGAAGCCGTGCATCTGCGTGCACGCCAGCGCGTGACCGGGGAAATCGGGTAGCCCCGGATAGTAAACGCGGGCAATGCCGGGGTGGCGCTCCATTGCTTCAGCGACGATCTGGGCGGCGGCGTTTTGCTGGCGAACGCGTACCACCAGCGTGCGCAGGCTGCGCGACAGCAGGGAGGCCGTCTCCGGGGCGATCATCGAGCCGAGGTTCTTGCGCCAGTTCCACACCGGCATCAGATCGGCCTTGCTGCCCATCAGTGCGCCAGCGGTGAGATCGCTATGGCCGCCGAGATATTTGGTGGCGCTGTGCACGACGAAATCGGCGCCGAGCGCCAGCGGTTGCTGGTTGACCGGCGAGGCGAAGGTGTTGTCCACAGCGACCTTGGCCCCGTATTTGTGCGCAACAAGCGAGATGGCGCGAATGTCCAACAGCTCCAGCGTCGGATTGGTCGGTGTCTCGAAGAAGACCAGCCGTGCGCCTTCAGCGAGCAATGGGTCGAGTCGGTCGATCTCGTTGCCGAGAATGCAGTGTGTCTTGATGCCGAGCAGCGGCAACTGGCTGGACAGCAATTCGAGCGTGCCGCCGTAGGCATCGCCGATGCAGACGATGCCTTCACGTCCGTGGGTCAGGAACAGCGCTGTCTCGGCCGCCATGCCGGAGCAGAAGGCCCACGCCATTTCGGCACTCTCCAGCCCTGCCAGGGTTTCTTCCAGCGCGAAAATGCTGGGGTTGAGGCCGTAGCGGGTGTACAGGCTGCCGGCCTTCTTTCCATCGACAACATCGAGCAGCTCGGCGGTTGAGGGAAAGGCGAACGTTGTCGTGTTGTAAATCGGCGTGTGCGGGCTGCCGTGCGCGTCTTTTTGCGAGGTGCCGTGGATGGCGCGCGTGGCCAGATGCTTCGATGCGCTGCTCATTGTTTTGTCTCCCTTGTTCGTAATCACCAAATCAGAAAATCAATACTTTCTCGGCTTCCGCCGTCCATGCCGCCAGCTCGTCGAGCGAGCCGCGATGGGCGCCGGCAACAATCTCCTCGGCGCCGATGCCGCGCGCATCCAGGCACGTGCCGCACAAGGCGACTTCGCCACCGACCATTCGCACCATGTCGCCGGCGTTGTAATAACCCTCAGGCACTTTTTGCCCCGCTTTGGCGCAAGCGACGGCGTCGCCCATCAGAAAAACGCGAACGTGCTCACCTTTGCGCTTGCTCAGCGCCCGGGCAAGGCGCAAGGCGTTGTAGCTGCGCTCGCTGCCGTAGGGGGCGTCGTTGAGGATGAAAAGCGTGGTCATGAAGTTTCTCCCTGTGCGATGAGAATTTCAGCGTTCGACCGGCATGCCGCGCTTTAACCATTCGGCGACACCGTCTTTGATCTTGTGCGCGGTGAAACCGCGCGCCCGTAGCAGACGGACAGCTTCGTCCGACATGAGGCAGAAGGGGCCGCGGCAATAGGCGACGATTTTCTTACCGGCCGGCAGGTCGGCGATGCGCTGTTCCAGCTCGCCGAGGGGGATCGAGCGCGCATGCGGCAGATGACCGGAATCGAACTCGTCGCCGGGGCGTACGTCGATGACCACGATGTCGCCATTGCGCGCCTTTTCGAGCAGCGATTCCCGGTTCTCCGATGACAGCGCATCGGGCTCCATGGCCATCTGTTCAAGCGCAACGCGCAACTCCACCAGGTGTTCTTCGGCCGTTTCGCGCAAGTTCATCCAGAGTTCGGCAACATCCTGCCCGCTCAAGCGGTAATGGATGAATTTGCCGTCGCGGCGCGTTTCGACCAGCCGCGCTTCACGCAGCGCCCGCAGGTGGGCACTGGTCAGGCGAATATCCATGCCGCTACGCTGCGCAAGGACGTCGACCGTAAGTTCGCCCTGCGCCAGCAGTTCGATCAATTCAAGGCGCTTCGGGCTGGACAAGGCCTTGCCGATGCGGGCGACGTGTTCGTAGAGGTGGGATCGGGTTGGGGTCAGATTCTGTTTCATGAATACAATCTAACGATTGTTAGATTGTATGTCAATCAAAGCGGCTGGGCGGTGCGTTTGAAACGTTCGCCAGCCTCGAATTTGCCCTTTGATGCATTAAGCCATAGGGTGTTCGGCGGTAGCCCAAAAGAATATTTAGCGCCGGCGTGTAAGAAATCTGTTCGGCCAACGACTAACAGGCAAAACCAAAGCATTCAAAAGCAATCCAAAGCAAATCAAAAGCATTCGACGGAGAAGAATTCGATGCGAGATACCTTTCCCCTGCTGGTAAAAACCGATTTCCCGGCCATCAAGCGCGGCAAACTGGAAACCCTGCAGGCCAACCTCGGCTACCGTTGCAATCAATCCTGTTTCCATTGCCACGTTGCCGCCAGCCCGAAGCGCACCGAGGAAATGTCCTGGGAGACGATGGTATCCCTGCTCGAATTTTCACGCCGCAAAGGAATCAGCGTCATCGACCTGACCGGCGGGGCGCCGGAAATGAATCCCCATTTTCGCCGTCTGGTGCGCGAGGCCCGGGCACTGGGTTTGCGCGTCATCGACCGTTGCAACCTGACCATCCTGAGCGAGCCGGGTTACGAGTCTCTGGCGGATTTCATTGCCGAGCAGCGTGTTGAAATCACCGCCTCCTTGCCTTGTTATCTCGAAGAAAACGTCGACGCCCAGCGTGGCGACGGCAGCTTTCAGGGCAGCCTGGACGGGCTGCGAAAGCTGAACGCCCTCGGCTACGGCCTGCCGGGAAGTGGCCTGATCCTGAATCTGGTCTACAACCCGCTCGGTGCGAGCCTGCCGCCGGATCAAGGCAAGCTTGAAACAGCCTACAAGGCGCAGCTGTCCGCCCGCTACGGCATCGTCTTCAATCAGCTGTTCGCCCTTGCCAACATGCCGATCCAGCGCTTTGGCAGCCAGCTGCTTTCGCGCAATGAATTTCACGACTACATGAATCTCCTCCGTGGCGCCTATCAGCCGGCCAACCTCGATGGCGTCATGTGTCGCTCGCTGATTTCGGTGAGCTGGCAGGGCTACGTGTTCGACTGCGACTTCAACCAGATGCTCGGCTTGCCCTTGGGCGGCGCGGCCGCCACGCCGATACACCTTTCCGATCTGCTCGACCTCGATCTGAACGATCGCCCGATCCGGGTGGCCGACCACTGCTACGGCTGCACGGCCGGCCAGGGCAGCAGTTGTGGCGGGGCCTTCGTGCCGGAGAAAACGGATAGCCACGCCAGTAGCCAAACTGTAAACAACATTCAGGAGCCGCAACATGCATGAAATCGTCAAGGATTATTACGGTCGCCAGCTGCAGTCCTCCGACGACCTCAAGACTTCCGCCTGCTGCGACGCCTCCAGCGTTCCCGGCTGGCTGAAGCCGTTGCTTTCCCGCATCCACCCGGAGGTGCTTTCCCGCTACTACGGCTGTGGCCTTGTTTGCCCCACGGCGCTTGCCGGCTGTCGTGTTCTCGACCTTGGCAGCGGCTCCGGGCGCGACGTCTATGCGCTGGCGCAACTGGTCGGCGAGCGGGGCGAGGTGATCGGTGTAGACATGACCGAGGAACAACTGGAAGTTGCCGAGCGGCACCGGGCTTTCCACAAGGACGCCTTCGGTTACGGCAACGTCCGCTTCCTCCACGGCTACATCGAGCGCCTTGATGAACTTGGTCTTGAAGAAGGCAGCTTCGACGTGATCGTCTCGAACTGCGTGGTGAACCTCTCGCCGGACAAGGAAGCCGTGCTGCGCGGTGTCTTCCGCTTGCTGAAGCCGGGCGGCGAGTTCTACTTTTCCGACGTGTACGCTGATCGCCGCGTTCCCGCAGCGGTGCGCAACGACCCGGTGCTCTACGGCGAATGCCTGGGTGGCGCACTGTACTGGAACGATTTCCAGAACCTCGCCCGGCACGTCGGCTTTGCTGACCCGCGCCTCGTTGAGGATCGTCCGCTGTTGATTACCGACCCCGCGCTGCTGCCCCGCGTCGGCAGGTTGAATTTTTTCTCCGCCACCTACCGGTTGTTCAAGCTGGCAGGCCTGGAACCCGCCTGCGAAGACCATGGCCAGGCCGTCATTTACCAGGGCACGCTGCCGGAACAGCCCCACGAGTTCGTCCTCGACAAGCACCATCGCATCGAAACCGGGCGAACCTTCGCGGTGTGTGGCAACACGGCGCGCATGCTCGCCGAGAGCCGCTTTGCGCAGCACTTCACGTTTATTGGTGACACGTCGCGGCACTTCGGCATCTTCGCCGGCTGCGGCAGCGCCTTGCCTTTCGGCAATGCCGAGCAAACTGCCTGGAGCGCAGACGACAACTGCGGCTGCTGTTGAAGCTTGCGGGCATGGTGCCCGAGCACGGGTTTGTCGATTGATACGTCGATTGATCGGTAAGGAAGCACCGGCGTTGGCGACCACGCAACAAGCGCGACATTGAGCCGCCATCAGGCGGTTCCGAATCGGGAGGGCGCATGAACAAAAAGAAGCTGGCATTGCTGGCCTTGGTTGGCGTAGTCATAGGCGTCTACTTCGCGCTGGATCTTGGCCAGTATCTGAGCCTGCAGGCCTTGAAGGCGCAACAGTCGGCGATCGCTTCGGCCTGGGCGCATAACCCGGTGCTGACAATCGCCATCTATTTAAGCCTCTACGTAATAGCTACCGCCTTGTCGATCCCCGGGGCTGCCTTGCTGACACTGGCTGGGGGCGCCATCTTCGGCTTGTTCTGGGGGACCGTCATCGTCTCGTTTGCCTCCACGATCGGCGCGACCGCAGCGTTCCTGATGTCCCGTTTCCTGCTCCGCGACTGGGTGACGCAACGTTTTGGTCAACGTCTCACCGCCATTGACGAGGGCGTGAATCGTGAAGGCGCCTTCTATCTCTTCACGCTTCGCCTGGTGCCGGTGTTTCCGTTCTTTCTGGTGAATCTGCTTTTCGGGCTGACCGCGATGAAGGCGCGCACCTACTTCTGGGTCAGTCAGATCGGCATGCTGGCCGGCACCCTCGTTTATGTGAATGCCGGCACCCAGCTTGCCCGGCTGGAGTCGCTCTCTGGAATCCTGTCGCCGGGCTTGCTCGGCTCGTTTGCCCTGCTCGGCGTGTTCCCGTTGATTGCCCGGAAGATTGTCGAGACGGTTCACGCCAACAAGGTTTTCGCCGGCTGGAAAAAGCCGGCACGCTTCGAGCGGAATCTGGTGGTGATCGGCGGTGGCAGTGCCGGCCTGGTCACTTCGTATATCGCCGCAGCGGTCAAGGCCAAGGTAACCCTGGTCGAGAAGCACAAGCTAGGGGGCGATTGCCTGAACACCGGTTGCGTGCCGTCAAAAGCCCTGATCCGCTCCGCCAAGTTTCTATCGCACCTTGCCCGGGCAAAGGAGTTTGGCATGCAGTCTGCCGAGGCCAGATTCGAGTTCGCCGAGGTGATGGCGCGTGTCCAGTCGGTCATCAAGGCCATCGAGCCGCATGACTCGGCCGAGCGCTATTCGGGCCTTGGTGTCGATGTCGTGCAGGGCCGCGCAAAAATTGTTTCGCCTTGGGAAGTCGACATCACCCGCGAAGACGGCAGCACACAGCGACTGACGACGCGCAGCATCGTCATTGCCACCGGCGCACGCCCTTTCGTGCCACCGATCCCGGGTATCGAGGAGGTCGGCTATCTGACCTCGGACAACGTCTGGGAACTGCGCGAGTTGCCAAAGCGCCTGATCGTGCTCGGCGGCGGCCCGATTGGCGCGGAGATGACGCAAGCCTTTTCCCGGCTGGGCGCCCAGGTGACGCAGGTCGAGCAGGCGGAACGCATCATGATGCGTGAAGACCCCGAAGTCTCGGCACTGGTGGCCCAGCGTTTCCGCAGCGAAGGCGTGTCGGTGCTGCTCAGGCATCGGGCCAGGGAATTTGTCATCGAGCACGGCGAGAAAATCCTGATCGCCGAGCATGAAGAGCAGGAGGTGCGCATTCCTTTCGATGCCGTGCTGGTCGCCGTCGGCCGTGCCGCCAACCTCAAGGGCTTCGGCCTGGAAGAACTGGATATCCCGACCGCGCGCACCGTGGAAACCAACGAATTCCTGCAAACCCGCTACCCGAATATCTACGCCGCCGGGGATGTCGCCGGGCCCTTCCAGTTCACCCACACCGCGGCCCATCAGGCCTGGTATGCGGCGGTGAATGCGCTGTTCGATCCGCTGAAAAAATTCAAGGCGGATTATGCGGTCATTCCCTGGGCCACCTTCGTCGAGCCGGAAGTTGCCCGGGTGGGGCTGAACGAGCTGGAAGCCAAGGAGAAAAATGTCCCGTACGAAGTGACCCGCTACGGCATCGACGACCTTGATCGTGCCATTGCCGACAGCGAGGCGCACGGCTTCATTAAAGTCCTCACCGTGCCGGGCAAGGACAGAATCCTGGGCGTGACCATCGTCGGCGAGCACGCAGGCGACCTGATCGCAGAATATGTGCTGGCCATGAAACAGGGCATCGGATTGAACAAGATCCTTGGCACCATCCATATCTACCCGACCCTGGCGGAAGCCAACAAATACGTCGCCGGCAACTGGAAGAAGGCACATGCGCCGCAACAGCTGCTTGCGTGGGTCGAACGCTTTCACACCTGGCGCCGGGGCTGAACGATGAAAGTTCCGCTGCCGATTTTCATTGCGCTAATCCTGCCAGGGGTACTCCTGCCGGGGCCGCTCCTGGCTGCCGAACAATGGGTCGGGAAATTCGACGCCAGTGAAGGCGAGTTGCCGCGCGGGTGGAAACTCGAACATCTTGATCAACGGGTGCCGGCAACACAGTACCGGCTGCGCACCTGGGATGGCGTCGTCGCTGTTGAGGCACACGCAAAGAAGAGCATGGCACTCCTGGGTAGAACGCTTGAGATCGACCTGAAGGCGACGCCCATTCTCTGCTGGCAATGGCGGATCGACGCGCCACTGGCTTCGGCTGACATGACCCGGAAATCCGGCGACGACTACGCCGCTCGCGTCTATCTGACCTTCGAGGTTCCCTCGGATCAGCTGAGTTTCGGCACACGAACGAAGCTTGGTCTGGCGCGCACCCTCTACGGTGACCACGTGCCCGACGCGGCCCTGAACTACATCTGGGATAACCGGCAGCCGATCGACACGCTGCAGGACAACGCCTATACCGACCGCGCCCGGATGATCGTCGTGCGCTCCGGCGCCGGAAAGGCCGGGCAGTGGGTGCAGGAAACGCGCAATGTGCAGGACGATTTTCACCGTGCCTTCGGCAAGCTCGATGGCCGTCTGCGCGGTCTGGCGATTGCTTCCGACACCGACAACACGGGCGAAGAAGCGCATGCTGGATTTGCCGATTTCCGGTTTGTCGATAAACCGGATGCGTGCCCGCGCTCGCCAGACGAGCGTAGTCTGCAAGAAACTCCACCGGCCGCCGCCCCATCAAAATGACTGCAGAGACTCCCCGAAGCATGAATCCTCGCAAGGTATCGATCATCGTGCCGGTGCTCAACGAAGCCGCCGGCATTGTTCAGTCACTTGAGCAGTTGCAGGGCTTCCGCGCGGTGGGGGCAGAGATCGTTGTGGTCGATGGCGGCAGCACCGACGGCACGTCGGCGCTTGCGGAAAGCACTGGCAGATCTGCTTGTCATTTCTCCAGCAGGTCGGGGGCGCCAGATGAATGCCGCGGCGGCAGTGGCCCGTGGCGAGATCCTTCTCTTTCTGCATGCGGACACAAGGCTTCCGCCAGAGGCTGTTTCGCTGATCAGCAGCGCGATCGGGAAGGGAGCCTGCTGGGGGCGCTTCGATGTCGAGATTGCCGGCAAATTGCGTGGCCTCGGCATGGTCGCCTTCATGATGAACTGGCGTTCGCGGCTGACCGGTATTGCCACTGGCGACCAGGCGATATTCGTGACGCGCGAGGCCTTTGAGCAATGCGGTGGATTTGCGGCCATTCCGCTGATGGAAGACATCGTCTTTTCGCAAACGATGTGCAAGCGGGCGAGTCCCGCCTGTCTGCACAGCCGGGTGATTACCTCCGGTCGGCGTTGGGAAAAACATGGGTTGCTGCGCACCATTCTGATGATGTGGTGGCTGCGATTGCGCTTCAGTCTCGGCGCCAACCCCGACAAACTCGCACAGGTATACGGCTATGGTGCACAGCACTGACCCGATGTCGCGCACCGGCATCGCCATCATGGCCAAGGCACCCATCCCCGGGCTGGCGAAGACGCGCCTGATTCCGCATCTTGGTGCCGAGGGTGCGGCCGCACTGCAGCGTTGGCTGCTGCAGCGTACGGTCACTGCGGCCTTGGTCGCCGACGTGGGGCCAGTTACGCTGTGGTGCGCCCCCGATACCCGCCATCCCGATTTTTCGGTTTGCCGGGCTTTCGGCGCTGTCCGGCTTGAAGCGCAGCCCAATGGTGATCTCGGCGAGCGCATGCACACGGCGCTCCAGTGTTCGCCAACGCCGGCGGGAACGCTGATCATCGGAACCGACTGTCCGGTGCTGACGCCGCAAGTGCTGCAGCAGGCTGCAGGACAATTGCAGGCACAGGGCGACGCCATCGTCATTCCGGCAGAAGACGGCGGCTATGTGCTGGTCGGCATGCGCCAGGTGTCGTACCTCCCGTTTGATCGTATCGACTGGGGCTCGGCGCGGGTCATGGCCCAGACGCGTGAGCGGTTGCGTGATCTGCAATGGCAATGGACGGAGCTCGATCCCCTGTGGGACGTTGACCTGAAGGCCGATTACGAACGGCTTTGCGCGCAGTTTCCCGAGGCCGGTGCGGCCATGCCGTCGGTGGTTGGCACATGATGAAACGCCTTGTGCTGTCCGGCGCCGGGCATGCCCACCTGAACGTGCTGAAATCGCTCGTTCGCAAGCGCTGGCCCGGGGTTGAAGTCATCCTCATCTCGCCGCATGACCGCCAGATCTATTCAGGCATGGTTCCCGGCTGGATGGCCGGGCACTACCGGCTGGCACAGTGCGCGGCGGATCTGTTGCCCCTGGCGCATGCAGCAGGAGTGCGCTTCATTCAGGACAGCGTGCTTGGGCTGGATGCCGGGAAGCGAGAAATCGTCACGGCCCGGTCGGGGACGCTTGCGTACGATGTGCTCTCGCTCGACACGGGCGCCGCGATTGATACCGACAGCCTCGCTGCAACGGACGCCCGGTTTCTGCCGATCCGCCCGCTCGAAGCGTTCGTGGCGGCCTGGACAGGGGCGTTGGCGGCGGCAAAAGCAAAGGGACGTGCGCATCTGCTTGTCGTCGGGGGCGGCGCCGCCGGCGTGGAGCTTGCGCTGGCCGCACGCTATCGCCTGGCGCAGGAAATCGGCGCGGCCAATGCCATCGTCTCCCTGATCAGCGGATCGGACTTGCTGCCGGGACACGGCAAAGGAATCGTCAGTTCCGTCACGAAAAGTCTTGCCCGCCAAGGCGTCGTCGTTTATGCCGGGCGGGCGGTGGGGTGCCCAGAGGGCGTCCAGCTCGCCGATGGCCGAATCATTGCAGCAGACAGCGTTATCGCAGCGACGGGCGTCAAGCCTGCCGAATGGCTGGCCGCGTCCGGGCTGGCACTGGCAACGGACGGCTTCATCGCCGTCGGTGATGGGCAGCAGAGTGTTTCGCATGCAGCGGTTTTTGCTGCCGGAGATGTCGCTACCCGTGTCGATGCGCCGCACGCCAAATCCGGTGTCTATGCCGTGCGTGCTGGCCCGGTGCTGGCCGCCAACCTGCAGCGAGCGATCCACGGGGAGGCACCGCTCAGCTATGTTCCGCAGAAACGCAGCCTCTATCTGCTGGCCACCGGGCCAAGAGAAGCCATCCTGTCCTGGGGGCCGCTGTCGGCCAGGGGGCGCTGGGTCTGGAAATGGAAGGACTGGATCGACCAGCGTTTTATGCGCCAGTACGATCTTGGTCCGGAAACTTGTCCGGGAGAATCATGAATCTGCTCGCCGGAGGCCTATGAAAAAGGTCTGGCGCTCCTACGCCTTGTCTTCGTCGTAACTGGACAAACTTACGCCCGCGCTCGCCAGGCACTCCCGCAGGTGCTTCACCTCTTGCTTGGAAAATTCGTTGCTGTGGTGCGGGTGGTGCAGGAAAAACTCGCGGCGGTTGAGCACGATGCGGAAGCGAGCGCCATGGCTGGGCTCGATCTCGGCGCCAAGGTGGTGCAGCAGCGATTCCACTTCCCGCCACTGGATATTGGCGCTTACCGGGTCGTGGTAGATGGCCTGCAGGACGTTGCGGTGCTTATGGCTCATGGGGTGCCTCGGTATTCTGGCTGCAACGGCTCAACGATACTCCGTCAGCATCGATCATTGAAGACGTGCTGTCTCCAGGCGGCGCTTCCCCGGTTTTCTTCCACTCGCGATAGATGCGCAGCGCCACATGCGCATCGTTGGCCGCGTAGAGCATCTGCCGTTCCGAGAGGCGCGGGGTGGCCCAGTTGCTGGTGCCGATCTTCTTCGATTTCTGCAGTCGCTGGCCGAAGAAGTGGGCAACCGCCATCTTGGCGCCGACGGTGCCGCGATGCCCGGGGCCGCGCAGTATTTCGCCAAGGTCGAGGACGTCGCTCAGTGAAATGCCGAGGCGCGTTTGCAGGGCGCTGCGGTCGTTGCCGAGGCCGAAGCCGATCTTCCTGACCTGCGGTGACTCGAGCACCGCCTTGAGCGCGGTAACGCCCGCCGCCAGCGAGGTCGGGAACAGCCAGGCATGCGTGTCAGTGGCGAGCTGTACCAGGTGTGGCCCCGTCGACACTTCCCCCTTGTTGAAGGTTGGCTTTGACTCGGTGTCGAACCCGACGGCGTCCGCGGCCATCAAGGCGGCCTGGGCCGCTTCTGCCAACGCGGCGTTGCTGACCAGCGTGATATCGGCCAGGGTGATGCCCGGGTAGGTCGGCAATTCTGCGGCTTGCAGTGCGCTCCGGTCGATGGCGTGTGCCGTGTCGTTCATCTCAGGCACTCAGGCGGGCGCAGAGCCAGCGACCGATATCCACGATCTCTTCGATGCACACGGAGTGCGGCATCGGGTATTCATGCCACTCCGGCCGGTAGCCGTTGCGGATCAGGAAATCGCGGGCTGCCAGGCCGAGTGCCGGCGAGACGATATCGTCGGCGGTGCCGTGGGCCGCGAAGATGGGCAGGTCGCGGTTGGCCGCACTGGCTTCGTCGCTGACGATTTGCGGGGTGGGTAGGTAGGTTGAGAGGGCGATCAGACCGGCGAGCTTCTCCGGGTGGGTCAGCGCCGTGGTGTAGGCGACGGCACCGCCCTGCGAGAAACCGGCAAGGAAGATTCGCTCCGCCGGAATGCCGCGCTGATTTTCGCGGGCGATAAGTGCGCGCAAGGCCTCGCGTGAATGCAGGATGCCGGCTTCGTCCACGCGGCGGCTGCCGGGTTCAAGCGAGATGATGTCGTACCACGCCGGCATGACATAGCCACCGTTGCATGTGACGGGGATGCTGGGTGCGTGCGGAAAGACAAAGCGGATGCCAGGCAAATCTTCCAGGCCGAGTTCCGGCACGACAGGGACGAAATCCGAGCCATCGGCCCCGAGGCCGTGCAGCCAGATCACGGCATGGCGCGGGTTGTTGCCGGTCTCGATTTCGATGGCGGGTAGCAGGTCGGACAAAGGTATCTCCTGGGGTCATTCGGCGCGCGGCGCCGAAGCAGATTCTGGAAAGAGTACATCGGTATAACCAAAGCGCGTGAAGTCGCGTATGCGCATCGGGTAGAGCGTGCCGATCAGGTGGTCGCACTCGTGCTGCACGACGCGGGCGTGAAAACCGCTGACGCGGCGGTCGATCGGTTTTCCCTGCGGGTCAAAGCCCTGATAGCGAATCCCGGTGAAGCGCGGCACCTCGCCGCGCAGGCCGGGCACCGACAGGCAACCCTCCCAGCCGGCCTCCTCTTCGTCGCCGAGGGGGGTGATCGTCGGGTTGATCAGGATGGTCTGTGGCACGGCATCCGCGTCGGGGTAGCGTGCGCTCGATTCGAAACCGAAGATCACGACTTGCAGCCCGACGCCAATTTGCGGCGCGGCAAGGCCGACACCGTCGGCGGCGGCCATGGTGTCAAACATGTCGGCGATCAGTTCATGCAGTTCCGGTGTGTTGAAGGCGGTGACCGGCAGGGCGATTTCCAGCAGGCGCGGGTCGCCCATGCGCAGGAGTTGTCGGATGCTCATGGTGGGCTCCTCCGGGTGTCGAGAAAGCGCAAGTTTACGAGATTGCGGCGCTGCAAAGGCATTTTTAAGCGGCCAATCTGTCGCCGGGTCCGGCTAAATGCGCGGCAAAAGCTTGGTTTTGCCCGGCAAACCCGTACACTCTCGTCCTTGTAAGGGCGTCTGCGGCAGTTTTCAGGCGGATGCCCCGTTTCTCCTGCAGGTCTTCAAAGGTTATCCCATGCACCCGGTCCACGATGTTGATGCACTCCTTCTCCTAGCCACGGCGCTGTCCTCGAAGCGGCGGCCGGCCGAACTGGCCGAGATCATGGCCGCCGCCGACCTGATCCAGGGCGCCATTCCCGCCGAGCAGAAACTGGTCGAGGCCTTTGCCCGACTGGGGCGGAACGGCTTGATCAGCGCCGTCGAGGGCGGCATCGCGCTGACGCCGCCGGCATTGGCGATGGTGGCTGATCTGCCGAAGAAAATGGTCGAGGCGGATGAGCGCATTTTCACGATCAAGGCCAAGCTGGCAGCCTACCAGCCGGAAGGCGAGCAAGCCCCCGTCGAGTTGGTGGCCTGGCAACTCAGCGCCGCCATCCACGCGTACCGGACTGCCGGTCAGGGCGCCGGCAAGAACCTGCTGGTGCCCAAGCCGAAGCCTGAGGAACCCAAGCCGCGTCCGGGGCAGCGGCAACGTAAGCCGGCACCGGCGCGCCGGCGCGGTTGATCCATGAGCGATAACACTTCCCCTGCTGCTACCGACACTACCCCGGCGGGGGGGCGCAGTTTCGACGAGCTGTCGCTGTCGCCTAGCATCCGCGCCGCACTCAACCAGCTCGAATACCACACGATGACGCCGATCCAGGCGGCCAGCCTGCCGATCACGCTGGCCGGCCACGACCTGATTGCGCAGGCCAAGACCGGCAGCGGCAAGACGGCGGCTTTTGCCTTGGCCCTGCTGACCAACCTCAACCCGCGCTGGTTCGCGGTGCAGGCCATGGTGCTGTGCCCGACGCGCGAGCTGGCCGAGCAGGTGACGCAGGAAATCCGCCGACTGGCGCGCTTCGAAGACAACATCAAGGTGCTCTCGCTGTGCGGCGGCACCACCATGCGCCCGCAGATGGCCAGCCTGGAACACGGCGCGCACATCGTCGTCGGCACGCCGGGGCGGATGCTCGACCACCTCGAGCGCGGCAGCCTGCAGCTTAACGGGCTGAATACGCTGGTCCTCGACGAAGCCGACCGCATGCTCGACATGGGCTTCCACGATGACATCGTCTATGTAGCCAAGCAATGCCCGAAGGCTCGGCAAACGCTGCTCTTTTCCGCCACCTACCCGGAAGGCATCGAGCGGCTGGCGCGCCAGTTCCTGCGCAACCCGCAGGAGGTGAAGCTGCTCGAACAGCACGACCGCAGCAAGATCCGCCAGCGCTTCTACGAGATCAAGCACGAGGAGCGCCTGCAGGCGGTCGGCGTGCTGCTCAAGCACTACCGCCCGGTGAGCACGCTGGCCTTCTGCAACACCAAGCAGCAGTGCCGCGATCTGGTCGAGGTGCTGCGCGGCCAGGGCTTCCAGGCGCTGACGCTGAACGGTGACATGGAGCAGCGCGAGCGCGACCAGGTGCTGATCCAGTTCGCCAACCGCAGTTGTTCGGTGCTGGTGGCCACCGATGTCGCGGCGCGCGGCCTCGATATCGCCCAGCTCGAAGCGGTGATCAACGTCGACATGACGCCGGACCCGGAAATCCACGTGCACCGCATCGGCCGCACCGGCCGCGCCGATCAGGACGGCTGGGCGCTCTCGCTGTGCAGCCCCGGCGACAAGCGGCGCATCGGCGCCATCGCGCAGGCCATGGGCAGCGAACCGGAATGGCATGGCCTCGGCTCGCTGCAAAGCGGCAACGACGCCCCGCTGGTGCCGCCGATGGTGACGCTGCAGATCCTCGGCGGGCGCAAGGAAAAGATCCGCCCCGGCGACGTGCTCGGCGCGCTGACCGGCGAGGCCGGCTTCACCCGCGAACAGATCGGCAAGATCACCGTCACCGACTGGAACACCTATGTCGCCGTGGTGCGCGAAATCGCCGCGGAATCCGTGCGCCGCCTGTCGGCCGGCAAGGTCAAGGGCAAGACAGTGAAGGTGCGCGCGCTCGAGGATTGATCTGGCGTCAGGCCCAGAGCGGCTGCCCGGTCGATTCCAGATGGCTGAGATAGACCCGCAGGTCGAATTCGAGTTGCGAGTAGTCTGGCTCCATGTGCAGGCATAGTTGGTAGAACGCCTTGTTGTGGGCGTATTCCCGCAGGTGCGCCAGTTCGTGCACGACGATCATGCGCAGAAATTCTTCCGGCATTTCCCGAAATACGCTAGCTACGCGAATCTCGCGCTTGGTCTTCAACTTGCTGCCCTGTACCCGCGAAACGCTGGTGTGCGTACCCAGTGCATTGCGAATCGCATGCAGCTGGTTGTCGAACATCACCTTGCTGAGCTGCGCGGCATTGCGCAGGTAGTCGCCCTTGAGCGCTTGCACGTAGTCATAGAGCGCCTTGTCGGTACGCACGGTGTGGGCCTGCGGGTACTTTTGCAGCAATATCGCCGCCAGCTTGCCCTCCGCAATCAGCTTCCGCACGTGGTCGGCCAGTGCGCTCGGGTAACCGGCGAGATAGTTGGTGGATGCTTTCGGTTGCATGGCGTGTTGCCCGCGCGGGCAATGTTGTCTAGGCGGGCGACGTCGGATGTATCACAACGAGCTGCAATCGTTCGACCAGGCAGTCGCTGTCACCCACGGCATATTCCCGGCAGACATTCGGCCGGCGTTCGTAGATGGTGCATAGCAGGGTTTCGCGATCCAGCGCTGCGCACCAGCCGTCATCCAGCCGCCGCATGACTTCGCCGCCCCATTCATCTTCGACGGTAAATCGCCTGGGAACGTCGTCATCGCCCATCAGCAGGACTTCCAGCCGGCAGCAGCAAGCTTTGCAGGTGGCGCAGGAAATTGCGGGGGAGGGAGGGGCAAGTGCTTCGGTACCGATGTTGATCGCTCCTGTTGGCAGGGGTCGGGGGGGCAGTATTTAAGGCTGGAACCCAAGCCTTTGCAATGTGTCTCAATTGTAATTCTTTCCTGCGGCTACCTGCATTCTGCACTTTGCGTGACTTAGTTCCTGTCTATTTTCATGTCATTTTTGTAGGATTCTTGCAGATAACGAAACATCGTCGAACCAGGCCCCCTGGCCAAGCATTTTCTGAGATGCAGGTAGAGAAACATGAACAAAGAAACGCTTTCCATCTTGTGCGCCGACCTGAGCGGTAGCGAGCGCCTGTACGAAAAACTGTCGCCCTCCGAGGCCGCACACGCTATCGGCCGTTGCGAAAAACGTATCGTGCAAACCCTGGAGGGCTTTCATGGGCGTCTGGCCCGCTGTTCCGATTCCCGGGTTCTCGCCTATTTTTCGGACACCGACGATGCGCTGCATTCAGCGGTAGAGATACAGCGCCGAGTGGCAGCCTTGCCGCCGCTCTCCGGGGTGGCACTGGAAATTCGAGTTGGCGTTTGTGTCGGTCATGCCAGCAACGAAATGCGCTTCTTCGAGAACAAGGTCGGCAACGCCGCCGTCAGCCTTTCCGGTTTTGCGGAACCTGGGCAGGTGCTGCTGAGCGTGCCCAAGCGTACCCAGGGCTTCGAGTGGAACGGTGTGGCTGCACGCAGCCGTCCGGAGGTTTCGCTCAGTAGCGGAAAACGCAAGCTCGGTGTTTTCGAGATCGACTGGCGCGGTTTGGGGGGGGCGTACATGAAGGTGGCGCCGGCCAACGATGAGGCCACCCGCTTGTTCATCCATTTCAATGGAACAACCTGCGAACTGAATACCGGGCATCCACTGCTGTCGATCGGCCGCTTGAACAGTTGCGGCCTGCTCCTGCACCGCGACTGCTGTTCCCGCGTCCACGCAAAGATCGAACGTCGGGGCGACACCTATGTGTTGATTGACCAGAGCACCAACGGCACTTTTGTTCTGCCGGAGGGTGGCACCGAACACGCACTGCGCAAGCATGAAATTGTACTCAGCGGCCGCGGCAAAATCAGTTTTGGCAAGCCGTTCTCTGTCGAAAAAGAAGATGCCGACAATGCCGAATGGGCGCACTACGTGATCGCCGGCGCGGCGGCGCCATCAAGATTCTGATGGGCGCTCTGCTAGGTGTTTTATGGTTTGCCCTGTTCGGCAGGAAGCGTCCGACGACTGCCGGCTGAATCAGTTCAGCAGAAATTCGGCGAGGACGCCGGAGGTGCGGCGTAGCCGTTTGGAGAGCAGGCGAGCCATGCTGAACATGAAGCGGTAGGCGAGCAGCGGGTGCTCCCGGGAGAGCTTTTCCAGCCCCTCGTGGTTGATGGTGAGGAGCTCGCAATTGCTTTCCGCTACGCACATTGCTGACCGCCGCTCGCGGTCGAGCAGTGCCATCTCCCCGATGATGCGCCCCTTGCCTTCGTAGGAAAGCAAATGACGGCCGGATTCGCCGGTCTTGTGGATCGAAATCTTGCCCTCGATGAGAATCAGCATATAGCTGCCGGGGTCGCCTTCGTTGAAAACGACTTTGTCCTTGTCGATTTGCATCTGGCCAAAATAGCCACTGAGCAATTTCAGCTCGGGGTAGCTGAAGTCCTTGAAAAATTCGAGCCCGTCGATCAGATCGGCAATGTGTGCGCTCAACAGGGAACTCCGGTGCGAGGGGGCTTTGGTGTCGTCGCTCGTTTAGCGCGGCTTTTTCTGCTCTTCCGCTTCACGTATGGATCGCATGACGTCGGCTTCCAGTACCGTGGTGTCGGTGCCAAAGGCGCGCGGCATGATGATCTCTTCGATGACCTGCATGTCGCCGTGAAACGGGTGGGCCGGAGGCGCCTTCCTGGTTGTTGCGACCCCCTTGGCAGCCGTGAGCTCTGCTTCGCTAAGGCCGGTCACCATGCCTTCCGGTACCTCTGCACCGAGTTCGACCAGCAGGCGCACGACCTCGGTCTTGCCGCCGCGAATTGCCATCGACAGCGGCGACACCGGTTCGCGGTTATCGGCGATGTTGACTTTGGCGCCACGCTTTACCAGCTCACGAACGATGTCGGGAAAGCCCATGAAGCAGGCGATGCCCAAGGGCAGTCCGGGAACGCCCTGACCGTCGTTCAGCTCCGCCGTTGCTCCGGCCTCGAGTGCGGCGAGCACTTCTACCAGGTGTCCGCTGCGAACTGCCTTGATCAAATCTGCCGGGGAACTCAACGCGCCAACTCCTCAAGTTACGAATGCGTGGATACAGCTACCTCAGCGGTTGGTCGCGGCTAAGCGCGGCCTTTGTGCGTCATTCTATCGAATGTCGGCCTGCTCTGCCGGGCTGGTGTTTACTGTGACTCCTTGCCGGGCCAGTAGAAATGCAGTTTTGCGGTCTTCCCCCTGGAAATCTGCAGCACACGTGTTTGTTCTTCTCCCGCCGCCCCAGCCAACCCCACCGTGATCCGGTAGCGCCCCTCCGGCAGCCGGGCAAAAAACCAGGGCCCTTCCGATGTGGTTGCCAGCACGGTTGCGCCTGCATTGTTCCGGATCGTCACCGCGATATCGGTGAGGTAGGCGCCGCTGATTTTTTCGGCAAAGGTTATGTAGAGGTTGAAGTCAGGCGCCTCGGTACGGAGCTTTTCTTGCTCTTCCTCGCCGATGCCACCACTTTGATAAGTGATGCCGTTGGTGCTGACCCGTTCGGCAAGGGCACTGCCGGTCATGCTTAACGCCAGGGTCAGCGCCAGCACACGGCAGGCTGTCATCAGTGGCTTGTTCATGGCATCTCCTTGAGCAAAGTCATCGCATGCAGGCGAGGAGCAGGGTTGGTCGTGACCCGGCAGGCGCGCCCATGGGGAAAGCGTAGCAAAATTATTTGCGGGTGGGGCAGGTTACAGTGGTGAGTCGATGCCTGCTGCAAGGGGCGCTGCTTAGCCGGGTACGTGTCCGAGGCGGTGCGAGAGTTCGCTGCAGCACTGTCTCAGGGCGCTGGCGTTGTCGCCGTCGAGCGCCGGGTCGAACAGTGCCGTGGGCCCGAACACGGTGATGACCAGCGCCAGGCGACCCTCGTGGTCAAACACCGGTGCCGACAGCGCATTGATGCCGGGCAGTGGTTCGCTGACGACCTGGGCCATGCCGGTCTCGCGGATTTCCTTGAGCGTTTTCCTCATCGCATTCCACGATGGGCGCAGGTCGCTCCTGGGGTAAGCGTAGGCGTGATGCGACGCAGTATCGATGTAGTGCTCTATCGCCTTCTCAGGCAGGCAGGCAGCGAAAACGCGGCCGGTCGCCGTTTTGAACAGCGACATGACGGTGCCGGTGCGCATGTTGATGTGGATCGGATGCGAAGACTCTTCAATATGCACGATCGTTGGCCCGGCATTGCCCCAGACGGCCAGCGCCACGGTCTGGTGCAGGGTTCCCGCCAGCGCCGAGGCGGCGGCGGAGCCGAGACGAACGGGGTTGAGCCGGCGCAGGCAGGTCAGTCCGAGCTGCAGGGCAAGCGGGCCAAGTTCGTAGCGCGAGGTAGCGGCGTTCTGCTCAACCAGGCCGAGTTTTCCGAAGCTGACGAGGTAGGGGTGGGCCTTGGCGGCGGGCATGTCCGACTGTTGGGCCAGGTCCTTCAGGGTCATCGGCTCGCCGACTTCGGACAGCGTCGTCAGCAGGCGGCCGCCGACTTCGATGGACTGAATGCCGCGCTGGGTTTTTTCCATGGAGGTGCTCTTGTTATTTTGAGGAGTTTCGTTCTCTGGCCGCGGCATTTTATCTTCCGTCGGAGCGCTATCAACACTGCCTATGTTAGCAATTAACAAACGGATTGACGATTATCAAATCTCGCCTTATCTTGGAAGCAGACAAAAAATCCATTGGAGTGCTGCCATGAACAAAGTTTTTGCCTCGCAGGCCGACCTCGAAGAAAAGAAGGTCAGCTTCGAGCAACTGTCCGAAAACGCCTGGGCCTATACCGCCGAGGGCGACCCCAATACCGGCATCGTCATCGGCGACGACGCGGTGATGATCATCGACGCCACGGCCACACCGGTCATGGCGCAGGATGTGATCCGCCATGTACGCAGCGTGACCGACAAGCCGATCCGCTATGTGACGTTGACCCATTACCACGCGGTGCGCGTGCTCGGCGCCTCCGGCTACCAGTCCGAAGGCTTGCAGCAGGTGATCGCCAGCGAGGATACGCGCGACCTGATTGTCGAGCGCGGCCAGCAGGACATGGATTCAGAGATCGGCCGCTTTCCGCGCCTGTTCAATGCCGTCGAGTCGGTGCCGGGCCTGACTTGGCCGACGCTGACCTTCAAGGGCGAGATGACGCTGTGGCTGGGCCAGCTGGAAGTGAAGATCCTGCAGCGCGGCCGTGGCCATACCAAGGGCGACACCGTGGTCTGGCTGCCGCAGCAGAAGGTGCTGTTCTCCGGCGATCTGGTCGAGTATGACGCGGCTTGCTATACCGGTGACGCCTATCTGGCCGACTGGCCGCAGACGCTGGATAATCTGTCGGCCATGGGGGCGCAGAAGCTGGTGCCCGGTCGCGGCCCGGCGCTGAAATCGCCGGAGGAAGTGAAGAAGGGCCTGGCCTATACCCGCGCCTTCGTCAGCGCCCTCTACCGAGGGGCGCAGGAAGCAGTGGCCGCCGGCATGGACCTGAAGGCGGCGATGGCGCATACCCGCAAGCTGATGGACCCGGATTTTGCCCAGGTTTTCATTTACGAACACTGCCTGCCTTTCGACGTGACGCGGGCCTATGATGAGGCCTCCGGTATCCGCGATCCGCGCATCTGGACGGCGCAGCGGGATCAGGAGATGTGGCACGCCTTGCAGCACTGAATACCGCCATCGTGGCAGCACCTGATTCCCCGTCAGAGGGAGGGAGGAGACAAATGCTGAAAACCTACGCGTATCCCAAGTACGCCTATGTGCAGCCGCAGGAGCAGAAGGACCGTAGCGTCGCCCGTTATCCGGTGGTGATCGTCGGTGCCGGCCCGGTCGGCATGGCAGCAGCCATCGACTGCCGCCTGCACGGCATCCCGGTGGTGTTGCTCGATGAGGACGATACGGTCTCTATCGGTTCGCGCGGCGTCTGCTATGCCAAGCGCGCGCTGGAAATTCTCGACCGCCTCGGCGTCTGCGACCGTGTTGTCGCCAAGGGAGTTTCCTGGAACGTCGGCCGCACCTTCTTCCGCGAGGAGGAAGTGTTCAATTTCAACCTGCTGCCGGAGCCGGACCACAAGCGCCCGGGCATGATCAACCTGCAGCAGTATTACCTCGAAGAATATCTGGTCGACCGCTGTGTCGAGCTCGGCGTTGAAATGCGCTGGAAGAACCGTGTCGTCTCCGTGCAACGCATGTCCGACGGCGTTCGGCTCAACATCGAGACGCCGGACGGCACCTACGGCATCGAAGCCGACTGGCTGATCGCCGCCGACGGCGCCAAGAGCCCGATCCGCAAGCAAATGGGGCTGGAGGTCGAAGGCAAGGTTTTCCAGGATCGCTTCCTGATCGCCGACGTGGTGATGAAAGCCGACTTCCCTTCCGAGCGCTGGTTCTGGTTCGACCCGCCGTTCCACCCGAACCAGTCGGTGCTGCTGCACCACCAGGCCGACAACGTCTGGCGCATCGACTTCCAGTTGGGCTGGAACGCCGACCCGGAAGAAGAAAAAAAAGCCGGAAAAGGTCATTCCGCGCATCAAGGCCATGCTGGGCGACGAGCGCGAGTTTGAACTGGAGTGGGTCAGCGTCTATACCTTCCAGTGCCGGCGCATGCATGAATTCCGCCATGGCCGCGTGCTCTTCGTCGGCGATGCAGCGCACCAGGTTTCGCCTTTCGGCGCCCGTGGTGCTAACTCCGGCATTCAGGATGCCGACAATCTGGTCTGGAAGCTGAAGCTGGTGCTTGACGGCAAGGCGCCGGAGTCGCTGCTCGACACCTATTCGATGGAGCGCGTGGCTGCGGCCGACGAAAATCTGTTGAATTCGACACGCTCGACCGACTTCATAACGCCGAAAAGCAACACCTCGCGCCTCTTCCGCAATGCGGTGCTGACGCTGGCCGAACATCATGCCTTTGCGCGCGCACTGGTGAACTCCGGCCGTCTCTCGGTGCCGGCCGTGCTTGCCGAGTCTCCCCTTAATTCCGACGACGAAGACGCCTTCTCCGGCAACATGGTGCCGGGGGCGCCGATGGACGATGCGCCGGTCGGGGTGGAGGGCCAGAAGGCCTGGTTGCTCGACCAGATCGGCAACGGTTTCAAGTTGCTTTACTTTACCGATGTGGCCGAACGCCTGAGCGGCAAGCTCGATGAATTGCGCGGGCTGACCATGGAAACGGTGCCGGTCGAGCCGATCATCGTTTCCGAAAAAGCCGGTGCTGCCGCCGGCGTGCGCGTGCTGCACGATCTGATGCATCTGGTCGCCCGTCGCTACGATGCGCGCGAAGGCAGCGTCTATCTGCTGCGCCCGGACCAGCATGTGGCCGCCCGCTGGCGCAGGTTCGATACCCACAAGATTCGTGCTGCGGTCGCCCGTGCGACCTGCAACGTCTGACAGGAGGCATGTGTCATGCCATTGACTCTGACCCCAAATTTTTCCGAACCCGGCAAACGCTACTTCCGCGCCTTCTCGCCCGGCGACGATTTCTACGAAATGCTGATCGATGCCCATCGCGATCTGTCCGACGAGCAGAGCGCCATGCTCAATGCCAAGCTGATCCTCTTGCTGGCCAACCAGATCGGCGACCTGACCTTGCTGCGCGCCGCGCTGGCGCAGGCCCGCGACCGAGCGTGAGGGCATGAGCGTATGATTGCCGACTCGGGAGAGAACGCCATGCAGGTCAAGAAAATCCATCATGTGGCCTACCGCTGCAAGGATGCCAAGGAAACTGTCGAGTGGTACCAGAAGTACCTGAACATGCGCTTCATTCTGGCCATTGCCGAGAACGAAGTGCCCTCGACGAAAGCGCCTGATCCCTACATGCACGTCTTTCTCGATGCCGGCGGCGGCAACGTGCTCGCCTTTTTCGAACTGCCGACGCAGCCGCCGATGGGGCGCGATCCGAACACCCCGACCTGGACCCAGCATCTGGCACTGGAGGTGGAATCGGTCGAGACGCTGCTCGAAGTAAAGGCGAAGTTGGAGGCCGATGGTATCGATGTGGTCGGGCCGACCGATCACACTATCTTCAAGTCGATCTACTTTTTCGACCCGAGCGGCCATCGCCTGGAGCTGGCGGCGAATACCGGAACGCCGACAATGGCCAAGATGCTCGACGAGGTAAAGTGGGACATGCTCAACGAATGGGCCAAAACGAAGAAAGCGCCGCAGCATGCGCGCTGGATGCACGATGGAAGCTGCGCTGGTGAGTAAGCTGCCCTTCGATACGCCTGCGCGCAGGCGGGGGGAGGGGGGAAGGGGGGCCCCGGGAGGCCAGACGAGGAGACGGGAACAGGCAATGAAACTCTCAACCTTGAAACAAGGCGGACGCGACGGCACGCTGGTCGTCGTCAGCCGTGACCTCGACCTGCTGCCAGCCGGTGCCGGCACTTGCCCGCACGCTGCAGGCGGCGCTGGACGACTGGAATACGATCGCCCCGCAACTCGCCGAGGTTTACGCCGCGCTGAACAACAACGCTGCCCGCCACGCCCAGCCCTTCGACCCGGCGCTGTGCCACAGCCCGCTGCCGCGCGCCTATCAGTGGGCCGACGGCTCGGCCTACGTCAATCATGTGGAACTGGTGCGCAAGGCGCGCGGTGCCGACATGCCGCCCGAATTCTGGACCGACCCGCTGATGTATCAGGGCGCCTCCGACTCTTTCGTCGGCCCGCGCGATCCGGTCTTCGCGCTGGACGAAGCCTGGGGCATCGACTTCGAGGCCGAGGTGGCGGTAGTCACCGGCGACGTGCCGATGGGGGCGACGTCGGCGGATTGCCGTTCGCACATCCGGCTCGTCATGCTGGTCAACGATGTCTCGCTGCGCAACCTGATTCCGGCCGAACTGGCCAAGGGTTTCGGCTTCTTCCAGTCGAAGCCGGCCTCGGCCTTCTCGCCGGTGGCGGTGACGCCGGACGAGCTGGGCGAGGCCTGGGATGGCGGCAAGGTGCATCTGCCGCTGGTGGTGCATCTCAACGACGAGCTGTTCGGCCGGCCCAACGCCGGCGTGGACATGACCTTCGATTTTCTGCGGCTGATCGCGCATGTGGCGCGGACACGCGAACTGGAAGCCGGCTCGATCATCGGCTCGGGCACGGTTTCCAACGTCGATCGCAGTACCGGCTCCGGTTGCCTGGCCGAGAAGCGCTGTCTGGAAACGATTGCCGAGGGCAAGCCGAAAACGCCGTTCATGCATTTCGGCGACCGCGTGCGCATCGAGATGTTCGATGCCGCGGGAGCGACGATCTTCGGCGCCATCGATCAGCAAGTGCGGCGCTATCCGGGCTGACGACAGCAATACTCATTACGACGATGCTAAAACTCCACACCTACTTCCGCAGTTCCGCCGCTTACCGCGTGCGCATTGCCCTGAACCTCAAGGGATTGCAATACGAGGCGATTCCGGTGCATCTGGTGCGGGATGGCGGGCAGCATCTATCGGAGGCCTACCGGCGCATCAATCCGGCGGGCGCGCTGCCCTCGCTGGTCGATCGCGATGTGGCGCTGTCGCAATCGTTGGCGATCATCGAGTATCTCGACGAGGCCTACCCCTATCCCCCGCTGCTGCCGGGCGACCCGGTGGCGCGGGCCAGAGTGCGGGCAATCGCACTGGATGTGGCCTGCGAGATTCATCCGCTGAACAATATGCGCGTATTGAAGTACCTGACCAGCAAGCTGGGCGTGTCCGAAGAGGACAAGAATGCCTGGTATCGGCACTGGGTCGAGACCGGGCTGGCTGCCATCGAGGCGCGTCTGGAGACAAGTCCGCTGACCGGCCGCTTCTGCCATGGCGAGCAGCCGACGCTGGCTGATTGCTGCCTGGTTCCCCAGGTTTTCAACGCCCGTCGTTTTGCCTGCAATCTCGATCATGTGCCGTCGGTAGTGCGTATCGACGCCGAGTGTCGTACCCTTCCGGCTTTTGCCGCGGCGGCACCGGAGAATCAGCCGGATGCTGAATAGTTTGTGCTTCGTGTTGGAAATTTGATGTTTTTCGTTGTTTTATTGGAGGAGACATAGATGAAACAGAAAAAACTGCTCGCCATGATGCTTCTGGCTTTTTCCGCCACAGGTGCCTGGGCTGATATCACGATTGGCGTTACCGTTTCGGCAACGGGGCCAGCCGCTTCGCTTGGCATACCAGAGAAAAATACCGTTGCTCTGGTGCCGAAAACCATCGCCGGTCAGAAGGTGAATATCATTCTGCTCGACGACGCGTCCGACACGACGACGGCAGTGAAAAATGCCAAGAAGTTCGTGACGGAAAGCAAGGTGGATGTGATCGTCGGCTCGACCATCACGCCGGCCTCACTGGCGATGATCGACGTCGCCGCCGAATCGGAAACGCCGATGATCTCAATGGCTGCCTCGCGCGCCATCGTCGATCCGGTCGATGCCAAGCGTCGCTGGGTCTACAAGACACCGCAGAACGATGCCCAGATGTCGACGGCAATCTCCGAGCACATGACCAACAGCGGTGTAAAAACTGTCGCCTACATCGGTTTCTCGGATGCCTACGGTGAGGGCTGGGCCAACGAGTTCGCCGGTGTTGCCAAGGCGCGCAAACTGGAGATCGTCGCCAACGAACGCTTCAATCGTGCCGATACCTCAGTTACTGGCCAGGTGCTGAAGATCATCGCGGCCAAGCCGGATGCCGTTCTGATCGGCGGTGCCGGAACACCGGCTGCATTGCCGCAAAAGGCGCTGAAGGAAAAGGGTTACAAAGGCACCATTTACCAGACGCACGGTGTCGCCAACAACGATTTCCTGCGTGTCTGTGGCAAGGATTGCGAAGGGACCTTCCTTCCTTCCGGCCCGGTGCTTGTTGCCGACCAGTTGCCGGCTGACAATCCGGTGAAGAAGTCGGCACAGGAATATGTGGCCAAGTACGAAGCCGCGCACGGCAAGGGCAGTGTCTCCACCTTCGGCGCGCACGCCTGGGATGCTTTCAAGTTGCTCGAAGCGGCTGTGCCGGTTGCCTTGAAGAAGGCGCAGCCGGGCACCAAGGAATTCCGCGCAGCGCTGCGTGATGCGCTGGAAGGGGTGAAGAATCTGCCTGTCGCGCACGGCGTATTCAATATGAGTCCGACTGACCACCTCGGCTTCGATCAGCGCGCACGCGTGATGGTCAAGGTCGAAGGCGGCGCCTGGAAGCTCGTCAAGTAACCAGTTGAGTGTAAGCGCGCGGAGCGGCGATGCCGTTCCGCGCAAAATGCCCACCGTGATCGGTCGGGCCGCAGGGATCGGTCTCGCATGGATTTCCAGATTGCTTTGCTTCTCGGTCAGGACGGCCTGACCAACGGTGCGATTTACGCCTTGTTGGCGTTGGCGCTGGTGCTGGTCTTTGCCGTAACGCGTGTCATCTTCATTCCTCAGGGTGAGTTTGTTGCGTATGGCGCACTCACCTTGGCTATGCTGCAGGCTGGCAAACTGCCGGCCACTCTGTGGCTGGTACTGGCCCTCGGGGCGGCGGCGGCCGTGCTCGACAGCGCGCAGGCGCTGCGCCATGGCGCCAGCCGTCGTCTGCCCCGCATTCTCGCCGTCAATCTGGCCGCACCGCTGTTGCTCTGGCTGCTGCTTGCCAGCGTCGACCTTGCCGGCTTGCCGCTGCTCGCACAGATCGTACTGACGCTGGCCATCGTCGTGCCGCTCGGCCCGCTCATCTACCGCCTGGCCTATCAGCCGATTGCCGAGGCATCGGTACTGATGCTGCTGATCGTGTCGGTGGCGGTGCATGTGGTGCTGATCGGCCTTGGCCTGCTGTTCTTCGGTGCCGAGGGGACACGGACTCCCGCCTTTACCGATGGAGCGCTCGATCTTGGATCGACGACGCTGCAATATCAAACCTTGTGGATTCTCGCCAGTTCGGCGCTGCTGATCGTGGCCTTGTATGCCTTTTTTGGCCGCACCATCTACGGCAAGGCGCTGCGCGCCACGGCACTGAACCGGACCGGCGCTCGTCTGATGGGGATATCGACGACCATGGCCGGCAAGCTGTCGTTTACCTTGGCGGCGCTGATTGGTGCCTTCTCCGGCATCCTTATTTCGCCAATCACCACGCTCTATTACGACTCCGGTTTTCTGATCGGGCTCAAGGGTTTCGTCGGCGCCATCATCGGCGGACTGGCGAGCTATCCCGTAGCGGCGGCCGGCGCCTTGCTCGTTGGCTTCCTCGAGTCGTATTCCTCCTTTTATGCCAGCGCCTACAAGGAGGTCATCGTCTTCACGCTGATCATCCCGGTGCTGCTGTGGCGTTCGCTGACCTCGCACCATTCGGAAGAGGATGAGTGAAATGCGTCGCCTGAATTTCCCCGTCTTCCTTCCTTCCTTCGTCGTGCTGCTGGCGCTGGTACCCGTGCTGCTGCCGGACTCGGCGGAGTTCTACGTCACCCTGCTCAATTACATTGGCCTTTATGCGCTGGTTGCGCTCGGACTGGTGCTGCTGACGGGCGTCGGCGGGCTGACCAGTTTTGGCCAGGCGGCCTTTGTCGGCCTCGGTGCCTATGCTACCGCATGGCTGACGACAGCCTATGGCCTGAGCCCATGGCTGACGCTGGCGATTGGGTTGGCTGCCACCAGCGTCGTGGCGCTTCTGCTGGGTTTTGTCACGCTGCGCATGGGCGGGCACTATCTGCCGCTGGGAACGATCGCTTGGGGTATCAGTCTGTATTTCCTGTTCGGCAATATCCAGGCGTTCGGCGGCCATACGGGGCTGGGCGGTATTCCGCCGGTTTCCCTGTTCGGCGCCGAACTGAAGAGTGGCCGCGAGTTCTACTACCTGATCTGGATCGCCCTGATGCTCGCCGTCGTGGCCACGCAGAACCTGCTCGACTCGCGCGACGGTCGTGCCATCCGCGCGCTCAAGGGCGGCGTCGTCATGGCCGAGGCGATGGGCGTAAACACCGCCTGGTACAAGATCGTCATCTTCACCATTGCCGCACAGTTTGCTTGTGTCTCCGGCTGGCTCTATGCCCACCTGCAGCGTTTCGTTAACCCGACGCCGTTCTCGCTGACGCAGGGTATCGAGTATCTGTTCATGGCGGTCATCGGTGGCGTCGGCCACGTCTGGGGTGCGCTGCTCGGCGCCGGCCTGATCACCATTCTCAAACAGTGGTTGCAGGACTTGTTGCCGAAGCTCCTCGGGCAGTCCGGCAACTTCGAGGTCATTGTTTTTGGCCTGGTCATGATTTTCGTCCTGCACCGTGCCCGTGATGGGCTGTGGCCAGTAATCATTCGCCAGATCGAACGGCTCTGGCCGTCGTTGGCAGCGACGGCGACTGGGTGCGTCGAGGCTGCGGCGCATCTTGATAAGCGGGAGATGCCGCAGAGCGGCGATACCATTCTCGAAGTGCAGAAGGTGACCAAGCGTTTTGGCGGGCTGACGGCCAATAATGCTGTCAGCTTCAATGTGCGGGCTGGCGAGGTCATGGCGTTGATCGGCCCCAATGGCGCCGGGAAAAGCACGATGTTCAACTGTGTCTCCGGCGTCAATCCGCCGACCGAAGGCGAAGTGAAGTTTCTTAGCCAGCGCATCGACGCGCTGCCCTCGCGCGAGATTGCCCGCCGCGGCATGAGCCGTACCTTCCAGCACGTTCGCCTGCTGCCGACGATGAGTGTGCTCGACAACGTAGCCATCGGCGCCCACTTGCGCGGTAGCAAGACCTTCGTTCATTCCTCGGTGCGCATGGATCGCGAGGAGGAGCGCCGCCTGCGCTTCGAAGCCGCGCGCCAGATCGAGCGCGTCGGGCTGGGCGAGCACCTGTTCGATGCCGCTGGCAGCCTGCCGCTCGGCAAACAGCGCATCGTCGAAATTGCCCGTGCGCTCGCGGCCGACCCTTGTTTGCTGCTACTTGATGAGCCGGCAGCTGGCTTGCGCTATCTGGAGAAGCAGTCCCTGGCCGAACTGCTGCGCAAACTGCGCGACGAAGGCATGGGTATCCTGCTCGTCGAGCACGATATGGATTTCGTCATGGGTCTGGCGGATCGGGTGGTGGTCATGGAGTTCGGAGAGAAGCTGGCAGAAGGACTGCCGCAGCAGATCCAGCAGGATCCCAAAGTACTGCAGGCCTATCTTGGCGGGGTGGATTAAGCATCATGAACAGCAAACCGATCCTGCTCGAAGCCCGCGACCTTTCTGTTTCCTATGGCAAGGTTGAAGCCTTGCACAAGGTCAGCCTGCGCATCCGTGAAGGCGAGATCGTCACCGTGATCGGCCCCAACGGTGCGGGCAAGACCACCTTGCTTTCGTGTCTGATGGGCTTGTTGCCGGGGCGGGGAGAAGTCAGCTATGTTGGCCGGCCGCTTGGCAATGATTTTGAAGTCGAGGAAAGGGTCGGCCTCGGGTTAACGCTGGTCCCGGAAAAACGGGAGTTGTTTGCCGACATGAGTGTTGAGGACAACTTGTTGCTGGGCGCTTTCGATCGTTACCGTCGCGGCCAGCGCGACTATGGGGAGACGATGCAAGAGGTCTATGGCATTTTCCCTCGCCTCAAGGAGCGGGCCGGGCAGATGGCCGGAACGCTCTCCGGCGGTGAGCGTCAGATGCTGGCCATGGGCCGGGCGCTGATGGCCAAGCCTAGGCTCCTGATGCTCGATGAGCCCAGTCTGGGCTTGGCCCCGTTGATCATTCGCGAGATTTTCCGCACTGTTTCAAGGCTGCGGGAGATGGGAGTTTCCGTCCTCCTGGTCGAGCAAAATGCCCGTGCGGCCTTGCAGGTAGCGGATTTTGGCTATGTTCTGGAAACCGGGGAAGTCTCCCTGGAAGGGCCCAGTGCGGAGCTGGCCAGCGACCCCCGTGTCATCGAAGCTTACCTCGGGCTGGGTGGGAAGCATTGAGGCGCAAGGGATCGGACAAATAAAAAGTTCGAAAAAAGTTGTGGCGCTCGGAAAAAGCCTATGACACAATCACATGCGGCTACCGCCTTCCGTCAACACACAATCGTAGGAGACACTGCATGAACAAAAGCGAACTTATCGATGCCATTGCTGCTGGTGCTGACATCAGCAAAGCTGCAGCCGGTCGCGCACTTGACGCCGCCGTCTCGGCCATCACGACCACTGTCGCCAAGGGTGACAACGTGACCCTGGTGGGTTTCGGTTCCTTCAAGCCTGCCAAGCGTGCTGCACGCACCGGCAAGAACCCGAAGACCGGCGCCGCCATCAAGATCCCGGCGACCACCGTGCCGAAGTTCTCGGCCGGCGCTACCTTCAAGGCTGCCGTTGCCAAGAAGAAGAAGTAATCTCGCTGGATCGCATCATGAAAAGGCCGCCTTCGGGCGGCCTTTTTGCTGGGCGCCCGAAGGCGTTCTTGCTTGATGCATTCCTGCCGCGCGTCTTCCCGTTTCTTGTTTCGGCGCTTGCGATGGGAGATGGCGATGGGGGCGTTGATTTGATCGTTGCCTCCGCGCCACCCGGGCCGGTAAACGCGAAAGGCCCGCATTGCTGCGGGCCTTGGTATTTCTGGTGGTGATGGGCGGAGTCGAACCGCCGACCTATGGGTTATGAATCCATCGCTCTAACCATCTGAGCTACATCACCGGGAAAGGGGTCGGATTATAGGCGGTGGCGGCCACTGCGGTCAAGTTTCACCTTGCTTTCACGTTCTGTCGTATATAATTGATTCCATGCCTGTTCCCGCCATTCTCGCTTCCATGCTCAACAGCATTGTCGGCAGTGCCGTCAATGCTGCGATGGAGAATACGGTTTACGCACCGCCGTTGCCGCCCGAGTTGGGGGTTGTCGGTGCGCGCGCCTTTCCCGAGGGTACGAAGAAGGGCGAGATGGAGCCGCTGCAGGGGATGATGGAAGTCGTCATCGGCGGCAAGGCGTTTGCCCGCGCGCCTGGCTTGCAGATTCGCAATCAGCAGAATCTGATCGTTATGCCCGCCACCATCCAAGGCACCGTGCCGGTGCGCTATCAACTTGATTCCTCAGGAGCTGTCCTCCGTGTCTGGTTACTGACGCGGACCGAAATTGCTGCGCCCTGATACTGAAATCTGAACACAACTCCGTAATGGCAAAAAAACTCTTCATCCGTACCTTTGGGTGCCAGATGAACGAGTACGACTCGGACAAAATGGCCGACGTACTCGCTTCTTCCGACGGCGTGGTCAAGACCGACAATCCGGAAGAGGCCGATATCATCCTGTTCAATACCTGCTCGGTGCGCGAGAAGGCACAGGAAAAGGTGTTTCACGATCTGGGCCGCATCCGCCACCTGAAGCAGTTGAACCCCGACTTGGTGATTGGTGTCGGCGGCTGCGTTGCCAGCCAGGAGGGGGCGGCGATTGTTGCACGTGCGCCTTACGTCGATGTTGTTTTCGGCCCGCAAACCTTGCACAGGCTGCCGCAACTGATCGCCGAGCGGCGTGCCAAGGGCAAGCCCGCCGTTGATATTTCCTTCCCGGAAATCGAAAAATTCGACGCCCTGCCCCCCGCCAAGGTCGATGGAGCCACGGCCTTTGTTTCAATCATGGAGGGCTGTTCGAAGTTCTGTACTTTCTGCATCGTGCCTTATACGCGCGGCGAAGAGGTGTCCCGCCCCTTCGACGATGTGCTGACCGAAGTGGCGGGCCTCGCCGATCAGGGTGTCAAGGAAATCACCCTGCTGGGACAGAACGTCAATGCCTATCGCGGGGCGATGACAGGCAGCGAAGAAATCGCAGATCTGGCCATGTTGATCGAATACATTGCCGAAATGCCGGGGGTTGAGCGTATCCGCTACACCACTTCGCATCCGCGCGAAATGACGCAGCGGTTGATCGACACCTATGCACGCGTCCCGAAGCTTGTTTCGCACCTGCACTTGCCGGTGCAATCCGGCTCGGACCGTATCCTGGCCGCGATGAAGCGCAACTACACGACGCTCGAATACAAATCGATCATCCGGAAGCTGCGCGCTGCCCGTCCGGACTTGTCGTTGTCGACCGATTTCATCATCGGCTTCCCCGGCGAGACCGAGGAGGATTACGAGAAGACGATGAAGCTGATCGACGAAGTCGGTTTTGACGCATCGTTCTCCTTCCTTTACAGCTCGCGTCCCGGTACGCCGGCGGCTGAATTGGCTGACGACACGCCCGCCGAGACCAAGACCGCGCGCCTCATGCGCTTGCAAAAGCGAATCGAAGAACAGGCTGCGGCCATCAGCACTGCGATGGTGGGCAATGTCCAGCGCGTGCTCGTCGAAGGACTTTCGAAGAAAAACACCGAGGAACTGGCTGGTCGCACCGACAACAACCGCATCGTCAACTTTGCCGGAGGCTCGATCAACAGTGCGCGCCTGATCAACTCCTTTGTCGATGTACGCATTACTGCGGCGCTGCCTCACTCACTGCGTGGCGAGATCGTCATCCGTGAAAGCTGATCCGCGTAACGCTGCCCAACCCCACTCCGGGCCACGCAAACGGCCAGTAGAGTTGCTCCTGTCTCCGGTCGACAATCTGCACTTGGCAAACCTCTGTGGTGCGCTTGACGAGAATCTGCGACAGATCGAGGCGGCGCTAGACGTCACCATTGCCCGCCGTGGCGAGCGCTTCACCATCCATGGCGAATCCGAGTCGGCCGCGCGCTGCGCCGAAGCGCTGCAATATTTTTACGGGGTTGCGGGTAAAGATCTTTCGGTGGACGAGATCCAGCTCGGGCTGATCGAACTGCTCAACCGTCCGGTGCGCGGTCGCTCCGCGCAGGGCACGACGTCGCCGGCATTAATGACACGCAAGGCGGAACTGCATGGACGTACGCCGCGCCAGATCGAGTACCTGAAGCATATTCAGGAGCACGACATCACCTTTGGAACCGGCCCGGCCGGTACCGGCAAAACTTATCTCGCGGTCGCCTGTGCCGTTGATGCCTTCGAACGGGAACTGGTTTCCCGCATCGTGCTGACGCGACCGGCGGTCGAGGCTGGCGAGCGCCTGGGTTTTCTGCCCGGAGATCTGGCGCAGAAGGTCGATCCCTATCTGCGCCCGCTTTATGACGCGCTCTACGACCTGATGGGTTTTGATCGGGTGATGAAGATGCTGGAAAAACAGGCCATCGAGATTGCCCCGCTGGCCTATATGCGCGGCCGTACGCTGAACCACGCGTTCATCATTCTTGATGAGGCGCAGAACACCACGCCGGAACAGATGAAGATGTTTCTCACCCGTATCGGCATCGGTGCCAAGGCCGTGATTACGGGCGACGTGACCCAGATCGATTTGCCCAAGGGGCAGAAAAGCGGCCTCATCGAGGCGCGTCGCATCCTGCACGAGGTGCGCGGGATTGCCTTCTCTGAATTTGCGGCTGAGGACGTCGTGCGTCACCCGCTCGTGGCGCGGATTGTTGCTGCCTATGAGGCGCAGACCAAACTTCAGGAGTCGGCAGCGAAATGAAAATTCCGGGCCGGAAAATTTCAAATCGACTCAATCTCTCGGTGCAATACGCCTGTAATGCAGCGGGGCTACCCTCGCGAGCTCAGGTTCGCCTGTGGGCGCGCGCGGCGCTGGCAGGTGGCGGTCAGGTGACCGTGCGCTACGTCGATAGCGATGAAAGTCAGACCCTTAACCACGATTATCGCGGCAAGGATTACGCCACCAACGTGCTCTCCTTCGTCTATGACGATGACCCGTTGACGGTGGGCGATCTTGTTATCTGCGCCCCGGTCGTGGTTCGCGAGGCGCTGGAGCAAAAGCGCGCGCCGGAGGCCCATCATGCCCATCTGGTCGTGCATGGTATGCTTCATCTGCAAGGGTATGACCATGAAACTGGCGAGCAGGATGCGCGGATCATGGAGGATCGTGAACGCGAAATTCTGGCGAGCCTCGGTTACCCGGACCCATATTAGTCGAGAATCGTTTCCCTCAATGGACAGTTCCAGCAGCAAACCGACATTTTTTGAGCGTCTTTCGACCCTGCTTCTGCGTGAGCCGGAAGATCGCGAGCAGTTGATTCAACTCCTCCACTCTGCTTTCGAGCGCAACCTGCTTGATGCTGATGCCCTGTCGATTACCGAGGGGGCGTTGTCTGCCTCCGAAACCTCGGTGCGCGATGTCATGGTGCCGAGTGCTCAGATGGATACCCTCGATATCGGCCACTCGCTCAACGATATCGTTCGTCAGGTCATCCGAACTGCACACTCACGGTTTCCTGTACATGACGGGAATCGCGACAACGTGATCGGCATCCTGCTGGCCAAGGATCTGTTGCGCATGCAGCACGAGGCCAGCTTCAACCTGCACGATTGGTTGCGTCCGGCGGTCTTTATCCCCGAATCGAAGCGGCTCAATGTGTTGTTGCGTGAATTCCGTGTGTCGCGTAACCACATGGCGGTGGTGGTTGACGAATACGGCGGCGTCGCAGGCCTCGTCACCATTGAAGATGTGCTCGAACAGATCGTCGGCGATATCGAGGATGAATACGATTTCGACGAAACCGAGGACAACATCCGTATCGACCAGTCCGGCCGCTATCGCGTCAAGGCGCAAACTGAAGTCGCTGATTTCAACGCGGCTTTTGGCACCGCCCTGCACGCCGAGGATGTCGATACCATCGGCGGCCTGATTCTCAACCACCTCGGCCGGGTGCCCAAGCGCAACGAATCGGTCGATCTGGCAAACCTGCGGTTCCGGGTCTTGCGCGCTGACAGTCGTCGCCTCTATACCCTCCTCATCGAAAAAATGTCGCCAGTGACAGGCGATACCGTGGCGGAGTGACGCCCCCCTTCTCCTGGATGATTCGCTTGCTGGCCGCTGCTGTTCTCGGTGCGGCCAGCGTGTTGGCCTTTGCCCCATTCGGTTGGTATGTCCTGGCGTGGCTCACGCTGGCGGGGCTTTTTGCGTTACTGCGCGGCGCCACGGGAATCAGACAAGGCGGCCTGCTCGGGTTTGCTTTTGGCTGTGGCTGGTTTGGCGCCGGCACTTCCTGGGTCTATGTCAGTCTCTCGATTTTTGGCGGTCTGCCGCCGCCGATAGCAGGTGTCGCCACATTGCTTTTCTGCATGCTGCTGGCCGTATTTCCGGCCCTGGCCGCTGCATTTTTCGTCCGCTTTCGCCCGCCTGGCGCACTGGCGCAGGCTTGCCTTTTTGCGGCGCTCTGGGCGCTGACCGAATGGGCGCGTAGCTGGGTTTTCACCGGGTTCCCGTGGCTGTCGGTGGGTTACTCGCAGTCGCCGCCCAGCCCCTTCGCCGGCTTTGCGCCGCTGCTCGGTGTTTATGGCGTGTCCTTGCTGACCGCCTTGTTCGCAGCGCTGGCGGTTGCGCAGGGGGCAGCTGTGGCGTTGTCGCGACGTGCGGGTCTGTGGCTGCTGACAATCTGTTTGCTCGGTGCCGGCGTTGGCTTGCGGACCATCCAGTGGACCGAACCGCTGGGCGCACCGACCAAGGTGGCGCTGTTGCAGGGCAACGTGCCGCAGGATCTGAAATGGCGTCCGGAGAAACTGACCGATTCGCTGGCCATCTACGGCGAGCTGATGCGGGCGCATCCAGCTGAACTGACCGTACTGCCGGAAACGGCGATCCCCACCTTCCTCGATCAATTGCCGCGCCCCTACCTCGAAATGCTGCTCAACCACGCGCTGGCGCAGCAGGGCGACCTGCTCTTCGGCGTGGCGGTGGGCGATGGCCGGCAATACGCCAATGCTGCCGTCAGCATCGGCGTGTCGCCAACGCAGCTCTACAACAAGTCGCACCTCGTGCCTTTCGGCGAATTCGTGCCGCCGGGTTTTCAGTGGTTCCTCGACATGATGCGTATCCCGATGTCGGCCTTCACGCCCGGGCCGGATCGTCAGGACCCGATGGAAATCGCTGGCCAGAAAGTGGCCATCAACATCTGCTACGAAGACGTCTTCGGCGCCGAAATCATCCGTGCGCTGCCGCAGGCAACGATGCTCATCAACCTCTCCAACACCGCCTGGTTCGGCGATTCGCTGGCGCAGCCGCAGCACCTGCAGATCGCCCAGATGCGGGCGCTGGAGACCGGTCGACCGATGCTGCGTGCAACCAATACCGGCATGACGGCGGTTGTTGCTCCCGATGGCGCGGTGCTGGCCGTTCTGCCACCAGCAAAACCTAGTAAAATCACCCTCTTTGAAATTCCGGAAAGCCGAGAGTCGATTTATGCCTACCTTCCAGGAAGTGATCCTGCGACTGCAGCAATTTTGGGACAAACAGGGCTGCGCGCTGCTGCAACCCTACGACATCGAAGTCGGTGCTGGCACCTTCCACACCGCCACCTTTCTGCGTGCGATCGGCCCGGAACCGTGGAACGCCGCCTACGTGCAGCCCTCGCGCCGGCCGAAGGATGGCCGCTACGGCGAGAACCCGAACCGCCTGCAGCACTACTACCAGTACCAGGTGGTGCTCAAACCCTCGCCCTTGAACATCCAGGAGCTCTACCTGCAGTCGCTGGAAGCGCTCGGCATCAACCTCAAGGAACACGACATCCGCTTCGTCGAGGACGACTGGGAATCGCCGACGCTCGGCGCCTGGGGCCTCGGCTGGGAAGTGTGGCTGGACGGCATGGAAGTAACGCAGTTCACCTACTTCCAGGAAGTCGGCTCGCTGACCTGCAAGCCGGTGCTCGGCGAAATCACCTACGGCCTTGAACGCCTGGCGATGTACCTGCAAGGCGTCGAGAACGTCTATGACCTGGTCTGGGCCGAAGGACCGGGCTACCGCATCACCTACGGCGACGTCTATCACCAGAACGAGGTCGAGCAGTCGAAGTACAACTTCGAGCACTCCAACGTCGAGATGCTGTTCCGCCACTTCAGCGAACATGAATCCGAAGCCAAGCGCCTGATGGCCGCCGAACTGGCCCTGCCGGCCTTCGAACAGGTGATGAAGTGTTCGCACACCTTCAACCTGCTTGACGCCCGCGGTGCCATCTCGGTCACCGAGCGTGCCGCCTATATCGGCCGCGTCCGCGCGCTGGCGCGCGAAGTCGCGCAGGCCTACTACAACTCGCGTGAAGCCCTCGGCTTCCCCATGGCGAGCGCACAGAACTGCGCCGTGGAGGGCAAGTAAATGAACAAGACCCTGTTGATAGAACTCCGTACCGAGGAATTGCCGCCGAAAGCGCTGGCAAAACTCGGCGAAGTCTTTGCCGCTGGCGTCCATGCTGGCCTTTCCGATCGCAATCTGGTGCAGGCCGGTGGCGACTACAAGTGGTTCGCCACGCCGCGCCGTCTGGCGATTCAGGTGCCGGCCGTACTGGCCGAGGCGCCGGATGCCAAGGTGCACGAGAAGATCATGCCGGTTTCGGTGGCACTCGATGCTGCCGGCAACCCCTCGCCCGCGTTGCTGAAAAAGCTGGAGGCCAAGGGCATCCCGGCGTCGGAAGTGGCGAAGTTCGAGAAGCGCATGGACGGCAAGTCGGAGACCTTCTTTTACGAAGCCACGGTCAAGGGCGTCAAGCTTGAGAATGTGCTCGGCCAGATCGTCGGCGAGGCGCTGAAGAAGCTGCCGATCCCGAAGGTGATGCGCTGGGGCGATTCCGATGTGCAGTTCGTGCGTCCGGTGCATGGTCTGGTGATGTTGCACGGCGAACATGTCGTTTCGGGCGAAGTGCTTGGCTTGAAGAGCGGCAACACCACGCTCGGCCATCGCTTCCTGTCGGACGGCGCTATCGTGCTGGCGTCGGCCGACGAATACGAAACCAAGCTTGAATCCGTGGGCAAGGCAGTGGTTTCCTTTGCCCGCCGCCGCGACATCATCGCCAAAGCGTTGCAGGCCAAGGCCGACGAGCTGGGCGCCAAGGTCAAGCTGATCGACGCGCTGGTCGATGAAGTGACGGCACTGGTCGAATGGCCAGTGATCTACGTCAGCGAGTTCGAGTCCGAATACCTCGAAGTGCCGCAGGAATGCCTGATCCTGACCATGCAGGCTAACCAGAAGTACTTCCCGTTGTTTGACGCCAATGGAAAGCTGCAGAACCGTTTCCTGATCGTCTCCAACATGGCGGTTGCAGATCCGACCAATATCATCACCGGCAATGCGCGCGTCGTCCGTCCGCGTCTTTCGGACGCGCGTTTCTTCTTCGAGCAGGACAAGAAGAACGGTTTCGTGTCGCGTGCGATGAAGCTTGGTTCGGTCGTCTATCACAACAAACTTGGCTCGCTCGGCGATCGCGCGCAGCGTCTGGGCGTTGTGGCGGCTTTTGTTGCCGACAAGCTCGGTGCCGATACGAACCAGGCACGCAATGCCGGCCTGCTGTGCAAGGTTGATCTGCTCACCGACATGGTTGGCGAGTTCCCCGAACTGCAGGGCATCATGGGGCGTTACTACGCCCAGCACGAAGGCGCCAAGCCGGATGTGGCTGAGGCGATGGAACAACACTATCGCCCACGTTTCGCGGGGGATGTGCTGCCGGAAAGCAACGTTTCCTGCGCGGTTGCGCTGGCCGACAAGCTCGATGCGCTGGTCGGTTTCTTCGGTATCGGCCAGGTGCCGACCGGCGACAAGGACCCCTTCGGCCTGCGCCGTGCAGCGCTTGGCGTGCTGCGCATCCTGATGGAAAACCCCCTGCCGTTGGACCTTGCCGAGCTGATTGCCGAGACGGCCAAGGCATTCCCGACGGGCATGCTTGCCGCTGCCGGGTTCGAAGCGCAAGTGCACGATTTCATGCTCGATCGTCTGCGCGGCTACCTGCGTGACGCAGGCCATGCCCAAGATGCCGTCGAGGCCGTACTGGTTCAGCGTCCGACGCGTATCGACCTGGTCCCGGCCAAGCTTGAAGCCGTGAAGAGATTCGTTGCACACGATGCTGCACTGGCGCTGGCGGCCGCCAACAAGCGGATCGGCAACATCCTGAAGAAGGCCGAAGGCGCCATTCCGGAACCCGATGTCGCATTGCTGCAGGAAGCCGCCGAGAAGGCGCTGTTCGAGCGCGTCATCCAGTTGGCGCCGCTGGTCAAATCGCATGTTACCAACGGCGACTACACCGATGCGCTGCTCGCGCTGTCAGGCGTTCGTGCCGAAGTCGATCGCTTCTTCGACGAGGTGATGGTCAACGTCGATGAACCGCTCGTCCGTGCCAATCGTCTTGGTTTGCTCAAGGCCTTGTTCGACCAGTTGAATGCGGTTGCCGACATTTCGAAGCTTGCCGTATGAAAATCGTCATCCTCGATCGCGACGGCGTCATCAACTTCGATTCGCCGCATTACATCAAGTCACCGGCCGAGTGGAAACCCATTCCGGGGAGTCTGGAGGCAATCGCGCGCCTCAACCAGGCGGGCTACCGTGTTGTTGTCGCCACCAACCAGTCGGGGGTCGGCCGCGGCCTGTTCGACATGGATACGCTCAACGCGATTCACGAAAAAATGCACAAGGCGGCTGCGGCCGTCGGGGCGCGTATCGATACCGTGTTCTTCTGCCCGCATGCTGCTGACTCCAGTTGCGATTGCCGCAAGCCGAAGCCCGGAATGTTCGAGCGCATCGCAGCCTGTTACAACGTTGATCTGGTCGGCGTGCCGGCCGTTGGTGATTCGCTGCGCGACCTGCAGGCAGCAGATTCTGCCGGGGCTTTGCCGATGCTGGTACTGACTGGCAAAGGCGAGAAGACGCAGGCGGATGGTGGATTGCCGGCGGATACGCTGGTGTTCAAGGATCTCGCCGCCGTCGTTGACGACCTGATCTCCTGATATGCACCTGATTCGCTCCGTCTTTTTCCTGCTGCTTGTCGTGCTGTGGACGATGCTCTTTGGCACCCTGGTTGTCGTTGGTCTGGTGCTTCCCCTGCTGGTCCGTTTTCGTATCATCTGGTACTACCGGCGCGGCTTCATGTGGCTGGCGCAAAACATTCTCGGCATAACGCATGAAGTGCGCGGCCGGGAGAACCTGCCGGTGGAACCGGCGGTGATTCTTTCCAAGCACCAGTCGGCCTGGGAAACCGTGGCCCTGCAGGATCTGGTGCCGGAAGATACCTATTGCGTCTTCGTTCTCAAGAAAGAGCTGCTCAAGCTGCCTTTCTTCGGCTGGGGGCTGGCGGCTCTGCAGTCTATTTCCATCGATCGTGCTGCTGGACGCGAGGCGCTGAATCAGGTGGTCGCGCAAGGCGCCGATCGTCTGCAGCGCGGGTTCTGGATCATCCTGTTTCCAGAAGGCACGCGCGTTGCGCCCGGCGAAACCCGGCGCTACAAGCAGGGCGGCGCCTATCTGGCGTCGAAGACCGGGGCGAAGGTCGTGCCGGTGGCGCACAATGCCGGCGAATACTGGCCGCGCAATGCCTTCATCAAGCACCCGGGGCACGTCGTCGTCAGCATCGGCCCGGCCATCGATGCCACCGGTCTTTCGCAGGATGAAATCAACGCGCGCACTGAAGCCTGGATCGAGGCGGAAATGCGCCGCATCTCCCCTCATCGATATCCGGATGCCGACAAGGCCAGCATCTGAGTCCGTTGAAGCAACGGGCCTGACAGCTGGCCAGCTGCAGTTGCCGCTTGCGGGTGTTGGCATTGTCGCCGGCGAAGAGCCGCGCCGTATCACCCTGGGTGACCGCATTGTTCCGTATCTCCTGCGTCGTGGTCCCCGCCGTACCATCGGCTTGTCGATCGATCATCGGGGTTTGCGTGTCGGAGCGCCGCGACGCACCTCGCTGACAGAAGTCGAATCACTGATTCGGCGGCACAGCGAATGGGTGGTCGAGAAACTCGATGACTGGCGTACGCGCCGGCGCCCCGAGCCGGTGGCCCTGCGCGACGGTACGCGCATTCCATTTCTCGGAGGCGAACTTGAACTGCATCTGGCAGTTGGCTCCAATCGCGCCATCTGGGGGTTGGGGACGCTGACGCTTTGCCTCAAGCCGGGTGTGGCGCCGGGTGCCATTCTCGAAAAAGCCCTGCGCGAGCGCGCGCGCGAGCACTTCACCAGCCGCCTGGCACCGCTTGCCGCCACCGTCGGGGTGACGGTTCCGCCGCTTGCCCTTTCCTCAGCGCGTACGCGTTGGGGGAGTTGCAGTACGCGCAGCGGCATCCGCCTGAACTGGCGCCTGATCCATTTCCCCGAAGCGATCATTGACTATGTGGTCGTCCACGAACTTGCCCATTTGCGCCACATGAACCACAGTCCACGGTTCTGGGCGCTGGTGGAAAGTGTCTGTTGCGACTACCGGGCGGCTCGCGTAGCGCTGCAGCGCCTTGCAGCTCATATTCCCCACTGGTAGAAATCCTATGCGAATCCTGCACACCATGCTCCGCGTCGGCGACCTCGATCGCTCGATTTCCTTTTATACCGAAGTGCTCGGCATGCGGCAGCTGCGCCGCAACGACTATCCCGAGGGCCGGTTCACATTGGCCTTTGTTGGTTACGGAGATGAGGCGGAGACCACCGTTCTCGAACTTACACACAATTGGGACACGCCGGCTTATGAGCTTGGCACTGGCTTTGGCCATATAGCGCTGGCCGTACCCGATGCCTATGCCGCTTGTGAGACGATCCGCCAGCGCGGCGGCAAAGTGGTCCGCGAGGCCGGGCCGATGAAGCATGGCAGTACCGTTATCGCCTTTGTCGAAGACCCGGACGGTTACAAGATCGAGCTTATCCAGCGCAAGGACTGAAATGACATTTCCTGCCTTTTTCGATGCGGTTCCCCCCCTCACCCTGCATGACCCGCTGGCCGAAATTCTTGGCGCAGCCAAGGGCGGGCTGATCGAGTACCACTTTGCCGATGCGGTGCGTCTCGCCGGCCATTCCTGCCCGACCGTGGCTGGCGCCTGGTTGATGACAACGCGTGCCCTGCGCGCCCTTTATGGCGATACCGTGCCGGAGCGTGGTGGAGTGGAGGTTGCGTTTGGCGATGGCCAGACCGGTGGTGTTACCGGCGTTATCGCCAGCATTGCCACGTTGCTGACCGGCGCGGCCGGGGTCGGTGGTTTCAAGGGGCTGGGCGGCCGTTTTTCTCGACGCGATCTGCTGAGTTTTGATGTGGCCGGCGTCGAAGACATTCGCTTTACCCGCCGCGATACCGGTGCATCAGTCCAGGTGGCGCTCGACCTGTCACCGGTGCCAGGCGATCCTCGCATGGGAATGCTGCTGCCTGTGCTGCTGTCCGGCAGAGCGTCGGCGGAAGAGAAGCAGCTATTCGGCGAACTCTGGCAGGACCGCGTGCGTCGCATCCTGATCGATTTTCACGATGATCCCCGGCTGGTGACACTGGCCTGAAAAAACTGAAGGGCGTATGCCGGGGGAGGGCGCCTTCTCCCTTGTCGCGGCTTGCTCGCCAGGAACGCCACAATGGCATCGCGGGTGCCCGTTAGTGGCGCCGCCATGGGAAAATACGCCCGGAAATTTATTGTTACGGAGTCGCAATGACCGAAATTGAAGAACTGAAGGTGAGAACCAGAATCGCAGATGCGGAACTGGTACTGATCGAGCGCATACGCTGGGGGATGGCCGCACTCTTCGCAGCCTTCCTGGAAGCCGCTATCTTCCACTCGTGGGAGCTGCCGGTCGGATTTGGCGTAGCGGTTGTTCTCTTCCTCCCATATTGGCACCGCAAGCGTTATAACGAAGCCTGGGATGCCTATGAGAAGGCGACAGGAACCGGAAAATTTGCACCGCCGCCGGTGCCGGAAAATGAGGCAAAAGCGGACGAAAGCTGAAATACCTGGAAATGAAAAACGGCCTCCATGACTGGAGGCCGTTTTTTGGTGGCGCGCAGTTTACTACCGAACTACTCGCTACTGGGGCCATTGAGTAACGCTGAGGGTTACCGCCATCGCAAGACCTACGCCAATCTTTATGCATACTTGATCTAACTCGACAATCGCTGCAGTCGAGGTCATTTTTCTTCTCCAGCTTCTTCTTGGCGCTCTCGATCTGCCGGATGCTTTTCTCCGGCGTCGGCAGCGCCTCGGGCATGGTGCCACCCAATTCATCGATGGTCTGGCGAACTTTCTTGCCAACCTCGAAATGGGTCTGATTGGCTTTCTGCTTACCACACACCTTATCGCGACGCAGTTTCTCTTCCGTTTGCGTGGCGCGGAACAAGTTGGCAGCGAGTTCGGTGCTGCCCATGTGATCGAGGATTTTCTGACTCTTCTTCAGCCCCTTGATGGCATGGATGTCCTTCGCGCCCCTGCCGCCGTAGAGCCCTTGTAGCCGTGATCCTGAAAGATGGCATAGTCGAGAGGTGTTTCGACGCCGGCGTCCTTGGCCGCCGCAGCAAGATGCTTATTGTGCTCGGCGAGTTCGTTACGGATCGCCAAACGCTTGTCGTTTTCTGACAGACGAGCAAAGGCTTCGTTATCGTTCAGCTCCTGGCGGCGGGTTTGCAGGGCGAAGTAGGTCTGGCCGTTGGCGATGACCGGCTTGGACGGATCGCCGTTCTGGACGATCAGGTAGCAGGCGTAACGCGAGAGGCGAATATCGGCGATCTGGCGCTTTGCACCCGAACCGATGTCGACCATATCGAGGACATCCTCGAAATGGTCCTCGACCACATGACCGCTGTTCCGGCATGACTCTTTGGCGCGTTCAATAACCGGCTGGAAGTGTCGATACTCGGAATACTCCAGCACCTTGGCGAGTTGGCGTGCGATCCAGAATTCATTGCCGTCAGCATCGGACTGTCGGATGCCCTCGAAGGTTTCGTGGTGCTGCTCAACAACACGTTTTGCAGTCATACGCCCAACTCCTTGAGATAGGTTACATGGCCTTAGAAAGCACAAAGCCCCAGCTTGTGACTGAGGCTAAGTGTTTGTTTCTGTTGGTGGGCCCGCACGGACTTGAACCGTGGACCAAAGGATTATGAGTCCTCTGCTCTAACCAACTGAGCTACAGGCCCGTAACTCTTTGTTGCCCTGTTAGCTGTTGCCGTTGTCGAGGAAGCTCTTCAGCTTGTCGGAACGGCTCGGGTGACGCAGCTTGCGCAGGGCCTTGGCTTCGATCTGGCGGATACGCTCACGGGTGACATCGAACTGCTTGCCGACTTCTTCCAGCGTATGGTCGGTGTTCATTTCGATGCCGAAGCGCATGCGCAGAACTTTCGCTTCGCGCGGCGTCAGCGTGTCGAGCACTTCCTTGGTGATGAAGCGCAGGCTGGAGAAGAGGGCGGCGTCGGTCGGGGCCAGCGTTGCCGTGTCTTCGATGAAATCGCCGAGATGGGAGTCGTCATCGTCGCCGATCGGCGTTTCCATCGAGATCGGTTCCTTGCTGATCTTGAGGATCTTGCGGATCTTCTCTTCCGGCATCTCCATCTTCACCGCCAGCGTTGCCGGGTCAGGCTCGGCACCGGTTTCCTGGAGGATCTGGCGGGAAATGCGGTTCATCTTGTTGATCGTTTCGATCATGTGCACCGGGATGCGGATGGTGCGTGCCTGGTCGGCGATCGAACGGGTGATGGCCTGGCGGATCCACCAGGTTGCATAGGTCGAGAATTTGTAGCCGCGACGGTATTCGAACTTGTCTACCGCCTTCATCAGGCCGATGTTGCCTTCCTGGATCAGGTCGAGGAATTGCAAGCCGCGATTGGTGTACTTCTTGGCAATCGAGATCACCAGCCGCAGGTTGGCTTCGGTCATTTCGCGTTTGGCGCGGCGGGCTTTGGCTTCGCCGGTGGACATCTGCTTGTTGATGTCCTTGAGTTCCTTCAGCGGGATGCCGATGCGCGTCTGCAAGTCGATCAGTTTCTGTTGCTGTTCCTTGATCGCCGGGGCGTTACGGGTCAGCGTCTGGGCGAAGGTGCGCTGGCTGGCGGTAATTTCACCATCGACCCAGTCGAGGTTGAGCTCGTTGCCGGGGAAAGACTTGATGAAATGCGGCCGCGGCATGCGCACCTTGTCGACGCAGATCTGCTGGATCTTGCGCTCGCAGCCGCGTGCAGATTCGACCATGCCACGCACCGAGTCGCACAGGCGTTCGATGGTCTTCGACGTGAAGCGGATGTAGAGCAGTTCCTCAGAAATCTGCTGCTGCAGCTTGAGATAGGTCTTGTCCTGCGAACCCTTCTTGATCAGTGCCGAGTGCGCCTTGGTAAAGAGGCCCTTGATCAGACCGAAGCGCTCAAGGGCGTCGCTCTTGAGCTGCAGAAGCGATGCCGTTGCCGCTGCAGCTGCACCGGCACCGTCGTCATCCTCTTCTTCTGCTTCGTCTTCTTCTGCCTCAAGTGCTTCTTCTTCGGCGGCGAGTTCTTCGGCGCTGGCAGCGTTTGGATCGATCAGGCCATCGATGAGTTCATCGATGCGCATCTCGTCCTTCTCGATCTTCTCGACGGCATCGAGGATCTCGATAATCGTCGTCGGACAGGCCGAAATGGCCTGGATCATGTGCTTGAGGCCGTCTTCGATGCGCTTGGCGATTTCGATTTCGCCCTCGCGCGTCAGCAGCTCGACCGAACCCATCTCGCGCATGTACATGCGCACCGGGTCGGTGGTGCGGCCGAACTCGGAGTCAACGGTGGAAAGCGCCTGCTCGGCCTCTTCTTCCACTTCCTCATCGTCAGCGACGGTCGGGGCAGCGTCGGACATCAGCAGGTCTTCGGCGGCCGGAGCCTCATCGAACACCTGGATCTGCATGTCGTTGAACGTCGAGATGATCGACTCGATCTGCTCGGCGTCGACAATGTCGTCCGGCAGGTGGTCGTTGATCTCGGCGTAGGTCAGGTAGCCGCGCTCCTTGCCAAGCTTGATCAGATTCTTGAGGCGCGTCTTGCGTGTTTCAGCGTCAACCGGCGAAGCGGCGTTTCCGGCCTGAGCCAGCAGCTCGGCGGCAGCCCTTTCCTTGGCCTTTGAAGATTTGGCCTTGGTTTCCTTGGCTGGTGTTTTGGCTTTTTCGTTTGCCATGTCCATTTCCCGGTGTTGGGTTGGAAAAACCCCAAATTATATCAGAACTTAGCGTGCATTTACCCGTTGTTGAGCCCGGGGCCGGCGCTTGTGCTGCGAGCGGTGAGCAGCGCCACGTAGCGGGCTTTTTCGTCCGAGGAGAGTCCGGCGATGCCAAGGGCCTGGGCTTTGGCCTTGAGGGCTTCTATTTCATCTTTCTGGGCATCGCGCGCAAAAATGGCCAATGTGCCGGCGAATTCAGATTCGAGCTCGTCTTCGGCAAAAGGTTCGTGCATCAGGTCGGAGGCCGCGTTCTTAAGCAACAGGCTGTCTTCGTCCAGTGCTCCGCCGCGCAGACGCTCAAGCAACATGGCGTAGCCGGGAATCGAACCTTCGCTTTCACGCACGAGGGCGACCAGCCGGTGCAAGGTGCGCGTTTCCGGAACGTCGGGCGGCAGACTGGCCAGAGGCAGTCGCAGGGCCAGTTCCGGTTTCTGCAGAATCAGGCGGATCAGCTTGCGCATGAAGCTTGCAGCCGGCGATTGGCGCGGTGAACGCGCCGGTGCCGGGCGGGTGATGGCGCGCAATTCGCACAGCCGCTCGATTTCCGGCTGCGAGAAGCCGCTGATCTCGGCCAGGCGCTTGACCAGTTGCAGGCGCAGCAGTGGTGTTTGCAGTTTTTGCAGCAGCGGCTTTGCTTCGGCAACCAGCTTGGCCTTGCCTTCGGCGCTGGTCAGGTCGCAATGGCTGCCAAGTTCCCGCAGTAGAAAATCCGAAAGCGGCGTTGCTTGCGCCACCATGCGATTGAAGCCATCCTTGCCGAACTCGCGCACAAAGCTGTCGGGGTCGTGTGTCTCCGGCAGAAAAACGAAGCCAATCGTCTTCTGATCGGGCAGCGTTTCCAGGCTGTTTTCCAGTGCGCGCCAGGCAGCCTTGCGACCGGCATTGTCGCCGTCGAAACAGAAGACAACGCGGTCGACCTGGCGCAGCAGTTTCTGTACATGTGTTGCTGTTGTTGCGGTGCCAAGTGTCGCCAGCGCATTGCCGACACCATGCTGGGCCAGCGCGACAACATCCATGTAGCCTTCGACAACAATGGCGGTATCGGTTTCTCGCAACGCGGCACGGGCCTGCGGCAGGCCAAAGAGCTCGCGCCCCTTTTCGAACAGCGGTGTTTCGGGAGAGTTCAGGTACTTTGGCTCACCGGCATCAAGTACGCGCCCACCAAAGGCAATGACTTCACCCTTGGGATTGATGATCGGGAACATCACACGGTCACGGAAACGGTCGTAGCGCCGCCCCTGGTCGTTTTCAATAACCAGCCCGGCGGCGAGCAACTCCGGGGCGTTGTAATTCGGAAAAATGGCTTCGAGGTTTTGCCAGCCGTCCGGCGCGTAGCCGATGCCGAATTTTGCAGCGATTTCGCCGGTCAGGCCGCGACGCTTGAGGTAATCGATGGCTTTCGGTGAGGCCTTGAGCTGCTCCCGATAGTAGGCTGCAGCTTTGGCCATCACTTCGGCGAGGTCGCGGGTGTTGCCGCGCGATTCATCGCGAATCTGGCGGCCTTCCTCTTCCGGTACCTGCATGCCGGAGCGGCTGGCCAGATCCTTCACGGCATCGATGAAGCCCATGCCGGAATATTCCATCATGAATCCGATGGCGGTGCCATGGGCGCCGCAGCCGAAGCAATGATAGAACTGCTTCTGCGGGCTGACGGTAAAGGAAGGGGATTTTTCGTTGTGGAATGGGCAGCAGGCGGCATAGTTGGCGCCCGCTTTTTTCAGTGGAACATGCGCGTCGATGAGGTCGACGATGTCCACCCGATGCAGCAGGTCCTGAATGAAGGATTCAGGAATCATGGTGCCCGCCGCTTCCGCTAACCCGGACTAGCGGGTCAGTGCCGCTTTGACCTGCTTCGAGACTTCGCCCATGTCGGCGCGCCCCGCCAGCTTGCCCTTGACGATGCCCATCACCTTGCCCATGTCGGCCGGGCCGGCGGCGCCGGTGGTGGCGACTGCGGCCTGTACCTCGGCGGCGATTTCCTCAACGGAAAGCTGCGCCGGCATATAGGCGGAGAGCAATTCGGCTTCGAAGCGTTCGACGGCAGCAAGGTCTTCGCGCTTAGCGGCTTCGTACTGGGTGATGCTGTCCTTGCGCTGCTTCAGCAATTTTTCGATGACAGCCAGCACGGCAGCATCGTCGAGCACGATGCGCTCGTCGACTTCCTTCTGCTTGATGGCGGCGAGCAGCAGGCGGATGGCGCCGAGCTTCGCCGTTTCCTTGGCGCGCATGGCGGCCTTCATGTCTTCGGTGATGCGTTCCTTGAGCGTCATTCTGTCGATCCCCACAAACGTCAAAAGCCGTCCACCTTGTGATGGACGGCTCGAGGCTTTCGCTGCGTCAGGAAACTCCGGTGCGTCAGGATTGGAACTGGCGCGACGCGGAGCGGTGTTGCTGGATGTTTCGACTGCTGCGGCCGGAGCCGCTTAGAACATCTTCGGCGGCAGGGTCTGGCTACGGATGCGCTTGTGATGGCGCTTGACCGCGGCGGCCAGCTTGCGCTTGCGCTCGGCGGTGGGCTTCTCGTAGAACTCGCGTGCGCGCAGTTCGGTCAGCAGGCCGGTTTTCTCGACAGTGCGCTTGAAGCGGCGGATGGCAACTTCAAACGGCTCGTTTTCCTTGAGGCGAATACTAGGCATCTAAATCAGTCCAATCGGTTGGGTTGGAGGTAGGTCGGAAACAGCGAAAGACCGCGATTATAAACAGACTGTTGTGTTTTTTCCAAGTCCACCGTGCTTGCCTGTGGTTGCGCGGGTGCCGGGTCGGGTAAAATCGCCGCCCATGCTGGTGCTGGGATTCGAATCCTCCTGCGACGAAACCGGGGTTGCGCTCTACGATCAGGAGCGCGGCCTGCTGGCGCACGCCCTCTATTCGCAGGTGGAAATGCACCAGGCCTACGGCGGTGTGGTTCCGGAACTGGCCTCCAGAGACCATGTGCGGCGAGTTGTTCCATTGTTGCGCAAGGTTTTGCAGGATAGCGGGCGCTCGCTCAACGATGTTGGTGCCGTGGCCTATACGCAGGGGCCGGGGCTGGCCGGCGCCTTGCTGGTCGGTGCCGCCTTCGCCGAGTCGCTGGCCATGTCGCTTGGTGTGCCGACGGTGCCCGTGCATCACCTCGAAGGTCATCTGCTGTCGCCGCTGCTGTCGGCACAGCCGCCGCGCTTTCCTTTCATCGCATTGCTGGTCTCCGGCGGTCACACCCAACTCATGCGTGTGACCGGGGTGGGTGAGTATGCACTCCTCGGCGAAACGCTCGACGATGCCGCTGGCGAGGCTTTCGACAAGACGGCCAAGCTGCTTGGTCTGGGATATCCCGGCGGCCCGGCGCTGGCGGCGCTGGCCGAACGTGGTACCCCCGGGGCCGTTGCGCTGCCGCGGCCGATGCTTCACTCCGGTGACTTGATGTTCAGCTTCTCCGGCTTGAAGACGGCCGTGCTGACCCAAGTACGCAACCGCGACCTTTCGGACCAGGAAAAGGCCGACGTTGCGCGCGGATTTCAGGATGCGATCGTCGAAGTGCTGGTCAGGAAGTCGCTGACGGCGATCAAGGACAGCGGACTTGGCCAGTTGGTGGTGGCCGGCGGCGTTGGCGCTAACCGCGAACTGCGCCGCCAACTGGATGCCAAGGCGGCGCGCCGCGGCATCGATGTCTATTATCCCGAGCTCGAATTCTGCACCGATAACGGTGCCATGATCGCCTTGGCCGGTGCGCTGCGCCTGACGTCCGGAACGCCGGCGAAGGCCGCCGGCAGTTTTGCCGTCCGTCCGCGCTGGCCGCTCGATTTGCGCGACTGATCCCCGCGCTGCACTCTGGTTTTCCGCCGGATTTTCCGGCACAGTGGATGTCCCCGGCATGAAAGGACAATCCAAATGGAAAACATGAATCGCTATCAGGAAATCATTTTCAACTACGCGCTGGATATTGGCGGCAAGGCTTTGGCCGCAATTGTCCTGTGGGTTGTCGGACGCTGGCTGATCGGCTTGGCCGGGAGCCTCCTGCAGCAGGCGATGAGCCGCCAGAAGCTCGATCCGACCCTGATGCGCTATATCGGCAGCTTCGTGAACGTGCTGCTGAACATTACCCTCGTCGTTGCCATCCTTGGCTACTTCGGTGTCCAGACAACGACCTTCGCTGCGCTTATTGCCGGTATCGGCGTAGCTATCGGTGCGGCGTGGGGCGGTTTGCTGTCGAACTTCGCAGCCGGCGCCTTCCTCATCGTGCTGCGACCGTTCAAGGTTGGCGATTTTGTCACCGCCGGCGGCGTCACCGGCACGGTGACCGAAATCGGCCTGTTCGCCAGTGCGCTGAACACGCCGGACAATGTGCTGACGCTCGTCGGCAATGCCAAGATTTTCAGCGACACCATCCAGAATTTTTCCGCCAATGCCTTCCGCCGCGTCGATCTCAAGTGTCAGCTGGCTGGCAGCGCCGACCATGTGGCGGCAATGGAACTGCTGCGCGACAAGATTGCCGGCATCAAGAACGTGATCGAAAAGCCGGGCGTCGAGGTCGAGATTCTGGAATTCAACCTGGTCGGACCGGTACTGGCGGTTCGCCCTTACTGCCATACCGACAATTACTGGCAGGTCTATTTCGACGGCAACCGCTGCATTCGCGAGTCGCTTGCCGCTGCGGGATTCCCGTCGCCGATGCCGGCCCAGATGGTCATGGTGCAGCAGCAATAGTTCCGAAGGGCTGAAAGCAAAAAAGGCCGGGCAGAGGTCAGATCGCCCGGCCTTCTTCGTGGACGAGTGAGGCGCTATTTCGGTTTTTTCTTGCTGCCGACTTTCGGTTCGGTGCCAGTCAGCAGCCGCTGCAGGTTTTGCCAGTGTTTCGAGATCAGCGCCATCGATATCACACCGACCGTCAGCATCAGGAAGCTGCCGCCCCACATCATGGCGGCGAGCATCGGTGCGCCGGCGGCAGCGATCAATGCGCCCAGCGAGGAATAGCGGGAAAAGAGCACGGTCAGTAGCCATAGCCCGAGTACGCCGACGCCGAGCAGCCAGTCCAGTGCCAGCAACACACCGGCGGCGGTGGCGACGCCCTTGCCGCCCTTGAACTTGAGAAAGATCGGGAACAGGTGGCCGAAGAACACGGCCAATGCGATCAGCCCGATGGCGACATTGGAGAGCATGTAGTGCTGGGCAAGAAAGACGGCCAGCCAGCCCTTGGCGCCATCGCCTAGCAGAGTCAGCACGGCGGCCGCCTTGTTGCCGCTGCGCAGCACATTGGTCGCGCCGGGGTTGCCGGAGCCGTAGCTGCGCGGGTCGGCCAGGCCGAACAGACGGCTGCAGATGACGGCGAACGGTACGGAGCCGAGAAGATAAGCGCCGACGATGGCGGCAGGTACGAGCAGGGAGCTATCCATGAGGCAGTGTGGGGGTCTGGAGGTGTACAATGCGATGCCGCATTCTACACCGCCCCATGGACATCATTTTTATCGACGACCTCCGGGTCGAAACCCTGATCGGCATCTATCCGCGCGAGAAGGCCGTGCCGCAGACCATCGAGATCAGTCTGCGCATCGGTTCCTCAACCGCCTCGGCCGGGGCTTCGGACGACATTCGCGACACCATCGACTATGCGGTGGTGGCGGAGCGCCTGCGCGCGGATCTGGGGGCGCAGCACTTCAACCTGCTGGAGAAACTCGCCGAACACGTGGCGACCGTGCTGCTGGAGGATTTCGGCGCCCAGTGGGTGCAGGTTTCGGTGGCCAAGCTGGGCATGATGCGTGGCGTGCGCCGCGTCGGCGTGGTCATCGAACGCGTCGCCAGTCCCTGAGCACTGGCCTTAGTCCTTCAGCGCCGCCTCAACGACCTTCGGTTGCAGCACGCGCAGAATGTCGTGCGGGTGCACGCCGACGAGATAGCCGCGGCGACCGCCATTAACGTAGATCAGCGGCAGATCGAGAATGGTCTTCTCGATATAGATCGGCATCTGTTTTTTCGTGCCGAACGGGCTGGTGCCGCCGACGAGGAATCCGGTGTGGCGGTTGGCGACCTCCGGCTTGCAGGGCTCGACCTTCTTGCAGCCGATCTGGCGCGCCAGTTCCTTGGTCGATACCTTGCGGTCGCCATGCATCAGCACGATCAGCGGCTTGGCGTTCTCGTCTTCCATGACCAGCGTTTTCACCACGGCATGTTCGCTGACATTGAGTTCGCGAGCGGAGATTTTGGTGCCGCCATGTTCCTCATATTCATAGAGATGATTCGAGTGCGCGACACCATGGGCGTGCAGAAATTTCGTCGCAGGAGTTTCGGGGGCGTTTTCGTTTTTCATGACGCATGTCTCTCGGTCAGTGAAGGCTGCGCAGAAGCGCGCGGAGGCGGGCAGGTTTGATCGGCTCCTGCAAATGATACGCCCCGAGTTCCGGCATGTTGCATTCGGCCGTGGTGATAACGACGCCACGATGCTGCCGCAGCAGGGATTGCACTTCGGCCGAGAGCATGCAACTGTCGCTGTGGATAATGACCGGAATGCACTGTCCTGTTTCCAGCATGCGCCAGGCACTGGAGATGCTTTCGGCAACTTCAACACCGTACCCCCAGCGTCTGGCGCGCTCGCAAAAGTCTCCCGGGTCGCCGATGAGCACCAGGCGTACCGAGGGTGTTTTCGCGCCGGTTTTTTCCGACCGCTGGCCGACGATGCAAGGGAGTGTCAGCGCAAAGGTGGTGCCCTTTCCCTCTTTTGAGCGCAGGCTGATATTGGCGCCGAGCAGGCGGGCAATCCGGTGGGCGATTGCCAGGCCGAGGTCCAGGCCAGCACCCGGGTTTCGGGCATCGTTGCCAACCTGGAAAAACTCGTCGTAGATCGTTTGCTGGTGAGCCAGTGGAATGCCCTTGCCGTTATCGCGCACTTCGATGCGGACCGCATTCGCTCGCCAGCGTGCGCAGACCAGCACGGTGCCGCTGGGGGAGAATTTGATGGCGTTGTCGACAAGGTTGCCGATGAGCCGCGAAAGGAGTGCCGGATCCGTTTCCAGTGTCGCTGCGCGGGGCCTGAAGAGCAGCCGAACCTGAGCAAGTTCGGCGGCCGGAAGGTAAGTGGTCTTCAACGGTTCGAATAGCGAGGCCAGTTCGAGGGCGGTCCGCTCCGGAACGATGTTGGCCATATCGAGGCGCGAAATGTCGAGCATGCTGCGCAACTGCCCGGTCATGGCCCGGGTCGCGGACTCGATCCGCTGTACGAGAACCCGCTGCTCCGGGGCATCGGTGACGCGTGCCAGATCGCCGAGAAAAAGTTGCAGGGCGTGCAAAGGTTGTCTCAGGTCATGGCTTGCCGCTGCAAAGAAGCGCGATTTGGCTTCGGCCAGCCGCTCGGCATCTTTGCGCCTGGCGTTCAGTTCACGCGTCGCCTCCTGAATACGCTCCTCAAGCCGCTCCTGACTATCCTTCAACTCGGTCGTCAGCAAGGCCAGGCGCCGGATCTGGCGCCGCACCAGAACGCCGGCAGCAATCAGGGTTGTCAGCGCCAGCAGGGCCATCAGCGTAATTTGCCGAGCATGTTTGAACCACTCACGACCAAGTGTTTCCTTGGGCGTGCTGCTGACGACACGGAGATCCGGGTAGCCGGGGACGGCTACGCTCGCCATCAGATGGTTCTTGCTATCGGCGAGTGCGCGGTTGATGGTCAGTGGCATTCCCGAGAATTCGCCCTGTGCCAGAACTGTCCGGAAATCATCGCCGGCACCGCCGGCAGGCTTGTCGCTTGATGGTGTCAGTGATCGACAAACAGAGATGATGGCGCCCTCAGCGTTGGCAACGGCTGCCTCGAACTCCTCGTAGGGGCGCGTGCTGCGACAGAAGTCCTCAAAGTACTCAGGCTCTATGGCAACCATCAGTGCGCCGGCAAACTGGCCGTCGGCTGTCGTCAGGCGGCGGGCGATGGCGTAGGTTGGACGTTTCGAGTTCCTGCCGATGTAGGGGCCAAAGCGTGAGCGTTCGGCGCCATTGCGCAACTGGATGAAATAAGGCCGATCGCGAATGTTGATCATTGGCGGGGTCTTGGCAAAACTGGTGTGCCGCTGGAAACCCTCGGCATCAAAGATGATCAGATGTCGCACTTGCGGCAACGAGCGCGTCAGGCGGGATTTCAGATGTTCATGGCCCTCCGCCGTACTCCAGTGTTGCCAACTTTCCCCTTTTCCCTGAATACCCATGCGCATCTCGTCGAGCAGTACTTCGATGCTGTCCAGCGATCGTGCCACATGCTCAGCGAGAATGCGGTCGTGCTGCTCGATCTGACGCGAGGCGTCGGCAAAGGTTTTTTGCCGGCTGCTGAAAAGATCGGCGGCCAGCAGAGCGATCAGCATCAGCGCTGCCACGACGGCAAGAATCAGGGCAGGTGGGTTGTAGAAGCGGATAGGGGGCATCGGATCGCGCCATGACAAAAGAATTTTGCGAAAGGATAGCACTCGCGGGCAGCATCTGCAGTCACGCACCTGCGCGATACTGAAGATTCTTAGCCGCGCGGGTGGTGGGCAGCATGCAAGCTTTTCAGGCGCTCACGCGCGACGTGGGTATAAATCTGGGTGGTCGTGATGTCGGCGTGCCCAAGCAGAAGCTGAACGACGCGCAGGTCAGCGCCGTGATTGATCAGGTGTGTGGCGAAAGCATGGCGCAGGGTGTGCGGCGACATCTGATCGGCGGCAAGGCCCGCCTGCCGCGCATAGCGTTTGATCAGGTTCCAGAACATCTGGCGAGTCATCGCGGCGGCACGTGCGGTCACGAAAATCGCATCGGTTTGCCGCTTGTCGAGCAGTGCGGGGCGGCCATCGGCGAGGTAGCGACGAAGCCAGCCAATGGCCTCTTCGCCTAAAGGGACCAGACGTTCCTTGCTGCCCTTGCCGAAGACGCGGACCAGCCCCATATCGAGATTGAGTTCGTGCAGCTTGAGGCCGACCAGTTCGGAAACCCGCAAACCCGTTGCGTAGAGCGTCTCCAGCATGGCCCGGTCGCGCTGGCCGAGTGCCGTCTCGCAGTTCGGGGCTGCCAGCAAGGCTTCCACCTGCGCTTCAGTCATCAGTTTCGGCAGGCGTGCCGGACGCACCGGGTTGGCGATACGGCGGGTCGGATCTTCACTGATGCGTCTTTCCACCAGCAGCCAGCGGTAATAGCGGCGCAGGGTGGAAAGGTGGCGGGCTTGCGATGAGGCCCGCATCGCCAGCGATAACCTGGCCATATAGGCAGAAAGCGCCCCTTCGTCTGCAGCCAGAAGGCTGTCCTTGTTCTCGGCAGCGAGCCAGCGGGAAAACTGGGCGAGATCGCTGCGGTAGCTGTCAAGCGAGGTTCTGGCGAGCCCGTCCTCCAGCCATACCGCATCGCAAAAGGCATCGATTTCGGCAGTGTCGGCGGGGCGCAGCGGGGCCGCCGGTGCCAGGCCTACCGGCATTGTTGTTCGTGGGTGAGCAGCCAGCGCTTGATGTCAAGCAGGAAGCCGCCACCTTGCCGGCTGAAGCCACCCAGCCCGCCATTGGCCGCGACAACCCGGTGGCAGGGGACGGCCAGCGGGAAAGGGTTGGCGCCGCAGGCCTGGCCGACGGCTCTCGGCGCATTATTCAGCGCCTTGGCCAGGTCGCCGTAGGTGTGTGTCTGGCCGCAGGGAATGGCGGCAATCTGCTGCCAGACACGGCGCTGAAATCCAGTTCCGGAAGGCTTGAGCGGTAGCCCGAAAACAAAATCAGGGTCGTGCAGGTAGGCGTGCAACTGGCGTGCTGCCTCCATGGCCAACGGAGTTTTTCCCGGCAGCTCCTTTTGCGGCGAGAGGAATGCGATCTCCTCGATCCAGTCGTCGCCGTCGCAACGGATGCCCAGCGAAAATGTCGGGGCGGCAACGATGGTGTCGAATGTACGAGACGCGTTGGCGATGTTGGATGTGTTGGATGTGGGGCGGGTCATGCGGACCTCCGATACTTGTCGATTCCAGCGACGAATTATCCTGCTTATTGGCTGTTTTCGGGGCAGGCGGACATCTCGATGATGGCGTTGTCGCCAATGCCTGGAATCAGGCTGGCGAGTGGCTGGCAGCGTCCATCCGTGCAGAATTCGTAGCCGGCAGCATGGGTTGAATGCGTCAATCGCACCGAGCGCATCGGCGGCATATCCGGTCGGTAATGCCAGGTGCCCGCCTCCAGCCGTGCGTTGGCCGGTGGCTCCATGCCGGCTCCCGAGCCCTTGATCCTCGCCGCGCTGATGCTCAGCTGGCCGCCGGCAATCTGCCAGTCTTCTTCCCAGCGCGTTTTCTCGATCGAATGCGTCCACGCAAGCGTGAACGACGCGACGGGAATCGTCACCAGCAATTTCCCGACGGCAAGGCAGAGGGTGCTCACGTCTGGCGCGTACGCCACCAGTGCCAAGCGTAGAACAGGCCACTCATGGCGAAACCGATTTCATCCGTCAGCGGCAGCGCCGCAACCAGCATGAACGCAGCCACCGCCGCGAAAATTCGCTCGAAGCGGTTGATCGGGGATTTCAGGTAGCCAATGGCTGCCGCTCCCCAGAGCGAAATGGCGATCAGTGCCTTGGTGACAATGTAGCAAACACTGGCCACAGTGATGTCGCCCTGCAGCATCAGATGCGGGTCATAGACGGCCATGTAGGGAACGACAAAACCGGCGATGGCGATTTGCACGGCCTTGACGCCGATCTTCATCGCCGACTCCTTGGCGATCGAGCTGGCAGCAAAGGCTGCCAGGGCGACCGGCGGCGTCAGGTCGGCCATGATGCCGAAGTAGAAGACGAACATGTGGCTGACGATCAGCGGCACACCAAGTTGCAGCAGTGCCGGGGCCGCAATCGAGCTGGTGATGATGTAGTTCGGGATGGTTGGGATGCCCATGCCGAGTACCAGGCAGACCAGCATCGTCAGTAGCAGCGAGAGGAACAGGCTGGATTCGCCGACGCGGAGAATGTAGCCGGCGAAGGACGAGGCCGCCCCGGTCAGCGTCAGGATACCGATGATGACGCCGACGATGGCGCAGGCGATACCGACGGGGAGCGCCTGCTTCGCGCCATCGACTAGACTCTCTTTCATCGTATGCAGCGTCTTCGTGCCACCTTTCACCGACAGGCAGATGGCCGCCAGGGCAACGATCAGCGCGATGATCACCCAGATGCCCCATTTGGCAAACGTCGCAGCGGCGAGGCCGATGGCCAGCCAGAAGACGTAGCGGAAGGCGATCGACGACATGCCGGCGGCAACCGCCGCGCCGAGGATGAGGATGGCTGTCAGCGACAAGCCGACCATGCCCGAATACATCGGCGTGAAGCCCGAGAAGAGCATGGCCACCAGCCCGGCCAGCGGCAGGATCAGATACCAGCGCTCGGATAGCGCTTTCCACGGGTTCGGGCACTCCGCCTTTGGCAGGCCGACGAGGTTCTTGCGCCCGGCTTCAAGATGCGTCATCCAGAACGCCGTGACGTAATAGAGAATGGCCGGAATGGCCGCTGCCTTGACGATTTCGGCATAAGGGACATTGAGGTTCTCGGCCATGATGAAGGCCACGGCCCCCATCACCGGCGGCATGATCTGGCCGCCCATCGACGCCGTTGCCTCGACCGCGCCGGCAAAAACGCCCGAGTAGCCAAAGCGCTTCATCAGTGGAATGGTGAATTGGCCGGTGGTGAGCACGTTGGCCACGCCGGAGCCGGAGATCGTACCCATCAGCCCCGACGTGATCACCGAAACCTTGGCGGCGCCACCTTTGGTGTGGCCGACCAGTCCAAGTGCCAGGCTGTTGAACAGGTTGATCATTCCCGCATGCTCAAGAAACGCACCGAAGAGAATGAAGAGAAAGATGTAGGTAGCCGAAACCAGGGTCGGGATGCCGTAGATGCCCTCCGTACCAAACGCCAACTGATCGACGATCTGGGAAAAGGCGTAGCCGCGATGCGCCAGATCTCCCGGCAGATACTGGCCGAACAGCCCGTAGGCGAGGAAGCTGAGGCAGACCAGCGGCAGTGCCAGCCCCATGACGCGGCGCGCGGCCTCGAAAAGCATGAGGATCAGAGTGCAGCCGACGGCAATGTCCAGCGTGGTCGGGTCGCCGGCTCGCTGGATCAGATCGGCCTCGAATATCCACTGGTAAAAGGAGAGGGAAAAAGCGGTCAGCGCCAGAACCCAGTCCGGCCCTGCGATACGGCCATGGCGAGCCCCCGCACGGGTGGCAGGGTAGAGCATGAAGATCAGCAACAGCAGGAAGCCAACGTGCAGCGAACGCATCACCAGCGAGGAGAGCGGGTGAAAGGCAGCGACGACGAGCTGGTAGCTGGAGAAGCAGAGGGCGATGGCAATAACCGCCATGCGCCCCGCCCCGGTCAAGGGGCGGGTCAGGCCGTGTTCGCTGAACTCCTCTGCCGCGCCGGACGACTGGGCGTGGCTCATGGGTGGGCTGCTTATTTCAGCAAGCCGGCTTCACGGTAATATTTTTCTGCGCCAGGGTGCAGCGGCAGCGGCATGTTCTTCGCCGCGTTTTCCTTCTTGATGGCCTTGGCGGCAGCATGGGCGGCAACCAGCTGGTCGAGGTTGTCGAACATGGCCTTGGTCATGTTGTAGACCGTCTCGGTCGGGACGCCTTCATGGGTGACGAGGAAATTCTGGATGGCGGTGGTGGCCACGTCTTCGTTCTGCCCCTCGTAGGTCTTGGCCGGAATTACACCGGGCTGGTAGGCCGCATCACCGACCTTGGCGACCACGTCTGCCGGTACGGCAATGACCACGACTTTGATCGCTGTCGCCAGATCGCGCAGAGAAGCCACGCCGAGGCCGGCAGATTGCAGGGTGGCATCAAGCTGACGGTTCTTCATCAGCTCGACCGACTCGCCGAAGGGCAGGTACTCGACCTTGGAAAAATCCTTGTAGGTCAGGCCGGCTGCCTTGAAAACGGCGCGGGCGTTAAGCTCGGTGCCTGATTTCGGTGCGCCGACGGAAATGCGCTTGCCCTTGAGGTCGGCGAGGGTCTTGATGCCGGAGTCTGCCGAGGCAACGATCTGGATATAGTTGGGGTAAATGGCAGCAACGCCACGGAGTTTCTTCAGCGGGGCCTTGAATCCGGCCTCCTCATTCCCTTGCCACGCATCGGACAGCGCATCGCCGAGGGTGAAAGCGATTTCGCCACGACCGGCCTGCAGCAGGTTCAGGTTCTCGGCCGACGCCTTGGTCGCCTGTACCGACGTCTTGGCGGTCGGCATGGTCTTGCCATAGGTTTGCGAAAGTGCGACGCCAAGCGGGTAGTAAACGCCGCTGGTGCCGCCGGTGAGGAGATTGATGAATTCCGCCGCGTAAACGGTGGTGGTTCCGGCGATCAAGGTAGTGGTGAGCAGCAGTTGGCGTAGCAGCTTGTTCATCGGTGTCTCCTCCGAGGGGTGGGTGATGGATGCAGCCCGCTCATGACGGGCCGCTTATGAAGCCTGATTATTGTCTGCTCAGCCCGCTTTGCCAAGCAGGCCCTGTTTCAGATCGTTCTGTACCGGGTCTTCGCCAAGCCAGACCTTCAGCAGTGCGGCAAAGAAATCCTCGCCAGCAATTTCCTTGCCCTTCGTCTGGCCGTTGATCGTCAGAATGGTTCCCTTCTCCGGAACCCAGTCAAAGACGATGCTGGAACCCGCCTTGATTTCGTCGAGCGCGATGACGGTGTCGGAGAGCTGCTTGACGCGCTCCTTCAACGAGGCTTGTTCGGCGTCGGAGCTGTTGTTGTTGATGCCTTTGGTGACGGCGCTGGCGAAGGTGTCGCCGGAGACATCCTTGATCAGGCTGATGGCGATTCTTTTCGGCCCCTTGGCGGCGAGCACGCCTTTGGTATCGCCGGCCTTGGCCGGAAGATAGAGCGCCATCACGTAGCGCTTGCCGAATTTGGAGCGGACACCGGTGCCGTTGACGACGAGCTCGCTGCTGCCGAGCTTGATCCGGTCGTCGAACTTGAATCCTTCCACTTCAACCGCATGGGAGAGGTTGAAGGCGAGGGCGGCAATGGCCGCGAGGGTAACTTTTTTCATGCTGTCTCCTGAATATGAATTATGGTTTTTTCCAGCCGACCATCAGTCAGTGGTCGCGCTAGTCTGCCACATCGCCCATACGCAAGGGTAGGGGGCGTCGCAGCGCTGGCCGGAGACAGCGTTGCGACTCTATTCAAGCGGTGCAAAGGGCTCAGGTGCACGCCAAGAGTACTTGAGCCATAGGCCCCTTCGCCTCGCGATGCTTCCGCATCGCTCAGGCGCACCCCGGAGAGTACTTCCTCGCGATGCTTCCGCATCGCTCAGGCGCACCCCGGAGAGTACTTCCTCGCGATGCTTCCGCATCGCTCAGGCGCGCACGTTGCCGTCGCCGAGCACGATCCATTTCTGGCTGGTCAGCCCCTCCAGACCGACCGGGCCACGGGCGTGGATCTTGTCGGTGGAAATGCCGATTTCGGCGCCGAGGCCGTATTCGAAACCGTCGGCGAAGCGCGTCGAGGCGTTGATCATGACTGAAGCTGAATCCACTTCGCGCAGGAAGCGCATCGCGGCCGTGTAGTTCTCGCTGACGATGGCCTCGGTGTGGTGCGACGAATAACGGTTGATGTGCTCGATGGCCTCGTCCAGCCCGCCGACGACCTTGACCGAGATGATCGGCGCCAGGTATTCGGTGAAATAATCTTCTTCCGTTGCAGCCTTCGCTTCCTTGACCAGTGCTCGTGTCTCGGTGCAGCCACGGATTTCCACGTCCTTGCCGGTGAGCATGGCGGAAATCGGCGGCAGCACTTCAGCGGCGCGGGAACGGGCGACGAGCAGCGTTTCCATCGTGTTGCAGGTGCCGTAGCGCTGGGTCTTGGCGTTCTCGACGATCTTCATGGCCTTGGCGGCATCGGCGGCATCGTCCAGATAGACGTGGCAGTTGCCGTCGAGATGCTGGATCATCGGCACCCGCGATTCGGCCAGCAGGCGCGAGATCAGCCCCTTGCCGCCGCGCGGCACGATCACGTCGACGAACTCGCGCATGGTGATCAGGTGGCCGACAGCAGCACGGTCGGTGGTGTCGATGACTTGTACTACGGTGTCAGGCAGACCGGCTGCGGCCAGGCCTTCGCGTACGCAGGCGGCAATTGCGCGGTTGCTGCGAATGGCTTCCGAGCCGCCGCGCAGGATGGCCGCGTTGCCGGATTTCAGGCACAGGGCGGCAGCGTCCGCGGTCACGTTCGGGCGCGCCTCGTAGATGATGCCGATGACACCGAGTGGTACCCGCATCTTGCCGACCTGGATGCCTGACGGGCGGAATTTCATGTCGCTGATTTCGCCAATCGGGTCCGGCAGTGCAGCAACCTGCTCGACACCTTCCGCCATGGCAGCGATGCCTTTTTCGGAAAGCGTCAGGCGGTCGAGCATCGCCGGCTCAAGCCCGGCGGCGCGTGCCGCATCCAGGTCCTCGCGGTTGGCGGCGAGCAGGGTGGCGGCGTCGCGCCGTATCGCGGCAGCAATGGCCTGCAGCGCCTGGTTTTTTTGATTCGTACTGGCGCGGGCAGCGGCACGGGAAGCATCGCGTGCCTGGCGACCGACGGTCGTCATGTACTCCTTAATATCCATGGTGTTGCTTCTATGTCAGTGCAAAAAAAGCATTATAGCCGCCGCTCCCAGAAAATCAGGGAGGGAACTCTTTGCAGGGATTACACTCTCATGCGAAAGTCGGAGACTTGCGAAGATGGAAAAAAAATTGATATTGCCTGCCGAAGTCAAGGTCTGCGCAACCTGCAGCTACTGGGACGGGGAACGCCAGGTAGACGAAGAATTGAACCTGGTCGTGGTGGCCGAGGAATGTCGAGGAGAGTGTCTGGCGCACGAGGCTGTGTGTGACGGGCTGACCGACGTTCGCGGGATACACCATTGCTCCTGGGAGCCGCTTGACGCCGAGGGAGGTGACGAAGCCGAGGCCGGCGACGCGACTGATCCCGTTGCAGATGGCAAGCTCGGGAACTGCACCGGCACCTGATTCAGCCGCAGGTCGGTTTAGCGGGCTGGTACTGCAAGCTTCAGGCCGAGGCGCAGGAACTCGTTCCAGATATCGCCGCTGGCCAGGCCCTTGATCATGCGATCCAGCTGGCCGGCGTCGGCCAAGGCGTCCCTGGCTTGTGTCAGATTCTGTCGTGAAACGGCCTTCTTCATCAGTCCCTGACGGATGCCCCAGATGCGGGCGTCGCGCAACAAACCCTCCATCGATTGCCCTTCCGCCAGTCCGGATTTGATCTGGACCAATGCCCGCACTTCCTCCGTCATCGCCCACAGCACGAGCGGTGGGGCTTCGCCTTCCTGCTTCAGTCCATCCAGCGTTCGCGCAATTCTGGCGACATCGCCGGCAAGAAGGGCTTCACGTAGTCCGTCGAGGTCAAAACGGGCGACGTTGAGCACCGCTTCCCGAACATTTTCGAGCGTCAGTTGCCCTTTCGGATAGAGCAGGGCCAGCTTCTTGATTTCCTGTTGTGCGGCGAGCAGGTTGCCCTCGACGCGCTCGGCGATGAAGGACAGCGCCTCCTTGTCGGCGCTCTGCTCCTGCCGGCGCAGACGGTTGGCGATCCAGCCGGGGAGTTCGGTCAGGGCCGGTGCCGTCAGCTTGATAGCGACGCCTGTGTTGCCGAGGGCTGTGACCCAGGCGGCTTTTTCGTCCTTCCAGTCCAGCGCCGGTAGCGTCACCAGCAACAAGGTATCCGGGCTGCAACGCTTGCAGTAATCCTGCAGGGCGGCGCCTCCCTCACGACCCGGCTTACCGGTCGGGATGCGCAGATCGAGCAGTTTTTTTCCGCCAAACAGCGAGAGGTTGCCGGCGGCATGCAGTAACTGGTTCCAGTCGAAGCCGGAAAGTGCGGTCAGGACTTCGCGCTCATCGAAGCCCTGTTTGCGTGCAGCGGCACGAATGGCATCGGCGGCTTCGATGACCAGCAAAGGCTCGTCACCATGAACGACATAAACCGGCTGTAACGGTCCGTTCAAGTGGGCGTCCAGTTGTTCGCCCCGCAGTTGCACGCTATTGACCTTCCGGCAGCGCCGCAGGCTTGATGGCGGCGAGGCGGCGGAGGAGCTGCTGGATCAGATCGTTCTCCATGTCGCGCCAGAGCAATAGTTCCTCCTGCTCCTTGGCCAATACCGCCGAGTCATCATAGGTAACGTCACGCGTCAGCTCGACGCCTGTTGTCTGTACCAACTCGCGTCCTTTCGGGTCGATAACCCGGTAGGAGTAGCGGTAGCGCAGGCGAACTTCGCGAACGCGACCGGCCGTACTCAGCGAAAGAATCTGGCGCTCGCGCTGGTCTGCGACCTGCTGGAAGGAACCCTGCGCTTCCTCGCGGGTTTCGACGATGCGGGTGCCGCCGCCCGCCCGTATCTGCCGTTTCAACCCGGCGCCGATGACCGATCCGTCAGGAAGGGCGATGTGCAGGCTTTCGTAGGGCAGCGTATAGGCGCCGCGCAACTGGAAACCACAGGCCGAGAGCAGCAGGGCGATGCAAATCAGAACGACGCGCATGGGAGCAATGGTTCCTAGACGACGATATTGACCAGACGGCCGGGCACGACGACAACCTTCTTCGCCGGCTTGCCTTCCATGAATTTCTGCACCGCTTCCGACGCCAGCGCCGCAGCTTCGATGCTCGCCTTGTCGGCGCCGGCGGCGACTGTGATGCTGCCGCGCAGCTTGCCGTTCACCTGCAGCATCAGCTCGATTTCATCCTGCGTCAGTGCCGAGGCATCGACCTTCGGGAAGGTCTGCTGGCCGGCATCCAGCCCCGGGCGCAACTCGCCGAACAATGCATGGCTGATGTGCGGCACGATCGGGAACAGCATCAGGGCAGCGGCTTCCAGCGCTTCCTGCTTGACGGCACGCGCGGTGGCGTCGTCCGGCAGCTTGGCGAAGGCGTTGAGCAGTTCCATGACGGCGGCAATGGCGGTGTTGAACTGCTTGCGCCGGCCGTAGTCGTCGGTGACCTTGCCGATGGTCTGGTGCAGCTGGCGGCGGAAATCCTTCAGTGCGGTGGGCAATTCACCCCCCGTAAAGGCAGGCACCAGGCCTTGCGCAACGTGATCGTGCGTCAGCTTCCACAAGCGCTTGAGGAAGCGGAAGGCACCTTCGACGCCGGCGTCGGACCACTCGAGCGACTGGTCGGGCGGCGCGGCGAACATGATGAACAGGCGGGCGGTGTCGGCGCCGTACTGGTCGATCAGCGCCTGCGGGTCGACGCCGTTGTTCTTCGACTTCGACATCTTCTCGGTGCCGCCGATGACCACCGGCTGGCCGTCGGCGATCAGCGTGGCACCCGTGGGCCGGCCGCGCTCGTCGGTGACGACGTCGACCTCGGCCGGGTTGATCCACTGCTTCTTGCCATCGGCGAGGTCGCGGTAGAAGGTCGGCGCCACGACCATGCCTTGCGTCAGCAGGTTGGCGAAGGGTTCGCCGATGTCGATCAGCCCGACATCGCGCATCAGCTTGGTCCAGAAGCGCGAGTAGAGCAGGTGCAGGATGGCGTGCTCGATGCCGCCGATGTACTGGTCGATACCGCCTTTGCACCAGTAGGCGGTGCGCGCGTCGACCATGGCCTGGTCGTTGTCCGGGCAGGCGTAGCGCAGGAAGTACCAGGACGACTCGACGAAGGTGTCCATCGTGTCGGTCTCGCGCTTGGCGGCACCGCCGCACTTCGGGCAGCTGCACTCGTAGAACTCGGGCATCTTCGCCAGCGGCGAGCCGGCGCCGGTGATCTCGACGTTCTCCGGCAGCACCACCGGCAGCTGGTCGTCGGGCACCGGCACGTCGCCGCAGTCGGGCAGTGGATGATCGGCACCGGGCAGCCCCAGTAGCGCTGGCGGGAGATACCCCAGTCGCGCAGGCGGAACTGCACCTTCTTCTCGCCGAGACCCTTGGCGGCGAGGTCGGCGGCGATGGCGTCGATCGCCGCTTCGTAGCCGAGGCCGTCGTACTTGCCGGAATTGACGCACTGGCCGTTCTGCTTGTCGGCGTAAGACTCCTGCCAACCGTCGAGCGAGAAGGGCTGGCCTTCCACGGCGATGACCTGTTTGATCGGCAGTTCGTATTTGTTGGCGAAGGCGAAGTCGCGCTCGTCGTGCGCCGGCACGGCCATCACGGCGCCTTCGCCGTAGCCCATCAGCACGTAGTTGCCGACCCAGACTTCGACCTGTTGGCCGGTCAGCGGGTGCTGCACGAAAATGCCGGTCGGCATGCCCTTCTTTTCCATCGTCGCGATGTCGGCTTCGGCGACGCCGCCCTGCTTGCATTCCTCGATGAAGGCGGCGAGCGCCGGGTTGTCCTGCGCGGCGCGCGTGGCCAGCGGGTGCTCGGCGGCGACGGCGCAGAAGGTGACGCCCATGATGGTGTCGGCGCGCGTCGTGAACACCCACAGCTTGTCCTGCTTGCCGTCCAGCTCATACGGGAAGGCAAAGCGCACGCCGGTGCTCTTGCCGATCCAGTTCTTCTGCATCAGGCGCACCTGCTCCGGGCCAGCCGGGCAGGTTGTCGAGGTCGCTCAGCAGTTCCTCGGCGTAGGCGGTGATCTTCATGTAGTACATGGGGATCTCGCGCTTCTCGACCAGCGCGCCCGAGCGCCAGCCGCGGCCGTCGATGACCTGCTCGTTGGCGAGCACGGTGTGGTCGACCGGGTCCCAGTTCACGGTGCCGAGCTTCTTGTAGATCAGGCCCTTTTCGTAGAGGCGGGTGAACAGCCACTGCTCCCAGCGGTAGTACTCGGGCGTGCAGGTGGCGAGCTCGCGCTCCCAGTCGATGGCGAAGCCGAGCGACTTGAGCTGGGTCTTCATGTAGTCGATGTTGGCGTAGGTCCACTTCGCCGGCGGCACGTTGTTCGCCATCGCGGCGTTCTCGGCCGGCATGCCGAAGGCGTCCCAGCCCATCGGCTGCAGCACGTTGTAGCCCTGCATGCTGTGGAAGCGCGTGAAGCACGTCGCCGATCGTGTAGTTGCGCACGTGCCCCATGTGCAGCTTGCCCGAGGGGTAGGGGAACATCGACAGGCAGTAGTACTTGGGCCTAGTGGTGTCTTCGACGGCGCGGGCGGTGGCGGTCTTGTTCCAGTGATCCTGGGCGGTGCGTTCGATTTCGGCGGGGGTGTATTTGTCCTGCATGGGGCGGCGTGCTTTGCGATGTCGGAAAGCGGCAAATTATACGCGGATTCAGTGGGGTGGCCGGCGCCGGCGCCGGCCCGGAATCGGCTAGAATCCGGCATCTGTATTCGGGGGAGTGAAAATGTCAGGGTTCAAGGGTTGGCGTGCACTGTTGATAGTGCCTTTTCTGCTGCTGGCAGGGGCGGCGGTGGCCCGCGAGGCCACCATTCAGGTCGAGGCCGTGCAGTCGCCGGCCTGGGTCGAGCGCGGGTCGCAGCGCTTGCCGCTGGTGGCCGGGCAGTTCCTCAAGAATCGTGACCGCGTGGTCACCGGGCGCGATGCGCGCGTGCTGCTGCGCCTCTCGGAAGGTAGCGCGGTGAAGCTCGGCGAGAACGCCAGTCTGCGCATGGATGCCCTCGGCCAGCGGCAAGGCGGTGTTTTTACCGCCGCCTTCGATGTTGCGAAAGGCGCCTTCCGCTTTACCACCGGGGTTTTCAACCGGTTCCAGAACCGGCGCGCGGTCAATGTGCGTATTGCCACCGTTACGGCAGGCATTCGCGGTACCGACCTGTGGGGCAGCTCCGACGCCGAGCGCGACCTCGTCTGCCTGATCGAAGGGCGGATTACCGTGACGCATCCGGAAGCCGAGCCGGTCCTGATGAGCGAGCCGCTGAGTTTCTATGTGGCACCGAAGGGGCAGGTGCCGCAGCCGGTGGCCGCTGTCAATCCCGATCAGTTGGGAAAATGGGCGCAGGAAACCGAGATGCAGTCGACGGCCGCAACTTTCCGCAAGAATGGACGCTGGCAGGTCTATCTGGGGGTGGTCGGCAGCGAGGCCGAAGCGCTGGCGCTCTATGATCAGGTGCGCGCAGCCGGCTACCCGGTCCGCATCCATCCGGAAGCGGCTGGCGACGGCACGTATCAATACACGCTATCGGTGCCTCAGATCGTTACGCAGGAGGGGGCTGAGGCTCTGGCAGCACGTCTCCGCCAGGAACTGGGCTCGGCAACGCCGCGCCCGCAACGCTGAAGCAAAAAGGCCTTCCCGTCGGGGAAGGCCTTCAACTGCGCTGAACGGCGGCGCGAATGGTGAATGACGGGAGTCTCGCCGGACGGCGATGGCGCCTACTTTGCAAAGGCGGTCTGGCCGAAGGGTCAGGCCGCTTTTTTCTGGTTGCTGACGAAATTTTCCCAGTTGTTCCGCCACAGGCGGTAGGTGCTCTCGGCGGCCGTCAGGCTCAGGCTGGCGATGCGGGCCTGATGGCGCCACATCCACGTGACGTTCGAGCCGGTCAGCGGGCAACGCCCGGCTTCCGTTTCGACCAGGCTGATGAAACGCTCGATCGACAGGCGGAAAAAGTCGGAACTGTCGTGGTTGCCCACAATCATTGCGGCTTCGCCGGTGGCGCGACGCCATAGCTTGAGGGCCACAGCCTCGTGGACGCCGGCACGCTTGGCGATCCAGGGCAGTAATTTTGGTGCTTTCATGCTTTTTCTCCTATTGCTTCAGGCGGTTAGCCATTCATTGCATGCCCGCCTCGTGAACGGGCTTTTGTGCAGTGCAATGCGATTCTATATTTTTTTGTCAGACAATATTAGAGGAAGTTCTCCAATCAAGGGGAATATAGTTGTTGCGTTGCACAATACCAACGTCCGGCCCGACTCGCCGGTTGACTGCCGGCTTCATCCCGCATTGTCCATCAGGCGGCCCTGCGGGCCTGCGCGAGTGCTAGTGGCCGCTTTACGGCGCCTTGCTGCCGCCGCTTCGCGCCAATGGAACGACCATTGGCTTGTCGCGCCGACATCAATTCACTCGCAAACCGCCTCACCATCACCTCGCGCCCTGATGAACAATCCGGGATAATCCCCCCCGCCCCTCCTGGAAGCCTTGATCCATGTCTGATTTGCTCGCCAATCTCAATCCGCCGCAGCTGGCCGCCGTCACCCTGCCACCACAGCATGCGTTGATCCTTGCTGGTGCAGGGAGTGGCAAGACGCGAGTGCTTACTACGCGCATCGCCTGGCTGTTGTCTACGGGGCAGGTCGGGCCGCAGGGCATTCTGGCGGTGACCTTTACCAACAAGGCGGCTCGCGAAATGCAGGCACGCCTCTCGGCGATGCTGCCGGTCAACCCCCGCAGCATGTGGATCGGCACCTTCCACGGCCTGTGCAACCGTCTTCTGCGCGCGCATCACCGCGAGGCGGGCTTGCCGGCGTTGTTCCAGATCCTCGATTCGGCCGATCAGTTGTCGGCAGTCAAACGTTTGCTTAAAAATCTCAACGTCGACGACGAGAAATTTCCGCCGCGCGAGCTGTGCCATTTCATCAATGCGCACAAGGAGCAGGGTATCCGCGCCGCCCAGGCGGAAATCTACGACGACTACACCCGTCGCCGCGTCGAGCTTTATGCCGAGTACGAGGGCCAGTGTCAGCGCGAGGGGGTGCTGGATTTTGCCGAGTTGCTGTTGCGTACCTATGAACTGCTAGTGCGCAACGAACCGCTGCGTCAGCACTACCAGTCGCGCTTCCGCCACATCCTGGTCGATGAGTTCCAGGATACGAACGTGCTGCAATATAAATGGCTGAAGTTGCTCGCCGGTTACGGCGAGCCGGCCGGCGCCAAGCTGTTTGCGGTAGGTGACGACGACCAGTCGATCTACGCCTTTCGTGGCGCCGAGGTCGGCAACATGCGCGACTTCGAACGCGAGTTCCGTGTGGAAAGCGTTATCCGCCTGGAGCAGAACTACCGCTCGCACGGCAATATCCTCGAAGCCGCCAACGCCATCATCAAGCATAACCGTGGGCGCCTCGGCAAAAACCTGTGGACCGAAGCCGGTGCGGGCGAACCGATCCGCGTTTTCGAAGGGTTTTCCGATCTCGACGAGGCCCGCTTCATTGTCGACGAGGCGCGCGATCTCATTCGCGAGGGTATTTCGCGCAACCAGATCGCGTTGCTGTATCGCTCCAACGCCCAGTCGCGCGTGCTTGAACACCAGTTGTTCTCGGCCGGCATTCCCTATCGCGTCTATGGCGGTCTGCGCTTTTTCGAGCGGCAGGAAATCAAGCACGCGCTGGCCTATCTGCGCCTGATTGCCAATTCAGACGACGACACGGCTTTTGTCCGTGTCGTCAATTTTCCGACGCGCGGGATCGGCGCGCGTTCGCAGGAAAGCCTGCAGGCCGCCGCGCACCAGGCCAATTCGAGTCTTTACAACGCGGCAGCTTCCCTCTCCGGCAAGGCGGGGGCCTCGGTCGCCGGTTTCATCCGCCTGATCGAAACCCTGCGTCAGGAAACCAGCGGCCTGCCGCTGCCGGAAATGATCGAGCATGTCGTCGAAAAATCCGGCTTGCGCCAGCATTATCTGGCCGAGAAGGAAGGCCAGGAGCGGCTGGAGAACCTCGATGAACTGATCAACGCCGCCGTCAGCTTCGTCCAGGAGGAAAGCGGCGGTGACCTGGCGGCCCGTGAAGAAGCCGGGGATCTCGCTGCCTTCCTCACCCATGCCACGCTGGAGTCCGGCGAGCATCAGGCGCTGGAGGGCGACGAGGCCTTGCAGCTGATGACCGTGCATGCCGCCAAGGGCCTGGAATTCGACGTGGTATTTGTCTCCGGGCTGGAGCAGGGACTTTTTCCGCACGAGAATTCATCGACCGAGCGCGAAGGGCTGGAGGAGGAGCGGCGCCTGATGTACGTGGCGGTGACGCGGGCGCGCAAGCGCCTCTACCTCTCGTGGGCGCAGACGCGCATGCTGCATGGGCAGACGCGCTATTGCCTGGCTTCGTCTTTCTTCGAGGAAATTCCCGAAGCCCTGCTGCGTCGGGTCAATGCGGTCAGCAAGCCGAGTTACGAGGCGCCGCGCGCCTCGACGGGTCGTGCCGCTGCGCCGTCATCCGGCGCTGGCGGTTTGCCAAACGGGTTGCGTATTGGCTTGAGCGTGCAGCATGCCAAGTTCGGTTTGGGGGTAATTGTCTCTGCCGAAGGCCAGGGCGGCGATGCGCGGGTTCAGGTCAATTTCGGCAATGCCGGCATGAAGTGGCTGGCACTGGAATACGCCAAGCTCACCCCGGTCTGATCGCCCGCGTGCTCCCCGGTTTCAGCCTTCGCCGGTAACACCCTCAGGCGGTTGTCAGTTGCGATGCGGCGAAGAAGTAATGCTGGGCCTTGCTGCCCAGCTGCGCCCGCAACTCAGCCTCCGTGGCGGTTGTAATGCGCGCATGCAACGCAACGGCGAACTCGCGGAAAGCATCCACCAGTGCCGGGTCGAAGTGATTGCCCCGCCCCGCCTCAATGATCGCCAGCGCCGCCTCGCTCGACATCGCTTGCTTGTAGGGGCGCTCCGAGGCGAGTGCGTCGAAGACATCGACGACGGCAAAAATGCGCGCATTCAGTGGAATCCGTTCACCGGAAAGGCCTCCCGGATAGCCGCTGCCATCAAATTTCTCGTGGTGATTGCCCACGACCTCCAACGCCGCCTGCAGCCACTCTGATTGCTCGAGGATGTCGATGCCGAGGGTGACGTGTGTCTTCATGATGGCGAACTCGTCCGCATCGAGTTTTCCCGGCTTCAACAGGATGTTGTCGCTGATGCCGATCTTGCCGACATCGTGCAGGAAAGCGCCGAGAATCAGCGCCCGCATGGCTGCCGCATCGATCCCGAGTTTTTCGCCGATGGCAATGGCGTACAGGGTGACGCGAAAGTTGTGGGCGTTAGTGTCCGAATCGCGTTTGGCGATGGCCGCGCCCAGCACCGAAGCCATCTCGACGTTGGCCTCGACCACCTGGCGTGAGAAATCGAGAACCTTGCGGTTGAGTGTAAGGATGACCGGGTAAAGGGCCATGGTCATCAACAGCACGGCGACCAGCGTAATGGTCAGGGTGCGTACAAGATCGGCCCGCAGCTTGTTCATTGTCTCCTGGTCGACGATGAACACCCCTTCGAAATAGCCGTTGATGGCGCCTTCGCTATCGTGCAGCGGAACAACCGTCTGGACGAGCGTGGAGCCATCGATGGTCAGGCGTTCATAGTGGCTTTGATCGTCCTTGGGAAAGGGATGGCCGCGCGTGGAGAGCTGCTTTTCGATCGCAGCGTGCTGCGGACTGACCGCCTCCACCAGCTTGTTGCGCTGGCGGTCATAAATTTCGATGACGACAAAGTGGTCGCGGGCAAAATCCCGTGCGCGCTGTTGCAGGGTCGTCAGGCTGTCACTGTCTTTCGGTGTCTGGAGGGGAATGCCGAGCGCTTCGAAGCGGTCCGATTCCGAGTTGGCCTGCGTGACGACAAAATCGTCGATTTTTTCCAGCTCGATGAAATAGGCCACCGCGCCGAACAGCAGCGAAAGCATGATCCAGGCGGCAGCAAGGCGGCTCAGGATGGTTCGGTGAATGGGGTTTGCGATCATGGCACTTTCTTCGGTACCAGACCATCATACGCCTACCCCATGACTGACGAGATAGCAGCTATCCACGGAATTGCGGGGCAAGGCTTGTCGACAAGCTGTGGATCAGCGCGCCAACTCATGGTTCTGCTTGCATTTATCGGCCTTGCCCAAAAAGCAGGCAACCGCTAGGCTCTTGGCTTCAAACCGGCAGTCCCCTTGATCACGGAGAAAACCATGGTGCAGGCAATCAGATTTCACGAAACCGGCGGGCCGGAAGTGCTGCGCTGGGAAAGCGTTGAGGTCGGCGAGCCTGCTCCCGGGCAGGCGCGTGTGCGGCATGTGGCGGTCGGGCTGAATTTCATCGACACCTACCACCGCACTGGTTTGTATCCGTTGCCGCTGCCGTCGGGTATTGGCCTTGAAGGTGCCGGGGTTGTCGAGGCCGTGGGCGCTGGCGTTGATAACGTGGCGCCCGGCGACCGCGTCGCCTATGCCGGCGGACCGGTCGGGGCATACAGCGAGGCGCGCTGCATGCCGGCCGACCGCTTGCTCAAACTGCCCGATTCGCTGGATTTCCGCACGGGTGCGGCAATGATGCTGCAAGGGCTGACCGCCGCCTATCTGTTGCGTTGCACGTATCGCGTGCAAGCCGGCGATGCCGTGCTCATCCATGCGGCGGCGGGTGGTGTCGGCCTGATCGCGTGCCAATGGGCAAAGGCGCTCGGGGCCACAGTTATCGGCACCACGTCGAGCGAAGCCAAGGCCGCCCTGGCGCGTGCACACGGTGCCGACCATGTCATTTTCTACAACCGCGAAGATGTCGCGGCACGCGTGCGTGAGATTACCGGCGGAGAAGGTGTCGCCGTGGTCTATGACGGCGTCGGCAAGGATACCTTCATGGGGTCGCTCGACAGTCTGCGCACACGCGGCATGATGGTCAGCTTCGGCAATGCCTCCGGGCCGGTGGCGCCGTTCGATCCCTTGCTGCTGTCGCAGAAAGGCTCGATCTTCATCACCCGGCCGACGCTGGCGCATCACACGACCAAGCGCTCCGAGCTGGAGTCGCTGGGGGCCGAACTGTTCGCGGTGGTGACGGCCGGCAAGGTCAGGATCGAGATCAATCAGACCTATGCGCTGAAAGATGCTGCGCAGGCGCATCGTGATCTTGAAGCGCGCAAGACCACGGGCAGCACCATCCTGCTGCCGTGAGCGGACCGATGGGGGAAAAACTGCGCAGCGGCCTGTTGTCGTTCCGCGATCTGCTGGCGACGGCATGGCCGATCATCGCCATCGTCAGCATCGGTTTTGCCGTTGCCTATCAATTCGTCGAGCCGGCACCGCCGCGCAAGCTCTCAATCGCGACCGGCGCTGATAGCGGGGCCTATTACGCCTTCGCCAAACGCTATGCGGCCATCCTCGAAAAAAGCGGTGTCACGCTGGAAATCAAGACTTCAGCAGGCTCCATCGAAAACCTGCAGCGCCTGAAGACTGGTGAGGTCGATGTTGCTTTCATGCAAGGCGGCATCCTGCCACCCGGTCAGGGGCAGGATGAGAGCGATACGACGCTGCTCTCCCTGGGTAGCATGTATTACGAGCCGGTGTGGGTGTTCTATCGCGGCAACCAGCCCTTTACTCGGCTGCATGAGCTGGCCGGCAAGCGGATTGCCATCGGTGCCGAAGGCAGCGGCGTACGCGGACTGGCGCTGCAACTGCTTGAGGCCAACGAGATCCAGCTTAATGCCAACCTGAAACCGTATGCCGGGCTGGACGCTGCCGAGGCGCTGCAGCAAGGGTGGGTTGACGCCGCCTTCGTGATTGCCGCGCCCGAGGCGCCGGTGGTGCAAGTGTTGTTGCGCTCACCAGGCGTGAATGTCATGAGTTTCTCCCAGGCCGAGGCCTATACCCGACGCTTTCCCTTTCTCACCCGGGTGACCTTGCCGCGCGGCGTCGTCGATCTGGTCCGTGACTGGCCGCCGCGCAACACGACAATGCTGGCCGCCACCGCCAACCTGGTCGTCAGCGACGATCTGCACCCGGCGCTGGTTTCGCTGCTGCTGGAAGCGACGAGCGAAGTTCATGGCAAGAGCGGTTTCTTTCAGCGCACTGGTGATTTCCCCGCCTATCTCGACACCAGCTTCGAGCTCTCGCCGGCCGCCAAGCGTTACATGGATTCAGGGCCACCTTTCCTGCAGCGCTTCCTGCCCTTCTGGGCGGCTGTCTTTGTCGATCGCACAGTGATCATGCTCTTGCCGCTGATTGCCCTGATGGTGCCGCTGATGCGCATTGCGCCAGCGGTGTACACCTGGCGTATCCGCTCAAAGGTTTTCCGGTTGTACGGCGAACTCAAGTTTCTCGAAAATGACGTGCGCCAGCATTACGACGCGGCGCGTCATGACGAATACTTCGAGCACCTCGATCGCATTGAGGACGAGGCCAATAATCGCAGCGTGCCGCTGGCCTTTACCGATCTTGTTTATACCCTGCGCGAACACATCAACCTGGTGCGTCGGCAACTGGTGCGTTTCGAGAAATCGCGGGAAGCAGCAGTACTTCCCGAAACAGAGGAAGAAAAAGGAGCGCAGGAAAAAACATGAAGAGCATTCTCGTAGCCAACCCCAAGGGCGGGTCTGGCAAATCGACACTGGCGACCAACCTCGCCGGCTATTTTGCCCGTTGCGGCCACCGCGTCATGCTCGGCGATACCGACCGCCAGCAGTCCGCTCACGACTGGCTGTCGCTGCGCTCGCGCCTGCTGGCGCCGATAGGCACTTGGGAGGTCAGCCACGACCGACCGGCACGGCCGCCGCAAGGTACCTCGCATGCTGTGCTGGATACGCCGGCCGGCTTGCACGGCAAGAACCTGGAGCGCGTGCTCAAGCTTGTCCATCGCGTCATCGTGCCGGTGCAACCTTCGCTGTTCGATATCCTCGCCACGCGCAGCTTTCTTGAAAAATTGCTCGAAGAAAAAGCGGTCAGAAAACAGCAGACCTTTGTTGCCGTCGTCGGCATGCGCGTCGATGCGCGCACCCGTGCCGCCGCCGAACTCGAGCGCTTCCTCGCGCAATACGATTTGCCGGTGCTGGCCTACCTGCGCGACACGCAACGCTACGTGCAGGCGGCGGCGCACGGCATGACCCTGTTCGATCTCACCCCCTCGCGGGTGGCGCAGGACATGGAGCAGTGGCAGCCGATCATTGAATGGGCGGATGCCGAGTGATCCGGTGAAGGGCGCAGGCTCAGGCCTGCACTTTCCCCCTGCCGCCTTGGCCCCCTTTCCCCGCGTTTTACTGCAATAACGCCGCTTTCGTTTCCGCTTCCCGCAGTCGTTGCGTAAACCACGCCAGCGCCAGGCCTCGGTGGCTGCTGCTCCAGGCCAGGTGGAGGGGGGTCGGTTGGCGGGGTTCTGCGGTCTGGCGGATGACCAGAGTGCCGCGTGCGCTTTCCCGTTCGGCCAGCGCGCGCGGCAGGTAGCCGACGCCAAGCCCCGCCACTTGTGCCGCGACTTTGCTCTCCACGGTGGCAACGACCAGTGTGGCTTGCCCGGAAAGCAGGCCGCTGCTGCGCGCCGTCAGGGCGCGTGTGGTGTCGGCGAGAACGATGGCGCGGTGCTGCCGGATTTCGTTGCTGGCGATCGGTTCGGGCTGGCTGGCCAGAGGGTGATGCGGCGAAATGGCGAAAACGAATTCGACGCTGCCGAGCGCTTCCGCGTGCAGGCCGCCGCCCGACGGCATGTCGCCGGGGGCGCCGATGGCCAGGTCGGCGCGGCCGCCGAGAAGCGCGTCCCAGCAGCCGGCGAGTACTTCATTGCTCAGACGAATTTCGGTGGTGTGGCCGGCGGCGTAGAACGCCTCGATCAACGGGAACAGGCGCTCGGTAGGGATCAGCGCATCGACGGCGATACGCAGTTCGGCCTCCCAGCCGCTGGCCACTTGCCGCGCCCGGCGTTCGAGCTGGGTGGCCGCCTCCAACAACGTGCGGCCGCCATCGAGCAGGCTGCGGCCGGCTTCGGTCAGCACGGCGCGGCGCCCGATGCGCTCGAACAGGGTAAAGCCAAGCAGCGACTCAGCCTTGCCGACGGCATGGGTCAGCGCTGACGGCACGCGGTGCAGGCTGTGGGCGGCGGCGGCAAAGCTGCCACGCCGGTCGATGGCGTCGAGCAGTTGCAGGAGGTCGAGAGAAATATTCAATTTAATTCACTGTTTTAATCAAAAACTATCGCTAGAAATAGACGCATCAAGCGCATACGATAATTGAAACGTGAGGAGTATTGAATAATGATCAAATTGAGGCCGTCAGGCAAGCGCGGCTACGCCGATCATGGCTGGCTGCAAAGCTGGCACAGCTTTTCGTTTGCCGACTATTACGACCCCGACGAAATGGGCTGGGGCCCGTTACGGGTGATCAACGAAGACATCGTTGCGCCGGGGCAAGGTTTTCCGCTGCACGGCCACCGCGACATGGAGATCGTCACCGTCATCCTCGACGGCGCGCTGGAGCATCGCGACAACCTGGGTAACGGCGCCATCGTCGTTCCCGGTGAAGTGCAGCGCATGAGCGCCGGCACCGGTGTGCGCCATAGCGAATTCAATCCCTCGCCGGACCGGCCGACGCACCTGCTGCAGATCTGGATCGCCCCGGCCAGCAACGGCATCGCACCAGGTTACGAGCAGCGCCGCATCGGCCCGCTGGCAGCCGTGTCGGATTCTGGCGCCGATAGTGACGCCGGCTGGCAACTGCTGGCCTCGCCAGACGGTGCCGAGGCCAGCGTTCGCATTCACCAGGACGCCCGCCTGCTGCGTGCGGCATCTGTCGACGCAACGCCACTGACCTACGCGCTGGCCGCCGGACGGCTGGCCTACGTGCAGGTCATTGCCGGTGGTGTCGTCGTCAATGGCGTCACACTTGCGGCGGGCGATGGCGCGCGCATCGCCGACGAAACGCAGCTGCAGTTCGTCAGCGCCGCAGCATTTGATTTCCTGCTCTTCGACCTGCCGGCCTGATTCCATTTTCTGCAACGATTTTCCCCACCACAGGAGTAACGCAAATGACCAAGATCGCCATCGCTTTTCACAGTGGTTACGGCCACACCCGCCGCCAGGCCGAAGCCGTTCTCGCCGGTGCGGCTGCCGTGCCGGGCGCCACCGCCACGCTCTATCCGGTTGATCAACTCGACGAGGCGCAGTGGGCCGCGCTCGATGCCGCCGATGCCATCATCTTCGGCGCACCGACCTACATGGGCAGCGCCTCGGCACCGTTCAAGGCGTTCATGGATGCCAGCTCGAAGCGCTGGTTCACGCAGGCATGGAAGGACAAGGTGGCCGCCGGCTTCACCACCTCCGCCTCGCAATCCGGCGACAAGCTGAACACCTTGATCCAGCTGATGGTCTTCGCCAACCAGCAGGCCATGCTCTGGGTTGGCCTCGACATCATGCCAGGCAACAACAGCTCGAAAGGCTCGGTCGATGACCTCAACCGTCTCGGCAGCTACTCCGGCGCGATGGCGCAGGCCAACGCCGATCAGGGCGCCGAAGCCATGCTGGAGAGCGATCTGAAAACCGCTGCACGCCTCGGTGCCCGCGTTGCAGAAACCACCTCGGCCCTGAAGCGCGGACGCAGCTGAACGGTCTGTCCCGCCCTGCCGGGCTGCCGTGGCCGCTGCCGGTCTTTCAGCAACGGGCAGAAAAAACCGGGCGCGGCATCCACCCTGCGGGTCTTTTTCCTTTCTGCCGCCAACGCGGTTTCGAACTAGTCGGCGGAGTCAATCAACGACCCCGCACGGAGCTGCGATGTACAACGCGTTTCAAGACCTCAACATTCTGCTGGTCGAGCCCTCGGCCGTACAGGCGCGCATCATTCGCGACCTCCTGTCCGGGCTGGATGTCACCCGTGTCGACGTCGTCGGCAGCGGCGAGGCGGCCCTGGCGCGAATGCGCGGCGAGCCGCCGGCGCTGACCATCAGCGCGCTCTACCTGCCCGACATGAGCGGCGTCGATCTGGTCAGCGCGATGCGTGCCGACGACAGCCTGGCCAGCCTTCCCTTCGTGCTGGTCTCCAGCGAAACGCGGCCGCAGGTGCTGGACCCGATCCGCCAGTCGGGCGCCTGCGCCATCCTGCCCAAGCCTTTCGTCATCTCACAACTGGCCGCAGCATTGCGTGCCGTGCTCGATTACCTCAACCCGAGTGCAATGCTCGACGTGCCGGTGGATCTCGAACAACTGCGCGTGCTGCTCGTCGACGACAGCCCGAACGCCCGGCGCTTCATCCGCCACGTGCTCGGCAATCTCGGCATCGAAGAATTCCTCGAAGCCGCGAATGGTATCGAGGCGCTGGAAATCCTCGGTGACACCATGGTCGACCTCGTCATCACCGATTACAACATGCCGGAAATGGACGGCCGCGTGCTCGTCGAACACATCCGCCAGCAAAGCTGGCAGAGTTCGGTGCCGATCCTGATGGTGACCAGCGAATCGAACATGAGCCGCCTGGCCGCTGTTGAGCAGGCTGGCGTTTCGGCCATCTGCGACAAGCCCTTCGAGCCGAGCATGATCAAGGGTTTGATCGAACAGGCCATGCGCAGCCGCGAGGCTTGATCAACGGCCTCAGGTTGTCGCGTAGGCGGTGAGGCACTGGTCGGCCGGTGCCGGCCGGCCCATGAGAAATCCCTGAATGATGTGGCAGCCGGCGTCGGCCAGCCAGTCGTATTGCGCCTGCGTTTCCACACCCTCGGCAACCACGTTGAGGTGCAAGGTGCGCGCCAGACCAATGACCGCCATGCAGATCGCTGCGTCTTCGTTGTCGATGCCGATGCCGTGGACGAACGACCGGTCGACCTTGAGCGTATTGACAGAAAAGCGCTTGAGGTAGGCCAGCGAAGAATAGCCGGTGCCGAAATCGTCGATGGCCAGCGTTACGCCCATGGCGCTGAGGGCGTTGAGCATGTTCTCCGTGCCCTCGGCGTCGATCATCAGAATGCTTTCCGTCACTTCCAGTTCGAGCGCATCGGCCGGCAGCCGGGCGGTGGCGAGTGCGGTGCGCACCTGCTCAATCAGGTCCTGGCGGCGGAACTGCGCCGCCGACAGGTTGACCGACATGCGCAAGCTCGGCCAGCCGTTGGCGCGCCACAGCGCCAGTTGTTGGCAGGCGGTATTCAGCACCCACTGGCCGATGGGCAGGATCAGGCCGGTTTCTTCGGCCATCGGGATGAAGTCGACCGGCGAGACTAGCCCGCGCTCCGGGTGGCGCCAGCGCAGCAGCGCTTCGAGGCCGATCGGGCGGCCCTCGCTGACAGCAATCAGCGGCTGGTAGTGCAGCTCGAACTCGCACTTGCGCAGGGCCTGGCGCAGGTCGCTTTCCATCAGCAGCAGTTCGAGCGAGCGGGCATTCATTTCGCGGCGGAAAAACTGATAGTTGTTGCGGCCTTGCAGCTTGGCGTCGTACATCGCCAGGTCGGCGTGCTTGAGCAGGGCATCGAGGTTGCTGCCATCTTCCGGCGAGACGGCGATGCCGATCGACGGCGTGACCGTGATCTGGTGGCCGTCGAGCAGGAAGGGTTCGCTGAGCACCTGGATCAACTTGCGTGCAACTTGCGCCACTGCCTCCGGCGTTTCGATTTCGCCGAGCAGCACGAGAAACTCGTCACCCCCCTGGCGCGAGATGGTGTCGGTGCCACGCACCATTGCCGTCAGGCGCGCGGCAACATCGCGCAGCAACTGGTCACCGATGGAGTGTCCGAGGGTGTCGTTAACGTTCTTGAAGCGGTCGAGGTCGATGAAGAGCAGGGCAAAACGCGACTCGTTGCGCTGCGCCGCCGCCGCGACCTGACGGAAACGGTCGGTGAGCAGGAAACGGTTGGGCAGGCCAGTGAGAAAATCGTGGTGCGCCATGTGCTGGATGCGTGCCTCGCGGGTCTTGGCCTCCGTAATGTCGGAAAAAGTGGCCACGTAGTGCGTGAGCGTGCCGGCATCGTCGCGGATGGTCGAGAGCGTCAGCAACTCCGGATAGACCTCGTTGTCTTTTCGCCGGTTCCATATTTCACCCCGCCAGGCACCTTCCTCATTCAGCGTCTGCCACATGGCGCGGTAGAACTCCTTGTTCTGGCGGCCGCTGGAAAGCAAGCTCGGGTTGCGCCCGAGAACTTCGTCGCGGTCGTAACCGGTGATCGCTTCAAACGCCTTGTTGACCTCGATGATGTGGCAGTCGGTGTCGGTAATGATGATGCCTTCGCCGCTGTTCTGGATGATGCGCGCGGCGAGCCGCAACTGCTTTTCGGACGCGATTCGCACGCTGGCGTCGCGGCCGAGCAGGACGCCGAAGTGGGTGCCTTCGACGACCACCACGCGGTGCGCCAGATCAAGCGGGACAACGCCGTCGTTGTGCCGGTGCAGCCGTGTCTCGCAGTGGCGTAGCGGCGTTTCCCCGCTGGTTGCGTCGGCGTTGAGCGTTGCCAGCAGGCGCTCGCTGTCATCCAGCCCCAGCGCCGTCAGCGGCTTGTCGAAAAGTTCGTCCAGCCGGTAGCCGATCATTTCTGCGGCGGCAGCGTTGGCATCGATGATTGTGCCGGCGGGCAGTGCGACGAGCAGGATCATCTCGCCGGAAAAATCGAGCAGGGTGCGGAAACGTTCGAGCCGTGTCAGGTTGCTGCGCAGCTCGGGGTAGTAGCTCTTGCGGAAGGAGCGCTCGCCCAGGCCGATGATGCGGTCGCGCTCCTCCTCCCACGAAGGTGGCAGCTCCTCGTCAGAGTGCTTCAGCATAAATCGTCTTGATGTCGGCTAGCGAGGCCCGACGGGGATTGGTGAAAATGCACGCATCGCGTTCGGCGTAGGGCGCCAGGTCTTCGATGGTGCCGCGCGTGACCCCGCGTGCCGCAAGTCCGCCGAGGATGCCGCAGCGCTCGCGCAGCGCGGCGATGCTGGCGGTCAGTTCACGTTCGCTGCTGCCATCGATGCCGAACATGCTGCCGATACGTTGATAGCGGTCGCGGCTGGCCTCGTAGTTGAAACGGATGACATGGTCGAGCAGCAGCGCATTGCTTTCCCCGTGCGGCATGTCGAGGTAGCCGCCAAGGCTGTGGGCCATGGCGTGCACAGCGCCAAGGCTGGCGTTGGAAAAGGCGAGGCCGGCCTGCAGGCTGGCCAGCGCCATCTGTTCGCGGGCTTCCACGTTGTCCGGCTCGGCAATCGCCGTTGGCAGGAAAGCGTTGACCAGTGCGATCGCCGCCAGCGCATGCACATCGACCACGGGCGAGCTGGCCGTCGACACATAGGCTTCAATGGCGTGTGTCAGCGCGTCGAGGCCGGTGCAGGCTGTCAGGTAGGGCGGCATCGTGGTTGTCGTTTCCGGGTCCACGAGGGCTACATCCGGCACGACGCTCTTACTGATGATGGCGATCTTGTAGCGCTTGCTGGTGTTGTTGATGATGGCAAACTGCGAAATGTCGGCAGCGGTGCCAGCCGTGGTGGGAATGCAGATCAGCGGTGGGCCGGGTCGGGGAATCCGGTCGACACCCTCGTAATCGAGAATGTCGCCGCCGTTGGCGCTGACGATGCCGATGCCCTTGGCACAATCGATGACGCTGCCGCCACCCAGGGCGACGATGACGTCGCAGCCTTCGGCGCGGTAATGGGCCGCGCCGGCCATGATTTCGTGATCCTTGGGATTGGGTGTCAAGGCGTCGAAAACGGTTGTCTGGATCCCCGATTCGTCGAGGTTTTCAATCAGCTCGGCCAGCCAGCCGGCTGCAGCCACGCCGGGATCGGTGACGATCAGTACTCGCCGCGCCTGCATGTTCTGGGCGTAGTAACCGACGCGATGGCGAGCGCCGATGCCGAAAATGAACTCCGGCGCAACAAACTTGCGCATTTCGTAGCGGGCCATGATCTCCTCCAATGGGCGGTCAAAGTGACATTGCGACAATGGAAATCAAAACGTCCAGCGCTGCCTCATAGGTATGGCGTGAAGAGTACTCTGGCTCACAGTGTGCTGCAACGGGGGGTGGGAAGGCCACCATTGTGCAGGGTGCGCCTGCAAGCAGTGGGCCCCCGATCCGGCAAAAGTTCCCCGCCGAAGACCCCGCATGAAGGGGTAAAATTTCACTTCTATGTCCGATCCCCGTTTTGTCCATCTTCGCCTGCACAGCGAGTATTCCGTCACCGACGGCATCGTCCGTATCGACGATGCCGTGGCGCGCGCAGTCAGCGACGGCATGCCGGCACTGGCGCTCACTGATCTCGGCAATTTTTTCGGCCTGGTCAAGTTTTACACGGCGGCCCGTGGCAAGGGCGTCAAGCCTGTGCTCGGCGCCGATGTCTGGCTGACCCACGAAACCGACCCGGACCGCCCCTCGCGCCTGCTGCTGATTTGCCGCAACCATCAAGGCTACCTGCAACTTTGCGAGATCCTCTCGCGTGCGCAACTGGCGCCGCGTACCCGCGGCCGTGCCGAAGTTTCGCGACGCATGCTCGAAGAGGTCGGCGTCGATGGCCTCATCGCGCTCTCCGGCGCCGGCCTGGGCGATGTCGGCGAGGCCTTGCTGTCCGGCAATCGCCTGCTTGCGGAGTGTCGTGCCAAAGCCTGGGCGGCCATGTTCCCCGGTGCCTTCTATCTCGAAGTGCAGCGTGCCGGCCACGCGCAGCAGGAGGCGCTGGTAGCGGCGACCGCCGAACTGTCGGCCGAGCTGGGGCTGCCGCTGGTGGCCACGCACCCGGTACAGTTCCTCGACCCCGACGACTTCAAGGCGCACGAAGCGCGGGTATGCATTGCCGAAGGCTATGTGCTCGGCGATTCGCGCCGGCCGAAATCTTTCACCGAGGCGCAGTATTTCAAATCCACCGACGAGATGACGGCATTGTTTGCCGATCTGCCGGAGGCGCTGGAAAACTCGGTTGAAATTGCCCGTCGCTGCAACCTCGAAATCACCCTCGGCAAGAACTACCTGCCGCAGTTCCCGACCCCCGAGGGCGTGGCCCTTGACGACCACCTGTGCAATGAGGCGGCGAAGGGGCTGGAGATCCGTCTGGCGCAACTGTTCCCCGATCCGCAAGTGCGCGAAACGGAACGGCCGGTCTACGACGCGCGGCTGAAGATCGAGACCGACACCATCATCCAGATGGGTTTCCCCGGTTACTTCCTGATCGTTGCCGACTTCATCAACTGGGCCAAACACAACGGCGTGCCCGGTCGGGCCCGGCCGGGGCTCCGGTGCCGGTTCGCTGGTGGCGTATTCGCTCGGCATCACCGACCTCGACCCGCTGCGCTATGCGCTGCTCTTTGAGCGCTTCCTCAACCCCGAGCGGGTGTCGATGCCCGACTTCGACATCGACTTCTGCCAGGACAACCGCTGGCGCGTCATCGAGTACGTGCGCGAGGCCTACGGCAAGGACGCGGTGTCGCAGATCGCCACCTTCGGCACCATGTCGTCGAAGGCCGTCATCCGCGACGTCGGCCGCGTGCTCGACATGCCCTACCTGTTCTGCGATGCACTCTCCAAGCTGATCCCGGTCGAGCAGAACAAGCCGCTGTCGCTGGCCAAGGCGCTTGAGGCCGAGCCGCAGCTCAAGGAAAAGATGGAGGCGGAAGAAGAGGTCAGGCAACTCTTCGAACTCGCCAGCAAGCTCGAAGACCTGACCCGCAACGTCGGCATGCACGCCGGCGGCGTGCTCATCGCGCCGGGCAAGCTGACCGATTTCTGCCCGCTCTATTCGGCCGATGGCGGCTCGTCGGTGATCTCGCAGTACGACAAGGACGACGTGGAAAAGGTCGGCCTGGTGAAGTTCGACTTCCTCGGCCTGCGCAACCTGACGATTATCGATCTGGCGGTGCGCTACGTCGAACAGCTCACGGGCGTGAAGCATGACCTCAACACCCTCACCTTCGACGACCCGGCTGCCTACCAGATATTGAAAGACGCCAACACCACGGCGATCTTCCAGGTGGAATCGGAGGGCATGAAGAAGCTGCTGAAAAAGCTGGCGCCCGACCGCTTCGAAGACATCATCGCCGTGCTCGCGCTCTACCGCCCCGGCCCGCTTGGCTCGGGCATGGTGGACGACTTCATCCTGCGTAAAAAAGGCCAGCAGAAGATCGACTATTTCCACGACGATCTGAAAGCCTGCCTGGAGCCGACCTACGGCGTCATCGTGTATCAGGAACAGGTGATGCAGATCTCGCAGATCATCGGCGGCTACACGCTCGGTGGTGCCGACATGCTGCGCCGGGCGATGGGCAAGAAAAAACCCGAGGAAATGGACAAGCACCGCTCGACCATCGCCGAGGGCGCAAAGCAGAAGGGTTACAACCCGGCGCTGGCCGAACAATTGTTCGACCTGATGACCAAGTTCGCCGAGTACGGCTTCAACAAGTCGCACACCGCCGCCTACGCCGTCGTCACCTACCAGACGGCCTGGCTCAAAGCGCACCACTGTTCGGCCTTCATGGCAGCGACGATGTCGTCGGACATGGACAATACCGACTCGGTGAAGATCTTCCACGAAGACACGGTGAAGAACGGCATCACCGTGCTCGCCCCCGATGTGAATGCCTCGGATTACCGCTTTGTTCCGGTTGATGCGAAAACCGTTCGCTATGGCCTCGGCGCAGTCAAGGGAACCGGCGAGCAGGCGGTCAATGTGATCCTTGCCGCACGCAAGGCTGGCGGGCCGTTCAAGGACCTCTTCGATTTCTGCACACGCGTCGACAAGCGCATGGTCAATCGGCGTACGGTCGAAGCGCTGATCCGTGCCGGCGCCTTCGATGCCATCGACGATCATCGTGCCCGCCTCCTGGCCTCGGTCGGCATTGCCATGGAGTGGGCCGAGCAGGCCGAGCGTAACGCCATGCAATCCGGCCTGTTCGATCTCGGCTCAGCGGCTGAGGAGCACGCACCGCAGTATGTTGAGGTGCGGCGCTGGAACGAGAAACAGCAATTGACGGAAGAAAAGACCGCCCTCGGTTTCTTCTTCTCCGGCCACCCCTACAACGCGGTGCGCGCCGAGGTTCGACGCTTTGTCCGGCGCAGCCTCGACAAGCTCGAACCGGCGCGCGACCTGCAGTTGCTGGCCGGTCTGGTGACGGCGACCCGCACCAAGATTACCGGTCGCGGCAAGATGGCTTTCGTAACGCTGGACGACGGCACGGCGCCACAGGAAGTGGCGATCTACGCCGAGGTGCTCGAGACCGAGCGCGGCAAGCTCAACGAAGACGAAGTGCTGATCATCGAGGGCAAGGTGTCGAAGGACGATTTTGCCGGCGAAGGCAAGGTACGTGTGACCGCCGAGCGCATCCTGACGCTGGCCGAGGCGCGCGGCCGCTTTGCCCGCGAGTTGCGCCTGACGCTGAACGGCCAGGTCAGCAGCGACCGCAGCGCGGCGCAACGCCTGAAATCCCTGCTGTCAGCCTATGCGCCAGGTGCCTGCCCGGTGCGCATCAGCTACCGCAATGGCGAGGCCCAGTGCGAACTCAATCTCGGCGACAGCGCACGCGTTCGCCTGGAGGATGAATTGCTCGCAGCACTGGGCGAATGGCTCACTGCCGACGCGGTGGAAATCCGCTATCAATGAACGTCACCGGAGCTTCTGCCATGCGCTTTCCACAACCTCTTTCGCGACTGCTTCTGCTTGCTGTCTTCGCCCTTGCCGCCGTGGGCTGCAGCAAGGTCAACATGGAAAATTATGCGCGCCTGAAAACCGGGCAAAGCTACGATGAAATCGTTGCCATCCTCGGCAAACCCGCCCGCTGCGACGAATTGCTCGGCGTTCGCCAGTGCGTCTGGGGCGACGAAAAACAGGGGCCGGGCATTACGGTGGGTTTTGTCGGCACTGCTGCGCTGACGATGTCGGCGCATAACCTGAAGTAGGCCGATGAGCGTTCGCTTCATCGACGCTGCACTGCTTGCTTCGGTCAGCCGGGATGCCGCCTCGCGGCCGCGCTTGCGGGCGAATTTCAATTTTCATCCGGGTGACGACTTCCCCGCGCATCGTCTGCTCAACGCCATTGAGCCCGGTTCATGGCTGCCGCCGCATCGCCATCTCGACCCGGCCAAGGATGAAACGATCATCGTGCTGGCCGGTGCGCTCGGCGTCGTCATCTTCGACGATGACGGGGCTGTTGTTTCCAGCCGCCGACTGGATGCAGGCGGCGACTGCTGCGGCGTTGATATTCCGCACGGTACCTGGCATACGGTGCTTGCGCTGGTTCCCGGCACGGTGCTCTTCGAAGCCAAGTCCGGGCCTTACCGGCCACTCTCTGCCGAGGAGCTTGCGCCCTGGGCGCCGGGCGAAGGCGCGCCCGAGGTGGCGGCCTATGCTGAATCTCTGCGGAGGCTGTTCGTCGGGCGCTGAGCACCGATCTCAGAGGCGGTCAGCAGCTCAGCAGCTCAGCAGCTCAGCAGCTCAGCAACTCAGCAGCTCAGCAGCCCTGTCCTTCGGCCATGCGGTTGAAGCCGAATCCGCCGCTCGCACCGGGGGGCATGATGCAGATCAGCATCCCGACGGAGTACGCCGATTTCCGCAGGTCTGGTGGGAAGGCGGCGAAAGGTACGGCGCGTTCGACCACCGACTTGATGAACGCGACTTCATCCTGCTGGTCGGCCATGTTGAGAATCTCGAAACTGCGCAGCGAGCCATTGGGGTTGAGCCGGATCATCACGGACGCCGTCTTCACCCCCCGGTTGCGTGGATCGGATTTGACGAAGCCTGCGCTCTGGTTGAGTTTCTTGACGAGTGAATCAAGATACATTTCGAGGCTGAAGGGATCGACCGGCGGGCTGTCGGGGATGCGCTCCAGGATCGCTCTCCCGTCGCGATCCTGCTGCGCCTGCCGCCCGGCCATTCCTCTGGCCATGGCTTTCGAACGCTGCGCCAGCGTTGGCGCTGTCCTCGCCTGGTGCTCAAGCTCACGCAGAAAGTCGTTCATCTCGGCTTTTTCTGCCACCGTCCATTTCGGCTTCCGCGATGCAGCTTGCTGCCCCTGCGATTTTTTCATGGCCAGTATCTGCTTCTGCGGCGCCTGCGGACGAGCGGGTTGGGGGGCCGGCGAGGGGACGGGAGGTCGGCGACTCGGTGCCAGCCTTGCTTCCAGTCTTTGTGGCGGAGCAACAGACGTGGCGGCAGGCCCCGCCGACCGGTTTGCCTCCGGGGGCGACATCTTGGGCACGAACAGAATCAGGGCATGCAGGACCAGCGAAGCTGCAATGGCGTAATTCAGTGAACGTTGGTGGCGGGAAGGGGGGTGTGCTGCAGAAGCATTGCTCCCATTTTATTCGCCGGGTTCAATCTGGTGGAGCAGAAAACACGAATAAAAGAAAAGCCGCCTTGCGGCGGCCTTTCGGGAAATCCGGGAAGATCCGGCGGTGCGGAATCAAAGCTCCTTGGCGTTCTCCGCCAGGTACTTAGCGACGCCATCGGTCGAAGCCGTCATGCCCTTCTTGCCCTTCATCCAGCCGGCCGGGCAAACCTCGCCATGCTCTTCGGTGAATTGCAGCGCGTCGACCATGCGCAGCATCTCGTCGACGTTGCGGCCCAGCGGCAGGTCATTGACCACCTGGTGGCGAACAGTGCCGTTCTTGTCGATCAGGAAGGAACCGCGGAAAGCGACGCCGGCGGCTTCGAATTCAACGTCGTAGGCGCGGCAGATCTCGTGCTTGACGTCGGCGACCAGCGGGTACTGAACCTGGCCGATGCCGCCCTTTTCGATGGGCTCAGTTCGCGTTAATTGAGGATGGTTTGTTTGCCGATGGCCAATCCAAGCAACCAAGCGGGTTGTGTGTCGGCAGAGGCCGACCGGTCAAGCGTTCGAAACCAGCCGAGGTAGGAATCGAGATATTGGTGGCAACGCCGTGGAATCGGCGAATCCAGTTTTTGAGGCGGCTGTCGTAGGCATTGACGTTCTGGATGTGATAAACGCCAGCGATCACGCGGCGGCCGGCCGAAACATTGACTGGGCGGTGAGCGATGCCGATCTCCTTGACGGCGGCGGCAAGCACACTGCTGCCGTCAGTGCACAGAATCGTATCTCTGGGAAGCAGTGGTTTGAGCGCAGCCACGAGATCGGCTTTGCCATCAGCGGCAAGAATGAAATTGGCCGTAGCGCCTGCGCGATCCCGAGCAACCAGCACAGGCACCTGCTCTCGGGAGAGTCCGCGCTTGGCGGCACTCCCACCGCGCCGCCGAGGCTTCCGATCAAGGTCACGTTGCCCCTTGCGGGAATGTAGAAAAAAGGTCTCGTCCGCCTCGGCGATTCCACAAGCGATTGAGCCTGAAGCGTTTTCGGCGCGGTCATGAAGCGGTGGCGCCAACGAAATGCCGTGCTTCGCGCCACCTTCAAACGCTTGGCGGCCTGCGTAATGGTGACGCCATCACGTAATACTTCAGCCTGCGTCAGCCACTTCGATTTCTGGCGTAAGCGCGCCAGCGGTGTTCCCGTCAGAGCGTTGAACGTCCGGTCACAATCCCGGCACTTGTAGCGTTGCAAACCACTGGCACTGCCGTTCCGGACCATGTGCTTGCCGCTACAGTGCGGACACCGGTGAGGATGCTCGGCTTGCTCGATGATCCCCACAGAGACCATCGCACCATTCTCGGCTGTCAATTTTTCCAGCAGATCCTGCCGTTGTCCGAAGGTCAGATTCTCAAGCATCGCCTTCAGCTTTTTCAGTTCCCGTTGCCTCATCTCACCCTCCTGGCCGCCACATCGATGCGGCCAGTCTGGCGGTGCTCAGGCTCAGGAAATGAGCCCATCACTAATTAATGCGAACTGAGCCTTTCGATGGGCGTATTTTTCCAGGCGAGGTGGGTGGAACTGCGAGTCGATCGAAACACCGATGACTTCGACCCCACGCTGCTTGAATTCATCGAGGCGGTGATCGAAGGCGATCAGTTCCGTCGGGCAGACGAAGGTGAAGTCGAGCGGGTAGAAGAAGATGACCGCGTATTTGTCCTTGAATCCGGAAAGTTTCAGGGGCTTCATTTCGTTGTTGCCGAAAAACGGCAAGTGGCGTTGGAAATCCGGGGCTTGCTTGCCAAC
>JADJUC010000008.1 GCA_016710885.1 Candidatus Proximibacter danicus
GAAGTTCCGGTAACCGCTGTGAGCACGGCAGTTGAAGCCATCGCATCTCCGGAACCCGTTGTAACTTCAGCGGCGATCAGCATTCCGGCCAAGCCAGTTGAAGACAAAGCCGATCTTGGTGAAGTACTGCAGGCATCTGGCTTGGTAATGGTTGAAACAGCTGCCGAAAAAGTGCGCAGCCTGGCCATTGAAATTGACGCGACACCCGATCAACCCCCCCCGCCAAGACGCCGGCGACCAGCCACGGTTGTTGTCAGCGACGAGCCGATGGTCATTATCGAAACTCGCAAGTAAGGATGTTTAAGCAAAAACGGGGCGCTTCGGCGCCCCGTTTTTTTGAGCAAATTATTTCAATCTGACCGTGATATTTTTACGCTTTTATCATCTCCGGCAGACAACCTTTCGCACAGCGCTTGAATCAGCCCAGTCGATGCATCCTCGACCATATCAATGACCAGATCAAAACCGTGACCCAATCCATAGAATGGGTCCGGAACTTCATCGTCATCGAAGTTTTTTGCGTAAGTCATGAACAGCCGTAGGCGGTTGGCGAGCTCAGGTGGACACATGCGTTGCAGCACTTCCAGATTGTTCTGATCCATGGCGAGAACCAAGTCAAAATACTCCAAGTCCTCTGGAGCCACTTTTCGCGCCCGGATGTTCGAAAGATCGTAGCCACGTGCGGCTGCAGCACGCTGGGTGCGCGGATCAGGCGACTCTCCGACGTGATAACCATGGGTGCCGGCAGAATCCACCTCTACACGTCCATCCAAGCCCTTTTGCCGAAGAAAATGACGAAAAATACCTTCTGCTGTAGGGGACCGGCAGATATTGCCCATGCAAACGAAGAGAACCTTGATCATGGTGCAACTCCGGTGTCATGGCTCGCCGCACCAAAAGCTCCGGCCTTCAGGCGGAATAGTGAATCGCGTGCTGCTGCAGCCTCTTCGAACTCGAGATTTTTGGCATGATCCGACATTTCCTTCTCCAGCCGCTTGATTTCACGCGCCAAATCGCGCGAACTCATTGATTCATAGGCCGCCACATCCTGAGCTGCCTTCAGCTCCCGTTGCGCGCTCTCTGCGTCGTAGACACCATCAATAATGTCCTTGATCCGTTTTGAGACACTCTTCGGGGTAATACCGTTCGCTTCGTTGAATAAAATCTGCTTGGCGCGACGCCGCTCGGTTTCTGCCATGGCGCGGCGCATCGATTCGGTAATCGTATCAGCATAGAGAATGGCTGTGCCATGCAGGTGGCGGGCTGCCCGACCAATGGTCTGGATCAGGGAACGTTCGGAGCGCAGGAATCCTTCCTTGTCAGCATCGAGAATTGCTACCAGCGAAACTTCCGGGATATCCAGACCTTCGCGCAGCAGATTGATGCCGACCAGCACGTCGAACTCACCCAAGCGCAGGTCGCGGATGATCTCGACACGCTCGACGGTGTCGATGTCGGAGTGCAGGTAGCGCACGCGAACGCTATTCTCACCCAGATAATCGGTCAGATCCTCGGACATGCGCTTGGTCAACGTGGTCACCAGGACACGTTCGCCAACGGCGGTGCGCTTCTTGATTTCCGACAGCAGATCGTCCACCTGCGTCGATGCCGGCCGCACCATGATTTCCGGGTCCACCAGCCCGGTCGGGCGCACTACCTGTTCCACCACCTGCCCCTGATGTTCCTGCTCATAGGCCGCCGGTGTTGCCGAGACGAATACGGTCTGGCGCATCATGCGTTCGAACTCGTCGAATTGCAGCGGCCGGTTATCCAGCGCCGAAGGCAGTCTAAAGCCGTAATCGACCAGATTTTCCTTGCGCGAGCGGTCGCCTTTGTACATGGCGCCGGTCTGGCCGATAGTCACGTGCGACTCGTCGATGAACATGATGGCATCGGCCGGCAGGTAGTCGATCAGCGTCGGCGGTGGATCGCCGGCCTGACGCCCGGAAAAATGCCGCGAATAGTTTTCGATGCCCTTGCAGAAACCCAGCTGGTCGAGCATCTCGATATCGAAGCGGGTTCGCTGCTCGATGCGCTGTGCCTCAACCAGGCGCTGGTTCTTGTGGAAGTGCTCGATCCGCTCACGCAACTCGATCTTGATCGCCTCCAGCGCACGCACCACGGTGTCGCGCGGTGTCACGTAGTGGCTGGACGGGAAAACGGTGAAGCGCAGAAGGCTTTGCTGCAGGTGCCCGGTCAGCGGGTCAAACATCCTGATGCCTTCGATTTCGTCGTCAAACAGCGAAATCCGCACCGCATGCTCGGCGTGTTCAGCCGGGAAGATATCGATCACGTCACCGCGCACGCGGAAGGAGCCGCGGCTGAAATCGATGTCGTTGCGCTCGTATTGCATCTCGGTCAGGCGACGGACGATGGCGCGCTGATCCATGCGATCACCGACGCGCATGGTCAGCACCATCCGCGCATAGTCTTCCTTGTCGCCGATGCCGTAGATGCAGGACACAGTCGCCACGATGATGCAGTCCTCGCGCTCCAGCAGGCTCTTGGTCGCCGACAGGCGCATCTGTTCGATGTGCTCGTTGATCGCGCTGTCCTTCTCGATGAACAGGTCGCGCGCCGGAACGTAGGCTTCCGGCTGGTAGTAGTCGTAGTAGGAAACGAAATACTCGACGGCGTTTTCCGGGAAAAACTCCTTGAACTCCGAGTAAAGCTGCGCCGCCAGCGTCTTGTTCGGCGCCATGACCAAGGCCGGCCGGCCAGTGCGAGCAATGACGTTGGCCATGGTGTAGGTCTTGCCTGAACCGGTCACGCCGAGCAGGGTCTGGAACGACAGCCCGTCGCCCAGGCCCTCAACCAGCTGGCGAATGGCCTCCGGCTGATCTCCCGCCGGCAGGAACGGCTGATGCAGCCGGTACGGGCTGCCGGGAAAGCTGACGATCTGGGGCGTTTTCTCTGGGGCGGTCATGATAGAATTTTGCACTGCATCAAGTCCCGGCCGCTTGGCTTTGGGGCGTTACCGATTATCCCATGGAGTGGCATATGAGTTCTTCGATCTTTGCTGCGGTGGAAATGGCCCCCCGCGATCCGATTCTTGGCCTGAATGAAGCCTTCAACGCAGACACGCGCACCACCAAGGTCAACCTCGGCGTTGGCGTCTATTTCGACGACAACGGCAAGATCCCGCTGCTCGCCGCCGTCAAGGCTGCCGAAGACGCACGCGTCAAGGCTGCGCTGCCGCGCGGCTACCAGCCGATCGAAGGGGCTCCGGCCTACAACCAGGCCGTGCAGAACCTGCTCTTCGGCAAGGACTCCGCCCTCCTCGCCAACAATCAGGTGATCACCGCCCAGGCTCTCGGCGGCACCGGCGCGTTGAAGATCGGCGCCGACTACCTGAAGCGCCTGTCGCCGAACGCCAAGGTCTACATCAGCGACCCGTCGTGGGAAAACCATCGTGCACTGTTCGAGTCCGCCGGCTTCGTCGTCGAGAACTACCCGTACTACGACGCCGCCACCCGTGGCGTGAACTTCGACGGCATGAAGGCCTGCCTGAACGGCCTGCCGGCCGGCTCGATCATCATCCTGCACGCCTGCTGCCACAACCCGACCGGTGCCGACCTGTCCGATGCCCAGTGGCAGGAAGTCGTCGATGTGTGCCGTAGCCGCGGCCTGGTACCCTTCCTCGACATGGCCTACCAGGGCTTTGCCGACGGCATCGACGCCGACGCTGTCGCCGTCCGTGCCTTCTCGGCCTCCGGCCTGCAGTTCTTCGTCTCCAGCTCGTTCTCGAAGAGCTTCTCGCTCTACGGCGAGCGTGTTGGCGCGCTGTCCATCGTCACCGCTGGCAAGGATGAATCGGCCCGCGTCATGTCGCAGGTCAAGCGCGTCATCCGCACCAACTACTCCAACCCGCCTATCCATGGCGGCGCGCTGGTGGCAGCCGTGCTGTCCACGCCGGAACTACGCCAGCAGTGGGAAACCGAACTGGGCGGCATGCGCGACCGCATCCGCGCCATGCGTACCGGCCTTGTCGACGCCATCAAGGCGGCTGGCGTAGCCCAGGACTTCTCCTTCGTCGTTCAGCAACGCGGCATGTTCTCCTACACCGGCCTGTCGGCAGCGCAAGTGGAAGTGCTGCGGAACGACTTCGGGATTTACGCCGTATCGACCGGCCGCATCTGCCTGGCTGCACTGAACACCAAGAACATCGGCTACGTGGCAGACGCCATCGCCAAGGTTCTCTGATTCAGCTGTAGAAGCACAAAGAGAAACGCCGGCAAATGCCGGCGTTTTTTTTTGGCACTACATCTGACGCCTAACGCCCCCCCTGTAAGACGGGGTTCTTCATTGAGCCACTGGCCGCTATCGGCATACGGATGACATTGGCAGATCCTCGCATCTCGACATCGAGCCTGCCACCCAGTTTGTCGTTACGAGCCACCTCCAGATAACCACCGGAACGCAGCAGGCCAGAGCTTAGTACCAGATCGGCGAAACGGATCGACTGCGGGGAAATCACCAAACGCCCGGTCAACTGCTCATAGCGCGTCGCACCGCCGAGTACGGAGCCTTTCCCCCGTCGCATGGCTTCAACAAGGTCGAAGCCACCCAGTACGCCTCGATGCAGCGAAAACGTTCCATCGCCGCTTGCTGCCGGAAGAATGTCGCGCCAAGCCTGTGCGTTTGCCGAAAATTTCAAGCCACCGACCAGCTCACCTTCAAACTGATTGCCGTAACCCATGGCCCCACCCAAACGCACCAGATTCATATGCTTGACACTAATCTCCCCGGCCATCTGCGGTTGTGGCCCCAAACTGAAGGCCAGCTCTCCCAGAATTGCACCATCAAAAATCCGTGCATCCAGGGCGCGAATGCTCAGCGACGCACCGTCCCATGCCGCCACTCCCTGCAGCGAGTCGAAACGCACACTGGAGTCGGCCTTGGGCTGCCAACCGAAAGCCTCGAACTCAGCCACAAAACCCGGCGACTGCGGCTTGAATACAATCTTCAGTGAACGGTCGCTGCTACTGAAAGTGAGCGGCAAAAGTTTCCCCGATTCATCGGGCCGAATTTCCGACTGAAGGTCAGCGAGTTTCAATCCGAGAATATCCACTTCCAGCTGCGTCATGCGAATCAAACGAACAGTAGCCGGCCCCCCCGGCGCCATTGCCTTGGAAGCCGCATGGGGCAAATCAGCCAAGGCCTTTGCCTGCAAATACGCCGCTTCCACCTCGACAACCGAAAAAACCGGATGCGAGCCAAGTAACGTCAGCACCTCGGGAATGAGACGTATGCGAGCCGCCTGAATGCCACTGCCTTCCTGGCCTGCAACACCTTCCAGGGAAATCGCAGGTTGAGGGGAAAAAACGGCACGGACCGCCGCAATGCGAACAGGTTGACCTAACACTCGGCTTAATGCCGCCTCAAGCTGAGGCCGATGGCTGTCGTATGGGTAAAAAACGGAAACCAGCGCGATCACCGCCAAAATGCCTATGGCACCCAAGGTGATGGCAATCGGTAACGACACCGGTGCGCGCCGCACTCCACGTCGTATCGGCTTGATCGACGAATCATCTTCACCCCTGACCTTTTTCGAGAAAAAGCCAGACAGCCGGGTGGAATAGCTTTCTTTGGGTGCTTCTGCCTTTGCGGCTCTCATTGAAGGCGGCGCTATCGAAGGAGCGCCTCCAAAGGTGGAAAATGGCGCTGATGCCCCGGATAGCTGACTCGGCATGATCGAGTGAGGAGCAACTGAAAGCGGTGCGATCGAAAATGGGGGAGGCACAAGACTCGGTGGGTTGATTTCGGGTACATGTTCCGGCTTTTGGCCTGAAGCGCTCTCATTACGCCCGAGTCGATTGATTGCGGCCGCCTTGATTTCTTCCGCAAGCTTCTTGCTCTGCTCCCATACCGAATCCTGCGCCAGCTTCGGCACGATCAATCCATCACGCTCGAGGTCCATCAAAGCCGTTTCGACAAGCTGCACATTGCCGGTTTTTTCACAAAGCTCGGCGACAGTCGATTTGCTGTCGACCAGAATCAGCACCATCCGCGTATTACGTTGCACGACGCGGGTCCGCTGCCTCACAGCCTCTTCACCAGTGGCTGTTTTTTCGTAGATCAGGTTTGCGTCCATTTTTACCGAAAAAGTTGACGGATCATCTTTGCATGACTATCATGCGCGCTTCCCAATTCCTCGATAGCTCAGTTGGTAGAGCGCCGGACTGTTAATCCGTAGGTCCCTGGTTCGAGCCCAGGTCGAGGAGCCAGTATTCACAAGGCCCTGCAAGTTTTTTACTTGCCGGGCCTTTTCATTTTTGGGCCATGGCCCATTTTCAGCACAAACCTTACTCACTTCCATTCGTCAATTCGTACATGACAAACGTAATAGAGAGGCCAATGTAGTGCAGCACTAAAACTTGGTCAAGGAATCAACCAGCCTGCATGCCAAACGCGGTATTCACACACGACGGGCACGCGCGGGTTGAGACGGAACCTAACCCCGCAAATCCGCCGTCACTTTTTCCTGCAGCAGGCCTCTTGCAAAACGATGGCGCGCCCGCAGGCGCGGATCTGAAAGAACAGCCCCCAGCGTTTCGCCAAAGACCATGACAATGCCGAGCACCGGCAGCACCAGCACCAATCCGGCGATGCCGGCTACCGCACCGCCGGCGAAGATCATCAGCACGGTCAGCAGCGGGTGCATCTTGAGGCTCTTGCCGATGGTCATCGGCATAAAGAGAAAGTCATCGAGCAAACGCACGGCAATGAAGAGTGTGATCGCTGCGTAAGCCACGGACGGATTGCCGGGGTAATCGGTGGCCGCGACCAGCACCACCAGCAGGCAACCGCCAATCGACCCGACATAGGGGATCCAGGCCAGAATGGCCGTGAGCAGACCCAGCAGCAGCGGCGATGAAACACCGATAAACCACAATCCAAGCGCCAGACAGAGGGCATCGAGCGCCGTCAGCTTGATCAGCCCCTGAAAATAACCACGGGCCGTCCGGTCGATCTGATCCAGGAGGAACAGGGTTCTTTCGAAGAAGGCGTTGGGTACCGCGCGACTGAGCATGCGCTTGAAGCGCCAGCCATCGCGCAGCATGAAGAACGCGAGGAACGGGATCAGCAGCAAGGACGGGAACCACACGGCGACCATCATTGCCGCACTCGCCGCGTAACGGCTGGCAAAGTGCTCGCTGAAATCATTGACCCGCGCCATGACCTCGTCGGCAAGCTGGGCGCGTGCAGCAAACGAAAAACTGGATTCCATCCAGTTCAGCGTGTCGGCAAGAAAACGCAAGCCGCCTTCAAGGTAACGCCCGCCGCCCGCCTGTAGCGCAGACATCTGGATTGTCAGCCAGGGGGCGCTGAAAAGCATGACGAGCCCAAGCACCAAAAGAATGCCCAGACTCACTGCAATGGCGGCGAGATCATGCGAAACGCCGGCGAGGACCAGGCGCTGCTTCAATGGCAGCACCAGATAGTAGGCAATCAGCGCAAACAGGAAAGGAACGACCAGCCACAACACCTTCTGAAACATCATCAGCAGCAGGCAGGTGGAAGCGAGGATGGCCAGCCAGACCAGCGGCCCCGGCTGATAACGGCGGTCGATCACTTGGCCGGCCCCGAGGCAAGATGACGGATGATTCCGGCGTAATGGCGGGCCAACTGGAAAGAAATTTTGGCAGCAATGGTCGCGTGCGATTCCATCAGATTGTCGAAATCGCCACGGAACATGACCCCCAATTCACAATCGGTCGACGCCCGTGCTTGCGCTGAACGGGGGCCACCGTCGATCAATGCCAGTTCGCCAAAAATTCGCCCTGGCCCGGCCATGGCGATCGGTGACTCTGTTTTCCCCTGGTGGCAGATCATGATTTCGCCGGAAAAAACGATGTAGATCGCCTGCCCTTCCTCGCCTTCGTCAAAGACGATTTCACCGGCGAGCGCCTGGCGTTCATGGATCAGGGCACTGACAATTTTCAGTTCACGCAGCGACAGCGTTGAGAACAGACCAACCGCGGCCAGTTGCTGTGCAAGGGAAGAGGGTTTGGAAGCGCTGAACAATCGGAACACGAGATTTTCTGCCGTTCGGGGATGACGCCCGATTCTAAGGCAAACGCCATGACGGCGCCATCGGAGGCCGAGTGGTGGATGCCAGATGGCGACGTTCGGCATAGCGTCACCGAACGCCGCCACTACAATCGATCAGCGTGCAGCGATCACGCCGCAGGCGACCCGGGCACCTGAATTGCCGGTGGGCTGAGTTTTGAAATCATCCGGCGCGGCATGAATGATGACGCCGCGACCGACAATGTTGCCAGCACCTTCGCCGATGCCGACTCCTGTCAGGCGTGCGCTCAACGTTGCGTTACCCGCCGCATCGGCCATCAGTTGCGGCATGTCGCCGGCGTGGTGATCGGCATGGTCCGGGTGACCATGGGCTTTGCCCGTCGGGTTGAAATGGCCGCCGGCGCTGGTTGCGTCCGGCGCGCTGCAGTCGCCCTTGTCGTGGATGTGGAAGCCATGCGCGCCCGGCGTCAGTCCAGACACACGCGCCGTCACCTGCACACCGCCTCCCTCCTGGCGGAAGGACACCGTGCCGCTAGCGGCATTGCCCTGCGTTGGCTTGAGCGCGGCTTCTGCAGTTCGATCGCCGTGGCCGCTACCAGCACAGCCGGCCAAAATTGCGGCAATCGGTAACACTGAATATTTCAGGAACTTTGTCATCTTTTGATCCTCCTCGTGGTTATGGGCTGCGGTTCGCTATAATTTGCCGAAGTTGTTGTAGCGCCCCGTCAAACCGAGACACCCCGCCTGCCGATAGGTTCCATGCGAAACGAATCGCTCAACCCGCATCTGTCCGACGCGCTGCCCGACGAACTGGCTGGTTTCAGGCCGACCACCACGCCAGAAACCTCACGCCATGCCGAAGGCACACTCATCGACAAATACGGCCGGCACATCACCTACATCCGCCTGTCGATCACCGACCGCTGCGATTTCCGCTGCACTTACTGCATGGCCGAGGACATGGAGTTCCTGCCGCGCGAACAGGTGCTGTCACTGGAAGAATGCCTGCGCATCGTACGCACCTTCGTCGGCATGGGTGTCACCAAGGTGCGCATTACCGGCGGCGAGCCGCTCGTGCGGCGCAATGCGCTCTGGCTAATGGAACAGATCGCCGTGCTCGAAGGCATGAAGGAACTGGTGATCACCACCAACGGTTCACAACTGGACCGTTACGCCGTGCCGCTCATGAACGCCGGCGTCAAGCGCATCAACATCAGCCTCGACACCCTGAAGCCAGAGCGCTTCAAGGCGATCACCCGCATTGGTGACCTCGACAAGGTGCTGCGTGGCATTGAAGCCACCCGCACAGCCGGCTTTACCCGCACCAAGCTCAACACGGTCATGATGCGCAGCATCAATGACGACGAATTCATCGATCTGGTGCGCTATGCCACCGAGCGCGACCTGAATATTTCTTTCATCGAGGAAATGCCCCTCGGCGACGTCGGCCGCGGCCGCGGCAATACCTACTTCAGCAGCGCAGAAGCGCTCAAGCTGCTGGCCGGCAGCTTCGAACTACAGCCAACCGCCGAAAGCACCGGCGGCCCTGCCCGCTACTGGCGCGTGCAAGGCAGCGACAGCCGGGTTGGCTTCATTTCCCCGCACAGCCACAATTTCTGCGATACCTGCAACCGCGTGCGCATCACGGCGCAAGGCGAGCTCTACCCCTGCCTCGGGCAAAACGATGCAATGAGCCTGATGCCCCTGCTGCGCGAAAACACCACTGACGAACCGCTGCGCGAGGCCATCGTTCGATCGATGGGTATCAAGCCGAAGGAACACAACTTCACCGAGCAGCTTGATGCGCCGAAAGTGGTGCGCTTCATGTCGATGACCGGCGGCTAGCAGCGCATGCAGACCCTTGGCATTTCCAGCGTCGGCCAGGCCATTCAACTGGCGGTGGCCCCCGTATTCCTGCTGGCCGGTGTCGGCGCCCTGCTCGCCGTGCTGATCAACCGCCTCGGCCGCATCATCGACCGGGTCTATCTGCTGGAACGCGAACTGCCGGCGGACGCCAGCGACGAACTGCGCGCGAAGAACCACGAGACAACCCTTTCACTCTCCCGCCGTGCCCGGCTGATCCACTGGTCGATCAGCCTATGCACCACCTGTGACCTGCTGGTCTGTGTTGTCGTTGCCGCCCTCTTCATCAGTGCCGAACTGGGCATCAATCTTTCGAGTGCAATTGCCTTTCTGTTCATCGGCGCCATGCTTGCCCTGATCGCCGGCCTCATCTGCTTCCTGCGCGAAATATCACTGGCCACGGCCCTGATCGAAAGTCTCGACAAAACCTTTGCGACGCCCCCTGAAAAATGAGCTGATCGCACGACAATGAATACCTGGAAACAAAAACGCCCGACGGGAAATCCCGCCGGGCGTTTTCTTTGGGTGCCGCTGGATCAGGAGCGAGAGGCGCGCTTGCGCTCGATTTCAGTGAGGAAACGCTTGCGCAGGCGAATCGACTTCGGCGTCAGTTCAACCAGTTCGTCTTCCTCGATGAATTCGACGGCAGATTCCAGGCTGAGCTGGACGGGCGGTACCAGGCGAACCGCTTCGTCGGTGCCGGAGGCGCGCACGTTGGTCAGTTGCTTGCCCTTGATCGGGTTCACGACCAGGTCGTTTTCACGGCTGTGGATACCGATGATCATGCCTTCGTACAGCTTGTCGCCCGGATTCACGAACATGCGGCCGCGATCCTGCAGCTTCCACAGCGCGTAGGCAACAGCTTCGCCGTTGTCCTGGGAAACCAGCACGCCGTTGCGGCGCTCGGCGACATTGCCGTCCTTGACCGGTGCGTATTCGTCAAAGACGTGGCTCATCAGGCCGTTGCCGCGCGTCAGGTTCATGAATTCGCCCTGGAAGCCGATCAGGCCGCGGGCCGGGATGCGGTATTCGATACGGACGCGACCGCGACCGTCCGGCACCATGTCCTGCAGGTCGCCCTTGCGCTGACCGAGGCTTTCCATGACGCCACCCTGGGTGTCTTCCTCGACGTCAACAGTCAGTTGTTCGTACGGCTCGCACTCGACGCCGTTGATCGTCTTCTTGACGACGCGCGGACGACCGACTGCCAGCTCGAAGCCTTCGCGGCGCATGTTTTCGAGCAGGATGCCGAGGTGCAGTTCGCCACGCCCGGCGACGTCGAACACATCACCGTTCGGGGTGTCGTGCACGCGCAACGCCATATTGGTCAGCAATTCCTTGTGCAGGCGGTCGCGGATCTGGCGGCTGGTGACGAACTTGCCTTCGGTACCGGCCAGCGGGCTGGTATTGACCATGAACTGCATGGACAGGGTCGGCTCGTCGATCTTCAAGAGCGGCAGCGATTCCGGTTGATCCGGATCGGTCACCGTGCAACCCAGCACCAGATCCTCGATACCGGTGATCTGCACGATGTCGCCAGCACAGCCTTCGTCAAGCTCGATCTTGTTCAGGCCCTGGTAGCCAAACACCTGGCCGATTTTGGCCTTGATCGGGGTGCGGTCGTGCTCCGCGGCTTCCTCTTCCGTACCGAACATCACCAGCACCTGCTGGCCCGTCTTGACGCGGCCGCGATTGATCTTGCCGACGCCAATGCGGCCAACATAGGAAGAATAGTCGAGCGCGGAGATCTGGAGCTGCAGCGGCGCATCGACATCGGTATCCGGTGCCGGCACATGGCGCAGGATGGTATCGAACAGCGGCTTCATGTTTTCGCGCGGCTGATCGAGTTCCATCGCCGACCAGCCGTTGAGGCCGGAAGCGTAAACAATCGGGAAATCGAGTTGTTCGTCGGTGGCACCCAGCTTGTCGAACAGGTCAAAGGTCAGATTGACGGCCTGGTCGGGATCGGCGCCGTCGCGGTCAACCTTGTTGACCAGCACGATCGGGCGCAGGCCCAGTGCCAGTGCCTTCTTGGTGACGAAACGGGTTTGCGGCATCGGGCCTTCGGCGGCATCGACCAGCAGCACCACGCCATCGACCATGCCCAGCACGCGCTCGACCTCGCCGCCGAAGTCGGCGTGGCCCGGGGTGTCGACGATGTTGATATGCACGCCTTCGTACTCGACCGCCGTATTCTTGGAAAGAATCGTGATGCCACGCTCTTTTTCCAGGTCATTGGAGTCCATGACGCATTCGACCAGTTGCTGGTGAGCGGCGAAGGTGCCGGACTGACGCAGCAGTTGATCCACCAGCGTGGTCTTGCCGTGGTCAACGTGGGCGATGATGGCGATGTTGCGGATTGGGCGAACGGACATGGAGTAAACCTAAGCCTTTGATAAAAGGCGGCTATTGTACCACACCCAAGATCAAAATGCTGCACTGCGAAAAAGAAAGATTTGCCCTCTAAGCTTCCCGGTTCCTCATGAAATCGGCGGTATTGAAGAAAGACTCGAGCAAACGTTGTCGTAGTCCTGCCTCAACGCCCGTTTGCTCCATGGCCGAGGTCATGCAGGCCACCCACTGGTCGCGTTCCGAAGTGCCGATGGCAAAAGGCATGTGGCGGCCCCGCAAGCGCGGATGTCCGAACTTCTCGACGAACAGATCCGGCCCACCAAGCCACCCAGAGAGAAACATGAACAGCTTGTCGCGCGATTCCTGCAGGTCTTGAGGATGCATCGCGCGAATGCCGGAAAACTGCGGCACCGTGGCCATCAGTTCGTAGAAGCGATCGGTCAGGCAGGCCACGGCGGCCTCGCCCCCAAGCATTTGATAAGGCGTCGTTTCGGTCATCGCAGGATTTTGAAAAACTATTAGCGGCGCGGCAACGGCTTTCGCGCAGGCCTTTGCGTTGTCCGCTCATTGGCCTTCACTCCGGCCTTCGTTCCAGCCCTTGCACCACCAGGTTTTGCAGCGGTTTTCGCTCCCCCTTCCGCAGACCGAACGATCTTCGCCGGCTTCGGCACCGCTGGCCAGCCGTCGCCGCGCTGCTGTGCGGCACGTTGCTGTGCGGTCCGCTTCTCAGTAGCACGCCGGGCGTGGCAACTGCCGCCCGTACCTGCCGGTTGCCAGGCCGGGATCAGCTGCTTCTTGCCGTTGCCGATCAGGTCGGCGCGGCCCATCGCTCGCAGCGCGTCGCGCAGCAGCGGCCAGTTCTCGGGATCGTGGTAGCGCAGGAAGGCCTTGTGCAGCTTGCGCATGCGACCATTGCGCACGGTTTCCACTTCCTCGCCGTTGCGCTCGACGCGTTTCAGCGGGCTCCGCTTCGAGTGGTACATCGCCGTCGCCAGCGCCATCGGCGTTGGCAGGAAGGTCTGCACCTGATCGAGGCGGAAGTTGTTGCGCTTCAGCCACAGCGCCAGGTTAAGCATGTCCTCATCGGTCGTCCCGGGGTGCGCGGCGATGAAGTACGGGATCAGGTACTGCTCCTTGCCGACCTCCTTCGAGATCTTCTCGAACATCGCCTTGAACTTGTCGTAGGCGCCGATGCCCGGCTTCATCATGTGCTTGAGCACGTTGTCCTCGGTGTGCTCCGGGGCGATCTTCAGGTAGCCGCCGACATGGTGCGCAACCAGCTCTCTGATGTATTCCGGCGAACGCACCGCGAGGTCATAGCGCAGGCCGGAACTGACCAGGATGCGCTTCACTCCCTTGATTTCCCGAGCCTTGCGGTAGAGCGAGATCAGCGGCGCGTGGTCGGTGTCCATGTACGAACAGATATCGGGAAAGACGCATGAGAGCCGGCGACACGAGGCCTCGACCTTCGGGTCCTTGCAGGCCATGCGGTACATGTTGGCGGTCGGCCCGCCGAGGTCGGAGATGGTGCCGGTGAAGCCCGGCGTCTTGTCGCGGATTTCCTCGATCTCGTCGAGGATCGATTGCTCCGAGCGGCTCTGGATGATGCGCCCCTCGTGCTCGGTGATCGAGCAGAAGGTGCAGCCACCAAAACAGCCGCGCATGATGTTGATCGAGAAGCGGATCATCTCGAAGGCCGGAATCTTGGCCTCGCCGTACGACGGATGTGGCTTGCGCTGGTACGGCGCGCCATAGACCGCGTCCATCTCCGGAGTGGTCAGCGGGATCGGCGGCGGATTCAGCCAGATATCGCGTTCGGAGGCACCGACGCCGTGCGCCTGCACCATCGCCCGTGCATTGCCCGGGTTCGATTCCAGGTGAAAGGTGCGCGAGGCGTGGGCATAAAGCACCGGGTCGTCCTTGACCTGCTCGTAGGACGGCAGGCGGATGACCGTCTTGGCCCGGTCGGCGCGGCGTGCGGCAAGCCGCGTCTGGGTCATTTCCTGGCGACCGACGATACGGATGCCCTTCACTTCCGGGCCGCCATCCTTCGACGCGCAGGCGGACGATTTCTCTTCCTGCATCGCATAGGGGTCGGCATGCTTGATCAGCGGCCCCGGCGTATCGAGCTCGGTTGAGTCGGTAACTGCCCAGTCTTCGCCCGGTAGCCAGCCCGGCGGCACCATGAAGGCGGTGCCACGCAGATCGCGGATGTCCTTGATTTTCTCGCCTGCCGCCAGCCGGTGTGCCAGCGCGACAATGGCGCGCTCGGCATTACCGAAGATCAGCAGATCGGCCTTCGAATCAGGCAACACCGAGCGACGTACCTTGTCTGACCAGTAGTCATAATGGGCAATGCGTCGCAGGCTGGCTTCGATCGAGCCGATCACCACATTGGCGTCGGCAAAGGCCTCACGACAGCGCTGCGAATAGACCACCACCGAGCGATCCGGGCGCTTGCCAGCCTCAGAGTCAGGCGTATAGGCGTCTTCAGAACGGATCTTGCGGTCGGACGTATAGCGATTGACCATCGAATCCATGTTGCCGGCGGTCACCCCGAAAAACAGGTTCGGTTTGCCCAATTTCTTGAAATCGCTGGCCGAATGCCAATCCGGCTGGCTGATGATGCCCACCCGGAAGCCCTGCGCCTCCAGCAGGCGCCCCACCAGCGCCATACCAAAGCTGGGGTGGTCGATGTAGGCATCGCCCGTGACCAGAATGATGTCGCAGGAATCCCAGCCCAATTCGTCCATTTCGGCGCGTGACATGGGCAGGAAAGGCGCCGTACCGAAGCGCTTGGCCCAGTACTTGCGGTAGGAGAAGAGCGGCGTAAGCGCCCGGGATTCATTGAGCACGGCAGACATCGAGGGGGATTCTGGAAGGGGGCAGATTGAGAAAGTCAGGATTGTATCCGACAGGGGGGCGTCAAAATAATTCCCTCCCCTCTCAAAAACCACCGGCAAGCGGGCAACGTCACCGAATCAGCAGTCACCAAGAACCAAAAGGGCCGCGCCGCAGATTCGCTACCGGGACTCAGGTATCGCTACGGACCCGCTCAAGCCGGTACCCATGGCCATAGACCGTCGTCAATTGCCACCCATGCGTCGGCTCCAACGCCAGTTTGCGGCGAATGCGGCTGACATGGGTATCAACGGTCCGCGTATCGACCTCGCCGCCCAATTCCCAGACTTTTTCGAGCAGTGTCTGACGGTTGAACAAGGTGCCGAGGTTGCGTAACAAGAGCAGCGCCAGATCGAATTCCTTGGCTGTCAATGCGACTGACTGCCCATCGACCACGGCACTCCGGGCAGGCGGGTCGAGGACGATGTTTTCAACTGTAAGTCGCCCAGCGGAAATCCGGCCCGCGTCGGCCATTGCGCGCCTGCGCATCAGCGCTTCAATGCGTGCAGCCAGTTCAACGTAGCGAATCGGTTTGCAGACATAGTCGTCGGCCCCGAGTCGAAGCATGGCGGCCACGTCGCTTTCGGCAACGCGGGCGGTGACAAAAATGACCGGCAGCGCCCAGCCGAATGTTTCCCTGACCCACGCCAGCAGTTCGTCACCGGAGCCATCAGGCAGTATCCAGTCCATCAGCAACAGATCACAGCGACTGGCGGCCAGACCGTCGCGGAAGGAGTGTGCGGTTGGAAAAATAACCCCCTCATGGCCAAGTTCTTCGACCATGGCCTTGAGCAGGAGCGCCTGACTACGGGAATCTTCGAGAATCGCAAATCGCATGACGGGAATTATGACACGGCAAAAACCGGAGAACCCCTGCCGGCATCAAATGCGTGAGGATCGAAGGGAAGAAAATACGCAGCGGAAATCAGTCGCTACAGGCTTTTACGATCTGATTCCGGCCCCTGCGTTTAGCCTCAAGCAGGGCATTGTCCGCCGCTTCAGTGATTTCTTGTGCCGACGGATAATTCTGCAAACAGGCCATGCCGGCACTGAAAGTGGCATAGAGCGTGCCACCGTTATGCGCGTGCGGCAGCTCGGCAAAATCGCGACGGATTCGCTCGATCACGGCATAAGCAGTGTCAGGGTGGGCGTCCGGCAAGGCCAGAATGAATTCCTCGCCGCCATAGCGACCGATCAGGTCGGTGGCACGCAAGCGACCTTTGAGTAGCCATGCCAGGTTACGGATGACCTGATCGCCAACAGGATGGCCGAAGGTATCGTTAACCGCCTTGAAATGGTCGATATCGAGCATTGCCACACATAGATTGCCGTGCGCCGGCAAATGATCGGCCATGGCTTTCAGCCGCGCCTTCGACGCGGTGTGATTGAGCAGACCGGTCAAGCCATCGGTTCGTGTCGAGCGCAGCGCCTCACGATAGCGCTCGATCTTGGTGCGCACGACAGCGGCCAGCACTACGGGGTTGATTGGTTTTGTCAGAAACTGGTCGCCACCGAGGCGCAAAGCCTCGACCTGCATGCCGATATCGGATTCACTCGACAGATAAACGATCGGCAAAGACTGATAGCCGGCCACTTGCCGCAGAACCCGGGTGGCCTCCACACCGTTGAAGCGCGGCATGTACATGTCCATGAGGATCAGGTCGGGCCGGTAATCAGCCAGCACATCCAGCAAGATGCTGGGATCAGGCACGACCTGGCTGTCGATGTTGTGCTCGGTGAGGGTACGCCGGATCATGGCCGCCGCAACCCGCGAATCCTCGACAACCAGCACCCGGTACTTTTCGAGCTCGCGCGTCTGCACCAGATCGAGAATCCGCGTCAGCACCGAAGACGCCGCCTCCTCGTGGGTCACCGCCACGTCGATGCCGGCGCGAATCAGGGAAACCACGGGCTCCATTGCCCGCTCGGCACCGAGATAAAAGATTTGCGCTGTCGATACGGCGGCGCGAATGGCCGCGATGCGCACAAGTTGTGCTTCCTTGGCTGGCGCACTTTCCGACGAGAACAATACTGCCAGCGGCTGCTCGCCTTGCGGCAGCGGGTCAAGCCAGCCCAGCATGTGCGGACGAAAACCAAAGTGAAGTAGCTGTTCGGCAAGCCCTTCCGCCATCTTGCTCCGACCGGCAGGCGCCACCAGCCAGACAGCACGGGGACGAACCCATTCCGGATCAGGAACCGAAGACGGCATCTCCTCAACCCGACGCTCTCCCACAGGCTGCTGGGCAGAAACAATCGCGCTGCCAAGCGCTTTTACCTGTCGATCGAGGGCAGCAATATCGACTTCAGCAAGCGGGTGCGAGCCTTGGGCACCAAAGCGCGCGAGGGCTGCGTTTTCCAGCCCCTCGGCAATACGCAGAAGGCCTGGCAGCCGTAAACGCCCAAGTTGCTCGGAAAGACTGTTGAGCGCTACAGAGAACTCGACAAACTGCTCGAAACCACCTTCACGAACATAATCTTGCCAGCGCTCATTGAGCGCAGAAAGGCGCTCATCGAGGCGACGTACCGTTGTTTCAGCCATGGTTATGCCAGAAGTGCTAATCGACACATTATGCAACAGTCAACGAAGAATCCAAAAATGGCACCGGGACAGGGCGTGCCGCTGCGAACTCACCAGCGGCAGCCACAATCTCAGGTGCCAGCGCGCAAAACCTGCAGCGGTGAGCTGCCGAGCAAGCGACGCGCCGCCAACCACCCCGCCAGCGTCACCATCGCCGCACCGCCAAGAATCGCAACCGGGAACGGCCAGAGACTGATCGCCACTTCGAACTGGAAGGCCTTGCTTGCCAGCACCTGCCCTATTACCACCGCGCCGAGCGCGGCAATCGCACCGGCCAGCCCACCAACCAGCGCAAACTCGGCCAGCAGCGCCCGCCGCAGTTGCTCACGCCGGGCCCCCAGCGAACGCATCACCGCAAGTTCGTAACGACGCTCCTCAAAAGCCGATCCTAGCGCCGCGTAGAGGACCATCACGCCGGCGGCCAGCGTAAACAGAAAGATGAATTGCACCGCCTGGGCGACCTGATCGATCACCGATTGCAACTGGCGAACGATGGCCGCGACGTCGATCACCGTAAGATTCGGAAATTCCCGCACCAGGCTGTTGATCAGCTCCCCCTTGCCTGCCGGCAGATGGAAACTGGTGATGAAGCTGGTTGGATAGGGTTGCAGCACGGCCGGCGGCGTCAACACGAAGAAATTGACGCGCATCGAATCCCAGTCCAGCTTGCGCAAGCCGACAACCTCAACGGCCACCGGCTCGCCGGCGATCATGAACTCCATGGAGTCGCCAACTTTGATGCCCAGGGTTTTGGCCAGACCGTCCTCGACCGAGGCGACACCCCGGCGCATCTCGTCCGGATTGAACCAGCGTCCTTTGACCACCGTATTTCCATACGGCAAGTCTGCTCGCATCGACAGGTTGAATTCGCGCTCGATGAGCCGCTTGGCGCGATCGTCCTCGTAGTCGGCAATCCCCACCTCGCGCCCGTTGAGCCGCGCCAATCGCCCGCGCACCATCGGCGAAATCTCGGCATCGATACCGGCAGCGACCAAGTGTTTTTTTATTGCCGAGACCTGATCGGGCTGGATATTCACGACAAAACGATTGGGCGCATCCGGCGGCATTGCCCGTCGCCAGGCCTCCATCAGGTCGCCACGGGTAGCCGTCAGCAACAGCAGCGCCATCAGGCCAAGGGCCAGCGCCACGATCTGCACGACGCTGCTGAGTGCGTGGCGCTCGAGATTGGCCAGCCCATAGCGCCAGCCGAACCCCCCTGCGGCATGCACTCCACCCCGCAAACGTGCTGCCAGCCGGATGGCCAGCCGCGCGACCACGGCAAAGAACAGCAAGGCCACGACAAAGCCACCGACCACCCAGGCACCAAGCACGACATCGCCGGCAACCCAGAACATCGCGCCGGTCAGCGCCGCCAGCCCGAGGCCGTAGCCACCCAGCAAAGCCCCGCCTGGCGGACCGAACTCTCGGCGCAAGACCCGCATCGTCGGCACCCGGCGCAGTTGCAGCAAGGGTGGAACGGCAAAGCCGAAAAGCAGCAACAGCCCGACCGCCGCCGCCTGCCCGGCAGGCAGCCATGAGGGCGAAGGCAGAACTGTAGCCAGCAATTCCGCCAGCCAGACATAGAGCGCAAAGTGGGCGACAAAACCGATGGCGCAACCGAGTACCGAGGCGATCAGCCCGAGCAAGGCAAACTGACCGAGATAGACACGCAGCAGGAAAGGCTGCGTCGCCCCCAGGCAGCGCATGATGGCGCACGGGTCGAGGTGGCGCTGGCTGTAGCGTCGCGCGGCCAGCGCAACGGCGACGGCCGCCAGAACCACGGTCAGCAGGGCCGACAGCCCGAGAAAGCGCTGTGCCCGCTCAAGCGCCGTGCGAATCTCCGGGCGGGCATTGCGTGCATCTTCGATGCGCTCGCCCCGGGCCAGTCTCGGCTCCAGCCAGCGCTGGAAATCGGCAACCGAACTCCCTTCGCCGGCCAGCAGCAGGCGGTAGGCGACGCGGCTGCCAACCTGTACCAGCCCGGTTGCGTCGAGATCGGCGAGGTTCATCAGAAGCCGAGGGGCAACGCCAAAGAAATTGACGCCACGGTCGGGTTCCAGGGTCAGCACCCCGGTCATTGTCAAGCGCGAGCGCCCAACAGCAAGGCTATCGCCGGAATTGAGCGTCAGCGCTGTCGCCAGGCGCTCATCGCCCCATATCTCGCCAACTCCCGGAATCCCTGCCACTGCCGCGTCGGGCACATTCGGCGCTGGCGCCAGACGCAGGCTGCCGCGCAGCGGATAACCTGCACTGACGGCCTTAACATCGACCAGTTGGGCGCGGCCTTCGAACTGCACCATGCTCGGGAAAGAACGGGTTTCTGCGACACGCAGGCCGCGACGCGTGGCCTCGTCGATCACCGCCGTCGGCCACGCATGGTCGGAGGTCAGCAGCAAATCAGCGCCGAGCAGTTGATGCGCCTCGCGTTCCAGCGCCTGATGCACTCGATCGGCAAAAAAACCGACCGCCGACAGGGCCGCCACGGCAATGACCATGGCGGCAGCAAGCAGCCGAAGTTCACCCGCACGGGAATCCCGCTTGAGCAAACGAAACGCTATCGTTAGTTCTTTCAATTCAATCCATTGAGCGCAATTTCTCAACCGCTTCCTCAACACGAGAAACGGCGATGACCTGCATGCCGGGAACTGCCTGACGCGGCGCATTGGCCGCCGGGATCAGCGCCCGGGTAAATCCAAGCTTCGCGGCCTCCTTCAAGCGCTCCTGGCCGCGTGGCGCCGGCCGGATTTCGCCGGCCAATCCGACCTCACCGAAACACTATAATTTTCTCCGGCAATGCTTTGTTTTTCAATGAAGATATGATCGCCATCAACACCGCCAAATCGGCTGCCGGCTCGGCGATCTTGACACCGCCGACCGCGTTGACGAAGACATCCTGATCAAAGCAGACGATCCCCGCATGGCGGTGCAGCACGGCCAGCAACATCGCCAGACGCTGCGCTTCGAGCCCGACGGTCAGCCGCCGCGGATTGCCGTGCGACTGATCGACCAATGCCTGAATCTCCACCAGCAGCGGCCGTGTTCCCTCCTGCGTCACCATCACGCAGGAGCCGGCGACCGCCTGCCCATGCTGAGACAGGAAAAGTGCCGAAGGGTTGCTAACGCCTTTCAGCCCCCGATCGGTCATGGCGAAAACGCCCAGTTCGTTCACCGCGCCATAGCGGTTCTTGAAAGCACGCACCAGACGGAAGCTGGAATGCGTGTCGCCCTCGAAATAGAGCACCGTGTCGACGATGTGTTCGAGCACGCGCGGCCCGGCCAGCGCCCCTTCCTTGGTGACGTGGCCGACCAGCACGACGGTAATGCCGACCGTTTTGGCCAGCCGCGTCAGCTGTGCGGCACATTCCCGCACCTGTGCGACCGAGCCGGGGGCCGAGCTCAACTGGTCCGACCACAGCGTCTGGATCGAGTCGATGACGGCCACCAGCGGCTTCTCCGCCTGCAGCGTGGAGAGAATCTTTTCCAGGTTGATCTCGGCCAGCAACTGCAGCTTGCGGGTGTCCAGCGACAAGCGCCTCGCCCGCAGCGCCACCTGCTCGCCCGACTCTTCGCCGCTCACGTAAAGCACAGAATGTTCGTCGGAAAGCCCAGCCAAGGCCTGCAGCAACAAGGTGCTCTTGCCAATGCCGGGGTCGCCGCCGATCAGTACGACCCCACCGGCAACCAGGCCGCCGCCCAGGGCGCGGTCGAACTCGGGGATGCCAGTAGCGATGCGTTCATGTTCCCGTGCCGGGATCTCCGCCAGCGTCTGCAAGCGGGCCGGCGGTGCCAGGGACTGGAAACGGGCCGCAGGCGAGGCTTTTTCCTCGACGGTTTCGACCAGGGTATTCCAGAGATTGCAGCCGGGGCATTGCCCCTGCCACTTCGCGGCGGTTGCGCCGCATTCGGTGCAGCTATAGAAGGTTTTTTGCTTGCTCATCGTAGGGTGGAGGATACAACAGACTGCGTCGCCGCTTTCGCCGGTCCGTCCGTCACCCGGTTCGCCCATCAAGGGCTGGCGGGCTGACGATCAGGCAACCTCGACCGGAACCCGCCGTGCCAGCGCGCAGAACAGCTCATAGCTGATGGTGCCGGCAGCCGCCGCCACTTCGTCGGCCGGCAGCCCTTCGCCCCACAAGGTGACCGGGCTACCGACGCCGGCATCGCGAAAATCGGTGAGGTCTACCGCCAGCATGTCCATGGATACCCGCCCGAGCGTCCGGCTGCGGCGGCCACCGACCAGCACCGGCGTTCCGGTTGGCGCATGCCGCGGATAGCCGTCGGCATAGCCGCAAGCCACCACACCGACGCGGGTTTCGCGTTCGGCGACGAACAGGCCGCCATAACCGATCCGCTCGCCGGCAGCGAGGGTCTGTACGGCGATGATCTCGCTGGCAAGCGTCATCACCGGCCGCAAGCCGAGCGACTCGGCGCTCTGCTCGGCAAACGGGCTGCCGCCGTAGAGCATGATGCCGGGGCGAACCCAGTCACGTGCTACCTTCGGGTAGCGCAGGATGGCGGCCGAATTGGCCAACGACACCGGCCCGCGCCATTCTCCGGCCATGGCCGCAAAAGTCTGCAATTGCCAGTCGATGCCGCGGGCGCTGTCGGCTTCTGCAAAGTGCGTCATCAGCGTGATCTCGCCAACGGCCTGCGATTTCGCCAGCTCGTCGCGCAGAGCGCCAAGTGCCGCTGGCGGAAATCCAAGACGGTTCATGCCGGTGTTGAGCTTCACATAGACGGGGACGCGCACCGGCAGCCCCACCTGACGCAGGATCTGCAACTGTTCGAGGCGATGCACGACGACCGAGAGGCGGTGGTCGGCAACCAGTTCCAGATCTTCCGGCGAAAAGAAGCCTTCGAGCAGCAGGATGGGCTGGCGTAAGCCGGCTTGGCGCAGCGCCACTGACGCCTCACGATCAAGCAGTGCGAAACCATCGGCCGCATCGGCCAGGGCTTCGGCCGCGTGCATCAGGCCATGGCCGTAGGCATTAGCCTTGACCACTGCCCAGGCGCGCGCGCCAGGTGCCCGGGTTTTGGCCAGGAGATAGTTGTGCAGAAGTGCGGCCCGGTCGATACGGGCACGAATCGGACGCGGCATCAGGCGGCGAGCTCCCGCAGGCGTCGTTTGGCGAACTCCATGAAGGTACTGACCACGCGCGAGCGGAATTTCTCCTTCGGGCTGAGCACCGAGAGGCGACGCACCAAGCCGGGGCTCGAGAGGAATGGCAATGAGGCTGCCCAGTTGCAACTCTTTACCAACACTGGCCCGCGAAACGATGGCGAAACCCAGCCCGGTGCCGACAACGCCCTTCAAGGCTTCGGGGCTGCCAAGTTCCATCAAAGTTTTCAAGCGCTCGGGCGAAACCCCGGCTTCACGGAAGTAATTGTCGGTGACCTCACGCGTCCCCGAACCTGGCTCGCGCGAAACGAACTCATAGTCGAGCAACACCTTCGGTGTTACCGATTGGAGGCTGTTGAGCGGGTAATCGGGGGTACAGATCACCTGCAGTTCGTCGTCGCAACAGACTTCGGAAAGGAGATTGGGGTTTTTCGTCTGCAGTTCGACCAGACCTACATCGAGCGTGTGTTCGGCAATGCGATTCTCGATGGTCTCGGAATTGGCCACCGTCAGCCGGGCCCGCACCTGCGGGTAGAGGGAATTGAACTCGCCGAGAATGCGCGGCAGCATGAATTCGGCAATCGTCGTGCTGGCGCCGACCAGCAGCGGGCCGCGCATCTGGCCGGTCATTTCACTCAGGCGCGTTTCCATTTCGCTGGAAAGCCCGAGGATTTTTTCGGCATATTCAAAGACGATGTCGCCCGCCGGCGTCAGCGAGATGCGACCATGCCCGCGCTCAAAAAGGCGGGTGTTGAATTGCTCTTCCAGTTGCTTGATCTGGAAGGTCACGGCCGGCTGGGTCATGAACAGAGCCTCGGCGGCCTTGGTAAAACTCAAATGCCGGGCAACAGCATGAAACACCTGCAAACGACGGTCAGCCATAAGCTGAAACACTCCGCTTATTCACTGGCTCTATTCAAACACATTTACGACTTTCGTGGTATAAACCGGCCACTACAAGCATAGGCCACGACCGACGCGATGCCTTTCGGCTTCTACATCATCATGGCGGCGCAGTTTTTTTCTGCACTCGCCGACAACGCCCTCCTGATTGCCGCCATCTTCGCTCTGCGTGAAATGCAGGCGCCGACGGAATATGAGCCGTTGCTGAAGACCTTCTTTACGCTTTCCTACGTCCTCCTTGCCGCTTTTGTCGGCGCTTTTGCCGATTCGATGCCGAAGTGGCGGGTGATGCTCATCAGTAACAGCATCAAGATCATCGGCTGCTCGATGATGTTCTTTTCGGTACATCCGCTGATCGCCTATGCCGTCGTCGGCCTCGGCGCCGCCGCCTACTCGCCGGCCAAGTACGGCATCCTCACTGAATACCTGCCGCATCGCCTGCTGGTCGTCGCCAATGGCTGGATCGAGGGGCTGACCGTCGGCGCCATCATTCTTGGCGTGGTGGTTGGCGGCATGCTGATCAAGCCGGATATCTCGGCAACAATCCTGGCCTTCGACTTTCCGCTGATCGATACCGGCATCGATACCGTCGGCGAAATGACCATCGGCATTGTCGGCGTGCTTTACATCATTGCGGCCATCTTCAATCTTTACGTGCCGGACACCGGGGTCGATCACAAGCCGCTGAAGAAGAACCCCTTCTATCTGGCGCACGAGTTCAACCACTGCCTCTCGCTGCTCTGGCGCGACAAGCTGGGTCAAATTTCGCTGGCGGTCACCACACTCTTCTGGGGGGCTGGTGCCACGCTGCAATTCATTGTGATCAAGTGGTCAGAAGTGGCGCTCAACCTCGACCTCTCGAAATCCTCGATGTTGCAGGGCGTCGTTGCGATCGGCGTTGCCGGTGGTGCCATCGTTGCAGCCAAGATGATCACACTGCGCAAATCGGTACGCGTCATCCCCCTCGGCATCGCCATGGGCATCATCGTGCTGGTGATGAATTTTGTCGGCGACATGTGGCTGGCCGTGCCCCTGCTCATCCTCATCGGCGGCCTTTCCGGGTTTTTCGTCGTGCCGATGAATGCCCTGCTGCAGCATCGTGGTCATATCCTGATGGGGGCCGGCCACTCGATTGCCGTGCAGAATTTCAACGAAAACCTGTCGATCCTTATGATGACCGGGCTCTACTACGTGATGATGCGCAGCGAGGTGTCGATTCACGTGGTCATCACCCTCTTCGGCTTGTTCGTCAGCGGCGCCATGTATCTCGTGAAGCGCCTGCACGAGGCAAACCAGCGGGTCCACGACGACGTCATCCATCTGGATGACAACGCGCATCACTGACCGACCAGCCAGCGAAAGCAAACCCCTGTCGTGACCGATACGCCGCCCTCGAATTCATCCCCGGCCAGTAGCGGCGGTCTCTGCCCGGCCTGCCGGGCACCGATGGAGGTCCACCGCTTCAAACGTCAACTGCATGGCGAAATCACCCTGGATATCTGTTTTCCCTGCCAGGGTATCTGGTTCGACAATTTTGAAAGTGCGCAACTGGCCCCTGCCGGCATCCTCGAACTTTTCCGCCTGCTGCACGAACACCACGATCAACTGCGCCAGCCTTGGCGCGATGCACTGCAGTGTCCGCGCTGCAACGAGCGCCTGCTGCATGGCCTTGACCGTACCCGCAATGGCCATTTCGCCTATCACCGCTGCCCGCAAAAGCATGGTCGTTTCAATTCCTTCTCGGCCTTCATGCAGGAAAAGGGCTTCGTCCGCCAGCTCAACGGCGCCGAAATCGAGGAAATGGCGAAGCAGGTTCAGGTCATCCGTTGCTCAGGCTGCGGCGCCCCGGTCGACATCCGCCGCGAGAACACCTGCAGCCACTGCCGATCGCCAATCGTCATCCTCGACCCGGATGCCGTCCGCGATGCGCTGGCTGGTTACGGCGAAAAAACCAAGCGGCAGGAACGCACCGACCCACACGCCTTTGCCGATGCCCTGCTGGCCAACGAACGGCTTAAATCGCAAAGCGCGCTGGAACACCGCAAATCAAAATCGATACTCGAAAGCGACATCACGGATCTCGTGATCGGCGGCGTCGAAACAGTCTGGAATCTCCTGCGGCGTTGATTTGAATGCGCGTCGGATTTGAGCGGCGTTCTTGTTTTTTTGGCATGACGCGCCGAGAATATTTGGTTCGAACCCGGATAATGCCGCAGACATGTCTATCGAAAGCTCGAACCAGCCAATACTGAACGTCAGCGACGATCCGCTGCTGCGACGCTTTTTCTTCCTCAGCGCCATCATCTTCACGGCCTTTGGCTGCACCACGATGACGTTCCACAGCCTCGCGGACCCGCCACGCCTCTACCGCGCGTTCTGCGCCATCATCCTGGTTGTTTCTGGCATCAGCGCACTCGTGCTGCTGTGGAAAACTCGCCCGCTTGCTGCATTCCAGACCCTGCTCTGGGGCGGCTGGGCCTCCGCCTGTGCGGTCATCATCATCACCGGTGGCATCCGTTCCAACTACATCATCGTTTTCCCGCTGATCATCATCTTCGCGGGATGGGCCTTCCGGATCAGCTACGGCATGCTCTTCGGAGTTCTCACCTGCCTTTTTCTGGTAACGATGATCGTCGCCGGCCAATTCGGTCTGCTACCCACGCCACAGGCTGAACCGGTCTTCGTGCCGGCAATGGTCGGCCTTGTCATTCCGATTCTTGGCATGATGGCGACTTATTTCTTCACCCGCGCCTACAAGGATCGATTCGATGCAGCGCTCAATAGCGAAACGCAACTGCGCAGTCTGTTTGATGCCATCCCGGACCGGATCTGGCTGAAAGACCCGAACGGCGTCTATCTCGCCTGCAACCATGCTCACGAGCGGCGCTACGGGGTACCCGCCGGCGGCATTATCGGCAAAACCGACTTCGACTTCGTCCCTGAAATGCTCGCCAACAGCTATCAGGAGAAGGATCTGGCCGCAATCGCAGCCGGTCAGCCGATCGTCATCGAGCAGGCTGTCAAATTTCTTTCGGACGGTTACGAAGGGATCTTCTCGGTCATCAAGACGCCCATCAAAACACCCGATGGCAAACTCATGGGCGTGCTCGGCATCGCTCGCGACATCACGGCATCGCGGCAAGCCGAAAATGCGTTGCGCCAAAAAGAGCGCTACCAGCGCGCCTTGCTCGACAACTTCCCTTTCGTAGTCTGGCTCAAGGACACAGAAAGCCGCTTCCTCGCCGTTAACCAGACCTTTGCACACACTTTCAATGTCAGCAGTCCCGACGTATTGATCGGCAAGACTGACTACGATATCGCACCACGAGAAATGGCCGAAGGCTACCGTGCCGACGACTTTGCAGTACTTGCCTCGCGACAGAAAAAAACCGTCGAAGAAAAAATCATCGATGCGGGAAAGTGCAAATGGTTCGAAACCTACAAAGCACCAGTGGTCGATGAGAACGGTGAATTGCTGGGCACCGTCGGTTTTGCGCGTGACATCAGCGAACGGAAGGACGTTGAAGCGACCATTGCCCGTCATCAGGAAAACCTCGAAAGTCTTGTCGTGGAACGCACCCGAGCGCTGGAAATTGCCAAGGAAGCTGCAGAATCGGCAAGCCGGTCGAAGAGTTCCTTCCTGGCCAACATGAGCCACGAGATTCGTACGCCGATGAACGCCATTGCCGGCATGGTGCAGATCCTTCGACGTGAAGGGCTGACCGAAAAGCAGGCCGACCGTCTCGGTACGATCGACAACGCCACGCTGCACCTGCTCAGCATCATCAACGACATTCTGGACATCTCGAAGATCGAAGCCGGCAAATTTGAACTCGAATCCGCGCCGATAGCCGCCAACCAGATAGCGATCAGCGTCGCTGCGCTTCTTTCCGAACGGGCCCAGGAAAAAGGGCTCAAGCTGCAGATTGAGAACGACGCCCTGCCTTCTCGGCTATTGGGTGATGCCACACGCCTCAAGCAGGCACTGCTCAATTACGCTGGCAATGCGATCAAGTTCACTGAAACCGGCACAATCACCCTGCGCACGCGGCTGCTTTCCGAATCTGCTGACGAAGCACTGATTCGCTTTGAAATCGAGGACACCGGCATCGGCATCGACGCCGACACGGTCACCAAGCTGTTCAACGCCTTTGAGCAAGCCGATAGCTCCACAACACGCAAATACGGCGGCACCGGACTCGGGCTGGCCATCAATCGCCGACTGGCGTTGCTGATGGGTGGTGAAGCCGGTGTTGAAAGCCAGCCGGGAAAGGGCAGTACATTCTGGTTCACTGCCCGGCTGAAACAAGACCTGCGCGCACCCGAGGCCCTCGTGGAATCCACCAGCGAAAATGCCGAGAAACAGCTGATCCACGATTACGCGGGTAGCCGCATCCTGCTTGTCGAAGACGACCCAACCAATCGCGAAATCGCGCTTGTGCTGCTGGAAGACCTGCCAATGACTATCACCATTGCGGAAGATGGTGCCCAAGCGCTGGCGCTGGTTGAAGCTGACGAATTCGACCTGATCCTGATGGACATGCAGATGCCGGTCATGGATGGCCTTGAGGCCACCCGCCGGATTCGTTCTTTGCCAGGTCGGGAATCAATACCGATCATCGCCATGACCGCCAACGCCTTAGCCGAAGATCGTCAGCGCTGCCTTGCGGCCGGCATGAATGGTTTCATTGGAAAACCCGTGGATTTCAACGTTCTGTTCGAAACCCTCCTCGCATGGCTACCCAAACCCGAAATACCAATCCCCCCGAAGAAGGCCAAATGAACGAAGACAACCAGTTTTTCCGCCCGGTCAGAGATTTTTGTGCCCGCAACGTCGTCACCTGCGGCGCCGGCGACGCGCTGATCGCTATTGTCGGATCAATGCGTGAGAAGAACATCTCCAGCGTGGTGGTTGTCGAAAATGAACAGCCAATCGGCATTTTCACCGACCGCGACCTGCGCAACAAAGTTGTCGCCGCTGGCATCTGCCCTGACCAGCTCAAGGTGCGCGACATCATGAACTCACCGCTGTCGACCATCGGCGAAGACGACCTGCTCTACCAGGCGCTCTACCGCATGTCGAAGCAGAAGATCCACCGGCTCGGCGTCATCGACGCCAGCGGCAACCTGGCCGGCATCATCACCGACACCGACATTCTGCGCCTGCAGGCGCACTCGCCACACCAGTTGGTGCTTGACATCGAGAAAGCCAAAAACCTCGACGATCTCAAACCACTGCACCGCCGCATCCAGGCGCTGGTGCTGCACCTTTCCGGTACCGGCATCGGCGTCCGCGACCTGGTGCGTCTCATTGCCCACCTCAACGACCAGATCGTGCTGCGCCTGATCGGGCTGCTTCGCGCCGAGTGGTTTGACGACGTATCCGAAGACAGCTACGCCTTCCTCGTGCTCGGTAGCGAAGGCCGCGGAGAGCAGACCCTGGCGACGGACCAGGACAACGCCATCGTCTACGCTGATGATCTCAGTCCGGCACAGGTCAAGCGCATCGAAGATTTCTCGCAGGCGCTGATCGACGGACTGATCGCCATCGGCGTACCGCCCTGCCCCGGCGGCATCATGGCCAAAAACCCAGCCTGGCGCCGCAGCCTAGGTGAATGGCAACAACAGTTGAACAGGTGGATGGCCACACCGATACCGGAAAACATCCTTTCCTGCAGCACCTTCATCGATTTGCGCACCGTTCATGGCAATCCGCGCTTCGAGCGCGAGCTGAAACAGCAGATCTATGGCCAGTCAGATGCCAACAACCTGTTCCTGATGCGCATGGTCGAGGGCGGCTTGCGCTTCACGCCACCACTCGGCTGGTTCGGCAAGGTCAAGGGCGAAAGCAAAGGTGAGCACTCAGGCGAACTGGAGATCAAGAAGGCCGGCATCTTTGCCATCACCGACGGCATCAAGGCACTGGCTATTCAGGGCAAGGTGCTTGAAGGCAGCACCTCACAGCGTCTCGATGCCCTGCGCGCAACTGGCACGATTCCCGAAAACGAGGCCGCCGACCTTGAGGAAAGCTTCGAATTCCTGGTACAGATGCGGCTGCGCGGCCAGGTTGAGGATATCCGCGCCGGCCGGGAACCCGACAACTACATCCGCCTGGATCGGCTCAATCTCATGGAACAGGGACGGCTGAAGATCGCGCTGACCGGTGTCGAAAAATTCCAGGCTTTCATCAAGCACCACTTCGGACTGCATCTGGTTCGAAGCTGATCCGGGGAAAGCGGCTAACCACGGCGAACACGGCGCGCACAGGGTTTTTAAAGCTTGTTGAGGCCCGCCTGCAGGATGACTTCCCCGAAAGGACGCGAGCTGGTTTTTCGCTGTGTTCGCTGTGCTCACCGTGGTTCAAATTGAGATCTTTGCTTCATTCCATCGTCACAAACTTCTGCAAGCATCCGGGTTGAGTCAACCGGACGGCAAAAGGAGTTTTTTCATGAACGATGCGACCAACACCTGTAACGCCTGTTTCCCCCCTGGCAGCCAGCCGAACTGCCGGGTCTTCGATCACAGCAGCGGGGCCGTTACCATCTATAGTAGCCTGCACGCCATAGGGGAATCGCCGTCGATGTGCATGCAGAGCGACAACCGCTATCGGGTCTGCCACATCAAAGCCAGTGTCACCAAGAAAGCAGCCCTCTGGGTGCGGCCGCTTGGTCTGCTGCAAGCCTGAGCGACTATTTTTCCGAAAGACGGACTTACTTACGCTGCTTGCCGCCCTTTTCCTGCCATGGTGGCCGTGCGGCGAGAAAAATTTTCAGCGCATGCGGCAGTTGCGTCAGCAGCAACTCGCTGCGCCCGCCAAACCAGCCCCGGATCAAGGCATCGCTGCCCAAGCGAGGTTGTTCGGCCATGATCGCCTCGGCGACGGCGATGTCATTCATCGCGCCCAGCAGTTCCTGCAATTCGGTAGCGGCATTGAGGTAACGGCGAAGTGCCTTGGCGGGATACAGCGGCGCCAGGAACTCCAGTGCATAACGCAGGCGTTTGAAGGCGATGCGCAAGGCGTGGTGGGCTTGCGGGTCGCTACGAGTTGCTGCAGCCCGCCGCTCGACTTCGCGGGCAAAGCGGCGCATGCGACGATTGGCAAAATCGGGCAACGATGCTGGTAGCGGGGTAACCGGAAGTTCATGAACGGCAGCGGTAAAACCAAGTACCAGCCGATGAAAACCCGGACACTCGAACGCTGCCCGTACCTCGCGCTGCGTCTTCTCGCGTTGGCGGTCGGCCTGCCGCGCCAGACGCTGCAACACCGGATGGGTGGGAAAACCTTCGCACAGCGGCGGTAGCGTTTCGGTGACAAATACATCGCGATTGCGGGCATCGCCGAGTCGTTGCGCCAGCACCTTCCAGTCCGCACGGTAACGGGCCAGGAAATCAGCCGGCAACACCGGCGCCCACAGGTTCAGGGCCGAGCGCAGGCGACGGATGGCGATGCGCGCCTGATGTACAAACTCGGGGTCGTCACCGGCACGCGCACCGGCTTCGTTACGTTGCAACTGTTCGATGCAGTCCATTGCAATGCGCGAAAATGCCTGCTCCGGGGATAGTTTTTCGGTGATCGGCGTTTTGCCGGCACGCACCGGCGTCGGTACCTGCTGCATGAAAAGCCGAAAGCCGCGCTCGGCCTTGCTGGCCACGGCGGGCTGCAGCGGCAAATCTTCCTGCAGGGCCAGCGCCAGATCGAACAGCGGCTTGGCCACGCCATCCACCGGCGACTCGATCAGTTCCAGTTCCAGTTCGCAAATGGCGTCTTCACGCTCGCCGCAGCGCACGCAGCCGCGATCCAGCGCGACTTCGATGCGGGTGCCGGGTGACGGCGTCAGCACCCAGGTGGTGCGCAGGAAATCGGTGGAAAACACTGCCAGCAAGCGCGGCGTCAGTTTTTCCAGCGTCTTGCGCAGCGCCTTGCGATCGACATGCGAGAAATCGAACGCCCCCGGCTGGCTTGGCGCCTCCCACTCGTTGCGCTGCGCCAGCCCGCCGGCCGAGGGCTCGGTACTCTTCACCGTCAGCAGCCAGCCCCAGGCGGTGCGCCGGTGACGTACCGCAACACGGGCCTGTGTCAGCGCCAGGTCGGCAGTGTCGTAGTAGGTGTTTTCAAGGTGCTGACGCTGCGGCTTGACGCCGGCCAGCAGCCGATGCCGACGCAAGCGCGGCAGGGCTGCGGCAGGCAGGCTCAACTTGAGTTCGGTTTCAACGGCCATCGCTGTCGATATGTCGGATCAGTGAAGTAACTCCGGATGATACTTGATCGCGACAACAGGCGTCACCGCAGGATCATCAAGGACGCTCGGCGGGTTAAGCACACCGGCAGCGCAGCACAGTCAGTCTTTACAAGCACATGGCAACTCCCTATAATGCGCGCTTCTTTCGAGCGGGGGTATAGCTCAGCTGGGAGAGCGCTTGCATGGCATGCAAGAGGTCGGCGGTTCGATCCCGCCTACCTCCACCACGCGAAAGAAGACGCAGTAGAGCAGCAAAGGCCGGTTTCACCGACCACCCAAAAGCGACGTCAGGCGTCGCGAGCGAAGGCAGCACGAGGCGTTCATGCAAGACAGTACGAACAGTACGGCGAGCATGAGCAACGAAGTGATGCCAAGCGCAGCAGCCTGAAGAAGCTTTTGAAGGGTCCCCATCGTCTAGAGGCCTAGGACACCGCCCTTTCACGGCGATAACCGGGGTTCGAATCCCCGTGGGGACGCCACCTACACCGATGGTTGCGAGTTTGCAGTTCCCTCGCAGCCGTTCAGCAAGGCCACTGCGGAGTGGTAGTTCAGTTGGTTAGAATACCGGCCTGTCACGCCGGGGGTCGCGGGTTCGAGTCCCGTCCACTCCGCCACAAACAAAAAGCCCAGCGCATCCGCGCCGGGCTTTTTCATTTCCGGCACCTTGCAGCGTCGCCGGTTAACTGCCCAGCATAAAATCGCGAACGATTGCGATCTGCGGTGCGTCAAGGAACATTGGCGCGTGGCCAACGCCGGGCACTTCGACAAGACTCGCGCGCGGCCCGCGCTGGCCCATTTGCAGATGCGTTTCGGTGGTCAGCAAATCGGACAGGGCGCCGCGGACAACCATCGTCGGGCAGCGGATTCCCTCGTAGATCGGCCACAGGTCGAAGGCCGCATGAACCAGGTACGCCTGCCGGAAGGGTTCGCCGATACCTGGGTCATAAACCATGACCCACTTGCCATCAACCCCCGGACGAATGCTGGACTCGGCAAGCGCGCGCCACTGCGCGTCTGTCAGCGTGCCGAACGGCGCACTGACGAAGCGAATATATTGCTCGGCTTGCTCATAGCTATCGAAATGCGGTGCTTTGCCAACATATTCACCGATGCGTTGCAGCGACTCGGTCGCTATGACCGGCCCGACATCATTGAGCAACAGGCGACTGATGGGTGAATGCTCCTGACTGGCCAGCACCATGCCGATCAGCCCGCCCATTGAGGTGCCGACCCAATGCACTTCCGGGACATCCAGACGGGCCAGCAAGACCATCATGTCCGCCACGTATTGCGGAAAACCGTAACCCGCAGGGTCCTTCAGCCAATCGCTGCGACCGCGGCCGACGATATCCGGACAAACGACCCGGTAATGTGCAGACATGGCCATCGCCAGTGCATCAAAATCGCGCCCGTTGCGCGTCAGTCCATGCACGCAAACCAGTACGCGCGGATTGGCAGGATCGCCCCATTCGGTGTACTGCATACGGTGCAGCCCCAGAGGGTCGGCGCACAGCACTTCGCGCATGCGCGGCCGTGGATCAGGCGGGGTAAAGAGGCGGGACAAAAAGCCCATCGGGAACGCTCCACGGAGATGATGCGCAAAGTCTAGCACGCACCTTTAACGGCCATACCAGTAACGCCGCCGCGTCTCGCGGAAAGCCGAAACACGGGCCTCATCGCCCAGATGCACGGTCAACGCACCGTCGCGATCCGTCTGCCAGCCAGGGGTTTCACCGTAGCGCGCAACGACGTCGGCACGGGGATGTCCGAAACGGTTCCGATAACCGACCGGGTAAATGACATTCCGGGCGCCAACGGCAGCGATGAATGCCGGCGTCGATGAGGTCTTGCTGCCATGATGCGGCACCAGCAAAACATCCGCTTTCAGGGCTGCCGCATCGCGCGAGAGCAAGGCCAGCTCATCGGGCGCTTCGATGTCTGAAGTCAGCAGCATGGATTTGCCACCGGCCTCGACCCGCAACACGCAAGAAAGGTTATTCGGCTTGATGCGCGATTTCCCCGCGGACGAGATGCCGGCTGGGTGCAGCATCGTGAAACGTACGCCTTCCCATTCCCAATGCTGCCCGGCAACACAAGCCTCTGATTCGATACCGGAAACGGAAGAAAGCACGCGCGCCACAGGCATTGCCGAGAGTACCGATGCAGCGCCGCCGGAATGGTCGGTGTCGCTGTGGGTAATCACCATGGTATCGAGCGCAGCGACGCCGATGGCGCGAAGGTACGGCAGTATCACGCGCTGTCCGGCATCGGATTCAGCGCTGTAGAGCGGCCCGGTATCGTAGAGAAGTGTTTTTGACGCAGTCTTCACCACCACCGCCAAACCCTGCCCGACATCGAGAACAGTCACCCAGGCGTTTCCCGTGAGTGGTCGTGCGGGTGCCACCCACACCGCCGGAAGCAGCATCAGAAGACCCAACCAGCGTGCAGGAAAACCGCGCGGGAGCAGCATCCAGGCGATACCGGCCAGCGCCAGCATCACGCACCACCACGGGGGCGCCGGCTGCGTATACACCGGAAATTCTGCCAGCCAGACCAAACCCTGCATGACCCAGCCGAGCAGCCAGTGGTCAAAAATCAGCAAGCCGGGAACTGGCACAAGCGCCGCCAGCAAAGCCAGAGGTGTCACGACAAAACTGATCGCCGGAATGGCCAATGCATTGGCGAGCGGAGAAACCAGCGAAAACTGTTGAAAAAACAGCAGCAGCAAGGGCAGCGTGCCGATGCTCACCGCCCACTGGGCTGCCGTCCATCGGGAAACGACCCCTCGCCATCCTGGAACGTCCACGACCTGCTCGCTGGCAATATAGAACAACAGCGAGACAGCACCGAAGGACAACCAGAAGCCCGGCGCCAACACAGCCCATGGGTCTAATAACAGCACGGCCGCCAACGCCAGAAGCAGGGTACGGGAAACGGCAGTTCGCCGCCCACTCAGCAGCGCCAGCGCGGCTATGACCAACATGAATGCCGTACGCTGGGCCGGTACTGAAAAACCGGCCAGGAGTGCATAGAGAAAAGCGGCCAGGGCACCAGTAAATACCGCCGCGCGCTGCGCCGGCATACGCAGCATGAGCCACGGACTGCGCCGCCACAGCACGCTGGCAAGCCATCCCAGCAATGCCGCAACCATCGTTACATGGAGCCCGGAAATCGACATCAGATGCGTCGTTCCCGTGCGTGCAAAGACATTCCAGTAATCGCCTTCGATCGCGCGCTGATCACCCACTGTCAGCGCCACGAGAATGCCCGCATATTCATCCGCCGGCAGGGTCGCGAGAAAGCGCTGGCGGATGGATTCGCGCAGACGTTCGATAAGGTAACGCGGGTGCGGAACGAGATCATCCAGCCGCTGCTTGTCGCCCTTTGGCCGGACGTAGCCCGTCGCCCGTATGCCGCGCTCAAGCAACCAGGCCTCGTAATCGAACCCGTGCGGGTTGGCGTTACCGTGTGGACGCTTCAGCCGCAAGCTCAGGCGCCACCGCTCGCCGGCATGAACCTCCGTGGTTTCTTCAAGGCTTCCCTCATGCTCGCCGCGATACCAGGAAAGCATGACGCGAGATGGGATGACGGCTTCAGGCGTAACAATACGTTCGACATCGAAAGTGAAGCGTTGCCCCCGGGAAAATGGTTGCGGCAACTCGGCGATGACACCGATCACCTCGATATCGCGACCTTCCCATTCCTGCGCCAGCGCGTCCGCCAACCGCCACTCAGCCCGCAGAGCCGCCCAGCCGAAACCAATACCCAGGCAGGCCACACCCAGGACAAGACGCAGGACGAACCGCTGCTTGCGTGCCAGCGGCACAGCGATGGCCAAACCTGCCAGCAAGAGTATCGACTGGACCCACAAGGGCGGCAGCTCAGGCTGCAACTGCAGCAGAAACACCCCGGCAGCAAAGGCGAGGATATTCAGGCGCATGGAAGCAGGCTTACGCTAAAATTCATTGCAACCATGCGCAAGAAAATCCGCCGCTTTCTGCCCAGCCACGAAGCCATCCACAACAACCGCTGGCTGGCGCCTTTTGCCAGTACCCTGCTGCACCCCCGACTGTGGCATCTCAACCGCCACTCGGCAGCCGGCGCAGTGGCCGTCGGCCTGTTTTGCGGCCTGATCCCCGGGCCGCTGCAGATGCTGGGTGCCGCAGCATGCTGCCTCTTTTTTCGCGTCAACCTGCCGCTGGCATTGGCTACCACGTTGTACACCAATCCACTCACCATCGTCCCGCTGTATATCGTTGCGTTTTCCATTGGCGAATTCGTGCTGGGTACCGGCATTGAACTCATCGCGCCGCCGGCCTACGACTTCCGCAATCCAGCCGGCTGGATAAATGCCATGTCGGCATGGACCTATGGCTTGGGTAAACCTCTGCTCTTTGGGCTTGTGCTGCTCGCTTCCGGGCTTGCGGCAAGCGGTTATTGTGTCGTGAAGGCCGCCTGGCGCTGGTATCTGATACGTGCATTGAAGAAACGCCGCACGCAGACCAAGGCATAACCCATGCAGGGGAAAAGCCCGGCCTCACCCTCACCGTCCGTACCATGAAAAAAGGCCGCCCCACCCTTCGGCGCGGACAGCCCCTCCAAAGACATTCATTGCTGCCTGGCTCCTTGCGGCACGGCACAGGCAACCGCTCGCAATCAACTCACGCGGAAACGACGAATTTCGGTTCGCAGACCTTCCGACAAACGCTCCAGCTCATGTGCAGTCGTAGCGTTTTCGGTGACAGCGGCATTGTTTTCTTCGGCCATCTGGGCGATATGCTCAACATTGCGCGCGATCTCGGTGCTGGCTGCACTTTGCTCACGCAGCGCCGACGAAATTTCGCCGACAGTCTCGACCACGCGGCCGGCATTCCCCTGAATTTCGCCCATCGCTTCACCTGCCTGTGTTGCCAGGGTGACGCCCTCATTGACCCGGCTGACACCGTCGCGCATCGATGTGACAGCATTTTGTGTTCCCGTCTGGATCGCCGAAATCATCGAGGAAATTTCCTGCGTGGACTTCGTCGTCCGCTCGGCAAGCTTCCGCACCTCGTCAGCAACAACAGCAAACCCGCGGCCCGATTCACCGGCACGGGCGGCCTCGATGGCTGCGTTGAGTGCCAGAAGGTTGGTCTGATCGGCGATTTCCTTGATCACATTCACAATCGCTGAAATCTGATCCGATTGCCGACCTAATTCGTCGATGATGTTCGCCGAATCATTCACTGCGTCGGCAATCAGGCGAATCTCAGCGACCACGGTCCCGACGATACGGCCACCCTCGGCAGAAAGTTCTCCGGCCGTATGGGAAATGGTATTGGCATCAACGGCATTCTTGCTGATGTGGTCGATACCGACCGTCATCTGCTCAACCGCTGCCGCCATGGCGGAAGCCGATTCGCTCTGCGACTCCGAGCTACGGGTGATCTGTGTCGACGACTCCGCCATGCGGTGCGAAGCACTCAAAACCTGATCCGCACCCGCCTGCACGTTGCGCAAAAGGCTGCTGAAGGCATTGGCCATTTCATTGAAACTGTCGCCAACCAGCTTCAACTCATCCCGGGTACCAAGGTCGATGCGCGAACGCAGATCGCCGGTCGACAGCGTATGGGCAGTATCCGCAAGCTGCCTGATGCTGGCGATCGTCGCGAAGTATGTGCCGGCAGAAAAATAGCCGACGACGACGAGCATCAGAATCGCCAGACCGATGGTCATGCGCAGTTCGCCCTGCAGCTTGTCGATACGCCGCTGGATCAGATTTTCAAGGGTCGGCAGCATGAACTCGAACATCTGCTTGTAGCCCTTGTCGATCGCCACCGTGGTCATCTGGAAATATTCGCCGGGAGCCATTGCGAAACTGCCCAGCATCATGTCCTCGAGGATCACCGTGTTGATCTGCCCGGCAGACTCCAGATAATCCTTCGTCGCCTGGGCCAGCTTGCCCTGGAGATCCGGATTGAAACGTGCAGTCTTCTCGAGGTTTCCCTTCAGCGGGCGCAGGGCGCCGTTCAACTCGGCCATCAGCGTGTTCATTTCCACCTGCTGCTGCGGCGCCAGTTGCTTCTTGGTCAGTATGCCGGTGCCCTTGGCCCGCATCTGCCCGAGGCGCTCCAAGGCATAGGGAGCCTTGTTCATTACCGTATCGATCAGGTAGTAGGAATCAATCTCTGGATCAAGCGTCAGTGCGGTGGCGTCAGCGATATCGGTCATGAAGGTCAGCACCGCTTCGATCAATGCCGTATGTCGGCTGAAGCTCTCGACGCCTGTCCAGCCAAGCACATCCGCGTCGATCTGCCCCCACTCGGCGACAATCGCCTTCCATGCCTTGCCACCAGCCAGCTCCGGTGAAGCGGCTGCCTCGACAGTTTTGAGGGTCGCCGCGACTTCCTTGGCCTTCGCCGACCGCTTCTCCTTCATCGCCTCGTTGCCGGCGAGTACCCCGGCAGACATGCCGCGATGCTGTTGCAGAAACTGGATCAACTGCTGCGTCGGCTTGACCGAAGCAATGCCCTGAAGCTCGGCGCGCGATGACTGAATGTTGGCATCGAGCGCGCGGTAGAGTGACCCCATGAGCAGCGCGATGGCTACGACCATCAAGAGACCCATCACACCAAACTTCTGCGTGTAGCGCAGCCGGTTCATGATGGCTATGGCGGGAGAAAACAATGCTTGCATATCGCTCTCCAGAGCAGCGCTAAAGAATAACTATCATTAAAAAACGTACTAATCCGCGAGCCTACCGTCTTCCAGTGCGAGTATCCGGTCGGCACGAGCCGCCAGTTGCGGGTCATGCGTAACAATCACAAAGCCTGTACCACGCTGGGTGCTGGCTTCCAGCATGGCATGAAACACTTTTTCTGCAGTCTGCCGATCAAGGTTTCCCGTTGGTTCGTCTGCCAGAACACAGGCCGGCGAAGTGACCAGAGCCCGGGCCACAGCGGCACGCTGACGCTCGCCTCCCGACAACTCTCCGGGAGAATGCGTCAGCCGGTGACCCAACCCCATTTCCTGAAGTACCGTTCGCGCCCTATCCTCTGCCTCGTCGCGCGGAACGCGCCGGATCAACAAAGGCATGGCCACGTTTTCCAGCGCCGAAAACTCAGCCAGCAGGTGGTGGAACTGATAGATAAAACCGATGTGAAGATTACGCCACACTCCGCGCGCCGCTTGATTGACGCGCATCAAATCCTGCCCCATCACTTCGACAGAACCTTCGGTTGGCTCATCAAGCCCACCTAAAAGATGCAGTAGCGTACTTTTCCCGGACCCCGAGGCGCCGACCACGGCGACCCGCTCACCAGCCGCCAGCTCGACATCGACCCCACCGAGCACCGAAACCGCTGCATGGCCAGAACCATAGACCTTCTTCAGCCCACGTGCCCGGAGCACGATCTTCGCCGGTTCACTCATAACGCAGCGCCTCGGCTGGATTCACCCGCGAGGCGCGCCAGCTGGGATAAACCGTTGCCAACAGGGCCAGCACGAAGGAAATCAACGTCACGCCGGTAACATCGTTCCACTGCAGATCAGAGGGCAACTGGTTGATGTAATAAATTTCCTTGGACAGAAACTGGGTGCCGAGCAGCCGTTCGATGAAAGGCACCACGACATCGATGTTCAGCGCCATGGTCACACCACCGGCAACCCCCACCGCCAAACCAATCGTGCCGATCAACGCTCCTTGCACCATGAACACCGTCATGATGCTGCCAGGACTGGCCCCCAGCGTACGCAGAATGGCGATGTCGGACTGCTTGTCGGTCACTGCCATGACCAGCGTGGACACAATATTGAAGGCTGCCACCGCCACAATCAGCGTGAGGATGATGAACATCATGTTTTTCTCGATCTGCACGGCACGGAAAAAGTTGGCGTGGCTACGTGTCCAGTCGGAGAGGTAGGCATCGACATCCAGCCGCCCGGCCAGCTCGTGTGCCACACGCGGCGCCTGAAACAGATCGTTGAGTTTCAGGCGCACGCCGGAAACACGGTCCTCCATGCGGTACAGCTTCTGCGCATCGCCCATGGCCACCAGTGCCAGACCGTTGTCGTACTCGAACATGCCAACCTCAAAGATACCGACGACATTGAAGGTCTTAAGTCGCGGCACGACACCCGCCGGCGTCACCACCCCCTGCGGTGCAATCAAGGTCACCCGGTCGCCGGCAAACACCCCTAGCGCCCTTGCCAATTCGGAACCAAGCACGATATTGAAGCCATCGGCCTGCAGCGCGTCAAAGCTGCCGCTCTTCATGTGCGGGCGAAAATCGGCAACCTTGTCTTCCATCTCCGGCAGCACGCCGCGCACCATGACACCGCGTACCGTCTGGTTGTAGGAAAGCATGCCCTGCGCCTGAACAAAAGGCGCCGCCGCCTTTACCTCAGGGTGGGTCGCTACCTGGCCGGCAATCCGCTGCCAGTCAGCAAGATCGCCGGCACCGCCCAGAATTTGCACGTGCGACACCACAGCCAGGATGCGGCCGCGCAGTTCTTTCTGGAAACCGTTCATCACCGACAGCACCACGATCAGCGCCGCCACGCCCAAAGCCACGCCGAGCATGGAAATCAGGGAAATGAAGGAAATGAAGTGATTGCGTCGCTTGGCGCGCGTGTAGCGCAGACCGATCAGGAGCTCGTAGGGCAAGGCCATTCGTGGCTTTTTATGGGGTCAAAAAAGGAGGAAGTAAAAGCATAATGGTACCGGATTCATCCCGCCTGGCCGAACTTCACACGCAGGGCTTCCAGTGTCTCGCGCCCACTGCGGACACGGAAGAAAGCGCCCTCCTCGTCGGCGCGCTCGCCGAGCACCTCGCAGGTTGAATAGATTTCCCCGCGCAGCTGCTGCGCCGTCCACGGCAGGAACAGCTCATCCTCGACCAGATCCTTCTGGAAAAACGAGACGATCTTCTTGTGCAGTTTCGCCACGTCATCGGGGCGACGCGCGCTCATCACCACGCAATCCGGGTACTGCACATGCAGCGCGGCTTCACGTTCGGCTTGCGCCTCGGCATCGCCAACGTGGTCGATCTTGTTGAAGACGCGCAGGCGCGGCACATCCTGCGCGCCGATCTCGGCCAGCACCTTGTCTGTCACCACGAGCTGGCGCTCGAAGCCGGGGTCACTGGCGTCGATCACGTGCAGCAGCAGCGAGGCATCCAGCGCTTCGTCGAGCGTCGATTTGAACGAGGCAACCAGCCCGTGCGGCAGGTTCTTGATGAAGCCGACGGTGTCGCTGACCAGCACCCGCGGCATGCTCTCCGGGTAGAGCGTGCGCACGGTGGTGTCCAGTGTGGCGAACAGCTTGTTGGCCACCAGTACCTCGCTGCCGGTGAGCGCCCGCATCAGGGTCGATTTGCCGGCATTGGTGTAGCCGACCAGCGCCACGCTGGCCAACCCCTGGCGCTCCTGCCGCCGCGCGCGCTGCGTCTGGCGCTCGGCATCCATGGCGACGATTTCGAGCTGCAGTTCGGCGATGCGGTCACGGATCTTGCGCTTGTCGAGCTCGGTGCCCGACTCACCAGCCCCCCGGCCGCCGACGCCGCTGCGCTGCCGCCCCTGCGGCCCGGCCAGCTTGGCCGCCTCGCGCAGGCGCGGCGCCATGTAGCCGAGGCGGGCAATTTCCACCTGCGCCTTGGCGGCGCGCGAACGGGCGTTGCGGTGGAAGATTTCGAGGATGACCATGGTGCGGTCCATCACCTCGCAGCCGACTTCCTTTTCCAGGTTGCGCGCCTGCGACGGCGAAATCTCGTGGTCGACGAGGATGGCTTCGATGTCGCGGAATTCGGCATTCAGCGTGGCCCGCGCATGGTCGTCGTGCTCGGCGACTTCAGCGAATTCGTCCTCGTTGTTTATGTAGGCACGAATCTCCTGCCGCTTGCCGACGCCCAGGTAGGCGGTCGTATCAAAACCAGATCGCTTCTGCACGAACGTGTGGACAACCTCGAACCCGAGTGTTTTCGCCAGTTCGCGCAGCTCGGCCAGCGATGCGTCGAACTCCATATCGCTGACGGTCGGCAACTGAACGGCCGCCACAACGGCATAACGGGGCTTCTCTTTCACTTCATTTTGCATTGCTGGATGGCTTCTCTTGAATAAGCGAAGGCAGATAGTACCTGCAGGCGCCCCGCCAGCATCAAAGCCGGGTAAAGAGCACCGCTTCTGCCAGGCGCGATTTTGGCAGACTGGCGTTGAAATCATCTGCCCCGCGATAGCCGAGTGCCACCAGCACCACACTGCTCAGCCCCTGTGCCGCCAGCCCAAGTTCCGCATCAAGCAACGCCGCATCGAAGCCTTCCATCGGGCAGGCATCAACATTCACCGCGCCGGCCGCCAGCAGAAGCCCGCCCAGCGCGATATAGATTTGGCGCTCGATCCACGAACGATCGTCCTTCATTTCGTTCTGGTGCAGGTTCACGTAGAAGCGGCGCGTCTTGTCCTGCATGGCCATCGCTTCCGGCGTGGCAAAACGCCCGTCGCTGTTTTCCTGGGCAATGACGGCATCAAGGTGGGCATCGTCCAGCCGGGCGCGGCCGCAGAGCACGATCACATGCGAGGCATTGCGCAGCTTCGCCTCGTTGTAGGAGAAACCACCCTGTGTCGCCTTGGCCACCCGCGCCTTGGCTTCCGGCGAATCAGCGATGATGAAATGCCAAGGCTGCGAATTGACCGACGACGGCGCGTTGCGCAGCACGGCACACAACTGCTCGACGATTTCCTCCGGAATCTTCCTTTCCGGGTCGAAAGCTTTCGTGGTGTAGCGGGCTTGGGCGATTTGAGCGATATTCATGGGCGACGCTTTCTTGGTTGATCAGTTGGAAATCCGCAGGAGCGATATGACGAAAAGTGCGACGAAAAATGCGATGAAAATTGCCATCATGGGTGCAGGTGCTGTCGGTTGCTACTACGGCGGAATGTTAGCGCGAGCCGGGCATGACGTGGTCCTCATCGGACGGCCGCAGCATGTCGACGCCATCCGCCGCCAAGGGCTGTTCATGGACACGCGCAGCTTCCAGGAACACATCACCGTCCGGGCCAGCACCGAAGTCTCTGACATCGCAGGGGCCGAAATCGTTCTCTGCTGCGTCAAATCCACCGACACGCAGCAGGCCGCCCACGCTATGGCCCCGCATCTGGCCGCCGATGCGCTGGTGCTGAGCCTGCAGAACGGCGTCGACAACGCCGAGCAACTGCAGGCCGGACTGGCGCAACGGAGCGTACGAGTCGCGCCGGCAGTGGTCTATGTCGCCACCGAAATGGCCGGGCCAGGCCACGTCAAACACCACGGCCGCGGCGAACTGGTGGTCGGGCCAGCCACACTGAGCGACGGGCAGACGCAGCAGTTCGTAACCGCCGGCATCCCCATCCTCGTCTCCGACAACGTTGCCGGTGCGCTGTGGTCGAAGCTGATCCTCAACTGCGCCTACAACGCCCTCTCCGCCATTACCCAGGCGCCCTACGGCAAGCTCTGGCAGGCCGAAGGCGTGCAGCCGGTGATGCGCGAGGTGGTGGCCGAATGCCTCGCCGTGGCCAGCGCGGAAGGCATCGTGATACCCGAAGATGCCTGGGGAAACATCGTGCGGATTGCCGAAACGATGCCCGCGCAGATGTCCTCAACCGCGCAGGACCTGGCCCGCAAGAAGCGCAGCGAGATCGATCATCTGAACGGCTACGTCGTGCGCAGGGGAGAGGCCCACGGAATTGCGACACCGGTCAATCGCACGCTCCATACGCTGGTAAAAGTGCTGGAGAGCGACTTCTCTCCGGCGTAGGGAGGGCAGCCCTGCTAATCAAATGGGAACTATCCACTACGGCTATTTTATAAACGTAAAATCGTCCATTAAACGGACGATTTTCGTGCTATAAATGCCGTATGTTCCCACGCCACATCCACACCCTGCTGACCGACGCCCTGGCCGATACGCCAGTGGTGTTGCTCAATGGCGCTCGTCAGACGGGCAAAAGCACCTTGGTGCAGGCACTGGCTGATAGCCAGAAGCGACGCTACCTGACGCTCGACGACCGTATTGTTCTCGCCGCTGCCAAGAACGACCCTGCAGGATTCATCGCCGGGCTGTCCGGACCGGTGGTCATGGACGAAATCCAGCGCGCGCCCGAGCTCTTTCTCGACATCAAAGCGGCCGTGGACCGTGACCGCAGGCCGGGGCGTTTTCTGCTGACCGGTTCGGCGAATGTGCTGCTCCTGCCGACCCTGGCCGACTCGCTGGCCGGGCGCATGGAAATCATCAACCTCTGGCCCCTGTCCGGCGGCGAAATGGCGCACGATGCCGCCTTCAATCGTGCCGACTGGCTCTTCGATGGCCCCCTCAACGCCCGCTCGATACAGCCCTGCGAGCGGGAAGCGCTGACCGAAAAACTCCTGCAAGGCGGTTTTCCCGAGGCCGTCGCACGAGCGAACGCCAAGCGACGCTCGGCGTGGTTTGAAAGCTATTTGCAAACCATCCTGCAACGCGATGTGCGCGAACTGGCCAACCTGGAACAGCTCACCGAAGTGCCACACTTGCTGCAACTGCTCGCCACGCGCAGCGCCAGCCTGCTCAACCAGGCAGAGCTTTCCCGCGCCAGCCGGCTGACTCAAACCACACTGAAGCGCTATCTGAGCCTGCTGGAAACCTTGTTCCTGGTCGTGCGCATTCCCGCCTGGGCACGCAACCCCGGCAAGCGGTTAGTCAAGTCGCCCAAGGTGTTCCTGCCCGATACCGGCCTACTGAGCTGGCTGCTCGATTATTCGACCGACAAGCTGCAGGCCCGCCCCGGCCTGCCCGGCCATCTGGTGGAAACCCATGTTGCCTGCGAACTGCTCAAGCACCTGGCCTTCTCGAACAAGGGCCTGAGCCTCTGGCATTACCGCACACAGACCGACATCGAGGTCGATTTCGTATTGGAAAACCGTCTTGGCAAACTGACCGGCATCGAAGTCAAGGCCAGCGCCAGCATCGACAGCGCCGACTTCAAGGGGCTGCGCCATCTGCAGGAAACGGAACCGCAGGCCTTCAACCGCGGCATCGTGCTCTACGCCGGACGTGAGGTGGTCGCTTTCTCGGAACAACTGATCGCCGTGCCCCTTGAGCATGTGGTGGCACTAAGCCAAACGCTATCCGCCAGCTTTCCCGCTTCGCTGCGGAAGAACCCAGTCGGCACGAGGAAAATGGCAGGTGTAACCGCCGGGATGGCGTTCGAGATAATCCTGATGTTCCGGCTCCGCTTCCCAGAAATCGCCGGCCGGCATGACCTCCGTCACCACCGTGCCCGGCCAGAGTCCGGAGGCGTCGACATCGGCGATGGTATCCAGCGCGATCAACCGTTGCGGCTCGTCGGCGTAGTAGATTGCCGAGCGGTAGGAAGGCCCGGTGTCGTTGCCCTGCCGGTTGCGGGTAGTCGGGTCGTGGATCTGGAAGAAAAATTCAAGCAGGCGGCGGTAGCTGATCCGATCCGGGTCGAACACGATCTCGATCCCTTCCGCATGGCTGCCGTGGTTTCGATAGGTGGCACGGGGCACATCGCCGCCGGTGTAGCCGACGCGGGTAGACAGAACCCCCGGCAGGCGACGGATCAGGTCCTGCATGCCCCAGAAGCAGCCGCCAGCAAGGACTGCGCGTTCCGAATTTTCCGAATTCGCCATCACGCCACCTCCACCTGGTCGATGTATTCGCCGTAACCCTCGGCTTCCATCCGTTCGAGCGGGATAAAGCGCAGCGAGGCGGAATTGATGCAGTAGCGCAGGCCGCCCCGGTCGCGCGGGCCGTCCAGAAATACGTGGCCAAGGTGGCTATCGCCGTGGGTCGAGCGGACTTCAGTGCGGGTCATGCCGTGAGTGGTGTCGTGCAGTTCGGTCACGAAGGCCGGAACGATCGGCTTCGTAAAGCTGGGCCAGCCGCAGCCCGAGTCGAACTTGTCGCCCGACGCGAACAACGGCTCACCCGAGACGATGTCGACGTAGATTCCCGGCATGCAGTTGTGAAGATACTCGCCGCTGCCTGGGCGCTCGGTTCCGCTCTGCTGGGTAACCCGGTATTGCTCTGGGTTCAGTGCGGTAATGGCGGATTCATTTCGGGTATAGCGTTTCATGGTGTCCTTTCTCCGTTGCTGGGTGTGACAGCGGAAAACGGAATTTGATCCCGCGCGCAGCCGCCGGATCTGATCGGCTTACCGAAACCGAAATTCAGAAAAACGGATTGGCGCCGGACCTTCTTATTTAAGGAAACCGCGAAAAATTTAATAACGAATTCCCCTATTAAAGGCTCCATCGTTCGCTCGCAAGCGATTAGGGCTTGCCAACCGGCGCCCAGAACATGTCGAAATTTTCGCCATAAATCGACACGTAAAGCCATCTTGTCGATGAACCCGACACATTTTCGCCGAGAAACGGCCGGCGAAATGTGGCGGAGCCGGGGGGGAGCGCTGCAAGCGCTCAGCGCCGCGCCGAAACGATCACGTTGCGCGGGGCCAGTGGCCGCCGACAGAAAAAATACAGCTCGGCGCGCATCGACTGGAATTCGGCCAGTGCGGTCATTGGGAGCAGCAAGGATGTTGGGCCGGTATCGCTCAGGTTGCTGCCGTTCAACCGCTGATCGAGGCGAAATTGTCGTCAGTCCATTTTTTTGTAAGTAGGGCGTGTCAGGCAATGGCGGGATCGGCTTGGATAGGATTTGATTCAGGAATCAAGTGTCGCCCAGACAAACCCAGCATAGAGTATCAGCAACAGCACGCCGCGGCCGCGCACGATCTGGCCCCTGCGGTTGGGCAAAAGCAGCAGCAACGCAATAATGCCACAGGCGAGTGTCACCGCCACCTCGGCAAGCGGTGCGGCAATCGGATGGACCGTGCCTGCCACACCAACAATAGCCAGGCCATTGAACAAGTTGCTGCCGATCAATGTACCGACACCCACATCGTCGTGGCCGCGCAGGCGCGACAGGATCACCGTCACCAGCTCGGGCAGGGATGTACCGATTGCCACCAGCAGTACGCCGATCACGTAGGTGTCGACGTCAAGGGCCGCGGCGATGCCGGTCGCCCCACTGACGAATAAGCGACCGGCAGCGACCAGCGCGCCAAGACCGAGCACCCCGAGTAACAGGCTCTTGCCGGCAGACAGCTCGGTGGCATCAACTTCTACCGCCAGTGCTCGCTGGCGCAAGGCGCTTCGGACGGTCCAAACCAGCCAGGTGAGGAATACGACCAGCAGCACCAATGCCTCCGGACGCTCAATCCGTCCGTCCACCATGACGAGAAAGGTAAGCACAGGGACCGCAAGCGCCAGGTAGAAATCACGGCTGAAATCCTGGCGGGATGCCTGCACTGACCGGTACAGCAACGCGAGCCCAAAGATCAGTGCGATATTGACGACGTTGCTGCCCAGGGCATCGCCCAGGCCGATCTCCGGCTGTGTTGTTGTGCACTGAATTTTGACCCACCTTGTTCACCGAAAATTGACCCGTCAAATATGCGTCTAGTATAGCTACGGTTCTGTGGATAAGTCGTCGGTTTCCGGTATTTTCTCTCCTTGGTTTTTGAAGTTCGTTTTACTCTGCCCGACCTTGGTCGGGCAGAACTGTTTCTGAAGCGCCAGGACTCATTGCCGGTCTCAACGATATGGCAGTGATGGGTCAGCCGATCCAGTAGCGCTGTCGTCATCTTCGCATCGCCGAACACCTTGCCCCACTCGGTAAAGGAGAGATTGGTCGTGATGATCACGCTGGTGCGCTCATAGAGCTTCGAGAGCAGATGGAACAGCAGCGCCCCACCGGCCTGACTGAACGGCAGATAGCCCAGCTCATCAAGCACCACCAGATCGACATACATCAGGCGATACGCCAGCTGGCCGGGCTTGCCCTGTGCTTTCTCATGTTCCAGCGCATTCACCAGTTCCACCGTTGAAAAGAAACGCACCCGGCGCCCATGGCGCTGAATGGCCTCGATGCCGATAGCTGTGGCCAGATGCGTCTTGCCTGTGCCCGGCCCGCCGATGAACACCACGTTCTGCGCCGCATCCATGAACTGCCCGGTATGCAGTCGGCGGATCAGTGCCTCATCGGCCCCGATTCGGCAAAGCTGAAGCCTGCCAGATCGCGATGCGCGGGAAAGCGAGCGGCGGTCATCTGGTAGGCAATTGAGCGCACTTCTCGCTCGGCCGTTTCCGCCGCCAGCAGTTCGCCTAACAACTGATCCGGCGCGAAATCCGCATGCCGGGCCTTGGCCACCAGCTCCGGCCAGGTCTGGGCCATGCCGTGCAGCTTCAGGGCTTTCAGTTTGGCCACCAATTCAACGGACATGGCTCACCTCCGTCCGCAGGTGATCATAGCGATGGGTATTGGCCATCGGTTCTTCGTTCAATGCCAGGGGTGTGGCGATGGTGACCGGGTTCTCCACGGCCCGCAGGCGGGCCAATACGTTCTGCACGTGCTCGCCACTCGGCCGCCCGGATTCGAGGGCCAGTTCCACGGCCACCAGCACGGCATCCAGCCCATGCACCGGAATCGCTGCCAGCACATCGGCCATGACCCGATCGCCGCCAGCATGCTTCAGGAGATGCTTCTGCAAGTGCAGCAGCGCTTCAGGCATCTCGGCAAAAGGGGCTCCGTTGCGCAGGGCACCGGGTTTGCGTTCAATCAGGTCGATGTAATGGCGGAAGTCGTAGAAGGTCTGGTAGCGCTCGAAGCTGCGGGGGTGCCGGGCAATCTCTTGCCCATCGGCTACGAATTGCAGGGCATCCGGGTAGATGCGCAGGCTGATGACGCGGTGGGCGTAGTCGGTGGGCACGCTGTAGCGATTGCGCTGGAAGTGGATGAGCGCGGTGCTGGAAACCCGGACCGGTTTTTCGACATAGCCATCGAAGGGCCGAGGGTTGGGCATCATCTGGAGTTGTTCATCCTCCAGCAGTTCGCCAATGGTGAGGGCCGGCCATTCGGGATGTGGGGTATGGGCCCAGGCTTCCCGGCATTGCACAGCCAGCCAGTCGTTGAGGCTGTCGAGGTCAGGCCAGCGCTTTTCTCCTGCGGCCTGCCAGATCTGGCGGCGCCGGTCCTGGACGTTCTTTTCAACGATGCCTTTCTCCCAGCCGGCGGCCCGGTTGCAGAACTCTGGATCGAACAGGTAATGGCCGCACATGGCGTGGAAACGGGCGTTGATGGTGCGCTCCTTGCCATGCCCGACCTTGTCGACAGCGGTCTTCATGTTGTCGTAAATGCCGCGCCGGGGGATGCCGCCAAAGGCGGCAAAGGCCCGGCCGTGGGCATCGAAGAGCATTTCATGGCTCTGGCTGGGATAGGCGATCACCCAGAAGGCGCGACTGGCGCAGAGTTTGACGTGGGCGACTTCGAGGCGGCGGCGCAGGCCGCCGATGAAGGCGTACTCGCAGCTCCAGTCGAACTGGAAGGCTTCGCCCAGGGCGAAGGTGAGCGGGACGTAGGCGCTGCGCTTGGGGCTCTGGTCGGTTTCGGCTTTCCAGCCGCCGGATGAAGGCGGAGACTCGGGAATAGCTGCCGGTGTAACCTTGCTCGCGCAGGGTTTCATGGAGCACCCGGCCGGTACGGCGTTCGCGCTTGGCGCGATGGCTGTCGGTGTTGAGCCATTGCCGCAACTGATCGGCCCATGGGTCGAGGTTGCTCTGGTTGCGGCGCTTGGGGTATTCGGGTTGCACCATCTCCGGCTGGCGTAGCCAGCTACGAAGGGTGTTGCGGGATAGTCCGGTTTGCCGTGCAATCTCTCTGAGCGGCATTCCATCGCGGATGTGCATCCGCCGTATCTTGGCTAACATGCCCACTTTGATCACTCCATTTTCCCCGCTCAAATATTGAGCAGGATAGCGATTTCAGGTGGGTCAGTTTTCGGTGAACATTACTGCATGAAGTGGGTCAATTTTGGGTGCACGTCAACACTCCGGCTGGCCGGCGAGTGCGGCAACGGTGGAAACTGTTAGTTCAGGTGCGGAAGTAACGAAGGCTGCCAGGGTCGTCGCAACAACGATCTTCGGTACGCGGAGATGAATGGCTGCACCGAGGATGGACTTGAGGAATGCCTCGCCGCCCGCCGCCGCCAACAGTACGGCACCCAAGATGAGCACCAGATCGGTCACGGTGTATGTTCAGGTGCCTCGCGCGGGTCACAGATGACCAGCACATCGCATTGTGATTCCGCCAGCACATGCTTGGTCACACTGCCGAGCAGCAATTCCTCGGCGATATGCGAGCCGTGCTTGCCGACGACAATCAGGTCGGCATCGGACTCCTGCTCCATGGCGATGATCTGCTGGGCAGGGTCGCCGTGGATAATTCTTGCAGAGTATTCGACCGCCGTCAGGCCGGCGGCAGCCGCCAGTTCGTGAAGACGTTTGCGCCGGATTTCGCCCTCGCTAGCGACGTACCGGCGGATGACCTGCTCGTCAACGCCTGCGAATGCCAGTTTGCCCTCGTAGGGCAGTTCGAAAGCATGCAGCAAGACCAAATCGGCTTTTGGCGCCCAGTATCTCGCCAAGCGAATCGCCTCGATCGACACAGGTGAAAAATCCACAGTAACCACGACGCTGCGATAGGACTCATGCGGTGCTTGCTTTACAACCAGCACTGGTCGTCGGACAGATTTTCGAAGCAGGCGCATTGCGGTCGATCCCAGCAAAGCGTGACGCAGGAACGACTCCCCACGTGCCCCGAGAACTACCAAATGAGTGTCCTGCGCGTCTGCCTCAGCAGCGATCGTCGCTAGCGGATTCCCCTCGGCCACGCACGTCCCTGCGGAGAGGCCACGATTGATCGCTACATCCCGGGTTAACTGCTCGAGGCGCTGGTGGGCATCGCTGTTCAAAGCCGCCTTTACATCGAACACGTCGTCCCACAGCATTTCGCGCAGCTCGTCGAGAGTATCCAACTCCATGACGTGCAGGATGCAGAGTTCGCTTTCGGTACTGGCAGCCAGGTGAAATGCACGTTCAACGGCATGACGGGCGGGTGCGGAAAGATCGGTGGCGACGAGAATCGTCTGAGCGCTTGTCATTGGTCATCCTCCTTCACTGGGGTTTCAATCACCGGCTGGTAGTCCCCATCGCGTATGTCCTGCAACATCTGGTCAATATCGATGGTGGGAATCCGCAACATTCGCAAGGCAGTGGCACCGAGACGCAGGCTGGATTCGATCGCCTCGGGATAGGCATGGATTGCTCCGGCGTCGATGAGGGCCGAGCTGGTTTGGAGATCGCGGGCGCGTGCGATTATCGGCACGTGCGGGCAATGCAGGCGCAACGCGGCAACTGTCCGCAATGCAACGGGATGGCTGTCTACGGTCACGATGGCAAGGCTGGCGCGCTCCGCCCGGGCTGCTGCAAGGAGGTCAGCATCGGCGATGTCGCCATACAGCACGGTATGGCCGTCGGTCAGCCCTTGCTGTACCCGTGTCGGATCCGTATCGAAGGCCACAAAGTCGACGCCGCTCGATTTCAGCAGTACCGCGATGGTGTGACCGACTCGGCCGTAGCCGCCGATCAGTACCTGAGGTGGCGGTAGCCCGGCAAGCCGGTCCGTCAGAGCCGGAGTATTGGCGACTGACATCGTTAGGCGGGTCGCAATTGCCTGGTTGTAACGGATCAGGAGTACGCCCGCTATCATCGAGAACAGGACGGAGGTCAGCACGATCTGGCCGACTTCCGGATCGATCACGTTCGATTCGAGCGCAATGGCAAGCAGGGCAAAGCCAAACTCGCCGCCTACCGCCAGGAGGAGAGCGGTTCGCCAGGATTCGAGGGTGTCGATGCCGCTGCGCCGCACGATCACGGCGACAACCACGACCTTGCTCAACAGCAGCAGCAAGGCGCCCAACAGGGCCCAGTGCCAGATGCGGGGTAACGTACTGGGATCGATCAGCATGCCGATGCCGACGAAAAACAAGCCAAGCAGCACATCGCGAAATGGACGGATGCTGGACTCCACCTGGTGGCGGAACTCGGTTTCACCGAGCATCATGCCCGCCAGAAAGGCGCCAAACGCGAGCGACAAGCCCAGACTATTGGTCGTCCAGGCGGCTGCCAGCACCACCAGCAAGACCGTGAGGGTGAACAATTCGGCGGAACGCCGTTCGGTGACCAGGTGGAAAAGTGGTCGCAAGGCCCAGCGTGCGGCATAAAACACCAGGGTGAACGCCAGTACGGCCTTGGCCATGGCCCAGCCAAGCTCAGCGGCGAGCGCGTTCATGCCCGTGGCGGCGCCCAGCACCGGAATCAGGATCAGGAATGGCACGGCCGTGACATCCTGAAACACCGAAATGGCGAGGCCGAGCCGACCGTGAGGGGTAGCGTCTTCACCCTGCTCGGCAAGTTGCCGACCGATGATGGTGGAGGATGACTGAGCGAAGACGGCACCGATGACGAAGGCCACTGCGGGACTGAGGCCCGTCATCCACAGCAATGTGGCTACGGCAGCGGTGGTCAGGGCGACCTGTGCGGTACCCAACCCAAGAATCTGATGACGCATCGCATGCAGTTGCGGCAGCGAATAGTTGAGCCCGATCGAGAACAGGAGGAAAACCACCCCGAATTCCGCGAGCACCTTGAATTCCGAGACATGCACGGTTGGCCCTGCGGTGTGGGGGCCAAGGATCAGGCCGACGAGCAGGTAACCAAGGCTGGAGGGAATATGCAGCCGCTGGAAAGCGACCATCACCGTCACACTCACTGCCAACAGCAGGATGATTTGAACCAGATGATCCATGCGACCTAGGTGCTCCTGATTAATAGTGGTGGGTGCCTCGTTGCAGTGACTCATGATGCTGTCGTGGTTCCTTATGGCAGTGCGGGCCGTAAAACGTAGATGACGGCAAAACGCTACAGTTACGAGGTGGTTGATGGTGCCAAGGCAAATATTGGCAACGCCAACGAATTCCACGGGCGGCAACATCACCCCTTCACCCGTGAAATGGGGTTGGCGCAGAAAATCCCGGTTTAAACCCTTGAACAAGGGAACGAAACCTTGGGGGCAAGTTAATCGCCGAGTGGTGAGGCCCAGAAGTGGGGTTGGCATGTGTCGATCCTCGTGCGGCGGCCCGACCGACACTAATACCTGTCTAAACCGGGTCAAATAGATTTAGACACCCGGACCGATGATAACTTATAGTCAGGGACCAAAAAAGCCAAGTTCGGCGATAGGAAGCAGTCTCTGATCGTGCTGGGTGACGTAACCAAATGAACAACACAATGTATTGGGAAATTCGAGCGGCGCCACTTATTGGCGCATTCCGCTTGGTCATCGTAGGACTGGTGATCACCATTGCGAGTTTCGGACATGCTCGTGCCCAAACTAATGCCGGTTGGCAGTTTATCGGGCAGGCCGGTGCTGCCAAGGTGGTAACACTCGACAGGCAATCTAAAGTCAGCCTGGACGCAAGGGTTTGGACTGCACTGAGGTCTATTTGTCCCGGTTCGTTCTGTCATGCTCAGTTTTTCTGGGACGATGAGTACGCGACGAAAAAGGATTTGCCAGCGAGGGAGTTATCCAATCACGCCATCCTTGTTTACTCGACGAACAGTGGTTTTCAATGGAATTGTGCGTTTCGCCCTTTCGCGGACAACTGCTTCAAGAAATAGACTGTCGATGAAATTTCTCTCCCTCTAAGGCGAATATCAGGCGATGGAAGGCAGCATGCTTCTGGCAGTGATTGCCTTGCTCACAGCCGCCCAGGTATTGGTTTTCCTAGCTCAGTACATCAAGGTCCCTTCGCTACTGGCGTACCTTCTGGTTGGGATCGCGCTGGGTCCGCACGGCCTGAAACTGCTCTCGAACACTGAAGAAGTTGTTTCGCTTGCCGAGTTCGGTGTTGTTTTCCTTATGTTCTCCATCGGCCTTGAGTTCAGTGTCAGCCGTCTGCGCGCAATGCAATCGACCGTATTTGGCTTTGGTGGAGCCCAGGTCGGAATCACTGCCGTAGGAACCATCCTGGCTTCGGTGATTTGGTATGGGCAGCGCTGGGAGGTGGGGTTGGTGGTTGGCCTCGCAGTGGCAATGTCTTCGACTGCCATTGTGGCACGCATGCTTTCTGAGCGATTCGAGCTTCACTCCAGGTCGGGACGGCAAACGATGGGTGTGCTCCTTTTTCAGGACATTGCCGTTGTTCCTTGCCTCATCCTGTTTCCCGCGCTAGCCAAGCCCCCAGGCCGATTTCGCTTCGGGCCTTGGATTGGCCTTGATGCAAATGGTGATCGTCTTGGTGGTCTTGATTGGCTTGGGAAAGCGGCCAATGAGGGCGCTACTAGATGTCGTTGCTCATCGTCGATCAGAAGAACTGTTTGTTCTGACTACATTGTGGGTGGTTCTCGCGCTTGGATACGCAACCCATGCGGCAGGATTGTCCATGGCCCTCGGCGCCTTTATCAGCGGCATGCTGATTTCGGAGACCATGTATCGCCATCAGGTTGAAGCGGATGTTCGCCCCTTCAAGGACATCCTGCTGGGTTTGTTTTTCGTGACCATTGGAATGATGCTGGATGTCGTTTATGTCGTCACGCATCTTCCTGCGCTGCTCCTGGCGGTCTTGTTGCTGGTTGGCGGTAAGGGCTTGGTTGTTCTCGTGGTTGCCAAAGTTGCTCATAGCCCCCGCGAGGTCAGTATGCGTACAGCGGCGCAACTGGCTCAAGGGGGTGAGTTCGGCTTGGTCTTGATACAGCTTGCCTTCGCATTGCATCTGGTTAAGCAGGATGTCTTTCAGCTGACATTGTCCGCGATACTCGTATCCATGTTCATTGCTCCGTTCCTGATTGCCTGGGTAGTAGACAGGACCGGGGAACGGACTCGAAATGACTGGGGCCAGAAAGCAAAAGACATTCACAGCATTGCCGTGGGTTCTTTCGGTAAAGAAAACCATGTAATCCTTTGCGGATACGGAAGGACCGGGGAGCAAATCGGCCGTTTTCTTGCAGATGAAAACATTCCTTTCGTCGCGATCGACCTTAACCCGGCAGCCATTAAGCAAACGCCACCTGTAGGTGGGGTACTCGTGTTCGGAAACCCCGCCAAGCTGGAAGTGTTGAAAGCTGCAGGTCTCGGGCGATGCCAAGCAGTTATCGTGGCATACCATGATGTCCATTCTGCTGAGCGAGTGCTTCAGTTGGTTCGCCAAGAACGAAAAAATATTCCGGTGGTAGTGCGCGCCGCCGACGATACGACTGTCGAGAAATTGAAACGAGCTGGCGCTACTGAAGTGATTCCCGAGGTCATCGAAGGGGGGCTGATGATTGCGGCAGAGGCATTAGTCCAGTGTGGAATTCCCGTCGACAAGGCTATGGCCAAGGTGCGGAGTGCCCGAGCTCAACGGTATTCGTCCCTCAAACAGTATTACGAGGAGTCACCCAAATAGCACTTGTTCTTTAGGAAGCGCATTCATTCATGTCACAGTTCCATTCTCCCGGAACTTGCGATGCGATTGTGAGCTGAACGGCCGATTACCGGCACATTGCCGCCCGATATAGATCGCAGGCCCACGGTCGGCTCAGGCCGAGTTGCTGCCCGTTGTCACTGTCATGAGTCCGATGATCCCGCAAGGGGCTGGCACCAGTCGCCGGGCGACGCAAGCCGAGCGGCCCTAATGCCCGTGAGCGCGCTTGTTATGGGGTTTTACGATAACTGCTTCGGGCTCAGGCGGTGGATGGCGAATCACGACCACGGATTCTTCCAGCTCGAACCAGAATTCACCATGAGGGCCGTCGAGGCTGCCCGTAATCAGCTGAACCAGTCCATCCACCGAATTAACCTGCGTGATCGTTTCCCAAGTATCGGTTGGGTGTTTGCTGGTGCCGAGGCCGTTGTAAATAATGTCGCCGATCCTGATTTCGCCAGCGGCAACGGTGATCCTTGTGGTCATGGCTGATTTTCTCCTGAATCGTCCGCTGCCCGGCTGCGGGCCTTGTTTGGATCATGCACCGTTCCGGTAGAAAAAGGGGCCAACCCCGGCCACTACCGGCAACTCCCCGGCAACCAACGGGTCGCGGCAAGCTTACGAAGTAAGGTACACTTTTCACCCTTCGCCTCCTCTCCCTGCCCCACCGGATTAACGGCCCATGCGCCTCACCCTGCTGATTCCCGAACTGATCTGGCCCGAGCCCGGCGATACCGCTGCGCTGGGCGACCTGCCCTGCCCGGCGCTGGCCACCCTGCTGGCGCGCGCCAGTTTCTCGCGACCGAGTACGGCCGGCACCACCTTCGATGCCACCATTGCCGAAAGCTTCGGCCTTGACCCGTTTGCTCCCTATGCCGCGCTGCGCCTGCTTGGCGAAGAGATCAGCGGCGTTGTGCCGGGCGATCACCACTGGGCCTGTGCCGACCCGGTGCACCTGCGCTTCCACCAGGAGCGGCTGATCCTTGCCGACGGTGCCACCATCGCTGTCAGCGCCGAGGAAGCCGTGCAACTCACCGCCACGCTGAACCAGTATTTCGCCGATATCGGCGAGTTCCACGCCGCTGCACCTGACCGCTGGTACTTGCGGCTGGCGGTGAAGACCGATTTTCAGACACCGCCGCTGTCAGCCATGGCCGGCCGCCGCGTTGAACAACTGCTGCCCGAAGAGGCCGGCACCGCCTGGCTGCGCAAGCTGCTCAACGAAGCCCAGATGCTGCTGCACAGCCAGGCCAGCAACGAGGCGCGCACCGACGCAGGCCAGCTGGCCATCAACAGCCTGTGGCTGTGGGGGCCGGGGCAACTGCCGCAAGGGTTGAAGACGGAATTCGACAGCGTCTGGGCCAGCCACCCGCTGGCCCGTGGCCTGGCCCGCTGCGCCGGCATCGCCTGCCACGACACGCCGGCTTCGCTCGACGCGCTGCTGTCACAAGCAAACACCGACAACCCGCTGGTGGTCATCGACGACCTGCTGGCTGCCGTGCAGTACGAGGATGCCGACGCCTGGCGTAAAGGCATGATCACGCTGGAAGCGAACTGGTTTGCGCCGCTGCTGGCGGCGGTTCGCGCTGGCAAGCTGACGCTGGGCCTGCGCGCCAGCACCATCTACGGCGCGCTTTCCTGGCAGGCCAGCCGCAGCGACGTATGGCGCCTGTGGAAACGGCCGCAGCCGCTCAAGACACTGGCAACGTCGTTGGCAGAACACGCATGACCCGCATCATCCCCCGCGAAGTCCCGCCGCGCCGCAGCTGGCAACTCGAACAGCAAGGCCTGCACCCGCTGCTGGCGCGCATCTACGCCACGCGTGGCATCGAGAGCGCCGACGAGCTGAACTACGAGCTCAAGTCGCTGCTGCCGCCGGCCAGCCTGACGCATGCGGCCGACGCCGCCGTGTTGCTGGCCGACGCCATTGAGGCCGAGGCCAACATCGTCATCGTCGCCGACTATGACTGCGACGGCGCCACCGCCTGCGCCGTCGGCCTGCGCGCACTGCGCGCCTTTGGCGCCACCGTGAACTATCTGGTGCCGGACCGCTTCGTGCACGGCTACGGCCTGTCGCCGTCGGTGGTCGATCTGGCAGCCACCATGTCGCCGGACCTGATCGTCACCGTCGACAACGGCATCGCCAGCATCGAAGGCGTGGCCCGCGCCGCCGAACTCGGCATTGCCGTGCTGGTCACCGACCACCACCTGCCGGGCGACTCACTACCCGCGGCCGAGTGCATCGTTAACCCGAACCAGCCGGGCTGCGACTTCCCGTCGAAATGCATTGCCGGCGTCGGCGTCATGTTCTACGTCATGCTGGCGCTGCGCGCCGAACTGCGCGAACGCGGCTGGTTTGCCGAAGGCTCCGGACATCCGGAATTCAACCTCGCCACCCTGCTCGACCTGGTGGCACTCGGCACCGTCGCCGACGTCGTCAAGCTCGACCGAAACAACCGCATTCTGGTCAGCCAGGGCCTCAAGCGCATGCGCGAAGGCAAGCTGACGCCGGGCATCGCCGCCCTCTTCCGCGCCGCCGGCCGCGATCCGATGAAGGCCTCCGGCTTCGACCTCGGCTTCATGCTCGGCCCGCGCCTCAACGCCGCTGGGCGTCTTTCGGACATGGCGCTGGGCATCGAATGCCTCACCACCGACGACCCGGCCCGCGCGCTGAACATTGCCCAGCAGCTCGATGCGCTGAACCGCGAACGCCGTGAGATCGACGCAGGTATGCAGGAGCAGGCCTTGGCGCTGGTCGAGAGCATTGATGTCGCAGACACCGCTGGCATCGCGCTGTTCGACGCCAGCTGGCATCAGGGCGTAGTCGGCATCGTCGCCTCGCGCATCAAGGAAAAGCTGCACCGGCCGGTGTTCGCCTTTGCTCGCGCTGACGAAACTGGCGGCCAGCTGCGTGGCTCGGGCCGCTCGATCCCCGGCCTGCACCTGCGCGATGCGCTCGATCTGGTCTCGAAACGGGCGCCGGGCCTGCTCAAGAAATTCGGCGGCCACGCGGCGGCGGCCGGCGTCACCATCGACGAAGCCGACTTCCCGCGCTTCCGCGATCTGTTTGCCGAAGTTGCCGGCGAACTACTGGCCGAGGACGACCTGACGCGCAGCCTGCACACCGACGGCAGCCTCGAAAGCGCCTATTTTTCGCTGGAAACCGCACGCCTGCTGGAAGAACAGATCTGGGGCAAGGCTTTCCCGCGCCGCTGTTCGAGGGCCGCTTCAAGGTCGAGTCGCAGCGCGTGCTCAAGGAAAAGCACCTCAAGCTGCGGCTGCGCCTGGGTGAGCTGCGCTTCGACGCCATCCAGTTCAACTTCAGCACCACGCCCGGCCACGAGGTGCATGCCGCCTACCGCCTCAGCATCAATGAATACAACGGCGTGCAGAGCGTGCAGTTGATGATCGAGCACCTGCAGAACGTGCAGCAAATCAAGGCTTGAGCACCTTGAACACGTTTGCAAGGTCTTCTACCGCCGCCTTCATTTCATCTGGCGTGTAAGCCGCAAATCCCATGAGGAAACCGGCTCTCTGCTCGCTCGATGCATGCAGTGCCGTCAGCCCGAGAAGCTCGATCCCGGCTTGTCGCGCCGATTCGACAACCTTGCGTTCCGGCAGGTCTCCGGTGAGGAGGCAAGGCATCTGCAGCCCGCCCACCGGCACCCTGGGTTCGACATCGTCACTCAGGTGCGTGCGTACAAGCCGCACCAGCACATCGAGCCGACCGGCGTAGACGCCCCGCATGGCGCGAACGTAGGCGCCGAAATGCCCTGCGTCGATGAAGCGCGCCAAGGTCAGCTGGGGAATCGATGCGCTATGCCCGTCCAATAAGGTCCGCGCCACCGTCATCGGTGCCACGAGCTGCGGCGGCAGGACCATGTAGCCGATGCGCAGCCCGGGAAACAGGGACTTGGTGAAGGTGCCGATATAGATCGTCCGGTCGTACGCATCGAGCCCTTGTATGCAGGCCGTGGGCTTCCCGGCATAGTGGAACTCGCTGTCGTAATCGTCTTCGATGATCCAGGCTTGATGCTGTCGCGCCCATTCGATGACCGCGAGCCGCCGATCCAGCGCCAGGGTCGCACCGGTCGGGAACTGATGCGAAGGCGTCAGAAAGACCGCCTTGGCCGATGACGCGGCATCGTGCAGGCAATCCACTCTCATACCCTCGGCATCGAGAGGAACGGGGACGCATTCCAGACCGGCGGCGCCGAATGCCTTGCGCACCCCGACGTACACCGGATCTTCGATGAAGATCCGGTCACCGGCATCGAGCAGCACGGTAGCGCACAGCGTCATCGCCTGCTGCGAGCTGGTCAGCACCAGAACACGCTCTGGCGTGGCACGAGCCCCCCGTTCCAGATTGATGTAGTCGGCAATGGCACGCCGCAACGGCGCCATTCCCTGTGGGTGGCTATGGGCCAGGGCTTTGGTCCCGTACTCCTTCAGTACCTGGCGCTGCAACCGCTCCCAGATTTGCAGCGGAAAGCTGCGCGTTTCCGGAACACCCGGCTCGAACGGACGCGGTGCCAGAGACTCACCCACTCCACCGCCCTGAACCATGGCCGCACCACGCTGGCTGAGACGGACCTGCTGCGGCGAGAAGCCGGAACACTGCCGCGCACTGCGTTTTGGCAAATGCTGCACCCGCTCCGAGACAACGCTGCCGCTGCCCACACGTCGTTCGATGAATCCTTCTGCATGCAACTGGCTGTAGGCCGACTCGACCGTATCGCGCGAAACGCCCAGAGAAAGTGCCAACCCGCGCGATGCCGGCAGCGGCTTGCCTGCTTCAAGGGCGCCATCGAGGATCAGCTGCCGGATGGCGCGCTGGATTCGCGCATGCAGCGGGAAGCTGCTGTAAGCAGGATCGCTCAGCCAGGTCTTTACCGATTCGAGTTGAGCATGCTTGAACAATTGGTCTGCCTTTAATCAATTAATTGGCTGGGCGCAACGTGCCATTTTAAAGCTATAAAACTAGCGTGCAAGTCTGATCAAACCTTATCGTCAGGAACGCAGCTCATGACCACACCTTCTCCTTCGCCGATCCGGCTGAACGACCTTACCCACCCCGTTGTAGCCGGGCTGATCTCGGTCATCGTCAACTACGGCGGTACCTTCATACTGGTCTTCCAGGCTGCCAAGGTGGCCGGTCTCGACCCGGAGATGACGGCTTCGTGGGTGTGGTCCGTTTCAATCGGTGTCGGGGTTACCGGGATCATCCTCAGCTGGCTCACCCGCGAACCGATCATCACCGCCTGGTCGACGCCGGCGGCGGCATTCCTCGTCACGACATTGGCGACAGCCCCCTACGCCGAGGCCGTAGGCGCCTATCTGATTTCGGCTGCAGCCTTCGTCCTGCTCGGGCTGTCGGGCTATTTCGATAAACTCATCCGTCTGATTCCGCCCGGCGTAGCCGCTGGTCTGCTGGCAGGCATCCTGCTGCAGTTCGGCATCGGCGCCTTCGGCGGCATGAATGTCGATCCGCTGCTGGCGGGGTTGTTGATCGTGGCTTACGTGACGCTCAAGCGTCTGTCCGCACGCTATGCCGTGGTCGGCATTCTGGTGCTCGGACTCGGTTTCCTGCTCGTTCAGGGACGCATCGACCTTTCCGGCGTGGCACTGAAATTCGCCGCACCGGTATTCACCACGCCGGCGTTTTCGCTCAACGCCTTGTTGAGCATCGCCCTGCCCCTGTTTCTGATTACCCTGACCGGCCAGTACATGCCCGGCATGCTGGTGCTGCGCAACGATGGATTCAGGACCAGCGCCAACCCGATCGTGACCGTCACCGGCATCGGCTCCCTGCTGATGGCGCCATTCGGCTCCCATGCCTTCAACATCGCCGCCATCACGGCAGCCATCTGCACTGGCAGGGAATCCCACGAAGATCCGTCGAAACGCTGGATTGCCGGCATCGCCGCAGGTGTCTTCTACATCCTCGTCGGCATCTTCGGCGTGACGCTCGCCGCGCTTTTCATGGCCTTTCCGGCAACCTTCATCACCACGCTGGCCGGTCTGGCACTGCTTGGCACCATTGGCGGCAGCCTTGCCGGCGCCATGGCCGACGTCAGAACCCGTGAAGCCTCGTTGATCACCTTTCTGGCTGCCGCAGCGAACATCACCCTGTTCGGTATCGGTGGCGCATTCTGGGGCCTGATGATCGGCCTCGTCGCCTATGCGGCACTCAATGGCCGACTGCCTCAGCCAGACCAGACACCAGCGCAATGCACTCAGTCCCCAGTTCCGACGGTCAGCAAGCAGTCCGCAAGTTGATCAGCTTCTGAACCCAATACCTCACAGACCATAGGACCACACTTCCATGCATGACAGATCCCTGACGCTCGCTGACTTCGACCCTGAACTATTCGAAGCAATCCAGAACGAAGAATACCGACAGGAAGAGCACGTCGAACTGATTGCCTCCGAGAACTACGCCAGCCCGTTGGTGATGGCTGTCCAGAATTCGGTGTTTACAAACAAGTATGCTGAAGGCTACCCGGGCAAGCGCTACTACAGCGGATGCCAGAATGTAGACGTGGCCGAACGTCTGGCCATCGAGCGGGTCAAGCAGCTGTTCAACTGCGACTACGCCAACGTTCAGCCCCACTCCGGATCCCAAGCCAACGCGGCGGTGTTCCTGGCGCTGACCCATCCCGGCGATACCGTGATGGGCATGGCCCTCTCACAGGGAGGTCATCTCACCCATGGCAGCCCAGCGAACTTCTCCGGACAGCACTACAAGATCGTTTCCTACGGCCTTGATCCAGAAACGGGACTGATCGACTACGACGAAATGGAACGCATCGCACACGAAACCCACCCGAAAATGATTATTGGCGGCTTCTCGGCCTACTCACGGCACAAGGATTGGGCACGCATGCGAGCCATCGCCGACAAGGTAGGGGCAATTCTCTGGGTAGATATGGCTCACGTGGCCGGCCTGGTCGCTGCCGGCGAGTATCCGGACCCGCTACCCCACGCCCATGTCGTGACCAGCACCACGCACAAGACCCTGCGCGGCCCACGCGGCGGAATCATCCTGGCCAAGGGGCAGGACGAGAGTTTCTACAAAAAGCTTGATTCTGCGGTGTTCCCGGGCAGCCAGGGCGGCCCCCTGATGCACATAATCGCCGCCAAGGCCGTGGCTTTCAAGGAAGCCCTGTCACCTGAGTTCAAGAGCTACCAGCGGCAAGTCGTGGTAAACGCCCGCGCAATGGCCGCCATATTCCTGTGCCGTGGCTACAGGATCGTATCCGGCGGTACCGACAATCACCTGATCCTGATCGACCTTTCTACAAAACCCTACACCGGCAAGGATGCAGACGCTGCCCTTAGCGGAGCCTGCATCACGACAAACAAGAATTCGGTGCCGAATGACCAGCGCAGTCCCTTTGTGACGTCGGGACTACGCATCGGCACACCCGCCGTGACGACCCGAGGTTTCGGCACGGAGGAATGCGAAACGCTAGCCGGCTGGATATGCGACATCCTGGACTCACTGGAGGCTGGGGACAGAGAACAGGTCGCAAAGCAGGTTCAAAAACACGTAGCAGCCTTGTGCCGCATCTATCCTGTATATCGCTAGGGCGAACGCCCGGAGGGCGCCATCGACAAGCCACGAGATACTCTCCAAAAGCTCGTCACTATCGATGGGGCTTGCTGATCCGTCCCTGTATCCGGCGCCGGGAGAGTCGGGGTTTCGCGCTATAATTCGTGGTTCATTTTTACCCTACCCCGACCCCATCATGGAAGCAGAACAGCTAAATGCCATCGCCAACCGGCTCGCCGACATTGCCCAGCGCAGTGGCGAGCTACGGAGGTATCTTTGACTACGATCACAAGCGTGAACGCCTGACCCTCCTCAACAAGGAGATGGAAGACCCGAAGATCTGGGACGACGCCAAGCGCGCCCAGGAACTCGGGCGCGAGAAGAAGTCGCTGGAAGACATCGTGCTGGTGCTCGAAGCCGTCGACGCCGGGCTCAACGACAGCCGCGAACTCTTCGACATGGGCAAGGACGAAGGCGACGACGAGATGCTGCACGCCGTCGAGGCCGACGCCGACGGCATCGAGCAGAAAGTTGCCGCCCTCGAATTCCGCCGCATGTTCAACAACCCGCAGGACCCGATGCCCTGCTTCCTCGAAATCCAGGCCGGCGCCGGCGGCACCGAAGCGCAGGACTGGGCAGCGATGCTGCTGCGCATGTACGTGCGCTACGGCGAACGCAAGGGTTACACCGTCGAGGTGCTCGAAGAATCCGAAGGCGACGTAGCCGGCATCAAGAGTGCCACGGTGCGTTTTGCCGGCGACTATTCGTACGGCCACCTGCGCACCGAGACCGGTATCCACCGTCTGGTGCGCAAGAGCCCGTTCGACTCGAACGCGCGCCGCCACACCTCGTTTACCAGCGTCTTCGTTTATCCGGAAGTCGATGACTCGATCGAGATCAACATCAACCCGGCCGACGTGCGCACCGACACCTACCGCGCTTCCGGCGCCGGCGGCCAGCACATCAACAAGACCGACTCGGCGGTGCGACTGACGCACATCCCGACCAACATCGTCGTGCAGTGCCAGAACGACCGTTCGCAGCACCGCAACCGCGACGAAGCCTGGCAAATGCTGCGCGCCCGCCTCTACGAGCACGAACTGCGCAAGCAGCAGGCCGAGCAGCAGAAGCTGGAAGACGCCAAGTCCGACATCGGCTGGGGCCACCAGATTCGCAGCTACGTGCTCGACCAGTCGCGCATCAAGGATCTTCGTACCAACTATGAAGTCGGCAATACGCAGGGCGTGCTCGATGGCGACCTGCTCGACGACTTCATCGCCGCCAGCCTGAAACAAGGAGTCTGATCGATGAAACGCTTCACCCTCATTCTTTCCGCCGCACTTGCCATGCTTGCCTTCAACGCCCACGCCGCCGGGCTGGAAAGCTTTGTCGGCAAGAACCCGGCCAACCTGTTGAAGAAGGAAAAGCCGTTTGCCAAGGCCTACCGAGCAACGATCAAGGATCAGGATTTGCCAGTGTGGACAGAGCGCCTTTCCGTCGGACACCCGGCCGAAGCCGTGACCTTGGGAGGCCAGACGCTGATCCTGATGTCGGCCTGCAACCCGAAGAGCGGCTGCGAGGATGAGCGTTTTTATATCCTCTACGAACCGGCCGATCAGTCGATCACCGGCTTTTTCTTTTTGCCGCCAGACATGAGCGCACCGGGCGACCACCGTATGGCGGCTTCACGCTGGCTGGGCAAGACGCCGGCCAAGGAGCGCAGCGATTTCCTGCTCAATCGCGCCCTCAAGGATGCGATGCCGGAAACCGAGCAGCAACCCGCCGTCAAGGCCGCCAACTGATTTTGTCGTAATTTCACCAGACAACACTGCGAGACTCCCTATGTCCGACCAGACCAATACCCCAGCTCAAGCTCCTGCCCAGGACGAAAACCAGCTCGTCGCCGAACGCCGCGCCAAGCTGGCCGAATGGCGCAAGACGGGGAAAGCTTTCCCCAACGATTTCTCGCGCGAGAACCTGGCCGGCAAGCTCGACGAGCTGTATTCGGAAAAGGATGCAGAAACTCTGGAAGCCAACCCGATCGAGGTCAAGGTCGCCGGCCGCATGATGCTCAAGCGTGTCATGGGCAAGGCCAGCTTCGCCACCATCCAGGACATGTCGGGCCGCATCCAGCTCTACATTTCCCGCGATGCCGTCGGTGAAGATGTCTACGCCGATTTCAAGCACTGGGATCTGGGCGACATCGTCGGCGTAGTCGGCACGATGATGAAGACCAAGACCGGCGAGCTGACCATCAAGGTCAGCGAAATCCGCCTGCTGACCAAGTCGCTGCGCCCACTGCCGGAGAAGTTCCACGGCCTCACCGACACCGAGCAGAAGTATCGCCAGCGCTACCTCGACCTGATGACCAACGAGCAATCGCGCTTCACCTTTCTGGCGCGTAGCCGCATGGTGCAGTCGATCCGCAGCTACATGGTCGACCACGGCTTCCTCGAAGTCGAAACGCCGATGATGCACCCGATCCCCGGCGGCGCCTCGGCCAAGCCTTTCAAGACGCACCACAACGCGCTCGACATGGAGCTGTTCCTGCGCATCGCGCCGGAGCTGTACCTCAAGCGCCTGGTCGTCGGCGGCTTCGAGAAGGTGTTCGAGGTCAACCGCAACTTCCGCAACGAAGGCATCAGCCCGCGCCACAACCCCGAATTCACGATGATGGAGTTCTACGAGGCCTACCAGGATTACCGCAGCCTGATGGACTTCACCGAAGGCCTGCTGCGCCACGCCGCCCGTGAGGCGCTGGGCACCGAGGTCTTTGAATACCAGGGCCGCGTGCTCGACCTCTCCAAGCCTTTCCACCGCCTGACCATCAGCGAAGCCATCCGCAAGTTCCACCCCGGTTTCACCGATGCCGAGCTGACCGATATCGACTGGATCAAGAAGAAGATCAACTTCTTCGGCGAAACGGTGAAACCCGGCGGTCTCGGCAGCCTGCAGCTGCAACTCTTTGAAGCCTGCGCCGAAGCCGACCTTTGGGAACCGACCTTCATCATCGATTACCCGGTCGAAGTCTCGCCGCTGGCGCGCGCCTCGGATGCCAACCCGGAGATCACCGAGCGCTTCGAGCTGTTCATTGTCGGCCGCGAGATCGCCAATGGTTTCTCCGAGCTGAACGACGCCGAAGACCAGGCCGCCCGCTTCCAGGCCCAGGCTCAGGCCAAGGATGCCGGCGACGAAGAAGCGATGTACTACGACGCTGACTTCATCCGTGCGCTCGAATACGGCCTGCCGCCGACCGGGGCTGCGGTATTGGTATTGATCGCTTGGTTATGCTGCTGACCGACAGCCCCAATATTCGCGATGTGATTCTGTTTCCACAAATGCGGCACGAGTAACCACCCAACTGCTGGGGGTTAACCATGCTTCGATATGGCGGCGTTGCCGCCTACTCAGCACGAACGGTGGGAGTTTTTGCCGTTCGTCCTGAGTAGCGCGCAGCGCGTATCGAAGGACTCCATCACCGTGTTCGCCCCCGAAAAACACGCCATCATCCTCGGCGCCGGTCTGGCCGGCACCACCACCGCTAACCGCCTCGCTGCCCGCGGCTACACGATCACGCTGATCGACGCCGCAGCCGGCCCTGCTGAAGGCGCTTCCGGCAACTGTGCCGGCGTACTGCGCCCCTTACCCGCGCGCGACGACAAGCTCCTCGCCCAGCTCACCCGTGCCGGATTTCTCGCCACAAGCAAGCATCTGCAGGCCCTCGAAGACGCCGGCTTGCAAGCAAAAACCGGCCAGCTGTGGGGCAAGACCGGCGTACTGCACCTCGCCCGCGATGCCGTGCATGAGGCAACGCAGCGAGACATTGTTACTGCCCAGAACCCGCCCGCCAACTACCTGCGCTTTGTCGACCGCGACGAAGCCAGCGACCTGTGCGGCTGGCCGGTCGATGCCGGCGGCTGGTGGTTTCCCGGCGGTGCCTGGGTCTCGCCGGCCAACTACTGCCACGCCAACCTGCTGCAGTACGCGGCCAGCATCGCCACGCATTACGACACCCGCATCGAGCGCATCGCCCATGAAGACGGCGTGTGGCGCGCCTTCAACGCCGCAGGCGTTTTCCTTGCCGAAGCACCGCATCTCGTCATCGCCAACGCCTCGGATGCGCGCCGCCTGCTCGGCGACTGGCTGCCCATTTTCCCGGCCCGCGGGCAAGTCACGCACCTGCCCGCCGAGGCCGGCTCAGCGCCGCGCTGCGTGGTCTGCCGCCTCGGCTACGTCACCCCGGAAATCGACGGCCAGCGCTACACCGGCGCCACCTTCCTGATGCGTGACGATGTGACGGAAGTGCGTGACACCGACCACGCCGAGAACCTGGCCAAGCTCGATTTCATCCTCCCCGGTTTCACCAAAGATATCCCCCCGGAAACAATCGCCACGCTGCCCGGCCGCGTCGGTTTTCGCCCCGCCTCGCCGGACCGCCTGCCCATCGTCGGTGCTGTGCCCCGTCTCGGCAACGAAGCCGCCCCGCCGGGTCTGTGGCTGGTCAACGGCTTCGGCGCCCGCGGCATTGTCTGGTCGGCAATGGCCGGCGAACTGATCGCCGACAGCCTCGAAGGGACGCCGCCAAGTCTCGAACGCAAACTCGCCGACGCCCTCGCCCCGACCCGCTTTCTCGACAAGCCGAAGCAGCGGCAGCCAAACTCGGCTCGTGAACGTTAGACTTCCGCGTGTTCCCACCGATACACTGACCCTTGTCGCGATCGCTCACAACGAATTTGCCCATGACTACTGACCAAGCACCGATCGATTATCCCGAGCGCAGGGCAGCCGATGCGATCCCGATGCAATTCGGGGGTGATGCTCTCAACATGATCGAGCACAGTCACCCGGCTTTCGCCGATGCGCAGATTGAAACGATCGATATGGATGTCGCCCTCCCTGCGGGGCTCGGGCAAGAACACGACGAAAACTTTCAGCCAGCAGCGGCACGGGGCGCAGCAGCGCCGCTCGGCATGGAGCAGAACCGGGCACGGCTGCAGATCGCCAGATTCAAGGGATCCCTCGACGAATTTGAAGTTTTGCAGGTGACGCAGGTCAATATGTCGAACATCAAGCGCGGCGATGTCATTCAGATAAAGACCTTTATCGGCAGCATCTATTTCAGCGTGATCGATCGCATCAAGGGGGTCTCGGCAGGAACCGGCGAGATCCTCTGCGAATGCCGCTACGACCTGCCAGATCAATGGACGCTGGTGCACGCCGCCAGCGTTATCCTGCCGGTGTGCACCAAGGATCATGTCATCACGAACCCTGACGGCAGCCAGCGCAAGGCCAGCCGGGCATTGAAAATAGCCAGCGGCACCGAACTTCCGGATCAGATAACAAAGCTGCTGCGCGAGAACTTTTTTGTTGAAATCCGCATTCACGCGACACCGCGAAAGGAAAGGCTCCGGCCCATCGATGTCGTTCGCGGAATCAAACGGGTGGTGCAGAAACTCAAGGCAGGTTCAGCAAAATCCTGAACCGGAAACAGCACCCATCGCCCGCTACGAGACGCTGCTTTGGCCAGCCGGAAGCAGCTCGGCCGCCAGCGTCCGTTTCTCCGCTGCAGTCAGCTGCTTGATCCGGTATTCGGCCTTCGAGGCCGATGAGCGATCCGGATGCGCCTCAAACCCCAGCAGCTTCACCGGAACATGCGAGCGCGTATAGCGCGCACCTGTGCCATTGCAATGCGCTTCATAGCGCGCTGTGACATCGACCGTTATGCCGGTATAGATGCTGCCGTCGGCACATTCGATCAGGTAAAGAAACCAGGGCTTTGAAGCGCTCATGTCTATCTACCGGTGGGTCAGCGCTGCCCAGACCGCGCAGCATTGGCCACGGCATCGCCGAGCGTTTTCACGGCGGCCATCGATGGTCCGTTCTTGATGCGAACCATCCCCGTCGGCACCCGGCCGATTTCATCGGGCACGGCTTCAACAACGAGATCGGCCGCGTGTGCGGATTGCTCGACCACCCGGCGTGGCATCAGCGTCCAGCCGAGGCCGACGGCGATGCAGCCGAGAATGCCTTCCAGCGTGCCGAATTCCATGGCGTCGGACGTGGCATGGCCGATGGCGCGCTGCCAGGCCAACGCACGGGTACGGTAGGCGCAGCCTTCACGGAAGAGGATCAGCGGCTGCAGCACCGGGTCGGCCCCCTTGGCGTGTACCTGCACGAGTTCCTCGACGACAAGCGCATCGAATGCCAGATCGGGGTGCACCACTGGCCCGGCAACAAAGGCGCAGTCGAGCTTGTGTTCGAGCACGCCGGTCACCAGCGTGGCGGTGGTGTCGGTGAACACGCGCAGTTCGACACGCGGGTGAGCGGCGCGAACCGCTTTCAGTGCATTCGGCAGATGCAGCGCGGCGAAGGTTTCCATGGCGCCGATGCGCAGTTCGCCGGCCGATTCGCCCGCCTGCTTGACGGCGGTGCTGGTCTCGCGTTCAAGCTGCAGCATGCGCCGGGCGTATTCGAGCAGTACACGACCGGAAGGAGCGAGTTCAAGGCCACGCCCCTTGCGGAAGAACAACTCGGCACCGAGCTCTTCCTCCAGCCGGCGGATGCGGCCGGTGACATTGGACTGCACCGTGTTCAGCTTGCGCGAAGCGGCGAGGATGCCGCCTTCTTCCACCACCGCCTGAAAAGTGCGCAGGGCAACCAGTTCCATAACGTATCTCTTTAAACGAACGTTATGTTCTTGATAATTCAATTGTTGAGATAGATTACACCGGTTATCGTACGCGTGTCAAGTGATCGGGATAACCGCAAATGAGCCGCAAATGAGCACGCAGCGCGAAAGCATCAAGGTGTTGAGTGCCGGCATCTTCAGCCTGCTTCTGGCCCTGGGCGTTGCCCGTTTTTCATATACCCCCTTGCTGCCGCTGATGCAGCAGCAGGCGGGGCTGGGCATTGCCGAAGCCGGCTGGCTGGCCGCCATCAACTACGCCGGCTATCTCTCTGGCGCGCTGATCGCCTCGCTGATCAGCGATCTGGTGCTGAAGGACCGCCTGTACCGCATCGGCATGGTGGTGGCCATTCTCAGCACCGCCGTCATGGGCATGAGCAACGACATTGTCGTCTGGTCGCTGTCGCGCTTCTTCGCCGGCCTCTCCAGCGCCGCGGCCATGCTGCTCGGCACCGGCCTGATTCTCAACTGGCTGATCCGTCACAACCACCGCAGCGAGTTGGGCATCCACTTTTCCGGCGTCGGCCTCGGTATTGCCGGTTGTGCCGCCGTCGTCGCCCTGATGAATCACTGGCTGGACTGGCGCGAGCAATGGTTTGCCCTCACCGCCATCGGCTGCCTGCTGATCATCCCCGCACTACGCTGGCTGCCAGCACCGGACCGCAGCGGCGTCACCAAGTCCGGACAGGCGATGCATGACAATCCACCGAGCCCGCTCTTCATGCGTATCTTCCTCGCCGCCTACTTCTGCTGTGGCATCGGCTACGTGGTCAGCGCCACCTTCATCGTCGCCATCGTCGATCGACTGCCGGGGCTTTCCGGCCATGGCACGCTGGCCTTCCTCGCCATCGGTCTGGCGGCGGCACCGGCCTGCATCAACTGGGATTTCATTGCCCGCCGCACCGGCGACCTGAACGCGCTGATCCTCGCGGCAGTGCTGCAGATCGTCGGCATCCTGCTGCCGGTCGTGGTTGGCGGGTTGATCGCCACCTTCTTCGGCGCCCTGCTCTTTGGCGGTACTTTCATCGGCATGGTCAGCCTTGTACTGACCATGGCCGGCCGCTACTACCCGACGCGCCCGGCCAAGATGATGGGCAGGATGACGCTTTCCTACGGGACGGCACAGATCCTCGCCCCGGCAATTACCGGCTGGCTCGCCACCAGCACCGGCACCTATGCCTCCGGCCTTTATCTGGCGGCAGGCGCAATGCTTGCCGGCACCCTCTTGCTGCTCCTGCTCAAGCGCGTCGAAAAACGCGATGCCGAAGCCATCGTCGCAACGCCGCAAGCCTGCACACCGGGCTAAAATAAGCGGCTGGAACCAAGCCAAAACCAACAAGGAAGCTCCCCATGTTCAACGGAATCCTCATCAACAAGGACGACGCCGGCTACCGCGCCGCCGTGCAGCAGATCGACGAAGCGCAATTGCCGGAGGGTGATGTCACGGTGCGCATCGAGTGGTCCACGCTGAACTACAAGGACGGCCTGGCCATTACCGGCAAGGGGCCGGTAGTGCGCAAGTTTCCGATGGTGCCGGGCATCGACTTTGCCGGCACGGTCATTGAAAGCAGCCACCCTGAATGGAAGGCAGACGACGCCGTCGTGCTCAATGGCTGGGGCGTCGGCGAAACCCACTGGGGCGGCCTGGCACAAACGGCGCGCGTGCGCGGCGACTGGCTGGTGCCGCTGCCGGCAGCCTTTACGTCACGACAGGCCATGGCCATCGGCACCGCCGGCTATACGGCCATGCTCTGTGTGCAGGCACTGGAAAAGCACGGCCTCAAGCCACAGGACGGCGAGATTCTGGTCACCGGCGCCAACGGCGGTGTCGGCAGCGTGGCCATCGCGCTGCTGGCCAGACTCGGTTATCGCGTCGTCGCCTCCACCGGTCGCGCCAGTGAAGCCGAACACCTGAAGGCTCTCGGCGCTACCGAGATCATCGACCGCAACGAGCTCGCCGCACCCGGCAAACCGCTGGCCAAGGAGCGCTGGGCAGGAGTCGTCGACGCCGTCGGTAGCCACACGCTGGCCAACGCCTGCGCCGGTACGAAATATCGCGGTGCAGTAGCAGCCTGCGGCCTCGCCCAGGGCATGGACTTCCCCTCCAGCGTCGCGCCGTTCATCCTGCGCGGTGTCACCCTCTACGGCATTGACAGTGTCATGGCGCCACAGATCGTTCGCCTCGAAGCCTGGCAGCGTCTGGCGCGCGACCTCGATATTGCCAAACTGGATGCCATCACTCGCGAAATTGCGCTGGGTGACGCCGTGGTCGCAGCCGGAGAACTGCTCGAAGGCAAGATTCGCGGCCGGCTGGTAGTCGACGTCAACCGCTGAAATCCCTTGTCCGGCAAGGCGTAACGAGTTGTAAGCGTTTGTTTCCGGGGTCTCCGGAACAGGGCTGTTCATGCGTTAATCGCTGCACACCCTGTCTGGAGACAAAACCATGGAAACTGCTCGCAAAACCCACCCGATGATCATTGTTGCCGCTGCGTCGGTGACCGTCCTGAGCTTGGCCGGGGTTGCCGCGCTGGCCGGCTGGCTGCCCGGCAGCAATGCCGCAACCATGCAAAATGCAGCTGGCGCTCCGCTGGCCGCTGTTGCGCCAGCGACAGTAACCAAGGCCGAATCGCCAGCGACGATCAACGTGCCCGCGGGTTCGACAATTACCGTCGAGCCGAAGTCCGCCGCACGCCGCAGCACGAGCACGCCGCGCGCCACGCAACAGGCGGCAGCAAACTACGAAGCCCCGCAACCGCGTTACACCCGCGTTGCGGCTTCTTCAACGCAGCCGGTCAGCGATAACGGGATCTACGTCGAGAATGCCCGCCCGGCCAGCAATTCAGCACCGGCCATCTGCAACAGCTGCGGCACCATCCAGAGCGTGCAGGAGATCAGCAACAAGGGCGAAGGCACCGGCCTCGGCGCGGTTGCCGGCGGTGTCCTCGGCGGCCTGCTTGGCAGCCAGATCGGCGGCGGCAACGGCAAGAAAGCCATGGCCGTGGTTGGCGCAGCCGGCGGCGCCTTCGCTGGCCACGAAGTAGAAAAGCGTGTGCGCGGCGAGACGCAGTATCAGATCACCGTCCGCTTCGACGACGGCAGCACCCGCAGCTACAACGAAACCACGCCCACCCAGTTGCAGAACGGCGACCGGGTGCGTCTTGAAAACGGCCGGCTGGTCATGCTTTGAGATAGACAGCAAGCCACCCGATACGGGGCTCGCGCCAGACGGCACGAGCCCCGTATCGCTTTGCGATGCTAAAATCCTCGGCTGAAATCACCCCAGAATCCTTACGCGAGGCGCCCGCATGAAGCTCGAAACGCTTGCCGTCCACGCCGGCTACAGCCCGGACCCGACCACCAAGGCGGTGGCCGTGCCGATCTACCAGACCACTTCCTACGCCTTCGACAATACGCAGCATGGTGCCGACCTGTTCGACCTCAAGGTGCAGGGCAACATCTACACGCGCATCATGAATCCGACGACGGATGTTCTGGAGAAGCGCATCGCCGCGCTTGAAGGCGGCATCGCCGGTCTGGCGCTGGCCTCGGGACAGGCGGCCATCACCTACGCCATCCAGACCATTGCCGAAGCCGGCGACAACATCATCTCGGCGTCGACGCTCTACGGTGGTACCTACAACCTGTTCGCGCACACATTGCCGCAATACGGCATCGACGTGCGCTTTGCCGAGTACAGCAAGCCGGAGACCTTCGCAGCGCTGATCGACGGCAAGACCAAGGCCATCTACTGCGAATCGGTCGGCAACCCGCTCGGCAACATCACCGACTTCGAGAAGCTGGCCGAGATCGCGCACGCGCACGGCATCCCGCTGATCGTCGACAACACCGTGCCCTCGCCCTACCTGTGCCGGCCGATTGAACATGGCGCCGACATCGTGGTGCACTCGCTGACCAAGTACATCGCTGGCCACGGCAACTCCATCGGCGGCATCATCGTCGATTCCGGCAAATTCCCATGGGCCGAGCACAAGGAGCGCTTCCGCCGCCTCAACGAGCCGGATGTCTCGTACCACGGCGTGGTCTACACGGAAGCCCTCGGCCCGGCGGCCTTCATCGGCCGCGCTCGCGTCGTGCCGCTGCGCAACATGGGCGCCGCCATCTCGCCATTCAATGCCTTCATGATCCTGCAGGGCTGCGAAACCCTGGCGCTGCGCATGGACCGCATCTGCGCCAACACCAACAAGATCGCCTGGTATCTCAAGGACCATCCGAAGGTGTCGTGGGTCAGCTACGCCGGCCTGCCTGAGCACCCGGACAACCACCTGGTCGAGAAATACATGGGCGGCCGCGCCTCAGGCATCCTGACCTTTGGCGTAGCAGGCACGAACTGCAGCGGCATCGAAGCCGGCGGCCGTTTCCAGGACGCGCTGAAGCTGATTACCCGCCTGGTGAACATCGGCGACTGCAAGTCGCTGGCCTGCCACCCAGCCTCGACCACGCACCGCCAGCTGAACGCCGAAGAAATGAAGAAGGCTGGCGTATCGGAAGACATGATCCGCCTCTCCATCGGCATCGAGCACATCGAGGACCTGATCGCTGATCTGGATCAGGCACTCAAGGCAGCCTGATCTCCGACCGGACGATAGGGGCCGCGGGGAGTCAGGCCCGCGGCTCTTTTTCTTTGTTTTCCTGCTTGAAGAATCCGATGACCCAACACCGAGAATCACGCACCGAACAACGCGACATCCGCGGCCTGCGCTACAACGTCCGCCACTGGGGCGCTGCAGATGCGCCGGCCTTTTTTCTGCTGCACGGCTGGATGGATTCGTCGCCGACTTTCCAGTTCCTCGTCGAAGCGCTGCAGCAGGAATGGCACGTCATCGCGCCGGACTGGCGCGGCTATGGCGAGTCCGAATGGCTGGGCCGACCGTACTGGTTCCCCGACTACTACGGCGACCTCGACGCGCTGCTCGCACACTATTCGCCGGACCGGCCGGCCCGCCTGGTCGGCCACAGCATGGGCGCCAATATCGCGGCAATCTACGCCAGCGCCCGGCCGCAGCGGGTGTCGCAGGTGGCCATGCTCGACTTTCTCGGCCTGATGGCGACCGTGTCGAAGGATGCGCCCAAGCAGCTCGGGCAGTGGCTCGATCATCTCGGCACGACGCCGCGCCTGAACACCTATGCCGACCACGCGGCACTGCAGCGGCGCATGCAGCAGGTGAATCCTCGTCTGAGCGGAGAAAAAGCCGCCTATCTCGCACACGCACTCAGCCGCGTGCTCGACGACGGGCGGGTGCAGATGGCCTGCGACCCCTGGCACCGGGTGCCGGCACCGATCCTCTACCGCATCGACGACCAGACGGCCTGCTGGGGCGCGATCGAGGCCCCGGTGCTGATGCTGGAGGCAGACGATGGCTTCGTCCATGAACGTTTCGGCAACGACCCCGACGAGCGCCTGCGACGGCTCGCCAGCTTCAGGAATTCACAGGTGGAAACGATCACGGCTAGCAGCCACAACCTGCAGCATGACCAGCCGGAAAAGGTAGCGGAAGCACTGGAGCGCTTCCTGACGAGGGACTGAAGCGGAACGAAACACTCCGCACTATCGGCGGCGCGCGAGTGCGGGCCGCCGCCGACCCAACGAGACTATTTGGTAGGCAGAACCGACGGCACCATCGTCGGGGTCTTGAGCAGGACAGGTTGCGGCGCGATGACAGCCGGGGCTGCCAACGGAGCGCCTGCAGCCGGTGCTATCGGCGCCGGCATCGGCGCCATCTTCATGGTCTCTACGGGCATCGCGGGCGCCAGCAGCGTCTTGCCGCCCACCGGCGATTCCAGAACGCCGGCCTTGAGCGGGCCGTCGAATTTGTGCCCGCCTTGCGTGATGCCCTCCGCCACGGGCTTGCCACCCATGGCGTTTTCCTCGCTCTTGATACCGCCCGCCGGACGCCACTTGTCCGCCCCCTGGGTCGTCGTGATCTTGCCTTCGCCAGCCGTCACCCCGCCTTCCAGTCCCGGCGGCGCGCCACGGCCGCTCTTCATGTATTCCGACATGCCGCCGAGCGCCTTGCCACCAGCATCTGGGGCACCACCTTCCTTGAATCCGCCGGCCGTCTTGTAGCCATCGCCGACCATCTTGCCGGCACCGGCATCCTTATGATCCTTGTATCCCCCGGCTGTCTTGTAGCCGTCGTCCGCTGACGAGGCATCCTTGCCGGCCCCGGCCGTTTTGCCCTGTTCCTTGTAACCGCCGCTGGTGTATCCATCACCCTGTTGATCCTTGCCAGCTCCAGCCGTCTTGGCCTCATCCTTATAGCCACCGGCGGTGTACCGGTCACCTCCTGAATTGTCCTTGCCATTGCCCGCACCGCCGTCTTGGCCTGTTCCTTGTAGCCACCGGCGGTGTAGGCATCCCCACCCTTGCCACTGTTCCCGATTTTTCCCTGATCCTTGTAGCCACCAAGCGTCGTCTTGATGCCTTCGGCGGCTGCAGCATCGGCAGCGGATTTGTTCAACTCGACCTGCGCCAGCAGGACGCCCTGGCGAAAATCGATCGAGTAGGTAGGAAACGCTTGCTGAGCCGGTGTTCCGGGTTCCACGGGAGCGGCTGTAGCGGCGAAGGGCAGAAAACTGGCGGCGACGAGAATTTTGCGCATGGTGAAGACTCCGAACAGAAATGCGGTGATGCGGAACAACGAGCAGCACCGGAATTATTATCCACCGGGAATACCTGCAGCATAGTCCAACGGTCGGGACAGTCAATGCCTGAGCATCCGAACTACCTGTGACGGCCGCTAACGGCTTGCCTCATCCGGCAAACCCCGGCAACATGAATGACATATCCCGGTCAGGAAGGAAATGGCGCATGGCACAGTGGTCGGAAGGGTATGTCACGGAAATCGAGTACATCGCCGATTGCTTTCCCGATCTGGCACCGGCGCACCTCAACCTCGCGCTCCTGCATCGCGGCATCGCTTTCCCGGAAACGGAAGCCGGCTTCAACTACCTGGAACTCGGATTCGGGCAAGGCGTCACGTTGACGATGCTGGCGGCGATGCAGCCGCAGGGTCGTTTCTACGGCAACGATTTCAATCCATCGCACGTGCTCGGGGCACGCGCACTCGCCGACAGTGCGGCGCTCGACAACCTTGAGCTCTTCGAGGACAGCTTCGCCGAACTCCTCGCGCGCGACCTGCCGCCGATGGACTACATTGTCCTGCACGGCATCTACAGCTGGGTCAGCACGGAGAACCGTGCCCACATCCTGGCGTTGATCCGCAAACTGCTGAAGACGGGCGGCGTGGTCTATATCTCATACAATGCGCAACCCGGCTGGGCACCGAAAGCGCCCATGCAGCGTGCAATGCTCGAATTTGCCGCACGACACGGCGCCGAAACGCTGGCTGAACGCTTCGGCGCAGCCCGCGAGTTCCTGAAGTCGCTTGAGCAGGCCGGCGCCGCCTACTTCGTTCACAACCCGGTGGCGCAGGAGCAGCTGGCAGGGCTTTGGGATCTCAACGACGCCTATCTGGTGCACGAGTTCGCTTCCGAGAACTGGGTGGCCCTGCACCATGCCGATGTCGTGCGCGACATGGCTGCTGCCAAACTGGGCTTCGCCGGTTCAACTACCCTCGCCAACAACTTCCCCCTGTTTTCCATACCGCCGGATGCCGCCGCCTTGTATCAGTCGGCCAAGGATCCGGCCATGCGCGAAATGATCAGGGATTTCGCCGTGAACACGCAGTTCCGGCGCGACATTTTCGTGCGCGGTGCCCGCCACCTGGAACCGGCAGACCTCGATGCCGGCTATCGGCAGCTGCGTCTCGCGCTGCGCCGCCCGCTGGCAGACTGCGCCTTCGACGCACACCTTCCGGTCGGTGCGGTGACGCTTGATCGCGCTGCGTGCGAGCCGATTCTTGCCGAACTGGCCAAAGGACCGCGCACCGTGGAAATGCTCGCCGCGTTACCTGCCCTGTCGGGGTTGCATCCGAGCGTCTGCGTCGACACCATCAATCTGCTGCTCTGCCTGCGCTATCTGGTGGCCGTACAGCCGACCGAGCCAACGGTGGCGATGCGCGAACGGGCGGACGCGATCAACCGGGCGATGCTGGCACGCGCCGTCGCCGGCCGCTATGTCGCGGCGCTTGCCTCGCCGGTGGTCGGCAGCGGCATCGAGGTGGAACGGGGGGACGTGCTGTTCCTGGCCGCCATGCAGTCGGAAGTACCTTTACCGGAATTCGCCTGGGCGGCGCTGCAGCGCGCCGGCGTCAGCCTGACGCGCGACGGCAAGGCGCTCGACGGCGACAAGGAAAACCTGCAGGAACTCGAACGGCGCGCCGAGGAATTCAAAAAATCACGGCTGCCGCTGTACCGGATGCTGGGTATTGCCTAGCGGCAGGCTATCCGGCAATTTGCGGGGGAGCCGCCCGCCTACTTCACTTCCTCGACAAGCAGCCAGACGCTGCGGTTGTCGCGCACATCCGACGTGCCGACGGAAAGATTGCCGCGATTGCTTCCCGCGGCCTGCTGGCCGCTGCCACCAAGCTCGATCCACTCGCCGATTCTCCCCGATACGGTGGTCGACAACCGCTGCGTGTTGGCGCTGCCATAGCCGGTGTTGCCCGGCGTATCGAACTGCGGGCTGATTTCCAGCGTGACGCGGTCGCCGGCCAGACGTGGCTCGGCGTAGAAACCCTGACCGATATCGCGATAAACGACGGAATCGGTGACGATGGCACCGCCCGGCCCGACCACCACCTGACGCATGGGCAACGGCACGGACTGGCCGACATTGATGAAGGCCTTGCCGCCCTCAACCACCTGCACCGACTGCGCGGCGCTGGCCGTACGCGTGCTGCGCGTCTCCACCACTTGCCCGCCAACCACCGAGTCGCCGCGCCGGATGACCACGGTACCGCCACCGGCAGCAACGCCCGTCGGCGACTGGGTCACGCGAACGTGGTCGTTACCGACACTGCCGAAGGCCTCGGCGCCACTGCGGTTCATGGCCGCATCGCGGTTCTGCGTGACGCGGATAACCAGCGTGCGTGCCGGCGTGTCAATCGCTGCCAGCGCCTGCTTGATCTCGTCGCGGTTCTTGCGCGAGGCCCGCAGGATCAACTGGTTGTTCATGCCGGAAAGCGCCCCCCCCGGCTCGACCAGCGGACGGATGATCGGCATCACCTGATCGACCGTTCGGTTGCGCAGCGGGATGATTTCCATTTCCTGCTGCGCCGTCACCGGCAACGGCAATATCGACAGCAGGCAGCACAGCAAGGCAAGCAAAGTCTTCATGGGCAGTCTCCAGCGGGCAGTTCCACCACGTTAGCCGGCCAGGTGCTGGAGAGCAAGGTATTCGCGTGAGCGCATCTCGGTCAGGCGGCTGACGGTGCGGAAGAATTCGCTCGACTGTACGCCTTCGGTATACAACTGATCCGACTCACAATCGGCGGTGGCGATGAGTTTGACCTTGTGGTCGTAGAAGACATCGACCAGCCAGGTGAAACGGCGCGCCTCGTTGGAACGGGCGGCATTCATGCGCGGGATGCCGGAGATCAGCACCGTGTGATAAGCCTGCGCCAGTTCAAGATAATCGTTCTGCGAGCGAGGGCCGCCGCACAGTGCGGCAAAGTCGAACCAGATGGCGCCGTGACCGCGCCGCCGCGTCGGGATCATCCGCCCTAGCACTTCAATCTCGCCACCGGGCGTTCCTTCTCCGCCGTCGATGGCAGAAAAATACTCTGCCATCTTCGCCTCTGCCGACGGATCGGCGGGGAAATGATAAATCTCCACCTGCTCCAGCGTGCGCAGCCGGTAATCAACCCCGGCCTCGACTTCCAGCACATCCAGCCGGTCCTTCATCAAGGCGATGGTCGGCAGGAAGCGATCGCGCTGCAGGCCGTTGGGATATAGCCGTTCGGGTGGGTAGTTGGAGGTCATGACGAAGATGACGCCTCGGGCAAACAGCGATTCGAGCAAACGACCGAGGATCATCGCATCAGCAATGTCCGAGACATGGAATTCGTCGAAACACAACAGGCGCACGTCACGCGCAATGCGCGCCGCCAGGGCATCCATCGGATCGGCATCGCCGCCCGAATGCTTCAGCTCTTCGAGCTGGCGATGCACCTGGTGCATGAAGGCATGGAAATGGATGCGACGCTTGCGATGATAGGGCACGGCATCATAGAAGCAGTCCATCAGGAAGCTCTTGCCGCGGCCGACGCCGCCCCAGAAATAAACACCACGCGGCGGCTCGGCCCGCGACAGCAGGCGCCGGAAAGTGCTGCGACGGGAGACCTTGAAGGAGAGCAGTTCGGTGTAGAGGCGCTGCAACCGGCTGGCTGCAGCCTGCTGGGCAGCATCGGCCGCATAGCCGCGCGCAGCCAGCGTGGCGGCATAGGCGTCGAGCATGCCGCGCTCGGGAACTTTGAGTAATCTGTGGGGCATGATTGTCTCTTTTATTACAGGGCCGATTATCGCATGCCGCAGCCCCTTCATGCCCTGCACGCTTTGTGGCACAGTGTCGGCAGACAAATCGACCACAAGACCACAGGCGGACGTCATGGCAAGAAAACCGAAATGGGTTCCCGTACCCGGAGAACTGGCGCATTACTTCAACACCGCCGGCAAGCTCGCACGCGGCGGCTTGAATGTACGCGTCGTTGCCGAAGCCAGTGGCGGCTACATGATCGTCGAAGCTGCACGCGGTGACGGTTCGCTGGTACGCATCACCGTCAAGGCTTCCAGTTTGATGGCACCGCAACCTTCGCTATTCTGAATCGCATGCGCGGCTGAATGGCACCCGCGTTCTCGTTCAGCATGAGTATGCCAAGCGGCATCGAAGACGTCGGCGAGGGAAGCCATTACCCGCCTTGCTGCAGCCCACCTTACGGTCACCGCAACACTGAATTGCTGTAGATCAAAATTCGTTTCGATTATGTTTCCGATCTATGAAGTCGGCTCATTCTGGTATTAATCATGTGTTGAGGCATTTGGCGATAGACCCGACAATCGTCATACGACGAATAACAAGTGGCCTTGATCCCCATGGATGTCAAAAGATTAAGAACATTCAATCAGCTGGCCGCAAGACACATCGAGCAATTTGGAACAAGGGAAGATTTCAAGATTTTGCTCGAGATTGCCGCCGGTGAGGACAACGGAAATTGTCTGACCTTGAAGCAGCTGGTGCTGAGTTCTTCCATTCCAGAATCAACGTTGAAGCGCAGGCTGGCGCGGCTGGTGCGGCAACGCGTGGTGCTCAAGCGAATGACCTCGGAAGATCGCCGGGTACATTGCTACAGCCTGCATGACAAGACACGAAAAGTCCTGCACGAAATGATTCGGGATATCCGTGCTTTCTGCTGGGACTGACAGAGGCACATAGGCATGAAAAATCCGCTGGCGATTCAGGCGCTGTTGAATTCCTGCAAGAACGGGCCCGAACTGCGCAAGTCGGTCGATGTGCTTTGTTCCGAGTTCGGTGAAATCCTCAACATGACCCTGCTCTGTGGCAGCCACCCTGGCGGCAAAGCCATGTGCGTCGTTGATTTTGTTCCCGACAACCCGAACGTCAGCCTCTGCGCCATGACGCTTGGCGGAAAAGTATTTGGCTTCAATTCAGTCATATTGAATTTCACCCCGCACGCTGAATTCGGCTGCATACGCGGATTTCCTGCCGGATCTCCTGCCTGTAGCTGCACACCGAACACCTGACGCCGCGGGATTTCAGGCACTGCTTCGAAAGCAGTCCGCCAGAATTCCACGCCCCCTAAATCCGCCAGCATCACTAGCGCCCGCCGTACACGCGGAGGGAGAAGCGCGAAGGCACTCAGCCTCCCGCCATTTTTCGTCAGCACCTGCAGCCCTGGATTAAATGCAACGATGTTGCGTTTAATCCAGGGCTGTGATTGAATGGCGCCAGCCAAAAAGGCGGTCTGCAAACCGCCAGATCGTCCAATACAGAGACCCCATGTCACTTCCCCTGCTTCTGCAGATTGTCCTCGCCTGCCTGCTTGGTGGCGTTCTGAGCATTGCCGCTGCGGCGCTGATCATGTTCGGCCTGCCGCGCAAATGGCTGGCCTTCACCGTCAGTTTTTCCACCGGACTGCTGCTGGCCATGGCCATGCTGCACCTGCTGCCGGAAGCCCTCGAAATGGGCCTGACGCCGCATGAAGTATTTCCGCTGCTGCTTGGCGGCATCCTTGGTTTCTTTGCGCTGGAAAAATTTGCTCTCTGGCGCCATGCCCACCACGGGGTTGGCGAAATCGATACCCATCAAGACGATCAGCACTGCACCGACCACACCCACAGCCATCATCACGCCCACCACCAGCCCCATGATGCCCACGGGGAGACGATGCTGATCCTGATCGGCGACAGCTTCCACAACTTTACCGACGGTCTCCTGATTGCGGCCGCCTTTCTCGCCGATCCGGCACTCGGCTGGACGACAACCTTTGCCATCATCGCCCACGAAGTACCGCAGGAAGCCGGTGACTTCGCCATCCTGTTATCCGCCGGCTGGAAGCGTAGCCGCGCGCTGTTCTGGAACGGCATCTCCAGCCTGACGGCCATTGCCGGCGGCATCGTCGGCTACCTCGCGCTCGACAATGCCCGTGAGTGGATTCCCGTCATCATCACCCTCGCCGCTTCCAGTTTCCTTTATGTGGCGATTGCCGACCTGATGCCACGCCTGAAGCGCGAAACTACATCGGTAGGCTGGCACAGTGTGCTGCTGGCCCTGGGCATAGCCGTCATCGCCTTTGGCAGCGCGCATTCGCATTGATATCCACGGGTTTGAAAAGACCTACCGACATGAAACTGCGCCAACTCTTCCTGCTTCTCGCAATTGCCACCGGCGGTGCGCATGCGGCAAAAGGTCACGTTCACGGTGCAGGCAGCCTCGATGTGCGCATCGACAAGGGGCGAATCAGCCTCGCGCTGGCGCTGCCGCTCGATGCCTCCACCGGTTTTGAACACGCTCCGAAAACACCGCAGGAACGCGCCGCACTGGAAAATGCGGGAAAGATCCTGAATGACGCGACGTCGCTCTTCATTCCCAGCCCGGCAGCGCAGTGCGCGCTGAAGGTGGCCACCGTGGCACTGCCGTTTGCCGCCGAGAAAAAAGAGGCAGCGAATATCGAACATGCCGACATTGAAGCCAGTTACACCTTTGAATGCGCCAACGCTGCCGAACTGAAGGCCATCGATACGACGCTGTTCAAACACTTCAAGCGACTCTATCGCCTTGAAACCCAGCGCGTCGGACCTAGCGGCCAGGGGGCGTCAAGACTGACACCAAAGCAGCCGGCACTGCGCTGGTAATGCCGCCCATCGGGATGCGTAAAGCACCATGACGGACGCGGCCCTGCGTGTTGTCGACCTGGTCTTCCGCTGGCCGACGCAACCCGCCCCTTGCCTGCGTATCCCGCATTTCGAGGTCGCCCGCGGCGAGCGGCTTTTCCTCCACGGCCCGAGCGGCAGCGGCAAGAGCACTCTCCTCGGCCTGCTCGGCGGCGTTTCGCTGCCGCAACAAGGGCGGGTTGAAATACTGTGGGGGGGGGCCTGGTGGGCGGACCGGCGGTCGGCCGGGGGGGGGGGGGGGGGGGGGGGGGGGGGGGGGGGGGGGGGGGGGGGGGGGGGGGGGGGGGGGGGGGGGGGGGGGGGGGGGGGGGGGGGGGGGCGGGTGGGGGGCCCGGGGGGGGGCGGCGGCGCGGGGCGGCCCCCGGGGGCGGGGGGGGGGGGGGCCGGCCGGGGGGGGCGGGGGGGGGGGGGGGCCGGGGGGCCCCCCGGCGGTGGGCCCCCGGCCGCCGGGCCCTGGGCCCGCCGGGGGCCGGGGGGGGGGGGGGGGCGGCCCTGGGGGGCCGGGGCCCCGCGGGGGCTGCCCCCCGCCCCCCGGGCCCGGGGGGCCGGGGGGGCCGCGGGCCGGGGGCCGGGGGGGGGGGGGGGGGGCGGGGGGCCGGGGGGGGCGGGGCGGGCCGCGCCCGCTTCGGGGGGGGGGGGGGGCGGCCGGGCGGCCGGCGGGCGCCCCCGGGGGGGGGGGGGGGGGGAGGGGCCCGCCCCCGGGCCGGCCCCCCGCCCTGGGGGGGGCCGCCGCGCCCGCCGCCGCCCGCCCCCCCGGTTTTCCGCCCCGGCCCCCGCAGGGCGGGGGGGGGGGGGGAGGGGGGGGGGGCCCAGGGGGGGGGGGGGGGCCTGAGACAGGGGGCACAAGCGCCCGGGGCCTGCCAAGGGGTCGGCCCCCCCGCGAGCCGGGGGCGCGTCGGGCGCGAAAAATCAAGGCGGCAAATGAATCTGCATTGCTCGCTTGAGTGCGCTAGGGCCCCTTCGATACGCCCACTGCGCGGGCTACTCAGGGCGAACGTTAGTCTGCCCGTTTGATGCTCCCCGCTCGTGGAGCGTCGCCACCTGTGCGAGATTCCGCTTCAGGAAATCCAGCAGTTCGGTGATCGGCTGACTCAAGTCGCCGTAGTCGTCATGGCTCCCCTGAACGACAAGAAGCTCGACACGATCGCTGCGACGCGCGCCATAAATCGCCTTTGCATCGTCCAGAGGAACGACACGATCCTCGCTTCCGTGGACCAAGAGGACCGGGCAATCGACGGCTGCAATCGTCCGGCACGGCGCGATCCGATCGAACCGGTAGCCGATCACTTTCTGGACATAGGCCAGGATGTAGCGCCCCAAGGGCCAGTAGGGAATCCGCTTCCATTGCATCCACCGGCGCATCATCGTGGCAGGGTGAGCAAAGGCCGCCAGGCTGACCACAGCCTTGATCCCCGGATAGCGGCTCGCCGCCAGCAGTGCAGCGCCCGCGCCCACCGAATGGCCGATGACGCCGAGGCGCAGCGGATCGGCCTCCTCCTGCGACGATAGCCAGAACAGCGCGGCCTCGATATCTTCGGCAAAGCGCGGCAACGAGGCAAAGCTGTCACCGTCGCTACGGCCGTGGCAGCGGGCGTCAACCAGCAGCAAGGTGTAGCCGCCGGCATGGAGTGGCCCGACGAGTGGCAGCATTGCCGCCGAATTGCCGCCCCAGCCATGCATCAGCACCAGCGACGGCGACCGTTTCCCGGCCGGGATCATCCAGGCGAAGAGATTTTTCCCGTTCCTGGTTGGAATGCGAACTGTCCGGAAAGGAATTCCTTCGGGTTCTTCCTCGCCCTGCAAGCGCGGCGCAGCCAGACTGCGCCGGATGCCCCAGTTGAGCGCAGCCACGCCGCCGCCAAGCAGGGAGAGCGCAATCAGACCGGATTGAGCTGTGACCATGGGCCCCTCCCCGATGTCCGGCGAATTACTCCTGGTGTCCGCAGCGGATCAGGCACGGTTGCAGCACCGCGCTCAGGTGGCTCGAACGCGATACCAAAGCGCATAAGCCCAGCAGGCGACACAAAAGCCGGTAGCAACATCCAGCGCGGCAAAGATGAGGATGGCAACGGCTGGAATGCTGCCGATGGCGGAACCGGAAAGCCAGCTCAGAAACATCACCAGACCGGCGATGCCGGCAATCTTGTCGGCAAACATCTTGGCGCCGGCATTGATCAGCTTGGACTGGCCGAGTTTGCGCGTAATCGCCGCAAACAGCAGATAGCTCGGGCAACGATGCGGCGAGACGAATCCGCGCCAGAGCCCGCCAAATGCAAGCAGCGCGGAAACCCACTGATAAGGCGTAAACAGATAGATCGCAGCAATGGTGAAGCTCACCACAGCCTGCAGGCGATAGGCGTTTGAGCAAACCGGCGCAATGTCAAAGCGAAGCATGGCCATCTCTTTGTAATTCAGACATTGCTTATATTAGCAATTGCTAATTTAAAGTCAAGCCAGAAGAATGGGGTCATTCGCGAACAACTTGCGCCTCCGGCCAGTCGCGCATCAGGGAAGCTGCTGCAGTTCAATGCAGCGCCTGCCCGGCCTCTTCATAGGTTTTGCCATCCCTTATGTGGTAAATGCGCTTGAAGGTCGGGATGATCTTTTCGTCGTGGGTGACCACGATGATGGCCGTTTGAAACTGGCGCGCCATATCGTTGAGGATGCGAACGACCGCGAGGGCACGCTCGCTATCAAGTGGAGCCGTCGGCTCGTCGGCGAGGATGACCGGGGGCTGGTTCGCCAGCGCACGGGCAATGGCCACGCGCTGCTGTTCGCCACCGGAGAGCTGAGAGGGCTGCGCCTGCGCACGATGGCCAACATCGAGTGCCTCCAGCAATTCCTTGGCCCGCTTGCGGGAGTCGCCATTCGAGCGCCCCGCAAGCATCGGCAGCAAGGCGACGTTATCGGTGACATCGAGGAAGGGAATCAGGTACGGCGCCTGAAACACAAAACCAATCCGGTCGCGGCGCAAGGCACGCAGGTCGGTTATTTTCCAGCCGTTGTCGAAAATGACTTCATCGCCGACCGTCATTTTCCCGGCCGTCGGTTCAATGACGGCGCCAAGGCATTTGAGCAGCGTGCTTTTTCCGGAACCCGAGGGCCCGATCAGCCCGACCACTTCGCCCGGCGCCACCGTCATATTGACGTCTTTCAAGGCATCGACTGCGGTATCGCCCTCCCCGTAGCGCTTGCTCAAACCTTCGATGCGAATTCCAAATCCCATACCGGGCATTTCAGCCTCCAATCGCCGTCGCCGGGTCCACGCGCAGGGCGGCGCGGATGGCGAGCGTGCTGGCCAGCGCACAAATCGCCATCACCGCAACGAAACCACGCATCGTGTCGCCGGACTCCAGCAGGACGAATTTCGGGAAGAACGGGGCCCAGACCGTTGCCGCAGTCTTGCCAACGAGGAAGCCAATGAAACCCAGCCCCAGCGCCTGCTGCAGAATCATGCTGGCGATCGTGCGGTTGCGGGTGCCGATCAGCTTGAGAACCGCGATTTCGCGAATTTTGCCGAGGGTCATCGTGTAGATGATGAAAGCCACAATCGCAGCGCTGACAACCGCAAGGATGACGAGAAACATGCCGATTTGTCTGGCTGACGTGGCAATCAGCTTGGCGATCAGGATCTCCTCCATCTGAACGCGGGTGAACGCCTGCAAGTGCTTCCAGCGCCGAACCTCTTGGGCGACGGCTTCGGCCGTTGCGCCCGGAGCAATCTGGACCAGTACAGCATTCACATTCCGGTTGGCATTCTGTGACGACTGGATGGCTTCAAGCAGCCCGGGCACCCCCGCACGGTTGAGGCTGGGGTTGGCGGCCGTTCGCGCGCGCTCATTGAGGATGGCATCGTTGTCTTTCAGGAACTGCGCTTCCTGAGCATCCTTGAGCGGAATGAACACCATGGGATCTCCGCCGGAGGAAACCATTCGCCGCGTCAGGCCGACGACGTGGTAGTCATGCCGCCGAATTCGAATGGTGTCGCCCAGCTGAAACCCGGTCTTGATATCCGCAACCGCTTCGTAATGGTTGCGGGTGATATGGCGGCCCGCCACCAGGTAGCCAGGCTCCCCCGGCTGCCCAGGCTCAAAGCCGACAACCATGGCTCGTACATCGGTATCACCCTGGCGCACCTGCATCGTCAGGTAGGTCACATTGGCCGCGCGGGCAACGCCGGGCAAGCCGAGCAAGGCGCGGTACACATCGTCGCGGAGGCTCGACGACTCGGCATACGGCCCCTGCGTATCCTGCTGCACAACCCACAAGTCGGCGCCACTGTTGTTGAGCAGCACCTTGGCGTCGTCGACCATGCCGCGATACACGCCGGCCATGGTCAAGGTCACGCCGATCAGCAAGCCGAGGCCAATGCCGGTGAGAACGAACTTCGACCAGGACTGAAGGATGTCGCGACCGGCCAGGCTGATCACTTCTTCGGCCCCGCCAGTTGTTCGACGATTTTGACGTGCCCGCCTTCGCTCAGCTCACGCTCGCTATGAACGATGATTTCGTCTCCCGAGGCCAGACCAGCGACGAGTTGAACGAAACCATCGAGACTGGCGCTGCCAAGCTTGACCGCCACGAGGATCGGCCTGCCGTCCTCAAGCTTCCATACGGCAGCACCTTGCGGTGTCTGCTTGATGGCGGCATTCGGCACTGTCAGCCCAGATTGGCCGGCTGCGGTCTGCACCGTCACCTCGGCCATTTCTCCAATGGTCAGGCCGGCTGGAATCTGCTCAAAGGCCACCAGGGTAATCCGCTCTTCGGTAACGCTATCGCTGAGCGGTTCGATGCGAACGACTTTTCCGGGAAGTTGAGTGCTGGAATTGCTGCGCAGGACAATCGCAGCCGACTGTCCCACCGCCAAACCGCGTGAACGCCCCTGGTCCAGGCGAACCTTCAGCCAAAGGCTGTCCGGTTCGATCAACCTGACGATGGCCTGGCCGGCAACCACTGTCGAACCAGCTTCGGCATCCCGGCTGATAACGACGCCGTCATGGGGCGCAAGCAAGCGCAGGTTGTCTTTTTGCTGGCGCAATCCATCCTGGTCTGCCCGCAGGCGAACAACCTCTTGTTGCGCTCCTTGCAGATTGGCGTTGCTCGCTTCGACTGCCGCTTGGGCAGAGCTCAGTTCCTGCTGTTTGCTCTCGACCGCACTGGCACTGACGAAACGCTTTTCTCCGAGTTCGCGATAGCGCCTGGCATTCAGCTCGGCCAATGCCTTCTTGGCCACGGCGTCCGTGCGCGAGGCCTTGGCGGCGGCAACCGCGCTGGCGGCACGGGCATGCGCCGCATCGAGGGCGCGGAGCCGCTCATCGAGGTCAACCGGGTCAATTTCCGCCAGCAGTTGCCCGGCCTTCACCTGCTCACCGACATCGACATGGACAGCCTGGACGCGACCTGCAACAGTCGGGCCGATGAAGTAACTGCGACGAGCCTCGACGGTGCCAATGCCGAACAGGGCCGGCGACACCTTGCCGGCTTCCACCCGCGTGGTCGTTACCTTTGTCGGCGCCAAGGGGCCAGAGCGGGCAATGACGAATCCAAAGCCAACAAGGAGAAGCAGCGCAAAAAGACTGAGGCCGACTTTGCGACTGTAGAGGCTATCGAGCTTCATGACGGCGCCCCGAGACCTGCGAGGTAGAGGCGAAAAACCCCTTCGGCCTGCTGCTCGATTTCCGCGGTTGCACCACTCAGCATGGATTGAATGACCAAGCCCTGAATTGCGCCCAGAAACAAGGCGGCAGCCGACTGGCAGTGGACGTCAGCGCGAATCAGCTTGTGCGCAATGGCTGCAGCAAGGGATTGAGCCAGATTTTGGCGATAGTGCTGCATGATTTTGCGGACGTGCTGCCTGACTGGCGACGTATCCGGCTGCTGGAGTTCGGCAAAGATGAGTCGTGGCACGCCCGGATATTTTGTGGTGAATCGGACATGCGCCATGAACATCGCTTTCAGGCCGGTCAGCGGGTCCGAAGCGGAATCCCGGGCAGCCATCAATTCGCCCATCAACTGCGCCTCGATCCACTCGACAACTGCCAGGCGAATGGCTTCCTTCGTCGCGAAATGCCGAAACAGCGCGCCCTGCGTCACGCACATGGCTTTGGCGATTTCTGTCGTCGTGATGTCGGCCGGGTTGCGCTCTGCGGAAAGACGAACCACCGTCGCGATGATTTCGGCCTGGCGAGACGCGGTTGATTGTCGTGAATTGATGGCCATGTCCACTTGTTTGTAATAAGTTACTTACAAGTATAGCCGCTGAATATCAGATTTGTCTAATATTCATTCGTCCGATCAATCGCGGGTTCTTACGCCGAGCGAGGCACAGCTTTGGCGTGGGCGATTTCCACGCTGATCCACCGCAGGGCCAAGGCAAAAGAACCTTCCTGCCGGTCGGCGATCATCAGGCCAATCTGTCGCACGCAGGCGGTATCGAGCGGCGGCGCATCCGGAACCGGTCGCCCGCGCCAACTCGGCAAAAAGTCGCCGCTGGCGAGACGGCAGGTCGTCCAGATTCCCGCAGGAGGATCAAACCGAGCCTGGTAATTGACGCCATCAAATCCGTTGTCGGAGCGCAAATTGAACTTGTAACACTTGCCATCCCCGCGAACTTCAAGCAGGTAGGCAGTGACACCATTCACACCGAGATCGCAGGGCTGGCAGCGCACCGAGGCGAAGCCACCGTCGTTATCGAAAGAGACATGGCCGGTAAAAACGGCATGGTCGATCGAGTCGTAACGCAGTTGACTGGAAGAACGCCCACCCATCACCTCATCGTTAATCGGGTTCCACAACGCCACCGACCTCGGGTCAGAAAAATCGAAGAGCACGGAAGTCATTCAGATCGATATAGACAATTTCAGGATTCCAGACGCTACCGGTACTGAATAACTTTGTCCCTGACAGCGTTCCTGAAAGCTCACCATGCATGACCTCTGCAGCAAAGCCCGTTGACACAAAATTCTGCCCCCCATCGATTTCGACCAAGTGCCACGCATCAGAAATCACCTGAGCTCGTACCAAACTCCACGTTGTGTACCAAGGTCATGGCTTCTGCCATCCGGCGCCGCCGCGCCAAGGATGGTCGTGGCTACCACCGGCGGCAATGGCTGCCAGCACCGGCATCAGAAAATCGCGCAGATCGACGACCACCGTAGCCAGCGACATCGGGTCAAGGGCATTTTTACGCAGGAAGCCCTGCCACTGCTTGCCCTTCTGGGCGTCGTTGATGAATTCGTCGCTCAACCCGATGGGTACCCCGGTGGGCAAGTCTGTGCGCCTGCGTTCGAAGGTTGCCGCAACTGCCCGCGACAATATCTGGCCATCAAGGTCAGAATGCTTGGCCAGTACCCAGAGATCAAAGTAATCCTTCATCCGGCTGTTCAGCATGCCCAATGAGGTCAGCGCCTCCAGCTTTTCGGCAACAACCGTGTAGCGGGGATAGACATGCAGATGGGGTCCCGGCATCTCGCTGAGGATGACCGGGTAGTGGACCTCGTCCGGACCGGGCACAACAGCATCACCAAAACCGATATCGATCTGCACCGCGCAGCGGGCGCTGTCCAGCATGCCCAGCAACGTAACCCGGACACCAGCATAGTTGGCTTCCTTGCGGATCTCAGCGGCCTTCACGGTATCAGGCTGAAACGCGATCCCGTCCTCGACCTCGATACGACAGATATCCCGGAAGATCTCTTCGATATGCGGGATCTCGGCAGAACCGAAACCAAGAAAATCAGCGTCATGGGTCGGCCGGTGTGGCACATCGAACCACAGATCAAATAGCAACGCCCCCTTGAGCAGGAACTGGTCGCGCTGTTTCGAGATGCTCAGGCGGTAGAGCATGCGCTCCAGTGCGTACCGCGTCAGCAGCAGGTTGAAGTCCAGTTTTTCGGCCCGAGCTTTGTTGAGCAGCCGATCGCGGACGGACGCACTGATGTTACGAACACTCATGTCAGGCTATCCAGGTAGGGGCGCATCACGTTGGCCACGCGGCAGATCTTGGCGTAGCGCCAGATATCGTCACTGGTCATACGCTTCTCGTGCCAAGCCTCGCGCAGCGCCTCCAGGGCGACGTCGAGGCCGATTTTGTTCCGGTACTTGAAGCAGTCGGCAACAGTCTTGGCCACGCTGGTGATACGAATGGTCACGCCATCCACGACGTGTTCCTCCACGCCCTCAGTCAGTGCAGCGCCGGAGAAACGCACGATGCGTAGTGGCGGGAAGTCGAGTTTCGGCGCAAGGGACTTGTTCTCGATGGCCAGCCATACCTCGAAGGGAGCCTGGGTGGTCAGGCCATGAAAACGCAGTGCCGAGAGCAGGCAGACGACGCCTTTGGGCACCCTGCGCGCCACCTCGGCCAGTGATCCGTGGGCCGAGACCTCACGCCCGGGCAGGCCGTACAGCCCTCGCCCGACCCGTTCCAGCTGCCCGCGTCGGACGGCACGGGTCAGAGAAACCCGGGGGATTCCAAGCGTGGCCAGATCACAGGGTCGGATCAACCCGTGGGATCGCGCGAAATTGATCAGCCTCTCGGCAGTAGTGTCCATGTCGGGCATAGTGTTACATAACATCGGCACATGTCAATAACTACCTATTTTTCGGAACTCATACACCTACACACGCTTACCCAGCTGGCGAAGCAAGGACTCTACCCCGAAAAATTTACGAGAAACTCAGGACAAAATGAGCACACTGACTTGCCGAATTCCATAAATATCAGTACTTACTGTATTCACCTGACATTCACAAATCTAAAAACAAAAAACCCGCAAAGCCTTGCGGCAGTGCGGGTTTTGGCGTGTTCTGGCGGAGAGGGCGGGATTCGAACCCGCGGTGGGATGTTATCCCACACACGCTTTCCAGGCGTGCGACTTAAACCACTCATCCACCTCTCCGGAAGGCGCGCATTCTACCAGAACAGGCAAGTGCTACCAAAGGCTTTTTATGGCGGGCAAGGCTGACGGCTTTCGTGGCACCGCCCTTGTCAAGGAGTCTTGCCGGAGTGCGGCGACGCCCGCCGGTCTATAATCCGGGACATGTACATCATTGCCATTGGTTGGATGTGGGTCGTGCTGTTGATGGCGATCACCGAGTCCAATATCGTTGCCGGGATTCTCACCTTCACGTTCTACGGTCTGCTTCCGTGCTCGCTGCTGATGTGGCTGCTGGCCACGTCGATGCGACGCAGGCGCGTGGCCGCAAGGAACGCAGCAGAAACTTCAGCCTCAGTGCCAGAAGCCGATACCTCCAGTGACGCCGAAAACACCCCGCCGGAAACCGGCAAGGTGATCGACAACGCCCGCTAATCGCGCCAGATCAGCGTTGCCATGCGCCCGGTAACGCCATCTCGTCGGTAGGAAAAATAGCGCTCGCTGTCCTGCAGCGTGCACCGCTCGCCGCCATGGATATCCGTGACGCCGGCCCGTTGCAGACGCTGTCGGGCAAGCTGATAGAGGTCCGCCAGATAGCGGCCTCCCACGCCAGCGACAAAAGCCGCATCGGCTGCGGGATCGTCGGCGACAAAGGCCTCGCGTACCTCGGCACAGACCTCAAACGAAGCTGAACCAATCGCAGGGCCGAGCCACGCCATCAAATGCGACGGAGGCACCGCCATGGCAGCGATGGTTGCTTCCAGAATACCAGCTCGCAGCCCACGCCAGCCGGCATGCGCGGCGGCGACGACGCTACCGGAACGGTCGCAGAAGAGAACCGGCAGGCAATCGGCCGTCATCACGGCACAGACGCGACCCGCCTGACGTGACATGACCGCATCGGCCTCCGGTACTTGTGGGGCGCTATCAGCATCGAAAACGGTAACGCCATGCACCTGCCTGAGCCAGCACGGTTGTGATGGCAAAACCGTCGCCAGCCGCGCACGGTTGGCAGCGACGTCCTCAGGGCGATCACCAACATGATCGCCGAGGTTCAGGCTCTGCCAGGGCGCCTCGCTGACACCACCGCAGCGGGTCGTCTGCAAGGCACGGACGCCGGCGGGTGCCGGCCAGTCCGGGCAATACCAGGACTCAGTCGTCGTCACCGTCGCCATATTCGTAGATCAGTTCAACGTCGTGATCGTCGTCGTAATCGTCGTCACCCAGCGCCGCATCGGCCTCCATTGCGGCATCCAGGCGCAATTGGTCAAGCAGATCCGCCATTTCGTCGGGCAACGGGGATTTCCACAACATCGTTTTGCCGGTGGCGGGATGCACCAGGCCCAGCTTTCTGGCATGCAGGAATTGCCGGTCGAAAGCCGGTCCGCGCGGCACCCGGTTGGCACCGCGGCCGTAGACCGGGTCGCCGACCAGGGGGTGGCCGATATGGTCAAGATGCACTCGAATCTGATGAGTGCGGCCTGTTTCCAGCGAACACTCGATCAATGTGCACGTGGAGAAACGTTCGACGATCCGGTAGTGGGTACGCGCTGGCTTGCCGCCCATGACCACGGCCATTTTCGTCCGGTGAATCGGATGACGCCCGATCGGCGCATCGACGGTGCCGCCACGCTCGACCTGACCACGGGCCAGCGCCTGATATTCACGCTTGACGGTACGTGCCTGCAGCTGACGCACGAGATCCGTCTGTGCTTCAAGCGTTTTGGCAACGACCAGCAAGCCGGACGTGTCCTTGTCCAGACGGTGCACGATACCAGCACGCGGTACCGATGACAGTTGCGGCGCGTGGTGCAGCAAGGCATTGAGCAGTGTTCCACTCCAGTTGCCGGCAGCCGGATGAACGACCAGACCAGCTGGCTTGTCGATGACAATCAGCGTTTCATCCTCAAAAACGACACGCAGCGGGATCGCTTCGGGCAACGAAGCCGAGACCTGAGCATCCTGGGCGGCGGCGACGTTGATCGCCTCGCCCCCCCAGAGTTTGTGCTTTGGCTCGCTGACCGGCTTACCGTCGACGGTGACTCGCCCCTCGCGAATCCAGCCCTGCAGGCGGTTGCGCGAATGTTGCGGCAGCAACCCTGCCAGGACATGATCCAGACGCAGCCCGCCGCTATCAGCGGGTGCGGCAAGGGCAAGCGACGTGCTATCATCGCCGCGCCCGGTCGTTGTGGCTTCAGGGGCATCAACCGCTGCCAAGGGCGCGGGACTTTTCGATTTTTTCTGCGGAATTTTCATCATGCGTAGTTTAGCGGTTATCGCGGCGCTCCTCACGGCCACCTTGCTCGGCGGTTGCGGTCTTTTTGGCGAACCGAAGGACGAAACGGTCGGTTGGTCTCCCAACAAACTCTACACCACCGCCAAGGAAGCCTTGAATGAAGGGCAGTACGAGAACGCGGTGAAGTTCTTCGAAAAGCTGGAAGCGCGCTACCCCTACGGCCGTTATGCCCAGCAGGCCCAGGTCGAAATTGCCTATGCTTACTGGAAAGCCAACGAGCCAGCCTCGGCACTGGCCGCCTGCGACCGCTTCATCAAGCTGCACCCGAATCACCCGAACGTCGACTACGTCTATTACCTGAAGGGACTGATCAACTTCAACGAAGACCTTGGCCTGCTGGGTAGCGTTTCGATGCAGGATCCCACCGAGCGCGATCCTAAATCCGCGAAGGAATCCTTCGATGCCTTCAAGGAACTGGCCATTCGCTATCCAGACAGCAAGTACGCCCCGGATGCGGTCGCGCGGATGAAATATCTGGTGAATGCCCTCGCCTCGCACGAAGTGCATGTGGCGCGCTACTACATGAAGCGGGGCGCCTATCTGGCGGCAGTCAATCGCGCCCAGTTCGCAGTCAAGAACTACATCGACGCACCGGCCATCGAGGAGGCGCTGTTCATCATGGTCAAGGGATACGACCAGCTTGGCTTGAACGACCTGCGCGACGACTCGGAGCGCGTCATGCGAAAGAACTTCCCGAAGAGCGAATATTACGTTCGCGGCCTGAATCGCCAGGAACCCTGGTGGAAGCTCTGGTAAGCAAAAGCTGCATTTGAGGAGTCATAGGCCGGCCCGGAAATCTGCGGGACCGGCCTTTTTTACATGGCCTGCTTGATGGCCAGCACCGCCTGATTTCTCAGGGTACGGAAAAGCGAGAGCTCCTGCTCCGGGATAACGATAGCCCCCGCCTGTTCCATGTCGGCATAGATCATCGCCACCGGATTGGTTTTGATCGTCAGCGGGAAAAGCACGAAGGTCCCCGCCCCGACCGACTTGCGATACCACTCCGGTACGCGGGCGGCGATCTTTGGATCGTTGATGTCGCTGATCAGGATGTCGACGCCCTTGGACATCGCAGCGTGAAAGATATCTGGCGTAAACGTCAGCGGAAACTTGAATTTTTTGGCTATTTCCGTCGCGTCCGGCCCGAAACCAAACCGTCCCTGCATCGTATTGGCACGCGCATCCTTGATGCACAGGATGACGCGACGGAATCCCTTGGCACGGAACATCGTCTCCAGAATGATGCGCAGCAGGTCATTAAGCGCGAAATCGCCGACCAATGAGTTGCTGATGTCCTGAATCCCAGCTGTCAGAATGGCCTCGACATTCTCCGGCCGGGCGTTGCCATCGTTACTTTCCGCCATCACGGGCGTCTCGACCAAGGCTGCACTGGCCAGCGTATCCGGCGCATCATCCACTGCTGCTGCCTCAGCGTCGCCAGACGCAAGCTGGACCTTGCTGCCGCCCCACGAGCGGATCTGCCGACCAAACGGCGTCTGCTTCAGATTCAGCTGGATGACGCTGGCAAACTGCGCCACCTCCTCGAAGGATTTTTCGATGGTCTTGTGCATATCCTGCTCGCTCAGCGCCACGCTATCGCCAAAACGACCCGTCAGCTTCTTCAGTTCCTTCTGGCGCTGCTCGGGCGTGGCATTGGCGATGATGGTGCACAACTCATTGGAAAACGCAGACAGCACCCGCAGCTTCTCTTCCGGTGCCGTTGCCTTGCGCACGCTCCCTGGCGGCAGCCGGCGCATGGTATTCACGATCAGCGGCGGGAAGCCCCAGTGCTGCGCGATGCCGATGCCCATTTCCTCGAAGGAAATTCCCAGCACCTTGTGCGACGCTTGATCCTCGGTGATGCCCTTCTGCTCCACCATCGTGCGGATATCTTCCCCTTCTTCCGGGAAGTAGTACTGCGTCAGCATGCGCCCAAGGTTGTGGAACATCGAGCAGATGAAAGCCTGCTCGACATCACGCTGCGCCGTTTTCGAACCGATGTCCTTGGCCAGAATGCCAGCCAGGTTGGCGCGCAGGAACTCGTCCTTGAGTTGGTTGGCATTGCCCTTGTTCTGCAGGTGCTCGAAGAGCAACACGGTAATCGCGATATTGCGTACAGAATCGAAGCCCAGCACCATCACCGCGCGGGAAACCGTGCTGATGTTGCCGCCACCGACGGGCCGGTAGAAGGCCGAATTGACCAGTTTCAGGATCTTGTTGGTCAGCGCGAAGTCCTTGAGGATCGACCCGGACAGCTTGGCAACGCTCTCCCGGTCCGACGCAGTGATCTTGTTGATCCCCCCGACCGACTCCGACAGCGCCGGGAAATCACTCTTGTGCCGCATGCGGCGCAAGAGGAATTCGATCGTTCCCTGCGCGCCGCTGGACGAAGTCGCGGACTCTTCCGGGTCGAGATAATCATCGAGCGCTTCGCGCATGGCGGTGATCGAGGCATAGCGCCGCTCGGGGTTGCGCTCAAGCGCCTTGTAGAGAATCGATGACAGGCGCTCATCGACACTCGCCTCGGCCGGCAGGCGGATATCCTCGGTCGTGATCTGGCGCAGGATGTTGAAAACATCATTGCCCTGAACGGCACGTTGCCCGGTCAACAGCTCGAAGAAGACGAGCCCCGCGGCAAAGACGTCGGTCTGCGCGTCGATGCGATGATGTTCAAGGTACTCCGGTGCCATGTAAGCCGGCGTACCGGTAAATGCCTCGGTATCTCCCTGCTTGGGTGACTCCACGCGCGCAGCGATGCCGAAATCCATGACGCGGGCGAACCCGTCTTCGTTGATCAGGATATTAGTCGGCTTCAGGTCGCGATGGATGACACCAAGCGCATGCGCATGCGCAATCGCATCAAGCACCGGCTGCATCACCGAAATGGCGCGCACTGGCGACAGCGCGCCACTGTCGCGCAGGTATTCGCCAAGATTCTTGCCCGGCACATACTCGAATACCAGATAGAGATCGCCGCCCTCTTCGCCCGCTTCAAAAATAGGGACGATATTCGGATGACGCATCTGGCTGACCGTTCGCGCCTCTTCGAGCAATGTCTGGTTCTGTAACGGGTCTGGTCGCGAGAAATGAAGTGTCTTGATCGCGACTTCGCGCTGCAGGTGAGGATCCCGTGCGAGATACACGACGCTCTGCGCCCCTCTGCCCAACTCGCGCAAGATATCGAAACGGCCGATTTTTTTACTCATTTTTTAAGCATCTGTTTTTTACGTTTTTTATTCTACCCCGCAGCCCGGCGCACAAACGCGCAGTATTTCACGCCACAATAGGAAAATTCGTGATTCCCTTTTTGTCTGCAAAGCCTCCATCACAGAGATCCAACATGAGTACGAATGGCAAGAATTCCCCGCTCTCCGACCTCCGCATTCTCGATCTCTCGCGCGTCCTCGCCGGACCGTGGTGCAGTCAGCTATTGGCCGACCTTGGTGCCGAGGTAATCAAGATCGAACGCCCGCGAAGTGGTGACGAAACCCGGGCCTGGGGGCCGCCCTACCTCAAGGATGGCGCTGGCAACGACACTTCGGAATCTGCCTACTACTGTGCGGTCAACCGCAACAAAAAATCGGTAACCGTGGATATCGCCCGTGCGGAAGGCCAGCGGATCGTCCGCGAGCTGGCCCTGAAGGCCGACGTGCTGCTGGAAAACTACAAGGTCGGCGGGCTGGAGAAATATGGCCTCGACTACGCTGCACTGGCAGCACTCAACCCGCGCCTGATCTACTGTTCAATCACCGGCTTTGGCCAGAACGGCCCGTGGGCCGAGCGACCCGGCTACGATTTCATCATTCAGGGAATCGGCGGTCTGATGAGCGTGACCGGCGAAGCGGATGGCCGACCCGGCGGCGGCCCACAGAAGGTCGGCGTGGCACTGGTCGATATCCTGACCGGTCTCTATGCCGCCAACGCGGTGCAGGCGGCCCTGCTGGAACGTGAACGCAGCGGTCTCGGCCAGCACATCGACCTGGCGTTGCTAGACACGGAAGTCGCCAGCCTCGCCAACCTCGCGCTCAATTATCTGAGCACCGGGATCAGCCCGAAGCGCATGGGCAATGCCCATCCGAACATTGCGCCCTACCAGGTGCTGCCGGCAGCGGACGGCCATTTCATTGTCGCCGTCGGCAACGATGGCCAGTTCAGGCGCTTGTGTGAAGCGATGAACCTGCCGGACCTGGCGAGCGACCAACGCTTTTCCACCAATGCCAGCCGGGTGGGCAATCGACAGGCACTCGATGACTGCCTGGAGCACCGCGCACGCCAACGCGGGAAAAAGGAATGGCTGGTAACGCTGGAAGCTGCAGACGTTCCCTGCGGCCCGATCAACAGCATCGGCGAGGCATTTGCGGAGCCGCAACTGGCGGCGCGCGACATGCTGGTTACGCTGCCGCACCCGACGGCGGGTCAGGCAACGCTGGTCGGCAACCCGATCAAGCTTTCACGGACACCGGTTGGCTACCGCAGCGCACCGCCACTGCTCGGCGAGAACACGGCAGAGGTACTTCAGCGCGTGCTGGGCTATAGCCCGGATGAGCTTGCCCGCCTGCAGGCCGCCGGTATTACCTGACTTCAGAGTTCAGCGTAGAGACTTCAGGCTTCCGGTTTCTTGGCTGGCGACAGGTACCACTGCTCGGGTGCGACGACTTTTGCCTCGGCCGGGTCGCCCATGTAGTGCGGCGACATGATCTGGACACCGTGCTCGTTGAACACATCCTGGATGTTCGCGTGCAGCAGGCTGAGCACCTCGGCACGTGGACGCGGTTGCTCGGGGACCGCCTGGCAGACCAGCCGGTACTCCGGATAGTAGTCCGACAGCGCTGTCTGAAACACCCGTGGCGACGGAGTTTGCAGGATGCCCGAAGTACGCTTCGCGGCTTCAAGAAGCATCGCCTCAACCTGGCGCCACGGCGTGTCGTAGCCGATGGTAACGACGGTATCGAGAACGTAGCCCCGACCCTTCACCACCCGTGAGTAGTTCTTGGTGACCGAGCCCGTGATCAGGGAGTTGGGCAGCGTGAGCTCTTCGCCCAGGCCGGTTCGGATACGCGTCGTAAACATGCCCATTTCGGTGACCGTACCTTCCTGGTCGCCAATACGAACGTACTCGCCGACCTTGATCGTTCGCGAGTAGGTCAGGATCAAGCCAGCAGCCCCCTGCCCGACAATGCTTGACGCGCCCAGCGATACCATCAGGCCAATCAGTACCGAGAGCCCCTTGAACGCCTCGGTCTGCGCCCCCGGCAGATAGGGATAAGCCATGGCGATGGCAAACAGCCAGACCGCGATGCTGGCCAGCCGCCGCGTGGTCGGCATGGTATCGGCGTCAAGCCAGCGCGTAGAGTTCTCACCAGACGACACGCGCTCGAAAAACCCGTGCAGCAAGCCGATGCCGAAGCGTGCCACGAAGAAAATGGCGATGGCGACACCGATCCCCGGGATGGTATCGACAATTCCAAAGACGATCCCGAAGACCGTCGTCAGCAGGTACTCGTTAAGCTGCTCCCCCCACGGACGGGTGTAGGGGAAGCGCGACAGGATGAAACTCAACCATTCGTACGAAACGATCGCTACCAGAAACCATCGCACGATCGCCAACAACCGGCGAAGCAAGGTGAACACACGTTGCTTGTCGAGCAACACTGCACCGGCTACGGTCAAGGACTCTGCCTTTTGTGCCGCCGCGTGGACGATCACCCGCTGTGTCCAGCGATGGCCGCGGGCCAACACCCAGAGCACGGCGGCAAAAACGACGGTCGCAATCGCCGATGCAATCAGCGCGCGTACAAATGCCTCCAGCGTGCGCCCTTCGCTGGTCTCGCTGACCACCTGCTGGAGTCGTTTCGCTGCCTGGGCAGCCACCTCGTCTATCGTCTGCCGGCCGAGCGGATCGACATCACCGGGCGCAACGAGAAAGACCATCCGACCATCAATTTCAACCAGCCGGCCCTGATCGACGCTCGTGACGCTGACCGTGCTAGCACCGCCTTCGAGCAGCAAGGCCTCGATGTTTGTTCGGGCACGAGCAGCACGCTCGATAGGCGGAACGCCAAGAAATGTCGCGTGGAACTCGAATATTTTGCGGTTCAATACCTTGAGCGTTGCCGCCGGCAAATTGGCCACTGCCGCACTGGTCGGAGCCGCCGATGCAGCCTCGACCGTGGCACCACCGCCGGCAAACGCCAGCGCCGACATGCTGGCAGCAAGCACGCAAAACAAGACAGACAACAAACGACGCAACTCGAACAAGCGCATTGATTCAATCTCCAATTACACGTGCGTTGGTGATATCCAGACCAAGACCGGCAAACCATCGGCGCCGCCGGCAACAATCGCATTCTGGCCAAATCCGGCAGCCAATCGAAGCGCATCCTGCAATCCGATATCGAGGATGCACAAGGTCGGTTCCGTGAGCCAGTTACCACTATCAGCCTCGTTGACACCGGGCCAGGAATTTCGCCCCGATACCGTCACGGTGTCGACCAGCGCCTGATGACGCGCAGCATTTTCTTCCGCCGGCACGGCCACCGAACCGGGATTGACTGCCGCAATGATTGCCCAGTGCGTCACCCCGGCAGCTTTCAACGCCGCCGAAAATGCTTCCGACGACTCTCCGATCCTGAGTCTGATCCTGACCCCGGTCCGGGCTCCGCCTGGCAAGTCGACGCAATAGCATGTGGCGCGATAGGCGGCGTCCAGTGCGGCACGGTCATTCATCGCCGTCCGCGTCGACATCTGCTGCATCATCGAGGCTCTCGCCAATAAGCGCTACGGCGGCAACTACGGGCAAGGCTTCGACTTCCTTCAGCTTGCGCGTGACGGCACGCGTTCGGATCTCAGCCTTGTCAATGGTGTTGCTGGCTTCCTGCAGTTTTTTCCGAGTATGCGCCAGCGCTTCGCCGAACTTGCCGAACTCGGTCTTGACCGCGCCGAGCACGGCCCAGACCTCGGACGAACGCTGCTCGATGGCCAGCGTGCGGAAACCCATCTGCAGACTGTTCAGCATTGCGGCCAAAGTGGTCGGCCCGGACAGAGACACGCGCTGATCGCGCTGTAGCGCTTCGGCCAAACCGGGCCGACGCAGGGCTTCCGCGTAAAGCCCTTCGGTCGGCAGGTAGAGAATCGCGAAATCCGTCGTATGCGGCGGCTGGATGTATTTTTCGCGGATGGTTTTGGCTTCGTCCTTGAGGCGCGTTTCCAGCGCCTTGCCCGCTGCCTCGACACCAGCCACATCGGCCCGCTCCTGCGCGTCGACCAGGCGCTGGTAATCCTCGCTCGGGAACTTGGCGTCGATCGGCAGCCACACCGGCTCACCCGCCTCACGCCCCGGCAGGCGGATGGCGAAATCGACCCGGTCGTTGCTGCCCGGCCGGGTCACCACATTGGCGGCATACTGCTCGGCGGTCAGCACCTGATCGAGCAGCGCCGCCAGCTGCACCTCACCCCAGGTACCGCGCGTCTTGACGTTGGTCAGCACTTTTTTCAGGTCGCCGACGCCGGCAGCCAGCGTCTGCATTTCACCGAGACCGCGATGCACCTGTTCCAGCCGGTCCGAAACCAGCTTGAAGGATTCGCCGAGCCGCTGCTCCAGCGTCGCATGCAGCTTCTCGTCGACGGTCTTGCGCATCTCTTCCAGCTTTGCCGAGTTATCCGCCTGGATCGCTGTCAGTCGCGTTTCCACCGTCAGCCGCAAAGCTTCGACGCGTGCATCGAAGCTCTGTGTCAGCCGGGTCAGGTTGTGCCCAAAAGATTCGAATTGCTGCGCCTGTAGCGAACCCAACTGGCCAACCTGCCCTGCCAAGGTCTGGCCAAGGCGCTCCAGCGATTGCGACTGCTCGGCACGATCACCGCGGGCAGCTTCCGCAGACTCGGTGCGCGAACGCGCCAGTTCGACGCGCAATTCACGTTCCAGCCGCTCAAGGCTGGCTTCCAGTGCACCGAAACGGGCATCGAGAAAAGCGGTAGCACCGTCGCGCTTGGTGCGCAGTGTCTGCACCAGCTGAAGCACGAGTATTGCCGCAGCAATCAGCAGCAACAGATAGAGCAGAATGTCATTCATGGGTTACTTGAGCGCGAAATCGACGCGACTTTCCTTGGCCTTGTCGTTTTGCGGACCTTCCTTGGCGTTCAGGTTGGGTTGCAGGATGAAAACCCGCTCACCGGGGATTTTTCCTTCCTGCGTCAGCCACTCGCTGACCTTGCGCGCACGTCGGCCAGCCAGGTCGCGCAGGGCTTCGTCATCGGCCTTCATGTTGGCCATCATCAGCTTCTCCATTTCCTCGACTGGCAGTTCCTTGACCATACCGACCAGGTTGCGCGGTTTCGGGAATTTCTCGGCACGATAGGCGCGCTCGAGATAGCGCGGATAATCCTTGGCATCGACCTCGACATCGTCCACCGAGCCAGCGTCCTTACCCTGACGGCCCAACTCTTCCAGGCGCTTGGCCTTGACCCGCTGCTCCATGAGTGCGCGTTTCAACCCCTCGCGATCACGTTCTGTGTCGATACGACCGGCCAGTTCGATCTTAAGTGCGGGCCGGTCATCGAGCGCCTTGGCCAGCGTCTTCATACGTTCCTGCATCGGCACTGAGAGTGCGGCATAGCCGTAGTCGAACTCCACATAGGCCAACTCCTCACCCCCGCCGAACAGCGAGCCGAGCAGCGCAAACGGGGAAGTGACTGCCTTGACGAAAAGATTGACGATGACCTTGACGACGATGCCGCCGACGCTGAACTCCGGGTCGTCGAGCGAGCCCGAAATCGGCAGGTTGATGTCGATTTCTCCTTTCCGGTTCTTGAGCAGCGATACCGCCAGCGTCACCGGCAGCTTGGTCGCACTGGCGCTCTCCACCGAATCACCAAAAGTCAGCTGGTCGAGGAAGACACGGTTGTCGGCAACCAGCTGGTTGTTCTCGATCTTGTATTTGAGGAATAGCGAGAGCTTGCCGCGCTCGATGGCGTAACCCGCGTATTTCCCGGAATAGGTCGAAAAACTGGTCAGCTCGATACCCTGCACCTCGGCCTCGAGATCAAGATAGCTCTTGGCGGCAAACGGATTCAACTTGGCTTTGATGTTGAGCGGCGCCAAATTATCGTAGCTGCCACGCAATTCCAGGTCTGCCGTACTGCCTGCAGCAGAGGAAAGGCCTGACACCCGCCCGCCGATCTTGGTCAGGTTGGCCGAATAATTGGGTTTTACGAAATTGTCGGAGAAATTAATGGTTCCCCCTTGCAGGGTCACCTTGCCGACCTTCACCGGCACCACGTTCTTCGCTGGCGTTTCGGCAAGTTTTACGGCCGCCTTTCCTTCGCCAGCCTCGACTTGTGGCGCGTCCAACGGCGGGGCTGCCGCGGTATCCACAACGGATTTTTCTGCAGCGACAGGTTCATCTCGCTTGACGATATTCATCAAGTTCAGTTCGCCTTCCGCGCTGACGATTGCGCGCGCGTAAAAATCAGAGAGCGCAACTTCGCCGATGGAGACGGCGAGCGGGGCCGTCTGCACGTCGATATTGCCGAAGTAGAAAGATTTCCATCTGAGGAAATCGGTCGAGTTCATGCGATCGATCGAATGAAAATTGCCGAGCGTCAGATCTCCCTTGTAGCCAACGGCAAGGCCTTCTTGGCCTTTGTTCATGGCAACCATTCCCTTGGCGGTAACCTGGCCGCGCGTCACCCTGAGATTGATAAACTCCCTGAAATACGGTTGAAACGGCAGCAACTCGATACCACGAATGTCGAGTTGCAGATTGCCCTGTGGCAACATCGGCTTGAGACTGCCGCTGATGTCCATTTCTCCGCTCTTGTTGAGACGCAGCTTGGCCGCTAGCTTCGCCTCGACATCGGGTTGCGTCGAAAAGTTGTCGACAGCCAGCGATGCAATTTCCAGCTCCTGCACTCGCCCGCGGTTAGAACTGCGATCTTCAAGCTGAATCAGATGATCGTTGAAGCGGATGCGATCCACCGATATCTGGAATGGCGCTTCCTTTTCCTTGTACACCTCCACTGCAGCCTTCAGCAGCGGCGCCTTGAACCACGGATCCTTGCGGGCGACCGTTGCTCGCCAACCCTGGGTGGCAACCTCGCCGATGCGCAACTCGCGCTTCTTCATATCGAGGTGGCTGTCACGAACATCGATCTGCAGATTCTTGAACGCGCCTTTCTGTTCAACTCCAGTCGACAGATCCTGAACATTGATGCCCCCGTCGCTAAGCGTAAGCGAAGCCAGTGTCAGCTGTAGCGGGATGGCAGAAGTCGCCTCGGGCTTATTCTCCGGCGCCTTTGTTTTCACATCGGCGGGCATCAGCGCATGCCAGTTGGAAACGCCATCCTTGCTGATCCGCACGTCGACCTGCGGCGAGTCGACGACGACACTTTCAATGCCGATACCAAGTTTGAGCAGGTCGACTTCCCGCAGCGCAACCTCCAGCCGCTTCATGGAGAGCAGCGGGGCTCCGCCCGACTCCTCCAGCTTGTGGAGCACCGTTGATGCTGGCTGAAAAATGGGGCTCGACAAAGGTATCGGTGTAGAACGACAGCGTCGACAGGAAAGGAATTTTCAACGCGATGTCTGTGACGGCATGTTTCACCCCTTCTGGCCGATCATCGAATTCGACCTTGCCACCGATGATCTGGATGTTGCTCACCGAAAAACGCGGCAATTTGTCTTCGAGCTTCGGTTCTGCCGGTATTTTTTCAGCTTGCGATGGCTCGATCAGATCGGAAATGTTGTAGCGCTTGTCGTCCAGACGAACCAGTCGCAAACGCGGACCTTCTAGCAACACTTCCTTGATGACGACACCCGCAACGGCCACCGAAGTCAGCTCGGCATTAACCGTCAGGGAATCGAAACCCAGAACTTCTTCTCCGGTTTTTCCCTCGCCACGCTCGCGAACCGACAGACCGCTCAGTTTTGCCGTCAGGGTATAGGGGTTGAAACTGATGGACTCAATAGCGACATCCCGATGCAGCGCATCGCCAAGTTTGCTGACGAGGATGGACTTGAGCAAAGGCGGCGCGGCAAAGAAGCCGAGCACCCCGAGCACCCCCATGAAAATGGCCGCACGAAGCCCCCAGCGCCGGGTACGTGGATGGCGAGCGATGGCTGCCGGATCGATTTTCTTGAACATGGAAAAACCCCTTGATGGTCTGCAGTGGAATTTACCATGACCATGGCACAATTGCCGCCATAGGGGCGATTCCGGGCGATTCAGGCTAAAATGCGTCGGACTTGATCACTCACTACGCCATTTTTGGGCGCACCATGAAAACCCTTGTCGTCGAAGACTCCCAAGCCAGCCGGAAAATCGTTTGCCACTATCTTGAGCGGATGGGTATTACCCCGATCCCGGCGATCGACGGTACGGAAGCGGTCGATCTCTTTGTCAGCGAACGCCCCGACATGGTTCTGCTCGATATCGTACTACCGGGCATAGACGGCTTTGAGGTCGCACGCCGCCTGCGCCAACTGGAGCGGCCGGGGGACTGGACGCCGATCATCTTCCTGACGTAGATGACCAAGGATGAGGATCTTGAAAAAGGCATCGCCGCCGGTGGTGACGATTACATTTACAAACCGGTCAGCGATGTAGTGCTGGGGGCCAAGATCCGGGCCATGCAACGCATCATCCAGATGCGCTATTCGCTGCTGGTACTGACCCGGAAGCTGGACACCGCCAATCAGGAACTCAAGCGCCTGACCTCGCTGGATGGACTCACCGGCATTGCCAACCGCCGGCATTTCGACGAAGTGCTTCTGCGGGAATGGCGTCGCTCGATGCGACAGGGGGCGGAATTTTCCATCCTGATGTGCGATGTCGACTTTTTCAAGGCTTACAACGATACGCTCGGCCATCATGCCGGCGACGACTGCCTGCGCCGGATCGCCAACGCCCTGACAGCGGCGATGGACCGTGGTGGCGACCTTGTTGCACGCTATGGTGGAGAAGAGTTCGTCATCATATTGCCGGAAACATCCCTGGCGGGCGGCCGGGTTGTTGCAGAACGCATGCGCCAGGCAATTGAGGCGCTCGATCTCAACCACCCGACTGCAGCGGGCGGCCAGGTCACCGCCAGTTTTGGCCTGGCGTCGGGCATCGCCATGCCGGAAACCGATCCGTCACGCCTGGTCAAGGCTGCCGACAAGGCGCTTTATGAAGCCAAGCGCGCTGGTCGCAACCAGGTCTGCGTCATTACCTCTCTCGACAGACCCGAAAACTGAACAATTGACCATGGCCAGCTATCAACCAAAAGTACTGATCGTCGATGATAACGACCTGATGCGAACGCTTCTTCGCGGCATGCTGCGCGGCGAGGAATATCACGTCATTGGCGAGGCGAGAAATGGCTTGCAGGCCGTCGAGGCCGTTCAGAAACTCGTGCCCGACATCGTCTGCCTTGATGTGATGATGCCCGAGATGGATGGACTCGAGGCACTGCAGGCGATGAAGCAGGCAAAACCGGATCTGGTGGTGGTCATGATTACCGGCAATCCGAGCGTCGAAAACGTCCAGGAATCGATCCAGGGTGGCGCTGCCGGTTTTATCGTCAAACCGTTCAATACAGCCAAGGTGCTCGACACCTTGAAGAAGGCGTGGTCGGCTGCGGCAGCCAGCAAGGGCGCTGCCAGCCTCTAGCTGCCGGGGAAAACCCGACTCAGAATTCGTTGCGCCAGCCGCGAATCGCAGCAAACACCACTACCGGATCATTCGTTTTTGCGCCATGCGCCTGCGCGGCCGCGACGACGGCGGGTTCGGCGCAGCGCAAAAACGGGTTGGTCGCTTTTTCCAGTGCCATGGTCGACGGCAGCGTCGGCACTCCGCGGGCGCGCGTTGCCGCAGCGTCGGCCACTCGCTGCTGTATCGCAGGATTGTCTGGCTCAACCGCGAGGGCAAAACGCAGGTTCATCTCGGTGTATTCGTGCGCACAATAAACTTCCGTATCTTCCGGCAGCGCAGCGAGGGATTGCAACGACGACGCCATTTGCTCCGGCGTGCCTTCGAAGAGGCGGCCGCAACCAGCACCAAACAAGGTGTCTCCGCAAAACAGGCGGTTACCCATCAGATAGGCAAGGTGGCCACGAGTATGTCCCGGTACCGAGAGCACTCGAATGCTGGCAGAAATCGGCGCCAGTTCAATGGTTTCGCCCCCCTGAAGGGGGTGCGTAAGCCCTGTGATAGACTCGGCACCCGGGCCGTAAACAACCGGTTGGTAACAGGCTGCAAGCGCCGCAATGCCGCCCTGATGGTCGGCGTGGTGGTGAGTAATGAGGATTGCCGCCAGGCTGAGCCCCGCCTCTGCCAGAACCTGTTTCACTGGCTCTGCATCGCCCGGATCGACGACGACAGCCATCTGCCCATGGCGCAAAAGCCAGATGTAGTTGTCGCGAAAAGCGGGAATTGCCAAGACCTCAAGATGCTCGGAGTTGTGTTCTGATTTTGTTGTCGCTGATATTTTGGTCATCATCGTTCCGTTGTTGGAGAAGCTCGCACAATGTCAATTCCCGGGCTTGAAAACTGGCTCGCGTCCCCACAGGGACACTACGTGCTCGACTGGGAATGCGCACGCATCGACGCTACCGTCGCCGACATTTTCGGTTACAACGCATTGCAACTCGGGCTGCCCGGCATCGACCTTCTCGCCCACAACCGCATTCCCTTCCGCCAGACCGCCGGGGAACGCAGCCAGCATGACCGCGTAGACGTCAGTTGTGACCTTCGCCAGTTGCCCTTTTCAGCCAACAGCATCGATCTTGTCGTACTGCCGCACGTGCTTGAATTCTACGATGATCCCCACCAGATTCTGCGCGAAGTTGAACGCATTCTGATCCCCGAGGGACAGATCCTCATCAGCGGCTTCAATCCCCTCTCTTTGTGGGGGCTTCGCCGCCATCTGCCTGCCTGTCCCGAGCATTTTCCGTGGCAGGGTCAGTATCTTTCAGTCACCCGCGTCAAGGACTGGCTGCAGCTGCTGGGATTCGAAGTCGAGCGACCAATTTTCGGCTGTTACGCCCCGCCTTGCACGACACAGAACTGGCTGAATCGGTGGAAGTTCATGGAAACGGCCGGTGAGCGCTGTTGGGGATTTGCTGGTGGGGTTTATCTGGTGCATGCGGTCAAGCGCGTGCACAGCATGCGACTGGTGATGCCGCGCTGGCGCGATCGAACTCGGCAGGCCAAGGCACTGTCACCCATTGCACAAAAGGAGAGCCCGCATGGGCAATGAAGAAAATAGCGAAGTCGTGGAAATCTGGGCCGATGGTGGCTGTCGCGGTAACCCCGGGCCTGGCGGCTGGGGCGTTTTGATGAGGGCCGGCGCGCGGGAAAAGGAGTTGTGGGGCAGCGAACCGGCGACAACCAACAACCGCATGGAGCTGACCGCAGTAATCCGGGCGCTGGAAGCAATGAAGCGGCCCGTGCGCGCGCGTATTCACACGGATTCGCAATATGTACAAAAAGGCATCAGCGAATGGATACACGGCTGGAAACGCAACGGCTGGAAAACGTCGGACAAAAAACCGGTTAAAAATGCCGACCTCTGGCTGGAGCTTGATAAGCTGACGGTAGAGCACCAGCTCGAATGGCTCTGGGTCAAGGGGCATGCCGGCGACCCTGGCAACGAACGGGCCGATGCACTGGCCAACCGCGCCATCGACGAACTGCAAGGCCTCACAAACTGATTTAGCTCAACGCGCGGCCTTCGTCGGTAGCGCAGAATGATCCACCATGCGACAGATATTCCTCGATACTGAAACCACCGGCCTCGAAGCCCGCCTCGGCCACCGCATCATCGAATTGGCGTGCGTCGAGATGGTCAATCGCCGGCTGACACGGCGACACCTGCACTACTACGTGAATCCTGACCGTGACATCGACGCGGGGGCGCTGGCGGTGCACGGTATCAGCCGCGATTTCCTTTCCGACAAGCCGCGTTTCGGCGAGGTCGCCAACGAATTTCTCGATTTCATCCGGGGCGCCGAACTGGTAATTCACAACGCAGCGTTCGACGTCGGCTTTCTCGACAATGAACTGAACATGCTGGGTCTGGCGACGGTGGCCACGGTCTGTGCCAACATCCGCGATACGTTGAAAATGGCGCGGGAACTGCATCCCGGCAAGAAGAACAACCTGAACGCACTGTGTGAGCGCTACGGCGTCAATAACGCACATCGCACGCTGCACGGCGCCCTCCTCGATGCGGAAATTCTGGCGGACGTCTACGTCGCCATGACACGCGGGCAGGAGAGTCTGATCATGGACCTGAGCCCTCCACCGACGGCAGAACTGCAGGTTAACAGCCTGGCGAAACGCAAACCGACACCGGTACTGCCTGCAAGTGAGACGGAATTGGCGGACCATCAACGCGTGCTCGTCGCCATCCAGAAAGAAAGCAAAGGCAAATGCCTCTGGCTCCCGAGCGAGCCCGCGGTCTAGCCCAGGATCTGGCAGCGTGTAAAAACCCTGGCCATCGTTGCCTCATCGCTCGGCTTACAACCTCGCTTCAATCGCTGTCAGCGCCGCAACGGCACCCAGCGGCAACCCCACTGCCTGTGATGAAGCCGTTTCCGCGTCACGGGGATTGATCCGGATCAGCGGCACACCGAGCGATTCGCCAAACCAGCGCACCGTCGGTACGGCAAGCCCGGCGCCAAGTTCGAGAACCAACAGCCGATCAACGCTTCGTCGCCAAGACTCCAGCCGCATCTGCTGCGCCCGACTCCGCTGTCCGAGCCAGGCGCCATCACCAAACATCAGGATGTTCGGCCTCGCCACACCGCCGCAAGCGGGGCAGTGGGGGACCTCCCCCAGCCAGCGGCAATTCCCTGTATCAATCTCCGGCCGCAAGTGCGCCGCCCACCAAATCGCTTCGTCATTGGATTCGCACGGCCGACAACATTGGAGATGGTGAATCGATCCGTGCACTTCGCAGATGCGCGAGGAATCGAAACCTGCCTTCTGAAACTGCCCATCAACATTGCTCGTAAAAACGAAACCTCCTTCGGGCATGCGAGCGAGCAAATCCTGCAGAATCGAGAATCCACGATGCGGCTCAGTCTCACGGTATAGCGCCAAGCGATGACCATAAAAACCCCAAGCAAGCTGCGGGTCGCGGTGAAAGCTATCCGGACAGGCGATATCCTCGAAGGCCATGCCAGCACGGCCAAGTGCCGGATACGCCCGCCAGAAACCCTGCGTGCCGCGAAAATCGGGCAAACCGGAATCCACCCCCATTCCCGCACCCACGGTAATCAGAAGTCCCTCCGCCTGACCAATGAGATCTGCGGCACGGTCCAGGGCGGCATTCAGCAAAGCCGTTTCATGAGCTGGCGCAAAATTTGCTGTCACTGGATTGCTTCACCCTTTCGTTGCGATGACCATGGCGATCTGCGGGTTCTGCACCCGTCGCTGCCACCCTGAACAGGAGTTCCCCATGCCTACTTCAAACACACCACGCAATCACCTGCAGGCAATCATGCCACTGCCCGTATCGACCTGGTGGTCGGGCTTTGAGTACGTATTTGGCTATCAGCTGAAACTGGTCAAGGAATTCTGGGGGCTCGACACTCCCGACAGCGAAAAACGCTGAAATTCAGCGTTTTTCTGGCGAACTCGGCGCCGGCCACCACTGCTTGCGGCTTTCCACGTAGCGGTAAAAAATGCCGCCGGCAAGTATGCTGGCGATCCACGCCAACAATGCGGCAACCAGGCCGAGCGCAGCGCTTCCACTTGTAAAGTGCGTGAAGCATGCATTGATGATCAGGAGAACCGGGAAGTGCACCAAAAATACGGAGTAGGAAATCTTCCCGAGATAGGCGATAAGACGACTTTCGGGTCCTCGCTCAAGTCGCCCGGCCATGGTCGCCGCGCCCAAAAATAGCGTCGTTAGCAGCGCCAGGACCACGCGCAGGCGGAAATCCACCCACAACGCAAGTGCGCCTACCAGCACCAGCAAGACAAGGCACCCAGGACGTCGCTCGGGGACAGACACCCAATAACTCATTGCACCGAGTGCATAGGGACCGAAGAAATAGATCGCCCACATGTCCAGCGCCTCGTTCCGACTCCAGTGGAGAAGCGCGGCGATGCCGAATGCCGCCACCAACACCATTCCCAGATGACGTTTCCGGTCATGCCCGTTGGCGCAACTGGAGAGCCACAACAAACCAAGCAACAGCGCATAAAGCTGAAAATCAATGGCCACGTACCAGACGCCTGCCGAGAGCGAGGGAACGCCCAATAGCCCATGCAACAACAGCCCGTGGGCAACGAACTGCCATACGCTGGGCGCATCGGGAGGCATGTCACCAAGCATCCAGGCCCGTGCTAGCGCAGCCGCTGCGATGGCAAGCAGCATCGCCACCATGAACGGTCGCACCAGGCGAAGGTAGCGTTTCCAGATAAGGTCGGCGGGGCTGACAAATGTCGCAACACCGTTCGGCGCAAGACCGCGCGCTGCGAGAAAACCGGCTACCACGAGGAAAATCTGAACGGCCATCCGGCCGTAGCCATAAAGCCAGTCGGTCAATGCCGGCAGCAGGAGATTCATGGCCTCGGCAACAGGGCCGTACGAGGCAAGGTGATGGAGAACGATAACCTGCGCTGAAATACCCTTGAGTGCATCGATCAATGGCATCCGGGGAGGCATCTTGGTCCTTGCGAAAAGATCAAAAAAAATCGACCCATCGGTCGACAGCACTTCAAATATCGAATACTGCAAAAATCGAGCAACTCAACGAGAAACAACCCCTAGTAGAACAAGGTATCAGGCTGTCACGTTCACTAGCGTACCCGTCGCCTGACCATCTGCATTGACAACTGGCGCCACCACCGGAGCAGGCTGGTCCAGAGACGTCAAGCCCTGTGCAATCTGCTGGCGCGCAGTATCAAAACCCGTCTGCAACTGGCTGACCGATTCCATGGAAACCAGCTGTTGTCTCGCCAAACCTGCATTGCTCTGCGCCTGATCGGCCTGCACCTTGACGGATCGCGCCCCCTCCTGCGCACGGTCCGCAGATTGCTGCGCAACCCTGGCCTGCTGACGCAGGGAGCGCGCAGACACTTCAGCCTGATCTGCGTTACGCTGCGCCTGCTGCAAGCGCAATTGCTGCATGATCGGACTGAGGCCAGAGGAATCCGCGACGGCTGAAATAGCCATCAGATAAACTCCTGATCAGCCACAACGCACACGAAATTACCCGCCTAGGCAGTAACGTTGACGACGGTACCGGTCGTTTGCCCTTCGGCATTCTTGACCGGCTTCGGCGCTTCAACAGCGACCTGCTGCTGTGGCTCCGGCTTGGGCTCACGCCGCTCAACCTGCTGGGCATCGGCAGCGATACGCGTCGCCGACGCGGCAGCACCGGGGGACGAACCTACAGATTCGATAGCCATATCAATCTCCTGTGAACATCGGATTTACGTTTTAACTTTACACCATTCAACGAATTTCGCCAGTAAATAGCGTTTATCGACACAGACTTAGCCACAAGCCATGGCGCAGCAGAAAGCTATGCGAGCGTGTAAAATCCGCCCCTGTCATTGGGGAGTAGCCTCCCTCCACAACAGAGGGGAACGCGTCAACAGACTTGGCTTCGGCCATGGTGCGTTCGGCCGTTGGTTTGGCGAGACCTTTGACGTGATGCCCCGTACCGGGTTGGGTTGGGGCATTGCGTCATTGGATCATCCTCACCCAACCCCAGAGAAATCTATGGAAGCCTTCCTCGTATCAACCGGCATCGTCGCGCTCGCTGAAATCGGCGACAAGACCCAACTGCTGGCCCTCATCCTCGCTGCAAAATTCCGTAAACCAACGCCCATCGTGCTCGGCATCCTGGTTGCCACCCTGGCCAACCACGGCTTTGCCGGTGCACTCGGCGCCTGGATCACCTCGCTGGTCGAGCCGCAAACGACGCGCTGGATTCTCGGTATTTCCTTCATTGCCATGGCCGCGTGGACACTGATTCCCGACAAGTTCGACGAAGACGACGCAAAACTCCCGCAGTACGGTGTTTTCGTCACCACCGTCATCGCCTTCTTCCTCGCCGAGATGGGCGACAAGACCCAGGTTGCCACGGTCGCCCTGGCGGCTCAATACCAATCACTGCTATGGGTTGTTGCCGGAACCACGCTGGGCATGATGCTCGCCAACGTTCCAGCCGTTCTGCTTGGCGACCGCATTGCCGAGAAGATGCCGGTAAAGCTGGTCCATGCCGTGGCAGCAGCGATCTTTGCGCTGCTGGGCATCGCGACGTTGCTGGGAGCGGGTGAAAGCCTGGGCTTCTAAAACAAAAACGGCCTGAGCATTCGCCAAGGCCGTTGTTTGTATTTTGGTGCGCGGCGAGGGTTTCGAACCCCCGACCCCCGCCGTGTGAAGGCGATGCTCTACCACTGAGCTAGCCGCGCAATTGAGGCGCGCATTAAACCACAACCGACCTTTACGGGTCAATTTTTCGCCTTTGCGGTTAAAATGCACGGCTTTCCCTTACTGGCTTTCCCCATGGTCCGCACCCGCTTCGCCCCCTCTCCGACCGGCTTTCTGCACATCGGCGGCGCCCGCACCGCGCTCTTTTCGTGGGCCTATGCCCAGCGCCACGGTGGCCAGTTCATCCTGCGCATCGAAGACACTGATGTCGCGCGTTCCACGCAGGCGGCGGTGGATGGCATTCTCGAAGCCATGGACTGGCTGCAACTCGGCTACGACGAAGGCCCGTTCTACCAGATGCAGCGCATGGATCGCTACAAGGTGGTGGTCGCGCAGATGCTGGAATCCGGCAGGGCCTACCATTGCTACGCCTCGCCCGAAGAGCTCGACCTCATGCGCGAGGAGCAACGGGCTCGCGGCGAAAAGCCGAAGTACGACGGTCGCTGGCGCCCGGCCCCCGGCAAAGACGCTGCCGACGCCGCCAGCCGGTGTGCAGCCGGTGGTGCGCTTCTGTGGCCCGACCGACGGCATCGTCGGCTGGGACGACAAGGTCAAGGGCCGCATCGAAATCGCCAACGCCGAACTCGACGACCTGGTGATCGCGCGCGCCGACGGCACGCCGACCTACAACTTCTGTGTCGTCGTCGACGATTGGGACATGGGCATCACGCACGTCATCCGCGGCGACGACCACGTGAACAACACGCCGCGCCAGATCAACATCCTGCAGGCGCTCGGCGCGCCAGTGCCGACCTACGCGCACGTCTCGATGATCCTCGGCGATGACGGCCAGAAATTGTCGAAGCGCCACGGCGCGGTGAACGTCATGGAGTACGAGGCCAACGGCTACCTGCCGGAAGCCATCGTCAACTATCTCGCCCGCCTCGGCTGGTCGCATGGCGACGACGAGATCTTCTCGCGCCAGCAACTCGTCGAATGGTTCGATCTCGACCACATCACCCCCTCAGCGGCGCAGTTCAACACCGAGAAGCTGAACTGGCTGAACGCCCACTACATCAAGCAGGCCGACAACGCACGCCTGGCCGCACTGGTGCAAAAGCGCTTCGACGAGCGCGGTGTCACTGTCACGGAACAACCGTCGCTGGAAGGCATCATCGCCCTCTACAAGGAGCGCGTCAGCAACCTGAACGAACTGGCGGATGCCGCCGAAGTGTTCTACATCGACCTGCATCCGAAGGCCGAAGTGCTGGCACAACACCTCACCGACGAGGCAAAACCAGCCGTTGCCGACTTCGCTGCGGGAGTGAAGGATGTGGCTTGGGAAGCACCGGCCATCGGTGCGCTGATCAAGGAAACAGTTGCCAAGCACGGGCTGAAGATGCCCAAGCTGGCCATGCCGCTGCGCGTGCTGCTCACCGGCCAGGCACAGACACCCTCCGTCGATGCCGTGGTTGCGCTCTTCCCGCGCGAAACTGTCCTGAAGCGTCTGCAACGCGGAGTAGCGACGGAATAGACAACTGACAGACAATTAAACTCGCCGCGCAGCTTTACAGGGAGGCGTACCCTCCCTATAATGCGCGCTTCTTTCGAGCGGGGGTATAGCTCAGCTGGGAGAGCGCTTGCATGGCATGCAAGAGGTCGGCGGTTCGATCCCGCCTACCTCCACCACGCGAAAGAAGACGTAGTAGAGCAGCAAAGGCCGGTTTCACCGACCACCCAAAAGCGACGTCAGGCGTCGCGAGCGAAGGCAGCACGAGGCGCTCATGCGAGACAGTACGAACAGTACGGCGAGTGTGAGCAACGAAGTAATGCCAAGCGCAGCAGCCTGAAGAAGCTTTGAAGGGTCCCCATCGTCTAGAGGCCTAGGACACCGCCCTTTCACGGCGATAACCGGGGTTCGAATCCCCGTGGGGACGCCACCTACACCGATGGTTGCGAGCGCGGTTCACTCGAAGTTCGCTCGCAGCCGTTCAGCAAGGCCACTGCGGAGTGGTAGTTCAGTTGGTTAGAATACCGGCCTGTCACGCCGGGGGTCGCGGGTTCGAGTCCCGTCCACTCCGCCACAAACAAAAAGCCCAGCGCATCCGCGCTGGGCTTTTTCATTTCCGGCGCCTTGCAGCGCCATGGGCGATCGGATCAGCCGCGACCGGGCTCACCACCCTTGCCACCTCTACCGCCCTCACCACCCTTGCCACGCGCATGCTCGCCAAAGGGTTTGAAGCGGTCGAACACTTGACGCTGCTCCGGTGTCAGCGTGGCGTAGAAGCTGCGGGTCGATGCGATGCCCACCTCCATCTCCTTCTGATGCTCCTTCATGCGTTCCAGCATTTTTTCCATGCGTTCGGGTGCTGGCAGTTTAGCCATCGCTTCGAAATCCGGCCGGCGCTCCTTCATGCTCGCCGCACGTTGCTGCATAGGTGCCGACCACGTTTTCCAGCCGGCTTCCTGATCGGCAGTCAGTTTCAGATCGGTGTGCAACTTCTCGAGGCGAGAACCAGCGTATTTTTCCGCCGACTGCCCCTTCATCTGACTGCGGCAATCGCCATCACCGCGGAAGGCATGTACGGTACCGCCTGCGGTCAAGCCGAAAATGGCCAGTGCGGCAAGAATGGTGCGAGTATTTCGTTTCATGACAATCTCCTTGTTGGTAGGGTCATGTGGTCGGGCGTGTCATCGGGGATTTCGTCTTTCCACGGCACCCATTTGAACGCCAGCATGTATCTGCGGTGTGTCGCAGCCCCCCTCGATCGGTAACAACACGTATCTGTCGCCGGCTGTGATACAGAAGGATACAAACGAGGGGGAAAACAGCGATGACAGCACTCGCTGAGACGGGGAAAATGCAGCCATGGAAAACACTGCACATATTCTGGTCGTCGATGACGACCAGGAAATCCGCCAGCTTGTCGGCGACTATCTGCGCAAGAACGGCTTTCGCGTCAGCCTTGCCGCTGAAGGTCGGCAAATGCGCGAGATGCTAGATGTCGCTCGCATCGATCTGGTCGTGCTCGACTTGATGCTGCCCGGTGACGATGGCCTGACCCTGTGCCGCACCCTGCGTGCGACGCCAGCATTTGCGCAGATGCCGGTGCTGATGCTGACCGCACGTGGAGAACCGATAGACCGGGTGGTCGGGCTTGAAATGGGCGCGGATGATTATCTGCAAAAGCCTTTCGAGCCACGCGAGCTGCTGGCCCGCATCCGCAACATCCTGCGCCGCACGCGCGCAGTGCCTGACAACCCTGCCGCAGGTCTCGTAAAACGCTACCGCTTCACCGACTGGGTGCTTGATACCGGGCTTCGCCAACTGACCTCGCCACAGGCGGTTGTCGTGCCGCTATCGGGTGCTGAATACCGCCTGCTGCAGATTTTTCTCGACCACCCACAGCGCATCCTGAACCGTGACCAGTTGATGGACATGACCAAGGGTCGCGATGCCGATCCTTTCGATCGTTCGATCGACCTGCAGATCAGCCGGCTACGGCAGAAGCTGGGTGACGATGCCCGCGCGCCAACAATGATCAAGACTGTTCGCAATGAGGGCTACATTCTTTCGGCACCGGTAGTGCAAGAATCATGATCCGCCAACTGCTCCCGGCCTCGCTCACCCTGCGCATCTTTCTCGTTCTGCTCTGCGGCGTCCTGCTGGCTGCAACGCTGACCTTCAGCCTCGCACAACGCGACCGGCGCGACGTGATCGAGCATTTTCATGGCCGCGAAGCGGTACAGCGTATCGCCGACATGCTGCGCCTGCTGTCCAATCTGCCGGCCAGCCAACGGCTATCGACTTTGGCACCGTTCAGCCAGGACGAATGGCGGCTGAGCCCACTCGATGCCTGCGCGGGACGCCCCGCCCCACATCTGGCGCAGGGGCTCACCGATCGGTTGTCAGGCAGTATCCGCATCAATAGTGCGGTTCGCCTCGACCCGATGGGTGAGGCTCCGCGCCCACCAACGCTGGCGGTTCGCGGCCAGTTTGCCGATGGCAGCGACTTCTGCCTGATTCACAAGGGGCAGCGACGCGTGCCGCCGCAGATCGAACAGTGGCGATTCCCCATCAGTCTCGGCTTGTTCGTCGCCCTGATTGCGCTGGTGTGCTGGCTTGCCGTTCGCCTCGCGCTACGCCCGCTGCAACGCATGTCGGCAGCTGCCGAAGCTTTCGGTCGCGACATTCGTCAGCCACCGCTCGAAACCGGCGGCCCAAGCGAAGTCAGGCAAGCGGCGCAGGCTTTCAACGCCATGCAGGAGCGCGTTCGTGGCTTCATGGCCGAGCGCACGCAGATCCTGGCCGCCGTCACGCATGACTTGAAAACGCCGATGACTCGCATGCGCCTGCGGCTAGAAAACTGCAACGACGAAGCGCTGCGGGAAAAACTTGCCGGCGACCTTTCGGCAATGCAGGCCCTGGTCAGCGAAGGCCTGGATCTTGCCCGCAGCCTGGAGTCGAGCGAACCCGACACCCGCATCGATCTCGGCGCCCTGCTTTCGAGCATTGCCGACGACGCAACCGACGCCGGCCAGCCAGTAAGTTTCATCGCGCCGGCCGACAGCAACCCCATCCTTGTTGGCTGCCGTCCGAACGGGCTGCGGCGAGCAATAGAAAATCTGATCGACAATGCCCTCAAATATGGGCTGTGCGCGGAAATATCGCTGACGCGTACGCCGCATCATGTCTCGATTCACATTCGCGACCGTGGCCCGGGGATTCCCGAAGAGAGCCTGGAAGCCGTAATGCGCCCCTTTGTTCGCCTCGAAACCTCGCGCTCAAGGGATAGTGGCGGTACCGGCCTCGGCTTGGCCATTGCCAATAATCTGCTGACAGCCCAGGGCGCCTCCCTGACGCTGGCAAACCTGCCTGAAGGCGGGCTTGATGCCTGTATCGATCTACCGGTGCCCTGAGCGGAGTCCATCGATCAAGAAAGATCACGTCAGCCGCATCGTCGACTTTCCGATCAAGGCCAAGACCACTGAGGCCACGAGGAGAATTTGGCATGCATTTCAGTGCCGGGCAATGACGCGTCGCAACATTCGCCCCCCCTCACCTAAGTTATAATTCGCGCGTTTTGCGGCCCCGCTGAACAGCCAACCCTTCGCCACCGCAACCCCCTTCATTTTCATGAGCGGAGGCTGGCAAGAGGAGACCGAATGACGTTCAGATGTATCTTCGCCCTGCCCTTCGTTGTACTGCTTGCATCAACTGGCCTCGCACACGCTTCCGACCTGCCGCTGAACCTTTCCGCCGCAGCCCGCCTCAGTAGCTTTCCATTGCCGGCCGACCTCGACAAGCTGCCGCCACCGGCTGCCGGCCCAACGACCGAAGAACCGGCGCCGACAGCGCTGGAAACGTTGGCAGCGCCTCCTGCAACTGCAGCTGCCACGTCAGAACCCCTTGCACCCAGCGCTGACTTGCCGACGACTGAAGTTGCCTCGCCCCCTTTACTGCCGGGCGCCATCGATCTCACTGCCTCACCGGACGATCTGTTCGAACGAATCCGTAACGGTTTCGCCATGCCCAACCTGACCGGCGATCTGGTGCTGACGCAGCAGCAGTGGTATCTCAACCGACCCGATTACCTGCGCCGCATGGTCGACCGCAGCAGTCGATACCTGCACCACATCGTCGAGGAACTCGAAAAACGCGGCATGCCGACCGAGCTGGCATTTCTCCCCATGGTGGAAAGCGCTTACAACCCCATGGCCTATTCCCGGGCCCACGCCTCCGGCCTCTGGCAATTCATCCCCAGCACCGGCAAAAACTACAATCTGAAGCAGGACTGGTGGATTGATGAGCGCCGCGATGTCGTTGCCGCAACCGCCGCCGCACTCGACTATCTGCAATATATCTACGAGATGCACGGTGACTGGTTTCTCGCCCTGGCCTCCTACAACTGGGGTGAAGGTGCGGTTGCCCAGGCCATCAAGAAAAATGAGGCCAAGGGGCTACCGGCCGACTATCAAAACCTGACAATGCCCGCCGAAACCCGGAACTATGTGCCCAAACTGCAGGCACTCAAAAACATCTTCTCGAACCCGAAGCTGCTCGCTCAACTTGACTTGCCGGTCGTCGCCAATCGCGCCTATTTCGCCACTGTCACCCCCAGTGCCAACATCGATGTCAAGGTAGCGGCCAAGCTGGCGGAGATGCCGGTTCAGGAATTCGTCGCGCTCAACCCTGCTCACAACCGGCCGGTGATCAAATCCGATACCCCGCTGGTTATTCCGGCGGAGAAACTGGAGGCCTTCCACGCCAACATGGAAAGCCATCAGGAAGAAGACAAGCCCTTGTCGAAATGGCAAACCTACACCTTGCAGTCCGGCGAAAAGCTGGAAAAGGTAGCGCCACGATTCGGCATCACACTGGCCGATCTGAAACGGGTCAACGGCATCACGCCAAGGCTGAAGCCGCAGGCCGGGCTGACGCTGCTGGTACCGGCGAGCGAGGGGGTCGGAGCGCCGGACATGACCGCCCTTCCAGAACAACCCCGTTTCCCCTCCACCAATGCGGGCGCTACGCCCGCTGCCAGAACGCTGGTGGTAAAAAAAGGGGAAAGCCTTACCGCCTTCGCACTGCGCGGCGGCACTAGTGTCGCCGAATTGCGCAGAATCAACCGTCTGAAAAGTGATCGCGTGGCCGCCGGCACCCGCCTGTCGCTCGTCAATGCGTCACCGGCATCTGCCGACAAGGCGTCGGCTACGACAAACGGAGGCGCCTCGGGCAAGTCGGCAAAGAAGCCCGTCAAAGCACCACGTATCACGCGCTATACCGTCAAGCGCGGCGATACCCTGTACTCCATTGCCCGCAAGTTCAAGGTCGAGCAGAAAGATTTATTGCGCTGGAATGGCGGCAATGCCGGCACCCTGCGACCCGGCGAGCAACTGACCATCCAGTTGGCACAGAATGACTGAACGCCCCACTTCGCTGCCCGCCCTTCCCGGAGCCTTGAAATGAATTTCCGAGCCTCAAAGAAATTTCCGGCACCTACGCTGGCAACGCTTGCGCTCTGGGCACTTTGCATGGCGCCAGCGATTGCTGTTCCACTGAAAGTCGTCGGATTTGACGACATGAGCTGTCGGGCGTGGGTGCAGTCAAAAGACGATAGTGAGCAGCGGGAGCTTTACCTGACCTGGATGCGGGGAGTGCTTACCGGCCACAACTACGCCCGCCCTGGTCAGCAGGTTTCCGCGATCTCCAGCGGCACCATCGAGCAGCACGTCAACCGCTATTGCCACGAGAACCCCACCGGCCGTTTCGACGATGCCGCTTTCCGGCTCAGCGACAAATTCTCGGGTAGAAACTCGGCCATCACCAAGTAGGCAGGAAATGCCCGGTAGCGGCCGTCAAACCTCCGCTGTAAGGTCAGCGGATGACAGCAAATGGCAGCGGACGACGCGCGTCGGCGAAAGACGGGTTTCGTCCGGATAGGCCTCGCGACAGATGGGCATGGCGTGAATGCAGCGCGGGTGGAAATGGCAACCGGCCGGCGGGTTTGCCGGTGACGGTGTTTCGCCAGGCAAGCGGATGATGCTGCCGCCCCCGGCCGCTGCCGGCTTCGGGCTGGGCACGGCGGAGAGCAGCGCCCGCGTGTAAGGGTGCTGCGGATCGCGCAGCACCTCTTCAACCGTGCCGTGTTCGACGATACGACCGAGATACATCACTGCCACCTCATGTGCCAGATGCTCGACGACAGCAAAGTTGTGAGTGATGAACAGGTAAGCCAGACCCAGCGAAGACTGCAATTCGGCAAGCAGATTGAGAATCTGTGCCTGCACCGACACATCCAGCGCCGAGGTCGGTTCGTCGCAAATCAGGATCTCCGGCTGCACGGCCAGTGCCCGTGCGATGGCAATGCGCTGTCGCTGTCCCCCGGAAAATTCGTGCGGATAACGACCGACAGCTTCTGCATCCAGCCCCACCTGCGCCAGCATTGCGGTCACCGCTTCGGCCAGCGCGCCCCTCTCTGCCGTTGCCAGCGCCTGCATGCCTTCGGCAATGATCTCGCCGACGCGCATGCGCGGGTTGAGCGAGGCAAACGGATCCTGGAAGATCATCTGCAAGCGCCGCCGCAGGGGGCGCATTTCAGCGCGCGAAAGCCCGGCGATTTCGTGGCCTTCGAGCAGCACACTGCCGCCAGTCGGCTTGATCAGTTGCAGCAGCGCCTTGCCGACCGTGGTTTTGCCGCAGCCAGATTCACCGACCAGCGCCAGCGTGCGCCCCGGCGACAAGGCCAGCGACACGCCATCGACCGCCCGGACATGGCCGACCGTGCGCTGCAGGATGCCGCGCCGAATCGGAAAATGAACTTGCAGATCGGCAACCTGCACCAGCGGCGCTTGCGCTACAGCGAGTGCTGGACGAACCGCCGGTTCCGCCACTGCCGACACACGCTGCACGGCTGCCTCTTCCCAAAAACAACGAACCCGATGGCCCGGCGCCAATTCACGCCATTCCGGGGAGACCTCGCGGCAGCGCGTCATCACGTGCGGGCAGCGCGGTGCAAAGCGGCAGCCGGCAGGCATCGCTGCCAGTGAGGGCACCTGGCCGGGGATAGTGGCCAAGCGCGCGCCGGGGGCCGACAGGTCGGGCAGAGCGGCAAACAAGGCTTGCGTGTAAGGGTGGCAGGGGGAAGCGAAGAAGGTCGCACACGGCGCCTCTTCGACGAGCTCGCCGGCGTACATGACGCCGACCCGGTGCGCCATGCGCGCCACCACGCCGAGGTCGTGCGTGATCAGCAGCATGCCCATGTCGCGCTCGGCCTGCAGGTCCTGCAGCAGGTCAAGAATCTGTGCCTGGATGGTCACGTCGAGCGCAGTCGTCGGCTCGTCAGCGACCAGCAGGGCCGGGTTGCCGGCCAGCGCCATGGCGATCATGACGCGCTGCTTCATGCCGCCGGAAAGCTGGAAGGGATATTCGTCGAGCCGCCGCGCCGGGTCGGAGATGCCGACAGCGGTGAGCAGCTTGCCGGCACGGGCACGGGCAGCCTCGCCCTGCAGCCCGGCGTGCTGCGCCAATACTTCGCCGATCTGGCGTCCCACCGTCATTACCGGGTTGAGGCTGGTCGCCGGCTCCTGGAAGATCATCGCCATGCCACCACCGCGAACGCCGCGCATCTCGGCTTCAGGCAACCCCAGCAGTTCGCGCTCGCCGAGCCGGACCTCGCCGCCAAGCACGCGGCCGGCGGCCGGCAACAGGCGCATCAGGGCCAGTGCCGTCGCCGACTTGCCGCAGCCCGATTCGCCAAGCAAGGCATAGGTTTCGCCTTCGGCAACAGCAAATGAAATGCCGGAAACCGCCGGCAACACACGGCGTCCGGAGGCAAAGCCCATGGCCAGATTGCGCACCGAGAGCAGCGGTATCTTGTCGTCAGCCATCACGCCATCCTCGGGTCGAAAGCGTCGCGTACCGCGTCGGCCAGCAGGTTAGCCGCCAGCACCAGCACGAACATGAAGGCAAAGGCGGCGACCAGCGACCACCACACGACCGGCTCGCGACCGAGCTCCATGCGGGCATTGTTGATCATGGTGCCGAAGCTGATCATGCTCGGGTCGACGCCGATGCCGACATACGAGAGCACGGCTTCGGCCAGCACCAGCCCGGAGAAATCCATGACCAGCGCAATGATGACGATGTGCATCAGGTTGGGCAGCAGGTGGCGGCTGATGATACGCAGGTCGGAAACGCCGAAGGCCTGCGCTGCCTGGATATATTCCAGTTCGCGCAGTTTCAGCGCTTCGCCGCGCAGCAGGCGCGCCAGGCCGGTCCAGCTGGTCAGGCCAAGAATGAAGCACAGCGCCAGCAGCCGCAGGTCGGCGCGCTCAGCGGCGGTGGCGAACCACTGCGGGTGGGTGTCGATGACCACCTGCATCATGAGCACTGCCGCAGCGATGAGCAGCACGCCGGGAATCGAGTTCAGCGTGGTGTAGATGTACTGGATCAGATCGTCGATCCAGCCGCGGAAATAACCGGCAATGATGCCGAGGAAGACGGCCAGCGGCAGCGTCACCAGCGTCGTCACCAAGCCGATGACGAGCGCTGTACGGATGCTCTTGAGCACCTGATAGAGCACGTCCTGGCCGACCTTGTCGGTGCCGAAGACGTGGTACTCAGTCGCCAGCCCGAGCAACAGCGCGGCCACCAGCATCAGCGCGCCGAACGCGATCAGCACGGCATTCCAGGCAAAGGCGGTTTCGCCGCACCACAGTGCCTGCCAGGCCTGTTTCAGCGGCACGCCATCAGCGCAGGCAAGCCGCCGCACCACCACCAGACAAAGCCCCAGCCAGACGACTGCTGCAAGCAGCACGGCCCGTATCGCCCGGCCGGCGATATCGGCGTCGACACGGGCTTCATCCGCGCCCAGCGTGGCACCGCCGAATTTCAGGCGCGGGTAATCGCGCATCGTGCGCAGCGAGCCGTCGGCCTGGCGCACCTCCATCATTTCCTTGGCATAGGCACGTGTCGCCAGCGGCTCCGAATAGGTTTTTTCAACCCGCGTGCGCAGCGGCAGCAACAGGCGATCGAGCGCCGACAGCACTTCGACGGAGTAGCTGGCCTTCTCTCCGGCCTTGCCCGGCAGTTGTTCGCGGTAGTGTAGCGAATCGAGCAGCCCGACCAGCACGAAAGCCAGCAGGATGGTTGCTGCAGCCATTCCCGGCCGGCTCTGCCCTACCCGCTTCCAGGCGGCGGCCAGTGGCGGCTGCCGGCGCGACCACCAGCCGGCGCCGATGCCTGCCAGCACCAGCAGCCAGATACAGACGTCGGACCAGAGGAGGACGGGCTGGATGTTCATCGGTCGAAGCGGATGCGAGGGTCGACCAGCGTGTAGGAAATATCGGTCAGGATCAGGCCGACGATGTAGAGCACCGAACCGATGAAGACCATGGCCCGCACCACTGCGAAATCCTGCGCGTTGATGGCGTCGATGGTGTAACTGCCAAGGCCGGGAATGCCAAAGAAGGACTCGGTCAGCAGCGAGCCCATGAACAGCAGCGGGATGACCACGACAACGCCGGTCAGGATCGGGATCAGCGCATTGCGCAGCACATGGCCGAACATTACGGCCGTTTCGGTCAGCCCCTTGGCACGAGCGGTGCGCACGTAATCCTTGCCCATCTCTTCAAGGAAGATGGTTCGGTACCAGCGGGTCGAAGAACCAATGCCGGCGATGACGCCGATCAGTACTGGCAGGATCAGGAAGCGCGCTGCATCCAGCCCGCCGCCATAGCCGGAAATGGGGACCAGGCGGAATATCTTGGCGAACAGAAACTGGCCGCCGATGATGTAGAACAATCCCGAAATCGACATCATCGCCACGCATAGCACGACACCCCAGAAATCGAGCGCAGTCGCCCGGAAGAAGGCAAGCAGGAGAGCGAAGCTGACGGTGACAAACAGGCCAAGCAGGAAAGTGGGCAAAGCGATGGCCAGCGACGGCCCCATGCGCGCAACGATCTCGCGCGAAATGTCGCGACCGTCCTCGGCACGGCCAAAGTCGCCGGCGAACATGCGCGCCGATTTCTCGAAGAAGATGGTTTGCGTGACCGGGCCCGCCCCCTCGGCTGCGCCATTCCAGAACAGCGGCTTGTCGTAGCCGCGCTCGGCCTTCCACTTCTGGATGGCCTCCGGCGTCACGCGCTTGACGCCAAGCTGCATGCGCGCCATGTCGTCCGGCGTATTGACGATGAAGAAGAGCGCGAAGGTAATGAGGTTCACACCGATCAGAATCGGGATGGCGTAGAGCAGGCGGCGGAGGATGTAGGCAAGCATCGGGCGATTATCCTTGCGGGCGCGCTACGCTGCGCTCGCGCCGCCGATAACCGCGAATCGCCGGCACCAGCACAGCCGCGCCCAGCGCCACAACCAAAGCCAGCGGCCACAGTACCGGCCGGTTCCATTCACGCCGCTTCGCCTCACGAGTGGCTACATCGAGGCGCTGATACTTCAGGTTGTTGTGGCCGACATCGCTGGGCTTGCGGTTCTTCAGCCAGGCATGGCCGAGCGCGTAACTCTTCGGATGAAAGCCATAAACCCACGGCGCATCCTGATGCAGGATGCGGTTCATGCGGGTGATGATGGCCAGCCGGCGCGGGCTGTTGTCCATGTTCTTCATTTCGTGGAAGAGCTTGTCGAACTCGGGGTTACGGTAGTTGGAGGCATTCTCGCCGCCCTTCTCCACTTTGCCCTCGGCACCGTTGAGCAGGAAGAAAAAATTCTCCGGGTCCGGATAATCAGCGTTCCAGCCAAGGTAGTAGAGCTGTACGGCGCCCTTGCGGATCTTTTCCTGGAAACGGTTGAAGTCGGTGGAACGCACCACCAGCTGGATATCGATCTTGGCGAACTGCCGTGTCAGCCAGTCGAGCCGCGACTTGTCGCCCATGCCGCCGCCGGTGGTGTCGAGGTTGAGCACCAGCGGTTCGCCGGTCTTCGCATTGCGTCCGTTCGGCCAACCAGCTTCGGCCAGCAAGCGCTTCGCGGTGGCGACATCGCGGCGACGCGGGGCTCCATCACGCCATTCGTAGACCACCTGGTTGATCCCTGCCTCGCCCTCGACGTAGCCGAAGATACCCGGCGGCAGCGGCCCCTGTGCGGGAATGCCGCGACCATTCATGAAGATCGAAATGAACTCTTCCTGATCGAGCACGACGGAAATGGCCTGCCGCAGCTTGCGCGACGATTCATTCGACTCCCCACCAACCATCGGATCGAGCATGTTGAAGCCCATGTAGAAGGTCGAGGCACGCACGCTGGTGAGCAAGCGGATGCCCTTCTCGCGCATCTCGTCGGTCAGCGCCACATCGCCGCCGACATTGATGCGCACCGCCTGGTCGAAGCTGTCGGAAGAAATGCCGGAGGCGTCATACCAGCCTTGCAGGAACTTGTTCCAGTAGGGAATAGCTTCCTTCTCGCGCGAGAAGATGGCGCGTTCGATGAACGGCAGCGTCTTGCCGCAATCGTCCAGCAGGCTGGCTCCGCGGTCGGCGGCTTCGCCTTCGCAGGGGTAGGTTTCACCCCGAAAATTGGGGTTCCTGGCCAGCACCATGCGGCTGTTCGGATTGTTCTCGACCAACATGTAGGGGCCGGTACCGACCGGATACCAGTCCAGCGTCAGATTCTTCTCGGCCATGCCGGGCTGGCTGTAGAAGCGGTCGACCTCGCGCGGCACCGGCGCGAAGAAGGGCATGGCCAGCCAGTACAGGAACTGCGGATACTTGCCTTTGAGGCGAACGCGGTAGGTGGTGTCATCGACCTTGCTGACGCCGGACAGCGGGTAGGCATCAAGATCGAGCCAGCCATCGCGCGGCAAGGTCTTCGCTGCGGCCTGGAGCGCAGTTCCCAGCTCCTTCAGCCCGACGATGTGCTCGGCCATCATGCCGAAGATCGGCGAGTGCAAACGCGGGTGCGCCAGCCGCTTGATCTCGTAGATGTAGTCGTCGGCACGCAGTTCGCGACTGCCGGTTTCCTTGAAATCGGCAATGCGCTCGATGCCTTTAAGCTTCTCACGGTCGAGATCGGCGTAAACGAACTTGCCGGCAGCATCGGTAGCAAAAGCCGGATGCGGCTGATAGCGGATTCCCGGCTGTAGGCGAATTTCGTAGATGCTCTCGGCAATCTTCTCGACTGGCGCATCGGCCGGCAGCGTCTTGCCGGCGGCATCGACATAGCGTGGCACCGGCACCGCCGTCGTGGTCAGCGGCACCAGCGTATAGGGGCGCTGCAGGTAGTGGTACTGCAACGGCGGCTCATAGACCTGCGCCGTGAAGGTGATCTCGTCTTCCGTGTAGGACTGCACCGGATCAAGATGCTTGGGGCGTTCGGTGAAGGCCGAATAGAGGATGTTCTGGCCACGCTCGGCAACGGGATAGGGGTCGTTCCAGGCGTCACCACAAGCCACAAGCAGCAAGGCACTCAGTGGTGCAAAAACGCGAGACCAGCAAGGAGAAAATGAGCGGAACAGCATGGCGGCGAGTGTAGCGGATGACTGCCTGTTCGTCATCCGGCCAATCGAGGCCAATCAAGGTATGGCGGCGGCCAGGCCTGCATTTCCGCTATAATGCGCGAAAGACCAAACAGGGAGTATCCATGGGATTCCTCGCAGAGAAACGCATTCTGATCACCGGGCTGTTGTCCAAGCATTCCATTGCCTATGGCATTGCCAAGGCCTGCCACCGCGAAGGCGCAAAACTGGCGCTGACCTACCAGAACGAGCGCTTCAAGGACCGTGCTGTCAAATTCGCCACCGAGTTCGGCAGCGATCTGGTTTTTCAATGCGATGTCGCCGAAGACACGCAGATCGACAATCTGTTCATCGAGCTTAACAAGCACTGGGAAGGCCTCGATGGCCTCGTGCATTCGATCGCCTACGCGCCCAGCGAAGCCATTGAAGGTGATTTCCTCGAAGGCATCACCCGCGACGCTTTCCGTATCGCCCACGACATTTCTTCCTACAGCTACCCGGCACTGGCCAAGGCCGCACGGCCGATGCTGTTGAAGGGCAACAATGCAGCCCTGCTCGCTCTCTCCTATCTTGGCGCTGAGCGTACGATGCCGAACTACAACACCATGGGTCTGGCCAAGGCCAGTCTTGAGGCCGCCACGCGCTACCTGGCCTTCTGCCTGGGCCCACAGGGTATCCGCGCCAACGCCATCTCGGCCGGCCCGATCAAGACGCTTGCGGCTTCCGGTATTGGCAACTTCGGCAAACTGCTGGCCTACAACTCGCACCATGCGCCGCTGCGCCGCAACGTGACCATCGATGAAGTCGGCAACGTTGCCGCCTTCATGCTCTCCGATCTGGCCAGCGGCATCACCGGCGAAATCACCTATGTCGATGGTGGCCTGAACACCACGGCACTAGGCAACGCCGATCCGATGCCTAACTGACCACAAAGCATCGCTCCAAAACAAAACGCCGACCGGAATGCCCGGTCGGCGTTTTTCTTTGGCAGCGGATTTCTCTCCCGTCATCGATCCTTGGACTCGACAACAGCCTTGTTGATTTCCACCTTATAGCGTTGGCGAAGACCGGCAAGATAAGCCGCGAAATCTTCCTGCGCCGCCATCGCGGTGTAGTCGTTTTGCAGAACACGCTGCTTGCTTTCGTCAAGCTTGTCCAGCGGCTTGACCGCCATGATCTTGTACAGAGCATAGCCGCCATTGCTCGGCAGCTCCACCCCGACATAGGCCGGCAGCTTCTGGATATCAGCACGGAAAATCGCCCGCAGGGCTTCCGGTACCACCTGCTTGCCCTGCAAGCGCGAAACATTCTTGACCAGCGCCCAGTTCAGCTTGTCGCTCCCCGACTTCAGTTCGGCCAGACGATCATCTCCACGGCGCTTTGCGAGGGCCGAAGCCTCCTTGCTCTTGAGCATCGTCTCGATGTCGGCACGCACGGTGTCAAAGGCACGAATCGCCGCAGGCTTGTGCTCGGCGACACGTGCGGCAACCAGGGTGTTCTGCACGACCTCTACAGCATCAGTATTGCGTTTGTTCTTGATTGCATCTTCGGAGAACAGAGCAGCGAGCAGTTTTTCATTACCCAGCGGTCCGAGCGAGGGTAAGGCTTGAGCCGGAATCTCTTTTGGCAAAAATTTTGACTGCTGAAGCTGCAGCTTGAATTTCTCTGCCACCGGGTTGAGGCTCTCGGACTGCTCATACACCATGTTGGTAAAGGCTTCCGCGGCTTCGACATACCGCCGCTGTGCCCCCTGGCGCTTGAGTTCGCCTTCGATCTCGGCACGCACTTCTTCGAGCGGCTTGAGCTTCGCTGCCTTGATACCCGTCAGCTTTATGATGTGAAAGCCGAAATCGGACTGAACCAGACCGGAAATCTGCCCGTCCTTCTGGCTGAAAACCGATTCCTCGAAGGGCTTTACCATCATGCCGCGCCCGAAAAATCCAAGATCACCACCATTGACGGCAGACCCTGGATCCTGCGAGTGCTTCTTGGCGAGTTCGGCAAATTTTGCGGGAGTTTTCTGGACTTCCTTGAGCACTTCTTCCGCCTTGGCTTTGGCCTTGGCCTTCTCGGCGTCAGGAGCGCTGGCATTGACAGTGATCAGGATATGGCTGGCACGGCGCTCTTCCGCCTGCTGATAACGATCCTTGTGGCTTTCGTACCACTGCTTGACTTCGCTATCGCTGACGGCCACTTGCGACAGCAGGTTGTCCAGCGACAGAACGACGAATTCGGCACGGACCAGTTCCGGCGTCTGGAACAGTTTCTGGTTCTCGTCATAAAACCTGCGCGCCGCATCGTCGGCAAGCTTCACTTCGCTGGCAAACTGCTCCGGCGCATAACGGATTTCCGCAACCTGACGCTCTTCCGATTGAATACGCAGCATCATGGCTGTCGACGTAGCAGAGACGATACCCGTATCCGCGACAGCGCCAACCAGCTGCTGCATTGTCAGGGCCTGGCGTAGTTGAGCCTCGAACGGTTCAGTCGACATGCCCTGCGCACGCACAGCCGCCTCGTAACGAGACTGTGAAAACTGACCGTTTTCCTTAAGCGAAGGCATGTTGCTGATGATGTCTACAAGCATGTCGTTGCTTGCGCCAAGACGGCCCTTGTAAGCTTCAAGCAGAAGCAGCCGCTGATCGACAAGCGAATTCACCACGGCAAGACGCATTTCCGGCGTATCGAAAAGCTCCTGCTTGAAGCTGGGTCCCATTTGCTGGCGCGCACGATCCATCTGACCGCGCAAGGACTGCTGGAATTGCTGTTGCGTGATTTTCCCGTCCCCGACGGTGGCAACATCAGTACCGGCGCCGGTACCACGCACGTAGGAGTCAACACCAAACAGGGTGAACGATATGGCGATCAGGAAAAGGAAGCCCTGGACTATTCGCTTGTTGTTACGGACGGCGTCGAACATGGCGTAGTAACTCTCTCAGGTCTCTGCGCTTGGTGAAATAACAAAAAAGGCGAACTCGCGTTCGCCTTCTAATGTGTCTGGCGGAGTGGACGGGACTCGAACCCGCGACCCCCGGCGTGACAGGCCGGTATTCTAACCAACTGAACTACCACTCCGCGTCGGTACAAGCTTCTTTTGCGCTGGTGGGTGCTGACGGGCTCGAACCGCCGACATCCAGCTTGTAAGGCTAGCGCTCTACCAACTGAGCTAAGCACCCATGCTTACTGCGTTTTTGGCTCACTTTTGGCTGAGCGCAAAGACGATTATTTTACAGCATCCTTGAGCGCTTTTCCAGCACGGAACTTCGGCACTTTTGCCGCTTTGATCTTGATCGTTGCGCCGGTCTGCGGGTTACGGCCGTTACGTGCAGCACGTTTGGAAACATAAAAAGTACCAAATCCCACCAAGCTCACTTCGTCTCCTTTTTTGAGCGAAGCCTTGACTGCCGCAACAGTCGCGTCGAGTGCGCGGCCCGCGGCTGCCTTGGAGACATCCGCCGACTTGGCGATTTGCTCGATCAGTTCAGATTTGTTCACAAAAGCCCCCTTCACATGGACGCAGGAAATCCTGCACGACTTTTATAGCGCCGTGGAAACCCTTGTGTCAAGCGGATTTCAGTGTAATTTCAAGCTGAAATGTGGAGGCATAAACCATGCCGGAGGAATGAATCCGGCATGGTTCGAAGACAGATCAATGCGTAAGCAGCGCCTGGGCCGAGGCGCTGTCGGCAGCAGCTGGCGCAGCAACGGCCGGCGCATCCGGAAGCGGTTGCGGCATACTCTCAAGTGCCTGTTCAAGAACCTGATCGATCCAGCGCACCGGAATGATTTCGATCTTGTTCTTGATGTTGTCCGGAATCTCGGTCAGATCCTTGACGTTTTCTTCAGGGATCAACGCCCGTGACAAACCACCACGTACCGCTGCCAGCAGCTTCTCCTTGAGTCCACCGATGGGCAGGACTTCGCCGCGCAGCGTGATCTCGCCGGTCATCGCTACATCGCAGCGCACCGGGATGCCAGTCAGCACCGATACCAGCGCCGTACAGATGCCAATACCGGCGGACGGGCCGTCCTTCGGAATGGCGCCTTCCGGCAAGTGAATGTGGATGTCGTTCTTCTGGTAGAAGTCGTCGACGATGCCGAGCGATTTCGAGCGCTTGCGCACCACCGACAGGGCTGCCTGGATCGACTCCTGCATCACCTCACCGAGCTTGCCGGTAGTGATGGTCTTGCCTTTGCCTGGCAAAGCAACGGTTTCGATGGTCAGTAGTTCGCCACCAACTTCGGTCCAGGCCAGACCGGTCACCTGGCCAACCTGGTTTTCCTTCTCGGCCATGCCAAAGGTGTAGCGGCGTACGCCGAGGTACTTGTCGAGGTTTCTGGCGTTAACCATGACCTTGCTTGAACGCTTCTTCAACAGCAGCGTCTTTACCACCTTACGACAGATCTTCGAGATTTCACGCTCAAGCGCACGTACGCCAGCTTCGCGGGTGTAGTAGCGGACGATGTCACGCAGCGCGGAATCGGCGACGGTCAGTTCGGTCTTCTTCACGCCATTGGCCTTCATCTGCTTCGGCAGCAGGTAGCGCTCGGCAATGTTGACCTTCTCGTCCTCGGTGTAGCCCGAGAGGCGGATGACTTCCATGCGGTCGAGCAGCGGCGCCGGAATGTTCATGGTGTTGGCAGTCGCCACGAACATCACATCGGAGAGATCGAAATCGACTTCGACGTAGTGATCCTGGAAGGTGTGGTTCTGTTCAGGGTCGAGCACTTCGAGCAGCGCCGACGAAGGATCGCCACGGAAATCCTGGCCAAGCTTGTCCACTTCATCGAGCAGGAACAGCGGGTTGCGCACGGCAACCTTGGACAGGCTCTGCAGGATCTTGCCCGGCATTGAGCCGATGTAGGTGCGGCGGTGGCCGCGAATCTCGGCTTCGTCACGCACGCCGCCGAGCGCCATGCGCACGAACTTGCGGTTGGTGGCCTTGGCGATCGACTGGCCGAGCGAGGTCTTGCCGACGCCCGGGGGGCCGACCAGACACAGGATCGGCGCCTTCAGTTTGTCGACGCGCTGTTGCACGGCAAGATATTCGAGGATGCGTTCCTTGACCCGCTCCAGGCCGTAGTGGTCCTTGTCGAGCACCTTCTCGGCTTCCGACAGGTCCTTGCTGATGCGCGTCTTCTTGCGCCAGGGCAGGCCAATCAGCGTCTCGATGTAGTTGCGCACGACAGTGGCTTCGGCCGACATCGGCGACATCAGCTTGAGCTTCTTGAGTTCGGAATTGGCCTTGGCCAGGCCTTCCTTGCTCATGCCGGCAGCCTTGATCTTCTTGTCCAGTTCGTCGAGGTCAGCGCCCTCTTCGCCCTCGCCGAGTTCCTTCTGGATGGCCTTGACCTGTTCGTTCAGGTAGTACTCGCGCTGGCTCTTCTCCATCTGGCGCTTGACGCGGCCGCGGATGCGCTTTTCCACCTGCAGGATGTCGATTTCGGTTTCGAGCTGCGAGAGCAGGCGCTCGATACGCGCACGCACATCGAACATCTCAAGAATTTCCTGTTTCTGCTCAAGCTTAAGCGGCAGGTGTGCAGCAATCGTATCGGAGAGACGACCAGCCTCTTCAATACCGGCGATCGAGGTCAGGATCTCCGGTGGAATCTTCTTGTTCAGCTTCACGTACTGGTCGAACTGCGCGATCACGGCGCGGCGCATGGCCTCAACTTCGTGATTGACGCCATCTTCGCCCGCGACCGGCATCGCTCGGGCAGTGAACATCGATTCACCAGCCGTGATCGATTCGACGTGGGCGCGCTGCGTCCCTTCGACCAGCACCTTGACCGTACCATCCGGCAATTTCAGCATCTGCAGGATGTTCGCAACGCAGCCGATGCGATAGAGATCCTCTTCGGATGGCTCATCCTTCGCCGCCGATTTCTGGGCGACCAGCAGAATCTGCTTGCCGGCCTCCATCGCTGTTTCAAGCGCCTTGATCGACTTCGGCCGCCCGACGAACAGCGGTATCACCATGTGCGGGAACACCACCACGTCGCGCAAGGGCAACAGCGGCAACTCGACGGATTCTGCCGGGAGTTGTGGATTTTCGCGGCTATCGCGCGGATTTTCGGGGGTATTCGACATCTCTTGTGCCTATTGAGGTGAGTTCACGCCCCACATGGGGGCGCGAAGCGGAATATCAAGCCGCCCCGAAGTGGAGCGGCATCTCAGTTGGAACCGGAGACCTTGGGCTGATCGGAATAGATCAGTAGCGGTTTGTTGTCGCCGCTGATCATGTTTTCGTCAACTACAACCTTTGAGACATTCTCCATGCCTGGAAGTTCGTACATCGTATCAAGCAGGACAGATTCGAGGATGGAGCGCAGACCGCGCGCGCCCGTCTTGCGTTCCAGCGCCTTCTTGGCCACTGCTTGGAGAGCGCCAGGACGAATCTCGAGTTCGACGTTTTCCATCGCAAAGAGCTTTTGATACTGTTTCACCAGCGCATTCTTCGGCTCGATCAGGATCTCGACGAGGGCATCGGTCGACAATTCCTCGAGCGTTGCGACCACAGGCAGGCGACCGATAAGTTCAGGGATCAGGCCGAACTTGATCAGATCCTCCGGCTCGACGCTGCGCAGCACATCGCCGACCGCCTTGCGGTCGTCCTTGCTCTTGACCTCGGCACCAAAGCCGATGCCGCCTTGCTCGGATCGATTGCGGATGACCTTTTCCAGACCATCGAAGGCGCCGCCGCAAATGAACAGGATATTGGTCGTATCAACCTGAACAAAATCCTGATTCGGGTGCTTGCGCCCGCCCTGCGGTGGCACGCTGGCCACCGTCCCTTCGATCAGTTTGAGCAATGCCTGCTGCACCCCCTCGCCGGAGACATCACGGGTAATCGAGGGGTTGTCCGACTTACGCGAAATCTTGTCGATTTCGTCAATATAAACAATGCCGCGCTGGGCCCGCTCGACATCATAGTCGCACTTCTGCAGCAGCTTCTGGATGATGTTTTCAACGTCCTCGCCAACATAGCCAGCCTCTGTCAGCGTCGTGGCATCAGCCATCACGAACGGGACGTTGAGCAGGCGGGCCAAGGTCTGGGCGAGCAGCGTCTTGCCGGAACCCGTCGGGCCGATGAGCAGGATATTGCTCTTGGCCAGCTCGACTTCGTCGGTGTTCTTGGCGTGGTGACGCAAGCGCTTGTAGTGGTTGTAGACCGCCACCGAAAGAATGCGCTTGGCGGAAATTTGCCCAATGACGTACTGGTCGAGAATGGAGCATATCTCGCGCGGCGTCGGCAGGTCGGAACGTGCCGACTTGCCATCTTCAATATTGGCAATCTCGTCACGGATGATGTCGTTGCAAAGCTCGATGCACTCATCGCAGATGAAGACCGACGGCCCGGCGATGAGTTTTTTCACTTCATGCTGGCTCTTGCCGCAGAAGGAGCAGTAGAGGAGTTTTTCGCTGCCGCTTTTCTTTTCGGACATATTCCGTTTTCCTAAACCTGGTCTTGCCAAAAACGCCCGAAGATTGGATCAAAGGCCGTCGCGCGTCGCAAGAACCTTGTCGATAAGCCCGTATTCTGCCGCTTCCTGCGCCGAAAGGAAATTATCCCTGTCGGTGTCCCGTTCGATACGGTCGATCGGCTGGCCGGTGTGATGGGCCATGATCTCGTTGAGCTTGGCACGCAGCGCGAGGATTTCCCGGGCATGGATCTCGATATCCGACGCTTGGCCCTGGAAGCCGCCCATCGGCTGGTGAATCATGATGCGCGAGTTCGGCAGGGCAAAACGCTTGCCCTTGGTGCCGGCGGTCAGCAGAAACGCCCCCATCGAGCAGGCCTGCCCCATGCACAGCGTCGACACGTCCGGCTTGATGAACTGCATGGTGTCGTAGATCGACATGCCCGCCGTCACCGAACCGCCCGGCGAGTTGATGTAGAAATAGATGTCCTTGTCCGGATTCTCGGCTTCGAGAAAAAGGAGTTGCGCCACTACCAGATTGGCCGTTGCATCGTTAACCGGGCCAACCAGGAAAATGACGCGCTCCTTGAGCAGGCGCGAGTAGATGTCGTAGGCGCGTTCGCCGCGACCACTCTGTTCAACCACCATCGGCACGAGGCCAAGGCCTTGGGGATCCCAGTCGCTGCGATTATCTGATCCGAAAATCATGCCTGCTCCTCTCATTGCCATCAGGATTCCTGCTGGCCCATCAGTTCGTCGAAAGCGACAGCTTTGTCAGTTACTTTAGCGGTATTCAGCACCCAGGCGACGACGTTGTCTTCAATCGCCACGCCTTCCAGCTCCTGCAGACGCTGCGGCTGTGCGTAGTACCAGCGCACCACTTCTTCCGGATGCTCGTAGCTTTGGGCGGCTTCGTCAACAATTGCCTTCACCTGCTCCGGTTTGGCATGGAGTTCCTTCTCCTTGACCAGCTCGGCCAGCACCAGGCCCAGCGTCACGCGGCGCTTGGCTTGCTCAGCGAACCATTCCGGCTGCATCGGAAAATCATTGACCTTCATGCCACGTTGTTCCATGTCGCGGCGAGCGTTTTCCATCAGGCGATGGATTTCCATTTCGATCAGCGCATTCGGAATGTCGACCGGGTTGGCCTTGATGATGGCGTCCATGACCTGATCCTTGATCTTGCTCTGAATACGCTTCTTCACCTCGCGCCGCAGGTTGCCGGTGATTTCTTCGCGCATCTTGGAAACATCGCCGTCGGCAATACCCAGTGTCTTGGCAAACTCGGCATCGAGTTCCGGCAGGACCGGGCCGCTGACTTTCTTGACGGTAATTTCGAACTGAACCTTCTGGCCGGCCAGGTCCTTCGAGAAATAGTCTTCCGGGAAGGTCATGTCGAACGTCTTCGACTCACCGGCCTTGAGGCCTTCAACAGCCGTCTCGAAATCGGGGAGCATCATGCCCTGGCCGAGGACGAAGGGGTAATCGCTGGCCTGACCACCCTGGAACGGTTCGCCGTCCTTCTTGCCGAGGAAATCGATGATGACGCGATCTTCCTTGGCGGCTGCGCGGTCGGCAGCTTCGTAGCGGATACGCTGCTTGCGCAGGATATCGATGGTTTTGTCGATTTCAGCTTCACCGACTTCCAACGACGGGCGTTCGACTTCGGATGCCGACATGTCGCCCAGCTTGATCTCGGGATAAATCTCGAAAACGGCGGCAAATTCGAGATGAGTGGCGCTCTCGGTCTGCTTTGCCTCAATGCGCGGATAGCCGGCAACGCGCAGTTGTGCGGCCATCACAGCCTGGCCGAAAGCGCGATCCAGCGCTTCGTTCAGGGCTTCGTGACGCGCTTGGTCGCCGTGCTGCTGGCGGACGATATTCGCCGGCACCTTGCCCGGACGGAAACCCGCCATTTTCACGTTCTTGCTGATGCGCTTCAGGCGTGCATCGACATCCTTGTCGAGATCGGCAATGGCGACCGAGAGGTCAAGACGGCGCTCGAGTGCGCTCGGGGCAGGTTGCTGGGCGTTGGTGTTTTCGGCGTTCGTTGGCATAAAAAATCCTGAGTGAAACGGTAGTAAATTCGGAAGTGAAGTGAGCGGAAAGACTAAACGGCGAATTCTATCACGGCAGTGACTACTGCTGCATTTGCAGTCTTTCTCCGCATTTCCGGACTAATCGGCAGAAACCGATACCTGCAGAACGCGGTTCAGTCTCGGATCGAACTCACGCCAAGAGTCCAACTCGCCGGAAACAGGCGAGTTAAGTTAAGTTGGGTTACAATCCGCCCCTCCGTGCGGCGGTGGCGAAATTGGTAGACGCAACAGGTTTAGGTCCTGTCGCCTTCGGGTGTGGAGGTTCGAGTCCTCTCCGCCGCACCAGCATCTCTTTTCCTTCAGGCCGATGCCCGTCGACCACTACGAAAACTTCCCCGTCGCCTCCCTCCTGCTGCCGAAGCGCTTGCGGCAGCCGATTGAGGCTATCTATCGCTTTGCCCGCAGCGCCGACGACATTGCCGATGAGGGTGAAGCAGAAGCGGCCGAACGACTCGCCGATCTTGCCGCCTACAACGCCCAGCTCGACAGGATTGCCCGCGGCGAGCGGGTTGAAGGGCCGATCTTTGCACCGCTCGCCCAAGAAATTTCCGAGTGGAAGCTGCCTATCCAGCTCTTTCGCGACCTGCTCGATGCCTTTTCGCAGGACGTGGTTAAAACGCGCTACGCCGACTACGCCGAAGTCCTTGACTATTGCCGACGCTCAGCCAACCCGGTCGGTCGTCTGCTGCTACACCTCGTGGACCGTGCCACGCCTGAGAATCTGGAGCGCTCCGACGCCATCTGCAGCGCCTTGCAGATGGCCAATTTCTGGCAGGACGTTGCCATTGACTGGAAGAAAGACCGCGTTTACCTGCCGCAGGACGAACTTGCCCGGTTTTCCGTCAGCGAGAGCCAGATCGCTGCCGGGCGTTGCGACGCAAACTGGCAAGCGCTCATGGATTTCCAGAACGAACGTACCCGCGCCCTGATGCACTCCGGCGCCCCCCTGGTCCACGCGTTACCCGGCCGCATGGGCTGGGAAATCCGTTTTACGGTCCAGGGTGGCCTCACCATCCTGGAAAAGACACGCCGTGTGCGGGGCGACGTTTTTCGCCACCGTCCGCAACTCGGACCCACAGATTGGCTGCGTCTCTGCGGCCGCGCCCTTATGATGTAGCCCCATGACCGCCGACGACTACTGCCAACAGAAAGCCGCTTCCAGCGGCTCCAGCTTCTACTACAGCTTCCTCTTCCTGCCCCCGGAACGGCGGCGAGCGATCACCGCGCTCTATGCCTTCTGCCGGGAAGTCGACGACGTCGTCGATGAGTGCCAGGACCCGCAAATTGCGGCGACCAAGCTTGTCTGGTGGCGACTGGAAGTCGCGCGCCTGTATGAAGGCCAGCCAGAACACCCGGTCACCCAGGCGCTGCAGGCGGTGCTGCCAAAGTTCAACCTGCCGCAGGAGCAACTGCTCGAAATCATCGACGGCATGGAAATGGACCTGACGCAGACGCGCTACCTCGACTTCAAGGCGCTGTCGCTCTACTGCTACCGCGTGGCCAGCGTCGTTGGCCTGCTGGCCGCCGAAATCTTCGGCTACGAAGACCGCAAGACGCAAAAATACGCCCACGATCTGGGCATGGCCTTCCAGCTCACCAACATCATCCGCGATGTCGGCGAAGACGCCCGGCGCGGGCGCATCTATCTACCGATCGACGAATTGCAGCAGTTCGATGTCAAGGCGGCCGATATCCTCAACGCGCGTTATTCCGACAACTTCCGCCGCCTCATGGAGTTTCAGATCGAGCGCGCCGAACGCTATTACGATCAGGCCTTTTCCCAACTCGCTGCCGGTCACCGCCGTGCCCAGCGCCCGGGCCTGGTCATGGCCGCCATCTATCGTCCGCTGCTCGACGAGATCAGACGCGACGGCTGCCAGGTACTTAACCAGCGCACCTCGCTGACACCGATCCGCAAGCTCTGGCTGGCAGTCAAAACCTGGGTCAAGGAGGGCTGAGCGCGTGAGCGCCTGTGGTCGCGTCGCCATCGTCGGTGCCGGCTGGGCCGGTCTGGCCTGTGCCACCGAACTCACGGCAGCCGACACACCCGTCACCGTTTTCGAGGCCTCGCGCCAGTTGGGCGGCCGCGCCCGCAGCGTCGAGCTCGACGGCCACACGCTCGATAACGGCCAGCATCTGCTGGTCGGCGCCTACAGAGAAACGCTACGTCTGATGCGCCGGGTCGGCGCAGAACCGGCCTCCACCGTACAGCGAACCCCTCTGCGACTTGACTATCCCGGCACCTTCCGTCTGGAGCTGCCGGAACTGCCAGCGCCCTGGCACCTGGCCATCGGCCTCTTCACCGCGACGGGCGCCAGCCTGCGCGAAAAGCTATCGGCGGCGCTGTTCATGCAACGCCTGAAGCGCCAGCACTACCGCCTTGACCGCGATACCACCGTCGCGGCCTGGCTTGATGCCCACCGACAGACGGGAATCCTGCGTCGTTTTCTCTGGGAGCCACTCTGTCTCGCCGCCCTCAACACCTCACCAGCGCAGGCCTCGGCACAGATTTTCGCCAACGTCCTGCGCGATAGCCTCGGCGGCAGCCGCGACGCCACCGATCTGCTGCTGCAACAATGCGACCTTGGCCAGATCTTTCCAGCACAGGCCGCCCACTTCATCGCCGACCGTGGTGGCGAGTTCCGTCTATCCACCCGTATCGGTGAAATTCATCGGCAAGGGAATGGCTGGTTGATCGGCGATGAACATTTCGAACAGGTCGTGCTCGCCGTCGCCCCCCAGCATCTGGCACCACTGCTCGCATCACGCCCGGCCCATGCAGCACTGCTGCAAATGGTCGCCGGCTACGCTTACGAGCCAATCGCCACGGCCTACCTCGCCTACCCGGAAACCGTACGCCTGCCGTTCCCCATGCTCGGCCTCCCCGGCCCGCTCGGTCAGTGGGTCTTCGACCGCCACGACATGGGCAACGCCGGCATCATGGCCTTTGTACTTTCGGCTGACGGCGATTGGGACAAATTGGAAGACGATCAACTGGCGCCAAAGCTCCACGCCGAGCTGGAAGCCGCGATCGGCCCCCTGCCGGCCCCGCGCTGGCAGCGCACTATCCGCGAGCGCCGTGCCACCTTTTCGTGCCGGCCGGATCTACCGCGGCCCGGTGCCGCAACGGCAGAGCGCGGCCTATGGCTAGCGGGGGATTACACCTACGGAGATTATCCGGCGACGCTCGAAGGTGCCGTCAGAAGCGGCATCGTTGCTGCGCAGGGCGTATTGGGCGAAAGCTGATCAGCCCTGATGCTGTTTGGCGACTGCCGTTTTGATGAGCGGCATGAACTCCACCCAGACGTAGCGCCCCACCGCCAGCAGCAAGACGACACCCACCAGCAGTTGAAGGCTCAGGGAAATCGCTTGCCGATGCTGACGACACATCTTCTTTGCGGGGTCAGTTGCACCGCATTTCGGGCAGGCGAGTGCAGAGGTATCCACTTGATAGCCACAGCCGCGGCAGGGGACGAGAGACATGATTGTGTTGTTCCGGCGTTTGCTGAAAGGTCAATGACAAGATTCTAACCGCAAGCGGCTACCGCTGTGCGCAGCAGCGACGGCGAGCGGCACCAGCGCATTGCAAAAATGGCGCAATTTGCACGGTTTTTGCTGAATCGCCCATGCGGCAAGGGCTGCGTCGATATCATCGATTGGCGTAATTTGCACGATTCTGCCGCAATCATCCAGCCAGCTCTTCCATCTGGCCGCCATGCATCCGCAGCCGGCGCCCGCAGCGGGCAGCGATTTCATCGTCATGCGTCACCAGCACCAGAGTCGTCCCGCGCTCGGCATTGATGGCAAACATCAGATCGATGATCTGGTGCCCGGTAGTCGCATCGAGATTGCCGGTCGGCTCGTCGGCAAGAATCAGTTTGGGGCCGGGCGCGAAGGCGCGGGCCAGCGCCACGCGCTGCTGCTCGCCCCCAGAGAGATGCTTGGGGTAGTGACCAAGGCGGTGAGAAAGCCCCACGCGCTCAAGCCAAGCGCGCGCCTCGCCGCCCGCCGAACGCTGCCCCGCCAGCTCAAGCGGCAGCATGACGTTTTCCAGCGCCGTCAGCGAAGGCAGCAGCTGAAAAGACTGAAAAACAAAACCGAGTATCTGGCCGCGCAGGACGGCACGCGCATCTTCATCAAGGACGTTGATTTCCCGACCGTCGAGAAAAATACTGCCGGAACTGGGTTGATCGAGCCCGGCCAGCAAGCCAAGCAAGGTCGACTTCCCCGAGCCGGACGCACCGACGATGGCCACGGTTTCACCGGCGGCGACGGAGAAGGAAATCTCGTGCAGAATGACGAGCGGCGGCTCACCACTGCCGATGCCGCTCTCCACTTGCTTGTGCAGATTCTCGACTTTCACCACGACCGGTTTTTCCATCACGCCATGCTTTCCGTTATTTCCATTCGACGCAGCTTGCAGGTATTGCTTGCCGCTACCACGCTCCTGCTGGCACCGGCAGCCCATGCGGCCAAGACCATTCTCGTTTTTGGCGACTCCCTCTCGGCCGGGTTCGGCATCCGTCAGGACGCTGCCTGGCCGGCGTTGCTGCAGCAACGCCTGAGCGAGAAGCGGCTTGATTATAGCGTTGTCAACGCCAGCATCTCCGGAGAAACCAGCAGCGGCGGTCGTGCGCGAATCAGCGAGGCGCTGGCCCGCCACAAGCCGGCAGTGCTGGTCCTGGCACTGGGTGCCAACGACGGCCTGCGCGGCCTGCCGCTGGCCGGACTGCGCGACAATCTTTCAGGCATCGTCCGCGCGGCACGTGCGACAAAGGCCAGAATACTGATCGTCGGCATGCAACTGCCGCCAAACTACGGCGGCTACGCAGACGAGTTTCGGCAAGTCTTCAAGGACGTGGCGAAAAAGGAAGGGGTGCCTTTGATCCCCTTCCTGCTTGATGGCATCGCCGAGAAGCCTCAGTTCTTTCAGGCCGATGCCCTCCACCCGACCGCTGAGGCGCAGGCGCACCTGCTCGACAACGTCTGGGGCGGGCTCGTACCACTGCTAAAATGAGCGGCATGAAATACGGAACTGCCCGCGTCGAAGACCTTGCCGACGCCGAAACCATCATCGACGTGCGCGCTCCAGATGAGTATGCCGAGGACCATATCCCCGGCGCCATCAACTGCCCGGTACTGGATAACGACGAGCGCATCCGCGTCGGCACGCTCTACAAACAGGTTTCACCCTTCGAAGCGCGCAAGGTCGGCGCAGCGCTGGTCGCCCGCAATATTGCCCGGCACCTCGAAACCCTGTTCCTTGATCGCCCGAAATCCTGGAGACCCATCATCTATTGCTGGCGCGGCGGCCAGCGCAGCGGGTCGATGACAACCATTTTCCGCTCGGTCGGCTGGGATGCCCGCCAACTCGAAGGCGGCTATAAATCCTACCGGCAGTGGGTCGTCGCCGAACTGCAAACACGGCCTCGCCAGTTTCACTACCGCGTCCTGTGCGGCGCTACCGGCAGTGCCAAGACACGCATCCTGCAAGCCATTGGTGCCAGCGGCGAACAGATCATCGACCTCGAAGCGCTGGCCTGCCACAAGGGTTCAGTGCTCGGCGTGCTGCCGAACGCCCCGCAGCCCGGCCAGAAGCTATTCGAGACACAGTTGCTCGACGCCATGTCTTCGCTCGATCCGACCCGCCCGGTTTATGTCGAAGCCGAGAGCCGCAAGATCGGGCGACTGCAGGTGCCGGAAGCGATGCTCGAAGGCATGCGTGCCGGCGAATGTTTCCGCATAGAAGCGCCACTGCCGGCGCGCGTCGATTTTTTGCTGCGCGACTACGTCTATTTTCTGGAAGACCCCGACTGGCTCAATCGCCGACTGGATGCGCTCAAGGATCTGCGTGGCAAGGAGACCGTCAGCCGCTGGCAGGCACAGGCAAGCGACGGAAACTGGCGGGCGCTGGTTGGCGAGTTGCTTGAAGCACACTACGACCCGCTTTATGAGCGCTCACAGAACCGGAATTACAGCGGGTTTGCCAGTCCGCAGGTTTTTCAGACCAACACCCTTTCCACCGAAGGCATCAGTGCCGTCGCCAAGGCGATTGTCGCCAACGCCGGAAGCTGATCCGCAACCCTGGTCGATACAATGCGGTACACGGGGGAAACAGGTGCCCGGCTATACTTTCTGCTGGATTACTTGAGCTCCATTTTTCCATGCGTCGCCTGCCACCTCCCGCTGCTTCCATTGCCCTGCTCGGCCTGAGACTGACGCTGGGTCTGACGCTTGCTCTCAGCTTCACGCTGAGCACATCGGCGCTGGCCGCCGGTGCAAGCCATTCTCCCAGCGGTTTTGATCCTTTCGCGACTGAGGGCAAGGTCGCCCCGCTCCCCTGCATTCGGCCGCAGATCAGCGGTGCACTCGGCCTTGCCGACATTGTCGATCTGGCTTTGTGCAACAACCCGCAAACCCGTGAGGCCTGGGCCAGTGCCCGCGTTCAGGCCGGGCTGGTCGGTGTTGCGCAAGCCCCTTACCTGCCGGGAATAAACGCAACGCTGGGAAGCAGCCGCAACCGCAGCCGGATCGAAGACCAGGATGCCAATAACCGGACGCTGAACAGCGCCAGCGCAACGGTCTCCTGGCTGCTCTATGATTTCGGCGCGCGCGAAGCCACGCTCGAAAGCGCGCGCCAGCTACTGGCAGTAGCTGTCGCCACGCAGGACACCACCCGCCAGGCAGTTTTTCTGGCCGCACTGCAGTCGTTCTACCAGGTACATGCGCTGGAGGCCGCGCTATCGGCAGCCGAACTCTCCGAAAAAGCCGCCCGCGAGAGCCTCGCCGCTGCCGAAGCACGTTACCGCGCAGGCAGCGCCACGCCGGCGGACCGCCTGCAGGCGCAAACGGCCCTTTCCCAATCGACGCTGACACGCATCCGCGTCGATGGCGAACTGAAAAATGCGCGCGGCGGGCTGGCCAATGTCATCGGTCTGGATGCCAGCCGCGCGGTAATACTGGCCCCGCTGGGCGCAACAAGCCCGCCCAGGGATTTTGAGCGCAACATCGAAACATTGATCGACGAGGCGCGTCGTCGCCGCCCGGACCTGTCGGCTGCCGAAGCCCAGCTAAGCGCTGCACGGGCCAGCGTCGACGCCACCCGCGCCGCCCACCTGCCAAGTTTTTCGCTGCAGGCAACACCAGCCTGGCAGGACAACGCTGGCCTGACCACCCACAGTTCCAGCATCGGCGTGGCGGTCAGCATTCCGCTCTTCACCGGGTTCAGCCAGACCTACAAGGTACGCACAGCGGAAGCACAGGCCGACCTGCGGGCCGCGCAGCGCGATCGTCTGCAGTTGCAGGTCGCGCTCGATGTCTGGAAGTCGTACCAGAATCTGACCACGGCTACCCAGTCAATGCGCACGACCGCCGACCTGCTGGCCAGCGCCGAGCAATCAGAACGGGTAGCACTCGGCCGCTACCGGGCAGGCGTCGGCAATATTCTCGATTTGCTGGCGGCACAAAGTGCCCTGGCCTCCGCCCGCCAGCAACGCGTGCAGTCCGCTTTCGACTGGAATGTCTCGCGTGCATCGCTGGCACAATCTGTCGGCGTCCTCGACGCCGCCATTCTGCCTGCTTTGGGTGGCGAAGGCGCCTTGCCCGCGCTGCCATTGCTTCCTTCCCTCCAGACATCTCCATCCGCCAGCGGAAACCCATGAAACAATTTCTCACCCGCCCCCTAGCGTTTTCGCTCCTGTTCCTGGTCGTCGCCGGTCTCGCGGTTTTTTCTGGCGCCAGAGCAGCGCACTGTCGCCAGAGCAGCGCTACAAGTGGCAGGAAGCCATCGTTGCCGATCTCGCCCAAACCGTTTCCGCCAACGGCACCCTCAGCCCAGTGACCCTGGTCAACGTCGGTACGCAGGTTTCCGGTACGGTGAAAAAGCTGCACGTGGATTTCAACGACGTCGTCAAGGCCGGGCAGATTCTGGTTGAGCTGGACGATTCGATTCTCGTGGCGGCTGCTGGCCAAAGTGAGGCCAACATTGCCAGTGCAACGGCATCGCTTGATCTCGCGCGGGCCAATGAAGCGCGTATCCAATCGCTGTTTGCGCAGGAGTATGTCTCGCGTCAGGAGCTGGATCAGTCCGTGCAGGCACGTCGCTCTGCCGAAGCCGCCTTGCGCCTGGCGCGCGCGCAGAACGACCGCGACCGTGCCAATCTCAGCTATTCCGTGATCCGCTCACCCGTCTCTGGCGTCGTCGTCGACCGGCAGATCGATGTCGGCCAGACGGTTGCCGCCAGTTTCCAGACCCCGGTACTGTTCAAGATTGCCCAGGATCTGGCTCAGATGCAGATCTACACCAGCTTCGCCGAAGCCGATATCGGCAGCATCCGCGTCGGCCAGCCGGTACGTTTTACGGTCGATGCGTTCCCCAGCCGGCACTTCAAGGGCAGCGTCAAGCAGTTGCGCCTGAACCCGACGACCACGCAAAACGTCGTCACCTACAACGTCGTCGTCGAGGTCGACAACGCCGACCAGCGCCTGCTGCCGGGCATGACGGCCTACGTGAGCATTGCCGTCGCCGAGCGCAAGGAAGTGCTGAGCGTACCCAATGCAGCGCTGCGCTTCCGCCCGCCCGCCAGCGCCACCGACAAGGATTCAACGAAAGAAGCAGCGAAGGAAGGCGAAGGTCGCGCCGGGCCACCGCGCCAGCCCGGCAGCGGCCGCAAGCGCGACGGCAGCAGTGGCGTGGTGCATGTCCTCGTCGATGGGAAACTGAAGGCAGTGCAGGTCGGCATCGGCATCACCGATAACCGCATCACCGAAATCACCAGCGGCGAACTGAAGGCTGGCGACCGCTTGATCGTCGGCGAGAACATCGCCAATGGCGAGCCCTCCTCCGGTAGCGGGCCGCGCCTGAGGATGTTCTGATGGCGGAGGCAAGCGCCGTCATCGAGGTGCGCGGGCTGGCGAAATCGTACGAAACGGCTGCCGGGCCGTTCTCGGCGTTGAAAGGTGTCGATCTCGTCATTCGCGGCGGCGAATTCGTCGCCGTGATGGGGCCTTCCGGTTCCGGCAAGTCCACCTTCATGAACCTGCTCGGCTGCCTCGACCGCGCCACTGCGGGCGATTACATCCTCGACGGGCGGCACGTCGAATCCCTCACCCCCGACGAGCTCGCCGCGCTGCGCGGGCAAACCATCGGCTTCGTTTTCCAGGGTTTCAACCTGCTGCCGCGCATGACACTCGCCGATAACGTCGCGCTGCCGCTGGTCTATGCCGGCATCGACCTCGCCAGTCGCCGCGCCCGCGCCAGGGAAATGCTCGACCGGGTTGGGCTTGGCAATTACGCCGAATCGCTGCCCAGCCGCATCTCGGGCGGGCAGCAGCAGCGCGTGGCCATTGCCCGCGCGCTGGTCAACCGGCCGCGCCTGATCCTCGCCGACGAACCCACCGGCAACCTCGACAGCCACACCAGCGAAGAGATCATGGCGCTGTTTCGACGACCTCAATCGTGAGGGCATCACCATCGTGCTGGTGACGCACGAATCCGACATCGCGCAGCACGCGCAGCGCCAGGTGCGTTTTCTCGACGGACTGATCGTCAGCGACGCGCCAACACAGCCGCACGAGGCCGCAACATGCTGAAGGCGATGCTCGGCGAAGCCTGGCTGGCGATGGGCGCCAACCGCCTGCGCACGGCGCTGACCATGCTGGGCATGGTCATCGGCGTCGGCGCCGTGGTGCTGATGATGGCCATCGGCCAGGGCGCGCAGATGGCGGTGCAGCAGACGATCAGCACGATGGGCAGCAACATCTTCATCGTGCTTTCCGGCTTCACCGCCACGGCGGGCATCCGCAGCGGCGCCGGCAACGCGCCGACACTGAAGGTGGCCGACGCCGAGGCGATCGCCGAACTCGACGGCGTCGTCGGCGTGGCCCCCATCCACCAGGGATCGGCACAACTGATCCACGCCGGCAACAACTGGAATGCCTGGGTGATCGGCACGACACCAGCTTATTTCGACATCCGTTCGTGGCAGACCGTCGAGGGCGCGCCATTTACCGATTCAGACCTGCGCTCGGCAACGCGCGTTGCACTGATCGGCCAGACGGCGGCGAAGAATCTCTTCGGCGGCGACAGTCCGGTCGGCAAGACGCTGCGCATCGGCCAGACGCCGTTCACCGTGGTCGGCCTGCTCGCTTCGAAAGGCCAGAACCTCGATGGCCGCGATCAGGACGACGTCGTCGTGATTCCGCTCACCACCGCGCAACGCAAGGTCTTCGGCACGCCTTTCCCCGGCTCGGTGCGGCAGATCATGGTGCAGGCGGTGACGCAGGAAGCGATGCCCGCAATCGAGCAATCGATGACGGCACTGCTACGGCAACGACATCGCATCCGCGATGGTCAGGACAACGATTTTTCGCTGCGCAACCTCACCGCCGTCGCCGACTCGGCGGCGGAAACGACACGGGTGATGTCGCTGCTGCTGGGCGCGATCGCCTCGGTGTCGCTGCTCGTCGGCGGTATCGGCATCATGAACATCATGCTCGTCTCGGTCACCGAGCGAACGCGCGAAATCGGCATCCGCATGGCCATCGGCGCCCGCCAGTGCGACATCCTCACGCAATTCCTGCTCGAAGCGATCATCATCTCGGTGGCCGGCTGCCTGATCGGCCTGCTCGTCGGCATCGGCGGCGCTGTCCTCGTCAATATCCTGACCAAAACGGCGATCGTGATTTCCGGCAGCTCGGTGCTGGTCGCCTTCGGCGTTGCCGCCGGTGTCGGCGTGTTCTTCGGTTTCTATCCAGCGAAGAAGGCCGCAGCGCTCGACCCGATCGAGGCGCTCCGCTATCAATAAACCAAGCAGTTTCCTGGGAAAACAAAATGCGGCGAGGTCAGCGAATCGCCGGCAGAGTGTCGGTCAAGCATGGCCAGCCGACTGATAGAGAGATTAGCCGCAGAGCAACCTGATTGGCGCTGCACGCTGTAGGGAATCAATTCCCTGACTTGTCGCTTTTCTTCGCTGCCTCGACGCTTGCGGCAGGGGGCTTCGTTCGTGGTTTAGCCCCCGGAACCTGCTCGGGAATCTGCACAAAAACCTCATCCTGCTTGATCATGCCCAGCTCGAAGCGGGCGCGCTCCTCGATCGCCTCATAGCCCTGCTTGAGGTCGCGCACTTCGGCATCGAGACCGCTGTTTCGTGTTTCCAGCTTGCGGTTGGCTTCCTTCTGCTGGGCCAGTTGATGATCGTAGTCCCACACCCGCAACCAGCCCCCCTTGCCCAACCACAGTGGATACTGCAGCAGCACGACGAGAGCAATCAAAGCAAGCGTCAACCAGCGCATAACCGTCAGGAGCCGTCAACGAGAAAAGAGGGGCGGAACCCCTTTACGGCCCCCCGCCCCTCGTTTCCCACTTCTGAATTCGGCGAGTTCAACAACTCAACGGACTCAATGACTCAACGCAGGTTGTAGAACGCTTCGCGACCCGGATAACCGGCGGTATCGCCCAGATCTTCCTCGATCCGCAGCAGCTGGTTGTACTTGGCGATGCGGTCGGAACGGCTGAGCGAGCCGGTCTTGATCTGCAGCGCGTTCATGCCGACGGCGATGTCGGCGATGGTGCTGTCTTCGGTTTCGCCCGAGCGATGCGAGATCACGGCGGTGTAGCCGGCGCGCTTGGCCATTTCGATGGCCGCGAAGGTTTCGGTCAGCGTGCCGATCTGGTTGATCTTGATCAGGATCGAGTTGGCCACGCCCTTCTTGATGCCTTCCTTGAAGATGCGGGTGTTGGTCACGAACACGTCGTCACCGACGATCTGCACCTTGGCGCCGAGGCGGTCGGTGAGCAGCTTCCAGCCATCCCAGTCGCCTTCGGCCATGCCGTCCTCGATCGAGACGATCGGGAACTGGTCGGCGAGGTTGGCGAGGTAGTCGACGAACTGTGCCGAGGTCAGCTCAAGGCCTTCGCCGGAGAGCTTGTACTTGCCGTCCTTGTAGAACTCGGAGGCGGCGCAGTCGAGGGCGATCAGCACGTCCTGGCCCGGCGTGTAGCCGGCCTGCTCAACGGCTTGCAGGATCAGCTGGATGGCTTCGGCGTGGCTGCCGAGGTTCGGGGCAAAGCCGCCTTCGTCACCGACGGCGGTGGAGAAACCTTTCTTGTCGAGCAATTTTTTGAGCGCGTGGAAGACTTCGGCGCCGCAGCGCAGGGCCTCGCGGAAGGTCGGCAGACCGACCGGCATGATCATGAATTCCTGGATATCCAGGCTGTTGTTGGCGTGCTCGCCACCGTTGATCATGTTCATCATCGGCACCGGCATCTGCATCGGACCCGAACCGCCGAAGTAGCGGTACAGCGGCAGGCCGGATTCCTCGGCCGCAGCCTTGGCCACGGCCATCGACACGGCCAGCATGGCGTTGGCGCCGAGGCGCGACTTGTTGTCGGTGCCGTCGAGGTCGATCAGGGTCTTGTCGATGAAGGCCTGTTCCTGGGCGTCGAGGCCGATGATCGCTTCCGAGATCTCGGTGTTCACGTTCTCGACGGCCTGCAGCACACCCTTGCCAAGGTAGCGGCCACCGTCGCCATCACGCAACTCGATGGCTTCGCGCGAACCGGTGGAGGCACCGGACGGCACTGCCGCACGGCCCATGACGCCGCTTTCCAGCAGCACGTCACACTCAACGGTGGGATTGCCGCGCGAATCGAGAATCTCGCGGGCGACGACATCGACAACAGAACTCATGGCGCTTCCTTTTCCCAGATTAAAGTTGCTGAAAACCTATATACCCTCGGCGACCAACATGTTCATGTCGGCCGCCCCTGCCCGCGCCTCGCGGGCTGCCCGGTATTCGGGCGAATCGTAAAACTGCTTGGCCAGTTCAGGCGTATCGAACTCGACGATGACCAGACGCTGCGGCGCTGACCATGGCCCTTCAAGAATCTCTGCCTTGCCGCCGCGCACCAGATAGCGGCCACCGTACTGGGCAATTGCCGCGGCAGCCAATGACTTGTACTTTTCGTAGGCGGCCGGATCAGTCACCTTCGACTCGACAACCAGATAGCCCTTGGCGCTCACAGCTTCATCTCCTCGAAGCCGGCCGCCTTCACCGCACGATCGAGTGCTACCAGCGTCGTCAGCAGGCTCTCCATGCGCGCCAGCGGCCAGCTGTTGGGGCCGTCTGAAAACGCCTTTTCCGGACACGGATGCGTTTCCATGAACAGGCCGGCAATGCCTACAGCGACAGCCGCCCGCGCCAGCACCGGCACGAACTCGCGCTGCCCGCCGGAAACCGTGCCCTGCCCGCCCGGCAACTGCACCGAGTGGGTGGCGTCGAACACCACCGGGCAATTCGTCTCGCGCATGATCGCCAGCGAGCGCATGTCGGAAACCAGGTTGTTGTAGCCGAAGGAAGCGCCGCGCTCGCAGACCATCAGGTTGTCGGCACCGCCATTCACTTCGCGCGCCTTGTCGACAACATTCTTCATGTCGCCCGGCGCCAGGAACTGGCCCTTCTTGATATTCACCGGCTTGCCGCAGGCGGCCACGGCGTGGATGAAGTCGGTCTGCCGGCACAGGAAGGCCGGGGTCTGCAGCACGTCGACCACCGAGGCCACCGCCGCAATGTCTTCCTCGGTATGCACGTCGGTGAGGATGGGCACGCCCACCTGGCGACGGACTTCGTCAAGCAGCTTGAGACCGGCATCGACGCCGGGGCCGCGCACCGATTTGCCGGAACTGCGATTGGCCTTGTCGTACGACGCCTTGAAGATGTACGGCACGCCGAGGCGAGCGCAAACGTCCTTCATGTGGCCGGCAACCTCGATGCACAGCTCCAGCGACTCGGCCGTGCACGGGCCGGCGATCAGGAACAGCGGCTGGTCGAGGCCCCCCCCCCCCCAGACATCGTGGGCTCGCCACGGCGAGAGTTTCATTTCTTCGGCGCCGACGGCGGGGGGCGCGGCGCGCCGCGGGGCAGCGCGGCGGCCGGCGCCGCCTTGCTGCCTGATGTGCCAGCGCCGCCTGCACGTAGGCGATGAACAGCGGATGACCATTGCGGGGGTTGGAAGTGAATTCCGGGTGGAACTGGACACCCACAAACCACGGATGCACATCGGCAGGCAACTCGACGATCTCGCACAGGTTTTCGGTCGGCGTGCGGGCAGAAACCACCAAACCTGCAGCAATGAGCTGATCGACGTAGTTGTTGTTGACCTCGTAGCGGTGACGATGGCGCTCGTTCACCTCGTCGCCATAGATCGCATGTGCCAGGGTACCGGCCCTGATCGGGCAGGACTGGGCGCCGAGGCGCATGGTGCCGCCGAGGTCGGAGTTCTCGCTGCGTGTTTCGACCTTGCCCGTGCTGTCCTTCCACTCGGTGATCAGGCCGACCAGCGGGTGCGGCCCCTTGGGGTCGAACTCGGTGCTGTTGGCACCCTTGAGGCCGGCCACGTCGCGGGCGAATTCGATGACCGCCAGCTGCATGCCGAGGCAGATACCCAGATACGGCACCTTGTTCTCGCGGGCGAACTGGATGGCCTTGATCTTGCCCTCGGTGCCGCGCTTGCCGAAGCCGCCGGGAACGAGGATGGCGTCCATGCCCTTCAGCGCGTCGCAGCCCTTTTGTTCAATCTCTTCCGAGTCAATGTAGTGGATCTTGACCTTGCTCTTGGTGTGCATGCCGGCATGCACCAGCGCTTCGGTCAGCGACTTGTAGGATTCGGTCAGATCGACGTATTTGCCGACGAAGGCAATATCGACCTTGTGCTCCGGATGCATCAGCGAGTGCGTCAGCTTGTTCCAGACCTTGAGGTCGGCGGCCTTGGCCAGGATGCCGAGCTTGTGGCAGACGATTTCGTCGAGCATCTGGTCATGCAGCATGGCCGGGATTTTGTAGATCGAATCGGCGTCGAGCGCCTCGATCACCGCCTCGCGCTGCACGTTGCAGAACAGCGCGATCTTGGCCTTCTCTTCTTCCGGAATGTGGCGGTCGGCACGACAGAGCAGCACATCGGGCTGGATACCAATTTCGCGCAGTTCCTTGACCGAGTGCTGGGTCGGCTTGGTCTTCAACTCACCAGCCGTCGGGATGTAGGGCAGCAGCGTCAGGTGCATGTAGCAGGCGTTGTTGCGGCCGGCTTCGAGCCCCATCTGGCGGATGGCTTCGAGGAAAGGCAGCGACTCGATGTCGCCGACCGTGCCGCCGACTTCGACGATGGCCACGTCGGCATCATTGGCGCCACGCTTGATCGAATTCTTGATCTCGTCGGTGATGTGGGGGATGACCTGCACCGTCTTGCCGAGGTATTCGCCGCGCCTCTCCTTCTTGATCACCGACTCGTAGATCTGGCCGGTGGTGAAGTTGTTCGACTTGCGCATCTTGGCGCTGGTGAAGCGCTCGTAATGGCCGAGGTCGAGGTCGGTTTCCGCACCGTCTTCGGTAACGAAGACTTCGCCGTGCTGAAACGGACTCATCGTGCCCGGGTCAACGTTGATGTAGGGATCAAGCTTGAGGTGGGTGACTTTCAGGCCACGGGATTCGAGGATGGCGCCAAGAGAAGCGGCGGCAATGCCCTTGCCGAGAGAGGACACCACACCGCCGGTGACAAACACGTATTTGGTCATGATTTTTCTGCAGCGGGAAAGCGCGATTTTACCCGATAACGGGGCCACTCTCCAAACCGCACCGCCGCTCCCCGTCAGGCAAGGATGTCAAGTACATGAGGAGGTTTTTATCGCGCAAAGGCGCTGAACGACTGCCGGCTTCGGGACGACGATTTCCCCTTCCTCATAGCCGACGACCCGCAAACCGGCAGCCAGTGCCATTTCCAGCAACTCCTGCGAACGCAGCAGGAAATCGGGGTTAGACGGTCGCCCGAAACGTTCGTTGCCAAGCATGAAGGTCTCGTAGATCAGTACGCCATCGGAGGCCAGCGCGCCTTCGATCAGCGGCAGCAGCGGCCGATGCAGGTAGTTGGTAACGACAATGCCGGAAAACCGCCGCCCCACATACGGCCAGGGACCATATTCGAGATCGGCGACCCGTACGGAAATGCCTTTCACCCCAGTCAGTTGCGCCAGTGCCGCCGCATCCCGGTCGACGGCTTCAACACGATGACCGAGACCAGCAAGCAAGCGGGCATGCCGACCGCTGCCGCAAGCCAGATCAAGCACCTCACCGCCAACCGGAACAAGCGGAGAGAAACGACTGACCCAGGGTGAGGCTTCACTGCGTTCCATGTGCACTTTCAGACACTCCGCTGCAAATTGATTCGGCTATCATCTGCTGCCATTGTCCACAAGATCAAGGAATCTCGGCATGACCCACGCAAAAAGTGAAGTTGTCGTCGCAGAAAACGGCGCTGGTCGTTACCAGCAAGGCGTTGTCGCCGGTCGCCACCGACTCGTGGCCGATGAACCGGTAGCAGTGGGCGGTGATGATGCCGGCCCGGCGCCCTTCGACTACCTGCTGGCCGCGCTTGGCGCCTGCACATCGATGACACTGCGCATGTACGCCGAAGTGAAAAAATTGCCGCTGACCCAAGTGAGCGTGTGCTTGTCGCACGAAAAAATCGAGGTCGACGGCAAGGGAAAAATCGACCGGATCAGCCGCCACATCAAGCTCGAAGGCGATCTCACTCCTGAGCAGCGTGTACGGATGCTGGAAATCGCCGATCGCTGCCCGGTACACCGCACTCTTTCCGGAAATATTGAAATCAACAGCAGCCTCGTTTCCAACGAACAGTCCATCACCTCCTGATAGGCTTGCTGGCAACGAAAAAACCCTGTCGAATTTGATGCGTACACCAAGATTTTGTGTGGGCATTGTGCTAAATTGCTGCAACGCACAACCCAACAACAATTTCACCCACAAGGTGGCACGCAATGCTTGAGCAGCACTATCTGACGAGCCTTTTCGAACCGAAATCAGTTGCCGTCATCGGGGCTTCAGATCGGGAAAATTCGGTTGGCAGCATCATCTTCAGAAATATTCTGGATTCCGGCTACAAGGGGCGTCTCTACGCGATCAACCCACGGCACGAAACCATCCAGGGCGTCCCGGCGCAAGCTTCGATCGAGGAAATCGGCGCCCGGGTCGAGCTCGCCGTCATCTGCACCCGTCCGCAGGCCGTGCCTGGAATCGTCGAACAATGTGGCCGTAGCGGCGTCAAAAACGTTATTGTCATCACCGCAGGTTTTGCTGAAGCCGGTCACTCGGGCGCTGCGCTTGAGCGCAAGATGCTGGAGATTGCCCGCAGCTACAACGTGCGCGTGCTCGGCCCCAACTGTCTTGGCATCATCCGGCCCCAGCTTGGGCTCAACGCCACGTTTGCCAAGGTCACGGCCAATACTGGCAACCTGGCGCTCGTCTCGCAGTCCGGTGCCATGTGCGCTGCAGTGCTTGACTGGGCAAAATCCAACGGTGTTGGCTTCTCCAGCGTCATCTCGCTCGGCAGCACCGCTGACGTCGATTTCGGCGAGATTCTCGATTACCTGATCTACGACAATCGCACGCATTACATCCTGCTTTACGTCGAGGGTATCCGTAACGCCCGGCGTTTCATGAGCGCCCTGCGTTCGGCAGCCCGCATCAAACCGATCATCCTGCTCAAAGCCGGCCGCCATGCAGCGGGTTCCGCTGCCGTACAGACGCACTCTGGCATGATCGCCGGTTCCGATGCCGTCTTCGATGCCGCCGTGCGCCGTGCCGGCGTTGTCCGCGTCAAGAACGTCGGTCAGCTCTTCTACGCAGCGAAGGCACTGGCCTCCAAGTTCCGCCCGCAAGGGAAACGCCTGGCAATCATTACCAATGGTGGTGGTCCTGGCGCCATGGCGGCAGACCGTGCCGGCGACCTGGAAATACCCCTCGCCGACTTGGGCATGGAAACCATTCAGAAGCTCAATGCCTGCCTGCCGTCCACCTGGTCGCACAGCAACCCCATCGATATCGTCGGCGATGCGACACCCGAGCGCTACCGCGATGCGATTCTTGCCGTCGCCGCCGACCCCGATGTCGACGGCATCCTGGTGATGCTCTCGCCACAGGCAATGACCGACCCGACGCGCGTGGCAGAGGCAGTCATCGAAGCGCACGAACAAACCGGCAAGGCACTACTGACCTGCTGGATGGGCGAAGAACAGGTTGCCGCAGCCCGCAAGCTGCTCGAAAACGCACTGATTCCTGCGTTCCGCATGCCGGAAACGGCGGTCGAACTCTACTATCACATCTCGACCTACTACCGTAACCAGAAGCTCCTGCTACAGACGCCAATGCCGACCAGCCGCAACGAGCGACCGGAAACCGAAGGCGCCAAGATGCTGATCGAGGCTGTACTTTCCGAACGGCGGAAAGTGCTGTCAGAAATGGAGTCGAAAGCCATCCTCCGTGCTTTCCGCATTCCGGTGGCACAAACGATGGTTGCGCGCACGCCAACCGAGGCGCTGCTACTGGCCGAGCAGATCGGTTTCCCGATTGCCATGAAGGTTGATTCGCCGGACGTGGTCCACAAGAGCGATGCCGGCGGTGTCCGCCTCAACATCCCGAACGCACCGGCCGTACGCAACGCCTATCATGACATCATCGAGACGGTGCAGAAGAAGCACCCCACTGCGCGCATCAATGGTGTCTCGATCGAACCCTATCTGGCGCGGCCAAACGGCCGCGAACTGATGCTTGGTGTCGTCCGTGACCCGATTTTCGGGCCGATCATCACCTTTGGTGCTGGCGGTACGGAAGTCGAGATTTTCAGTGACCGGGCCGTTGCACTGCCACCGCTGAACCGCTTTCTGGCCAAGGATCTGATCCGCTCCACCCGCGCCTCGAAGCTGCTTGGCGAGTTCCGCAACATGCCTCCGGCCAACCGGGAAGCCCTGGAAGACGTACTGCTGTGCATCTCGGAAATGGTCTGCGAACTTCCCTGGCTGCAGGAGCTGGATCTTAACCCGCTGATCGTCGACGAAAACGGGGCCATCGCTGCTGATGCCCGCATCGTCATCGACCACGCGGCGGCATCTGGCGACCGCTATTCGCACATGGCAATCCACCCCTACCCGGTGCATCTGATCCAGGAATTGCAGCTTCCCGACGGCCTTGAAATTACGATCCGCCCGATTCGCCCGGAAGATGCCGAAATGGAGAAGGATTTCGTTGCTCGCATGTCCGACGAAAGCAAGTATTACCGGTTCATGGATACCATTCGCGAACTGACGCAGACCATGCTGGTGCGGTTCACCCAGATCGACTACGACCGTGAAATGGCGCTGGTGGCAACAGTGCAGACGGACGACGGAAAAGAACAGCAGATTGGCGTTTCCCGCTATGTCACCAACCCCGACGGCGAATCGGTGGAGTTTGCCTTGGCCGTTGCCGACGACTGGCAAAAACATGGCATCGGCCGCAAGTTGATGATGGCGCTGATTGACTGTGCACGCATGAAAGGCTACCGCGCCGTCGTCGGCGATGTGCTGGCACTCAACACCAAAATGTTCCGCCTGATGACCAGCCTAGGCTTCACCATTCATCCCCACCCGGATGACGCAGCGGTGAAGCGTGTGGTCAAACCGCTACAGGGTTAGCGGATAAGCCTCTGCAAGAGCAAAGGAGTCGGGGAAAGACGTCAAACGTCCATTGTCGCGCGACGAACCTCCCCGGTTCCGCCAAAAAAAACGGCAAGTCGAATCTGTATTCGACTTGCCGTTTTCTATTTTGACGACGTGAATCAGAAATCGAAATTCACGTCGTAGGGGTAAGATTTGTTCGCTTCCTTGGACTGTTGGTAACGACCTTGCTCATCCAGATCGACCTTCTTGTCCCACCAGATCGCCCGGCCAATTTTCTGGTCCTCTGACCAGTCCGGGTTCTTGGTCATCATCTCCCGCATCCACTTGGTGTGATCGGATTCGTAAAGCGTCCCAAACATTCGAAATTCTCCCGTGCAGCGACCGAAAAGTGGCGATTATACCTGACATCCCCACCTTCCGAAGCGCCCAACCCGGCCTCAGTGGAAACGAATAGGACTCGCGACACCGTCGCAGTAGCTTTCGATGAATTCATCGATGGTGTCTTCATCGCGCTCGCCTTCAGGAATCGAATCGATTGCCTGTCGAAAACGGAAAGCCACTTCGCCACGGATGAAAAGTGTACGGCTGGCATCCTTGTCGACCAGTTCAAAACTTTCCTGGGCCGGGTACGCCAGTATCGAATAGTGCTCGCTGTTATAGACCAAGTTCATGGACCTCTCCTTTCACCTTGCATCGTTGCACTGCGAAGATGGGGACAAATGCGAACGCTTCAAGCCATCAGACCATAGAAAAAGGGGGAGTGCAACAGATAACAGCAGCAGCCATATAAAACCCTGAGCTACAGCGCGCCGACCAGAATCGCGAAAGTGCATCAGGCAGCCCCCTATCACCGCAGGTACCAGCTATCGCAAGCCGCCAGTTCGCGCGCACGTGCGCTGCACCACGCGGTAAATTCCGAAACGGCGGCGGACGATATCGAGGAAGCGCTCCCGGTCACAGTTTGCTGTCACGAATCTCGGACAACTGCTCCTTGATCTCGATGATCATCTCGGTGAGCTCGTCAGCATCGAGACCGAGGTAGCCCATCGCCTTGCCACCATGCACCACCCATTCACGATCCTCGCGAACGTCGAGGAAGCGCGCGACGGCATAAGCGGCGATATGGCAGATGGCGATCAACGCACGGACTTCGCCTGTCGCCTTTCCCTCACGCGCGTCCTCGAGTAATTCATGCTCGTGATGCAGGGCAATCGCCTGCACCACCTCAACCGGCAATTGCCAGTTACGTGCAAGCATCGAACCGACAATCGCGTGGTTGGTTGCATGACGCGCGTATTCGATGTTCAGGATGTCTTCGCCGGTATCGTTGGCCTGCGCCAGCGTCTGCTTGTAATCGGGAAAACGCTGCATCAGGATCGGGATGCCGCAGTCATGGAAAAGACCAAAGGTATAGGCCAGATCGCGATTGACCGAGCGTGTAACACGGGCGATATGGGAACAAACCGCTGCAGCATAGCCGGAGCGATCCCAAAAACGCTCCATATTGACGCCTGGTGGCGAAAGCGAGGTACGCAAGGTAACGCTGGTAATGATTGATATCAGATTTTTGAGGCCGAGAACAGACATCGCCTGCTGCACATTCTGCACCTTCGACCGCAAAGCAAAAAACGGGGAGTTGGCAGTTTTCAGCACGGAAGCCGCCAGGCCGACGTCGCTTGCGATGAGGCGCACAATCTTCGGAAAGTCCACATCATCCTGACGCGCTTCGTGCATCAGCGTAGTCAGGATGGCCGGGCAGGATGGAATGGTGATGGACCGGAGCAACTCCTCTGCCTGACGTTCCGTCAGACTTGCATCCAGCGCTACAAGTTCAGGTTCTGCCGACATCGTCTCCTCCCTATCAAACGATAATGATGGACCGGGCAGACCTCCGGACAGTGCCGGGAAGCGCATGAAGCCTGGTAGTGCCGCTGCCATTGGGTACCGATGTACCCGGTAGGCCGGTAACTTTGCGACCCTGCCTTTCGGTCAGGGGTGCCCTGGTCAGGTTGCGTCGACGTTTATACCAACGGCGTGCCGTGCAGCGCAAGAGGAAAGGCGTGAAAATCAACGGGATATCGTGCTGCATCGCACAACATCCCGCGATTGCCCTGTCAGCCTTTGGTGAAGCGCATCGTGCTGGCCTCGCTACTGACCAGAATACGATCCTTGGCGCCAAATTTTCCTTCGAGAATCGACTTGGCCAGCGGGTTCTCGATCTGTTGCTGGATGGCGCGCTTCAGCGGCCGCGCACCGAACACCGGATCGAAACCTGCCTTGGCCAGTTCGAGCAAGGCGGCATCGTTCACCACCAGTTGCATCTCCATTTGCGCCAGGCGCTTTTCGAGATAGCCGAGCTGGATCTTGGCAATCGAGGCGATGTTCTTCTCGTCGAGGCTGTGGAACACCACCACTTCGTCGATGCGGTTGATGAACTCCGGACGGAAATAGCTCTTCACCTCCGCCATCACCGCAAGCTTGATCAGACCGTAATCGTCACCGGCCATGCTCTGGATCATCTGGCTGCCAAGGTTCGAGGTCATCACGATGACCGTGTTCTTGAAGTCCACGGTGCGGCCCTGGCCGTCGGTCATGCGGCCGTCGTCGAGCACCTGCAGCAGCACGTTGAAGACGTCCGGGTGCGCCTTCTCGACCTCGTCGAGCAGGATCACGCTGTACGGCTTGCGACGCACGGCTTCGGTCAGGTAGCCGCCTTCCTCGTAGCCGACATAGCCCGGAGGCGCGCCGATCAGGCGGGCGACCGAGTGCTTCTCCATGAACTCGCTCATGTCGATGCGGATCAGGTGGTCCTCGGCATCGAACATGAACTCGGCCAAGGCCTTGCACAGCTCGGTCTTGCCCACGCCCGTGGGGCCGAGGAAGAGGAAGGAGCCATAGGGGCGGTTCGGGTCGGAGAGGCCAGCGCGCGAACGACGGATGGCATCGGCGACGAGGCGCACGGCCTCGTCCTGACCCACGACGCGCTGGTGCAGCTTGTCTTCCATCTTCAACAGCTTGTCGCGCTCGCCCTGCATCATCTTCGAGACCGGGATGCCGGTGGCGCGTGACACCACTTCGGCGATTTCCTCGGCACCCACCTGCGTACGCAGCAGCTTGTTCTTCACCGCACCGTCACCGGCATTTTCGGCCGCCTTCAACTGCGCCTCAAGCCCCGGCAACTGGCCGTATTGCAACTCGGCCAGCTTGTCGTACTGGCCCTTGCGCTGCAATTCGGCCATCTGCACGCGCAAGCGCTCGATCTCTTCCTTGATGTGCGCCGAACCATGCACCTGCGCCTTCTCGGCCTTCCAGATCTCTTCAAGATCGGAGTATTCCTTGCTCAGCTTGGCGATCTCGTCCTCGATCAGGCCGAAGCGCTTCTTCGAAGCCTCGTCCTTCTCTTTCTTGACCGCCTCGCGCTCGATCTTCAGCTGGATGATGCGGCGGTCGAGCTTGTCCATCACCTCCGGCTTGGAATCGATCTCCATCTTGACCCGCGCCGCCGCTTCGTCGATCAGGTCAATGGCCTTGTCCGGCAGGAAACGGTCGGTGATATAGCGATGGCTCAACTCGGCCGCAGCAACGATGGCCGGGTCGGTGATTTCAACACCGTGGTGAACCTCGTATTTCTCTTGCAGGCCGCGCAGGATGGCGATCGTCGCCTCGACGGAGGGTTCTTCAACCAGCACCTTCTGGAAGCGGCGCTCCAGCGCGGCATCCTTCTCGATGTACTTGCGGTATTCGTTCAACGTCGTCGCACCGATGCAGTGCAGTTCGCCGCGCGCCAGCGCCGGCTTGAGCATATTGCCGGCATCGATGGCACCTTCCGCCTTGCCGGCGCCGACCATGGTATGCAGCTCGTCGATGAAGAGGATGATGCGGCCTTCGTCCTTGGCCACATCCTTCAGCACCGCCTTCAGCCGCTCCTCGAACTCGCCGCGGTACTTGGCACCGGCCAGCAGGCCGGCCATGTCGAGCACCAGCACCTTCTTGCCCTTCAAGGTTTCCGGCACTTCCTCGTTGACGATGCGCTGCGCCAGGCCCTCGACGATGGCCGTCTTGCCGACGCCCGGCTCGCCGATCAGCACCGGGTTGTTCTTGGTCCGGCGCTGCAGGATCTGGATGGCGCGGCGGATTTCATCGTCGCGGCCGATCACCGGATCGAGCTTGCCCATACGCGCACGCTCGGTCAGGTCGATGCAGTATTTCTTCAGCGACTCGCGCTGGCCCTCGGATTCCTGCGAATCGACGCCCTGGCCGCCGCGAACAGCGTTGATGGCCGCCTCCAGCGCCTTCTTCGCAAGACCATGCTGTTTGGCGATGCGCCCCGTTTCTCCCTTGTCGTCGCACAGCGCGAGCAGGAACATTTCCGAGGCAATGAACTGGTCGCCGCGTTTCTGCGATTCCTTGTCGGTGATATTGAGCAGGTTCGACAGATCGCGGCCAATGCTGACCTCGCCGCCATGGCCGCTCACCTGCGGCAAACGATCGATGGCCTTGTCGAGGTCGCTGCGCAGCGCCGGCGCATTCACCCCGGCGTGCGCCAGCAGCGAACCGGTACCGCCCTCTTCCTGTTCGAGCAGGGCCAGCAACAGGTGCTGCGGCTCAATCATCTGGTTGTCGTGACCGATGGCCAGGCTCTGGGCCTCGCCGATGGCCTGCTGGAACTTGGTGGTGAATTTGTCGAAGCGCATTTGTTGCCCTTTCGGATATCAGTTATCCGACAGATGGGGGAGAAGCGTGGAATTTCAACTCCTTCGCAAAACAGCGACCGTCTCTGTTCGTGGACAGAGTGCTGTCCAGACTTCTGGAATCCACCGCTGATGACATAAGGGTTTATGTTTATCGTCAAGACCTTAGCAGGCTGGCACAGGGCTTGCGATCTCTTCCTCACAAAGCAAAAACCCACCCCAGGAGGAAGACATGCCAACACAAAAAATCGCTTTCGTTGCCGGTGCCATGGGCGGCATGGGCGCTGCCATCTGCCAGTCACTGGCGCGCGACGGGCTGCGCGTCATTGCCGGCTGCCCGCCACGCTTCCGCTTCAAGGACGAATGGCTGGCAACGCAGCGCGCGCTGGGTTTCGATTTCCTCTCAGAGGAACACGAGATCAGCGACGACAGCAAGCTGCCGCCGCTACTGGAACGCATCGGCCGCGAATTCGGCCCGGTCGAAATGCTGGTCAACAATGCCGAGATGACGCACTTCCGCAATCTGTCCGCCATCGCCGACAGCAGCCATGCGCGGGTAGTCAGCATCGAGCCGGTTGAAGGCGCCTACCGCACCCGTGTGTGGTATCCGAACATGGCAACCCGCCACCACAGTGCGTATCAGTAGTGAGCAGAGGCTTCAGGCCGTCCGCCGCTTGTTGCTGCGGGCTGTCTCAATTTATGGACATCCGGGCGTAAGATAGGAACACCTCTTGTACCAAGGCTTCCCAACGCCCATGCCAACCCGAGCCCAGGATTTCGATTACGAGCAACTGCGCGCACGCGCCATGACCTCGCTGTTCGAGGCGTTCGACAGCCTGTGCGAAGGCACGGTGGTGGTCGACCGGGATGCGCGGGTGGTCTGGATCAACGAGCGTTATGCTGCCCGCTTCGGCGTTGCCGACGCCAAGAAGGCCATCGGCAAGGAAATCGAGGAAATCATCCCGACCTCGCTGATGCGCGAAGTGGTGCGCACCGGCCGGCCCTTGCTGCTCGATATCCTCGACGTCGACGGTGAATCCTTTGTCGTCACCCGCATCCCGATCAAGGACGACAACGGCGAAACCATCGGCGCCATCGGCTTTGCGCTCTACGACAAGCTGCAGCCGCTGCAGCCCTTTTACTCCCGCCTGCACCGCCTGCAGCACCAGCTGGCGCAGACGCAGCAGCACCTTGCCGCCGAGCGGCGGGCGAAATACACCTTCACCCACTACATCGGCAACAGCCCGGCCGCCGCCCTGGTCAAGCACCAGGCACGGCGCGCGGCGCAACTCGACACCACCGTGCTGCTGCTCGGCGAAACCGGCACCGGCAAGGAGCTGCTGGCACACGCCATCCATGCCGCCTCGGCGCGGGCCGACCGTGCCTTTGTCGGCTTCAACGTTGCTGCCATTCCGGACACGCTGCTCGAAGCCGAATGCTTTGGCGCCGCACCGGGGGCCTATACCGGCGCCGACAAGAAGGCGCGCGTCGGCAAGTTCGAGCTGGCCAACGGCGGCACGCTGTTCCTCGACGAGATCGGCGATATGCCGCTCAACCTGCAGGCCAAGCTCTTGCGCGTGCTGCAGGAAAACGAGGTGGAGCCGCTGGGCAGCAACAAGGTGGTCAAGATCGACGTACGCGTCATCGCCGCCACCTCGCGCGACCTGAAAGCCGATATCGCCGCCGGCCGCTTCCGCGCCGACCTCTACTACCGCCTCAACGTGCTGACCATCAACCTGCCGGCGCTGCGCGAGCGGACCGAGGACTTCGGCCCGCTCTGCGACCACATCCTCGAACAGATCGCCGCCCGTTCGCGGCTGACGCTGCGCGAACTTGACCCGGCAGCACTGGCCCTGCTCAAGCGCTGCCACTGGGCCGGCAATATCCGCGAACTGCGCAACGTGCTGGAACAGGCCTGCATGCTGGCCGACGGACCACGGCTGATGGAGAGCGACATTCGCGGCATTGTCGTGCCGCCGACGGGTGCAGCTGCCATCAACAACGCCACCACCGAAACCACCACCTACGACGAAGCCTTTGCCGTTTTCGAGCGGAATCTCATCACCCAGACATTGCTCAGTTGCGACGGCAAGGTCACCGAAGCCGCACGGAGACTGGGATTGGGGCGGGCCACGCTGTACAAGAAAATCGCCGCGCTCGGGCTATAGGCAGGCAGACATCTCGCTGGCGAGACACGTCTCCATCCAGCGACTTCCGCATAAACTCAGTCAGCAGTAGGCCATTCGTAATAGTCGTCTTGATGCAGCGACACCAGGCTTTCCGCAAACTTCCATTTTTCACGTAAATTCAAATACTTACCTTACTGGCACCAAATCTGCTGTGGGAAGTACAGGCGCAACCGACAAGCGCCACCCACACCAAAGGAGCCAACATCTTGAAAACCATCTCTCTCGTTTCGGCCGTGCAGCACAGCCGTCGTTTTGTCGCTGCCGTAGTGCTCGCCGTCACCAGCCTGAGCATCCAGGCTGCCGACATTGTCATCGGCCAGGTAGCACCGCTCACCGGCGTGCTGGCCAGCACGGGGCGCGACATGGTGCTCGGTGCCCGCATCTACTTCGACCACATCAACGCCAGCGGCGGTATCAACGGCAACAGGATTCGGCACGTGGTCGTCGACGATGCCTACAAGGTCGATGAAACCGTCCGTCTGACCCAGGAGCTGATCGAGAAGCAGCAGGCCGTTGCGCTGATCGGCTTTGCCGGCACCGCCAACGTCGGCGAGGTGCTCAAGCGCGGGCTGCTCGAATCCGGAAAGATCGCGCTGGTCGCGCCCTACACCGGCGGCGAGGTGCTGCGCACCGCCGACAACCGCAACATCTTCCATATCCGCGCCGGCTATGCCGACGAGGCCGAGCACATGGTCGACCAATTGACCACGCTGGGCATCAAGCGCATCGCAGTCTTCTACCAGAACGACGGTTTTGGCGAAGCCGGCAAGAAAGGCGTCGAAGCCGCCCTGAACAAGCGCAACCTCAAGCTCGCCGCCGCCGCCAGCTACGAACGCAACACCGATGACGTGAAGAGCGCAGTCGACATCATCCGCAAGGCCGATGCCGGCGCCGTCATCATGATCTCGGTCAATCGCTCCACGGCCGCTTTTGCCAAGGGTTTCCGTGAAGCCGGTGGCAGCGCGCAGTTGCTGAACATCTCGGTGGTCGATGCCAGCCAGTTGGTGAAACTCTCCGGCACCCCGGCCGTGCATGGCCTCGGCATCAGTCAGGTAATGCCCTTCCCGCATTCCGACACGCAGCCGGTGACCCGCGAGTTCAAGAAACTGTTTGCCAAATACGCCCCGGCCGATGCAGCGGTTTCCTATACCAACTTCGAAGAGTTCATCGGCGCCAAGGTGCTGGTCGAGGCCATCCGCCGCGCGGGCCCCAACCCTGGTCCGGAAAAGATCCTGCACGCACTGGAGACGCTGGGCAATCTCGATGTCGGCGGCTTCAACGTCAGTTTCTCGCCGAACAGTCACGTTGGTTCGCGCTTCGTCGAAGTGACCGTGATCGGCAGGAACGGAACGCTCCTGCGCTGACCCACAAAGCCCCACCCCCAACGCATTTCACCATACGGAAGACGCCACACGGGCGGGCATTGCGCTAATCTAGGCATATCCGCTCTGGTGGCACACAACACAGAAAAAACGACGAGGAGATCGTGACCATGCCGACCGCTTCCCACCCCCTGCTGGACAACCCGCAGCACACCATCGACAAGCGCAGCAAGGTGGTCAGCGCCGCTGAGGCCGTGCGCCTGGTGCGCGACGGCGACACCGTGGCTACCGGCGGTTTCGTCGGCATCGGCTTTGCCGAGAACATTGCCGTGGCACTGGAAAAGCGCTTCCTCGGCGAAGACCCGCAGGCCGAAGCTGGCACGCCACGCAACCTGACCCTCTTCTACGCCGCCGGCCAGGGCGACGGCAAGGAGCGCGGGCTCAACCATTTCGGCCATGAAGGACTGGTTGGCCGTGTCATCGGCGGCCACTGGGGGCTGGTACCGAAGCTGCAGAAGCTGGCCGTCGACAACAAGATCAAGGGCTATAACCTGCCGCAGGGGGTCATTACCCACCTCTTCCGCGACATCGCCGGCGGCAAGCCGGCACAGATTTCCCGCGTTGGCCTCGGCACCTTTGTCGACCCACGCTTCGGCGGCGGCAAGATCAACGAATGCACCACGGAAGACCTGGTCAGCCTGATCAATGTGGGCGGCGAGGATTACCTGATGTACAAGACCTTCCCGGTCAACGTCGGCATCATCCGTGGCACCACTGCCGACCCGGACGGCAATATCACCATGGAGAAGGAAGCGCTGACGCTGGAAGCGCTGGCCATCGCCATGGCCGCGCACAACTCGGGCGGCATCGTCATCGTCCAGGTCGAGCGCATCGCCGAGCGCGGTTCGCTGAACCCGCGCCAGGTGAAGATTCCCGGCATCCTGGTTGACTGCGTGGTCGTTGCCGAAAAGCCGGAATACCACATGCAGACCTTTGCCGAGGCCTACAGCCCGGCCTTCTCCGGCGAGATCCGCATCCCCATGTCGAGCATCGAGCCGATGGCCATGGACGAGCGCAAGATCATCGCCCGCCGCGCCGCCTTCGAGCTGGCGCCGAACGCCATCGTCAACCTCGGCATCGGCATGCCGGAAGGGGTCTCCAGCGTGGCCGCCGAGGAAAAGGTGATCGACCTGCTGACCCTGACTGCCGAACCCGGCGTCGTCGGCGGTGTGCCGGCCTCCGGCCTCAACTTCGGCGCCGCCGTGAACACCGACGCCATCATCGACCAGCCCTACCAGTTCGATTTCTACGACGGCGGCGGCCTCGACATCACCTTCCTCGGCCTGGCGCAGGCCGATGCCGAAGGCAACCTCAATGTCTCCAAGTTTGGCCCTCGCCTGGCCGGCGCCGGCGGCTTCATCAACATCAGCCAGAACGCCAAGAAGGTCATCTTCGTCGGCACTTTCACCGCCGGCGATCTGGAAGTGGCGATCACCGACGGCCAGTTGAAGATCCTCCGCGAGGGCAAGACGAAGAAATTCGTCCAGGAAGTCGAGCACCGTACCTTCAGCGGCGCCTATGCGGGAAAACGCGGCCAGCCCGTGCTCTACGTCACCGAACGCTGCGTGTTCCAGTTAACCAACGGTGGGCTGGAGCTGATCGAAATCGCACCGGGTGTCGATCTTGAGCGCGACATTCTTGCGCAGATGAGCTTCCGCCCGACGATCAGCCCGCAACTACGCCTGATGGATGCGCGCATCTTCGCCGATGCGCCGATGGGCCTGCGCGCCGAGCTGCAGAGTCTGCCGCTGGATAAACGGCTGAGCTACAACGCCGAGCAGAACCTGTTCTTCGTCAACTTCGAGAACCTCAACCTGCGCCGCGCGGCTGACATCGAGGCCATCCGCCAGCTCATCGAGCAGAAGCTCGGATCGCTGGAGCACAAGGTTTACGCCATCATCAACTACGACAACTTCAGCATTTCGCCAGAACTACTCGATACCTATGTCGAAATGGTGCGGGATGTCGTCACCCGCTTCTACTCGCGCGTCACCCGCTACACCACCAGCGCCTTCACCCGCGCGCAGATTGGCGATGCGCTGTCCAGCGCCAAGCTTGCCCGCACATCTTCGACAACCAGCACGACGCACTCGCCAAGCTGAAAGCCTGAATCCATCACCCAGAAACGATCGGACCTGCCGGACAGACGGAGGGGGGCACAGAGCTTTCACCGGCAGCGTGATCGCGGTCTTGATAAATATGACTTTAGGGATAGAATGAATACGCAAACTATTCATCTGTCTTGGTCTGAAAAGGGGCGATCATGAGCACATCCCGGGAGGGATGTCGTTACGCGGCAAGCTGACGGCGCTATCAGCAGCAACCATTGCCGCGCTTGTTTTGCTGTTTGCCGTGTCCCTGAACAACGGCAAGGCGCAGTTAATCCTCGACCGGCAGGAAAAGCTGCGCAATCTGGTCGAATCGGCGCATGCCACGGTCACCCATTTCGAAAAGCAGGCCAAAGACGGCAAGCTCCAGGCGGATGAGGCAAAGAAGGCGGCAATGGATGCCATCCGTTCCTTGCGCTATGACAACATTGAATATTTCTGGATCAACGACCTCGGCAAGCCGGTACCCAAAATGATCATGCATCCCACGGTGCCCGCACTGGATGACAAGGTGCTGGACGCAGAGCGCTTCAACAAGGCGACATCGATGCAAAAAGGGGACGGAAAGAACCTGTTCGTTTCCTTCAACGAAGTCGTTGAAGCTGCAGGGCATGGATACGTCCAGTACCTGTGGCCGAAACCGAAAGCCGGGGGTGGCGCGACGACCGAGCTATACCCGAAACTTTCCTACGTAAAAAAATTCGAACCTTGGGGCTGGGTCATCGGTAGCGGCATCTACATCGACGACGTCGATGCCCTCTTTCAGCAAGCCGCGCGTTTCCTTGCCTGGGGGTTGGCATTGGCGGTTTCATTGCGCTCGCACTTTTCTTTGTCGGTCGCAACATCATCAGTACGCTGGGCGGCGATCCGCACTACGCGGCAGAGATTACCCGTCGTATTGCTGCCGGCAACCTCTCCGTCGACGTGAAGTGCGCACCGGGCGACAAAAGCAGTTTGCTGGCCGGCATGAAGGAAATGCAGGAAACCTTGCGCAAGATGATCAGTGAAATCATCAGCGGTGCCAGCCAGCCCAGGTCGGCTGCCGGCGAATTGCTGCACGCCTCCGAGGAAGTGGCACTGCGTTCCCGCCAGCAGAGCGAATCGGCCTCGGCCATGGCGGCAGCGGTGGAAGCAATGACAGTCAGCATCGATCAGGTTTCGCACAATGCCAGCCAAGCCCACGGCATTTCGGAAGAAGCCGGCGAGGTATCGGAGCGCGGCACGCACATCATCCAGACCGCCGCCGATGAGATGCGCAAGATATCCGACGCTGTTGTCTCCTCCTCGAAGATCATCGAAGAACTGGGCGAGCAATCGGACCACATCACATCGATCGTCAACACCATTCGAGAAATCGCCGACCAGACCAACCTGCTGGCGCTCAACGCGGCCATTGAGGCGGCCCGCGCCGGCGAGCAGGGCCGCGGCTTTGCGGTGGTGGCCGACGAAGTGCGCAAGCTGGCCGAACGCACCAGCCTCTCGACGACTGAAATTGCCGGCATGGTCGGCAAGATCCAGAACGGTACGCGCAGCGCCGTAGCCAGCATGGAAACCGGGGTCAGTCAGGCAAGCAAGGGGGTCGAACTGGCCAACGAAGCCGGGCAGTCGATCATCAGCATCCGCGACGGTGCGATGCGCGTGGTGGCGGTGGTCAACGACATTTCGTCGTCGATCCGCGAACAGGGCGCGGCATCAAGCGATATCGCCAAGAATATCGAACAGATCGCCCAGATGTCGGAAGAGAGCTCGCAGGCGGTGCAGCACACCACGGACGCCGCACGGCGCCTGCAGGAACTTTCAGCCTCGCTGAATTCGGCGGTCAGCCGATTCAAGATCAGCTGATTTTTCCCCCGCAAACAACAAGGCCCCGCTGCACTAAAAGCGCAGCGGGGCCTGTTTTTTTTTGGTTTGGATTACTTCTTCCAGCGTTCTGCCGAGTGATCGTCCGTTTCCCCGCGCATCCACCCAGCGTGCGCCTTCCGGCGTGACCTCGCGCTTCCAGAACGGCGCTCTGGTTTCAGGTAATCCATGATGAATTCGCAGGCGGCGAAGGCTTCGCCGCGATGTGCGCTGCTCACTGCCACGAACACGATGCGATCGGTCGGCAGCAGACGGCCGACGCGATGGATGACGCGTACAGCGTAGATGTCCCAGCGCGATTTTGCCTCCGGAAACGATCTCCTGCAGCGCTTTCTCGGTCATGCCCGGATAGTGTTCGAGCGTCATTTCCGAAATGCCGGAACCTTCGTTCACATCACGCACCAGACCGACGAAACTGGCCACCGCACCGGCACGGGCGTCGCCCGCCGTCAGTGCTTCAATTTCTGCACCGACATCGAAATCGGCTTCCTGAACGCTGACGCTCATGATGCTCAACCTCCGTAACCGGCGGGAAGAAGGCCACTTCGTCGCCATGCTTCACCGGCGTATCGTGGCGCGCCATGTCCTGATTCACTGCGCTCTTCAGGTTCTTTACCGATGCCAGGCTGGCCCATTCGCCGCCGCGCGGCAAGCGTTGCCAGCACGCCGCCGACGTCATTCACGCCGGCCGGGAGTTCAAGGCTCTCGCCCGAAGTGCCGAGTTTTTCGCGCAGGCTGGCAAAGTACAGAATCTTGATCATGTCGGTTCAGGCTCAGTTGAGCAGCTCGGAAAACGGGATGAAACGCACCAGGTCGCCGCGCGCCACGGCCTGCCCCGGCGGATTATCGACGAGGCCATCGGCCTGCACGCAGGACGACAGCACGCCCGAGCCCTGGCTCGGAAACAGCTCGACACCACCGGCATCGTTGGTCAGCGCGCGCAGGAATTCGCGCCGTGCATCGGGGCGCGCCCAGTCGTAGTCGGCACGCAGCAGGTAGGACTTCGGCAGCACCCTGTCGACGCCGGAAAGGCGCAGTACGAAAGGGCGCACCAGCGTCAGGAAGGTGACGAAGGCCGACACCGGGTTGCCCGGCAGGCCGATGAATGCAGCGTCCCTGCCCTCAACACGAACGGCACCAAAGGCCAGCGGCTTGCCCGGCTTGATGCCGATCTTCCACATGTCGAGCCGGCCTTCAGCTTCCACTGCCGGCTTGATGTGGTCTTCTTCACCGACCGAGACACCGCCGGAAGTGATGATCAGGTCGTTGTCGGCCGCAGCTGCGCGCAGGGCAGCGCGGGTAGCGTCGAGATTGTCTGGCACCAGGCCGAGATCGCGCACTTCGCAGCCGAGGTTTTCGAGCAGGGCCACCAGCGCGAAGCGGTTGGAATTGTAGATGGCACCCGGCGGCAGCGGCTCGCCGGGCATGCGCAGTTCGTCGCCGGTGAAGAACACCGCCACGCGCACGGCGCAGCACTGGCAGCGTGGCAAGGCCGACCGAGGCAGCAAAGGCTGTGTCCTGCGGCCGCAGGCGGGCCCCGGCGGCGAGAATCTGCGCCCCGGGGCGACATCTTCGCCGGCACGGCGGATGCTCGCCGGACTTGGGGCACATGGTTGATCGTGACGCCCTCACCGGCATGCTCGCAGCGCTCCTGCATGATCACCGCATCGGCCCCCGCCGGTACCGGCGCACCGGTGAAGATGCGGGCAGCGGTACCCGGCTGCAGGTGTACGCCAACGGTACCGGCTGGAATGCGCTGTGACACCGGCAGCGTCGTGCCAACGGCCGTCACGTCGGCGGAACGCACGGCGTAGCCATCCATCGCCGAGTTGTCGAGTGGCGGTACCGAGAGCGTCGAATACTGGGCCTCGGCGAGTACGCGCCCGGCGGCCGCAATGGTCGGCATGGCCTTGGTTTCGGTAACCGGCTGGCAGCCGGAGAGCAGCTTCTGCAGCGCTTCGTCAAACGAGAGCATGAGTCTTTCCTTGCAGGTCGAGGGGTGTCGACGACGAGGTGGCAATCGCGTCGATGTCGTTGAGATCAAGCACCGGCAGGTGGGTCTTGATCGGCTCGTCGCTGGCTACTGCGACAACATTCGGGTTATCCGGCCACAGCGGCGGCTTGCCGTTGGCCGGGCGGTAGGGACTTTCCAGCTTGGGCACCGGTTCGTTCTTGAAGCCTTCGACCAGCACCAGATCGCAGGGCGAGAAGCGGGCCAGGTATTCGTTAAGCGTGGGTTCCGGCTCATCGCGCAGTTCATGCAGCAGCGCCCAGCGTTGCGCACCGGTGAGCATCACCTCGCTGGCCCCGGCGTCGCGGTGACGGTAGGAGTC
>JADJUC010000009.1 GCA_016710885.1 Candidatus Proximibacter danicus
GCCTGGCGCTTCTGTGCGGTGCCTGCCGGCACCAGGTCGGCAACCGGCTCGCCGCGCTGCGTTATGCGGAAAGTGTCGCCCTCGCGGACCTTGCGCAGGTATTCCGGAAGACGCGTCTTGGCCTCGTAAGCGCCGATTTCGGTCAATGTGCTCATGGGGTGCTCCTTGAAGTGGTTCAGACCAGTATATAGACCGGTCTGTTGGCGTTCAAGTTCAAATTGGTGTTCTGAATGGTCCGTTGTTACTGGCAGGCTTCGGGTTTTGCCTTCTTTGCGGGTTTGCGTGCCCTCACTGCTGCCGCGAGTGCCAGTTGCGCCCATGGCCGCATACCGTTCGGGGTCTCCATGGCTTCTTCGGGGACGGTCCAGTAGTTCATCGTCTCCATCCGGCCATCCTTGCGCGCATAGCGGAAGGGTTCGCCGCCGGCAGACAGGGAGCGCTCGGCGCTTTCGGTGTCGGCTTTCAGGTAGAGCGTTTCATCGGCGATCAGCGCGAAAAAGAGATCGTCGCAATAGAAGCCCCAGCCGCCGAACATGGCCTTGCTGCGGATGCTGCCGAGCGGCGAAAAAAGCTCGGTCGCGTGCGTGACCAGTTCGGGGATGGGCCGGGGCATGACGTGCAAGCGTTCTTAAATGGCTGATAGCATTCAGAGAGCATCCGCTTTGCGCGAAATGTTACAACGCTCTGCACTGCAAAGAACAAAGCGATTCCACCAAAACCCGCGTAAAGAGTAGCCAGCTCGAAAATGCTTGGCGTGCCGTATTTTGTGCTGATTGCGGCAATGGAGAACAGCATCAGCAATGTGATAGCGAAGTGACCAGCAGGGGAATCACAAACAACCGCACGCCGATCCAAATCTACCCAGCCATAGATATGGTGCCAATCATTCGGGTGCTTGAGCAAAGCAATGACGCTCATTCCGGATTCCACTCTCGGCCACCCAGGTACAACCACTGAACATTGGCGAATGGCCGGGGATTCGAATCCGAAATGAGTTACCTTGCGCCCGCCCGGCATGTCCTTGGTGACATCAAAGACGCGGTCAAATTTGAGTCGGACAGGATGCACGGCGAGTCGGCTGGTGTTTGCTGCGATTATGCAAGCTTCAGACGCTTGCAGATTTCCGTCGTCAGCGCGGCCTGGTTCATGCAGTAGAAGTGCAGGCCCGGCGCGCCGCCGGCGAGCAGTTTTTCGCACAGCTCAGTGACGACATCGAGGCCGAAGGCCTTGATCGATTCGGCGTCGTCGCCGAAGCCTTCGAACTTCTTGCGCATCCAGCGCGGAATCTCTGCGCCGCAGGCATCGGAGAAGCGGGCCAGCTTGGAGAAGCCGGCGATCGGCATGATGCCGGGGACGATCGGGATGTCAACGTCTTGTGCGCGGGCGGCATCGACGAAATGGAAGTAGGCGTCGGGGTTGTAGAAATACTGCGTGATCGCCGAGTTGGCGCCGGCTTTCACCTTGCGCACGAAGTTAGTCAGGTCGTCTTCCGGCGAACGGGCCTGCGGGTGCCATTCCGGGTAGGCGGCGACTTCGATGCTGAACAGGTCGCCGGTTTCGGCGCGGATGAACTCGACCAGTTCGTTGGCGTAGCGGAACTCGCCGGCATCGCCGGTGCCCGAGGGCAGGTCGCCGCGCAGGGCGACGATGCGGCGGATGTTCTCGGCCTTGTACTCGTCGAGGATGCTGCGGATGCTTTCCTTGGTCGAGCCGATGCACGACAGGTGCGGTGCCGCGGAAAGCCCTTCGGCGGCGATTTCGCGCACGATGGCGAAGATGCGCTCGCGCGTGGAACCACCGGCACCGTAGGTGACGGAGAAGAATTCGGGCTTCAGTTCGGCCAGTTTGGCGCGCGTGACGCGCAGCTTGTCGACGCCTTCTGGCGTCTGCGGCGGAAAGAATTCGATGGAGATTTCGGTTTTGCTCATGCGAATCTCGAAATTAATTTTTGTTGCCGGGATTGCCACGGCGTGGCACCAGCGAGGTCAGCGCCCAGGCGATGACGCTGTAGACGATGGCGCCGAGAAAGCCGGAGAAAAAGTCGTCGACGCGGAAACCCGAGAGGATCGAGCCGACGAACCAGAACAGCAGGCCGTTGATGACGAGGATGAACAATCCCAGCGTCAGCAGCGTGACCGGCAGTGTCAGCAGCACGAGGAGCGGTCGGAGGACGGCATTGACCAGGCCCAGGATCAGGGCGGCGATCAATGCCGAGCCGAACGAATCGACGTGGATGCCGGGAACGAGGTAGGCCACGGCCAGCAGGGCGCCGGCGTAGAGCAGCCAGAAAAGCAATGTGACCATGGTGCTACCTCCTTCCGTTACCGCGATCAGTAGCGGTAGTGCTCAGCCTTGTACGGGCCTTCGATCGGCACGCCGATGTAGGCGGCCTGGTCGGGGCGCAGCACGGAGAGCTGGGCGTTGAGCTTCTTCAGTTGCAGGCGGGCAACCTTCTCGTCGAGGTGCTTCGGCAGCACATAGACGCCGACCGGGTAGTCGCTGTTCTTGGTGAACAGTTCGATCTGGGCGATGGTCTGGTTGGCGAACGACGAGGACATCACGTACGACGGATGGCCCGTGCCGCAGCCGAGGTTAACCAGGCGACCCTTGGCCAGCAGGATGATGCGCTTGCCGTCCTGCGGGGAAGATGACGTGGTCGACCTGCGGCTTGATTTCTTCCCACTGGTACTTCTCGATCGAAGCGACGTCGATCTCGTTGTCGAAGTGGCCGATGTTGCAGACGATGGCCTGATCCTTCATCTTGGCCATGTGGTCGTGCGTGATGACGTGGAAGTTGCCGGTGGTGGTGACAAAGATGTCGCCCTTGTCGGCAGCGTATTCCATGGTCACGACGCGGTAGCCTTCCATCGCCGCCTGCAGTGCGCAGATCGGATCGATTTCGGTCACCCACACCTGCGCCGACAGCGCGCGCAGGGCCTGGGCCGAACCCTTGCCCACGTCGCCGTAGCCGGCAACGATGGCGACCTTGCCGGCGATCATCACGTCGGTGGCGCGCTTGATGCCGTCGACCAGCGACTCGCGGCAGCCGTAGAGGTTGTCGAACTTGGACTTGGTGACCGAGTCGTTGACGTTGATCGCCGGGAACTTGAGTTCGCCGCGCTGGTGCATCTGGTACAGGCGATGCACGCCGGTGGTGGTCTCTTCGGTGACGCCCTTGATCTGTGCCAGACGGGTCGAGTACCAGGTCTTGTCGGTAGCCAGCTTGGCCTTGATCGCGGCGAAGAGGATGGTCTCTTCTTCCGAACCCGGCTTGGCCAGCACCGAGATGTCCTTCTCGGCCTTGGCGCCGAGGTGCAGCAGCAGCGTTGCGTCGCCGCCGTCGTCGAGGATCATGTTCGAGTAGCCGCCATCGGCCCATTCGAAGATGCGGTGGGTGTAATCCCAGTAATCGACCAGGGTTTCGCCCTTGACGGCGAAGACCGGGATGTTCTGCGCGGCGATGGCGGCGGCAGCGTGATCCTGGGTCGAGAAGATGTTGCACGAGGCCCAGCGGACTTCGGCGCCGAGCGCGGTCAGCGTCTCGATCAGCACGGCGGTCTGGATGGTCATGTGCAGCGAGCCGGTGATGCGCGCGCCCTTCAGCGGCTGGCTCTTGGCGAACTCTTCGCGGATGGCCATGAGGCCCGGCATTTCGGTCTCGGCAATGCGGATTTCCTTGCGGCCCCAGTCGGCGAGGCTCAGGTCGGCAATAACGTAATCAGTGAATGCAGCCACAGTAAGGCTCCTTGATAACTGTGGCCGGGAGAGGGAAATGCGGGGTGTCGCGAAGCTGCTTTTGCGCGGCTCACCGTTATCCCCTGCGCCCGGCAGGGTTTGTCAGTGAGCGCAGTTTTGAACCGAGCCTGGGGGGTGTGTTCCCCTGCAGCGCTCCTCGGTTGAGCGACGGATTATACGCCTGTTTTTTGTGCAATGGCGTTGGTTTTGCCCGCCTCGCGGAGCAGGGCGCCGAACTCATCAGCCGGTAGCGGACGGGAAAAATGGTAGCCCTGCATGGCCACGCAGCCGTGTGCCAGCAAGAATTGGCGCTGAGCGTCGGTTTCGACGCCTTCGGCAATGATTTCGAGCTTGAGGCTGCCGGCGAGGCTGATGATGGCCTCGACAATTGCCGTGTCGTCGGGGTCCCCGGGGACATCGCGGACAAAACTGCGATCGATCTTCAGCCGCTGGATCGGCAGCTGTTTCAGATAGGCCAGCGACGAGTGGCCGGTGCCAAAATCGTCGATCTCGACGGTGACGCCTAGCTGCCGTATCTGCTGAAGCAAATGGCTGGCGTGCGCTACATCCTCCATTACCGCACCCTCGGTGATTTCAAGGGCCAACAGGGAGGGCGGAAGGCCGCTCTCGCGCAGCGCATCGGCGATGTCGGTGAGCAAATGGTTCTTGCGAAACTGGATCGGTGAAATATTGACGGCAACGCGCAGCTCCGGCCAGCCGGCCTGTCGCCAGTTCTGCATCTGGCAGCAGGCTGCGCGTAGTACCCAGCGCCCCATGGGGGCGATGAGGCCGCGGCCCTCGGCGATCTCGATGAATTTTCCGGGGAGTAGCAAACCGAGCTCCGGGTGCTGCCAGCGCAGCAAGGTTTCGGCGCCGACGATGCTGCCGTTTTCGCCGTTGACCTGGGCCTGAAAATGCAGACAGAACTGATCGAGTGCAAGTGCTTCCCGCAGCGAGCGTTCCATTGCCGCCTGTTCCAGGGCGCGGGCGTTCATGTCGGCGGTGAAGAACTGGTAGTTGTTGCGGCCGGATTTTTTGGCGTGATACATCGCCACGTCGGCATTGCGCGTCAGGGTTTCGCTGTCTTTGCCATCGTCCGGCCAGATGGCAATTCCGATCGAACCCGTGATGTTGAAGGTGTGGCTGTCGATCTGAAGCGGCTGCGAAATCGCTGCGATCGATTTTTCCGCGACCCGGATGCAGTCCTGCATGTCGCGGATATTGGTCAGCAGGATGACAAACTCGTCGCCGCCAATGCGTGCCAGCGTGTCGGATTCCCGCACGCAGTGACGAAGGCGGCCAGCCATTTCGATGAGGAGTGTGTCGCCGGCGGAGTGACCGACGGTGTCGTTGACCAGCTTGAAGAAATCGAGGTCGATGAAGAGTATGGCGATCTGGGTTTTTCGCCGCGTCGCTGCCGATATGGCTTGCTGCAAGCGGTCTTTGAGCAACGCGCGGTTGGCCAGCCCGGTCAGTGTGTCGTGGTGGGCCAAGTCTTCGATGTGTGCTTCTGCAACCTTGCGCGCGCTGATGTCTTCGACAAAACACAGCACAAAGGCCAGATCACCATCGAGCTCGACAGGCTGGAAATGCCAGCTGAAGGTCGGTACATGGCTGCTGTTGGCAAAGCGGTAGGGACTTTCCAGCTGCACCGTTTCGCCAGCAATGGCCCGCCGGATCGCTTCGTTGAGTGATGTGTCGTCAGCTTCGGCGAGTATCGAGCGCCCGACAATCTGATTGCGTGGCGTGCCTGCGTATTCGGCAAATTTTTCGTTGCAGTCGAGTAGCTTGCCGTCGCGGTCGAGCAGCCAGACGCCAATTGGGGCCTGCTCGAATAGCGCGCGCAACTTGGTTTCGCCTTCCCGCAGCGAACGCGTCATCCGCCGCGCCATGGTTTCGGCGCGCGCACGCGTAGTGGCCAGCGACCAGACAATGACAAACAGCAGCAGGCTGACAAGCGCGCCACCGGCCAGCAGGCGTCCTGAGGCCAGCTGCCCGCCGGTTTCGGCATCGAAGGCTGGCAAGGCGGCATAGTCTATCCGCCAGGTGCGCCCGCCAATCTCCAGGGCGCGCGTACGGTGGTAGCGGCTTTGCTGGAAATCGAAGTCGGGGTGGCTGGCGTGAAACAGTGTTCCTGCCCCCGCCTCTGCTGCGTCATGAACACGCAGGGCGACATCGGACGGCACCTTGCCGAGCATGCCGAGCATCAGGGCATCGATGCGAAAACCGGCGGCGATGTAGCCCAGCAAGGCAGCGCGTCGTCCTTCCGTGGTTATGGGGATGCTGCCATTGCGGTAGACCGCTTGGTACATCAGGAAAGCGGGCTGCGGGCTGGCAGGGTCGTCGATCACCAGGTTGAGCTTCGGCGTGATCCGGTTGTCGCCGCTGTCGCGGGCAGCGACCAAGGTTGCGCGGCGGGTCGGGTGGGCCCAGCTGTCGGAGCCGATCACCGGCAGGTTTGTTGATGTGTGCGGCTCAACCGCGGTAACCACGGCGTATTCGTTCCGCGTTCCCGCGGGGCGTATGGAAAAATCAGGCTCGTCCTTGCGTATGGTCTTTTCGACACCGATTCGCTCCGCATGCTTGAAATAGCGGATGTAGACGACGCCGGTCATGCCCGGGTAGTTGTCGCTGATGCGCAGGGTTTCGTGGAGCCGGGCCAATCCCGCGCGGTCGGGGTGTCCGGTGGCGCCGATGTAGGTCTGGCCGCCGCGCAGCACCTGAGCATAGGCGGTCAGGCGCGCTTCGATAGTGGCGTGAACTTCATCGCTGCGCGCTTCGAAACGCGCTTGCGTCAGATTTGCCGCGTTGTCCTTGCTGACATGCCAGCCGAGCAGCGACAGGCAACTGCCCAGCGTGAGTGCGAGCCATGCCATCCAGCGCTGCGGGCGCAGTGCGCGGGTGGTGTCTTTTGCCGGTGTGTTGAGGAAATCAGCGGGCACCGTATCTACCGGGGAGTGCCCAGACGATTTTTTGCTGTCGTGCCATTAATTACGCCATGCCGTCGGCTGCAGCGCCGGCCCAGAGTGTGTTGAGGTCGGGGATGTTCCATTTGGCCGGGTCTTCGCGACCGGCGATTTTTTCCTGTGCGCCGGGCCGGGGAGAGGTCGATGATTTCAGGTTTGATGCGGGCGTCCGACTTGGTCGAGAAAAACACTTTCACCTTGGGGGCAAGCAGCGATTTTTCCGATTGTTCGATAACCACGCCGAGTCGGCCGGAGTCGAGCCTGATGAGTGAGCCGATCGGGTAAATGCCCAGGCTCTTCACGAATGCCTGGAATACGGCTTCGTCGAAATGCCCTTTGGCCCACTCGGCCATTTTGCGTAGCGACTCGGCTGGGTCCCAGCCGGCCTTGTAGGGGCGGTTGGACGTGATCGCGTCATAGACGTCGCAGACGGCCCCCATCTTGGCAAACAGCGTGATCTGATCCGCTTTCAATCCCTTTGGGTAGCCGCTGCCATCCACTTTTTCATGGTGGTGCAGGCAGACGTCGAGTGCGATCTCCGGTATGCCGTTGCCCGCGAGCAGTGCTTGATGGCCATAGGCCGGGTGTTTCTTGATTTCGGCAAATTCCTCGTCGGTCAGCTTGCCCGGCTTGTTGAGGATGGCATTTGGCACCATGGCTTTGCCGAGATCGTGCAACAGTCCGGCGAGGCCGGCCTGGCGAGTCTGCTCTTCATCAAGGCCGAGTTGGCGGGACAGCGCGATCATCAGCGCGCAGACGGCGACCGAGTGCATGTAGGTGTAGTCGTCGGCAGTTTTCAGGCGGGCGAGGCTGATCAATGCTCCGGGGTTGCGCATGACGGAATTTGAAATTTCCTCGACCAGTGGGGCGCAATCCTTGGCGTCGATGGCGTTACCCATGCGCGCTTCCTGGAACATGGAAACCACGGCCTGCTTGGATTTCGCGCAAATCTTGGCGGCCCGGGCGGCCTCTTCCTGCATCGAGACGCGCTGCTGTATGGCGGGCTGCTCTGTTTTCGCCGCTTCCTGCAGCTCGCGCTCGACTTCAAGTTCGCTCGCCTCGCGCGAAACCCCCTCCGTCGTGTCCAGCCCCTTGACGACATCGATCCATACCTCGCGAATGCTGCTGGCCCGCACTGCGTCGAGATCCTTCTGGTCTTTGAGGACAAACTTTGTGCGCCAGAACGGGTGCTCCATCCACGAGCCACAAAACTCATGCAGGTGCATGCCTAGCGTAAGGTGGTCGACACTGATTTTCTTGAGCATTTTTTGATTATGCATCGGCCGCGAGGCGCAGAAAAGAAAAAAGGGGGCCGAAGCCCCCTTTGTGTCGACAACAGCAGGAAATTACAGGCCGGCGTCGGCTTTCAGTGCGGCAGCCTTGTCCGTGGCTTCCCACGTGAACTCAGGCTCGTCGCGACCGAAGTGGCCGTAGGCGGCGGTCTTGGAGTAGATCGGGCGCAGCAGGTTGAGCGACTGGATGATGCCCTTGGGACGCAGGTCGAAGTGCTTGCCGATCAGTGCGACGATGAGTTCGTCGCTGACCTTGCCAGTGCCAAAGGTGTTGACCATCAGCGACACCGGGTTGGCGACGCCGATGGCGTAGGCCACCTGCACTTCGCACTTGTCGGCCAGCCCGGCAGCAACGACGTTCTTGGCAACATAGCGGCAGGCGTAGGCGGCCGAGCGGTCAACCTTGGAGGGATCCTTGCCGGAGAAGGCACCGCCACCGTGGTGTGCGGCACCGCCGTAGGTGTCGACGATGATCTTGCGACCAGTCAAACCACAGTCGCCGTGCGGGCCGCCAACGACGAAGCGGCCGGTCGGGTTGACCAGGAAGCGGGTGTCGGCGGTGATCATGTCCTTTGGCAGCACCGGCTTGATGATCTCCTCGATCACGGCTTCGGTAAGCTGGGCGTGCGAGACCTCCGGATTGTGCTGGGTCGAGACGACGACGGTGTCGATAGCAACCGGCTTGCCATCGACGTACTTCACGGTCAGCTGCGATTTGGCATCCGGACGCAGCCAGTTGATGCGGCCGTCGCGGCGGACTTCTGCCTGGCGCTGCATGAGGCGATGCGCGTAGTGAATGGGGAAAGGCATCAGGGTTTCGGTTTCGCGGCAGGCGTAGCCGAACATCAGGCCCTGGTCGCCGGCGCCCTGGTCGAGGTCGAGGCCTTGGCCTTCGTTGACGCCCTGCGCGATGTCCGGCGACTGGGTGTTGATGGCGGTGAGGATGGCGCAGGACTTGTAGTCGAAGCCGATATCGCTGTCGGTGTAGCCGATGCGACGCACGGTTTCCTGGGCGATTTCGCGGTAATTGACGTGGGCCTTGGTGGTGATTTCACCGGAGATGACGACGAGGCCGGTGGAAACCAGTGTTTCGCACGCGACGCGGCCGGTTGGGTCGACGGCCAGGATGGCGTCGAGTACGGCATCGGAAATCTGGTCGGCGACCTTGTCGGGGTGGCCTTCACCAACGGATTCGGAAGAAAAGAGGTATTCGCTTGCCATTTGATCTGCTCCTGAAACGACCCTTGTTTGTCGGCGTTACCGACCCCGGGTCACGGGCAGGCGACGCTTTAGCAGTATTTTTACGGGGCAAAACCAGTGGTTTTGGCGCCCTTGCTCGCCCTGCAAGTTGTCCTATTAACTCGGCGAGACGATAATTGTAGCCTTTTTCCCGATTGCTGCAAGTTCAAAGGCTGTCCATGCGCTTTGTATTCCACTGCCTCGCCCTGCTGCCCTTGTCGTTGAATCACCTGCTCGGCGCCCTTGCCGGCGCGGCGGCTTACCTCGCTTCGCCAACCTATCACCGGCACCTGCGCGAGAACATGGCGGGGGCCCTGGGGGAGGCCGACGCTGCGCGTTTCCGCTGGGCCGCGGTTGCTTCTGCCGGGCGCATGGCGTTCGAGCTGCCGCGCATCTGGCTGCGGACGCTGGAGGCGGCGGTGACGATGGTGGCCGAAGTCAGAGGGCAGGCACTGGTTGACGCCGCCCGCGCGGCCAACAAGGGCATCGTCTTCGTCACGCCGCACCTCGGCTGCTTCGAAATCACTGCCCAGTACCTCGCTACGCAGGCGCCGATCACCGTGCTCTATCGCCCGCCGAAACAAGCGTGGCTGCAGGAAATGATCGAGCGCGGTCGCCAGCGGGCCAGCTTGCACCTGGCACCGGCCGATCTCTCCGGCGTGCGCGGACTGTTGAAAGCGCTGAAGAGAGGTGAGGCGATCGGCCTGCTGCCGGACCAGGCCCCGAAGGTCGGCGAGGGGCGCTGGCTGCCTTTTTTCGGCCGTCAAGCGTATACGATGACGCTGGCGGCCCGCCTCTCCGAAACTGGCGCGACCGTACTGTTCACCTGGGGAGAGCGTCTGCCCGGCGGTGCCGGCTACCGCATTCACTTCAGCGCCCCGACGGTGCCGTTGGAAGGTGATCTGGAAGCGCGCGCCGTGACGATCAATCACGAGGTCGAAGCGTTGATCCGTGCCTGCCCCGGTCAGTATCTCTGGGGCTACAACCGCTACAAACGGCCGAAGGGCGTGGAAGCGCCGCCAGCCGACCCTCTTGACGCAGTCGCCGGAAAGTTCTGATGCAACTGGCTTTCTGCCTCTACAAGTATTTCCCCCATGGTGGGCTGCAGCGCGATTTCATGCGCATTGCGCTGGCTTGTCAGGCGCGCGGGCACGCCATTCGTGCCTACACGCTGGAGTGGCGAGGTGATGTGCCGGAAGGCTTCGAGGTGGTCGTGGTGCCGGTGCGGGCGGTCACCAATGCTCGCCGCTACACGAAATTCACTGACTGGGTCGCGCGGGATCTCGCGCAACGGCCGGCCCAACGCGTGGTCGGCTTCAACAAGATGCCGAAGCTCGATGTCTATTTTGCCGCCGATCCCTGCTACGAGGACAAGGCACGCACGTTGCGCAATCCGTTCTATCGATTGGGCGTGCGTTATCGGCATTTTTCCAGCTACGAGCGGGCGGTGTTTGCGCCGGAGAGTCGCACTGAAATCCTGATGATCTCGCAGTTGCAGCAGCCCTTGTTCATCAAGCACTACGGCACGCTGGCGGAACGCTTCCATTTGCTGCCGCCGGGCATCGCGCGTGACCGCCGGGCGCCGGCCAATGCCGCTGAAATCCGTGCCACCTTCCGTGCCGAATTCGGCTTGGTGGCCAATCAGCTCCTGCTGGTGCAGATCGGCTCAGGCTTCAAGACCAAGGGGCTGGATCGCAGTCTTGCCGCGCTGGCGGCTCTTCCCGAAGAATTGCGTCTGCGGACACGGCTGATCGCCATCGGTGCCGACGAGCCCTCGGCTTTTATCCGCATGGCCGCTTCGCTGGGCCTCGCTGAACAAGTGCAGATCCTGCAGGGGCGTGACGACATCCCGCGTTTTCTGCTCGGCGCTGATCTGCTGATTCACCCCGCCTACAACGAGAATACCGGTACCGTGCTGCTCGAAGCCGTGGTTGCCGGCCTGCCGGTGCTGACCACCGCCGTCTGCGGGTACGCGCACTACATCAACGAGGCCGGCGCCGGCATCGTCTTGCCGGAACCCTTTTGCCCAGGCGGCGATGAACGAGGCGCTGGCACACATGCTGAACGACGATGCTGTTCGCCGGGCATGGCAGACGAATGCGCTGGCTTTCGCCGACCGGGCCGACATCTACGACAACGCCGAGGTCGCCGCCAACGTAATCCTGAAGGCCCGCCCATGAGCGATGTGGTGAGCGATGCAGGCGTGTTTCTTGACGAACCTTTCCGTTCCCAGTGGGCCGGACAGGATCCCTTTGTGGCAGTGGAGGCCTTGCAGGGGCGAGGTGTATCGCGAGCTCGAAGCGCGCCGCACGCTGCGCACCGAAGTTGGTGGGTGCGCTTTCTTCGTCAAGATTCACCGCGGCGTCGGCTGGGGCGAGATCGTCAAGAATCTGCTTTCACTGCGCCTGCCAGTGCTTGGCGCCAGCAACGAATGGCAGGCGATCAAGCGCCTGGAAACGCTCGGTGTCGCCACCATGCGTGCCGTGGCCTATGGCGTGCGCGGCGGCAATCCGGCGATGCAGCACTCCTTCATCATTACCGAAGAATTGGCACCGACGGTCAGCCTCGAAGATTTTTGCCGCGACTGGCCGAGTCAGCCACCGGCGCCCGGCCTTCAAGCGTGCGTTGATCGACCGCGTGGCGTCGATGGCGCGGGACATGCATCGAGGCGGGGTTAACCATCGCGACTTCTACATCTGCCATTTTCTGTTGCACCTCGAACCGGCTCCGACTGCCGATGCTTTCAAACTGTCGCTGATCGACCTGCACCGAGCGCAACTGCGGGAGGTGACACCACGCCGTTGGCGCGACAAGGATCTGGCTTCACTCTATTTTTCAGCGCTCGAAATCGGGCTGACACGGCGCGACTTCCTGCGCTTTCTGCAGATTTATTTCGATGCACCTTTGCGCGCGGTCTTGGCTGAGGAAGCGGGCTTGCTGGCGCATCTTGACCGGGAGGCAGCGAGGCTGCAGAAGCGCTATCAGAAGAAATTTCGCCAAGGGGCCGCAGCGTGATCGACTGGTTCTTCAATCCTGACTTTCGCGGTCGCGAGGCCGAGCGGTTGTTCGGCACCCTCCATGCGAGCTTCGAGGTGCAGGGGAGAGGGTTGCCAAGGCCCTTTGTCCACCGTCGGCGTGTGGTAGGCCGATGGCACCCACTATTACGTCAAGCACTATGTCGGCAACGGCAAGAATGCATTGCGTCGCTGGTTTGGTCTGCGTGGCCTGATTGCGCCGCAGCGTGTAGTCAAGGAATGGGAAAATCTGCTGCTTTTCAGCAAGTGGGGGATTCCGACCGCGACGCTGGTCGGGTACGGACAGGAGCGCGTGCGGGGCAGCTTCGTGCACGGTGCGTTGATCACGGCAGAAATTCCGGAAACCATGGATATGGGCGCGATGGCCAATGCGACCGACGCTCGTCTGCGCGATCCTCGCTGGGTCGCTGAAGTGTTGCGGCAGGTGGCGCGTCACGCACGTCGCCTCCACGACGAAGGTTTTGCCCATAACGATCTGAAGTGGCGCAACCTGCTGGTCGATGAAGGTACGCGCCCTACCGTCTGATTGATTGCCCGAGCGGAGGCTTCTGGCAGGGCCCGATGCTCCGTTATCGCGTGGTCAAGGATCTGGCCTGTCTGGACAAGGTGGCCAAGTACCAATTGTCGCGTACGCAGCGGCTGCGCTTCTTCCTCGATTATGCCGGGCATGCGCGGCTGACGGCAGCCGATAAGCGACGCATCCGGCGCATCCTGAAATTCTTCGCGGGGCGCGAATGAGCGTACCTCTGATCGATGCCGCGGGATTGCGGGCTGCCGGGCGCGCACCGGCGGTGCCATTTGTGATCACTCTGACTGACGGTCAGCTGTTGACCATGCTGCGTTTGCTGCGCGTGCTGCCCGGCAAGCGCATCGTCGGCGAGGCGGAGTTTGGTGGCGCGCGCGTGCTGGCCAAGCTCTTTGTCGCCAACGGCAGTGAACGGCACTGGCAACAGGAGCGTGCGGGCATCGCGTTGCTGCAAGGTGTCGGTGTGCCGACGCCGGGAATTCTGACGGCATCAGCCGTGGCCGGTGGCGGCCATGTACTGCTCACCGCCTTTCATGCAGAAGCCGAGTCGTTGGCGACGGCCTGGTCTGATGTTCGCGACCGTGCCGCAGGCAGTGATGGTGCAATGAAGGTTCTCTCTCCTGCGTTGATCATGCTGGCACGCATGCATCAAGCGAGGGCTGGGCGCAGGAAGATTTGCACCTCGGCAATTTCCTGCGCGCCGCCGACGCGTTGCTGGTCATCGATGGTGACTCGGTGAAGGATTTCGGGCGGACGCTCATGGCAGCCGAAGCAGCAGGCAATCTAGGTATGTTGCTGGCGCAGTTGCCAGCGGCCTGGGATGTGGCGCGATCTACGCTGCTGACGATCTATCGCAGGCCGGTGGAATTGCCGGCTTGGACGAAGCGCAGCTTCAGGCCGCCATCGATCAGGGTACGCGACTGGCGACTCAAGGATTTTCTCGGCAAGTCCGTGCGCGACTGTTCCTTGTTTGCTGTCGAGCAAAGTGCCACGTTTTTCCTCTGTTTGGCGTGAATCCGCCGACCGGCTGGCCCGTTGCTGCACGATCCTGATGTGGCGCTGGAAAAGGGTATTCGGCTCAAATCGGGCAATACCTGCACGGTGGCAAGGGTGGCGGTGGATGAGTCCTAGGCAGTGATCAAGCGTTCTAACCTGAAGAATGTCGGGCATGCCCTGTCGCGCGTCTGGCGCCCCAGCCGGGCTTGGCATTCGTGGCGGGAGGCGCATCGCCTGGGCTTTTGGCATTGCCACGCCGACACCTTGGCGTTGATTGAAGAACGTCTTAGGCCCCTGCGCCGCAGGGCCTGGCTGGTTGCCGGAATGCTGTCCGGGCGTGAGCCTGGCCGACCATCTGTCTGCCGAACGCGAACCGCCGGCGGCGGAAGCCTCGGCCATCGCCACGTCTGTTCGCAACGCTGCACCGCCTGCAGATCAGCCATGGTGACCTGAAGGCGACCAATCTGCTGTGGCACGCGGGAAGGTCTGGCTGATCGATCTGGATGCCAGCACGCAGCATCACTCGGCAGCGGCCTATCGTAAGGCCTGGCGGCGGGACCGTGCGCGCTTGTTGCGCAACTGGCCGGAAGATTCGGTGCTGGGCGCTGGCTGCAGGCCAACATGCCGCCTGCCTGACGCGGTAGTGCCGGCGGAAGCTGTCTGCCTGATCTTCTGTCTTTTCCTCGAATTGCACGGCATGCAGTCGCGCATAGTGGCCGTTGGCGGCAAGCAATTGGCTGTGTGTACCGCGTTCGACGATTTTCCCCTGATCCATGACCACGATCAGGTCGGCCTTTTCGATGGTCGACAGGCGGTGGGCGATGACCAGCGTGGTCCGGCCTTTCATCACCTCGTCGAGGGCGGCCTGGATGTGCCGCTCGGATTCGGTGTCGAGCGCCGAAGTGGCTTCGTCGAGGATGAGAATCGGTGAGTCCTTCAATAGCGCCCGGGCAATGGCCAGGCGCTGGCGCTGGCCGCCGGAAAGCAGCACGCCGTTTTCGCCAACCAGGGTATCGAAGCCCAGCGGCAGGCGGTCGATGAATTCTCTGGCAAACGCCGCTTCGGCAGCGCGTTCAATGTCTGCGCCCGGTGAGTCGGCGAGATCGCCATAGGCGATGTTGGCGGCAATCGTGTCGTTGAACAGCACGACTTGCTGGGTGACCAGCGCGATATGCTGGCGCAGGTTCTTCAGCGTGTAATCCTCGACATCGACGCCGTCGATCAGGATCTTTCCCTCGCCGTGGTGGTAAAAGCGCGGGATCAGTCCGACCAGTGTCGATTTACCGCTACCCGATCGGCCGACGATGGCGACCATCTGGCCCGGCTCGACGGTAAGGTCTACGTCATCGAGAACGGCATGTTCGCTGCTCGGGTAACGGAAACTGAGGTTGCGGATTTCGAGGCGGCCGGAAACCCGTTCACGCTCGATGCTGCCACTGTCCTTCTCGGGTTTTTCATCCAACTGGGCGAAGATGCTTTCAGCACCAGCCAGGCCTTTCTGGATGGTGCCGCTGACTTCGGAAAGCTGCCGGATCGGCTTGGGTAGCATGCCGGCCGCCGAGATGTAGGCAACCAGGTCGCCGGCCGAAGCGTCGCCTCGCAGAAACAGGACCAGAAAGAGAATCACGGCCATGGCCGAGAAAGTCACCAGCTGCAGCGCCGGGGTGAAGGTGGCGCCGGTCTTGACCATGCGCAATTGCTTGGCGTTGTTGTCTTCACTCGCAGCCCGGAAGCGGCGTTCTTCGTAGTCCTCGCCGCCGAAGCTGCGCACCACGCGGTAGCCCTGGATGGTTTCCGAAGCGACGTGCGTCAGGTCGCCCATCGAGGCCTGGATTTTCTTGCTCTGTTTGCGGAACTTGCGGCTGGCACTGCCGACCATGACCCCGATGATCGGCAGGATGGCAACCATGATCGCCGTCAGCTTCCAGTTCATCCACAGCAGGTAACCGAACAGGAAGACGACGGTCAGGCCCTCGCGGATCACCACCTTGATGGCGTCGGTGGCGGCGCCGGTGACCATGGTCACGTTGTAGGTGATGCGCGAGATCAGGTGGCCGGAGTTGTGCTGGTCGAGATAGGCGTTGGGCAGGCGCAGCAGGCTGTTGAACAGCGCAATGCGCAGGTCATTGACCAGCCCGAGCGAAACGCGGGCCAGGTAATAGTTGCCGAGGAAGGAACCGACGCTGCGCCAGAAAATGATGATCACCAGCAGGATGGGAACGCCGTACATCAGCTGCACGTTTCCGATCAACGGGAAGGGGTGATGAGTCGTTGCTGCCGGCGCACCAAGTCCATCGACGAAATACTTGAGCACGGCCGCCAGCATCGGCTGCGATGAGGCGAAAATCAGGTAGCCGATGATACTGACGGCGAAAAGCCCGATGAATGGGCGCAAGTAGCTCAGCAGCCGAAGGTAGATCTTCAGCGAGGAGGCTTGCTTGGGGCTGGTTTGCTGCATGGGCGGGCGCTTTCTGGTGCGGCTTGCGGGCGTGAAATGCTGACGCAGAAGTTTAGCACGCCGCTTTCTGCCTGCTCTGTTGGCCCACAAGACGGTAAACTAGCGGTTTTTGCGTCGGGCCGTCCTTTGAAGAGACTTAAGCAGCAGGATTACCTCGCGATGCGAGAGGGGGCCGAAGTTCTGGAGGTGGACCCGCATGGCGACAAGGTTCTGCGGCTTGCCGACGGTACAATTCTCAAGCTCTTCCGGCGCAAGCGTCTGATCTCATCAGCGGCGCTTTATCCCTATGCGCAACGCTTTGCCAACAATGCGGCTGCCTTGGAAAAACTTGATATTCCCGTCCCGAAGATCATCGCCGTAATGCGCATTTCCGAGCTGTCCAGAGATGTCGTCCACTACGCCCCCCTTGCCGGCTCGACACTGCGTGAGCTGGCGCGTGCCGGACTTTCCTCAGATCGCAAACATCGTCTGAAGGAGGCCTTTACCCAATTCGTGATCTATCTGCACGACAAGGGGGTTTACTTCCGATCGCTGCACATAGGCAACATTGTCTGTACGCCGGACGGGCAGCTAGGGCTGATTGATTTTTCCGATCTGCGCATCCATCCATGGCCGCTCGGCAAGTACCTGCGGGCGAGGAACATGCGCCGCATGCAGGGCATCGCCTATGAGCTTGACTGGCTGGATCTGGATGCCATCGTCAAAGGGCAGGTGGCCATTTCCGGAGCCTCGATTTGAGCGTGCCGAGCAATCCCGCTCTGCGTTTTGCAGCAGCACTGGCCGGCTACGTTCTGCGCGGCGGGTTATCCTGGCCCGGCGGGCATCTGCCGCCATCAGGACATCGCGTTCCCGAGACGTTTGCCGGTGTTGGCGTAGCGGCATCGATTGATCCGGCCGTCGACGATTTCATCATCGCCCATTTGAACGCGTCCGGGATTCGCCATGTGCGCCTTGATTTCAGTTACGGCGACGACGAGGGCCTACCGGGCGCCTGCGAGCGCTCTATGCGTCGTCCTTCAAGGTGATGCTGCATCTGGTGCAGCCTTTCGAGCGTGCCCGGCGCATGGCGTCCGAAGAAGCCCGGGACGAATGGCGTCGATTTGTCGTGGTGACACTTGATCGCCATGGTGGTCAAGCCAGCATGATCGAAGTGGGGTCGACGAGAACCGGCGGCGTTGGGCCGCTACTCCCTGACTGGTTTTCTTTCGATGTGGGAAGTTGCCTGGCAAGAAGTTCGTGCACGTGGCCTGGTGCTGGCGGGGCCTAGCGTGACCGATTTCGAGCCGCCATGGAGTGTCGGCCTCTTGGCGCTCCTGCGGGCCCAGAGGCAATTGCCTGATGTACATACCGACAATCTGTTTTCAGAGCGCTGCACCGAACCCGAACGCTACGACCACAAGATCTTCGGCCGCCGCCTGGCGTCGTTGGCGCAGGTCAATCTCATCAAGAAAGCCCGAATGCTGCAGCGAATCGGCACCGATTTCGGTGTGCCGCGCCTGTTTTCCCCTGCGGCATTCTGGACGCTGCCGCGCATCGAGCGCATGTTGCCGGACAGCGAGGAAAAGCAGGCGGATTACTTGGCTCGCTACATGCTGCTCTGTGCAGCTTCGGGGGCCCTGGAAGGCGCGTGGTGGGGGCCGCTGATCTGCCATCGCGAAGGTCTGATCGATGATGGTGTCCCGCGGTATCCGAAGCTCGAACGCATTACTCATTATGCGGAGGTGACGGGGGCGCTCACCGATTTCCGCATTCGTCCGGCGCTGCATGCGCTGAAAGCCTTCGCCGAACTGATTCCGGGTAGCTGTTACGAAGGGCGGCTGAATGCTTCGCAGATGCTGGAAATCCATGCTTTCCGTTCGGAGGGCAAACTGGTTCATGCCGTCTGGACGATCAACGGTCGAGCGGCCGCACTGATCGATCTATACAGCCAGGAAGACCTGCAGTCAGCGGAATACCGATCGCGGGATGGTGCCGTGTTGGGCGAGATGCCATCGCTGGCCAGTGAAGCGCCAATCTATCTGTGCTGGCCACCCGACCGGCAGGTGAGCGTCAAGGCGGGGGCTTCGGTGCTCAAGAACGTAGCCATCCACCGCCATATTGCTGGCAAAACGCACCATTTCTTCCGCGAACAAGGCTGGCAGGGCGTGGTGCTGGCAGCAGATGCTGCGGAAGCATCATTGTTGCTGCAGACCATTCACCCGGACCGCATCGGCGCACCGCTAGCGGAATCCACACTTCGCCACGCCCGCAACGCCATCTGGACGATGGCCGATCCGCGCAAAGAAGGCGCGCGTTTGGTTGTCAAGCAGCCGGTGAAGATGCATCTCCACAAGAAATTTCTGGATCGCTTCAAGCCCTCCAAGGGGTTGCGCAGTTGGAACGGAACCAGCGAGCTGCTGCGACGTGGTGTCGATGCAGCTAAGCCCTTAGCTTATTTCGAGAAGGTCGGCGACACCAGCCTGACGCAGAATTTTTATCTCTGCGAATATGTCCCGACCGAATTTACCGCCCGTGAGCTGGTGACAACCTTTGCCAGTGGCGCAGAATCTTTTGCCGGGATCCGGGAGGATGCCGCCTATCGCCAGTTGTGCGCCTATCTCCTCACCATGCACGGCCGTGGCATTCTTTTCCGGGACCTCTCTGGTGGGAATATCCTGATCGACAAGGTGGATGAGGATCACCTCACCTTCTCCCTGATCGACACCGGACGGATCCACGTTTTCGGCGGGCCGTTGTCGCTACGCCAGCGCTTCGCCGATCTGGTTCGCATCTGCAACAAGCTGCATGGGGACGGGCGCAGGAAATTCCTGACCATCTACCTGTCGGCGTTGCACAAAGCAGTTGCGCTGGTGGCACTGCTGGCCGTTCTTCATTTACGACGCGAAGGTAACTGCCAAGCGGCACGTCGGGCGCAAGGCATGGAAGCGCCTGTTTTCCGGAGTCCGAAAATAAGGCAGATTCAGCCCGTATTTTTCAGCAAGATCTCGCCGAAGCGCCGGTAATCGCTTGCCTGCGGCGAGCGGACGTAGCTCTTCAGTAAAGCACCGATATATGCGAGCAGATTCTCTGGCGCCTGCTTCCGGATGCGACGCCAGAAGCGATGCAGATACCAGCGGAAATGTCGTTGCAGTTCTTTGTCTGGAATCAACCCGGGGTTTGCTTCGAGGAACTTGGCGTAGGTGGCAAAGAAGGCGCCGAGCATTTTCTGCCGCTGACGTAGCGAGTTGCCTGGGTGTTTGCGGTAGCTGGCAAGCACTTCCGGGACGCGGGCAATAGCGTAACGGTGGACAGCCGAAGCCAGCAGTCTATGTCTTCCAGCGGCAGCGTCGGATCGAAGCCTCCGCTGGTGATAAAGGCGTCACGGCGCAGCGCAATCGACGGATTGGAAATCAGGTTGCGGTGGAATAGCCAGCGATAGGCCGCATTATCTGGCCCAGGAGGGGCATGCCGTGCCTTGTGCCGGCTGGTGGCGGATTTTCGTCCGCGTCGATGGTGTCCGTATCCGTATGGACCAGAGCCAGATCGGGGAGGTTCCACTCGTCGATCGCGGCCTGGATGCGTGCCACTTTTTCCGGGTAGAGACGGTCATCGGAACCGAGCAGGTGAACCCATTCCCCGCTGCAGGCTTCGATGCAGGCGTTCGAGTTCGCGCTGACCCCCGGTTCTCGCGGCGCTCAAGAACAATATGGCGAAAGCGATCGCGGTGGGCATCAAGAAAACGTTTGGCTACCTCGAAGGTGTCATCGGGCGAGCCATCGTCGATCAGCACCAGTTCGAGCTCGGGGTAGGTCTGTGCGCATACGGAGGCGAGACAGGTTTCGATATACCTGGCGTGGCGGTAGGCGGGAATGGCAATGCTGACCAGCGGCAGGGTCACGGCTTGCTTCCCTTTCCAGCAGGGATGGCGACGATGACGGCATCCTTGTTGGGAAGCTCGAAGCGTTGTACGACCTGCAGGGCACTGTCTCGGAGCCAGGACTCCCACGGTGGATCCTTGCGCGAAATCTCGAGAACGAAAAGTTCGTAGCGCTGGCTGGCGACGGCGCGTTCGATCTCGGACCGGTTGTGGCGCTCGGCGACGGCCGCCTTCGTCCAGCCCGCGTGGAAAGCGGTGCGGCCGCTGTCGATGTACACCTTCGCTACGTCGGTACCACTGTTTGCGAGCCACTTTCCGGCATTGATGTGATGCGTCTTGCCGGTGCCGGTGGATATGACGTTGGCCGCCGCCAGTACGAGGCTGAGCGCGATGATGAGGAGTCTGGCGTGTCGGAAGCGTGCGCAGAAAAGCTGTAGTCCGGTGGCGACAAAAGGGGTCGCCAGCAACAGGATCAGTCCGACATAGCGCCCGGCGAGAAACTGCAGATCGACGACGAAGATCGCGAGCACGCACAGGTGGGCTGCGATAGCCCAGACGAACAGCGCATGACGCCTTGCAGTGTTGCGTACCTCGCCGGCAACGAGGAAACCGGCGAGCGGCAGAAGGAAGATGCCGAACTTCTGGATCAGCTTGACCGGAATCAGCGCCAACGAGCCAAAAAACAGAATCGTGCGAGCCTGGCCGCGGGCGTATTCGATCAGGCCACCGGCCAAGGCCTCCGCCTTGGTATCGAAGCGTGACGTGCTGATTCGTCCGAGGTCGGATGCGATACGGTCGCTAACTCCCGGCCCGTTCGACAGGAACCACGCGCCAGTACCGCACCCCGAGCAGCGGCAGCATGCCGATCATTACCAGGTTCTGCCAGCGCTGCTCACGCGGTGCGGCGAACAGTTGCCAGGCGAGCAGTGCCGGAAACAGGGCCACAGCCTCTGGGCGGAAAGTGCTGCAGTCCCTACGGAGAGCTGAATTGCTACTGCACCCGGCCAACTCGGCTTCTCCTCCCAGCGCAGGGCCAGCCAGCAGGCGAGCATGACGAAAAACCAGCAGCCGAATTCGCGCAGCAATTCGTTGCGGTATTCGTTGAAACCCGGTAGCGCCAGTACCGTCAGGCATGACCACCAGGCCAGTTCCGGCGCCCGGCGCACGACGCAGGCGACCATCAGTGCACAGGCGCCGGCCATGAACAGGGCGTTCAGCAGGTAGCCGGCATTCTCGAGGCCTAGGCCGGTGAGCTTGGAGACTAGGGCAATGCCTATCGACAGGAAGGGCCAGGCAAAGCTAGCCTTCGCGGCGGCGAAGCCTCCGTCGAGGAAGGCCTGGGCCGTATTGATGTAGAGCATGCCATCGCGGTTGATCGTGCTGCCCAAGCGGGCGACGAGCGAAAGCAGCAGGCTGCCAGCGAGCGCGGTGGCGACGGGATTCAGCCAGCGAGGGAGGCGAGTCGGTATCATCATGGCGGATCAGTCGCTCAGGGCGGGCAGCAGTTGATGGGTCAGCCGTGCCTTCCAGCTGTGGTGTGTCAGGAATGCCGTATGTCCGGCAACCGCAATTGCCTGGCGCGCCTCCGGGTGGGCCAAGTAATGACGAACCTTTTCAGCCAGTTCCCCCGAAGAGCGGTAGGTCTCGATCTCCTCACCGATCCGGAACAGTTCGCCCAGTTCGTCGCAATGGTCGGTAAGCAGGAAGCAGCCTGCCGCAAGCGCCTCGAAGATGCGCAGGTTGATGCCGGTTTCGGCGCCATAGAAATCAGTGCGGGTGATGTTGAGCACGATTTTCGACTGGCTGAGCAGGGCGTGCAGCTCCTCGCCCCAAACCGGGCAGTCATCGATGCGCGCGCGCAGCGCTGTCGAGATCAGCGGGAAGTTGCGCTGCCAGCGGTTGCCGCGCACTGTGACATGGTCACGGATGCCTTCGAGCAGGAAGATGCGGCGCAGGTCGCCGCTGCCGACGAAGAGTACGTCGGTCTGCTGCTCACTCCGTGGTGCGTCGATCGGCTTGGCGCCGAACGGGACGAACATGGCCTCTAGCCAGCGCGTGTCGCGGAAGAAGCGCGTCGTTACCGCTGAGCAGGAAAGGATGCGGTCGTAGACCGGCAGTTCGTTCTCGACGAAGAAGATGAACTCACGCCGCCGGCCGTAGAGGTTGCAGGTGTCGGTGTCGTAGAGGAAGAGGCCAGCGCCTGCCTCGTCAGCAAACCGACGCAGTAGCTGCGGGTCGAAGAATTTGTAGATGAAGCCGATGACAAGGATGTGGCTCGGCTGTTCGCGCGTGATCAGGTCGCGCAGCTCGTTCTCGACGAGCTTGGGCAGGAAGTAGAAGGCGTCGCCATCCGTGCCCCGGTTGCGCAGTTTCGCGTAGGCGGAGCGAGCGCCATGAAATGGCCGGCGCCTTGCCTGCAGGCAATCGAAATGCGTTGCGGGGACACTCAGCTCGCCAAGAGTCTCGTAGACCTCGCGACCGAGCGGCACGCCACCGATTCCATCGAGGATGAGGATCTTGCGAATCTCGCTCACGATAGCGACCTCCGCGCGGCGATGACGTCGCCGACGCCGACGAAGGGTTTCCAGACCTCGCCGCGGAATCCCGGCAGCGTCAGGCGTGGACAGACTACCCGGGCGGGAGCCCAGTCCGGGCGCCAGTGGAACTTCGGGTTCTGCTTGCGGTAGATGGTGACGACCGGCACGCCGAGGAAGGAGGCTAGGTGGCCGTTGCCGGAATCATTGGCGATCACCGCGCCGGACTCGTAGAGATAGGCTGCCAGTTCGCCGATGTCGTGGAAGACTGGTGTTTCGAAAGCGTTCCCCGGCATCTTCCGCCAGCGCTCGTGGTTTGTCGGGGCGACAACGATCTTCGGCTGGTCGCCCGCAGCCTGCAGTTCGCGGCACAGCTTGAGGAAGCGCGCGGCGGCCAGTCCTTCTTCTGCGGCCAGGCCGAATCCGGGCTGACGACGATGCGCCGGGCATGGCGGCGTAACTGCAATCCGGTCGGCGGCGTCAGCGCCACGGTGCGCGTCAGCTGCGTCAAGCCCATGCGCTTTTGCAGGTACTCGAGCGTAATGTCGACGACGCTTTCGGTTGTGTACTCGCGGTCGCGGATCGAGCCGCCGCAATCGAGCAGCCTTTGCAGCGCAGCGAAGGTTTCAGGCGGCAGCGTTGCACGCTTCGCTTCGGTCAGGTCAAAGCGCCAGTCGTCCGGCGTCTTCTGGCAGATCAGCAGCCACTTACGGCGCATCGCATCGGTCATTGCCGGGTCCATGCGATCGCGCAGGAATTGCGGTGGGCTCATGATGACCAAGTCGAAGCCGGTGAGTGCCGTGTCCATCTCTTCCGCTGTCGGGTAAGGATAAATCTCGAACTGCGGCAGCCAGGCACGCAGCTGGTAGCCGATGTTGCCGAAATAGGTGACGGCGAAACCGTTCAGGCGCAGGTTCTCTGCCATCATCAGGTAGATCAGGCCATCGCCGAGCGAACTGAAGGCGACCAGCGCGATGCGAGCTTTCGGCGTCGGCGCGTTCATGCCGAAAGCCCCCGCTGCACCATCGGTAGCGAGAAGAAGCGCTGCCGGGCCGCCGCGTCCGAGAAGCATTCGCGCAGGCGCGCCAGACCATTCCCGGCCATGCATGTCGATGTAAAGAAGGCAGCCAGCTTGTCGGCCAGCGTCGCTGCATCGTGCAGCGGAAACAGTTGCGCCGAGTCGGCGACGACTTCCGGCGCACCACCACAGTTGGTGGCCATCACCGGCACGCCGGCGGCCATCGCTTCCAGCAAGACCATGCCGAAGGGCTCGTGATCCGAACTGAGGACGAACAGATCGAAGGCGGAGAAGAGTCCGCGTACGTTCGGGACCTGGCCGAGAAAACGTACGCGGTCGGCGATGCCGAGCCGGGCGGCCTGCCCCTTCAGTGTGTCTTCCAGCGGTCCGCTGCCGGCGATGGCGAGCAGCGTGCCGGCCGGCAGCTTGGGCAGCGCCTTGGCGAAACCGGCGAGCAGCGTCGCCTGGTCCTTGTCCGGGTGCAGGCGGCCGACGTTGCCGACCACCGGTACATCCTTCGGCAAGCCAAGCGTGTCGCGGCCGCATCGCGCGGCACGATCTCGGCCTGCACGGCGGCAGCGTCAAGCCGGTTGTGCAACGTTTCGATCTTCTCCGCCGGCCACTGTGGCAGGTTGCGGCGGATATCGTCGCGTACTGCGTCCGATACGGCGAGCAGCGACAGACGCTTCCGGAAGGCGTTGGCAAACCAGCGGCGCGAAGCACGCTTGTAGTCGCCGAAGGCATGGTGCACGCTGATTACCGGCAGGTTCGTCGCCAGGCAGGCGATGTAGGTCGGCTTGGCGCGGTGTGCGATGACCAGTGCGAAGTCGCGGCTGGCAACGATCTTCTTCAGCGCTTGGATCGCTGCGAGTTTCAGCCCGCCGACAGCTTTGCTGCTGAAATCGAGGAAGATCACCTCGTCCGATGCCGATGCTTGCCGCACTGCCTCACTCGGCTCGCCGGTCAGATAGACGGTAATCACCTTGTACGGCGAACCTTTGAACAGCACTGCGTACTGTCGCGCGACGTCGACGAAGGGGCCGTAATGCCGAATGGCAGAACTGCAGGACCCAGCGGTCGGCCATGGGTCAGGCTACCTTGACCGAGTCTTGACCACGAGGACATCCTCCATGATCAGATACTCCAGGTCCGAGCCGAAGAACATGTTCAGCGCGTCGGTCGGCGAACAGATCATTGCTTCGCCGCGGCGGTTGAGCGAGGTGTTGAGGACGACCCCGTTTCCGGTCAGCTTTTCCAGTTCCAGCATCAGGTCGTAGTAGCGCGGGTTGAACTCGCGCTTCAGCACCTGCGCGCGCGAGGTACCGTCCTCGTGCACGACTTCCGGCACGCGCGACTTCCATTCCTCGGCGACCTCGAAGGTGAAGGTCATGAACGGCGCCGGGTGGTCGCTGCCGAGCATCTGCGGGCCGACGGTGTCGAGCATGCTCGGGCAGAACGGCCGCCAGCGCTCGCGGAACTTGATCTGCTCGTTGATGCGGTCGGCGACGCCGGCGGCGCTCGGGCAGCCCAGGATCGAGCGGCCGCCGAGCGCGCGCGGGCCGAACTCCATGCGGCCCTGGAACCAGGCAACCGGGTTGCCGTCGACGAGTACCTTGGCGATGTCCTGCGCTACGTTGTCAATCTTGCGCCACTGCGGCTTCGACGGATGGCGCGCGCAGGCGGCGATCACATCCTCGTTGGTGTAGGCCGGGCCGAGGGGACGTGCTCCATCTTCTCGACCGGCACGCCGCGCTGCACCGACACATACGAAGCGGCGCCAATGGCCGTGCCGGCGTCGCCCGAGGCCGGCTGCACGAACAACTCCTTGAGGTCCGGGCGGGCGATGATCTTCTGGTTCAGCTTGACGTTCAGCGCCCCGCCGCCGGAGAAGGCCAGCTTGCCGGTCTCCTTGAGGATGTCGCCGAGGTAGTACTCGATCATCTGCAGCGATAGGTCCTCGAACAGCTTCTGCATGCTCGCCGCGTAGTGAATGTACGGGTCGTCGGCGATGTCGCCGTGGCGCATCGGGCCGAGCCAGTCGATCAGTTTCGGCGAGAAATAGTAGCCCTTGCCTTTTTCCTTGTAGCGGCGGAAGCCGATCACGTTGGCGTAGTCGGTATTGACGATCAGCTCACCGTTCTCGAATTTTGCCAGCCGCGAGAAATCGTATTTGGTCGGGTCGCCGTAGGGCGCCATGCCCATCACCTTGTACTCGCCATCGAGCATCTCGAAGCCGAGGTATTCGGTTAGCGCTCCATAGAGGCCGCCGAGCGAATCCGGATCGTAGAACTCCTTGATCTTGTGGATCTTGCCGTTCTCGCCATAACCGAAGAAGGTCGTCGCGTACTCGCCCTTGCCGTCGATGCCGAGGATCGCTGTCTTCTCGGTGAAACCCGAGCAGTGGTAGGCCGACGAAGCGTGTGCCAGGTGGTGCTCGACCGGTACGATCTCGATTTTCTTCAGGTCAAAGCCGAGTTGTACGAGGCACCACTCGATGCGTTTCTTGTAGCGAAAGTAACGGCGGTTGCCGGTCAGGATCGCGTCGAGCGCACGGTCCGGCGCGTACCAGTAGCGCTTGGCGTAGTGCCAGCGGGCCTTTTCCGTGAGGCTGATCGGCGCAAACGGGATGGCGACCACCTGCACGTCGGGCCGGCTTCAGCCCGGCGAACTCAAGGCAGAACTTCGCCGCTTCGTAGGGCATGCGGTTCTTCGCATGCTTGTCGCGGACGAAGCGTTCCTCTTCGGCAGCGGCAACCAGCTTGCCGTCGATGTAGAGGGCGGCCGATGGGTCGTGCGTCAGTGCGCCGGAAAGTCCAAGTACAGTCAGTGCCAAAATCGGGTCTCTTGCAGTCGTTTAGCCGGAGGGTTGCCGGCGATAAGCACGCAAGTATACCTGTCCGGCGGCATTCTTCGGCAAATCAGGCGCTTGCGCCCTGATTTTCGTGCGCCGAAAGCAGTATCTGCCATTCCGTTTCTGACCAAACCCGCTGGTGCCGCTCAGTTGCTCAAGATCGTGACGGGCGGCCTTGCCCGGCAGCAGCGGCTTGCGCAGCTTCTCAAGGTCGATCAGGGCGACGAGCGGTCGGTCGTTATCCCAGCGCACCATGATGTGCTTGTCGTAGAGGCAACTGTGCTGCCAGCCGGCACGGTGCATGATGCCGAGCATGCGGCCGGTTTCGGCGGCCAGGGCCGCGCGCGCGGCTGCATCCAGCCCGGTCTGGGTGTCCAGCGCCAGAAAGCCGGCAAGCTCCTCGGTGACCAGCACCGCCTCGTAGCCTTCGGCCGATTGCCGCTCGCCGTGGAAAACCGGCTTCGGCACGGTCAGGCCAAGCGCCTGCAGGCGGCCGATATTCACCCGTTCGCGGCTGGCTGTTGGCCAGCCGAAGGGGTGGTCCAGCGTGCGGCACAGGTGGTCGCACTGTTTTTTGATGTAATAGAGGGTGTCGCCGATGCGCAGGCGCATCATCCCGCTCCAGCCGTTACGCCGCTCGTTCGGCTCTTCCACCCAGGCGCCGGGGGCCTGCCACCAGCCGTCGAAATCCTTCGGTAGCGCGGTTGGCTGGGCGTTGTCGGTGCTGGCTGCGGGGGTCATGACGAAGCTTTCGTGATTGCGGCGACGGATTTCTTGTAAGGGTTCTCCTGGCCTGGCGGGCACGTCTTGAAACGGCGATGTACCCAGTAGTATTGCTCCGGCATGGTGCGAACGACCGATTCGATCCACTCGTTCATGCGCCGGGTGTCCGCTTCGGCATCCTCGGTCGGGAAATTTTCCCATGCATCTCCGAACTCGACCAAATAGCCTTCTCCACCCGGCAGGATGCGACTGACACAGGGCATGACTGCCGCACCTGTCAGACGTGAAATGCGGGAAAGGCCGGTGATTGTCCAGGCAGGAACACCAAAGAAAGGGGAGAAGACGGCATCCCTGGTCCGGAAATTCATGTCGGGTTGATAGCAGATCGGCCGGCCGGACTTCATGGCTTTTACGGTTGCCCGCAAACTATCCCGACGCGACAGCAATTGCTGGTTGCCAAACCGCGTGCGGCCGTGGAGAAACAAACGGTTGAAGACAGGATCTGATTGTTCGGCGTAAATACACGATATCGTGGCTCATCGTGACCGCCGCGCCGCCGATATCTATGCCGACGAAGTGCGGGAACAGCAGCATGATCGGCCGCCCGGTCTGCTTCAAAGCCTGTAGCTTTTCATCGCCCTCTATCCTGATCAGGCGCGTCAATCGCTCGCGGCTGGCCCACCACAGCAGATTCCGCTCCAGCATGCTGCGGCCAAGTGCCCGGAAATGCTGCAATGCCAGTGCTTCCCGAGCCTCTTCGTTGAGATCCGGAAAGCACAGGAGGAGATTGGTGCGCACAATATGCCGACGCTTTTGGCAAAGCGGTAGAGCAGGCTGCCCAGCCCATTGCCCAAGGCTGCCAGCACCGAAAGCGGCAGAAAGTGCAGAATCCAGAGCAGAGCGACGGGCGCGGGAAAACATATTTGGTAAATGATGTTGGCGAGGAGGCGAAAGAGGCGGAAGTATCTCCGGCATCGTCACTTGGTCAAACCGCGAGATTCTCCTCGAGAGGGGGCTTGATTGCTCCGGCAGCGCCCGCAACCGATAATCACACGACTCCAGAAGAAATTATCGCCATGTCTCCCGATATCCAACCTGTGCGCCCCGTCGACGTCGAATCTATCGCAGCGCTTGCCCGCGAAATCTGGCAATCCGCCTACGCCGGGATCATCACCCAGGCGCAGATAGACTACATGCTGGCCCAGCGCTACAACACGGCGCGTTTGTTCGAAGAATTGGGGAAATCCGGCTATTGGTGGGATCAGGCCTTCGTCAATGGTGCGCGGGTGGCCTTTTCCTCCGGCTATCTGACGGGCGTCCCCGGCGAGATCAAACTGGACAAGGTCTACGTGCATCCCGTGCATCAGCGCAGCGGCATTGGTGGTGCGTTGATCGATGGCGTTATCGCGCATGGCCGGGAGTCGGGCTGCGATACGCTGATCCTGGCGGTCAACAAACAGAATGCCAAGGCCATTGGCGCCTATGAAAAGCGGGGTTTTGTCGTGCGCGAGTCGGTTCGTGTCGATATCGGCGGCGGATTTGTCATGGACGACTTTATAATGGCCCGATCCATTGCGCAGTGAGCCGCGACGCAGCCATGAAACTCAAGTTCTCCAAAATGCACGGGCTGGGCAACGATTTCGTTGTCCTGATGGCGTTCGTCAGCACATCGACCTGACCCCGACGCAGCTGCGCGCGCTGGCCGACCGCCATTTCGGCATCGGCTGCGACCAGATCCTGCTTGTTGAAAACCCTCGCAGCCGGACATCGATTTCCGCTATCGCATCTTCAACGCAGATGGCAGCGAGGTTGAGCAGTGCGGCAACGGCGCTCGCTGTTTCGTGCGCTTCGTGCACGACCAGGGGCTGACCGACAAGGCTGAAATCCGCGTCGAAACGATGAGCGGGGTTATCGGCCCCCGGCTGGAAGCCAATGGGCTGGTGACGGTCGACATGGGCGTGCCGGTGTTCGAGCCCGAGCGCATACCTTTTGTCAGCCCGTCGAATGAGATCGTGCAGCCGCTGATGGTTCGTGATCGTGAAGTGATGATCACCGCGGTCTCCATGGGCAACCCGCACGCTGTGCAGGTGGTGCCGGATATCGATTTGGCACCCGTCGCCAAGGATGGTCCGCAGATCGAGTCCCATCCGCGTTTTCCCCAGCGGGTCAATGCCGGTTTCATGGAAATCATCGACCGGCACTCGATTCTCCTGCGCGTCTATGAGCGTGGTGCGGGAGAAACCTCGCTTGTGGCACTGGCGCCTGTGCTGCCGTCGTGGCGGGTATCAGCCGCGGCCTTGTAGATTCGCCGGTACGGCGTTGAAACGCGGGGCGGAGAATTGAACATTGCCTGAATGGGGCAGGCATGCCGGTACTGATGACCGGCCCGGCAGTTACCGTTTTTTCGGGACAAATCGAACTGTAAGAACCAAGAAAGCGAACCATGAAAGCTGATGAAGTCGCGCATTACCTCCAGAACAATCCACAGTTTTTGAACACTATGCGGACCTTATGGCGCAAATTGCCATCCCGCATCCGCACAGTGGCCGCGCCATCTCGATCACCGAGCGGCAGATGCTGGCCTTGCGTGACAAGAATCGCCAGCTGGAAGCCAAATTGACCGAGCTGATCGGGTTCGGCGAGGATAACGACGCCATCAGCGAGAAAATGCAGCGTCTCTCCGTCGCCTTGATCACCGCCTACACCTTTCAGGCAGTAATCCATACGCTGGGCTATCACCCTCAAGGAAGACTTTGCCATCCCGCAGGTAGCGGTTCGCTTATGGACCTTGCCGCTTGGCGAGCGCGACGAACTGCCCGAGTTTGCCGCAGTAAGCCAGGAGCTGCAGGTGTTCGCAGAAACACTGACGCATCCCTTTGCGGTTCCACGTCGGGTTTCGAAACCTCAACCTGGTTCGGCGAGGCGTCGGTCAATATCCGCTCGCAGGCGCTGATTGCGCTGCGGGCCGGCCGGCACTATCGGCATGATTGCCCTCGGCGCTTATGACGTGGAGCGTTTCTATGCCGGCATGGGTACCTCTACCCTTGATCGCCCTGGGGAAATGGCCTCCGCAGCCATCGCGCGGACGCTAGGAAGCGCATGAATTCGCCAGCCGGGCGGTTGATGTCAATATCGACGCCTGGCTGGCCGAACTTGCGGGCCAGCGCCGGCAATCGGCGCACACCATCGCCGCCTATCGCCGCGATCTCGCCTTGCTGGACCGAGTTGGCCGGCGAGACCTCGCTTGCCGCGCTGCAGGGCACCACATCCGCCGCTTCGTCGCCCAGCTACATTGGCGCGGGCTCGCCGGGCGTTCGCTGGCACGGTACTGTCGGTCTGGCGGGGCTTCTATCGCTGGCTAGGCCTGCGTGGGCGGGCCATGCAAAATCCAGTTGCCGGGGTGCGCCCACCAAAAGCCCGAAGGCGCTGCCGCATCTCCTTTCTCCTGACGAAACCAATGCCCTGCTGGAAAGCACTGGTGACGATCTCCTTTCACTTCGCGACCAGGCGATCTTCGAACTGTTCTACTCCTCCGGCCTGCGCCTGTCCGAACTGGACGGCCTGAATATCGACTGTCTTGCCGACGTGGCCGCTGGCGAGGTACGCGTTCTCGGCAAGCGCAGCAAGACCCGCATTGTGCCGGTGGGTGCCAAGGCGCGCGCGGCCTTTCGCTTGGCGGGTCTTGCGGCGCAGTGAATTGGCCAAGGCCGGATGAGCCGGCACTGTTCGTCGGGCGCAACGGTGGCCGGCTTTCCGCGCGCACGATCCAGAGCCGGCTGAAGCGGCGCGCGTTACCTTCGGCTTGCCGATGCACGTCCATCCGCACATGCTGCGCCATTCCTTCGCCTCGCATGTCCTGCAGTCGTCCGGCGATCTGCGGGCGGTGCAGGAAATGCTGGGCCATGCCAGCATCGCGTCGACGCAGGTCTATACTCATCTCGACTTTCAGCACCTCGCGGTTTACGACTCCGGCACACCCGAGGGCAAAGAAGAAGGACTGATCAGGCGTGCCCCGAGGGCACTTCCCTCGCGAAGCGCGTTGCGTCTCGCGGCTTTTCTTCCCCCAGGCGTCTTCGCCGAGGACCAGTCGCTCGCCTTCGAAGCCGGTAGGAGTGGGAATCACCAGGTTGGGGGCGAGCGCCTTTTTGGGGCCGACCTTGAAGACGCGACCGGCGAGGTCGTATTTCGGGGCGTGGCAGGGGGAGAGAAAATGGTTGCCGCTGAGCGCCGGCGCGCAGCCCTGGTGGGGGGGCCAGGCCGATGGCGACAAAGAGTTCAGGGCGCAGCGAGCGATGCCGGTTGCGGCAACCTGGCGGCTGCAGCGGATTCCGTGGAGGCCGAGTCGGCCAGTTGATCCTCCTTGCCAGCAAGTGCGGCAAGTGCTTCCGGGCTGCGGTGCAATATCCACACCGGCTTTCCTTGCCATTCGACGGTTTTCAGTTTTCCCACCGGAAGTGCCGTGCTGCCGATATCGACCGCGAGGGGTGAGCCATGTGGCCAGCTTTTCGTCGCGGAGTGCTGTTGTGAGAGGAAGGCCGTCGCACCGCCGACGGCACAGGCACCTGCTGCGAGCACGATGCGTCGGCGTTGCGGCTTGCTGGCCTTTTGTCTGCTCCATGGTCTTTTCTCCCGCCGCTGATGGTGGCAGCGTAAAATGCCGCTCATCATGACGCAACTACTATTGAAACCGGGCCGGGAGCGTTCGCTCTTTCGCCGTCACCCCTGGATTTTGAAGGTGCGGTCGATCATCTGGAGGGCCATGCTCGCCCGCGGATACGGTCGATGTCATCGCCGCCAACGGCGCTTGCCTGGCGCGCGCCGCGTGGAGCCCTCAATCACAGATTCGTGCGCGGGTCTGGAGCTTCGATCCGCACGAGATTGTCGACGACGCTTTCTTCAAGCGCCGCGTTGCTGCTGCCGCTGAACGACGCCTGTCGATGCCGCAACTGGCGGGGCAAGAGGGGATGCGCCTGCTGCACGGCGAATCCGATGGCTTGCCCGGCGTCATTGCCGATCGTTACGGTGACACCGGGCTTGCCTGCAGTTGACCACTGCCGGATCGGACAAGTGGCGCAAGGCCATCGTCGGCGCACGGGTCAAGGCCACGGGCGTGGCTCGCATCTACGAGCGTTCAGATTCTGACGTACGCAAGCTCGAAGGCCTGGAGCCGGTTACCGGCTGGGTGCATGGCGAGGCCCCGGATATCCCGCTGTCGATAGACGAAAATGGGGTGCGCCTCATGTCGTCGATGTCGTTGCTGGCCACTAAACCGGTTTCTATCTCGATCAGCGCGACAACCGCTCTGCTGACGCGAGCGCGCTGCGGCTGACAAGTCCGTTCTCAACTGCTTTCGCTATACCGGCGGCTCTCGCCGCAGGCGCTGGCCGGGGCGCGGCGAGCGTGCTTTCGATCGACTCCTCCGGGCCGGCGTTGGCAGGCGCACGGGCCAACATGGCATTGAATGCCGCCAACCCGCTGTTTGAAACCAGCCGTGCCGAATGGTGGCTGGAAGGCGACGTCTTCGAGGCGCTGCGCACCTTTCGCAAGGAGGGGCGCACGTCAACCTGATCGTCCTCGATCCCCGAAGTTGCCCCGTCCGCCGCCCACGCCGAGCGAGCGGCACGCGCCTACAAGGATATCAACCCGCACGGGTTCCGGCCGCTCAATCCCGGGGTTACCTGCCGACCCACTCCTGCTCTTGGGGGATCGGCCTCGAACCGTTCCAGAAAATTGTCGCCGGCGCAGCGGTGGATGCCGGGCGCGATGCCCGCATCCTGCAACGGCTGTCGGCTGGGCCGGATCATCCGGTGGCACTGCATTTCCCGGAAGGCGAGTACCTGAAGGGCCTGCTTCTGCAGGTCGATCGAAGCCTGACCCGACGATCCGGAAAGCAAAGGAAAATCGAGCACGAAACCAAATGAAATTCCCGCGCGGCATTTTCGGCCCACGCCCTGATCTCAGCCCGTGGCAGTGCGCGAAACGGTGTTGATGCCGGAGCTGGCCCTTGACAGATCGAGGCAGCGATGCGCGACAGCGGTTCATCGGTCGAGGTCTTGACCGACTCTTTCACCGGCACGGCGGATACCCTGCGGACCTCAGTGAAAGCGCCTCGGCCTTGCCTGAATGCAGCGATGCGCGTCAAACCACCGAAATTCGGCAGACGCCGCTGGCGGCGGCCGAACAGGTCTCCGGGCGGGTGCATCAGGTGATCATCGCCTTCCAGTTCTACGACAAGTCGGTACAGCGTCTGGGGCATGTGACCCACAGTCTCGATGCCTTGTCGAACTCCTGGTCGGGGATCAGCAGCGCATCTTCAATCCGCAGCAATGGGCATGATTTGCAAGAGAACACTCGTGCTAAATACACCACGCCCGATGAGCGAGAGATGTTCGAGGCCGTCAGGCGTGGCGTGCCGGCAAGCAAGGCCATCGAACAGTATGTCGAGGCTCCTCAAAAGCAAGCCGGACGACGATATCGAGCTGTTTTAAACAGCTTTAATCAACCGTTATTTGCAACCTTGTTGCAAATAGCGATTCGCTGTGTTGTAACCGGCGTCATGCCGGAAACCTATTCCACCTCCACCCACTCTTCCTCGGCTAGTGCCGCCAGTCCTGTCGAGCGCATTCGCGCCGTCGCGCGCGCGTAACGCCGGCTCGCATCCGCGTTCTCGAGCTGCTTTCCGTGAAACCGCGGCCGCTTCGGGCCACGACGTTGAGTCGGCGCTGGGGGCAGGGAGTCTCGACCGGGTAACGCTTTACCGCGTGCTCGACTGGCTGGTCGAGTCGGGGCTGGCGGTCAAGGGCGCCGATGAACGTCGCGTCTGGCGCTTCAGCCTGGCCAGTGGTGGAACGCACGGTATTACGCCCACTTTCATTGCGTGAAGGCTGCGGTCGAGTCTTCTGCCTGGACATGCCGGCGCCTTCGCCACCATCACTCCCCGGCGGCTTTGCGCCGCCGCGTGCGGCGCTTGATCTCTCGGTCGCTGTGCGCAGTGCAACGGCGTGCCCGCACGAGCGCGATCCCGGATCCCTGATCCCCCGTCAACATTCTCACCGGCTTTCTCGGTAGCGGTAAAACGACGCCGCTCAACCGCATCCCTGACCGAGCGCCACGGCGAGAAAATCGCCGTCATCGAGAACGAGTTCGGCGAAGGCCGGTTTGACAATGAGCTGCTGTTATCGGGCGACGAGCAGATCGTCGAAACGACAACGGCTGCAACAGCTGCAAGGTGAGGGGCGACCTCGTTCCGCATTCTCAACGAACTGACGAGAAGCGTGATGACGGTACGCTGGCCTTCGAGCGGGTGATCATTGAGACTACCGGCCTGGCCGAACCGGCCCCGGTTGCCCAGACCTTCTTTAGGACGAGGCGATCGCCCGGCGCTATCCGCTTGATGCCGTGGTAACCCTGGTCGATGCCGTCCATGCGGGCAAACAGCTCGACGAACACGATGCCGCGCAGGCTCAGGTCGGGCTTGCCGATCGACTGTTGCCGCCGAAGACCGAACCCGTCGATGCCGTTCGGAACCGAATGCGCCGCAGGAACGCCTCGCGGCGATGAACCCGCGTGCAACGCAGCAGGCCGTGCATTTCGGCGAGACCCCGCTGGCAGAAATTCTCGACATCCGTGGCTTCAACCTGAATGCGGCGCTTGAAATCGACGCCGCTTTCCTGCCGGCGCACATCATCACCACCACGACAGCATAGGCTCCGTCGTCTTCGGTGCCGAACGCGACTTCGATGGTGCCAGATCGCAGGATTTCATCGGCAGCATCGTCCGTGTTTTCAGCGATGATCTGATGTGCTATAAGGGCGTCAGCGGCTGTCGACGACCTTCCATACCGGATCGTCCTGCAGGGCGTGACGCCCTCATGGGCGCCAGCCCGCCAGCCCGGGAGGATGCGCCGCGGATCAGCACGCTGGTGTTCATCGGCCGCGATCTGCCGCGTGACATCATCGTCATCCTGGCCGGCAGAAAGGCTTGCGCTAGACGAATACGAAAGGCTCCGCCGCGCCATTCCGGTGACGGTGCTGACCGGCTTTCTTGGTGCCGGCAAGACGACGCTGCTCAATCATTTGCTGAAACAGCCAGCGATGGCCGATGCGGCGGTGCTGATCAACGAGTTCGGCGAAATCGGCATCGACCACCATCTGGTCGACGCGGTCGATGACAACCTGGTGCCTGTTCGATTCTGGTTGCTTGTGCTGCAGTGTCCGTGAAGATCCGGGCACGCAGCCTGCGCGACCCCTCTGTGAAACGGTTGCGTCGGGAAATTCCCCGCATTCTCTCGCGTACTCACCGAGACCACCGGGTTGGCCGATCCGGCGCCGGTGATCCATACGCTGATGGAAGATTTCTTCATCGCCGAGCGATTCCGCAGCGATGGCATCGTCGCCGCTGTTGATGTGACGCACGCCGAAGGGCAGTTGTCGCAGCACCTGGAAGCCGCCGAGCAGATCCGCCATGGCTGACCGCCTGCTGCTGACAAAATGCGACCTGGCCACGCCGGAGCAAATCGCACGCGTCGGCCAACGCATTGCCCGCATCAATCCCGGTGCGCCGCAGATCGAAGTTCGACGAGGCGCCGTCGATGCCGCGGTTCTGGCCGGCTGCGGATTTTACGATCCGGTCAGCAAGACCGCCGATGTTCGTCACCGGCTGGGCGAGGAAGTCGGGTCAGCCGCTGCCAGCGAAGGGCGTCCAGGCCATGACCACGGGACACGACCTGCATCGCCACGATGCCCTCGTGCATGGTTTCGTCCTGCGCTTCTCGCAACCATTTGTCTGGAGCGAGTTTGCCCGAAGCCACCGACGCTGCTGCTCCCCACCCGTGGCGACCGCATCTTGCGCCTCAAAGGGTTGGACGATGTGGTCGGCGACGACCTGCCGCGCGTCATCCATTGCGTCCAGACATCGCGTTGTCCGGAAGCAGCCCTGCCCGCCTGGCCTGACGATGATCGGCGCTCGCGCCTGGTGTTCATCGTCCGCATTTCCAACGCGAACAACTGAAGAAAGCGTTCAGCATGTTCTGTAACAATCCCGCAGACGGGCGTGATGGCCCTGATGGCGGTCACTTGTCGCAGTCCCGTTAAGGTTGCACGTTGTCACGCCAGTCGCGTGCCCCCGGACCTGCACAGCACTTCTGGGGTTGTGCGACGTCTTCCTTTGCCCGGATGAAACCTTGGAAGGCTCACACTGAGCGGGTTTTGAGTTTGTTATGCAATTGCGAAGAGCGTGCCATTTGTGTTAAAACAACTGCTCACTAAACCAATGAACCCGCCTTTGCCCGCGCTAGCCCATGGTTTTTTCCTTCTTCAAGAAACCGCCGCCTGAAAAATGGTGGCCAGGCCGCCGGTGTGCCGCCCGCGCGAAAGCCAGCGAGACGCAGAAGCCCAAGCCGCAGGCGCCAGGCGCCGTGGCACCGCCGCCGGTCGAGGATAAGGCGGAGGCGCCTGGCGACCTGGTTCGCTCGATTTCACTAGCAGCAAGGCGCTTTCGCCCGTCAGCCCCAGCGAGTTCAGCGACCTCAGCGCGAAACGCCGGGGGAAATCACGTTGAAGGTGACATGGACCGATTGAGGCTGACATCGAGCAGCAGCCGTGCCTCCACAGCTAATGCCCAGGACGTAGCCATGCCCGCCTTGCTCGAAAATGCCATCTATGCCCACCACTTCGGCCCGGGCGCGAGCGCTTCGTGGCTGATGCTGTTCGATTTCTACCGGCCGGAACCAGTCGCGCCCTTCGATGCGCTGAGTATGGTAATATGCGGAAGGCTTTGGAAAAGTCACCCGCCTGCCTGGCGTAACAACGACCCGCCTGTGCCGGTAGGCGAAGGCCGCCGTGCCTGCGGAACCCGTCGTTCTCTGGGCGGGTGATTCGACCGAGATAACGATGCAGCTTTTCGTCGCACTCCCGATGTGCCGCCATCCATAAGAACTGAAGTTGTGCGCGTCGAGCTGACTACATCCCACAGAGCTTGCGACGATTCCTGGCGCGGAGCGTATGCTCGGGGTGCTGGCCGCCGCCCGTGCAGAAAAAGAGCAAAATCATTTTTTTTTCCTTGATCCGCGGGCGGAAAAAATTGAATCCCTACCTGAACCAGCACCCCCCCCCCCCACCCGGCCCTTGAAACGGCTTGCTCTTTTTTAGCGGTTGGGGGGCTAGCGGTGGTATTCGAGGATATGCCTAGCAACCATTGCAGTGACATTTGGACTCTCCCCCCAGAATGAGCAAAGCACCCCCCGCGGCGGAACCGTGCCGGTGCTGGCATTGGCTGAAGTGCCGATGAAGTCGAGAGCTCGCGCCCAAGGGCGATCCTTTATGCTGGAACGCTTTGCTGGATTGTTGGCTCTTTGAGCAAAAACACGATCTGCTGATACTGGATTTTCCGTCGTCACGCGCATCGATTTTGTCAGTTTCAGGTATTGCCAGTCGCCATGCCGGACTCCCGGTAAAACGCCAGGGCGTCGGGTCATACCATCAATCATCCCAATTATCTGGCTGCCGAACTGTTTGGTGTTGCTTCGGCCCCGGGAAGCGGTTGCCGACATCGTTCTGGGCTGCCAATTTATTTTTCACATTTTTCCTTGGGCGGCTCAGCAGCGGCCGGGAAAACCTATGGAACAGTGGTCACGTCACTTCATCCTCGGAAAGTATGCGGGCAGGTAAAGTGTCGCCATGGGCGGCGACGGTCAGGTCACCCTCGGCAATATCGAAATCATCATAACACCGCACG
>JADJUC010000010.1 GCA_016710885.1 Candidatus Proximibacter danicus
CCGAAGTCGGCGTCATGACTGTGGTGCCGAAGACGGTGCCTTACGTTCCCACTTTCGTTGCCCAGACCGAGAGCTCGCGGCAGGTCGAGATCGTCGCCCGCGTGGCCGGTTTCCTCGACAAGATTGCCTACACCGAAGGCGAACTGGTGAAGAAGGGCAGCTCCTGTTCAGCTCGACCCGAAGCCGTTCCAGGCGCAGCTCGAGGCGGCCCGCGGAGAGCTGATGTCGCAGCAGGCGCGCTTCACCACCGCCGAGGCGAATCTCGGGCGGGTCAAGCCGCTCGCCGCAGAACGCCCTCTCGCAGTCCGATCTCGACAAGGCGCCTGCAGGGTGACTACGACGTCGCCGCGGCCGTGTTCTCCACCGGGCGAAGGTGACGCGAAGCCGGGTTGAACCTCGGCTACGCCACCATCCCGCTCGCCCGTCACGGGGCTCGCCGGGCGCGCCAGCCCCAGCGCGAGGCGCCTACCTCAACGCCCAGTCGGACCGACTCCAAGCTCACTTACGTCGCCGCGGTGGAGCCCGATCTGGGTCACCTTCAGCGTCTCCAGAACCAGGTCGCGAAGAACCCCGCGACGAATGGTGGCCAAGGGCGAGAAGGTGGAACCCGAAGGACAATCAATTCACTACGAGGAGTCTGGTGGTTGCTCTCCGACGGCGCGCTACCCGAATCGCGGCCGCATCAGCTTCGCCGACCCGTCGTTCAGCCAGGAGACCGGCTCCTTCATGGTGCGCGCCTAGCTGCCGAACACGCAGAGGGACCTTGAAGCCGGGCATGTTCGTCACCGCCCACGTCTACGGCGCCGTGCGGCGGAACCGCCTTCGTGGTGCCGCAGCTCGCCGTTCCGCAGGGCTCGAACGGGCATCTCGTCTACGTCGTCAGCACGGATGGTCTGGCCGCGATCCGCCCGGTGCTCGTCGGCGACTACGTCGGCGAGAAGGACATCGTCGTTGTCGAGCGGCCTGCACGCCGGCGACCGGGTCGTCGTGGAGGGGCTGGCCAAGGTCGCGCCAGGCAAGCCGGTGACGGTGGTCGATGCGCCGCGCCAAGGCCGTCTGCGGCCAAGGCTGGCGCACCAGCACCAGCACCGGCGGGCACGAGCACCCGCGGGGCAGCGACGCCCGGCGCGACCAGCCCGACGCAAGCGCGGCCGAACGAAGATAGATAGGCCGCCCATGTTCACTCACTTCTTCATCGACCGGCCGATTCTCTCGTCAGTCATCTCGATCCTCATCCTGCTCGGCGGCGCCGTCGGGCATCTAGGTGGCGCCGATCGAGCAGTACCCGGCGGATAGGCGCCCGCAGGTCACAGTTGTAGGCGCGCTTACCCAGGCGCTACTCGCCGAAGTCATCGCCAACACCGTCGCCGCGCCGATCGAGGCGAGGATCAACGGCATCGACAACCTCCTCTACTTCAACTCCGTCAGCTCCTCCTCCGGCAACGTCACGATCACCGTGTTGTTCAAGCCCGGCAGCGATCCGGACATCAACCAGGTCAACGTCAGAACCGCGTGAGCCAGGGCGGCGTCGCCGCTGCCGCATCGGTGGTTCGCAGCAGGGGAGTCGCGGTGGACAGAAGTCACTCGGCCTCATGATGGTGCTCTCGGTGTACTCGCCCGACGAGCGCTACGAGCCGACCTACATCGACAACTACACCAACCTCTACGTTCTCGAGGAACTCAGCGCATCCCCGGTGCCAACCGGGCCAGCGTTTTCGGCTTGCCCGACATTGCCATGCGCGTCTGGCTGCGCCCCGACCGCATGGCGCAGATGGGCATTTCGGTGCAGGAAGTGGCCAACGCCATCCAGAGCCAGAACCAGACCTTCGGCATCGGCCAGATCGGTGCCGAGCCGATGGCGCCGGGCAGCAGCAGAGTTTCGTGGTGACCGCCCGCGGCATGCTGGCCAATGCCGACGAGTTCGAGGACATCATCGTCCGTGCCTCGCAGCAGGGTTCGGCGATCGTCCGCCTCAAGGACATCGGTCGTGTCGAGATGGCCAAGCGCGACTACTCGATCATGAGCCGCATCAACGGCAAGGCCGGCACCACGCTGGCCATCTACCAGCAGCCGGGCGCCAATGCCGTGGATAGGCCGCAGGCGGTGGACGCGCGCGGCTGGAGAGCTGAAATCAACTTTCCCGCCCCGGCCTCGACTACAAGGTGGCGCTCGACACCAGCCTCTTCGATCACCTCGATCGAAAAGGTAGTGCACCTTCCTCGAGGCCGTGGTGCTGGTCGTGCTGGTGGTTTTCGTTTTTCTGCAGACGCTGCGGGCGACGGTGATCCCGATCCTGGCGGTGCCGGTGTCGATCATCGGCACTTTCATCGGCATGCATCTGTTCGGCTTCTCGATCAACATGCTGACCATGTTCGGCATGATCCTGGCCATCGGACTGGTGGTGGACGACGCCATCGTCGTGGTCGAGAACGTCGAAGCGAACATGACAACGAAGAAGCTTTCGGCCTTCGAAGCTGCGAAGGCGGCGATGACCGAGATCGCCGGCGCGTTGATCTCGATCGTGCTCGTGCTGCTGGCCGTGTTCCTGCCGGTCGCCTTCCTCGGCGGCGTCACCGGCACGCTCTACAAGCAGTTCGCGGTCACCATCGCCATCTCGATGGTGGTCTCCGGCATCATGGCGCTCACCCTGTCGCCGGCGCTGGCGGCGATCATCCTGAAGGCCCATCACGGCGAGAAGAAGGGTTTCTTCCTGTGGTTCGGAGAAAGCTTCGAGCGCGTGCGCCAGGCTACATCGGCGGCGTTGCCCGCGTCATCGACCACCCGGCTGGCCGACGCCTCGCGATGTTCATCGCCGTGCTCGCCGGCATCTTCCTGATCTTCCGCATCCTGCCCTCCAGCTTCGTGCCCGACGAGGACCAGGGCTATTTTCGTCGTCGTCGGCCTGCCGGACACCAGCAGCCTGCAGGTGGTCAGCCGCCTGACTGCCGAGGCGGAGAAGATCGCGCTGGCCGACCCGGCGGTGCAGGACGTGGCGACAGTGAACGGCTACAGCCTGATCGATGGCCAGATCCAGAACAACTCGGCGATCCTCTTCGGTGCCTTCAAGCCCTTCGATCAGCGCAAGGATGAATCCCTGCTTTCCTTCGCTGCCTTGCCCCGGCTGAATGCCGCTTTCTCGAAGCTGAAGGACGGTTTCGTCTTTGCGCTCAACCCGCCGTCGATTCCCGGCATGGGCGCCACCGGCGGCTTCGAGTTCTATCTGCAGAACCGTGGCACGGGCACCTCGCAGGCGATGCAGGAAAAATTGCAGGCCTTCCTCGTCAAGGCCCGGCAGCGGCCGGAGCTGCAGGGGGTGAACAGTACTTTCCGCGCCACCTCGCAACAGCTCTTTGTCGACCTCGACCGTGCCAAGGCCGAACTGCTCGGCGTGCCGGTGGCCGATGTCTTCCAGACCATGCAGTCCTTCTTCGGCTCGCAGGTGGCGGGCCAGTTCAGCCAGTTCAGCCGGGTCTGGTGGGTGGTGCTGCAGGCCGATGCCGATTACCGCGCGCGGCCGCAGGATTTCGACAAGGTCTATGTGCGCTCGAAGAGCGGCGTGATGGTGCCGCTGTCGACGCTGATCACCACGCACTACGTCGCTGCGCCAAAACTGGTAACGCGCTTCAACGGTTTTCCGGCAGTGAAGCTGACCGGCAACCCGGCCGAGGGCTACAGCTCCGGGCAGGCGCTGAAGGCCATGGAGGAGGTCGCCGCCGAGGTACTGAGCAGCGACTATTCCTACGCCTGGGCCGGGCAAGCCTTGCAGGAGAAAGCGTCGGGCAGCACCTCGTCGATCGCCTTCGTGTTCGGCATCATCGTCGTATTCCTGTTGCTCGCCGCGCAGTTCGAGAAATGGACGTTGCCGGTGGCGGTAGTGCTGACCGTGCCCTTCGCCGTCTTCGGCGCCTTGCTGCTGACCTGGGCCCTCGGCCTGGAAAACGATGTCTACTTTCAGGTCGGCCTGGTGACGCTGGTCGGCCTGGCAGCGAAGAACGCCATCCTCATCGTCGAGTTCGCCATCGAACGCGTGCATCACGGCATGGCCATCCGCGAGGCGGCCATCGAAGCCGCCGGCCTGCGCCTGCGCGCGATCCTGATGACCTCGTTCGCCTTCATCCTCGGCTGCGTGCCGCTGGCCACCGCCAGCGGCCCCGGTGCCAACAGCCTGCGCGCCATCGGTACCGGCGTCATCGGCGGCATGCTGGTGTCGACGCTGGTGGCTACCTTTTTCGTACCGCTCTTCTTCTATCTGCTGGAAACCTGGAGCGCGCGCTTCTCGCGCAAGAAAATGGACGCTGCGGACGCCTCGGACGCCTCCGCCGGGAGGGGCATTGAAATGAAAAGACGTACCTGCTCACGGCCATGGCGGCGGCCTTTACAAGTTCGCTGGCCGGTTGCGCCGTCGGCCCGGATTTCCTGCGCCCTGAAGTCGAGGTGCCCGCCGACTGGCGTGTCGCGCTGCCGCAGGCGGAGGCTATGCCAACCTGCGCTGGTGGGAAGCCTTCGGCGATCCGGCGTTGAACCGGCTGGTGGAAGCGGCATTGCGTGAGAACCTCGATCTGCAGGTGGCCGCTGCGCGCGTCGAGCGTTACCTCGGCCAGTTGTCGACGACCCGCGCGCAGTTCTTTCCGCAGGTCGGCTATGGCCTTGAGGCCAGCCGCAACCGCTCCACCGAAGTCGGCGTGACACCGATGCCGGCCGGCACCGACCCCTGGTCCAAGCTCTATCAGGGATCGATCAGCGCCAGCTGGCAGATTGATCTTTTTGGCCGCGTACGCCGCCAGAGCGAAGCCGCCCAGGCGCAGGTGTTTTCCAGCGAACAGGGGCGTCGCGGCACGATCATCAGCGTGGTGGCCTCGGTTGCCGGTGGTTACGTGACCCTGCGCGCACTGGATCGAAAGCTGGAGATCGCGCGGGCGACGGCGGCCAATTACGCCGAAACGCGGCGCATCTTTGAGTTGCGCTTCAAGGGCGGCGTCGTCTCGCAGACCGAGGTGGCGTCGATCGAATCGCAGTATCAGCAGGCGAAGGCGGCGGTGCCGTTGCTCGAGCAGCAGGTGGCGGCACAGGAGAATCTGCTTTCCGTGCTGCTCGGCCGCGTGCCCGGCCCGATCGAGCGCGGCTTGGCGCTGGATGCCTTGAAGGTGCCGCAGATTCCTCCCGGTTTGCCCGCTTCATTGCTGGAACGACGGCCGGATGTGCTGCAGGCCGAGCAGAATCTGGTGGCCGCCAACGCCGAGGTCGGTGTTGCCAAGTCGCTGTACTTCCCGTCGATTTCGCTGACCGGGGCGCTCGGCTCAACCAGCGCGGCACTGAGCGATTTCCTCAGCGGGCCGGCGGCCGTGGCGATGATCGCCGCACAGGTGGCCGGGCCGATCTTCACCTTCGGCAACATCGAAGGTCAGGTTCGTTCGGCGGAAGCGGCAAAAACCGAGGCCGTCGCCAACTACCGCCTGGCGGTGCTCGAAGCCCTGCGCGATACCAACGACGCGCTGACCGGCACGGAAAAACTGGCCACCTCCCTCGAAGCACAGGTCGCCCGCGTCAAGGCCCCTGCGCGACTATGCGCGACTGTCGCGCCTGAAGTACGACAGCGGGGTGTCGAGTTATACCGACGTGCTCTATGCCGAGAACGAACTGTTTTCGGCCGAGCTGACCACCGTGGGCAGCGAGTCCGATCGTCTGATCCAGCTGGTGGCGGTCTATCGCGCGCTGGGCGGGGGGTGGGTCGATGCGCTTGATCCGGCGGCGAGCAATACGAGCGGGAAGGAGTAGCGATGAAGAAGATAATGCTGACAGGGCTCGGCGGCGACGTGAGCGAACAACGCATTCGCGAGTCGCTCGAGCGGGTCGGGCCTGTGGTGAATGTGACGATCGTCCGCGAGGGGGATGCGAGTGCTCCGGTCGTCATTGTTGAAATGGATATCAACGACGAGCAGGCGTACCGCATCACCTCCCGCGTTACTGATTACTGGCACGACGGGCACATGCTGAACACGAGGCGGCTGCTGCATTGATCGCCGAAGCCGGAATGGTGTTGCGGGGGGCGCTGCCACGCGCGGGGAAAACGCAAGTATGCAAAGTCTCCAGCGCCCAACCCCCAGACTACTGTCCCGATAGTTTTTCCAGCCGCCGCGAGCGCCAGTCGAGCACGGCGGTGTGGACATGCATTTTTTCAGCCAGTGCCGGGTATTGGGCGGCGATGACCTCGGCGGCGAAATCGGCGAGGAAGGCTGACTTCAGACCGGCACGGGCGCGGTCGACGCCGATCTCTTCATAGGGCACCGAGGCCAGCAGCAGGAAGCCGTCGTCGGGGATGCGCCCCTTGCGCATGTTGGCCTCGATGATGCTGGCCGCCTTGCCGACCGGGTCGGCGAGTTCCGGGCTGTAGGGTCCGACGATCAGCGCCAGGTTGGGCATGTGCAGGAAATCAAACCCTCGGCCGAGGCAGATCATCCATTCGCGGTGTTCAATGTCTGCTGCCCGCTGCTGCTGGCGTACCTCGCCAATGTGGGTCAGGTTGCCGACCAGCAGCGGCAGCAGGTCGTCGCGGGTCTGCTGCGGCATATCGGGGTAAAGCGCCGTCAGTTGCTGGGCGAGCGCCGTGCTGTCGGTGTGGTCGATACTGGCAAGGTCGAGTTGTGCATCGTTCTGGCCGTGCAGGATCAACGCGTCCTCGTCCGTTTCGAAACCGCAGACAAGCGGATAGACCGTATCGTGCCCGAGGCCGAACACCGATTCCACCTGCGCCTTGATGCGACAGGTGTGCGCCAGCGCGGCGGCCGTGTCGTAGCTGAAGCCGGCGCAACCGCGACGCGTGTCGCCGCGCGAAAAATGGTAGGTGATGACCAGCAGCACGCGGCGACCCTCGCGCACGCAGCGCTGCACATAGGCCGCCAGCACTTCGCCCAGATGCGGCCAGCCAAGGTCGAACATGCCGCCGAGGTTGCGGAAGGGCTGGATGATGCCGAGCGGAGTCTTGGTGGCGACGGGGATGTTGATACGGCCGTCCATGCATTTGAGCACGCCGATGGCCGTTGGATGGCGCGCCAGGTAGCGCTCGCGCGCCAGCCAGTTTTCGGGGCTGCAGAAGCGGGCGGAATAGTCTCTTGCCCGATCGAAGAGCCAGTCGATGCGGGCATCGATCGGCTTGCCATGAATATCCATAATCCCTCCCGGTCATGCGTTTGCAAAGCATACGCCGTGCTGCGGCGGGATTGAAGCGGCCTGCGCCCGGGGTTTCCCGGAGCGCAGGCCAGGGCGAACTTACTTCTTGCTGCCGGTTGAAACGGTCAGTGCCATGGCTTCGGTATAAACACCTTCAACCTGGTCGCCAACCTTCACGTTCTTCAGGGTTTCCGGGTCCTTTACCACCAGTTCAAGCGTGCGCTTGGGGCCGCGCAAGGTGACGGTCTGGGCTTTCGGGTTGACGGCAACCACATCGGCAATCACGCGCACCGATTTTTAGGTGACCATGCCCCGCTTGGCCCCCGGCTTGGCGGTAACGGTGTTGTCGCTATCAACGCGGGCGCCCGGTTCCTTCTTTTCCGTCTTGCGCAGTTCCAGCGCCAGCGCCTGCACAAAGGTCAGGGTGACCAGATCGCCGACCTTGATCTGGTCAAAATTGCGAACGTCCTCGCTGAGGACGAAGTCGATTTCGTTGCCATTCGGGCCAACGACGACCGCGGTACGGGTCTTCTTGTTGATCGACTTGATCTTGCCCTGCAGTTGCACAGCCTCGGTGACCGCACCGGCACCCGGTGCCTTTTCAACGACGACGGCGGCCTGCGGCTGGTTTTGCGCCTGAACCAACATTGGGGCGGTGAGCAGGGTTGCAGCGAGGATGAGGGGGAGCTTGTTCATGTCTTGCCTTTCAGTTGAGGAATCGATTAAAGCGGAGTGCAGCGGCCGAAGAGGACGAAGGCGCCCTCGCGGTTGACCAGGCTGAGCGTCATGTCGCCGGATTTTTGTTCGATGGCAATCGTCCAGCCATAGCCGAGCTCACGGCCCTGCAGCAGCAATTGACCGTCCTTCTTTTCCATATCGCGAATCTTCGATTTCTGTTTTTCGCCGAGCACCTGCTTGTTGGCGAAATCGAGGCGCAGCGTGTTGATACGCGTTGAAAATTACCCAGATTTTGTGGGTTGTGCGCACTGAAAAATACCCAGGGTGATTAACCTCGCCCGTTCCGTTATGGAACGGGGAACTGAAGGAGATGATCACCATGAACCTGCTGGGAAAAGTAAGAAGGCTGCACTACCGGGACGGACTAACGCTCTCGGAAATCGAACGACGCACCGGGCTTACCCGGAAAACGATTCGCAAGTGGCTCAAGGCGCCCGAAGGTGCCGAGCCCAAATACCGACGCAGCCAGGGCGATACCAAGATCGCCCCCTACGCTGAACGGCTAACCCGCATGCTCGAAACCGACGCTCGGCGCTCACCACGGGAGCGGCGCACCGCCCTAAAGCTCCACGCCGAACTCAAGGCTCTCGGCTTCGACGGCGACTACAGCCGCGTCACTGAATTCATCCGGCACTGGCGCAAGGACAGCAGCGCCGTCCTGAAGAAAGCCTACGTCCCGCTCCGCTTCGAACCCGGCGAAGCCCATCAGTTCGACTGGAGCGAGGAACGCCTCGTGATCGGCGGCGTCTGGCGAAAGCTGGTGGCAGCTCACCTCAAGCTTTGCCACAGCCGCGCCTTTGTCGTGCAGGCCTACCCTGCGCAAAGCCATGAAATGCTCTTCGATGCCCATACACGGGCCTTTGCCACCTTGGGCGGCATTCCCCGGCGCGGCATCTACGACAATATGAAGACCGCTGTCGACAAGGTCAAGAAAGGCAAGGCGCGGGTGGTCAATACCCGTTTCTCTGCCATGGCCTCGCACTACCTCTTCGATCCCGACTTCTGCAATGTGGCTTCGGGCTGGGAAAAGGGCGTGGTCGAAAAGAACGTCCAGGACAGCCGGCGTCGCCTCTGGCAAGACGCCGCCCAGGAACGCTTCGGCTCCTTCACTGAGCTCAACCTCTGGCTGCTCGCACGCTGCCACGCCCTCTGGCAGGAACTCAAGCATCCGGAATATGGCCTCACGCTCGCCGAGATGCTCGAACAGGAGCGTCCGCACCTCATGCCGATGATCGTACCCTTCGACGGCTACGTCGAAACCCTCGGCAAGGTATCCAGCACCTGCCTCGTGAATTTCGACCGCTGCCGCTACTCCGCCCCCTGCGAACTGGTGGGCCAGATAGTCGGTATTCGCGTCTATCCGGAACGGATCGATTTCGTTGCCCAGGATGCCGTGGTTGCCAGTCATGTGCGCAGCTTCGGGCGCGGCGATACCCGCTACGACTGGCAGCACTATATTCCGCTGATCCAGAGAAAGCCGGGGGCGCTCAGGAATGGGGCACCGTTCGCCGACATGCCGGCGCCTCTCCTGCGCCTGCGCGGTCTGCTGCTTCGACGCGAAGGCGGCGACCGGATCATGGCTGGCGTACTCGCCGCCGTACCCCGGCATGGGCTCGAAGCAGTGCTGGTGGCCGTCGAGCTGGTGCTCGAATCCGGCAACCCAAGCGCCGAGCACATCGAGAACGTGCTCAACCGCCTGCAGGCGGCGCCACCACCGCCCACGGTGGAATCGGCACTGCCCATTGCCGAACTCCCGCTCGCCGACACCGGCCGCTACGACCGCCTGCGCACGGAGGTGAGCCATGCGTGATGTTGCTGCCGAACTGAAGGAATTACGCCTCTACGGCATGGCTGGCGCCTGGGAGGAGGTGGCTGCCGATGGCAACGGCGTTGGCGTGCAGACCTCTCGCTGGCTGATCGAGCATCTGCTGCAGGCTGAGCATACAGATCGCCACATGCGTTCGATCCGCTACCAGATGCATAGCGCCAAGTTTCCGGTGCATCGCGATCTGGCCGGGTTCGATTTCGGGCAGTCGAAGGTGGAGAAGCGGCTGATTGATGAACTGGCAAGCTTTGCCTTCACCGGGGAGGCGCACAACGTGGTGTTCATCGGTGGCACCGGGACAGGCAAGACACATCTGGCGACCGCATTGGGTATGGAAGGAATTATCCATCACGGCAAGCGAGTGAGGTTCTTTTCGACGGCCGATCTGGTGAATCTGCTCGAACAGGAGAAGGCAGCGGGCAAGGCTGGCCGGTTGGCGTTCTCGCTCTTGCGCATGGATCTGGTGATCCTCGATGAACTGGGCTACCTGCCGTTCAGCCAGGCCGGCGGGGCGCTCTTGTTCCATCTGCTCTCGAAGCTCTACGAACATACGAGCGTGATGATCACGACCAACCTGACCTTCGGGGAGTGGGCGAGTGTGTTCAACGACGCGAAGATGACGACGGCGCTGCTCGACCGGCTGACGCATCACTGCCATATCGTAGAAACCGGCAATGAGTCGTTTCGCTTCCGCCACAGTACGGCCACGGCAAAGTCGCGCATCCGTGAGCGGGAGCAGAAAAAGCGCGGGAAACAGGTGGAAATCGAGAACGAGCCGTTCTGAGCGGCGGCCGCGCGGGGAATTCCGCTACGGGCTTGCGCCCTGCGCGGCTTTCCCCGCGCATCTCAAGCCGACATTGAAAATCGGAGGTGGCCGACTGACGATTGCGCTACACTTCGCATTCGCCGACTGCATGACAGGCGGCTAAACCCCCTGGGTAAATTTCAACGCGCAGCCCTGGGTAGTTTTAGACGCGTAGCGACACTACCTGCTCCTCCCCTGCGCCACGACCGGCTGGTGCCGAATTTTGTGCCGTTGATGCGCCTGCTCTCGAAGCTCAACCACTGGTTGATGTTCGATGTTTTCATGCTGGCGCTGATCGTTGCCGTGGTGAAGCTCTCCGGGTTGGCCGACGTGTCGCCCGGCATCGGGCTCTGGGCCTTTCTGGCGCTGATGTTCGCGTCGATTTCCTCGATTGCTTCCTACGATACGCACGGTGTCTGGGATCGTTACTCCAGCGTGCTGGCGCGGCAGCAACTATCGCCCGGTGCAGTCAAGGGTGGCGACCGGTTGGCCGAATCGGGAGCGATGGGGCGAACCGGCCTGACGCGCCACAGTGCAACCTGCAATACCTGCGGCTTGCTGAGCGACTGCCACCCGAGTGTGGAATCCCCCGTCTGCCCGCGCTGTGACGATACCCTGCATCCGCGCAAGGTCGATAGCCTGAACCGGACTTGGGCGCTGTTGATCGCGGGCTATGTGCTGTTCATTCCTGCCAACCTGTTGCCGATTACCATCACCACTTCGCTGTTCGGCACGCAGCCCGATACGATCATGAGTGGGGTGGCGTATTTCTGGCACGAGGGTGCCTACGATCTGGCGATCATCATCTTTACCGCCAGTATTTTCGTGCCGCTGCTGAAACTGCTTTCTTTGACTTTCCTGGCCTGGTCAGCGCAGCGAAGGATGACTTGGGAGTCGCAGCAGCGCACGCGGCTGTATCGTCTGGTGGAGTTTGTTGGCAAGTGGTCGATGCTGGATATTTTCGTGGTGGCCATGCTGGCGCGACTGGTGCAATTTTCGTCCCTGGCCTCGATCGAGGCCGGGCCAGGAGCGCTGGCGTTTGCGGCGGTGGTGGTGGTGACGATGTTTGCAGCGATGGCGTTTGATCCGAGGCTGCTTTGGGATCCGCTGGAAAAAAATAACTGTTCTGGAGAAAACCGTGACTGAACCTTCCCCCTCAAATCCCAACCCTGCAGGTGGCGTGCCGAGCGCGGTTGCGGTGCCGAAAAAGCGCGGGCTTTCGCTGATCTGGCTGGTGCCGATCATTGCCATCCTCGTCGGTGGCGCGCTCGCCGTGCGTACGGTGATGGAGCGCGGCCCGGAGATTCAGCTCACCTTCAAGACTGCTGAAGGTATTGAACCGGGAAAGACCAAGGTCAAGTTCAAGAACGTCGATGTCGGCGTTGTCGAGAGCGTTGGCCTCGCCGAAGACCTTGAAACGATCAAGGTCGGCATTCGCATGAGCAAGTCGGTGTCCCCGCTGCTGGTCGAGGATACGCGTTTCTGGGTAGAGCGGCCGCGCATTCAGGGCACCAATGTTTCGGGCTTGAGTACCTTGCTCTCCGGCGCCTATATCGGCATGGATATTGGCAAGTCGAAGAAGCATCAGAAGGAGTTCAAGGGGCTGGACAATGCGCCGCTGGTGACTTTTTCCGAACCCGGGCGCGTGTTCCGTTTGCGTTCGAGTCAGTTGGGTTCGATCGATGCCGGCACCGGAATCTACTATCGGCGGGTTCTGGTCGGGCAGGTGGTGCGTTACGAGATGGACAAGGAGGGGCGCGGCATTGATTTCGAAATTTGCGTCAAGGCGCCCTACGATCGTTTCGTGAATGCTGAAACACGTTTCTGGGAGGCCAGCGGCTTCGATGTGGAGTTGAATGCCAGCGGTTTCAGGGTCGGCTCGCAGTCGCTCAATGCGATTCTCTCCGGCGGCATCGCCTTCGAAACGCGGGCCAAGGCTAGAGATGGCGCACCCGCTGAGCCGAATACCCGCTTCCGGCTGTTTGCGCAAAAAGCTGAGGCCATGGCCATGGATGATGATGAGGCAACCTCCCTGCGTCTCTTCTTCGATGAATCGGTGCGCGGTCTGGTGGTAGGCGCTCCGGTTGATTTCCGCGGTATCGAGGTGGGTCGTGTCAGCAATATCGCTGGGCAGATCGATCCGAAAACCGGCAATGTGAAAATGGTTGTGGATGTCGATATCTTCCCCAACCGCTTGCGCAGAATCAACATCAAGAAAGCCGACCTGAACGTCAAGGAAGGGCTCGATGCCCTGGTCTCCGGTGGCCTGCGCGGGCAACTGCGGACGGGCAACCTGCTTTCCGGCCAGTTGTTTGTGGCGCTGGAATTTTTCAAGAAAACCCCCAAGGCTGCGATGGACTGGAAGAACGATCCGCCCATCCTGCCCACGCTTCCGGGGTCGATGGCGCGCCTCGAGGAGCAGGCAGCCGAGATCATGCAGAGCACGGCAGAACTGATGCACAAGCTGAAGTCGCTTCCGCTCGACGAATTGTCGAAAGATGTGCAGGCGGTAATGAAGTCGCTCGACAAGACGCTGGCCAGTGTGGACCGGCAGATGTCGGATGATTCGCAGCTTCAGGAAGACTTGCGCGACGGTCTCAGGGAGGTGGCAAAGGCCGCCGCCGAGTTGCGTACCTTGCTTGAATATCAGTCGCGCTATCCGGAGTCCCTGCTCAAGGGCAAGTCCAAGGAGGAATGATTCATGAATAAAAAATTACTGGCGCTTGCCCTGGGTCTGTCGGCCGTTCTCCTGTCGGCTTGCGGTACAACACCGTCGGCAAAACTCTACCGCTTGAGTGCGGATGCCGATCAAGGCCACCGCGTTGCCAGCGACAAGCGGCACATCGAGATTACGGCTGTTCGTATTCCAGCACTTTGGGATCGGCCGCAGATCGTGTTGTCGAAGTCGGCCAACGAGGTGACGCTGAGCGAATTCAATCGCTGGGCCGAGCCGCTGAAGTCGGATATCCCGCGCATTGTGGCGCGGAATCTTTCGCAGATTCTCGATAACCCGATGATCTGGTTGCGTGAGGATTTCGCTGGTGCCAAGCCGGATGTCCGTGTGCTGATTTCGATTCAGCAACTGGATGCGGTCGCCGGTGAGCGTCTTCGCCTGGAGGCAACATGGTTGATTCGTGCCGGGGACGGCAGCGCCTCCCGCGTTGGCAATGTGGCCATCAGTGAGCCCTTGGCCGATGCCAGCCACGAAGCCGTTGTCAAAGCCACCAGCCGGGTGCTGCTGGGGCTGAGCCAGGCGGTTGCAAAAGCCCTCCAGGAGCCGCTGGAACGCTGATTGCCGGGTGCGTCGTCAGCGGGCGGGGGTGGGGGTAGCCTTACTTGACGCGCATGCCTGGCTGGGCGCCACTGTCCGGCGAGAGTATGTAGAGGCCACCGTTCTTGTCGTCCCCCGACGCGGCCAGCACCATGCCTTCGCTCATGCCGAACTTCATCTTGCGCGGGGCGAGGTTGGCGACCATCACCGTCAGGCGGCCGATCAGCGCTGCCGGGTCGTAGGCGGATTTGATGCCGGCGAAGACCTGGCGCGGTCGCATTTCCCCGTTTTCTGTTTCGCCGATGTCCAGCGACAGGCGGATCAGCTTTTCAGCGCCTTCGACATGGCCGGCTTCGACAATCTTGGCGATGCGCAGATCGATCTTCATGAAATCGTCGATGCTGATGTGTGGGCCTGAATCTTTGCCAACCTCGGCCTGGGCTACGGCAACGGTCACAGCCTTCTCCTGTTTCTCTGCGTGTTTCTGCGGCGCGGGTTCTGTCGGAGCCAGCGATTCCTTGTTGGCTTCAACCAGCGCAACGATCTGCTTCGGGTCGATGCGCGTCATCAGGTGGCTGTAGGCGTTGATCGCATGGCCGGTCGGCAGTGCACTGCCAGCGTCACTCCAGTTCATCGGGGGGATACCGAGGAAGGCTTCAACGGCCTCGGCCACCTTCGGCAGCGCCGGCTTGAGGTAGAGCGTGAGCAGGCGGAAGGCTTCGATGGCCTCCGAGCAGGCGGCGTGCAGTTCGGCTTCCTTGCCTTCCTGCTTGGCCAGTTCCCACGGCTTCCGGTCGTTCACCACCACGTTGGCCGCGTCGGCCAGCGCCATGATCTCGCGCAGCGCGCGGCCGAAGTCGCGGTCATCGTAGGCGGCGGCAATATTGTCTGCAGCATCGCGCAGCGGCTTCAGCCACGCGGCATCGGTCGAGGCCAGCTTGCCGTCGAACTTCTTGCTGATGAAGCCGGCGCAGCGGCTGGCGATGTTCACGTACTTGCCGACGAGGTCGGAGTTGACGCGGGCGACGAAGTCTTCGAGGTTGAGGTCGATGTCTTCCATCGTGCCGTTCAGCTTGGCGGCGTAGTAGTAGCGCAGCCATTCCGGGTTGAGCCCGGTCTTCAGGTAGCTCTCGGCGGTGATGAAGGTGCCGCGTGACTTCGACATCTTGGCGCCGTCGACAGTCAGGAAACCGTGCGCGAAGATCGCCGTCGGCGTGCGGTAGCCGGCGTGCTCCAGCTCGGCGGGCCAGAACAGCGCGTGGAAATAGAGGATGTCCTTGCCGATGAAGTGGTACAGCTCGGTCGTCGAATCGGGCTTGAAGTACTCGTTGAAATCCAGGCCCTGCTTGCCGCAAAAATTCTTGAACGAACCCATGTAGCCGATCGGCGCGTCCAGCCAGACGTAGAAATATTTGCCGGGCGCGTCCGGAATCTCGAAGCCGAAGTAGGGCGCATCGCGCGAGATGTCCCAATCGGTCAGCTTGTTCTCGCCTTCGCATTTTCGCACCCAGCCACTCCTGCATCTTGTTCGAGGCTTCCGATTGCAGGCGGCCCGGCTCGCGCGTCCAGCGGCGCAGGAAGGCCTGGCACTTCGGGTCGGAGAGTTTGAAGAAGTAGTGATCCGAATTACGCAGCTCAGGCTTGGCACCGGACACGGCCGAATACGGATCCTTCAGGTCGTTCGGCGTGTAGGCCGCGCCGCAGCTCTCGCAGTTGTCGCCGTACTGGTCCTTGGCCCCACACTTCGGGCACTCGCCCTTGATGAAGCGATCCGGCAGGAACATCTGCTTCACCGGGTCGTAATACTGCTCGATGGTGCGCACCTCGATCAGCCCGGCCGCCTTCAGCTTGCCGTAGATGTCCTCGGCGCAGGCGCGGGTCTCGGGCGAGTGCGTGGTGTAGTAGTTGTCGAAGCCGACGTTGAAGCCGGCGAAATCGCGCGAATGCTCGCCATGCACGCGCTCGATCAGCGCCTCCGGCGTGATCCCTTCCTTCTCCGCGCGCAGCATGATCGGCGTGCCATGCGTGTCGTCGGCGCAGACGTACCAGCACTCGTTGCCGCGCATCTTCTGGAAGCGCACCCAGATGTCGGTCTGGATGTACTCGACCAGATGGCCGAGGTGGATGGCGCCGTTGGCGTAGGGCAGGGCGGAGGTGACGAGGATCTTGCGGGACATGGGGGAACCAGCGATTCGGGGAAAGGCGTGATTCTACCAAAGGGGGCGTACGGGTGCCGGGCGGCGTTATGCGGAGATGATCGAGCACAAGGTGTTGGTGGTGATCAGGACATTGGTAAGTATTGGCGGTTCAATGCCGAAGCGCGCCCTGAGGCTTGCGACGGCGTTCCCTTGCCATCGCCGCGATGCCCAGGACGACGGTCGTCAATACTGCCAGAGCACAGAGCAGGAGGAAGTTGACCCCCACTCCCATGGCATCGTCTCCGGACAGGCGGCACGCTCCGGATGCGCGCGACAGGATGAAGGATGTCGCCACGGCCGGCAGCAAGGCGAGGAACGAGGCACCGGCCTGGCGCAGCACCAGGGCCCACGCCGGGCCCGGCCTCCGCCACACCAGGAAGGCGCTGGCCGGCATGGCGACTGCACCGAGCAGGGCTGCAGCGAATACGGGAATGCGTGTGCAGGGGCTGTAGCTGAAATACGAGTCGCTGTAGGAGAAGGCGAATACCAACGTGCATAGGGCGAGCCAGAGCCCCCAGCCAAGCAGTGCGATGATTTTGCGCATCGAGCGCCTCCGCCTCATGGAGCGATTAAGGAAACATTCCGGATATTCCGGATATTCCGGATATTCAGCGACAGGCCACGGTTGTTTTTCTCGTCAGGTCGCAGCAAGTTCGGCAATGAACGCTGCGGCTTCTTCATGTGCCGCCAGCATCTCCTGCAATTTCTTTCCGATTAAAGGTTCCAGGCTCGGATTCTCTTCATCTTCGCTGGTCGCAGCGGGGAAGCGGTCGGCGGTACGACCCGTAAGATTTCCCCATTGGGCCGTGCCGCTACTGTGCCGCGTTGGATGCTTACTGCTTGGGTGGCGGAATCGGCAGCGGGTCTGGTACTCCCTTGCCGCCGAGCGGTCCTGCTGTCTGGAAATCGGGTAGGGGTTGCGAGATGCTGTTGAAGCTCCTGCGTCTATCCACCTCCGTGCCTTCGAAGCGCGCACACGGATTCGTTCCGGTATCGCCACAGTTGGTCACGGCGCTCGCCCCCACCCTGGGGCCTTCGCTGGTGGCCGGCGATGGCGCTCCTTCAGGACCCGGTTGCGAGATCATGCCGCCGGATTTCCTCAGATCGTTTTTGCGCTTCCATTCCGAGTAAACGGCATCCATGAACCAGGGCAGGGATTTGTCCATCCACGCTTCGTTGGAACCGCCACGGCCGCTGAAGGGGACTTCTGATGGTGCGCTGCTCTCGACCGTGCGTCTCTTGCCATCTGGATACAAGATGGTTACGGACCCGTGCGTCGAGCCATCGGGAGACGTAGCTGTCGCGGTAGTCATCTCCACGCCGGTGTCGGGGTTGCGCCAATACAGCGCTGCTACTGCCACCACCGGGCCCGCCGGAAGTATCTTGGGAGCCTCCAGTGACGCGGCCACTCGCGTCTTTGTGCTCTGAGGTGGTGGCGGTGCCGCCACTGGTGTCCCTAAACCCGCTATCCGTAGTCGTCGAGCCGTCGTCGTGGCGTGTGACAATGGTATATGCATAGTTACCATGCTCGTCCGTGCCAGCTTTTTCAAATATAACAACGTCGTCACCGGCGCGGCCATCGCGCCCCACTCCCGCTCGCGGATCCTTCCACCCGCCACCGCTCCTGCGCGGAGGCCCCCCCGGCCGATCACCGAAAAACCTGTCGTCAGCAGCCCGGCTGGCTGCGGCATCGAGCGCGCTGCCAAGTTCCGATATCCGCTTGAGGTCTGCCGCCTGCTGCATCAACTTGATATCGCCACCCAGCTCTCGGATGCGCGTGGCCACGTCGGCCGGGACCTGCGAAGATTGATTCGCCTTGCCCAGTATCCCGGGCGTGGCATCGGCAAGAACGTGAGTCTCGCTATATACAGCCGGTGCGTCGCCAGCTTTCGCCGCCTTGCCGCCGGGCCCGGCATACACATAGCGCGTTGCGCTCGGTGCGCGGCGGCCTTTCTCGCCGTCTCCGAAGGTGACGGTGGCGACATTGTCGCCAAGCACAAACGTAACGCTGCGCCATGACCCGTCGACCGCATGCTCGCGCCAGCCGCCCGAGATCTTGCTGCCCGAAAGCTGGACTGCGTCGCTGACGATGAGAGTCCGCTTGGTCTTCTCCGCTTTGATCGGGGTCTGGGCGATGGCACTGCCGTCGAGCATCAGCAGAACAGCGCCGGCAAACAGGAATGGTCGCGCCAGACTGGCGCGCGCCGTTAGATAAAGCAGGGGTGTTGAAGTCATGAGTAGGCTCCCATGAGAGAAGGACAGGAAACGTGACGGCACGTCCGGGTGTATCCTTGCGCCTGGCAGCCGCGGGCAGCTATGGTTTCATGACAAATGAACCTGAAACGCTTGCTGGCATGACAACATACTCCCTATAAAGCGTTCTTGCCTGACATCTTTTCCTGGCATCTACCTCATCGACCGACCCCCTCTAACGTCGGCTGATCGCACGATCAATACGGACAGTTATCGATCACACCCATAAACCAGGCGGAGCCCGGTGCCGGGCAAGTTGATCCAGCCGCTCGGCGCTTTTGCCCCCGGCCTGTCGGTTTCCGTTACAATCAGCGCCTCCGTGAGTGGGCGTTGAATGATTGCCGGCTTGCTCGACCACAAAACAAAGACGGCACAAAGACGGCCAACCTTCGGGATGGCCGTTTTCAATTCTGAATTTCTGAACTCGGAGCTCCAATGGGAATCCTGACCAATATCGTAGCGGCGGAAGAAGATGAGGTTGTTGCGATCGGCGAGTCGCTGCAGCCGGTTGATGAGTGGAGCGGGATTTCGTTGCGCGATGTCGGTGTTGCCAAAATCGCAACGCTTCACTGTCTGCTGACGGGCGACCTGTTCGACGATGCCGCCGCTTTTTACGAGCCGGTCTATGTCTCCGCCGCCGAAGGCGCCCTGGTTCTTCGCTTCGCAGATTCGATTGTGGAGCGCTTGCTGGCGATGGATGAGGAGGCGCTTGAGGCGGTCGCGTCAGAGCTGATGGCGACCGAAGAGTTCGAATCTTCCGGCTGGTCAGAAGACGAAGTGCTCGCGATGCTCGACGACCTGGCGAAACTGGCCCAGCTTGCCGAGTCGCAGGGGCAGGCCATATTCGCCTGGCTACACCCCTTCAAGACCTGAAACGCCCGCTGTTACCTCGCCGTCCCGGTGGTGGGGCGGCACCGTCACTACCCATTCCCTTCGAATCGCTTGCTGCGAGCAGGCGCTCACTCGGGCTCGCGAACATACGGCTCGCGCAGGTCGACCGGCTTGCTTCCCTGTTTGCGCATGCGGATGTTGAGCATTTCAACCCCGACCGAGAAGGCCATGGCGAAGTAGATATAGCCCTTGGGCACGTGGTGGCCGAAACCATCGGCGATCAGCACGACGCCGACGACGACCAGGAACGACAGTGCCAGCATCTTGATGGTCGGGTGGTCGGAGACGAAGCGGCCGATGGCGCTGGCAAAAACCATCATCAGGCCGACCGAAGCGACCACTGCCGCAATCATCACCTCCACCTGGCTGACCATGCCGACCGCCGTGATGATCGAGTCGAGCGAGAAAACGAGGTCGATGACGATGATCTGGGCGATGACCCCGGCAAAGCTGGAGGCCACTTTGCGTGATTCTTCCCCCTCCTCGCCTTCAAGCAACTGGTGGACCTCGCCGGTGCTTTTCCAGATCAGGAAAAGGCCGCCGGAAATCAATATCAGGTCGCGCCCCGAAATGCCGGTATCGAACAGTGTCAGCACCGGCTCGGTGAGGCCGACGATCCACGAAAGCACGAGCAGCAAGCCGATGCGCATGAACATCGCCAGGAACAGGCCAATGCGCCGGGCGAACTCCTGTTTTCCCTTCGGCAATTTGTCGACAAGAATCGAAATGAAAATGATGTTGTCGATACCGAGCACGAGCTCCAGCGCGGTCAGGGTAAAAAAAGCAATCCAGATTTCGGGGCTTAGCAGGAGTTCGGTCATGGTGGCGTATTCGGTGTTGAGCGTGTTGCCCCGGCGAGGTGCCGGCGAGCGCGGAGTTTACCCTGTTGCCAGCGGGCCGCGCTGATCAAACCAGGTTGTTTTCCTTCAGGTGTTGCTGATAGAGCAACAGGTACTGCTCGTCGGCTTTCTTCAGTCGCTCTGCCGCCAGCCGGAAGAAAATCTGCAGCATCTTCGACTGCAGGGCCGGCGAAGCCTTGTGCAGATGGCGGTAGGGCCACTTGCCGATGGTCACGGTGTCGACAGCCGTGACGGTTGCGCTGCGCGGGCTGGGCGTGGCTTCGGCAAAAGCGAGTTCGCCGAACAACGTGCCTTCCTTCAGCCAGTTGATCAGCCGGCCACGTTGCGTCACCTTGGCCTCTCCCTTGAGCAGCAGGTAGCAGGATTTTGCTTCAGCCCCTTCCTGCACCAGCAAGGTTCCGGCAGGTACGCGGTGCCAGCGCGAAATACGCAGCAATTCCCAGAGCTGGGCGCCGTTCAGGTCGGCGAGCAGCGGCAGCTGGCGCAGCTGGTCGTAAAGCTCGGCTTGCGCAGGTTTCTTGTTCTTGTTCGGCGAGTTGTCTTCCAGGCTCGGCAGCAGTTCCGAGAGGGCGGCCAGCACGCTGGTCCAGTCGGGAAAGCGGTCTTCCAGGCTGCGCGCAATCATGCGGCGGACCAGATGCTCCAGCGCCGGCGGCAGGTCGGGTCGGTACAGTGTCAGCAGCGGCGGGTCACCGTTGAGGATCTGGTACATCAGCGCCGCCGGTGTGTCGGCCTTGAACGGGCGCTGCCCGGCGAGCAATTGAAAGAGTACGATCCCCAGCGCATAGATGTCGGCCTGCGGCGTCACCCAGTGGCGAAAAAGCTCGGGCGCCATGTAAGCCAGTGACCCGATATCCATGACCTGCGTCGAGTCGTCGGTTGACCAGTAGGCCGCCCCGAAATCGCAGACCTTGGCCTCGCCGTGGCCGACATACTGCAGATTCGCCGGCTTGATGTCGCGGTGCACGATGCCGGCGCGGCAGGCATAGTCCAGCGCACTGGCGCACTTGTACATGATCTCGAGAATTTCCGGCACCGTCTTCAGGTTGTCGGGCCGGGTGTAGGGCTCAAGCGTGCCGCCCGCAAGATACTCCATGACCAGATAGGCGCTGCTGGCACTGACGCCGGCATCATAGACGGCGACGATGTACGGATGTTGCAGGCTACCGGCCAGATGCACCTCGTTCAGCCAGGCTTTGCGAACAATGGCCTGCTCCGGGCTGTCGCCCGAAAAGATCTGCGGCAGCGCGATTTTCAGCGCAACATCGCGCTGCTCAAAACTGTCGTGGGCGAGATAGACGGTGCCGGTCGCGCCGGCGCCAATCTCATGGCGGATCTCGTAACGGTGGTTAAGGCCGCTGGCAACGATAGCGGCGATGGCGGGTTCGCGCGACATGGGGCACAGTAAGAATGTCGGAAAGCTGGATGTTAACGCGCTACTGTTGCGCTGTGTGAGATGTTCGTGGTCGCGGGCGAAACCCTCTCTTCCCGGGTGGCGGGTGGGTATTGGCGCCGGGGCTTCTGCCAACCAGCGGCTAACCAGCAGCGGCGACTCGGCTATAATCGGCTTCGATTTCTGCGAACCCCCTAATTTTCCATGGCAACATCCGGAGTATTTTCTATGGCACGCAACGTTAACTGCATCAAACTCGGCCGCGAAGCTGAAGGCCTTGATTTACCACCCATGCCTGGCCCGCTCGGCAAGCGCCTGTGGGAAAACGTCTCAAAGGAAGCCTGGCAGCAGTGGATCAAGCTGCAGACGATGATCATCAACGAAAATCGCCTGAACCTCGCCGATGCCGCGCACCGCAAGTACCTCAGCGAGCAGGTCGAAAAGCACTTCTTCGGCGAAGGCGCCGATCAGGTACAGGGCTTCGTTCCGCCGGCACACTGATTCTCGGAGCAGAAAAAACAGCCCGGAGGTGGAAGCCCCGGGCTGTTTTTTTTGGGAAGCAGTTAACCACGGAGAGCACGGAGAGCACGGAGAAAAACGAAGGGCATACAAAAAAGCCAGATCGTTTAAAGTCGGGCAAACAGGAAGTTTTGGTTCTCTCCGTGTCCTCCGTGCTCTCCGTGGTTAAAAAAACGCTTCAAACCCTGGTGAAAGTCTTCACCCCATCCGCTGCCCCCAGCAGCAGCACATCGGCCCCACGGATGGCGAACAGGCCGTTGGTGACGACACCGACGATCTGGTTGATTGCGGCTTCCAGTTCTTCCGGCTCGACAATGGCCAGGCCGTGCACGTCCAGGATCACGTTGCCGTTGTCGGTGGTGAAACCCTCGCGCAGTTTCGGCTGTCCGCCCAGGCGTAGCAGCTGGCGGGCAACGTGCTCGCGGGCCATCGGGATGACCTCGACCGGCAGCGGGAAGCGGCCCATGACCTCGACCTTCTTTGAGGCGTCGGCAATGCAGACGAACTTGCTGGCCACGGCGGCGACGATTTTTTCCCGCGTCAGCGCCCCGCCGCCGCCTTTAATCATGTGTAGGCGAGCATTCACTTCGTCTGCACCATCCACGTAAACAGGTATCTCGCTGACTTCGTTAAGGTCGAAAACACGAATTCCGTGCCCCTCCAGCCGTTTTTTTGTCGCTTCCGAGCTGGCGACAGCGCCGGGAATCCGGTCTTTCATCTCGGCCAGCGCGTCGATGAAAAAATTGGCGGTGGAGCCGGTGCCGACGCCGACGATGGCGTCCGGCACTACATGGGCAATGGCCGCACGGGCAACGGCTTCCTTGAGCTGGTCTTGTGTCATGGGCTGATCCTGAGAGAAACGGTCTGAAATTCGGGCTGAAAAACGCCCTAGAAATTCGGGCTGCAGCAATTTTACCTGCACCCCGATTGTTACAGAGCGTCATCGTTTTGTAACATTGGCAGATCACACTGGCGCGGCTGTCTGACCACCCAATTAACCGCAGGAGTGAAATTCCATGTTCAAGAAAACCAGATTTGCCGTAGCACTCGGCCTTGTCGGTCTCTCCGTGGCCGGTGCTGCAAACGCCGACATCGTCAAGATCGACGGTTCCTCGACCGTTTACCCGATCACCGAGGCGGTCGCCGAAGAATTCCAGAAAGCCAAGAAGAACGCCATCAAGGTCACCGTCGGCATTTCCGGTACCGGTGGCGGTTTCAAGAAATTCTGCCGTGGCGAAACCGATTTCTCCAACGCCTCGCGCCCGATCACGGCCAAGGAAATGGCCGACTGTAAGGCTGCTGGCGTTGACTACGTCGAAATGCCGGTTGCCTATGACGCGCTGACCGTCGTGATCAACCCGAAGAACACCTTCCTCAAGCAGGCGACCGTCGAAGAACTGAAGAAGATGTGGGAGCCGGCAGCACAAGGCCAGATCACCAAGTGGAACCAGGTCAACCCGGCCTGGCCCGATGCACCGGTCAAGCTGTTCGGCGCCGGCGCCGACTCCGGCACTTTCGAGTATTTCACCGAAGCCATCGTTGGCAAGGCCAAGTCCTCGCGCGGCGACTACACCGCCTCCGAAGACGACAACGTGCTGGTCCAGGGGGTCTCCCGCGACGTCAATGCCATCGGCTATTTCGGCTACGCCTACTACGCCGAGAACATGGCCAGGCCTGAAGGGTCTGCCGATCGTCAACCCGAAAACCGGCAAGGCAGTTGAGCCGTCGGGCGCCAACGTCGAAAACGGTACTTACGTGCCGCTGTCGCGCCCGATCTTCGTCTATGTCAAGCTGAAGTCGCTGGAAAAGCCGGAAGTGCGTGAATTCGTAGAGTTCTACATGAAGCACGCCGACAAGCTGGTGCGTGAAGTCAAGTACGTACCGCTGCCAAAGGCTGCCTACGAAGGCAACGTGAAGCACGCCAAAGACAAGAAGATCGGCACCGTGTTCGGCGGCAACAACGAAGTTGGCATCACCGTCGAAGAACTCATGAAGCGCGAAGCCAAGATGTAATAGCACCATCAACGGCGGGGGCATCAGCGCCCGCTGTCGAAAGCCCGGCCCCACTGGAACTCCTTGGGGCCGGCTTTTCATCCGAAAGGATAGTGAAGTGAACCAAGCCATTTCAGCAAGCCCCGCCTATGAGGCACCGAAAGTCAGTGACCGCCTGGCCAAGAACGCCATGCGCAATGTCAGCGAGCGTCTGATCGAGTTCCTGCTCTTTTCCGCCGCCGCCGTTTCCGTCCTGACCACGGTGGGTATCGTTTATGTGCTCGTCTCCGAGTCCATTCACTTTTTCCAGAACGTCAGCATCGTCGACTTCCTCACCGACAATCAATGGACCCCGCTGTTCGATGATGCCCACTACGGCATCATGGTGCTTATCTCGGGAACCCTGGTGTCGTCCATCGTTGCCCTCGCAGTGGCGATCCCGATGGGAACAATCATTGCCATCTACCTCTCGGAATTCGCCAACGCCAAGGTGCGCGAGATCGCCAAGCCTGTGCTTGAGCTGCTTGGCGGCATTCCGACGATTGTCTTCGGCTACTTTGCCCTGCTCATCGTGACCCCGCTGCTGCAGAACATATTCCCGATGCTGCCCGGTTTCTCGCTGCTCTCCGCCGGCCTGGTGATGGGCATCATGATCGTTCCCTACATCGCCTCGCTTTCCGAAGATGCCATGCGCGCCGTGCCAATGAGCATGCGCGAAGGAGCGTTTGCCATGGGCTCGACCAAGCTCTACACGGCGCTCCATGTCGTCGTGCCTGCCGCCTTCTCCGGCCTGGCCGCTTCCTACATCCTCGGCATTTCGCGGGCAGTGGGCGAAACGATGATCCTCGCCGTCGCCGCCGGCATGCAGCCGAACCTGACCTGGAACCCGATGGAGCCGGCGGCAACCATCACCTCCTACATCGTGCAGGTGGCGCTGGGTGATCTGCCGCATGGTTCGATCGGTTACCAGACCATCTTTGCGGCCGGCCTGACCCTGCTGCTGATCACGCTGGCCTTCAACATCCTCGGCCAGTGGCTGCGCCGTCGCTTCCGTGAGGCTTACTAAAATGAAAGCACTGACCACTGAACAAATCCGCTCGGTCATCGCGCGCGGCAAGCTGAAAGATTCGATCTTTCAGGCCGTCGGCATCTTCTGCCTGGTTGTCGGGCTGCTCGTCATCCTGCTGCTGGTCGGTGACATGCTGCTGCGCGGCATCGATCGTCTCAGCCTCGATTTCTTCACCAACTTCGCCTCGCGGCGGGCGGCACAGTCCGGCATTCTTTCGGCCTGGGTCGGCACCATCCTGGTGATGTTCGTCACGGCGCTGGCCGCCGTGCCGCTGGGTGTCGCAGCCGGCATCTACCTTGAGGAATACGCCCGGCGCAACTGGGTGACCGAGATCATCGAGATCAATATCACCAACCTCGCGGCGGTACCGTCCATTGTCTATGGTCTCCTGTCGCTCGGCATCTTCGTCTATGCCTTCGGCTTCGGGCAAAGCATCCTGTCCGCCGGCCTCACCTTGGCGTTGCTGATCCTGCCGATCGTGATCGTTTCGACCCGGGAAGCCATTCGCGCCATCCCGGCCATGATTCGCGAAGGCTCGATGGCGGTGGGGGCAACACGCTGGCAGACCTGTCGCTATCACATCATTCCCTATGCCATGCCAGGTATCCTGACCGGCGTCATCATCGGCCTCGCCCGTGCCATCGGCGAAACGGCACCGATCATCACCATTGGCGCGCTGACCTTCATCGCCTTCCTGCCGCCGGTTCCGTTCAGTACCACGGGTGAGGGTACGGCCGGTCTGTTCGACTGGGTGATGTCGCCCTTTACCGTCATGCCAATCCAGATTTTCAACTGGACTTCGCGTCCCGACCCGGCTTTTGAGGTGAATGCGGCAGCTGCCGGTTTCGTCCTCATGGCCATGGTCTTGTCGATGAATGCCCTGGCCATCTGGTTGCGCTATCGTCTGCGCAAAAACATCAAGTGGTAAGCCTGCCGAATATTGAAATGGAGCATTCCATGCAGCAAATTGAAAATAAAGAAGTCCCCCCGCTCAAGGCCGAGGCCCGCAGCCTCAACTTCTTCTACAGCGAAGTCCAGGCCCTGAAGAACATCAACATGCCGATCTACGACAAGAAGGTGACGGCGCTGATCGGCCCTTCCGGTTGCGGCAAATCGACCTTCCTGCGCAGCTTCAACCGCATGCACGACCTTTACCCGGGCAACCGCTACGAAGGCGAGATCCGCTTCTTTCCGGACAACACCAACCTGTTGTCGCCGGAAGTGGACCCGATCGAAGTGCGCATGCGCGTCGGCATGGTTTTCCAGAAACCCAACCCCTTCCCCAAGACCATCTTCGAGAACGTGGCCTATGGCCTGCGCGTACGCGGCGAAAAAAACCGCCGCGTACTGGACGACAAGGTCGAGCACGCGCTGAAAGGCGCGGCCATCTGGAACGAAGTGAAGGATCGCCTGCAGGATCTGGCGCCCAACCTTTCCGGCGGTCAGCAGCAGCGTCTGTGCATTGCCCGTGCCCTGGCCACCGACCCCGAGCTGCTGCTTTTCGACGAGCCGACCTCGGCGCTCGACCCGATCGCCACCGGCGCCATCGAGGAACTGGTGCACGAACTGAAGCAGCGCGTGACCATCCTGATCGTCACCCACAACATGCAGCAGGCTGCGCGGGTCTCGGACTACACCGCTTATATGTATCTGGGTGAAATGATCGAGTTCGGCAAGACCGACGACATCTTCATCAAGCCGCAGGACAAGCGCACTGAAGACTACATCACCGGCCGTCTGAGCTAAGAAGCACAACCAAAATGCCCCTGACTTCGTTATGCCTCCCTTCGACAAGCTCAGGACAGGCCTTGCCTGCGCGAGTACTGTCTGCGTCGGCATGCCTCGTCAGGGACGCTGCGCTTCATTTTGATAGCGCTTCAAGGAGGAAATGACCATGAACGAAAGCGTGCACCTCTCCAAACAATTCGACGAAGACCTCACCGGCCTGCGTACCCACGTGCTCGAAATGGGCGGCTTGGTTGAAGCCCAGGCCCGCGCCGCGATCCACGCCTACGCCAGCGGCGATACCGCGGCCGTCAAGGACATCGTCGAGAACGACTATCGCGTCAATGGCTTCGAGAAAATCATTGACGAGGAAACCATCCACGTTGTTGCCAAGCGGCAGCCCACGGCCTCCGACTTGCGGCTGGTGATGGGAATTACCAAGATCGTTACCGATCTTGAACGTATCGGCGACGAAGCCAAGAAAATAGCCAAGGGCGCGCGTCGTGTTCATGAACACGGTCAACTGACCTTGCCTCGTGCCACCGATGTTCGCCATGTCGCCGATGAGGCCATCGCGATGCTGCATCAGGCCCTCGATAGTTTCGCCCGCCTCGATGTGGTGAAGGCTGCCGAGGTGATTCATGCCGACACCAAGGTCGATACCGAATTCAAGGCCCTGGTTCGCCAGTTGATCACCTACATGATGGAAGATCCGCGCACGATTACCACGGCCATCGATATTGTCTGGATCTGTCGCTCGGTCGAGCGTATCGGCGATCATGCCAAGAATGTTGCTGAACACGTCATCTACATCGCCGAGGGGCGTGACATCCGCCACGCCGGCAAGGAAGCCTGATATGACGATTCCGACGCGTACTGCGTTCGCCGCACCCGCTAGGCGCGGTCCGGCAGGAGGCCTGGCATGATGCCAACCATTCTGGTGGTTGAAGACGAGCCGGCAATTCAGGAGCTGCTGACGGTCAATCTCAAACACAACGGCTTTCTCGTTGTCCGCGCCGGTAGCGCCGAGGACGCCGAGTCCGTCATTCGTGCCGCGCTGCCCGACCTGATTGTTCTCGACTGGATGCTGCCCGGCCAGTCCGGCGTCTTCCTCGCTAAAAAATTGCGGGCTGACGAACGCACCCGTGAGCTGCCGATCATCATGCTGACAGCGCGAGTTCACGAGGAAGATAAAGTGCTTGGACTGGAAGCGGGTGCCGATGACTACATCACCAAGCCATTCTCGCCGAAGGAGCTGGTGGCGCGCGTGCGTGCTGTATTGCGCCGCCGGCAACCGCATCTGGCGGGCGACGTGGTTGAAATTGGCGCCTTGTCGCTCAACCCGGCGACGCACCGCGTCATCGCTGCCGGCAAGCCGGTCGACCTTGGCCCCACCGAATTCCGGCTACTGCTTTTCTTCATGAGCCACCCCGAACGGGTCTATTCCCGGGCACAATTGCTGGACGATGTCTGGGGTGACCATGTTTTCATTGAAGAACGCACTGTCGATGTACATATCCGCCGCCTGCGCGCAGCGCTGGAGCCGACCGGAGAAGACGACCGGATCGAAACCGTGCGTGGCGCAGGCTATCGATTCCGGGGTAACTGATCTGCACAACGCTCGCCGATGATCCAGTCTCTTGCGCTCAGCTTTGTCTTTGCCATTCCCTCTTTCGTTCTGGGCATTCTGGTCTCTCCGGCGTGGGGTCTGGCCTTCTTCTGCGTCGTACTGGCCCTGCGACAGCTGAAGTCACTGCGCTATTTTTCGCGCCTCGAAAACTGGACGCGCGACCCTTCGGCACAAGATGTTCCTGAAGGCGCCGGGGCCTGGGACGAAGTCTTCGCCCGTCTGCACCGCCACGAAAAGGAAATGCGTGCAGCTATCGCCCGGCGCGATGTTGAACTCCAGCAGGTGGCTGCTGCCGGGCAGGCCATCGTCGATGGCATCGTTACGCTGGATACCGACAACCGCATCGTCTGGTGCAACATCGCAGCCGGAAACCAGTTGGGCCTCGACTTGCGTTCCGATCGTGGGCAGCCGATCGCCAACCTGGTACGCCAGCCCGCATTTGTCGAATATCTCGCGGTTGGCGATTATTCACGGCCGCTGCGGCTCTCTTCGGTGCGCGATGACGGCCAAGTGCTTTCCATCCATATTCTTCCGTATGCCGGCGGCGATCGCCTTGTGCAGGTGCGCGACGTTACTCAGAGCGAGCGTCTCGACCAGATGCGCCGCGATTTCGTCGCCAATGTCTCGCATGAGTTGCGCACCCCGCTGACCGTACTCAGCGGTTTTCTTGAAACGGTTCGCGAATTGCCGCTGGCGGCGGCGGAGCGTGACCGCTATCTGGCGATGATGGCGGAACAATCCGGCCGCATGCAAAGCATCGTGCAGGATCTGCTGACACTGTCCACACTCGAATCCTCGCCGCCACCGCCGGGTACGGAGCTTGTTCATGTTCCCGACTTGCTCGGCCGCCTGCAGCGCGATGCAGAGGCCCTGTCGGGCGGACGCCACGAAATTTCGCTGGCGGCCGATGCTGTCGACATCTTCGGCGCCGAATCTGAATTGGCGAGTGCTTTTGGCAACCTGATTTCCAATGCTGTTCGCTATACCCCGGCTGGCGGAAAAATCGACATCGCCTGGCAGCGCCGCGGCAGCAGTGCCGAGTTCTCCGTTACCGACAACGGCATTGGCATCGATGCACGGCATATTCCCCGCCTGACCGAGCGCTTCTACCGTGCCGATCTTGGTCGCTCGCGGGAAACCGGCGGCACCGGCCTGGGGCTGGCCATCGTCAAGCACGCACTCTCGCGCCATCAGGCCAAACTCGATGTTTTCAGCGCGCCGGGGTCCGGCAGTCGTTTCAGCGCACTTTTCCCAGCGACCCGTTTGACCGCGGAATCCAGCTGCGCCAAGCCGATGTAGCGATTTGCGGCGTGTCAAAGCGCCGGGAATTGGGTAGGATGAAAGCGTTATCCGGCGACGAGCTTTCATGGCGCGGCAATTCTCCCTGCGGAATTTTCTGGTTGTTCCGTTCCTCCTCCTGTTTTTAAGTTCCGTGGCCCTGATCGGCTGGGTGGGTTATCGCTCGGGGCAAGAGTCACTCGAGCAGTTTCAGCGCGAGATGGCGGCCGAAATCGGCATACGCATCTCTGCCCACCTCGACCGTTTTTTCTCCTCTGCGGTGATCGTCGCCCAATCCACCGCCGAAGCCATGCGCTCCGGCCGTCTCGATCCCGGCAAGATCGACGATCTGGAGCGCCAGTTTGTCGGTCAGATGCGTTACCTCCCCTACCTGACCTTTGTCTCCTTCGGCCGTGCCGACGGCCAGTATGTTGGCGCCACCCGTTTGCTCGAGTCCAACGAAGTGCGGCTGATGACCTCGCTGAAAAGCGAGGGAATGACCCTGGATACCTACGCCATCGAGGATGACCACGCACGCGGCAGACATATTTCCGGCGGAGTGAAATTCGACGCCAGAACACGTATCTGGTTTCGGCAGGCTGTTGAAAAAGAGCGCTTGTCCTGGTATCCGGTTTACAAGTACAGACCTTACGAAGCGCTTGGGGTTGGTGTTTCCGTACCGGTTTACGCGCCTGGTAGCCGGCGGCTCCTGGGTGTTGCGACGGGCGATGTCTCGCTGGCCCAGATTGCCCGCTATCTCCAGACACAGGCAGTCGGGCGTTCCGGTATCGCCTTTGTGGCAGAACCGGATGGCAAGCTGATTGCCACCTCGCTTACCGACCCCGTGTTTCGCCTGGAAGGCGACAACGTAGTCCGGCTGGCGATCGGCGATTATCCCGACCCCCGTATGCGTGAAGTGGGGCGGCAGATACAACAGACATCGGCCGTCAGTGGCCAGCAATTCATCACGGCCAATGGCGAACGCTATCTCCTCGATCTGCGGCCGTACCGCGATACCCTTGGCCTGCACCTGCTGGTGGGCGTCCTTTTGCCGGAGCGCGATTTTTCGACCTCCTTCAACAAAAACCTGCGACTGGCAACCTGGCTAACGCTGGTGATCGCCGCCCTGGGTTCCCTTTTTGGCGTTTTGCTCACTGGCTGGCTGGTACGGCCGATCCACGCGATCAATCAGCGCGCGGGGCGCATCTCCCGTGGTGAATTGTCCGGCGGCGATGTTGCCGAAGAGGCCAGCCCGGTCCGTGAGCTGAACGCACTGAGTCAGAGTTTCAACGCCATGGCGACGAGCCTGCGCAGCACCTTCTCCGGGCAGGAAGCACGGGTCGCCGAGCGGACGCGAGCGCTGGAAGTGGCTAACGATGAGCTCAAACGCATTGCCATGCTCGACGGGCTGACGCACATTGCCAACCGGCGGCGCTTCGATGCCGTTCTCCTGCAGGAGTGGCGGCGCTGCCTGCGTGAGCACCTGCCGATGTCCTTGCTGATGCTCGATGTCGATGACTTCAAAGCCTACAACGACGAGTACGGGCATCCCGCCGGCGACCGGGTGCTGATCAGCATTGCCGCGCTGTGTGAAAGCGAAACGCAGCGGCCGACGGATATGGCGGCGCGTTACGGTGGCGAAGAGTTTGCCATCATCCTGTCCAATACGAACGCGGCCGGCGCCCTGTCAGTCGCCGAGGCAATCGCCGCGGCGGTGCGGCGTGCGGCGATACCGCATCGGCGCGCAACGGCTGAAGCGGTTGTAACGGTCAGCATTGGCGTGGCCACGTGTTACCCGGATGTGCAAAAGACTCCGGAGACACTGGTTTCCGTCGCCGATGAGGCCTTGTACGCGGCAAAACGCGCAGGCCGCAATCGCGTGATAATGAAAGCAGAAATAGCAGGCATCGATTAGTTCGGCACAATCCCGTGCCCTTGGATTGCACTCACGGTGAGGATGGATATGGCCACTGAAAAAACGGTGACGAAGAAAAAAACAACGACCGGCACGCGCACGCAGGCAGCTGCCAAGGCGGGGGCAGTGGTAAAAAAGGCAGTCGCCAAGGTTGCGGCTTCACCAGCCGCGCCAGCGGTTTCATCCCTTGCCGGCAAGGGCCGGCGCAAGCCCCGGGCCGCCGCCGCTGGCGACACCGGCCCGGTGGCGAGCCAGCCCGGTATTGAAACCTATGCCGTGGGCCAGGCCGTCGAGGCCGCGCAGGAAGCACGCCTTTCCGCCATGCGCGACATCATTTCCGGCGCCCCTACTGGTGAAGCGGCAGAGCTGCTCAAAACCCTCCTGCGCCAGCAGCGCGTGGTCGGCAGCGCCGAGACCAATCCTGACGAAGAGTTGATGCCCGGCTGGCGCGACGGCGGCTACCCCTACCGCAACCTGATGCAGCGCCGCAATTACGAGCGGCAAAAATACCGCCTTCAGGTCGAACTGCTCAAGCTGCAGGCCTGGGTCAAGGAGACCGGTCAGAAGGTGGTGATCCTTTTCGAGGGCCGCGACGCCGCCGGCAAGGGTGGCGCGATCAAGCGTTTCATGGAACACCTCAACCCCCGGGGGGCGCGCGTCGTCGCGCTGGAAAAACCGACCGACATGGAGCGCGGGCAGTGGTATTTCCAGCGCTACGTGCAGCACCTGCCGACCAATGGCGAAATCGTTCTGCTCGATCGCTCCTGGTACAACCGCGCCGGTGTCGAACGGGTCATGGGTTTTTGCTCGGACCAGGAATACGTCGAGTTCATGCGCCAGGTGCCCGAGTTCGAGCGCATGCTGGCGCGGAACGGCACGCATCTGATCAAGTTCTGGTTCTCGGTCAGCCGCGAGGAGCAGCGCCGCCGGTTCAAGGAGCGCAAGGTGCACCCGCTCAAGCAGTGGAAACTCTCGCCGATCGACATGGCCTCGCTCGACAAGTGGGAGGACTACACCCGCGCCAAGGAGGCAATGTTCTTCCACACTGACACCGCCGATGCGCCGTGGACGGTGATCAAATCCGACTGCAAGAAGCGCGCACGTCTCAACGCCATGCGCTACATCCTGCACAAGATGCCGTATGCCAATAAGGATACGCAGCGCATCGGCAACCTCGACCCGCTGATCGTCGGCCGCGCCAACGTGGTCTATGAGCGCGGCGAGAAACAGGGCGTGCCGATTTTGTAGCCAGTAGGCCGGCAGGTCGCCCTGTTATAGCTGGGCGACCTGCCAAGGGACCAATCCTTGCCGCGACGTATCTCTGGAACGGACATAGACTGTGGCTTTCCATTTGATCCTGCCATCCTGAGATGCCCGTTACTCCTTTCCACTTCGGCCCTGGTGCATTAATCAAGGCCCTTATGCCCGGCGGTTTCAGCTGGACAGTATTCGCGCTTGCGAACGTGCTCATCGATCTTGAGCCGATCGGCCTGTTCGTGTTCACCGGCGACCCGGCGCATCCGTGGCTGCATACGCTGCCCGGCGCGCTTCTGGTTGCCACGGCAGCCGTTGCCGGCCGCCCGCTCTGCGAGGCTTGGCTGCGCTTCTGGAACCGTCGGCTCAGCGCACCGCAGGCGCGCTGGCTAGGCGTTGTGCCGGGCATCACCGCTGTGCAGGCTTGGGCAGGAGCCTTGCTCGGCACACTCAGCCATCTTGCGCTCGATGCGCTGATGCATCCCGATGTACGCCCTCTGTGGCCATTCGTACCAGACAACCCCTGGCGCGGTGCTGTGGCGCTCGATGTTCTGCACTGGAGCTGCATCGCTGCCGGCGTTGTGGCTCTTGTTTTCGGTGTCGTTAAATCGGTGCGGGAGCGCAGCGATGACGCGTTGGCATCGCCATGCCCTTGGGGCTGGCCACACATCCTGCTGATGTCGCACTCCTGAAACAAAGCCTTAATCGACCTGTTATGTGCATGATGGAGCATCTCCGTCATGCCGCAAGTCCGCACGATATTTCTCTCGGACATTCACCTCGGCACGCGCGCGTGCCAGGCAGATCGTCTGCTCGAATTCCTCCGCGAATACCCCGCTGAAAACGTATTCCTGATCGGCGACATCGTCGATTTCTGGTCGATGCGCCGCAGCATCCACTGGACCCCGGCGCAGAACACCGTGGTGCAGAAGATCTTGCGCCGCGCCCGCCATGGCGAGCGGGTGATGCTCATTCCCGGCAACCACGACGAAGCCCTGCGCGAGTATGTCGATGCCGCCTTTGGCGACATCGAACTGGCCGACGAGCACGTCCACGTCACTGCCGACGGGCGCCGCTTCCTGCTTATCCACGGCGACGAATTCGATCAGGTGACACGCCATCATCGCTGGGTCGCGCTGCTTGGCGATGCCGCCTACGACTGGCTGGTCCGCTGCAACCTGCTGATCTCGTGGGTGCGTCGTCATCTCGGCATCAACGGCTACTGGTCGCTTGCCGGCTACGCCAAGCGCAAGGTCAAGAAGGCCTTGCAGTTTGTGCTCGACTTCGAGGACTCGGTCATCCATGCCGTGCGCCAGCGCGGGCTGGATGGCGTCATTTGCGGCCATATCCACTGCGCCGCCCTGCGCGAGGTGGGTGGGTTGATCTACGGCAACTGCGGCGATTGGGTTGACTCCTGCACCGCCATTGTCGAACACGCCGACGGGCGCCTCGAGGTTGTGGCCTGGTCACAACCGGGCAAGCCCGCGTCGGCCGCCGTGCTTCCGGAGGAATCCACATGCGTGTCCTGATGGTTTCTGATGTCTATTTTCCGCGCGTCAATGGCGTGTCCACCTCGATGGAAACTTTCCGCCACAAGCTTGCCGATGAAGGCGTCGAGACCCGGCTGGTGGTTCCTCGCTACGGCGATGAGCCTGAAATGCCCGGTATCATTCGCGTTGACGGGCGGCCTGTGCCGGGTGACCCCGAGGACCGTATCCTGCGCTGGCGGGCGATGCACAAGGCAGTCGCCGAAGCCGCGCTCGACTGCGATCTGATCCATATCCAGACGCCTTTCGTTGCCCACTATGCCGGGCTGGCCGCAGCTCGCCGCCTTGGCCTGCCGGTGCTGGCGACCTATCACACCCTGTTTGAGGAATACCTGCAGCACTACGCCCCGTACGCGCCTGCCGGATGGCTGCGAGCGGCCGCCCGCAGCTTCTCGCGGCGCCAGTGCAACGCGCTTGACGGCATCGTCGTGCCGTCTTCGGCCATGCGCTCGCGTCTCGCCAGTTACGGGGTGACAACGCCCTTGCATATCCTGCCGACGGGGATCCCGGTCAATCGGTTTGGCAATGGCGATGGCGCCATGTTTCGCGCGGCCCACGACATTCCGGCCGAACGGCCAGTGGCGCTCTATGTCGGCCGCGTGGCGCACGAAAAGAATATCGGCTTCCTGATCGAGGCGGCCCGCGTTGCCGCCGCCAGTGTTCCCGGCCTGATCCTGCTGATTGCCGGTGAGGGGCCCGCTGCAGAAGAGTTGAAGCGATCCGTTGGCGAGCTCGGCCTCAGCGATACGGTGCGCTTTCTCGGCTACCTCGACCGCCAGCAGATGCTGCCCGCCTGCTATGCCGCCGCCGATATCTTCGTCTTCGCTTCGCGCACCGAAACCCAGGGGTTGGTGCTGCTTGAAGCCATGGCGGCGGGTCTGCCAGTGATGGCCCTGTCGGAAATGGGCGCGCGCGACATTCTGGCACCGGGCAAGGGTTGCATCACCCCGCCGGATAACCCCGCTGCGTTCGGCCAGAACCTCGCGCACTTCTTTAACCATCGCGAGATCTGGCGTCACCTCGGTCCGGAAGCAAAACACTATGCCCGCAGCTGGTCCGACGAGACCATGGCCGAGCGCCTGGCTTCGCTCTATCGGGCGCAGCGGCGAGAAAAACGAGATGCAAACGCGCAGACGCTGGCCGTTTCCAGCCTCTGATCGACAGACCCCAACAGGAGCCTTCATGCACGAAATTCCTCAGTCCACGGCTGGCCTCAAAGAGCGCGAGCCCGTGCTTGCCGAATCTCCGTTCAAGGGTCGGACCGGCTTGCGTCGGGTGCTCAATGCCCTCGGCTATTCGATGGCTGGCCTGCGCGCCGCCTACACCTGCGAGGACGCCTTCCGCCAGGAGGTCTGGCTCGCCGTGCTGCTGATCCCCACGGCTTTGCTGTTGCCACTTGGCGGCATTGCCAAGGCGCTGATGGTCGGCAGCGTTCTGCTGGTATTGGTGGTTGAACTCCTGAACTCGGCCATTGAAGCCGCCGTCGATCGCATTGGTCTGGAAGATCACCGGCTCGCCAAGCGTGCCAAGGATATCGGCAGCGCTGCCGTGCTCATGGCGCTGTGCAATGTTTTCAGCGTGTGGGCTTGCGTGCTGGCCGAACGATTTTTGTGAAGCGCGCTGAGGTGCGCAGCGTTTTTCTGGTGGGCAACCTATACTTCCCCTGTTGAAATAAACCTGTAACCGGTAGGGACTAAGATGCCCGCTTTCGTCGGGGAAGCAAAAATGGATTTGTTGTTATGGCGCCATGCCGAGGCCGAGGTCGGCGAAGTCGATTTCGAGCGGGCGCTGACTGATCGCGGTGAGCGTCAGGCTAAGCTTGTCGCCAAGTGGATTCGCCAGCACCAGCCGAAAGGCCTGCGCATCATCGCCAGCCCGACGGTGCGGACGCAGCAGACGGTGGCCGCGCTCGAACTCCCCTTTGAAACCAACCGCAAGATCGGCCCGGAGGCCTGCGTTTCCGAATTGATCGCCGCCTCCGGCTGGCCGACGGCCAGCGGTGCGGTGCTCTTTGTCGGGCACCAGCCGGCGCTGGGCAACCTGGCGTCGCTGCTGCTGTCCGGGCAAGAAGCCGCATGGACGATCAAGAAGGGCGCCCTGTGGTGGCTGACTAACCGCGTTCGTACCGGCGAGAACCAGACGGTGCTGCGCACCGTCATCTCCCCCGATTTCCTCGCCTGAGTGATACGCAACGCGAATCACGAACAAGTACTCTTGGGGTGCGCCTCAGTGATACGCAACGCGAATCACGAAAAATTACGCGTGGCGCGCGCCTGATCTTTCGCTTCATCGTCTCTTCACTTGCACGCCACGTCCCTGAAACATGGGCGATCTAGACTGATCCGGTATTCAAATATCGGAGATAAAGACGTGAATCTCAGTCTTGATCATGGCTTGGATGAAATCCATCAAATCATCGCCGGGGGATTTCTCCTGCCGGTGTTTCAGCCAATTGTCGATTTCCGCGTCTCCGCCATTCTTGGCTATGAAGCCCTGATTCGCGGGCCGCAGAATTCAACCCTGCATTTTCCCGATGCCTTGTTCGGCGCAGCCAGGGCGGCAGGTGTCGGGCTTGATCTGGAACATGCCTGCCGCGAAGCGAGCCTGCGGGCGTTTGCCGAAATGCGCCTGCCCGGCCGCCTGTTTCTCAATGCGTCTCCCGGTGCACTGCTCGACGAACGGATGATGAACGGCCAGACCCGCAAGTTGCTCAGCGATCTCGGTCTGGCAGCCAACCGCATTGTCATCGAACTGACCGAAAACGAGCGCATCACCGACCTGCCAGGCATCCACGATGTGCTCACGCATTACCGTGGGCGGGGCTTTCAGATCGCTATTGACGACCTCGGCGAAGGTTTTGCCAACCTGCGCATGTGGTCCGAAATTCGCCCCGAGTTCGTCAAGATAGACAAGCATTTCGTCAGCGGCATTGCTGACGACCCGATGAAGTACCACTTCGTGCGTGCCATGCAGGATCTCGGCGAGAGCTGCAAGGCGTCGCTGATCGCCGAGGGTATTGAGCGGCAGGAAGATTTCGAATTCATTCGCGACATGGGGGTGGCTTGCGGCCAAGGGTATTTCATTGCTCGGCCGCAGAAACTGCCAACGACAGCGCTGTCGGCAGATGTTACGGCGGTCTTCGCCCGCCACCGCGCCGTGCTTTCGCCACTCGCCCATCAGGGAGGGACGCGCACTGCACGCCATCTGCTGCATTCCATCGCGCCGGTCGATCTGGACTGCAAGAACGAGTCTGTTTTCGCCCGCTTCGAGGCCGATGAGTCGCTAGCGGTGTTGCCGGTAGTGGATAACGGCCGGCCGGTTGGTCTGATCAATCGCCACAACATGATCGACCGCCTCGCCCGGCCATTTCGCCGTGAGCTCTATGGGCGAAAAACCTGTGATCAGTTCATGGACCCCTCACCACTGGTCGTCGACCACAGCGCCACGGTTCAGGAACTGGCGATGATGCTTTCACTGGCGCCCCGCCACTACATTTTCGATGGCTTCATCATCACTGAGGGCGGGCAGTACATTGGTGTAGGCAGCAGCCATGATCTGATGGCGACAATCACCGAAATGCAGATCAGCGCTGCACGCTATGCCAATCCGCTGACTCAGCTGCCGGGCAACGTGCCGATCAACGAGCACATCGACCGCATGCTGGCTTCGGGAAGCAATTTTGTCGTTGCCTACATCGATGTCGATAATTTCAAACCGTACAACGATACCTACGGCTACCGCCGTGGTGACGACGTGATCCAGTTGCTTGCCCGGCTGATTTGCGATGAGGTGGATACCCGGCGCGATTTTGTCGGCCACATCGGCGGCGACGATTTCTTCGTCGTCTTCCAGCACGAAGACTGGGAGAAGCGCTGCTGGCAGATCGTACGCAATTTCCCCGAGTCGATTTCCTCTCTAGTCGCGGCTGAGGACCATGCCCGCAGCGGCTACATGGCGGAGAACCGCAAGGGTGAGATAGTTTTTCAGCCGCTGCCGACGCTTTCCATCGGCGTCGTACAAATCTGCGCTGGCGATTTCGACTCGCACCGCGAAGTCGCTGCGGTGGCCTCCGAGGCCAAAAAACAGGCCAAGAAAATCGGCAAGAGTTCGGGCGGTGAGCTGCTGCGCGGCACCGTTTTTGTCGAGCGAAGACGAATGGGCAACGGCGATCCCGGCTTCGCCTTCGGTTACGCGGAGCGCACGCAGGCTTGACCAGCAAGGTTTTCCCCCCACGGCCAGAACAAAGCATCAGCGTCACAAACCTGAAACAGTCCATCGTTAAAGTAGTGGCGTTGACTGAACCTGAATCGAGAATCCACCATGCTCAATCTCAATCCGCCACTGGCAGCGCTTCACGGTGCCCGACTGGATCACACCGGCGCTGTTGCCCACGGTTTCATCAATAGCGCAGAACATTTGACGGCTGCTTGCTTGCGTCTGCACAACCAGACGCTCGATCATCTTGTGCGCCGGGTGAAGTCTTCCGGAAATGTCCTGCCGCCAGCGCTGGCCATGGATGTTGCAACGGACCCCGATCTCCAGCAGGCGGGGGCCGGGATATTTCAGGAGCAACTTCATTTGGCTGCCGATTTGAGTAGGCGCATGGTTGCCTGGGGGGAGTGGCACCAGCACAGCTTGAATGCGATCTTCAGCGCCTGGCTGTCACGCTTCCAAAACAGTTTTCCTGCCCTGCCGATCGTCGCTGGCGTGCCCATTCTGCAGAAGGCGGTAGAGTCTGCGGACAGTGCAGTGTCCGGCGCAGCTGCCGTCGCAGTTGAGGCGACCGAAAGGGTTACGGAAGAAATCGAGCTGGTTGAAAAGACGGTACGGCCGCGTGCCCGAGCCAGAAAACAATAACGTTCGCTGATCCTTATCCCCCAGAGGATCTTGAAGCGGCGCCGGGCGCCGCTTTTTTCAATTGGGTGTCGGCAAAAAATACCCGAAGCGGAAGTTGCCGATATCAAATCTGGCGTATTGGCTGCGCACGACAGCCTTGCCTGGCGACTCAGGGAGTTTTGGTGTGACGAAGGAAATCGAGCGGAAATATGCAGTGCGCGACCCGGGGGTAATCAAGGGGCGCCTGGGGGCGCGCATCGTTCAGGGCTATATCGTCGATCAACCGATGACCGTCCGCGTGCGGATCATGGAAGCTGAGGCTTTCCTCGCACTCAAATCAAAGATGCAGGGCATCGAGCGCGACGAATACGAGTTTCCGATTCCGATGCGCCATGCCCAGGAATTGCTGGCGCGGTATTGCGGCACGCGAACGATAGAAAAAACGCGATACCGGGTGCCGTATCAGGACATTCTGGTGGAAATCGATGTTTTTGGCGGTCGCCATGCCGGGCTGGTAGTTGCCGAAATCGAGCTTCAATCAGCCAGCCAGACCTTTGATTTGCCGCCATGGCTGGGCGCTGAACTTACAGGTGATCGCAGATTTTCAAACGGCTCGCTGGCGTTATGCGAAGCAGCGCCTGCTGTCGATCGCGAGCGCATGCTAGCGGAAATGTGAAATAAAAAGGCCGGGAGTTGCTCCCGGCCTTTGGCGCTCAGTCCGCTTTTTACTTTCCCGATTTTGGTGGCCGACCGGTCTTTATTGCCTCAAGCCGGCGAATCGCTTCACTGATTGCGGCATCGCTTTTCTCATGGAAACTGGCCAGCGCTGCGCGCAAGACTTCGCTCTTCTTGACGGCCACTCCCATCGACAGGCAGCGCTTCTTGATCGTGCCGAAAATCTCGTAGGCGGTTTCCGGCATCGAGAAGCTGTCACGCACCAGCTTGACCTTCTTTTTGCCGCTGGTCTTGGCTTTTACCACGGCCTTGGCTGCCGGTTTTGCTGCGGGTTTGGCAACGGGTTTGGCAGCTGGCTTTACGGCAGGTTTGGCGGCCGGCTTTGCAGCTGCTTTCACGGCCGGCTTTGCAGCTGCTTTCACGGCCGGCTTTGCTGCTGGCTTCGCAATCGGTTTAGCCGCAGGTTTTGCAGCCGGCTTTGCAGCCGGCTTAGCAGCCGGCTTCGCAGCCGGTTTAGCAGCCGGCTTCGCGGCTGGCTTTGCAGCTGGCTTTGCAGCTGGCTTCGCAGCTGGCTTCGCAGCTGGTTTAGCCGCTGGTTTAGCCGCAGGCTTGATGGCAGTGCCGGTAGTGGTTTCAGCCATGATATCTCCTTATATTCGTTTTAACGGTATAAACAGTTTATAAGAATTTTTGCTGAGCGCAAGTGCGGTTTGCCCGGCGAAGAGTTTCTGGTCACTCATTTCCGTCTGCCGCATCCCAGGTGCCGGCTGGATCGCCGGGCGAACCTGGCGTCAAAAAACTTCAATATGCCTGTCGCGGCCGCGTAATACCGATCCCCGAGAATTTGTCCTTGACGGCTTGTGGCGCCCTCTCCGATTGGGCCTACCCACTGGATGCTCGTCTCGCCAACGTTGCCGCTGGTGCAATTGTTGCCCCGCCTTGACGCGCAGGAGGGGGGCGGTTCGGCTTGTTTCTCGCTTGAAAATTAGGACTGATCTGATGCGAATTCTTGAACCTGTTGTGCATGCCGTTGGGCAGCTATCGTTTCGCAATAAGCTGCGGGCAACTGCAGTGGTTTTCGGCATCCCGCTTCTGATCGCAGCGGGCGTTCTCCTGTTTGCCCTGAACGCCCGAGTGTTCGAACTCAAGCAGGAGCAGGACGCTCTGGCTGTGCAAGTTCCTGCGTTGGCGCTGGCAGCGAATCTCCACCAGATGCTGGCTGCCAAGCTGGCGATGCAGGAAGGTGGCGAACAGCTGGAGGCGCTTGAACGCGCCAGGCGAAATTCTGCCCTGGCTGACGTGAAGGCCTTGCAGGCGGCTTTTGCCGGCCGAGAGATCTTGCCGGCAAAAGACGGTGAAAAGGATCGTCTGCTCGGCAACTGGGACGCTTTGTCGCGGGAAGTCGCCGACGCCGACATAGCCGGTATCGAGAAGCTGACCGCGAGCCTGCATGCCGAGATGGAACGGCTCAACGAGAATACCGGGTTGTTGATCGACGGCGAGGCGTCGAGCAGCCGCTTACTCGACATCATGACGACGCACCTGCCGGGGCTGGTTGAAACCACTGGCCGGGCGGCGCAAGTGGGCAGCGTGGTCCTCGTCAAGAAAAGCGTTCGTGGGAGTCGCCGCACCGATCTCACGCTGCAGCGTGGCAACTTCGACGCGCTGGTGCAATGGAGCATGGACGGCCTGCAGAAGGTATCGCGCGATCACCCCGCGCTGGCACCAAACCTGAGCGATGCCGGCAGCCGGCTCAATGCCGCCTTTCTCGCCATCCAGGAAGCGATGACGGTGAAGATGCTCGAAACCACCGATTTCGACATGACGCCTGAAGCCTTCATCGAACTGACAACGAAGGCGTTCAATGAAACGCTTTCGATCGGCGAGGTGCTGGCCAAGGACGCCGATGTTCTGCTGACAGAGCGATTGTCGGTGCTCGAATATCAGCGCAATGCCGTTGTTTTCGCAATCCTGCTGGTGCTCTCCCTGGTGGTTGCCTGCTTCTTTGCCGCCTACATTTCCATCATGCGCGGCCTCAACGGGCTGGCCGATGCGGTGACGACGATGGCAGCCGGCGATCTGAGTGCACGTGTCGAAGTGTCCACCCGTGACGAACTCGGTGCCGTCGGCACGCAGTTCAACCAGATGGTAGAAAACCTGGCCAGGCGAACGGCGGAGTTGCGTGAGAAGACGAACGACATCCACTCCATGTTGCAGAACATGGAGCAGGGCATCCTGACCATTGTCGATGGCGGCAGGATTCATCCTGAATATTCGTCTTATCTCGAAACCATTTATGAAACCGGTGAGATTTCCGGCCAGTCGGCCATGAAATTCATCTTTGGCAGCGCCAGCCTGGGGTCGGATGCGCTCTCCCAGGTCGACGCAACGATCGCCGCCTGCCTCGGTGAAGACCGGATGAATTTCGACTTCAACTCGCACCTGCTGGCGAACGACATCAGCATGCTGATGTCGGACGGACGAACCAAGTTCCTGCATCTGAGCTGGTCGCCGATCTGCGACGAAAACGACACCGTCGAAAAGATCATGGTCTGCGTGCGCGATGTGACCGAGTTGCGCCAGCTCGCGGCAGAGGCGGAACATCAGAAGCGCGAACTGGAAATGATTGGTCAGATCCTCCGCGTCAACCAGGAGAAATTCCACGAATTCATCGATAGCGCGCGCCGCTTCATCATCGACAACGAAGCGCTGCTCAATGCTGCCGAAGGCGTATCTGCCGAACTGATCGACCAGCTGTTCCGCAACATGCACACCATCAAGGGCAACGCCCGCACTTACGGCCTGCTGCATCTGACCAACATCGTGCACGAGGCCGAGCAGGCCTACGAGGCCTTGCGCCGTGGCGATAACGTGACCTTCAATCGGCATGCCCTGCTCGAACAGTTGCAGGGGGTGCTCGATAGCGTCGAGGAATACGAGTCGCTCAACGAGGTCAAGCTTGGTCGCAAGGGGCCGGGGCGCCGCGGCAGCGCCGAGAAGTACGTCATGCTCGAGCGGGCGGAGGTCGAGCGGATGGCTTCCGGCCTGGGCGCCATCGACCTGCATGCCGCGCGGCCGGAAACGCTGGTCGCGCTGCTTGAGCAGGTCAAGCGCGATCTGCAGTTGGTCGGCACCGAAAATGTCAGCAGCGTGCTCGGCGGGGTCTTCGAGTCCCTGCCTTCGTTGGCGAAGGAGTTGGGCAAGGAGTCGCCGAAGATTGAAGTGCACGATAACGGAATTCGCGTGCGCAACCAGATCGCCGATCTGATGCGCAATGTGTTCATGCACCTCTACCGCAACTCGATGGATCACGGCATTGAGAAGCCGGCGGAGCGCCTGGCCAAGGGCAAGGCCGCAGCCGGAACGATCCGGCTCGATCTTGGCTTGTCCGAAGACAAGTTGCAGATGCGCCTGCAGGATGATGGGAAGGGTCTGGCGCTGGCCTATATTCGCGCCAAGGCGCTCGAGAAGGGCTTGATCGATGCCGGTAGCCAGCCGGCAGACGACGCCGTTGCCGGTTTGATTTTTGCGGCCGGTTTCTCGACCGCGACTGCCGTGACGGAAGTTTCCGGCCGTGGGGTCGGCATGGATGCCGTGCTGAGCTTTGTCAAACGCGAAGGCGGCAGTATCGGCATTGAACTCACCGACACGCAGGAAGGCGCCGATTTCCGCAGCTTCGAGACCGTGATTACCCTGCCCGGAAAGTATGCGGTGATGGCTCTGGCTGCCAGCCCGGACGGACGCGCCACGCCTGTGAGGGCGGTGGTGCCTGGTGAGCGCAACAAACGCTTCGGGAATGTGCTTTCCCTGCCCGGAAAATTGGTGGCGGTACCGAATTGACAAGCTACCTGATATTTTCCGGTGCCTTTGCCGGCCTGGCTGCATGGGTTGCGGCCAACCTGCGGGCCAAAGCTGTCAGCAAGCGCGAAATCGAGCAGCAGGAACGCAGGCACGCCGATGCCCTGCAGTATGCGCAACGCAATACCGAAACGGCGAGCGCCGCGCTGACCGGTGCAGCGCTTGCGCGGCGTGCTGCCGAAGCGGAGGCGGAGGCGCTGCGCAGGGAGCGAGACGAGTTGCTGGCGCAGATCGAAACCCTGCAGGCCGAGTCGAGTCGCCTTTCTGCCAGTGCGTGTGAGCGCGAAGAATTGAATCGTGCCGATGAAGCCTTGCGTGCAGACCTTCTTGCCCAGTTGGCGCGGCTGGCGGCGGAAGCCGCATCGCTGCGCAGTGTTGCCGTTACCTTCGAGCACTGGCATGAGGAGATGGATTCGTTGCTGGTGCAGAACCGCGAGATGCACCAGCAGAACCAGGAGTTCTCCTCCATCGTCAAGCATGTTGTCATCGTCGCCTTGAACGCGGCCATTGAAGCGGCGCGCGCTGGCGAGGCGGGCAGGGGGTTTGCAGTTGTTGCCGACGAGGTCCGCAAACTGGCAGCGCGTTCGGAAACGCTATCAATCGAATACAGCCGCAGCCTGCACAAGAACGACCTGACCACGACGGCGACCTTTCAGGAAATCCAGGCCGACGGAAAGATGATCGTGGCGGCCATCAGCAGCGTCGAAGCGATGATTGCTCAATTGAAGGCGCGGGTTTCCTGAATGGCCTACCCCGTCAGTGAAAGCGCCAGGCACGGGGTGGACCACCTCTTTTCCAAAGCGGCCACGGCCAGCCTGGTCATGGATGCCGCCGATGCCATCGAAATCGAAGCGATGCCGAAGGCCGGGATCGTCGAGACGCCGGAAGCCAATATCGTTGTACTGACCATCTCCTCCTTCCTGTTCCGCCTGCTGACCGTTTTTCATGTCGATCCCGAAGGCGCTGCCGGTGCGTATTTCCGCAAGGGAGATGGCGAGCGGTCATTCGTCGAAGCGTTCGGTGAAGTGGGCAATCTCTGCTGCGGGGCGATGAATCGCGAACTGGGAAAACACTTCCTGCATACGGGCATGTCCACGCCGCACATGCTCGGACGCCGCTGTGTCACCTATCTGAACGAACTGAAACCGGATTATGTGTCTCGGTACAGGATCCAGATCAACAACAGTGTTGCCATGCACGCGACGCTCTGCCTGTGCGCCTATGCGCCGATCGACTTCCGGGTCGATACCTCGGCAGCACTTGAGGAAACTGGCGGGCTGGAGCTTTTTTGAATGTTGGTATCGGCAAACAATGAAGAGGCAGGAATGACAGACAGGCTGGTAAGCAAGGTGCTGGTGCTCGACAACCATCCGGAACATCAGGATGCGATCAAGCGGTTCTGCGATGAGCACGGCTTGGTGCCGCTCAAGGTCCGCAAGAACCGCTTGATGTCAGTGCTGCGCTCGAACATCGACCTCGGCGCCATCATGTATGCGGACGACTATGGTGCTTCGGCTGAAGAAAACGCTGAAATCGCCCTGCGTATCCATACCGTTCGCCCGGAACTGCCGATCATCCTCCGTCGTGAAACTGTCGCAACGCTCGATGACGTCAACGAATCGCTGCGTCGCGTTTTTTGTGCGGCGTATACGGCAAGCGACATGTCGTCGCTGAGCAAGGTGATCGACGAGTACATCTTCAGCCTGGTCTATCCGAATGCGCTGGTGCGCGGCATTTCCGAGATCACGGAAAGTGTGCTCGCCAGCCAGTTCAAGAATCTGACGACGCGCTGGGATACGCCCTACATCGTTCGCGACCGGGTGATCTTCGGCGAAGTGTTCAGCCTGATCCCGCTGGAAAGCGCCTGGTGTCGTGGCTACATGATGCTGCAGACGGAAGAGCAGCCAATTCTCGAGTCCCTCGATGCCTATTCGCCAAGAGAGGGAGGCGCCAGTTTTCGTGCGGTCAACAACCTGCTGGGTGAGGTCACCAACCTCATCTGGGGGGCGTTCAAGAACCGTTATGTCGGGGATGCGGCAAATGCGTCGAGCAGCCAGATCCAGGTGCCCCTGATCATCAATCACAAGCACCGATATATCTCCTTCGGTACCGAGAACCCGCAACTATGTTTTCTCTACACGCTCACCGACGAAAACACCGGCAACACCATCAGGCTCTACCAGCGTTTCATTTTCAACCTGAGCTGGTCGCCGGAAGACTTCAAGGAAATTGTTAACCTGAGCTGGTCGAGTCGGGCGAGCTCGAACTGTTCTAACCCACTTTTAAAGGACGATTGAAATGGCAAAAATTCTGGTTGTAGATGATTCCAGCACCGTACGTGACGAAGTGGCCAACTTCCTCAAAACCAATGGCCTCGACGTGGCAACGGCGGTTGATGGCAAGGACGGCTTGTCGAAGGTAAAAGCCGATCCCGGCATCAAGCTGGTGATCAGCGACGTGAACATGCCGAACATGGATGGCCTGACCATGGTCGAGAAAATCCGCGGCGAACTGGGCAACGCCAGCGTCCATGTCATCATGCTGACCACCGAGAGCAGCCCGAGCATGAAGGAGCGTGGCAAGGCCGCCGGCATCAAGGGCTGGATCGTCAAGCCCTTCAAGGGCGATGCGGTGCTTGAGTCGTTCAGGAAACTGGCTGCTTGATTCCCTTGTCAGGCTTCTGCGTGCCGACCTCGTTCTGCCAGCGCTGCTGCGCGCATTGCCACTGCGACATCGTGGCATCGCGCAGAGGGCCAGGCACAATCCTTTGCGAAGCTTGTGAGCGTGCCTGGGAGATCAGGTTTGCCGAGAGGTTGCCAAGACAGGGTTTGCCAACGAGACGTTCTGGAAGCGACGTCGTCGCCGACAAGCCGGGGGCGCTGACATAGCGCCGAGTAGTGCGTTAAGTGATCGAAGACCGGGCATGTTCAACATCAGCCACGCGAGGGGGCTGGCGTGCGACAACCCGCGGGCGAGGCCCGCAGATCGGTCTGGTCTGAAGGCTTGCTTACTTGTGTTTTGCGCCCATCCACTGGCCTGACTTGCCGTCGGAAGTGACGGTGCAGTTAACCTCGACGCCTGAAACGACGGCCTTCTGGCCGACCGGATAGAATTTTCCATCGTCGCCGTTATAGCAGCGGGGGGCAGGTTTCTCTGCTGTGGCCGGCTTGCTTTGGGCCGGCGCCGAGCCTTCGCTGGCACAGGCGACAAGGAAAACGGCAGAAGCTACGGAAATCAGGGCAGTGCGCATGATGGACTCCAGTGAGTGAGTGGATAGGCTGCAGATGCAGGAGCTTACGCAGCATTTGTTGCAATGATGTTTCCTGGCTGTTTGTCGATGGCGGATCGGCCTGCCTGTAACGAAACTGTCATACGCGGGCAATACAGTGGCGACTCTGATGAATGGAGACGGGCCGATGAGTGACAGAACGCTGGACGATCACGCTGAATTCCAGCGGCGGGTTCACGCCGAAATGCTGGACAGCTTTGACGAAGAGCTGGAGATGGAGATCGACGACGACCGGATGAATCATCTGATCGCCGAGTCGAGCGCGCCCGCCGGTGAAGAAGCAAACGAATCTCGGCAGTTCTACTTCAAGGAGCTCTTCCGCCTGCAAGGCGAGCTGGTGAAGCTCCAGGACTGGGTGGTGCACAAGAAACTGAAGGTTGTCGTGCTTTTCGAAGGGCGCGATGCCGCCGGCAAGGGTGGCGTCATCAAGCGCATCACGCAGCGGCTCAATCCGCGCGTCTGCCGCGTGGCGGCGTTGCCGGCGCCGAACGAGCGCGAGCGGACGCAGTGGTACTTCCAGCGCTATGTCACGCACTTGCCCGCCGGCGGCGAAATGGTCCTCTTCGACCGCAGCTGGTACAACCGCGCCGGTGTCGAGCGGGTCATGGGCTTCTGCAGCGACGATGAGTACGAGGAGTTCTTCCGTACCGTCCCCGAGTTCGAAAAGATGCTGATCCGTTCCGGCATCATCCTCATCAAGTACTGGTTCTCGATTTCAGACGACGAGCAGCACATGCGCTTCCTGATGCGCATCCACGATCCGCTCAAGCAGTGGAAGCTGAGCCCGATGGACATGGAGTCGCGTCGGCGCTGGGAAGACTACACGCGCGCCAAGGAAACGATGATGGAGCGCACGCACATTCCCGAGGCGCCGTGGTGGATCGTCGAGGCCGACGACAAGAAGAAGGCCCGCCTGAACTGTATCCACCACCTGCTCAGCCAGGTGCCGAACGGCGAAATCGAGCGCGAATCGGTGGTGCTGCCGGAGCGCGTCCATAACCCCGATTACATCCGGCAGCCCTTGCCGGGAGAGATGTTTATCCCCTCGGTTTACTGAAGCGGGCCTCAACGCAGCTGTTGTGCGTGCAACGAGGTTTTGATGTGGCGACATGCATGTGTCGCGATTCTCCAAAAAGTGAGGGCAAGGGCCTTTCCCCGGCCCTCACTTGAGCGCAGTTCAACCGACCTCATCCGTGCCCTGGACCCAGGAGCATCAGCCCTGTCAGGCCGCAATGCTGCTGTATGCAGCGATACCTGTCTTGGCGAAGCCGGTCGGGCCGGATGGTGCACTGCCGATCGGGCTCAGTTCGACAGGCGCCGATTCCTGAATGGCCGGTGCGGCAACGGGCTCGGCACCCGTTCGCTGAACTGTCGGATTGGACAGGATTGTCTGCGGAGGACCGTACGCGATTCCGTTGATGTTCATTTTCATCTCCTTCACCGAAATGCAGACGCCGGAAATCGGCGGCCGAGAGCCAGCCGCCAGGCGGTGGCTCTATGGCTTAGTCGGGGTAAGGGCGCGCAACTTACAGCAACGAGAAAAAAGCGGTGGTTCGTCCCGGCTTGCCGATCAGTTGCCGGCAGGCTTCTGCAGCAGATCAACCCGCTGCGGGTTAAGGAAGGTAGCACCTGCCGGCGCCAGGTGGGCGGCGAACTTTTCCTGCACCGCGCGGTACAGATCGGGCGAAAGTGAGTGATTGCTGTGGGTGACGCGGATCATGCGTGCGTCGAACTGGTCGAAACTGTCGAACTGGCTGCGCGTGTTGAAGAAGCGCTCCTCCTTGAGCGACAGGCAACCATCCTCGACCGCGCGGCACACGGCAGCGAACGCCGCTTCCCGAACGATCTTTTCGTCGTGGAACAGGCGCATGATCTCGTTCAGTTCTCCGGCGAAAACCGGTTCCGAAATCCAGGCCAGGCCGCCCGGCTTGAGCACGCGCGCGATTTCGCTGAGTGCGGTGTCCATGTGCTCGACCGGCACATGATGCAGCGACTTGAACATGATCACGATGTCGAAGGAATTGTCTTCCGCCGGAATCGCCTCTGCGCCGCCATGGGCAAAGCGGACGTTCGGCAGATCGGTGATCTGCAGGTTCTTCGCGTGCTGTATCTGGTCGACTTCCAGCGCCAGAATCTCCGCGACACGCCCGGTCTCCGCCAGCGTGCGCGTTTTCTCCGCCTTGCCGCAGCCGAGCTCAAGTACGCGGGCGCCGTCGAAGGGCAGCGCCTCGAGCATCAGCTTCACTTCGTTGACCAGCGTGGTCTGGGTGGGGTCGGCGATTTTCATGAGGGTTCGCTAGCGGATAACCTGGACCAACTCGACTTCGAAATGCAGCGTCGCATTCGGCGGCACGGACGAACCTGCGCCGCGTGAACCGTAGGCGATCTCCGGCGGGCAGGTGAGTTTCGCCTTGCCGCCTTCCTTCATCTTGGCGACACCTTCGGTCCAGCAGGGAATCACGCGGTTGAGCGGAAAGGTGGCGGGCTGGCCGCGCTTGTAGGAACTGTCGAACTCCTTGCCGTCAACCAGCGTTCCCCGATAGTGGACCTGTACCGTGGCCGCTGGCGTCGCCTGCGGACCGGTGCCCTCCTTCAGTGATTCGTAGATCAGGCCGGACGGGGTTTTTTCCGGGGTACCGGCGTGGGCGGTCAAGCTGGCCAGTGCAAGCAGCCCGGCCAGGGCGATTTTCTTCGATTGCAGCATCGATGGCTCCGTTGTGTTTGAAGCGTTGATTGAGTTCCGGACGCTACCGGGAAGTTTGGGCCGAGGCAAGTTTCGGGGTCGGGGCGTGAAAGGATATTGAAGCTGCCCCCATGGCACCTGTCTCGACGATAATGGAGCGATGACCGATACGCAGAAAAACAATCCCTTGCATGGGGTGACGCTGGAAAAGCTGTTGAACGAGCTGGTCGATTTCCATGGCTGGCAGGGCTTGGGCGACCGGATCGATATCCGCTGCTTCAACCACGACCCGAGCATCGCGTCGAGCCTGAAATTTCTCCGCCGGACGCCGTGGGCAAGAGAGCGCGTGGAGATGCTCTATCTCGATATGCTACGGGTGGCAGGGCGTATCTAATGATCGGGAACCATCAAACGGGTCAGCTTCATTTGAATTTCCCGCAATCAAAATCAAAGATTCTGGACTCGAACAAGCAGCTCTGAATCCGCTCAAGTGGCAATGCTTGGCGTTATCAGCTTCACCTCGGAAAAGTAGGAACTGTAGCGACGAGTGTCACGGGTCAGCAGTGGGTAACGCGACACGGCGGCATGTGCACCGATAAAGAAATCGGCAAGCACGTTGCTTTTGCTGCCGCCTTGTCGGCGGTAGCGCACGAATGCCTTGCCAGCCAGGAACAGCGCCGGGCGTGGCAACTCGATCATGGACAGCCCAAGATCCTTGATGGTTTCGTCCAGGGCCTCGACGGTCGAGAAGGTCAGCGATAATTCGGCGTAGATGACCGGGTTGATTGCCAGCCGGTGAACTTTCGATTGCGCGCGCAGTTGGGCAATTGACCAGTCAGCCCATTCCGGATCGTTCTCCAGAATATCGACCAGCACGTTGGTATCGACCAGCAGCATCAGTCTTCGCTACGCAGCAGCGCCATGAGGTCGTCAGTACGCCATTTGACGTCGGCCTTGCCCCGGGCAGCCTCGAAACGGTCCGGCTTGCGGCTGGGGCGTGCGCCCACTTTATGAATTACGACATCGCCCTCCTGATTGACTGCAAAATCCACGGAGCAGCCGGGGGCCAGATTCAATGCGTCTCGAATCTGCTTGGGGATGGTGACTTGTCCCTTGCTGGTGAGGGTTGTCGACATATTGCAGCCTCTTTTGTATTACCTATAAGGTGAGTGTAATACCACGAGAGGCGGTATGCAATTCGTCGGACGTAAAAAAGGCGACGGGGTCTCCGTCGCCTTTGGTCGTGCTGGCAGCTTACCGCTTACTTCTTCCGCGCCGCCGGCACATCCGTACAGCTACCATGCGCCACTTCCGCCGCCATGCCCACCGTTTCACCCAGCGTCGGGTGCGGGTGGATGGTCTTGCCGATATCGACGGCGTCGGCGCCCATCTCGATGGCCAGGCAGACTTCGCCGATCATGTCGCCGGCCGACGGGCCGACGATGGCGCCGCCGATGACGCGGTGCGTTTCGGCGTCGAAGATCAGCTTGGTGAAGCCGTAGTCGCAACCGTTGGCGATGGCGCGGCCGGAGGCGGCCCACGGGAACTTGGCGGTCTCGACCTTGCGGCCTTCCTTCTTCGCCTGGTCCTCGGTGTAGCCGACCCACGCCACTTCCGGGTGGGTGTAGGCAACGCCGGGGATCACGGTGGCGTCGAAGGCGGCCTTGTGGCCGGCGGCGACTTCCGCTGCCACGTGCGCTTCATGCACCGCCTTGTGCGCCAGCATCGGCTGGCCGACGAGGTCGCCGATGGCGAAGATGTGCGGCACGTTGGTGCGCATCTGCGCATCGACGTTGATGAAGCCGCGGTCGGTAACGATGACGCCGGCTTTCTCGGCGCCGATCTTCTTGCCGTTCGGCGAGCGGCCGGCGGCCTGCAGGATCATGTCGTACTTGACCGGCTCGGGCGAAATACCTTCACCTTCGAACTTGACGTAGAGGCCGTCATCCTTGGCTTCCACGGCCACGGTCTTGGTCTTCAGCATGACCTTGTCGAAGCGGTGCAGGTTCTGCTTTTCCCAGACCTTGACGGTGTCGCGATCCGGGCCGGCCATCAGCACGTCCATCATCTCGACGACGTCGATGCGGGTGCCCAGCGTCGAATAGACAGTAGCCATTTCGAGGCCGATGATGCCGCCGCCGATGACCAGCATCTTCTTCGGCACGGCACCGTTCACCGTGCGCAGTTCCAGCGCACCGGTCGAATCGACGATGCGTGGGTCGCGCGGAATGAAGGGCAGATGCACGGCCGCGGAACCGGCGGCGATGATGCACTGCTTGAACTTGATGACCTTCTTGGCGCCGGTCTTGTCCTGCGCGGCACCTTCGGTGACTTCGACTTCGATGTGGTGCGGGTCGAGGAAGCTGCCGTAGCCGCGCACGATGTCGACTTTACGCCCCTTGGCCATGCCGGCGAGACCGCCGGTCAGCTTGCCGACGACCTTCTCCTTATGCGCGCGCAGCTTGTCGATGTCGACCGTCGGTGCGGCAAAGGTGACGCCGAGGTCGGCCGCGTGTTGCGCTTCTTCCATCACCGCGGCGACGTGCAGCAGCGCCTTGGAAGGAATGCAGCCGACGTTCAGGCAGACGCCGCCGAGCGTTGCGTAACGCTCGACGATGACCGTCTTCAGGCCGAGGTCGGCCGAGCGGAAGGCGGCCGAGTAACCGCCGGGGCCGGCGCCGAGCACGAGCATGTCGCACTCGATGTCGGCCGTGCCGCCATGGCTGGCGGCGGCCGGGGCAGCGACAGTAGCAGCCGGTGCAGCAGCAGGGGTGGCCGAAGCAGCCGCCGGAGCGGCTGCCGCAGCAGGTGCGGACGCAGCGGCACCTGCCGAAGCTTCCACCTTGATCAGCAGCGAACCTTCCTTGACCCGGTCGCCGAGCTTGACCAGCACTTCCTTGACGACGCCCGCCGTCGAGGAGGGCACGTCCATGGTCGCCTTGTCCGATTCGAGCGTGACGATCGCGTCGTCCACCTTGATCGTGTCGCCGACCTTCACGAACAGATCGATGACCGGCACGTCGTCGAAATCGCCGATGTCCGGAACCTTTACTTCAATGAGTTGGCTCATGGTCAGTTCCTCAGACGATCATGCGACGCATGTCGGCGAGCAGCTGCGCGACATAGACGTTGAAGCGGGTGGCCAGCGCACCGTCGATGACGCGGTGGTCAGCGGTCAGCGACAGCGGCAGGATCAGGCGCGGCACGAATTGCTTGCCGTCCCACACCGGCTTCATCGCCGACTTGTTGACGCCGAGGATGGCCACTTCCGGCGCATTGACGATCGGCGCGAAGTAGGTGCCGCCGATGCCGCCCAGCGAGGAGATGGTAAAGCACGAACCCTGCATGTCGGCCGGCTTCAGCTTGCCGTCGCGCGCCTGCTTGGCCAGTTCGCCGGATTCCGTGGCGATCTGCAGCACCGACTTCTGGTCGGCGTTCTTGACCACCGGCACGACCAGACCGTTCGGCGTGTCGGCAGCGAAGCCGATGTTGAAGTACTTCTTCAGCACCAGGTTGTCGCCATCCAGCGAGCTGTTGAATTCCGGATGCTTCTGCATGGCCTTGACGCAGGCCTTGATCAGGAAGGCGAGCATGGTCAGCTTGGCGCCGGACTTCTCGTTCTCCTTGTTGATCTGCACACGGAAGGCTTCCAGATCGGTGATGTCGGCATCCTCGTGATACGTGACAGCCGGAATCATCACCCAGTTGCGCGAGAGGTTTTGACCGGAGATCTTCTTGATGCGCGACAGCGGCTGAACTTCGACCGCGCCGAACTTCGAGAAGTCGACCTTCGGCCAGGGCAGTAGATCGAGGCCACCACCGAGGCTGGCGCCACCAGTGGCAGCCGCCGGTGCGGACATCACACCCTTGATGAAGCCGGTGACATCTTCCTTGAGGATGCGACCCTTCGGGCCGGTGGCCGTGACGCGGCCGAGATCGACGCCGAGCTCACGGGCATAGGCACGCACCGAGGGGCTGGCGTGCGCCTTGCTGCCCAGCGGCAGGGTCGGGGCCACGGCTGCAGCGGGAGCAGCAGCGGCCTTGGCTGGCGCTGGAGCGCTGGCCGCGGCTGATGCAGCAGCAGGTGCAGGAGCCGCCGCTTGCGGCGCTGCTGCAGCGACAGCACCACCACCGGCGGTTTCGACAATGACGATCACCGAACCTTCGGAAACCTTGTCGCCGAGCTTGACCTTCACTTCCTTGACGACGCCGGCCGCGGAGGACGGCACGTCCATCGTCGCCTTGTCGGATTCGAGCGTGACCAGCGCATCGTCGACCTTGACGGTATCACCAACCTTGACGAACACATCAATGACCGGCACCGAATCGAAGTCGCCGATATCCGGCACCTTCACTTCGACACTGCCACCGGCAGCGGCGGCTGGTGCGGCTGCCGGAGCAGCAACAGGCGTTGCGGCCGGCGCCGGGGCTGCCGCTTGCGGGGCAGGGGCGGCGGGTGCAGTCGCTGCCGCGGCGCCAGTTTCCACCAGCACAACCACAGCGCCTTCGGCGATGCGGTCACCGAGCTTGACCTTCACTTCCTTGACAACGCCGGCCACGGAGGACGGCACGTCCATCGTTGCCTTGTCCGATTCGAGGGTGACCAGAGCGTCATCCACCTTGATGGTATCGCCCACTTTCACGAACACATCGATTACCGGCACGTCGGTGAAATCGCCGATGTCCGGAACCTTTACTTCCACGATATTGCTCATGTCGGCTCCCCCTTAGACGGACATCGGATTCGGTTTGTTGACGTCGATCCCGTATTTCAGGATCGCCTCAGCCACCTTCGAGCGGTCGATGGCGCCTTCGTCAGCCAGCGCCTTCAGCGCGGCCAGCGTGACCCAGCGGCGATCCACCTCGAAGAAGTTGCGCAGTTTCTCGCGCGTGTCCGACCGGCCGAAACCATCAGTACCGAGCGTGACATAGCGGCGATTGACGAAGGGGCGGATTTGCTCGGCGTAGAGACGGACGTAATCCGTTGCAGCTACGATCGGGCCCCGCGTGTCGTTGAGACACTGCTCGACGTGCGAGAGGCGCGGCTTTTCGGCCGGGTTGAGCAGGTTCCAGCGCTGGACGTCGTTGCCGTTGCGCGACAGTTCGTTGAACGACGGGCAGCCCCACAGATCGGCGTCGACACCCCAGTCCTGCTTGAGCAGGTCAGCGGCGGCGATCACTTCGCGGAAGATCGTGCCGGAGCCAAGCAGCTGCACGCGCGGTGCGGCCTTCTTGCCGTCGGCGACGGCGCCCTTGCTGAACTGGTACATGCCCTTGATGATGTCCTGCTCGGCACCGGCCGGCATTTCGGGGTGCTCGTAGTTCTCGTTCATCACTGTCAGGTAGTAGAAGACGTCTTCCTGCTCCTGATGCATGCGACGCAGGCCGTCCTGAACGACGACGGCGACTTCATACTGGAAGGTCGGGTCGTAGGAGATGCAGTTCGGGACCAGGTTGGACAGGATCAGGCTGTGGCCGTCTTCGTGCTGCAGGCCTTCGCCGTTCAGCGTCGTGCGGCCGGCGGTGCCGCCGATCAGGAAGCCGCGGGCGCGCTGGTCGCCAGCCGCCCAGACGAGGTCCATGGTGCGCTGCAGGCCGAACATCGAGTAGCAGATGTAGAACGGAATGGTCTGCACGTTATGCACCGAGTACGAGGTGGCGGCGGCGATCCAGTCGCTCATCGCGCCGGCTTCGTTGATGCCTTCCTGCAGTACCTGACCGGTCTTCGATTCCTTGTAGAACATCAGCTGGTCGTGGTCTTGCGGTACGTAGTTCTGACCCTGCTGGTTCCAGATGCCGACCTGGCGGAACATGCCTTCCATGCCGAAGGTGCGCGATTCGTCCGGGACGATCGGCACCACGTTCTGGCCGACCTGCTTGTCCTTGAGCAGCATGTTCATGATGCGCACGATGGACATGGTGGTCGACAGTTCGCGCCCTGTGCCGGAGGCTTTCAGCAGCGAATCGAAAGTCGACAGCGCGGGAATCACCAGCGGCGCAGCCTTGCGCCGGCGTTGCGGCAGGAAGCCGCCGAGTGCCAAGCGATGCTCGCGCAGGTAGGCCTGTTCCGGCGAACCTTCGTCGAAGGTCAGGAAGGGAAGCTCGGCCAGCTTGTCGTCCGGCACTGGCAGCGAGAAACGGTCGCGGAAACGACGGATCTGATCGATATCCATCTTCTTCGCCTGGTGGCTGATGTTCATCGCCTCGCCGGCGTCGCCCATGCCGAAACCCTTGATGGTCTTGGCCAGGATCAGCGTCGGCTGGCCCTTGTGCTTGATGGCGCGGTCGTAGGCCGAGAAGATCTTGAAGATGTCGTGGCCGCCACGGTTCAGGTTCCAGATTTCGTCATCGGTCCAGTCGGCAACCAGCGCCTGCAGTTCCGGCGTGTTGAAGAAATGCTCGCGGACGTAGGCGCCGTTCTTGGCCTTGAAGGTCTGATACTCGCCGTCGACGATATCCATCATGCGCTGCTTGAGGATGCCCTTCTTGTCGCGGGCAAACAGCGCGTCCCAATGGGTGCCCCAGATCAGCTTGATAACGTTCCAGCCGGCGCCGCGGAACTCGCCTTCGAGTTCCTGGATGATCTTGCCGTTGCCGCGCACCGGGCCGTCGAGGCGCTGCAGGTTGCAGTTGATGACGAAGACCAGGTTGTCGAGTTGCTCACGACCGGCCATGCCGATAGCGCCGAGCGATTCCACTTCATCGGTCTCGCCGTCGCCGAGGAAGGCCCAGACCTTGCGATCACCGGCCTTGGCCAGTCCGCGCGAATCGAGGTACTTCATGAAGCGGGCCTGGTAGATGGCCTGGATCGGGCCGAGACCCATCGACACGGTGGGGAACTGCCAGAAGTCCGGCATCAGCCAGGGGTGCGGGTAAGAGGAGATGCCCTTGCCGTCCGTTTCCTGGCGAAAATTCCTCATCTGGTCTTCGGTCAGGCGGCCGAGCATGAAGGCGCGCGCATAGATGCCGGGTACCGAGTGGCCCTGGAAGAAGATCAGGTCGCCGCCGTGATTCTCGGTAGGCGCGCGCCAGAAGTGCGAAAAGCCGACGTCATACAGCGCAGCGGCGGAAGCGAAGGAGGCGATGTGGCCGCCGACGTTGGTGTCCTTGTTGGCACCGACAACCATGGCCATCGCGTTCCAGCGGATGTAGTTGTGGATCCTGATTTCCAGGTCGGGATTACCGGGGTATTTCGGCTGCTGATCGACCGGGATGGTGTTGATGTATTCGGTGTTGGCGCTGTAGGGAAGGTCGATGCCCTGTTCGCGCGCCTGCTCGATCATGTCCTCGACGAGGAAGTGGGCACGTTCGGCACCCTCCTTGTCGACGACGCTGGCCAGTGCGTCACGCCATTCCTGCGTTTCCTGCGGATCAAGATCGACCGTTTTGTTGTCGGGTAGAGCTGCCATGGGTGTCTCCATTTTGTGCGAAGTGTTCTTGTGCTGCATGCCATTCAGGCCACAGCGCCCAGGTGCCAGGCGCGAGTTATCGGTTCGCGACCGGCCAAGCTTAATACGGTGCCCCTGTCATGGTTTTGCACCGCACCAATCAATTTCATATAACGGGATGAAGTATCACGATGCGGGAAGTTGTTGTCAACCCCGGGCTGCCAAAAACCCACGCCGGGGGTGTGGTAATTGATGTGAGTCAACGCTGACGTGTTACAGAAACGCTATGTTGTCCCTTCATTTCTGAACCATATTGCAACGCAAGGAGATTCCATGGCGGCTGTCATGCCTGCGCCGGCCCAGAGCCGGCTTCTGATGTCCGGTAACGAAGCCGTGGCGCGCGCCGTGTGGGAGTCCGGCGTAAAGGTCGCTGCTGCCTATCCGGGCACGCCGGCGACCGAAATGCTGGAGGTGATCTCCACCTACCCGGACCTCTATTCCGAATGGTCGGTTAACGAAAAGACCTCGCTCGAAGTCGCCTTCGGTGCTGCCATGGCTGGTTCGCGCGCCTTCTGCGCGATGAAGCATGTCGGCCTCAACGTCGCCTCCGATGCGCTGATGACGCTGACGCTGACCGGTGTTGCCGGTGGCCTGGTGCTGGCGGTTGCTGACGACGTCGGTCTCTCATCGTCGCAGAACGAGCAGGACTCGCGCTTCTGGGGTCGTTTTGCCCACGTGCCAATCCTTGAGCCGGCGGATTCGCAGGAAGCCTACGAATACACCAAGCTCGCCTACGAACTCTCCGAGCGTTTCCAGACGATCGTCATCCTGCGTTTGACGACGCGCATCTGCCACGTCAAGGCACTGGTCACTGTTGGCGAGCGCGTACCCCATGTCGCCGCCGGCTTCAAGAAGGAAGCAGCGCGCTGGGTGATGGTGCCGGGTGCTGCCGCCCGCCGCATCCCGCTGATGTTCGAGCGCGAAGGCAAGCTGCGCGAAGAGGCTGAAGTTACATCGATCAACGTCGTTGAATCCGGCGAGGGGGGCAAGACGGATCGCCGCGTCGGCTTCATCACCTCCGGCCCGGCCTACATGCATGTGCGGGAATCCTTCCCGAATGCGCCGGTGCTCAAGCTTGGCCTTTCCTTCCCGGCGCCATTCGAAAAGATCCGCGCTTTCGCGGCAACGGTTGAACACTGCGTGGTCGCCGAGGAAGTCGAGCCGCTGCTCGAAACCGAACTGAAGGCGCAGGGCATCAAGGTCATCGGCAAGGAGATTTTGCCGCGTCAGGGCGAACTGGCGCCGCATGTGCTGAAGCCGGCGATTGCCCGCCTGCTTGGCGAAGAAGTGCCGAAGGTCGCCAAGACCCTGCCGCCGCTGCCGGTCTTCCCGCGTCCGCCAACGATGTGCGTAGCCTGCCCGCACCTCGGCGTCTATTACACCCTGTCGCAACTGCGCAACGTCACCATCTCCGGCGACATCGGCTGCTACACGCTCGGCTTCGGTCACCCGTGGAACGCCCTCGACGCCTGCATCTCGATGGGCGCCTCGATGGGCATGGCGCTGGGCCTGGACAAGGGGCGCGGCGCGGCCGAGAAGGACAAGAAGATCGTCGCCGTGATCGGCGACTCGACCTTCCTGCACATGGGCATGCAGGGCCTGCTCGACATCGTCTACAACCGTGGCAACGTCACCATCCTGTTGCTCGACAACCGCGCCGTCGGCATGACGGGCGGTCAGGACAACCCGGGCAACGGCCGCGACATCCACGGCGAGGAAGCCCCGCGCGTCGATTTCGCCAAGCTGGTCAAGGCGCTCGGCGTCAAGGAAGAGCGCGTGCATGAGGTTAACCCCTACGAGCTGCCGACGCTGCTCAAGCGCCTGCGCGAGGAAACCAAGATCGAGGAACCGTCGGTGATCATCACCAACGAGCCCTGCGTGCTGATCACGGATTACCACAAGCTCAAGCCCTTCACCGTCATCGACGACAAGTGCACCGGCTGCGGCAACTGCCTCGACACCGGCTGTCCGGCCATCCACGTCACCAAGCGCGACAGCGTCGTCAAGCCCTCGGGCAAGACGGTCGATCTGGCCTGGGTGCGCATCGAAAGCTCGGTGTGCACCGGCTGCGGCCTCTGCGTCCAGCCGTGCGCGCCGGATGCCATCGTGCATGCCGATACGGTTGCCAAAGTCAGCGTCATGCAAAGGCATTAACCATAGAGGCACAGAGGCACAGAGTTTTTCTCTTGTGTTTCTCTGTGCCTCTGTGTCTCTGTGGTGAAAGGTTTTGAATGTCTGAAATTACCAATATTCTCGTAGTCGGCATCGGCGGTCAGGGTGTCATGACGGCCACCGAAATCCTGGCCGAGGCCGCCATCGCGCTTGGCCACGATGTGAAGAAAACCGAAGTGGCCGGCATGGCGCAGCGCGGGGGTGTCGTCTCGTCGCATCTGCGCTTCGGCCCCAAGGTACTGTCACCGCAGATCGCACCGGGTGAAGCCGATATCCTGCTCGGCTTCGAGCCAGCCGAGGGTATGCGCTGGGCGCACATGCTGCGTCCGAACAGCATGGCGTTGATGAATACCGGCCGCCTGACGCCGCCGGTGGTCGAACTTGGCCTGTTCGAGTATCCGGAAGATCCGGTACAGCAGATGAAGGAAGCCGGCACCCGCGTCTATGCCTTCGATGCTTCAGCGATTGCCATGGAGCTCGGTGACATCCGCCTCGGCAACACGGTGATGCTCGGTGCCATCGCCGACCAGTTGCCGTTCCCGGCGGAAACGCTGGAAAAGTGCGTGCTCAAGCGTTTCGCCCGCAAGAGCGAAGCCGTCATCGAGCAGAACCGCAAGGCCTTCGCCGCCGGCCGCGCAGCGGCCGCCGCAGCCCTGAAGGGCGAAGCTGTCCCCGCCTGATTTGCGGTAAAATATCGCATCCGATCAAAGGGAAAGGAGGGGGTAACCTCTCCTTTCCCGTTTTATTTTTGTGGTAGACATGAGCGCACAAATTCTCGATGGCAACGCCTTGGCGCAGAAGCTGCGCGCCGATTTCAAGACCCGCGCCGAAGCGCTCGCCGCCAAGGGCACCCGCCCTGGCCTGGTAGTGATCCTCGTTGGCGAAGACCCGGCCTCGTCGGTCTATGTTCGCAACAAGGTAGCCGCCTGCGAGAAAGCTGGTTTCTATTCGGAGAAGATCACCTACCCGGCCGATGTGGCGCAGGACGTGGTGATGGCGAAGATTGCCGAACTCAATGCCGATGCGAAGATCCACGGCATCCTCGTGCAGTTGCCGGTGCCAAAGCATTTCGATACCGACGCCGTGCTCGAGGCCATTGCTCCGGAAAAGGATGTCGATGGTTTCCACGCCGAGAACGTCGGTGCGCTGATGCAGGGTCAGCCGCGGTTCATCCCGTGCACGCCCTACGGTGTCACCAAGTTCTTCGAGGAAGCTGGCGTCAATCTGAAGGGTGCCGAGGCGGTCGTCATCGGCCGCTCGAACATCGTCGGCAAGCCGATGGCCATGCTGCTGCTGCAGGCCGGCGCCACGGTCACCATCTGCCATTCGCAGACAAAGGACTTGGCCTTCCACACCAAGCGTGCGGATGTGCTGGTGGCCGCCGTCGGTCGGCCGAAGTTCGTCACTGCCGACATGGTCAAGCCCGGTGCTGTCGTCATCGACGTCGGCATCAACCGCCTGCCCGACGGGAAACTTTGTGGCGATGTTGATTTCGAAGGCGTCAAGGAAGTTGCCGGCGCCATCACCCCGGTTCCCGGTGGCGTCGGTCCGATGACCATCACCATGTTGTTAGCCAACACTCTTGAAGCTGCTGAAAGGAGCGCACGATGACCCAAGCCAAACACCCCCTCGTCGGTATCATCATGGGCTCGGATTCCGACTGGCCGATCATGAAGGCCGCCGCCGAAACCTTGAAGAGTTTCGGCATCCCCTGTGAAGCCAAGGTGCTCTCCGCACACCGCACGCCGGATGCAGCGCTTGACTACGCCGAAGGCGCCAGCGACCGCGGCATGAAGGTGCTGATCGGCGCTGCCGGCGGTGCTGCCCACCTGGCCGGCGTGCTCGCCGCCAAGACCCAGCTGCCGGTGCTCGGCGTACCAATCCCCTCCAAGCACCTGATGGGTCTCGACTCGCTGTTGTCGATGGTGCAGATGCCCGGCGGCATTCCGGTTGCCACCTTCGCCGTCGGCGAAGCCGGCGCTACCAACGCCGCATTGTTTGCCGTTGCCATGCTGGCGCTGAGCGATGCCGAAGTGGCGAAAAAACTTGCCGATTTCCGCGTGCGCCAGACCGAAAAGGTGCTGGCCAAGACCTTGCCGGAACTTTGAAAAAGCGCTGAACCAGAGCCGACGTCGTGTCCCAGCCTCCGCGCATGACCCCGGAAATCGCGGAGGCAGTTCGCCTGCTCAAGGGCGGCGAACTGGTCGGCATTCCGACCGAAACGGTTTACGGCCTCGGCGCCGATGCGGCCAACCCGGCCGCGGTCGCCAAAATCTTTGCCGCCAAGGGCCGCCCGGCCGATCACCCGTTGATCGTGCATATTCCCGGTGCCGCGCATCTTGCCCACTGGGCGCGTGAAATCCCCGACTGCGCCTGGGAACTGGCCGAAGCTTTCTGGCCCGGTCCGCTGACCCTCATCCTCAAGCGTGCCCCCGGTGTGCCCGATGCCGTAACCGGCGGCCAAGACACGGTCGGCTTGCGCGTGCCCGGCCACCCGGTTGCCCTCGACCTGCTGCGCGCCTTTGCTGCGGCGGGTGGCAGTGGTGGTATCGCCGCGCCATCGGCCAACCGCTTCGGCCGCATCAGCCCGACTACCGCCGCGCACGTGCGTGAAGAACTCGGCGATGCCGTGCCGCTGGTGCTTGATGGCGGGGCGTGCGCGGTCGGCATCGAATCGACCATCCTTGATCTGTCGTCCGGCGTACCCGTGCTGCTGCGCCCCGGCCATATTTCGCCGACGGCCATCGAGGCCATCTGCGGCGTGGCGCCGCAAGCGCCTGCCGGTGGGGCGCCGCGCGCTTCTGGCACGCTGGAAGCGCACTACGCACCGCAGACGCCGATGCGCATGGTCGATAGCGCGCGCCTGCTCGATTTTCTCAGTGGCATGCGCCACGGCGGTAGTTGCTGCGGCGTGCTGTGCCACAGCCAGCTCCCGCAATCCGAGACGACGGAAATGCAGCCGCACACCTGGAAAATGCTGCCCGCCGACCCGGTCGGCTACGCCCATGCGCTGTACGCCGCATTACGGGATCTCGATCACGCCGGCACGGAGTTGATTGTGGTTGAGGCGATTCCTGAAGGCCCGCAATGGGCCGCGGTAGCCGATCGTCTACGCCGTGCCGTGACCGGTGCAGGCGGCTGAAATCCCGAAAGCCGTTCGTCCCGAGTAGCGCGCAGGCGTATCGAGGGACCGCTATCGCGCCAACAGCCGTTCCACCTTAACCGCACAGATGAAATCGTTCTCCGAAAGTCCGTTGATGGCGTGCGTCCAGTAACGCACGCGACAATCCGCATAGCCGACAGTCAGTTCCGGATGATGATCCTCACGGTGTGAAATCCACGCCACCGCATTCACGAAAGCCATGGTTTCGTAGTGGTTGGCGAAGCGGTAAGTCTTGTCGATCTTTCCGTCCGTCAGCGACCAGCCTGCCAGCGTTTGCAGCAGGCTTTGCGCAGCATCATCGGAAAGTGGCGCAATGCCGCCTTCGCAGGGGATGCAGTGACGGGTGGCGATATCGCATGAAGTGTCCATGATCGTGGCTCATCGAGATTGTCTGTGTCTGGACAATTGGCGCCTTGAGATGGTTCCGGCGAGGGCGCGCGGCTGGTTTGAATTGCTCGTTAAAGCGGCCTATAATCGGTCGCTCGTTGGGGGGGTAGCTCAGCTGGGAGAGCGCCGCGTTCGCAATGCGGAGGTCGTGAGTTCGATCCTCATCCTCTCCACCACCAATATCAAGGGCTTGCCACTGGCAAGCCCTTTGTCTTGAGGCGGGCAATCTGCCGCCTCTCTCAGGCGGCAGCAGTTTCCGTGCCGCGCCTGGCAATCGCCTGCATCATCAATGCCGTCGCACCATCATCGTTTGCCGCGCCGTGCCTCACCAGCAGACGGTTGATCCCCGAGAGCACCGCCATGACCGAGGCGGTGATGATGTTGGCGTCGACGCCAACCCCGTAAGCCGTGCCAGCGTATCCCTCCAGCGACACTTCGATGAAGGCCGAGGCCTTGGCGTCAGCCCCCTGGCCGAGCGAGCGTTCCTCGTAGGACTGCACGCGCACCGGGATGCCGAGGGCGTGGATGATCGCATCGATGGGTCCGTTCCCTTCTCCGGACAGCGTGCGCTGGTGGCCAGCCATTGCCAGTGCAAGACGAATTCCTTGAGCGTGGCCGTGTTCGAACAAATGGTGCCCTGCGTAGCGCAGAGGTGTCGTGGCCGCGAGATATTCCTGCGTGAACAACTGCCAAAGCTCGCTGGCCGAAACTTCTGCCCCGGTTTTGTCGGTGTGCCGCTGCACGACGCCGCTGAACTCCACCTGCATGCGGCGTGGCATGACCAGCCCGTAGCCGGTTTCAAGCAGGTAGGCGATGCCGCCCTTGCCGGACTGGCTGTTGACGCGAATGATCGAGTCATAGCTGCGCCCGACATCGGACGGATCGATCGGCAGATACGGCACTTCCCAGTGCTTGTCTTCGCTGCGGGCACCGAGCCCTTTTTTGATGGCGTCCTGATGCGAACCGGAGAACGCTGTGAATACCAAGTCGCCGACATAGGGGTGGCGCGGGTGGATCGGCAGCTGCGTGCACGCTTCGACGGTGCGCGCGATGGCATCGATGTCCGAAAAATCGAGGCCGGGGTCGATGCCCTGGGTGTAGAGGTTGAGCGCCAGGGTGACGAGGTCGACGTTGCCGGTGCGCTCACCGTTGCCAAAGAGACAGCCCTCGATGCGGTCGGCCCCGGCGAGCACGGCAAGTTCGGCGGCTGCCACGGCGCAGCCTCGGTCGTTGTGCGGATGGATGCTGAGAACGATGCTGTCGCGCCGGGCCAGGTGGCGGTGCATCCACTCGATCTGGTCGGCGTAGACGTTGGGCGTTGCCATCTCGACGGTCGCCGGCAGGTTGAGGATGACCTTGCGCTCGGGCGTAGCGCCCCAGGCGTCCACGACGGCATCGCAAACCTCGCAGGCAAATTCCATTTCGGTTGCTGAGAAGAGCTCGGGGCTGTATTCGAGCACCCATTCCGTTTCCGGGCGCGCGTCGCAGAGGGCGCGTATCTGGCGCACGCTATCGACCGCGAGTTGCAGGACTTCCGCCTTGTCCATGCTGAACACCACGTCGCGAAAGGCTGGCGAGGTCGCGTTATACACGTGGATGATGGCGCGCCGGGCGCCGGCCATCGATGCGATGGTGCGTTCGATCAATTGCGGTCGTGCCTGCGTCAACACCTCGATCGTCACATCGTTGGGGATGTGGCCTTCCTCGATCAGACAGCGCACAAAGTCGAAATCCGTTTGCGATGCCGACGGAAAGGCAACCTCAATCTCCTTGAAGCCGATATCGCACAGCATGTGGAACATGCGGATTTTTCGATCGGCATTCATCGGCTCGAACAGCGCCTGGTTGCCGTCGCGCAGATCGGTGCTCATCCACGTCGGTGCCTGCGTGATGCTGCGGCTCGGCCACTGCCTGTCCGCCAGTTGAATCGCGGGGAAGGCGCGGTATTTGGTGTCGGGCTGTTTAAGCATTTGATCTCGCTCTCTGTCGGTGATGAGGGTGAAACTTCCCTGGCTTTCTCGCCCTTCTTTGTGAGGAGGGCTGGCGGCGGACACCGCGTTGTGGGCGGTGGCGCCGAAGAAGGCAATGGGTTGGCGGATGGAGAGAGTGTAGGTGCGAAGCCCCGGTGAATGATTGCGAAATGCAGTCTGAAATTGGCTATGCGCGCTAGAAAGTGCTTAAATAAAAGTAAATAATGGCAGAATATGCTTTCACATGTTCTCGTGGAGCAATCGCATGGAAATTGATCGTTACGATCGGCACATTCTGGAGGTGTTGCAGGAGAACGGACGCCTCAGCAATCAGGAGCTGGCCGACCGCATCGGCCTGTCGCCTTCGCCCTGCCTGCGCCGTGTGCGGGCGCTGGAAGAGAGTGGGCTGATTACCGGCTACCGGGCCTTGGTCGATGCCAGAAAACTCGGGCTGAGCCTGATCGCGCTGCTGCATATCTCGATGGACCGCCACACGCCGGAACGTTTTGCCAATTTCGAGAAAAAGGTGGCGGCACTGCCGGAGGTGCTGGAGTGCCTGCTGATCACCGGGCAGTCGGCGGATTACCAGCTCAAGGTCGTCGTGCGCGACATGGATGCCTACCAGGAATTATTGCTGAACAAGGTCACCCGCATCGAGGGAGTGACCGGCGTACACACCAGCTTTGTCTTGCGCCGTGTTGTAGATAAGACAGCGCTACCGGTGACGGCCGCCTGACAGCGCGCCTACCAGCCCAGCGCCATGCGCAGCGCCAGCAGCATCCCCATGCCGGCGATGAAGGGAAACCAGGGGTTGCGCGAAAGAAGTGCGGCCGCGACGGTGGCTGCCGCTGCTGCCAGCTTGGGGTTGAGGGGCGCGAAAGTGCCGCTGACCAGCACGATGTCCGGTACGACGATGGCAGCCAGTGCGGCTGCCGGGGCGTAGCGCAGTGCGCGCTGGACGACGGCGGGCAGCACGACCCGATTGCCGAGAACAATGAAGCTGGCACGCGGGAGTGTGGTGGCCAGACCGATCAGGAGGAAAGTCAGCCAAAGGGAGGCATCGCCGAAGCCCACGTTTGCCTCTGTCATGTCGCGGCCCTTCCGCTGTCGCGTTTGCCATGCCAGTGCTCTGCAGCAAAGCCGGCGGCGATGCCGGCAAAAATGGCGACGATCAACCCCAGCCGTAGCGGCATGCCTTGCAGGGCAACGGCAGTGGCGCCACCGGTCAGCGCGGCAACCAGCATCGGCCGCATTTTCGCCATCGGCAGCAGAAGCAGCATGAGGGCAATGGTGGCCATGAATTCCAGCGACCAGTTCTTTGGAATCGATCCCGCCGCCAATACGCCGGTGAGTGCGAAGCATTGCCACAGCAGCCAGGTCCAGACCGACGGCGCCAGATAGTAGCCGAGGCGCCACTGCCGGTCTTCGTTCCGCATCATTTTTTCGATGCAGGTGGCGAAGACGCCGTCGGTGAGCAGGTGGCCGCACAGCCAGCGCGCGCCGGTACCCATGCCGCGAAAGCCCTGGGCAATGGCGGCGCTGAAGATCACGAAGCGCAGGTTGAGCGCCAGCGCAGTGGCGACGATCAGCCACACCGGCGCGCCGATGGCGATCAGCGGCAGCGTGCCCAGCTGGGCGGTGCCGGCGAAGACGATGACGTTCATGCCCATCGCCTGCAGCGGCGTGAAACCGACGCTGACCATCGACATGCCGGTGACCAGCGCCCAGGGGATCAGTCCGACCGAGAGCGGCAGAAAGGCCAGAAAACCCTCGCGCGCGCCGGCGCGAAAACTGGGGGAAAAAACAGGCTGCATACGGTGACGGAGGCTTGGTGGCGAATAGTCGGGATGCCTGAAATTATCACAGGCGGTGCAGCCCCGGGCGAATGCCGCATTGTGCAATGCCCGCTTGTGCCGCGCCTGCCCAAAAAACAGCGGGCACCCGAAGTGCCCGCTGTCGTGGGTGAGCGATCGCTTACGCCAGTACCTTCAGTGCAGCGTCGTAGTTCGGCTCGCTCTTGATCTCGCCGACCAGCTCGCTGTGCAGCACCTTGTTGCTTTCATCGAGCACGACGACCGCGCGGGCGGTCACCCCGGCAAGCGGGCCGCTGCTGATGGCGACGCCGTAGTCCTTGATGAAGCCGGCACCGCGCATGGTCGATAGCGTCTGCACGTTGTTCAGCCCTTCGGCGCCGCAGAAGCGACCCTGGGCAAAGGGCAGGTCGGCCGAGATGCACAGCACCACGGTATTCGGCAGCGCGCTCGCGCTCTGGTTGAACTTGCGCACCGAGGTGGCGCAGGTCGGCGTGTCGATGCTCGGGAAGATGTTGAGGATCTTGCGTTTGCCGGCCAGGCTGGAGAGCGAGACGTCAGCCAGGTCCTTGCCGACGAGGGTGAAGGCCGGCGCCTGCTGGCCAGCCTGCGGGAAGCTGCCTTCCACCTGAATGGAGTTGCCGCCGAGGGTTACGGTACTGGTCATTGCTGTTTCCTTGTTGTGGTGAGTTTGGCCGCTGCGTGCTTGTTGCATCGGGAGACCATTTTGTCCGTATTTTTCCGGGAAAGTTCGCGCCCGGCACAGGAGAGTTCACGTTTTGCGTGCCACGGCGGACAATTGCAGTCTGCAATCCCCGATCGACCAGAACACGCCCGCCATGCCAAACATCCCTATCCGTTACGTCGAACCCGTCTTCCGTCCACCGAGCGAAGCGCAATCCTTGATCTTCCCAGTGACCGACGGCTGCTCGTGGAACCACTGCACCTTCTGCGAAATGTATACCGCCCCGCAGAAGGCCTTTCGCGCGCGCAGCGAAGACGAGGTGATGGAAACCATCCGGCGCTGCGGCGAGCGTTTCGGCAACGATATCAAACGCATCTTCCTGGCTGATGGCGATGCCACAGTGCTACCGACGCGCCGCCTGCTCGCCATCCTGGAGGCGATCCGCCAGCACCTGCCGGGCGTGCGCCGCATCTCCAGCTACTGCCTGCCGCGCAACCTGAAAAAGAAATCGCAGGAGGAGGTGACGGCGCTGGCCGAGGCCGGGCTGGCTATGGTCTATGTCGGTGCAGAGTCGGGCGACGACGAAGTGCTGGCGCGGGTGAACAAGGGCGAAACCTTCGAGAGCACGCGCGAGGCGCTGGAGAAACTCGGTCAGGCCGGCATCACGCGTTCGGTGATGATCCTCAACGGCCTGGGCGGCCAAGCCTTGTCGATGCAGCATGCCGAAAACTCGGCACGGCTGATGAACGCCACGCAGCCAGAGTATGTGTCTACGCTGGTCGTGAGTTTTCCGATGGGAGAAGCGCGCTTTCGCGAGGGGTTTCCGGGCTGGGAACCGCTCGATCAGCACGGGCTGTTTGTCGAGCTGGAGCGGTTTGTTGGCGGGCTGGAGTTGAAGCGCACCGTCTTCCGCAGCGATCACGCTTCGAACTGGTTGGCGCTGAAAGGTACGCTGGGGGCGGACAAGGCAAGACTGCTAGGTGAACTGCGTCAGGCCATCGACCAGCCAGAAAAAGCCCCTTTGCGCCCGGCGTGGGCGAGGGGGCTGTAGCGACTATTATTTGGGACCTTGGCTACGGCAGCTTTATTACTTTTAAGGGCGGTTTATAAATTGGTCGGTATATTGCGCCGCTTTGATTTGATGTCATCCTTAGATTGCTTGCCGTGGCCTGAGTAACAGGATTGACGTTACTAAGAAACGATGTGGCATTGAATGCGGTCGGCGATGTTGTGCCAACAAATGAATCGAGACCAGTCACAGGCTTCGCACCAGCAAGGAGTTGTGTGGTACTGCCCGCCGGTAAGAACTGAGAATTGCTGAGCGTTGGACTTGCAGTTTTCAGGTCACCAACAAGCGAAATGCTTAGCGTTGGCGATATAAGCGTTGACGGTACCGAATTGGAAAGCACCGGTTCAAACTTGACCAAGCTGATCGGCAGGAACGCGATTGGCAGCAGCGGAACCCCCAGTTTTGCGCCAAAGATCGGCTGCATCGGTGGCAGGGGCAGTTCTCCCTTGTCATTTCGCACCACCGCAGTACCGAACTGCAAACGGTTATAGGTGCCCGACTCCACGTTCTGCTTGCTGCCCGGCTTGATGTGCATGGCCTCGCCGTCGCCAGCGGTGAGTTGCATCGTCGAGATCGGGCTGATCACGTCCATCGGCATCGGCTTCGGGCCTTTCGGCGGTTCGACGTTGATGACCCGCACGTTGCCTTCATTTAGCACCAACACGTTTTTACCCAAGGTTTTGAGTATCGCTTCAAGCTTGATATCCGTGCCCGGCCTGGCGCCAAGAAGCGTACCGTCCGGCAGCCTGATCTGGCCGATCACGCCCGGTGGCGTCAGTACACGCTCACCCGGCTGGATGAACTCGCCTTGTTTGACCGTGCGCTCGATACCCTTGGCATCAATCACCGTCAGCTTGTCATTGGTAAAGATGACCTGAGCAGCTTCACCGCTCTGGCTGAAAACCGGCGTGGAGCCTAGCCCGGCAATAGTGGCCGCGATAGCGGTGAAAAAAATACGTTGTTTCATGGCGAGGCCTCCCGGCATTTCTGGTGCTACTTCAACAGAATCGGCGCGATCATCTTCGGCGTCAGCGTCGGATTGATCGTCGTGGTCGGTGCAATGGTTGTCGTGGCCGGTGCCACGATGGTCGTCGTTGGGGCAATCATCGTTGTCGTCGGCGCAATCAGCGTCGTAGTCGGAGCAACCAACGTCGTTGTCGGGGCTATACCGGTGCTCGTGGCTGCCTCAAGCTTGGGTGCAGTAAGCAGCGTTGATGACGGTTCGATCAGTGTTGGTGACAAAGTCTTGGATACGGTTGGCGATAACGTGGTTTCAGACTTGACCGTATCAACAGGCGTCACCGATTTGAGTTCACCGTCCATTCCTTGCTTCATCACGGGGCGGGCGAGGAATTTGTTGCTCCCCAATTCCTTTCCGCCGCGACCGGCGGAGTCGCCTTTCGGGTCCAGTCGCTTGAAGAAATCCGGCACCACGGGCAGCAGTTTGGGCGTCACTCCCGGCGTTATGGGTACGAAACCTACCTGCCCCGGCTTGACGTCAACCATGCCGCCTTGGGTAAGGATGACCGTTGCGCCCGAATTGACCTTGTCGTAAGTGCCTGGTGTTCCGATCGGTGTTTCGCCCGGCTTTGGGTCCGGGATATACACAGGCTCATGGTCGGTGCCCCGGATGCCGATCGTTGCCGTCGGGGTCACCACCTTGTAGGCGTCCGGATTGTTGCCACCGATCAGCCCGGTGATCGAGCGCAGTGCACCCCGTGCCAGTTTCAGCAACAGGCTGGAATTCTGTGCGGACTTGTCGTCGTAACGGTATTTTTCGATTGCTACGTCGGTGTTGGTGCGTACAGCAACGAAGGTGCCGTCGGTCAACTTGAGCTGAACCAGCGCTCCCTCTTCGGTGACCACCCGGTCGCCTTGCCGGACCTGACTGCCGCGTTCGACCGGCCGTGCTTTGCCGGAAGCATCGATCAGCTGCGCTGCACCGACGACGATCTGAACCTGGCCGGCGAGTTCGTCAGCCAAGGCGCGTGATGAGCCAGCGCCGGCCGACAGCGCAAAGGCAAGAAGCAATGCCGAGAAAAAGAGCTCCTTGGCCCGGTGCGGAGTCGCCATGGCGGGGCTAGAAGTCCCTGCGCAGCACCACCGAGGCGTCTCGGCGGCTGTAGGTGTAGATGTCTGCATTGCTTCGATTCTTCGTGTAAGAAAGGAGGGGCCGCACCGACCAGCGATCCGGTAACGACCACACCAGCCCCAACGCTGCATCACTCAACTCATCCTGACGATCAACGCCGTAGCTGGTGTTGTACTTACTATAGTCACCCCTTTGGAAGCCTGCCGTGAAAAAAGTCCCAAGTTGGGTAGAAAAAGAGTGCTGAAGCGTGGCGCGAACGCCCCAGAAGGCCTTGTCGCCATCCGAACGCCCGGCTTTGGCATCCTCTGAGCCGCCGGTCAGCGTCAGTACGCCGATCGTCGTTGGCGTGAAGACGTGCGTCCACGCGCCGTTGAGCATGTACAGGTTGTAGTCTTCCCCTCTGGAGACTCCCGGCAGATAACGCAAGGCCTGGGTGGTTCCGCCGAGCGTGAACTGGTTCTGGCTGTCGACCAGATAGCGCCAGTCAAGGTTGGCGCCGGTCGAATCGCGGGTGCTGGTGTTGTCCAGCGTGTAACGGCCGCGCGTGAGGCCGCCGCGCCAGAGGTGGTTGCCGGTTGCGTACTGGAGGCCGGCGCGACCATCAAGGCTGAAGTTGTCGGCCGGGTCGATCTTGTTGTGTTCGCGGCCGCGCAGGTCGGCGCCCACGTATGCGGCCAAGCCTTCGCCCAGGGTTTCGATCAGTTCGGCTCCCATGCCGTAGCTGAGGTAGTTGTCGGGGCGCTTGAGGTCGCTGGCGCTCAAGGCGATGCTTTGGCCGTTGGCAATGCTGATAATTTTGCTGGACGCCTGGCCGAGAACGTTGGTGTCGCGACCGAATCCCACCTCAGTGTAGCCGACGATGATGCGTGTCTTGCCGCCCTCGACCTGATTGAGCGCTGCAAGGTAGGTTTCTACCGCAGAACGCAGGTCTGGCGGGATGCTCGAAATCTGCAGGATGGACTCGAATTCGAGCTTGGCGCGGGCCAGGTCACCCATCTGGTAGTAGGCGCGGCCCATGTCGGCGCGCACGCCGATGAACTCGGGGTTAAGAGCCAGGATGCGCTCGTAGATGAAGGTGGCTCGGCTCGGGTTGCCGGCCTGCAGTGCGGCAGTTGCCAGCAGATAATCGTAGGTGGCATTGCCTGCCAGCTTGGCCTCCAGCGGCTCTAGGAGTGCAAAGGCATCCGCCGCCTTGCCTTCCTTGATCATGGCGTCGGCCTTGATCAGGGTTGCATCATCCGTTTGCGCGAAGGCACCGGGGCACGAAAGCAGTGTCGCGGCGAGAATGAAAATCAGTTTTTTTCTCATGAACTCAACACTTTACGGTTTTTGTTGTGGTCGGTGCCACATCATATATGGATGCCGGTGCCTCTGCCAATAGCTTGAGGGGATATGTTCGAGCGTAGCGGTTTCAGGCTCATGGAATGCGAACCCTTGAAGCCGCGTTCGTGCCTTCGAGTCCGCGAGGCCGCTAGTCCAGCGCCTTACCAACGATCTCGGCAACGTCCGGTGACAGGTCGGGTGTCTTCGCTACCGCTTCCAGTGCCTTCTGCATCGACGTCTGCAGCGCCGGCGTGAAGGCGCTCCAGCGCTCCAGCGCCCGCGCCATGCGCGCCGCTACCTGCGGATTGATCGCATTCAGCGCCACGATCTGTTCGGCCCAGAAGGCGTGCCCTTCCGGCGTGTGGAACTCGCCGGGGTTGGCACGGAAATAGGTGCCGAGCAGGGCGTAGACCTTGTTCGGGTTGCTCGCCGTAAATGCCGGGTGGGCTATCAGCCGGCGCACGTGGGCCAGCGTCGGTTCGGCGTCGGCAGCCCAGCGCCAGGCGCCGGCCTGCAGCGCAAACCATTTGTCGAGCACCAGCGCATCATCAGCGTAGCGGCGCTCGAAGGCGGCAAGAGCTTCTTCGCGTTCGGGGGCCGGGCTGTGCACCAGCGCGCTCAGCGCACCGAGGCATTCGCTCATGTTGTTGGCGGCATCGAACTGCGCCATGGCGGCCTGCCGGCCAGTGTTGCTGCCGGCCGCGCACAGGTAGCGCAGGCTCAGGTTGGCCAGTGCCCGTTTGCCGATATCGGCCGGGTGGTAGCGGTATTCGCCCTTGACGCCGCAGGCGGCATGCAGGTCGCGCCAAACGTTGAGGAAACGCTGGCCGAGGTCGCGCATCAGGTGCATCAGCGCGCTGCGTAAAGCTGTCGGGTCGGCCGCAGAATTTTCCAGCCCCATCCGTTCGAGCAGGTAGGCCTCGCCCGGCAGCGCCAGCGCCTGCGCGTGGAAAGCCGGGTCGAGCGACTGGTCGGCGAGCAGCTTGCCGAAGGCGGTGACGAAGGGCTCGGGGGTTGCCAGCTCCCGCCCGGCGGCTGCGTCAGTAGCCAGCCCGAGGACGGCGCGCTCCATGAAACGCTGTGCTGCATCCCAGCGGTTGAACGGATCGGCATCGTGCGCCATGCGGAAGGCAAGCGTGGCGTCGTCTTCCGCGAAATTGACCAGCACCGGCGCCGAGAAGCCGCGCAGCAGCGACAGCACCGGGCGCTCGGCGATGCCGGTAAAGGTCCAGGTCTTCTCGGTGGTGTCGAGTTCGAGCAGGCGAGCTGGTGTCGGGCAGGTCGCGACCGTTGGCGCCGATCAGGCCGATGGCGACCGGAACCAGCAGCGGTCCATCCTTGCCCTCCGCTGGCTGTGTCAGGGTCAGTGTGTAGGTCTGCGTTGCGGCAGCGTATTCGCCCGTTGCCGTAACAACCGGCGTGCCGGGGCGCGAATACCAGCGCAGGAACTGCGACAGGTCGCGGTTGTTGGCGTCGGCCATGGCCGCGACAAAATCGTCGCAGGTTACCGCCTGCCCATCGTGGCGCTGGAAGTAGAGGTCCATGCCTTTGCGGAAACCGTCGCGGCCGAGCAGCGTGGCGATCATGCGGATCACCTCGGCGCCCTTCTCATACACGGTGGCGGTGTAGAAGTTGTTGATCTCCTGATAGCTGTCCGGGCGGATCGGGTGCGCCATCGGGCCGGCATCTTCCGGGAACTGGGCGGCGCGCAGCACGCGCACGTCGTCGATGCGCTTGACGGCTCTGGCTTTTGAATCTCCGCCTTCAGCCGCCAGCATGTCGGCGGTGAATTCCTGGTCGCGGAAAACAGTCAGGCCTTCCTTCAAAGTCAGCTGGAACCAGTCGCGGCAGGTAACGCGGTTGCCGGTCCAGTTGTGGAAATACTCGTGGGCGACAACGGCTTCGATGTTTTCGTAATCGACATCGGTGGCGGTGTCCGGGGTGGCCAGCAGCAGCTTCGAATTGAAGAGGTTGAGGCCCTTGTTTTCCATCGCGCCCATGTTGAAGTCGGAGACGGCCACGATCATGAAACGTTCAAGGTCGAGTTCCAGCCCGAAGCGCTGCTCATCCCAGCGGATGGCGCGCACCAGTGAATCCATTGCGTGTTCGGTGCGGTCGAGGCTGGCTGCCTCGGTCCAGATCTGCAACAGCACTTCGCGGCCGGAGGCGGTCAGGATGTGGCGCTCATTGACGGCGAGGTCGGCGGCCACCAGCGCGAACAGGTAGCAGGGCTTGAGGAAGGGGTCTTCCCAGCGCGCAAAATGTCGGTCCGGGTGTTCGTTATGCAACTCACCTTGACCGACGAGGTTGCCGTTGGACAGCAGCACCGGGTATTTCGCCTTGTCGGCTTCGAGCGTGACCACGAAGCGCGCCATGATGTCGGGGCGGTCCGGGAACCAGGTGATGCGGCGGAAGCCTTCCGCCTCACACTGCGTGAAGAAGCCGCCGCGCGAGGTGTAGAGGCCGGACAATGCCGTGTTCTTTTCCGGGGCAATGCGGGTGACGATTTCGGCGGTAGCCGAGTCCCCTTCAATATCGACCTCGACGCGCGTCGGGGTGATGCGTTGTGTGGCGGGTTCGCGTCCGTCAATCTTCAGCGATACCAGTTCCAGTTCGTCGCCGAGCAGTACCAGCGGCCCGCGCGGTGCGTTCGGATTGCGCTTCAGCGTCAGCTTGCTGCTGACCAGCGTAGCGGCATGGTCCAAGGAAAAGTGGAGGTCGACATGGGTGACATTCCAGCTCAACGGCTGGTAGTCGGCACGATGAATGGTCTGCGGCGTATCGGTGCGCATAGGGCTCGGAGGTGGAACAGCGTTAAAGGTAGTGCGGGATGAGAATCAGCGCCCACACGGCAGCGGCCAGCATCAGCGTGACCAGTACGGCGGCGCTGCCGATGTCCTTGGCGCGTTTGGAAAGTTCGTGACGCTCGGGCGACACCCGGTCGACCACCGCTTCGACGGCCGAGTTCAACAGTTCGACGATCAGCACGATCAGGATGGTGCCGACCAGCAGGGCGCGCTCGATGCCGTTCTGCCCCAGCCACAAGCCGGCGGGAATGGCGATGGCGGCGAGCATCAACTCTTCACGGAAAGCGGCTTCGTGTTTCCAGGCGGCGGCGAAGCCGTCACGCGAATAACCGAAGGCGTTGATCAGCCGACGCAGGCCTTGTGCGCCCTTGAATGGGGAGCTCATGCTTTTCCTTTGTGCCGCTTGAGCAAGGGCTTGAGGAACTGGCCGGTGTAGCTCTCTGCAGTCTTGGCCACGGTTTCCGGCGTACCGGCGGCGATGATGCGGCCACCGCCGCCACCGCCCTCGGGGCCAAGGTCGACCAGCCAGTCGGCAGTCTTGATCACGTCGAGGTTGTGCTCGATGACGACGACGGTGTTGCCGTGGTCGGCGAGGCGGTGCAGCACCGACAGCAGCAGCTCGATGTCCTGGAAATGCAGGCCGGTGGTCGGCTCGTCGAGGATGTACAGCGTGCGGCCGGTATCGCGCTTGGAGAGTTCGAGCGCCAGCTTGACGCGCTGCGCCTCGCCGCCGGACAGCGTGGTCGCGCTCTGGCCGAGGGTGATGTAGGAGAGGCCGACATCGACCAGGGTCTGCAGCTTGCGGGCGACGACCGGCACCGCGTCGAAGAACTCGCGTGCCTGCTCGACCGTCATCTGCAGGATTTCGTAGATGTTCTTGCCCTTGTACTGGATCTCCAGCGTCTCGCGGTTGTAGCGCTTGCCGTGGCAGACGTCGCAGGGCACGTAGACGTCGGGCAGGAAATGCATCTCGACCTTGATCACGCCGTCGCCCTGGCAGGCTTCGCAGCGACCGCCCTTGACGTTGAACGAGAAACGGCCGGGGCCGTAGCCGCGCGTGCGCGACTCAGGAACGCCGGAAAACAGATCGCGGATCGGGGTCAACAGGCCGGTGTAGGTGGCCGGGTTGGAACGTGGCGTGCGGCCGATCGGGCTCTGGTCGACGTTGATGACCTTGTCGAAATTGTCCAGGCCGATGATCTCGCTGTGCGCCGCCGGCTCGGTTGAGGAGCCGTAAAGATGCTTGGCCGCAGCAGCGTAGAGCGTGTCATTGATCAGTGTCGACTTGCCGGAACCGGAAACGCCGGTGATGCAGGTGAACAGGCCGACCGGCAGTTCCAGCGAAACCTCCTTGAGGTTGTTGCCGGTGGCGCCGAGCACATGCAGCAGCTTCTTGCGGTCGGGCTTGCGCCGGTTTTCGGGCACGGCAATCTGGCGCTTGCCGGAGAGGTAGGCGCCGGTCATCGAGTCGGGATGGTTTTCAACCTCGGCCGGGGTGCCCTCGGCGACGATCTCGCCGCCATGGACGCCAGCGCCAGGGCCGATGTCGACCACGTAGTCGGCGGCGCGGATGGCGTCCTCATCGTGCTCGACGACGATCACCGTGTTGCCGATGTCGCGCAGTTGCTTGAGCGTCTGCAGCAGGCGCTCGTTGTCGCGCTGGTGCAGGCCGATCGACGGCTCGTCCAGCACGTACATGACGCCGGTCAGGCCGGAGCCGATCTGCGAGGCCAGCCGGATGCGCTGCGCCTCGCCGCCGGACAGCGTTTCCGCCGAGCGGTCGAGCGACAGGTAGTCGAGGCCGACGTTGATCAGGAACTGCAGGCGGCTGGTGATTTCCTTGAGGATTTTCTCGGCGACCTGGGCCTTGTGGCCGGTCATCTTCAGTTTCAGGAAAAAATCGCGGGCTTCACCGAGCGGCATGTGGCTGATCTGGTGCAGCGTTGCACCGCCGATGCGCACGTTGCGCGCCTCCAGCCGCAGGCGGGTGCCTTCGCAGACAGGGCACACCGAATCGCTGATGAACTTGGAAAGTTCTTCGCGTACGGCGACCGAGTCGGTCTCCTTGTAGCGGCGTTCGAGGTTGGGGATGATGCCCTCGAAGCTGTGCTCACGGATCGTCGCGCGGCCGCGCTCGTTGAGGTAGCTGAACGGAATCATCTGCCGGCCGGAGCCGAACAGCACCAGCTTCTGGATATCTTCCGGCAGCTCGTTCCACGGCGTGTCGATGCTGAACTTGAAGTGGCTGGCCAGCGAGGTCAGCAACTGGAAATAGAACTGGTTGCGCCGGTCCCAGCCGCGGATGGTGCCGGCCGACAGCGACAGGTCGGGGTGGGCGACAACGCGCTTGGGGTCGAAGAACTGGATGACGCCAAGGCCGTCGCACTTCGGGCAGGCGCCCATCGGGTTGTTGAAGGAGAATAGGCGCGGCTCCAGTTCCTGCAACGAGTAGGAGCAGATCGGGCAGGCGAACTTGGCCGAGAACAGGTGCTCGGTGTCGCTGTCCATCTCCAGCGCGATGGCCCGGCCTTCGGCATGGCGCAGCGCGGTTTCGAAGGACTCGGCGACCCGCTGGCGCATGTCCTCTCTGACTTTGAGGCGGTCGACGACGACATCGACCGTGTGCTTCTGGCTCTTCGAGAGCTTCGGTACGTCGTCGATCTCATAGACCTTGCCGTCCACGCGGACCCGGGCAAAGCCCTGCGCGCGCAGCTCGGAGAAAAGGTCCATCTGCTCGCCCTTGCGGTTGGCCACCACCGGCGCGAGGATCATCAGCTTGGTGTCCTCCGGCAGCGCCAGCACGTGGTCCACCATCTGCGACACGGTCTGCGCCTCCAGCGGTTGCTGGTGTTCCGGGCAGAACGGCGTGCCGGCGCGGGCGAACATCAGGCGCAGGTAGTCGTGGATCTCGGTGACCGTGCCCACGGTCGAGCGCGGATTGTGGCTGGTTGCCTTCTGCTCGATCGAAATCGCCGGCGACAGGCCCTCGATCAGGTCTACGTCCGGTTTTTCCATGATCTGCAGGAACTGGCGGGCGTAGGCCGAGAGCGACTCGACGTAGCGGCGCTGGCCCTCGGCGTAGAGGGTGTCGAAGGCCAGCGAGGATTTTCCGGAGCCGGAAAGCCCGGTAATTACGATGAGTTTGTCGCGCGGCAGGTCGAGACTGATATTTTTGAGATTATGCGTGCGCGCGCCGCGTATGCGGATTTCTTCCATTGGGGGGTCTGGAGCCTAGAGGGATAAGTGAGCAAACCTGATAATATACGCCCCTTCCCCAGCATGAACCAACCTCGAATAGCTCCCATGTTTTCTCCTTCGGCCGACCCGATGACGCGTGACGAAAAGCGCGCCGGCGCCAGTCTCGCCGCCATTTTTGCGTTGCGTATGCTGGGTCTGTTCCTGATCCTGCCGGTCTTCGCCGTGCATGCCCAGAGTATCCCCGGTGGTGATAACCTGACCATGGTCGGCATCGTCCTCGGCGCCTACGGACTCACCCAGTCCATGCTGCAGATCGCCTTTGGCGCCGCTTCCGACCGTTATGGCCGCAAGCGGGTGATCATCATCGGCCTCGTCATCTTTTCCATCGGCAGCTTTGTTGCTGCGCTGGCACCGGATATCTATTGGGTCATTGCCGGCCGCATCCTGCAGGGGGCGGGGGCCATCTCCGCTGCCGTCACTGCGCTGGCCGCCGACCTCACGCGCGAACAGCACCGCACCAAGGTAATGGCCATGATCGGCTCCTCGATCGGCCTCGTTTTCGCGCTGTCGCTGGTCATTGCGCCAATCCTTTACCAGGCCATCGGCATGGGTGGGCTCTTTGGCTTGACCGGCACGCTGGCGTTGGCCGCTATCCTGCTCGTGCTCTACGTGGTGCCGGAGCCGCCGCCGCCCGAACCGCATGAAATGGGGCCGATTCCGTTTTCGAAGGTGGCCTTTGACAAGGAATTACTGCGCCTCAATTTCGGCATTTTCACGCTGCACATGGCGCAGATGGCCATGTTCGTGGTGATTCCGCTGGCGCTGGTGAAAGCCGGCGGCCTGGCCCTGGCCGACCACTGGAAGGTCTATCTGCCGGCGCTGCTGCTGTCCTTCGTGCTGATGATCCCGGCGATCATCGTTGCCGAGAAGAAGAACAAGACCAAGCCGGTCTTCAATATCGCCATTGGCCTGATCCTGCTGACCCAGATGGGTTTTGCCGCCTTCGGCGAGGGCGTCTGGTCGCTTTTCTTCTTCCTGTTCGTCTTCTTCGTTGGCTTCAACATCCTCGAAGCCTCGCTGCCATCCATGATCTCGCGTATCGCGCCACCGCAAGCCAAGGGGCTGGCGCTCGGCATATATAATACGACTCAGGCTTTGGGGCTGGCCGTGGGCGGCGCCCTTGGCGGCCTGCTGGCGCAGCGTTTCGGTGCCGATGCCGTGTATCTGGTGTGTGGCTTGCTGACGCTGGTCTGGCTGGGTTTTGGCCTGACCATGGCGCCGCTGCCGCTGCGGGTGAAGAAACAGGCTGCTTGAAAAGCGATTCAAATACAAACCTCTGGAGGTAGACAGAAAAATGGCTTCGGTAAACAAAGTGATCCTCGTCGGCAACCTCGGTGCCGACCCCGAAACGCGCTACCTGCCGAGCGGCGACCCGGTGACCAACCTGCGTCTGGCAACGACCGACAGCTGGAAGGACAAGGCCAGCGGCGAGAAGAAGGAAGCCACCGAATGGCACCGCGTCGTGCTCTTCCGCCGCCTGGCCGAAGTGGCCGGCCAGTACCTGAAGAAGGGTTCGCAGGTCTATATCGAAGGCCGTATCCGTACCCGCAAGTGGCAGGACAAGGATGGTCAGGAGCGCTACACGACCGAGATTGAAGCCGAAGAAATGAAGATGCTCGGCTCGCGTCAGGGTCAGGGCGAGCCCTCGCCGTCGTATGGTGGCGGTGGCGGCGACAGTGCCCCGGCCTATGGCGGTGCCAAGCCCGCTGCAGCCGGCAAGAAGCCGAGCTTCGACGACATGGAAGACGACATTCCGTTCTGACCCGCACCTGTCTGGTGTAAAGATTCAGCCGACCTGGTTTTTGGTCGGCTTTTTCTTTGGGTTCATCGGTCTACGAATCACGCAGCGCGCACCTCGTCGAGCAAGTCCGGGTGGCGATCAAGTACCTTGAGCAACTTCACCAGTGCCAGCGACGGCCGGGTTTTCCCGTTTTCGTAACGCGAAAACGCATTTACGCCGCCACCGAAAATTTCGGCTGCCTGTTGCTGATCCAGCGCCAGTTTCTTCCTCACGCTGGCGATGAACGCCGGATCAACGATCGTCGCATTCACCTGCTTGTTGAATTCCAGCATCGCTAGGCTGGTCCGGGTCGATTCCGCCATATCCAGTACCGCCTCCCCGCAGGCCAGGCAATAGTCCCCCGTCACATCCGGTATGGAAGTTGTCTCGCCCTTGTAGGTGTACAGCATGTCGCGAGTGTCACGGACCAGTTCGGCTGCGGCGCAACTTGGACATTTCATGTTCATAGCTCCTTGAAGGATACGATGAGTACGTCATCAATGACCGTGAGTTTCAGGTAGACCTCTCCGGCGGCCGTCATCGGCCGATACACGTCCTGCCAGATACGGTGATCCGCGTGGGTCGTCATGCTCTTGTAGAAATCGACCGGCGTCAGCGCCAGCACCACCTCCACAATCCCGGCAAAGTCAAAACCCAAGGCAGCACCGCCCGTCAGCGCAGACATCGTTGACCGAACCTTGCCCGCCTCAGTCAACGCTTTGACGACCGGCAGCCGGCAGTGAGGCGCTGATTTCTCCATGTACCAGTATTAACCTAGTTGGTTTATTTGGCAAGTTGGTTAATTGCGAGCAAGGAAAATAGATGATGTCCGTGTAATCCAGAGGAGCTTTGGCCGGTCCGAGGCGTATCGCCGGCGTTCCCTTCTTTCGGGAGTCCTTACCCTCGCCAATTCAGAGGTAGTTGTGGTGCGCCCGGAAGATCGTCGTCAGCTTGTCGATTTGCTCCGGTGCTGACGGAGTGAGTGAGGCTACGTAAGCTTCTGTCGCCTGCGCAAGGGTCGTTGATGTTGGTGGCTTGCTTGGCGTTCTGCTCGTGCCTTCACGTTTGGATAGTTGCCCCGCTCACCGCGAATTGGTGCAAAATTGCGGCAGTGCAACATTCGAGGGCTGCCTTGTGAGCAAGCAGATCTGTTTCAAGATCCTGGAAGACGTGGCTCAGGACCTTTCCGGCGACAAGGTGAGCTTTCCCACCTTCCTGGACATTACCTTTCAGGTGCGTACGGCCCTGAAAAACCCGAATCTCACCGTCGATCAACTGGCCCAGCTTGTTGGTGCCGAGCCCTTGATGAGCGCCAAGATCATCAGCATGTCCAATTCGGTGGCGATGAACCCGGGCGGACGAGCCGTTGCCGACGTCAAGACCGCCATCAATCGTGTCGGTATGGAAGCAGTGCGGACCGTCTCGTTCGCCGTGGCGATGGAGCAGTTGCTCAAGTCGAAGAACATGCAGAATTTCGGCGACTTGTCGAAGCGGCTGTGGGAGCACACCGTCCATGTCGCGGCGCTGTGCCGCGTTCTGGCCCGGAAGTTCTCGCGCACCAATCCCGATGAGGCGATGTTTGCCGGGCTGGTGCACGATATCGGCGTTTTCTACCTGCTGTCGCGTGCCGCCAACTTCCCGGAGTTATCCGCTGACAAGGTGGAACTGCATTCCCTGCTGGAGCAGTGGCACGACAATATCGGCCACGCCCTGCTGGCCGCGCTGGGGCAGCCAGAAGCGGTGCTGAAGGCGGTGCAGGAGCATGAAACAGAGCGCGCACTGAGCGAAATCCGCACGCTTCCAGAAGTCCTCTTCGTCGCCAACAAGATGGCCAATACCGTCTGCGCCTGGCGTGACCCGCAGTTCGGTACGTCGGTTGATACTTCGGCGCTGACGGCCCTTTTCGATACCGAAACCTTGCAGGGCTTGCTGGAAGAGTCGGACGAGGAAGTGGCCTCGCTCAAGTCGGCACTGCACGGCTGACGAACGCGCCTGCCGGCCCCCAGAGAACTTTACGGACGACCGAACAATGTCGAATGATTCCCAGCTTTCGCCACAGAAAAAGGCCTTGGCAGGCATTGCCCTGGCCGCTCTCGGGGTGGTCTATGGCGACATCGGCACCAGCCCGCTTTATGCGATGAAGGAAGTCTTTGCCGGCAATCATCCTATTCCGCTGACCGAAGAGAACGTGCTTGGCAGTCTCTCGCTCTTTTTCTGGGCGCTGATCATCGTCGTTTCGCTGAAGTACGTGTCCATCATCATGCGTGCCGACAACCGTGGCGAAGGCGGCATCATGGCGCTGATCGCCCTGGCCCTGCACGATGCCCAGGGCAACGCCCGGCGCATGAAAATCATCACCATCATCGGCGTGCTGGGCGCGGCGATGTTCTACGGCGACGGCATGGTAACGCCGGCGATTTCGGTGCTTTCTGCGGTGGAAGGCCTGGAGGTGATCGCCCCTGCGCTGCACCCCTTCGTTATACCCGTTACGTTGCTGGTGCTGTTCGGGCTGTTCTTCGTGCAGAAACGCGGTACGGCAGCGGTCGGTTCCTTCTTCGGGCCCGTCATGCTGATCTGGTTCGGCGTGCTGGCGGTGCTGGGCATCTATAACCTGATTGCCAACCCGATGGTGCTCAAGGCGATCAATCCCTGGTACGGCCTGAGCTTTCTCGATGCCAACAAGGCCCTGGCGCTGATGGCCATGGGCAACGTCGTGCTGGCGGTCACCGGCGCCGAGGCGCTTTATGCCGACATGGGCCACTTTGGTCGCAAGCCGATCCAGTTGGCCTGGTATGGTTTCGTGCTGCCGGCGCTGGTGCTCAATTACTTTGGACAAGGGGCGCTGATCCTTGCCAACCCGGCGGCGGCCCAAAACCCCTTCTTTCTCTCGGCACCTGACTGGGCATTGATTCCGCTTGTCGGTCTCGCCACCGTTGCCACCGTGATCGCCTCGCAGGCGGTTATTTCCGGCGCCTTCTCGATTTCGCGCCAGGCCATGCAGCTCGGCTTCATGCCGCGCATGGAGGTCCAGCACACCTCCGCCAGGGAACAGGGGCAGATCTATTTGCCTGCAGTTAACTGGGGCTTGCTGGCGGCAGTGTCCATCCTTGTGCTCGGTTTCAAGTCTTCGAACAATCTGGCGGCCGCCTACGGTATTGCGGTTACCGGCGACATGGTCATCACCTCGCTGCTGGCAACCGTGGTCGTCGCCAAGGTCTGGGGCTGGGGATGGAACCGGGCGATCGCGCTGTTTTCCGCGTTCATGGTTGTCGAGCTGACCTTCCTGTACGCCAGCATCCTCAAGATTCCAGACGGGGGCTGGTTCCCGCTGGTCGCCGGTTGCGGCATCTTCGTGCTGATGACCACCTGGAAGCGCGGACGGGAGTTGCTCAACGAGCGCCTGCAGGGCGAGGCGCTGCAGCTCGATGCTTTCATCGACGCCTTGCTGATCGGCTTGCCAACCCGCGTGCAGGGGACGGCCGTGTTCATGAATGCCAACCCCAACGGCGTGCCGCACGCCCTCTTGCACAATCTCATGCACAACAAGGTGTTGCACGAACGCGTGCTGCTGGTGTCGGTGCAGGTGTTCGACGTGCCCTACGTGCCCGAGATCGACCGCGTCGAAGTACATAAGCTGAAGGGCGATTTCTACCGGGTCATCGTCCAGTACGGCTTCAAGGATGAGCCGGACATTCCGGCCGCCCTGGCCTTGTGTGCGGCTGCCGGACTGCATCTGGAACTGCTCGATACCTCTTTTTTCCTCGGCCGCGAAACCTTGATCCCGCGCTTCGGTTCGGAGATGAGCATCTGGCGCACCAAGCTGTTCATTGCCATGTTCCGCAATGCCGGCAGCGCCACGGCCTTTTTCAAGATCCCGTCGAATCGCGTCGTCGAACTCGGGACGCAGATCGTCCTTTAGAGTCGGCGAATCTTTTCGAGCAGCGCCGTCGTCGATTTCTCGTGGATGAACGGGATCGAATGCACGGCACCTCCCCATCCCCTGACTTCGCTGGCGCCGACGATACGCTCTGGCGCCCAGTCGCCGCCCTTGACCAGAATGTCCGGGCGGATGGCCAGAATGCGCTGCAGCGGCGTGTCTTCGTCAAACCAGGTAACCATATCGACACAGGCCAGCGAAGCCATCACCGCCAGCCGGTCGGCCAGCGTGTTGACCGGACGCTCGTCCCCCTTGCCGAGGCGCTTCACTGACGCATCGCTATTCAACGCAACAATCATCGCAGCACCCAGCGCCCGGGCTTGTGCCAGGTAGGTCACATGGCCGCGGTGCAGGATGTCGAAACAGCCATTGGTGAAAACCAGTGGTCGAGGAAGATCGCCGATGCGGTTGGCGAGTTGCTCGGGGGGGCATATCTTGGCTTCGAAAGCCGGAGGGGTGTAGGGGCTTCATCGGCGGCTCGGGTTGAAGTGTTTGGGTGGTGGGGTACCTGAAGCAGGAGATTCTACCGGGTTTGCTCAGCGGCTTTGTCTGTGTTGTCCGACCGCCAGGCTGAAAGCGCCGCCAGCAGGTCTGGCAGCGTGTGCAGCAGGGCCGTGTCGCCGGGTGGGGTGCAGCGCGCAACGCCGCTGCCGCCGGCCCATAGCCTGATGTGCGCAGGCAGGAGCGTGCGCAACTGGGTTAATAGCGGCGTCACCTGCCGCTGTGGAAAGGCCGATGAGAACGACAGGGCTACGATGTCCGCCTGATGGGCGCTGGCGGCCATGCCGATGTCGGCAATCGGGGTTTGCGTGCCGAGCGAAACACAGCTCGCTCCTTCCAGCGCCAGCAAGGCCTCGCTCATCAGCAGGCCGAGTACGTGCTGCTCATCCGGAACGGTCGTCAGGACGACGCGCGGCAGACCGCCGCTGGCGGGCAGGGCGCTGATCGCCTGGCGCAGCAGCGCCTGCATCTGCTCTGTATAGAGGTGTTCCTCGAAAACCTCCAGTTCGCCCCGCATCCAGGCTTCGCCCACGGCACAGTTGAGGTGGCCAACGGTTTCCAGTACGAAATTCTGCAGACCCTGACGGTGCATCGCCTGATTGAGCGCCCCGCGCAGCGCGCGGGCGTCGTTGGCCTTGAGTAAGGTCAGGATTGCCATCTGCAGATTGTCGCCGGTCGGCGTGGCGACGCGGGCTTGTGGCGCACTGCTGACGATGTCCGCGAGTTCCTCGTCGGCGGCCGCCATCAGCCGGCCGGGCCTGAACCCCTGATCCATCAGCCGCTTGATCAGCCGCAGCTTGTCCACCTGGTCGGCGGGGTAGAGCCGCTCGCCGTTGCCATCACGCTCGGGAGTCGGGAAACCGTAGCGGCGCTCCCACACCCGCAGGGTGTCCTTGGCGACGCCGGTGTCGCGTTCAACGGCAGCAATCGTAAAAGCGGGGCGATTCATAATTTGTCCTGGACAAACGGTTGACATCGGGGTTTCTGAAGGCTATCTTAGGAGCAACTGATCTATTTGTCCAGGACAAATTATGAACACCAACCCCTTTCCGTCAAGCCGCAAGACACCTCGCCAGCAGGCTGCTTTGTTCGGTGTGCGCCAAGCCGGGGTGACCGGTTCCTGGAGTGCATACGGGCTGGAAGCGCATTTTCCTGTGACTGAAAGTTTGATTGTTTGTCTACCACAAAACAAGTTTTTATCGGTAGCAGGGTGGGGCGCATCAAAACACCCAGCGGCTGATTTGTTGAAGAAGGAATCGTAAAAATGCGCAATTCGCTCGTTCAATTTCTGCTCGCCAGGTGCCTGCGCCCGTTGCTGGCGGCAACGTTGCTGCTTGTCCTGCCAGCGACCGCTGCGACCAACGCGCCAACGAGCGCGGAAAAGAACGCAAATTCTGCCGAGATGTCCTGCCCGGCGCTGCTCAATCACAGCTTCCCCCGTCTGCACGATGAAAAGCCGCAGTCGCTCTGTGAGTGGAAGGGCAAGGTGCTGCTGGTGGTGAACACCGCCAGCTATTGCGGATTCACCAAGCAGTACGACGGGCTGGAAAAGCTGTATGCACGGCTTCGTGATCGCGGACTGGTCGTGGTCGGTTTTCCGACCAATGACTTTGGCGAGCAGGAGCCGGGCAGCAACAAGGAAATCGCCGAATTTTGCCGACTGACCTATGGCATCGAATTTCCGATGTTTGCCAAGACCACGGTCAAGGGGAAGTCGATCAACCCCTTCTACGCGGAGCTGATCCGCCTCAGCGACACGAGCCCCAAGTGGAACTTCTACAAATATCTGATCGATCGCAGCGGCAAGGAAGTCATTGCCTACTCCAGCTTCACCGACCCGGACGACAAGAAGCTGTTGGCCAAGGTCGAGGAATTCCTGGCGCGCAAGCCGTAACAGTCTCAACGCAAGACCAACCCGCTCATAACGACGGAGATGACGATGAATGCACCCGAAAGATTTTTCCTGGCTGACGTGCAGTCCAGCCCGGACGAGCGCCAACTGGCGATCCACCAGGTGGGTGTGCGCGGCCTGCGCTACCCGCTGGCGCTGTTTTCCGATCGCGGCGAGGTCCGCCATACGGTGGCTACCGTGGCCATGTCGGTCGGATTGCCACCCGAGGTGAAAGGGACGCACATGTCGCGTTTCGTTGAACTTCTCGAAAGTCGCCGTTCGCCGATGTCGATGGCCGGGTTGCAGCGCATGCTTGAAGAAATGCTGGTCCGTCTTGACGCGACCAGCGGCCGTATCGAAATGACATTCCCCTGGTTCATCACCAAGGCGGCGCCGGTCTCCGGGGTAGAGAGCATGCTCGACTACGACGTCACCCTTGTCCTCGAAAAGCGCGCCGGGAATTACGCTGAAACACGGCTTGAAGTCGTTGCGCCGGTGACCAGTCTGTGCCCGTGCTCAAAGAAGATTTCCGACTACGGCGCGCACAACCAGCGTTCGCACATCACGCTTGTTGTCCTGCTGCGGGCCGAAATGAGCATCGAGGCGCTTGTTCGCATTGCCGAAGAAGAGGCTTCCTGCGAGGTCTTCGGCTTGCTCAAGCGCCCCGATGAAAAATGGGTGACCGAGCGTGCCTACGACAACCCCAAGTTTGTTGAAGACCTGGTTCGCGACATCGCCCTGCGCCTGATGGATGAACCGCGAATTGCCGAATGGACGGTGAAGTCGGAGAACTTCGAGTCCATCCACAACCACTCGGCCTATGCCGAAATCCATGGACGCAACGCCTGATCATCCAGGCGAAAGGGCTCGTCATGAAAACGCAAACCCCCATCCGCAAAATCGCCGTCATCGGCAGCGGCATCTCCGGCTTGTCGGCCGCCTGGCTACTGTCGCAACAGTATGAAGTGACACTGTTCGAGGCCGGCGAAAAGTTGGGCGGCCATACCAATACGGTCGATGTCACCGTCGATGGCGTGACGCATCCCGTCGATACCGGGTTCCTCGTCTTCAACCACAAGACCTATCCGAACCTGACCGCACTTTTTGCACAGCTTGAGGTAGCGAGCGTCGAGACCGAAATGTCGTTTGCCGTCAGCCTTGAGTCGCCGGATCTCGAATGGGCCGGCTCCAGCCTGGCGACGGTCTTCGGCCAGAAACGCAACCTGGCGCGCCCCGCCTTCTGGCGCATGCTGGCCGACATCCTCCGCTTCAACCGGGAGAGCATCGCCTGGCTCGACGCCGGGCCAGACGAGCGCTTGAGCCTGCGTGACTACCTGCAGCAAAACGACTACTCCCGTGCCTTCACCGACTGGTATCTGTTGCCGATGGGGGCCGCGATCTGGTCGTGCCCGGCAGACAGCATGCTCGACTACCCGCTCGCCACCTTTGTCCGCTTTTGCCGCAACCATGGTCTGCTTCAGGTTTTCGATCGTCCGCTGTGGCGAACCGTGCAGGGCGGTGGGCGCGAGTACGTCAGGAAGCTGGCGGCGCAGATCGGCGACGAGCACATCCGCTTGGCGACACCGGTTCGCCGTGTTGAACGCTGCCCGGAGGGTGTCCGGCTGACCCTGGCGGACGGAGTGGAAACCTTCGATCAGGTTGTCCTCGCTTGTCACAGCGATCAGGCGCTGCATCTGCTCGGCAGTAGCGCCAGCGATGGCGAGCGAGAGCTGCTGTCGGCCATCCGCTATCAGCCCAACCGCGCAGTGCTGCATACCGACTCCGCCCTGCTGCCGCGCAACCGCAGCCTGTGGTCGGCATGGAATTACAGTGCCGGCACCGATGCTGGCGCAAATGTCAGCAGTCAGAGCCCGGTCTCGGTTTCCTACCTGATCAATCGCTTGCAACCGCTGCCATTCGAGACCCCGGTCGTGGTCTCGCTCAATCCGCAGCGCGAACCGAATCCCGAGAAGGTGCTGGCTGAATTCACCTATGCCCATCCGCTGTTCGATGGTCCGGCCATTGCCGCGCAGGCCCGTCTGCATGAAATTCAGGGGGTCGATCGGCTCTGGTTCTGCGGCGCCTGGGGCGGCTACGGCTTTCACGAAGACGGCTTGCGTTCCGGCATGCAGGTGGCTGCCGCACTCGGCTGCCAGGCGCCTTGGCAAAAGCCGGTCATGCCGCTGGACGCTGCGTTGGCCCCCGCCGTGGTGGCGATGCAATGAACGCACTGCAGCTCTGTTTCGGACAAGTCATGCACCGCCGACTGCGGCCGACGGTGCATGCCTTCCGCTACCCGGTCTTCTATTTCCGGATGCGTCTGCAGGACATCGACCAGATTGAACGGCCGCTGCTGTCCCGCAACCGCTTCAACCTGTTTTCTGTGCACGATGCGGACCACGGCGCGCGCGACGGTTCCCCGCTGCTCGGCTGGATCCACGCCCTGCTGGCGCGTGAAGGCGTGGTGGCGGATGGCGATATCTGGCTGCAGACTTTCCCCCGGGTACTCGGCTACGTCTTCAACCCGGTCAGCTTCTGGTATTGCCATGGTCGTGACGGCGGCCTCAAGGCGGTGCTGGCCGAGGTGAATAACACGTTTGGCGAACACCACAACTACCTGCTGGTTGCGCCTGGCGGTGGCGATATCCGGGAAGGCCAGACGCTGCAGGCGAAGAAGATTTTCCATGTGTCCCCGTTCATGGCGGTGAATGGTTATTACCGCTTCCGTTTTTTTGGTGGGGCCGGCAGTCGCCAGGGCGGCGCGCGGATCGAACATGCCGACGAGCTTGGCGAACTGCTGCATACGGCGGTATCCGGCACTGCCGAAGAGGCGACTACCGGCCGCCTGCTGAAGGCATTTCTGACTTATCCCTTGCAGAGCGTCGGCGTCATCCTGCGCATCCATTGGCAGGCGCTGCAACTCTGGCTGAAACGCGTTCCCTTCTTTTCAAAACCCGCGCCCCCGCTTGAGGAGACCACACGATGAACACACTTGATTACTCGCTGGCTTCACCCTGCCCGGCCGCTGTGTCGGCCCCGGCTGCGGCGAAAACCGTTTTCCGCCTGCTCGCCTCGCTGCGTCACGGCTCGCTCGATCTGCGCTTGCCGGAGGGCGGCTCCTTGCCCTTTGGCGAAGGCGTCCCCGTCGCCGCGCTGCAGCTCAATGACTGGTCGCTGTTCGACGCGGTGCTGGCGCAGGGTGATATCGGCCTTGCCGAGTCGTATATCGACGGTGCCTGGGACAGCCCCGATCTCGCCGGGCTATTGACGCTCTTTGCCGAAAACCGGCAGGCGCTGTCGCAAGCCGTCTATGGCAATTTCTTCCGCTTGCTGCTGGCGCGCATCAAGCACGGGCTCAATGCCAATACGCGCAAGGGTTCCCGCCGCAACATCATGGCCCACTACGATCTCGGCAATGACTTCTATCGCGAGTGGCTGGACCCGACGATGAGCTATTCGGCAGCGCTCTACGCCGATGCCGAGGATGGCCGGATGGATAGCGCGCAACAGGCCAAGTATCGGCGAATCCTGCGTCGCCTGGATGTACGACCCGGCGACCGCATTCTCGAAATCGGCTGCGGCTGGGGCGGTTTTGCCGAACTGGCCGCCCGCGAAGCCGGCGCCGAGGTGCATGGCATCACGTTGTCGCCGGCCCAGCTCGAGTGGGCACAGGCGCGCATGCGCCGGGCCGGGCTGGAAAATCAGGTGAAGCTGGAACTGGTGGACTACCGGGATCTCACCGGCAGCTATACGCACATCGTTTCGATCGAAATGTTCGAGGCCGTTGGCGAGCGCTGGTGGCCGACCTATTTTGATGCGCTGGCGCGTTTGCTGGCACCGGAAGGGCGGGCGCTGATCCAGACGATCACCATCCGCGACGATCTCTTTGCGCGTTACCGGCGTGGCACCGATTTCATCCAGCAGCACGTCTTCCCCGGCGGCATGCTGCCTTCGCCTTCGGTGTTTTCGCAGCATGCGGCGCGTGCCGGATTTTCAGTACGCGATGCCTACGCTTTCGGTGACGGTTACGCGCGCACGCTCTCGGGCTGGGCGACCGCTTTTGAAAAATCCTGGCCGGCGATCGAGCAACTCGGCTTCGATGAGCGTTTCCGCCGCCTCTGGCGTTTCTATCTGGCCTACTGCGAAGCCGGCTTCCGCAGCGGCTGCACCGACGTCTATCAGTTTGAACTGGCGCGCAAGACATGAAACGCTGGCGGCTGATCCCGATCTTGCTGGCCCTGGTGGCCGGCAACGTTCTTGCCTTGCCCGATCCGGTCCGTGCCGGTCGCGCGGACTGGCGCGAATGGGGCAGCGGCGAGATGACCTGGTTCGGCTTCGCGCTTTACCGCGCGACCCTGTGGGTCTCGGGACAGGACGACGGGGTCTTGCGCGAGGGGGTGCCGCTGGCACTGGCGCTGGAATACCGGCGGGACATTCCCGGCGAGCGCATCGTGCGTGCGAGTGTTGACGAAATGCGCAAGCTCGGCGCCACAGAGGCCCAGTTGCAGGGCTGGGAAGCCGAGATGCGCCGGGTCTTTCCCGACGTGAAGAAAGGTGATGTTCTCACTGGTGTCCTCTTGCCCGGCCAGGGCGCGCGCTTCTTCCACCAGAACCGCTTGCTCGGCGATGTCACAGACGCCGCGTTCGCGCGCACCTTCTTCGCCATCTGGCTCGATCCGAAGACCAGTGCTCCGGACGTGCGCCTGGCCCTGTTGCGCCTGAAGGCCGACTGAGATGCAAGGCGTCGCGCTGGCTCCTCGGCAGTGGCTGGCTTACGGCCTTTTCGGCTTGCCGCTGGCGATGGTTGCGCTACCGGTCTACGTTCATGTGCCGCGTCTCTATGCCGAGACCGGGATGAATCTGGCGCTGCTCGGATTCCTGCTGCTTGGCACGCGCCTGCTCGATGCCTTCGTCGATCCGCTGCTGGGCGGCTGGTCGGATCGCACCGTCAACCGGCAGCGCTTGATTCTTCTGGCACTGCCATTTCTCGCCATCGGCATGCTCGGGCTGATGCACCCGCAGGAAACACGGACTGCGCTGTGGTTGCTGCTGGCGCTGCTGGCCACCTATTTCGGTTTCAGCCTGGCCAGCATTGCCTACCAAGCCTGGGGTGCCGAGCTCGGCGGAAACTCCGGTGAGCGCACCTTGCTGACCGCCTGCCGCGAAGGCTTTGGTCTGCTTGGCGTGGTGCTGGCTTCGATTCTCCCCCTCTGGCTGGCGAGCGATGTGGCCTCCGGCCTTGCCCAACTGGCCTGGGTATTCGTTCCGGTCTTGCTGGTCGGGGCAGCACTGACGCTGCTGGGTGCGCCACGTGTGCCGACCCGTTCTCCGGTGAGTGAGTCGTCGTCGTTGTATCAGGCCTTGTCGGATGGGCGCTTCCGGCGCTTGCTGCTGGTCTTTGTCGCCAACGGCACGGCGGCCGCGCTGCCGGCGACCCTGGTGCTGTTTTTTGTCGCCGATGTGCTGCAGGCAGAAAAATCGGGCGGCTTTTTCCTCGCCTTGTATTTCGTTGCCGGCGTCGCCGGTCTGCCCCTGTGGTTGCGGCTTTCTCGGCGCATTGGCCGTGTCCATGCCTGGCTAACCTCGATGGCGCTGGCCTGTGCGGCTTTCATCGGCGCGCTGACGCTTGGCGCGGGCGATGTCTGGCCCTTTGCGCTGGTCTGCCTGGCCTCGGGGCTGGCTTTCGGGGCCGACCTTGCCCTGCCGCCGGCACTCTTGGCCGATATGGCTGAAAGCCCGCAGGCCAAGGCGGGCGCTGGTTCCTATTTCGGCTGGTGGAACCTGGTGACCAAACTCAATCTGGCACTGGCCGCCGGCATTGCGTTGCCCTTGCTTGGCGTGCTGGGCTACCAGCCGGGCGGCAGCAGCGGTCTGTTATCCCTGGCACTGGTTTACTGCCTGTTGCCGGTGGCCTTGAAACTTGTTGCCGCGGCGCTGGCATGGCGCTGGCGGCGAATCCTGGAGGTGCAGTCGTGAATGGCGAAAAAATTTTGAATGCTGCGGGCAGGCAGGGCCGATGGGGCGCCCTGCTTGTTTTTCTGACGCTGGGGCTGGCGGGCTGTGCCGGCATTCCGGTGGAGACGTATCGTGCGGAGAAGCCCGTGCTCGATCTGAAAACCTATTTCAACGGCACGATCGATGCGTGGGGAATGTTCCAGGATCGCTCGGGCGAGGTGGTCAAGCGCTTCACCGTGGTCATCGACGCCAGCTGGCAGGGCGATGTCGGCACGCTTGACGAACGTTTCTCGTGGTCGGATGGGACTGCCTCGCGGCGGGTGTGGACCATCACCAAGGGCGGCGATGGTCGTTATGTCGGCCGCGCCGACGATGTGGTTGGTGAGGCGCTGGGCGAAGCGGCCGGCAATGCCTTGCGCTGGCGTTATGTGCTGGCGCTGCCGGTGGATGGCCGGACGATCAACGTCGACTTCGATGACTGGATGTTCCTGATCGACGACAAGGTGATGCTCAACCGCTCGCAGATGCGCAAGTGGGGTTTCCATCTTGGCGAAGTGACCCTTTCCTTCACGCGGCGCTGAGTTGAAGATCGCGTAACGATGAACACACCGATTACCGATTGGCGCGAGAAACGGGTCTGGTTGCTGGGCGCTTCCACCGGCATTGGCGCCGCGCTGGCGACGGCCTTGCTGGCCCGTGGCGCGCGCGTTGCGGTTTCGGCGCGGAGCGCCGGCAAGCTGGCGACCTTGACCGAAAACGCGCCTGCCGCGCTGTTGCTGCCGTGCGACGCCAGCGATGCGGAAAGTGTCGCCAACGCCTGGCAGGAACTGCTGCGGCAGTGGGGCGGGGTGGATGTGGCGATCTATCTGGCCGGGGACTATGTGCCGATGCGCGCCTGGGATCTGGACATGGGGGCAGGGATAGCCAGTGCGCGGCACATGATGGATACCAATCTGGTCGGCGCCCTTGCTTTTGCCGCGTGTGTCGTGCCGCATCTGCTCGCCAGGGAGAAAGGTGACGGTGCCGGGCCGGCGGAAATCGCCTTTGTCGCCAGCGTTGCCGGCTATCGCGGGCTTCCAAAATCCCTGATCTATGGGCCCACCAAGGCGGCATTGATCAATTTTGCCGAGGCGCTGGCACTTGATCTGCAGCCACGCGGCATCGGCGTACGCATCATCAATCCCGGCTTCGTGGCTACCCTGTTGACCGCGAAGAACGATTTTTCCATGCCGGCCTTGATGACCGCACAGGAAGCCGCAGCCGAGATCATCGCGGGGTATCGCAGCAGCGCTTTCGAGATCCATTTTCCGAAGCGCTTTACCTGCGTCATGAAGCTGCTTGCCTTGTTGCCGGCGCGTTTTTACTTCCCGCTGGTGCGTCGAATGACCGGAGCCTGAAATGAACGAATCCCTTGAACGACTGATTGATTTCTACCAGACCCTGACGCTCGATCGCGTCCCCGATTTCGCCCGTTTCTACAGTGAAGACGCCTGGTTCAAGGACCCGTTCAACGAGGTGCGTGGCTTGCCGGCGATCGAACGCATCTTTACGCACATGTTCAGGCAGATCGACGCGCCGCGCTTTTCGGTAAGCGAGCGCCTGGTGGCGCCGAATGGCGTCATGCTGGTGTGGGAGCTGCACTACCGCGTGCGCTTGTGGGGGCGGGGCGAGCCGCAGGTGATGCGCGGGGTTTCGCACCTGCGCTTCGATGACCGCGGTTACGTCAATTACCACCGCGACTACTGGGATACCGGCGAGGAGCTTTACGCCAAACTGCCCGGCGTGGGCTGCATCGTGCGCGGCTTGCGCCGCGCACTGTCGGCTTGAACGCCGGCTGATCGCCCCGGTCAGTTTTCCTTGACCGGCGCCGGCTGCTGCGCCGGGCCACTTTCAGGCGGTGCGACGTCAAGCTTCCTGGCTTGTTCTGCGGGGATGATCTCCATGACGTTCACCACCTTTTTTACGCCGGCCGTGGTCCGGGCGATTTCGATGGCGGCGTCGGCCTCGGCACGGGTGACCATGCCCAGGAGGTGTACGGTGCCGGCCTCGGTGACGACCTTGACCAGGTTGGCGCGGAACTTCCCGCCGTCAACAAAGCGCCCCTTCACCTTGGAAGTGATGAAAGCATCGTTGCTGCGGTTCTGGAAGGAACTCGTCGGGCCGATCTGCAGTTCGTTCCAGACCTGCGTGACATTGGGTTGCCCGCTCGCCATGCGCTCGATCTCGGTACGCGTCTGCTCGTCCGGCACTTCTCCCGTGAGCAACACCTTGCGGTTGTAGCTGGTCTGGTTGAGGTGCACCTTGTCGCCGTACTTGTTCATGACGTTGCCGAGAATCTTCCATTCGATCCCCTCGTCTTCCGTCTGTGCGCCGAAGGAGCGGCGGTCAAAAACGGCAAGGGCGCCGCTGGTGACGCCGGTGGCGACGGCAGCAACGCAGCCGGTCAGTGCCGGGGCAATAAGGGCGGCAAGCAGGATGGCGGTCAGGGTACGTTTCATTCTTCATCTCCCAGCAGCAGGCAATCGATACCATCGCACAGGCAGTGGATGGCGAGGAGGTGTGTTTCCTGGATACGGGCCGTACGCTCCGCAGGAACACAGATATGGATGTCGCCTTCGCGCAGCATCTGGCCGATCTTGCCGCCGTCCCTGCCGGTGAGTGCCACCACCGTCAGATCATTGCTGTGCGCGGCCTGAATGGCCTCGACGATGTTGGCCGAGTTGCCCGAGGTCGAAATGGCCAGCAGCACGTCGCCCGGTTGGCCAAGTGCGCGCACCTGCTTGGCGTAGATGACATTGAAGCTGTAGTCGTTGGCGACGGCGGTCAGGATCGAACTGTCAGTGGTCAGGGCGATGGCCGCCAGCTCCTGCCGCTCGGCCTCGAAGCGGCCGACCAGTTCGGCGGCAAAGTGCTGCGCGTCGGCAGCCGAGCCGCCATTGCCGCAGGCGAGAATCTTGCCGTTGTTGATGAGGCAGGTCACCATCGTTTGTGCGGCGTCTGAAATCGGGGCAGCGAGCAGTTCCATGGCATCAAGCTTGGTCTGGGCGCTGTCTTGAAAATGCTGGCTGATGCGGGCAATGAGGTCCATGCAGGGAATGAGTCGCAATAGGTTGAAAAAGTGCGGTCGATTCTATCAGAGGACGAGATAGACCTCGAATTCGACCCGCTGCCACGGATTTTTTGTCTGGCGCAGCTTGGAAACACGGGCTTCGACCGTGTCGCCGCGATCCATCGCTGCGGCCAGCGCGCGATTTTCGCTGCGCGGTACATAACCGAGCCGCTGACCGTTCCATTCAACGCGGATAGCGTTCGCATCGTGCCGGTTGTCGGGTTCGCGTGTCAGTAACAGTTTGTCACCGGCGCGAATCTCCGGCCAGACGCTGGAAAGCGCGTAGTACTGGCTGCCCGCCAGCGGGGAGCTTTGCACCAGAACTTTGACGCTCTCGGCGGCGTTGGCAGCACAGGTCAGCAGCAAGGCGAAAAGCAGGGCAAAAAAAACAGCGCGAGGCTGGCTGGTGCTAAATGTCGTCGGCAGAAAAGGCATTTTTCATCCATTCGATGCCGGCATCGTTCAGTGCCGTCATCAATACACAGTCGAAACGGCAGAGTGCGTCGGGTTGGCGCAGAAGGTAGTGCCGCGCTGCCTGTACCAGCCGGCGGCGCTTCGTCGCCGTGATGCTGGCGGCAGCACCCCCGAAATTGTTATTTCGCCTGAGCCGCACTTCCACGAACACCAGTGTCGTGCCATCGCGGCAGATCAGGTCGATCTCGCCGCCGCGCACACGGAAATTGCGCTCGATGACGCGTAGTCCATGGCGTGCAAGATGCGTCGCAGCCAGCGCCTCGGCGAGTGCGCCGTCCGTGGTATCGTTGGGCTTCACTGGAAGCAACCCTCTCATGACAGAAGAATCTCCCGCATTGTATGTGGTCGCCACGCCGCTCGGAAATCTGGGTGATATGACCACCCGTGCCCAGGATGTGCTCAAGGCCGTTCCCTGGGTGGCCGCTGAAGATACCCGCCATTCGGCGCCACTGTTGCGCCACCTCGGATCATCCGCGCGTCTGTTGCCGGCACACCAGCACAACGAGGAGGCGGCGGCGCAGCAGGTGATCGAAAAGCTGGCCGCCGGCGACGCGGTGGCGTTGATCTCGGATGCCGGTACGCCAGCCATTTCCGACCCCGGCGCGCGCCTTGTGGCGCGGGTGCGCGAGGCTGGTTACAAGGTCATTCCGCTTCCTGGCCCCTGTGCCGCCGTTGCCGCATTGTCCGCTTCCGGCGTCACGGCGCCGCACTGGCTGTTCTATGGCTTCCTGCCGACCAAGACCAAGCAGCGCGAGGAAGTGTTGCGCGAGCTGGCTCCCGCACCCTATGCCCTGGTTTTCTACGAAGCGCCGCACCGCATCCTTGAAACGGTTGCTGCGCTGTCCGGGATGCTGGGCGCGGCGCGGCGCATTGTCATCGCCCGCGAACTGACCAAGCTCTTCGAAACCATTCATGCCTGCCCGCTGGGCGAAGCGCTGGCCTGGCTGGAGGCGGACGCCAACCAGCAGAAGGGCGAATTCGTGCTGATTGTCGATGCGCCGGAGGCAACGGACGACGAGGATGTCGAAGCCGGGCGGGTGCTCAAGCTTCTGCTCGATGAGGGGCTGCCGGTAAAGCAGGCGGCAAAGCTGGCCCACGCCATCACCGGGGCGGCGAAGAACGCGCTCTATGAAAAGGCGCTGTCGCTGCGGGCGGCGCAATAAGGTTCCTGGTTGTGCCACCCAGCGCCGGCAACAGATAGCGCCGGACCAGATTCCGGGCGGGTGTTTTTTGCAGAACATTTTTCGTATCGTTGTACGCTGGCATTTTTCAGGTCGTGTTTGCCCATTCAAGCGTTTGCATCTCTGCATCTGCGGGAGGTTTCATGAAACCGGGTTCAATGATCGTTCCTGCTTTTTTTCGCTGGCTTGCGCTGGCACTGACGGTGCTGATTCAACCGGCGCTGGCGCAGAACAAACAGCCGCAAGGCGGGGGTGGCAGCCCATCGCTGCAGTCACCCGCTATTCAGCAAGCGCGGCCAACTGTTGAAGCTCCGGCCCTTCCCGGTGTTACAGATGACGGCGCCACCAAGACCCATGAAACGGTACGTGCGGCTCTCGGCGATTCGGCTTACGACGAGGCGCAGGGCCGTCTTGTCGATCAGGCCATTCCGGTCGAGGATCTGGTGGTCCTCATCCTTGAGCGAATGGCTGACGATGCTGTGGCTGATCTCGAAGACATGCTGGATGAAATGGCCAGGAGTCGCGACGAACGCGCAGCACTTCGCGCCAAGCGGCATCAGGAAAGGCTTGACGCGCAGGAACTTGATCGGCGCCGTCAGAGGGCGCTTGAGGAAAAACGGAACGCCGCCCGCCAGGCGGAGCGCGATGCACGCAATGCGGCCCGGCATGCGGCGCGCGAGGCCAGGGAAAATGAACGGGATCGTCTGCGCGAGGCGCGTGCGGCCGAGCGCCACAAACGCTGGGTGGCCCGGGAGAAGGCGCGGATGGAGCGCGAGGCGCGCCGCGAGCAGCGCCAGTCCGCGCGTGAGGAAGTGCGCGAGGCGAGACGCGAAGCCCGCGAACAACGCAGGCGCAAGAGTCACCTGGTGGCATCGCTGGTGTCGGCGGTCGTTGATCAGTTCAATGCCGAGGGCGGCCCGCAGCCAGCGCGCGTCGTATCGATTCTGGAACAGATCGACAGTCAGGTAGGGAGTCTCACAGTGCCGCCGCCGGGGTCTGGCAGCGACAAGAAAAACGACAAGGATGCCGAAACGCTTGATCGACAGCTGAAATCACTGCAGGCGATCTGGGCGGAATTCGTGGCGGCCACTGGCGCATCGTCGTCGGGCAGCGTGCGCTGCGCGAAGTGCGACTAGCGTTAGAATAGTGGGATTGCACGCAATGATCGACCCATGAACTCCTCAAAACCGACACGCCTCACCCTCACCCGCCCCGACGACTGGCACCTGCATCTGCGTGATGACGACGCGTTGGCTGCCGTCCTGCCGCACACCGCGCGCCAGTTTGCGCGCGCCATCGTCATGCCCAACCTGAAGCCGCCGGTGACCACTGTGGCGATGGCGGCCGCTTATCGCGGCCGCATTCTGGCCGCGCTGCCATCCGGGATGGCTTTCGAGCCGCTGATGACGCTGTACCTCACCGACAACACGCCGGCCGAAGAAATCCGTGCTGCCGTGGCCTCGGACTTCGTCAAGGCGGTGAAACTGTACCCGGCCGGGGCAACCACCAATTCGGATGCGGGTGTGACCAACCTGGCACATTGCGACACGGCGCTGGCCGAGATGGCCAGGCTTGGCCTGCCGCTGCTGGTGCATGGCGAAGTGACCGATCCGGCGGTGGACTTGTTCGACCGCGAGGCGGTTTTCATCGAGCAAGTGCTGTCGCCGCTCCTCAAGCGCCATCCGACGCTGCGCGTGGTCATGGAGCACATCACCACCAAGGATGCAGCCCAGTTCGTTGCCGATGCCGGCGACAACGTCGCGGCGACGATCACCGCCCATCACCTGCTCTACAACCGCAACGCCATCTTCCAGGGGGGCGTGCGGCCACACTGGTACTGCCTGCCGGTGCTGAAGCGCGAGGTGCATCGCGAGGCACTGGTGCGGGCGGCCATCTCCGGCAATCCCAAATTCTTCCTCGGTACCGACTCGGCGCCGCACGCACGCGGCGCCAAGGAGGCGGCCTGCGGGTGTGCCGGGTGTTATACCGCCAATGCCGCAATGGAGCTGTATGCCGAGGTTTTCGAGGCTGCCGGTGCGCTGGGCCGGCTGGAAGCCTTTGCCAGTTTCTTCGGCCCGGATTTCTATCGGCTGCCGCGCAACAGCGGCACCATCACGCTGGAAAAGCGTTCGCAGCCGGTGCCGGAATCGTATGCTTACGTCAGCGGCGATACGCTGGTGCCGCTGCGGGCCGGGGAAACATTGCGCTGGCGCTTCGTCGACTAAGGGGGCCGATGATGAACAAACTTGTACTGCCACTCCTGTTGTTGCCGCTGCTTTCCGGCTGCATCAACGATGGGATCGCCATGCGCATCGACGGGCCGGAGCACGCAGTTTCGTTGCTGCGCGGGCAAAAGCTGTTCTGGGAAAAGAAGATGGACCTGGAAGTCGTGGTGGCGCGCATGCCCGATTGTCAGCGCCGCTTCTCGCTGGAGCCGGCCGCCGTCAGCCCCAGTTTCAAGGTTGATGTCTATATGACCGGGCCGAACGCCTTCCTGCTGGAGCAGGGCAAGTACCTCTATTCCGTTGAAACGCAGACCTGCCAGAAATTCGAGAAGCTCGCCGCGCCTCCCGAGGGCGGCAAGGGCGAACTGGTCGGGGTCTTCCGCGAGGAAGCCGGCAAACTGGTATTTGTGGCGGCACAGCCGCCCAAGTAATTGACTGGCAGCTTGCCTGCATCGAGTACTGTCCCGGTGCCGTGCTTTTCGTCTCCGCTCTTCTTTCCACTGGCGCCGCTGCTGGCGCGTCTACCTCACGCCCCTGATCTGCCTTCGCTGGCGGCGCTGGCCGAGCTGTGTGGCCCCCGGACTGCGACCGGGCTGCCTCTCCGTTTTGTGCCGCCACAGCCCGACGGGCTGGGCTACGAGGCGCGCATTGCCGCATGCGGCGAAGTCGAAACCCGGCTGGACAACTGGCACGACTGGTTCAATGGCTTGGTCTGGCTGACTTTTCCCAAAGCCAAGGCAGCGCTTTCCGCTCGCCACGCCCACGAGCTGAACCTGCAAGCAGATAGTCGCGGGCAGGCGCGCGACGCGATGACCCATTTCGACGAATGCGGGGCCGTGGTTGTGGCCGAGGATGCATCACTGCTCGAACTGCTGCAGGGCTTCCGCTGGCGGGAGCTGTTTGTCGAGCGGCGAGCGGAGGCGGTGGCAGGCTTGCGCATCTTCGTCTTCGGCCATGCCACCTATGAGGCGCTGCTCACCCCATTTCGAGGCTTGACGGCGAAGTGCGTACTGACCCCGGTTCAGGCAGGCTGGCTTGCCCGCCCGTTGGCCGAGCAACTGGCCGAAATCGACGAATGGCTGGCGCAGGACTTCGCTGCCGGCAAACACGGTGATCCGCGCGGCTGGCAGCCCTTGCCGCTGCTGGGTGTGCCGGGCGTGGTGCCCGACAGCGAAAATCCCGCCTATTACGACGATGTCTGGCAGTTCCGCCCCGGCCGCACGCGTATAATCCGCCCTGAAGCTGGCTAGGCAACCGCCGGGTACGCAAGTACCGGGAGGAAAGTCCGGGCTCCGTAGAGCAGGATGCCGGTTAACGACCGGACGCCGTGAGGCGATGGAAAGTGCAACAGAGAACAGACCGCCGATGGCTCATTCGTGAGATCAGGCAAGGGTGAAACGGCGAGGTAAGAGCTCACCGCGGACGTGGTAACACGGACGGCACGGCAAACCCCATCCGGAGCAAGACCAAATAGGGAAGCAACAGGCGTGGCTCGCGCTGCTTCCGGGTAGGTTGCTTGAGCGGCGTGGCAACACGTCGCCTAGAGGAATGGTTGCCCACGACAGAACCCGGCTTATCGGCCAGCTTCACCTCACATCAAAACCGGCGGCCCCCGATTCGGAGTCGCCGGTTTTTCGAGCGGCTTGCGTAGCCGCCAGTCTTTCTGCATAGTTATACTCAGTTTTAAATATTTTGAGTATAACCGTGCAAACCAAACCGCTTTCCATGGCTGCCCAGACTGCCTTTGCCCAGGTGGCGGAAGCGGTATTGACGGCCGAGCATCTCAGAACGGTGGCCGATCTTTCGGGAGCGTTCACCTCCAAGCGCGTCAAGGGGCATCAATACTGGTACTACCAGTTCTCCGAACCGTCTGGAGCCCGGCGCCAGATTTTCGTTGGCCCGGACAACGATGCCGTCCGCGCGTTGATCGCGAAGGCTGAACAGCCGGGCGAGCAGAACGTCGAAGCATTGGCCCGCGCAGCCTTGTCTCTGGGGTGCGGTGAACTCCTGCCGCGGCACTTCAAGGTGCTGCGCCGCCTGTCGGAGTACGGCTTCTTTCGTTCCGGCGGTGTGCTGATCGGCACTCACGCGTTCGTCGCCTACGGCAACATGCTTGGCGTGCAGTGGACAGGCGCTGATGCAGCGCGGACGCAGGACATCGACTTTGCCCATGCTGGCAAGAACATCTCGCTGGCGCTGGCGCCGAATTTTCAGGTGCAGACGCATGCGGCCATCGAATCGCTGGAGATGGGCTTTCTGCCGATTTCGGGCATGTCCGGAAAAACCGGCGGCGCCTACCTCATTCCGAACGAAAAGGAGTTCCGTCTCGATTTCCTTACAACCGCCCGACGCGGCGGCGAGATCCCCTACGAACATCCCGATCTGCACGTCACCCTGCAGCCGCTGAAGTTCATGGAGTTCTCGCTGGTGAACGTGCAACAGACAGCATTGCTGTCGCGCAATGGCGCCATCATGGCGAACGTTCCCCATCCGGCACGTTACGCACTGCACAAACTCATTGTTGCCGGAGAGCGGGAGGGCATTTTTCTGGCAAAGGCCGGCAAGGACCTGATGCAAGCCGGCCTGTTGCTCAGCGTGCTCAGAGAGGCCGTCCCCTGGCAAGTGGAAGAGGCGTGGGAGGATTTGAAGGAGCGCGGCACCGGCTGGACTGGCCGCGCACGGCGCGGGCTGGCGGCACTGGCGAAACGATTCCCGACTGAGCGGTTTGGCGAGTGGCTGGAATGAGGTGAGGGTTCGTTCTTTTCAATTGAGCCCCTTTGATTCGAAATAGGGAAGCAACAGGCGTGGCTCGCCCTGCTTCCGGGTAGGTTGCTTGAGCGGCGTGGCAACACGTGGCCTAGAGGAATGGTTGCCCACGACAGAACCCGGCTTATCGGCCAGCTTCACCTCACAATAAAAAACCGGCGTCAGGCCAAAACCTGACGCCGGTTTTTTTCGCCAATTGCTGCCTACAACAAACCTTCCTTCTTCAGCGTCTGCTGCACGCCCGGCCGGGCGGCGACGCGGGCCTGGAAGGCGATCAGCGCCGGCCATGGCGCAAGGTCGATCTTTACCCATTTGCTCCAGTTGAGCACGGTAAACAGATAGGCGTCAGCGACGCTGAAATCGTTGCCCAGCAGGTACGGCTGCTGCTCCAGAACGGTGGCCAGGTGGGAAAAACGTGCTGCCAGCGTGGTGCGGACCACTTCCTGCCATTCGGCCGGGGCGTTGCGGAAGAGCGGGCTGAAGCCCTTGTGCACTTCGGTCGAAATGAAGTTCAGCCACTCCTGCAGGCGAACGCGGTCCATGGTTCCGGCGGTGGGGGCGAGCTTTTTCGCGGGCGCCAGGTCGGCCAGGTACTGGACGATGGCCGGGCCTTCGGTCAGTACTTCGCCGCCGTCGGTGACCAGCATCGGCACATAACCCTTGGCGTTGATGGCGTTGAAGTCGTCGCCATGCTCGGTTTTCTTGGTCTTCAGATCCACCTTGATCAGTTCGTGGGGCAGTCCGGCCTCGCACAGGACGATGTGCGGGGAAAGGGAACAGGCGCCGGGGCTGTAGTAGAGCTTCATGTGTTTCTCCGTTGGGGGGTATTGAGCAGACCTGCTGCATGTCATCCGGGTTCCTGGAGTTTTTGCCCCGCTTCTAATAAAGCACTTTAAGTTGCATTTCGCGATGATTGTTTTTTAAGGGAAAATTCTTTGAAAATTTGCTAAAGAAACGCGCCTAAGTCCTTGTCGCCATTGAAAAAAATCACAAAAACCCCTTGACCCGATGTTCTTTGATGTCTTAAAGTGGGAAAAAGTGGTACGAAGTGGGTCGACAGGCAAAAACGGGGACTTCCCCGGGAGAGGAAAGGCGAGGTTCATGTTTTTCGGAGCGGCTGCACTCAGTCTCGACGCCAAAGGGCGGCTGGCCATCCCGGCCCGCCACCGTGATGCGCTCGTTGCTGCCGCCAATGGCACCCTGGTCCTGACTGCCCACCCGCATCGCTGTCTTCTCCTTTACCCCAATCCCGCCTGGGAGCCGATCCGCGACAAGGTTCTGGCTGCCCCCAGCCTTGACCCCCGCTCCGCTGCGATCAAGCGCCTGCTGGTGGGTTTTGCCCGCGACGAACAGATGGACTCGGCCGGCCGCTTGCTGATTGCGCCGGAGCTGCGCCAGTTTGCGCAGTTCGAGAAGCAGGTCTGGCTCGTCGGGCAGGGTTCCCATTTTGAAATCTGGTCCGATGCCGGCTGGCAGAAGCAGCAGGAGGCGATCTTCGCCCTTGGCGATCAGCTGCTGCCGCCCGGCCTAGAGGATTTGGCCTTGTGAAAGCGCCCGCGCAGCACCTGACGGTTCTGCTGCGGGAGGCGGTCGAGGCGCTGGCAATCAAGCCTGCCGGCGTTTACGTAGACGCCACCTTCGGTCGCGGCGGCCACAGCAAGGCGATTCTCGAGCAGTTGGGTCCGGAGGGGCGCCTGCTGGCCCTGGATCGCGATCCGCAAGCCATCGAAGTGGCGGCGACGATCGGCGACAAGCGATTGATGGTTGTGCACCGTGCCTTCGGCGAAATCGCCGAGGCGGTGCGCGAAGCGGGATTCGGCAAGGTGGATGGCGTGCTCATGGATATCGGGGTGTCGTCACCGCAGCTGGATGAGGGGGGGCGGGGGTTCAGCTTCCGTTTCGATGCGCCACTCGACATGCGGATGGATACCACGCAGGGCGAGACGGCCGCGGAATGGCTGGCACGGGCCGAGATAAGAGAAATTACACAAGTGGTGAGGGACTATGGCGAAGAACGGTTTGCTTTCCAGATTGCAAAGAAGATTGTGGCTGCTCGGAGCGAGCGGCCTATTGCAACCACAGGGCAGCTTGCCGCGCTCGTACGCGAGGCCGTGCGGACCCGCGAGCCCGGCCAGGACCCGGCGACGCGCACCTTTCAAGCTTTACGGATTCATATCAATCAAGAGCTCGAGCAACTTGCGCTAGCCCTGCCACAGGCGCGCGACGTGCTTAATCCGGAAGGGCGGCTGGTGGTCATCAGCTTTCACTCCCTCGAAGACCGAATCGTCAAACGCTTCATGCGCGACGAAGCGGCGCCGGACAACCTTCCCAAAAATCTTCCCCTCAAGGCTTCGCAGTTGCCGCCGGCGCGCATGACGCTGGTCGGCAAGGCGCTCAAGCCCTCTGCCGCGGAAATCGCAGCCAATCCGCGTGCCCGCAGCGCGGTGATGCGCGTAGCGGAGAAATGTTGATGCTGCGCACCAACATGGCCCTTCTCTTCTTTGTCGTCTTCTGTGCACTGGGTGTGGTGACCTCGCAGCACAAGGGGCGCAAGCTCTTCCAGGCGCTGGAGGCCGAGCAGGAACGCGCCAAGCAGCTGGATGTCGAGTTCGGTCAGTTGCAGCTTGAATTGTCGACCTGGGCGACGCATCCGCGGGTCGAGAAAATTGCCCGTGAACGTCTGCGGATGCGCGTACCCGAGGCCGGACGCCTGCTGGTAGCCTCGCCGCGAGAGGGGGGGCAATGATGCGCGGCAAGAGCGGGCGCACGCACAAATTTGCCGAAAGCCCGGTACTGCAACTGGCGCTACCGGCCTGGCGCTCGCGGTTGGTGGCGATTTTCCTTCTTGCCAGCTTTGGTCTGCTGGTTGGCCGTTCCTTTTATCTGCAAGTGGTCAATAACGATTTTCTGCAGGAAAAGGGCGAGTCGCGCTATCGCCGCGACCTCGAGATTTCGGCTTCACGCGGCAAGGTCACCGACCGCAATGGCGAGGTGCTGGCCATCTCGACACCGATGAAATCCATCTGGGCCATTCCTGCCGATGCCAAATTGAACGCCCAGCAGGCGCAGCAACTGGCCAAGGTGCTCGACGCAGATGCCAAAGAGTTGGCGCGCAAACTGGCCAGCGACAAAGGCTTCGTTTACCTGCAGAGACAGGTCTCGCCCGAAGTTGCCGACCGGGTCGCAGCGCTGAAGCTCCCCGGTATCTACCAGAACAAGGAATACCGCCGCTACTACCCGACCGGTGACATGTCGGCGCACATGGTCGGTTTTACCGGGGTGGACGACAAAGGGCTTGAGGGGGTCGAGCTGGCTTTCGAGAAAAGCCTGATTGGCCACGCCGGCAGCCGCAGCGTTATCCGCGACCGTCGCGGCCAGATCGTCGAGGACGTCGGCTCGATCCGTCCGCCGCAGGATGGCAAGGACGTTCGCCTGGCGCTCGATTCGAAAATCCAGTACATCGCCTACAGCCATCTCAAGCAGGCCGTTGCCGACAACAAGGCAAAAGCGGGTGGTGCCGTCGTCATCGATGCCAAGAGCGGCGAAATACTCGCGCTGGCCAACTGGCCCACCTACAACCCGAATAACCGCGAACATCTTTCCGGCGGGCAACTGCGCAACCGGGCGGTGACCGATACCTTCGAGCCGGGCTCGACCCTGAAGCCGTTTACGGCTGCGCTGGCGCTGGAGAACGGGAAATTCCGTTTTGACACGGCGATCAATACCGCCCCGGGACGGCTGACCATCGGCAAGGCGACAATTTCCGATGCGCACCCGCACGGCGTGCTGACGGTTGCGCAGGTTATCCAGAAATCCTCCAACGTCGGCGTTGCCAAGATGGCGGCCACTTTTTCGCCGCAGGAAATGTGGGAAATGTTCGATGCCGTCGGCTTTGGTCAGACCTCGCGTCTCGGCTTTCCCGGTGAAGTGCCGGGGCGTTTGCGGGCCTGGAAGAGCTGGCGCCCGATCGAGCAGGCGACGATGTCCTACGGCCACGGCATTTCGGTGTCGTTGATGCAATTGGCGCGGGCCTACACCGTTTTTGCCCGCGATGGCGAATTGCTGCCCATTTCGCTGACGCGAATTGACGAAGGCCCGGTTACCGGCATCCCGGTTTTTTCACCGCAGACCGCGCGTGAAGTCCGGGCCATGCTGGAAATGGCGGCCGGACCCGGCGGTACGGCGCCGAAGGCACAGGTTGCCGGCTACCGGGTTGCCGGCAAGACCGGTACCGCACACAAGCTTGAAGGCGGGGTCTACGCCAATAAATATGTGGCATCGTTTGTCGGCTTTGCGCCAGCGTCCGACCCGCGCCTGATTGTGGCGGTCCTGATCGACGAGCCTTCTGCCGGCAAGCACTACGGTGGCGATGTCGCCGGCCCCGTATTTTCAGCGGTAATGGGTAGCGCCCTGCGCACGCTTGGCGTTCCCCCGGATGCGCAGATGACGATTGCACAGGCGCCAACGCTTGCGCCAGAGGCAGGTTCCCGGATAGCCCAACCACGTCCGGTGCAAGCAAAGGAGAAGCTGTGAGCGCCGCCGCCGAACTGCTTCGCCAGCTCGCCAGGCAGGGCGTCGAGCCGCTCAGCGTCACCGATGACTCGCGTCTGGTTGCGCCGGGCGATCTGTTCCTGGCGTTTCCTGGCGATGCGGCCGACGGCCGGCGCTACATCGACGATGCCATCGCCCGCGGCGCTGCCGCGATCATCTGGGAAAGCCAGGGCGCCGAAGGCTTGTCCTGGGATTCTTTGACCGTGCCGGCAATTGCCGTGGCGGGATTGCGAGACCTGGCCGGCAATATCGCGCATGCTGCCCTTGGCGACCCGAGCGAGCGACTGTCGCTGATCGCCGTGACCGGAACCAACGGCAAGACCTCCTGCAGCCAGTGGATTGCGCGCGCATTCCCGCGCCGCTGTGCAATCATCGGCACCCTTGGGGCCGGGTTTCCTGAGGCGCTCAGCGACACCGGTTTCACCACGCCGCAGGCCACGACGCTGGCGCGCTGTCTGGCCGAATTCCTGTCGGCTGGCGCGCAGGCGTGTGCGCTTGAAGCCAGTTCGATCGGTATCGAAGAGGGGCGCATGAATGGTGCCCATGTCGATATTGCCGCTTTCACGAATCTCACCCGCGATCATCTCGACTATCACGGCAGCATGGAAGCTTATGCCGCCGCCAAGGAAAAGCTGTTCCTCTGGCCGGGCTTGCGTGCCGCCGTGCTCAATCTGGACGATCCGTTCGGGTGCCATCTGGCCGGCGTCACCCGCGCGCGCCTCAAGGTGGGTTACACCCTCGACAAGGCCACCGCATCGGTCGACCTGATGGTCAGCGCCAGCGATATTCGCGCTGCTGCTGACGGCATGGCCTTCACGCTGGCGACGCCGCAGGGTGCGGCAGAAATCAGGAGCCGTCTGCTCGGCCGCTACAACGTTGCCAACCTGCTGGCCGTTGCCGGGGTTCTTCTTGCTGCTGGCCTTCCGTTTGAGGAAATGATCGACCGCCTGTCTGCGCTCGACGCGCCGCCGGGCCGCATGCAGCGTCTCGGTGGAGAGGGGCAGCCGTTGGTGGTGGTCGACTACGCCCATTCACCCGACGCGCTTGAGAATGCATTGTTGGCCTTGCGTGAGGTGGCCCAAGCCCGCGGCGGCCGCCTGGTCTGTGTTTTTGGCTGTGGTGGCGATCGCGACCACGGTAAACGCCCAATGATGGGCGAGGTCGCAACGCAAGGTGCCGATCATGTCGTTTTGACCAGCGACAACCCGCGTAACGAGGCGCCACTGACCATCATCGAAGATATCCGGGTGGGTGCGCGGAGCGCCCAGCTCATGCCCGATCGTCAACAAGCCATCGCCGCGACCATTGCTGCCGCTGCCGCCGCCGATGTGATCCTGGTTGCCGGCAAGGGCCATGAGGCCTATCAGGAAGTCGCCGGCGCTTTCCATCCGTTTTCCGATCTGCGCGAAGTCGAAAACGCGCTGGTTGCATGGAAGGAGGCGGCATGCGCATGATGAATCTGAGTGAGGCCGCTACGCTGCTGAAGGCGCGCCTGATCGGCGCAGAGGCAGCCGCCAAGGTCGACTTCGGTGCCGTCTGTACCGATAGCCGGAGCATCGCTGCCGGTGATCTCTTCGTCGCGCTGCGCGGCGACAATTTCGACGGCCATGAATTCATTGCGCAAGTGCAAGCGGCGGGAGCTGCTGCTGCCGTTGTCGCGGCCGAGGTCGTGGCGGATGAGGCGTCTCCGCTGGCGCGTCTGGGCTTGCCGCTGATCGTCGTGCCCGATACCCGTCTTGCCCTCGGCGAGCTGGCAGCCGGCTGGCGTGCGCGATTTACGCTGCCGCTGATCGCCGTCACCGGTTCCAACGGCAAAACAACCACCAAGGAAATGATTGCTTCCATCCTCGCTGCCGCGTATGGCGACGAGGTGCTGGCGACGCAGGGAAATTTCAACAACGACATCGGCCTGCCGCTGACGCTGCTCAAACTGCGTGCGCACCACCGTGCGGCGATCATTGAAATGGGCATGAACCATCCCGGTGAAATCGCCTATCTCACGCGCCTCGCCCGGCCTACCGTGGCCCTGGTGACCAATGCCCAGCGCGCCCACCTGCTGGGTATGGGTTCGCTGGATGCGATTGCCAGGGAAAAAGGCACGGTCTACACCGGTCTCGGCAGCGATGGCGTTGCTGTCGTCAATGCCGACGACGCGCAGGCTGCGCTCTGGCGCAGCATGAACGCTGGTCGTCGCGTCGTCAGTTTTGGCCTCACGCCGGCAGCCGACGTCCATGGCAAGGTTCGCCTGCATGGGCTCGAAACCGAGTTGCATTTCGTCACGCCCGTGGGTGAGGGGGTGGTCGACCTGGCTCTGCCGGGCCTGCACAACGCCCGCAATGCGCTGGCGGCAGTCGCTGCCGCCGTTGCTGCAGAGATTCCGCTGACCGCGATCAATGTCGGCCTGGCCGCGTTTCGCGGCATCAAGGGGCGCCTGCAACGCCGCACGGGGGTTAGTGGCGCCGTCATCCTTGACGATACCTATAACGCCAATCCGGATTCAGTACGGGCCGGGATCGACGTGCTGGCTGCGACCATCGGCCGCAAGCTGCTGGTACTGGGCGATATGGGCGAAATCGGCGACGCCAGCGGCCAGTTCCACGACGAAATCGGTGGTTACGCCAAGAGTGCCGGTATCGATGCGCTTTTCGCCCTGGGGGAAGCCAGTGCCGTCGCCGCCCGAAATTTCGGCGTTGGTGGCCAGCACTTCAAGAAAATTGATGAACTGATCGAGGCGCTGCGCCCGGAACTGACGGCCAATACGACCGCTCTGGTCAAGGGTTCGCGTTTCATGCGCATGGAACGGGTGGTGGATGCCATCGCCGTGCCCTTGCCGGCGAAGGAGGGCAAGTAATGCTACTGATGATTGCGCAATGGCTGGGCCAGGATGTGCGTGCCTTCAACGTCTTTGGCTATATCACGCTGCGCACCGTGCTGGCAGCGATGACCGCGCTGGTCATCTCTTTCCTCGCCGGGCCGCGTGTCATCCGCTGGCTGGCGGCCAAGAAAATCGGCCAGGCCGTGCGCACCGACGGGCCACAGACTCATCTGGTCAAGTCCGGTACGCCGACCATGGGCGGCGTCCTCATCCTGATCGCCATTGCCATCACCACGCTGCTCTGGGCCGATCTGAGCAACCGTTACATCTGGGTGGTGTTGATCGTTACCCTCGGCTTCGGCGCCATCGGCTGGGTCGACGACTGGAAGAAGGTGGTCTACCGCGACCCGAAGGGCCTGGCCTCGCGCTGGAAATATTTCTGGCAGTCGGTCATCGGCATCATCGTTGCCGTTTATCTCGGCATGACGGCCACCCTGCCATCACAGCTGGAACTGATCGTGCCGTTCTTCAAGACGGTTGCCTATCCGCTCGGCGTCATCGGCTTCATGGTCCTCAGCTATTTCGTCATCGTCGGCACCTCGAACGCGGTGAATCTGACCGATGGCCTCGACGGTCTGGCGATCATGCCGGCGGTGATGGTCGCCGCAGCCCTGGCGATCTTCGCCTACGTTGCCGGCAACGCGGTCTATGCCAAATACCTCTTCGTGCCCTATGTGCCGGGCGCCGGTGAACTGTGCATCTTCCTCGGCGCGATGGCCGGGGCGGGGCTTGGCTTCCTGTGGTTCAACGCCTACCCGGCCGAAGTGTTCATGGGCGATGTCGGCGCGCTGGCCCTTGGCGGCGCACTCGGCACCGTCGCTGTCATCGTCCGCCAGGAAATCGTGCTGGCCATCATGGGCGGCGTCTTCGTCGCCGAGACGCTGTCGGTCGCAGCGCAAGTTCTCTATTTCAAATTCACTGGCGGCAAGCGCATCTTCCGCATGGCGCCGCTGCACCACCACTACGAACTGAGTGGCTGGAAGGAAACACAGGTCGTAGTCCGCTTCTGGATCATCACCATCATGCTCGTGCTGTTCGGGGGCTGTCGACACTGAAGCTGCGCTAAGCAAAGAACAACCTTGTTGGAACTTCAACGGCAAACAGACACTGGTACTTGGCCTCGGTGAATCGGGGCTGGCGATGGCGAAGTGGCTCGCGCGCGAAGGCGCGCGCGTGCGCGTCGCCGACAGCCGTGCCGTGCCGCCGAATGCCGCCGAATTGGCTACCGTTCCGGGTGCCGAGCTGGTCGCCGGCCCGTTTGCTGACGCGACCTTTGCCGGCATCGATCTGGTTGCCATCTCTCCCGGTTTGCCGGTGCAGGAAGCCAATGTGCAGGCGGCCATTGCCCGTGGCGTTCCGGTCGTTTCCGAAATCGAGCTGTTCGCTTGGGCGGTGCGCCGCCTGACGCCGGCGGCGAAGATCGTGGCCATCACCGGCAGCAACGGCAAGACCACGACGACGGCACTGGCTGGCGCACTGGCGCTGGCCGCTGGCCGCAAGACGGTGGCTGCCGGCAACATCAGCCCATCGGCGCTGGATGCGCTGATGACTGCGGTTGATGCCGATGCCTTGCCCGAGCTGTGGGTGCTCGAACTGTCCAGCTTCCAGCTGGAAACGACGCACCACCTGAATGCCGATGCGGCGACCGTGCTCAATATTTCCGAAGACCATCTGGACCGTTACGACGGGCTGGATGGCTACGCTGCCGCCAAGGCTCGCATCTTCAAGGGTTGCCGTTTGATGGTGCTGAACCGCGACGACGACCGCAGCCTGGCCATGGGGCGCTGCGGCAAGAGCATCATCACTTTCGGGCTGGACCAGCCGCCGCGTGCTGCCGACTACGGTGTGGTGGATGGCTGGCTGATGCGTGGCAACGAGCAATTGCTGGCGCTGGCTGATCTCAAACTCGTCGGCCTGCACAATGCCGCGAATGCGCTGGCTGCACTGGCTCTGCTCGAAGCCGTAGGCGTGTCGCCGAAATCGGTGCTGGCGGCGCTGCGCGAGTTTCGCGGCCTGGCGCATCGCGTCGAGTTCGTCGCAAGTGTCGACGGTGTCGATTACTACGACGATTCCAAGGGCACCAACGTCGGCGCGACGCTGGCCGCCATTGAGGGCATGGGAACAAGCGGCCGCAAACTGGCGATCATCCTCGGCGGCGATGGCAAGGGGCAGGATTTCTCGCCACTCAAGGCGGCGCTGGCTGCGCACGGTCGGGCCGTGGCGCTGATCGGCCGCGATGCTGATGCGATCGCGGCGGCCATCGCCGGTTGCGGTATCCCGCAGCAGCACTGTGCTGACATGGATGCTGCTGTGACGTACTGCGCCGCCCAGGCGCAGGCCGGCGATGCCGCGCTGCTGTCGCCGGCCTGCGCCAGCCTCGACATGTACCGCAACTATGCGCACCGTGCCGAAGTCTTCATTGCCGCCGTCAAGTCACTGGAGGGCGCGGCATGCTGATCCAGGCCCTCGATACCCCACGTCGCGCACCTTCCGAGGTGGACTACGCGCTGCTGTGGAGCACGCTGCTACTGCTTTTCTTCGGCATGGTCATGGTCTATTCGGCCTCGATCGCCATCGCCGAAGCCGGCAAGTTCACCGGCCACCAGCCGGCCTACTATCTCGTCCGCCATTCGATTTTCCTGTGCATCGGCATCATTGCCGCTGCCGTCGCTTTCCAGGTGCCGCTTGCGGCCTGGCAGCAGATGGCGCCGTGGCTCTTCGTCACCGGCGTCGTGCTGCTGATCGTCGTGCTCATTCCCGGTGTCGGCCGCGATGTCAATGGCGCGCGCCGCTGGTTGCCGCTGGGCATCGCCAACCTGCAACCGTCGGAGTTGATGAAGCTCTTCGTCGTGCTCTACGCCGCCGACTACACGGTGCGCAAGATGGCGGTGATGCACAATCTGAAGAAGGCCTTTGCGCCGATGGCCGGCGCCATGATTCTAGTCACGGTCCTGCTGCTCAAGGAGCCGGATTTCGGCGCCTTCGTTGTCATCATCTCGATTGCCATCGGTATCCTCTTTCTCGGCGGCCTGCGTGCACGTTACTTCGCGGTGTTGATCGTGCTGCTGCTGGCGGCCTTCGCGGTGCTGATCGTCGTCTCGCCCTACCGGCGTGACCGCATCTTCGGCTTCATGGATCCGTGGGCCGACGCTTTCGGTCGCGGTTACCAGCTCTCGCATGCGCTGATCGCCTTCGGCCGCGGCGAGCTGTTCGGCGTCGGGCTTGGCGCCTCGGTCGAAAAACTCTTCTATCTACCAGAGGCGCATACCGACTTCCTGCTGGCGGTGATTGCCGAGGAGCTTGGGTTGGTTGGTGTGCTGATCGTCGTCGCCCTCTTTGCCCTGATCATCCAGCGCGCCTTTGTCATCGGCCGCCAGGCAGTCGCACTTGAGCGGCTTTATCCAGCGCTGGTGGCGATGGGCATCGGCATCTGGATTGGCGTGCAGGGTTTCATCAACATGGGCGTGAACATGGGGCTGCTGCCAACCAAGGGACTGACCCTGCCGCTGATGAGCTTCGGTGGTTCCGGCATTCTCGCCAACTGCGTGGCGCTGGCCATCCTGCTGCGCGTCGATTGGGAAAACCGTCAACTGATGCGGGGGGCGAAGCTATGACCGAGCTTGGCTCACGCACACTGATGGTGATGGCTGGCGGCACGGGCGGGCATGTGTTCCCGGGGCTGGCCGTCGCTGATCTCCTGCGCAGCAATGGCTGGAATGTGGTCTGGATGGGAAATCCAGGCGGCATGGAAGCAGGCTTGGCTGAAACCCACGGCTACGAACTGGCCCCCGTGAAGTTCGGTGCGCTGCGCGGCAAGGGGCTGCTCAGGAAGCTGCTGTTGCCGTTCTCCCTGATTTCGGGGTTCTGGCAGGCGGCGCGCGAAATTCGTCGCGTCCAACCCAGTGTTGTGCTCGGCATGGGTGGCTACATCAGTTTCCCCGGTGGGGTGATGGCGCGCCTTCTGGGAAAACCACTGGTCTTGCATGAGCAGAATTCGGTGGCCGGCCTCGCCAATCGCGTGCTGGCGAAACTGGCCAATTGCATCCTCTCCGGTTTCCCCTCTGTGCTGCCGGGTGCGATCTGGGCCGGCAATCCGGTACGGCGCGAAATAGCAGTCTTGCCGACGCCGGCAGAGCGGCTTGCAGCGCACGATGGCCCGATCCGTTTGCTGGTGCTGGGTGGCAGCCTTGGCGCGGCCGCACTGAACGAGATCGTACCCAAAGGGCTGGCGCTGATCCCGGACGAGGAGCGGCCGCAAGTGGTGCACCAGTCGGGCGCCCGGCATCTGGCAGCGCTGCAAGCAAATTACTCGGCGGCCGGCGTCGCCGCCCATTGCGTGTCTTTCATCGACGACATGGCCGGGGCTTATGACTGGGCCGACCTGGTCATCTGCCGCGCCGGCGCCCTGACCGTCGCCGAACTTGCCGCTGCGGGTGTTGCCAGCATCCTCGTGCCATTCCCGCATGCGGTCGACGATCACCAGACCGGCAATGCCAAATTTCTCTCGCAGGCCGGCGGCGCCATCCTGCTGCCACAGTCCGAAATGACACCGGAGAAGGTGGCGCTGATCCGCAACTACAGCCGCGAGCAACTACTGCAAATGGCCGAGCGGGCGCGCGAACTGGCTAAACCCGACGCCGCAGAAATCGTGGCGCGAGCCTGTATGGAGTTGGTGAAATAAAAACCCCCAGAGACACAGAGGCACAGAAAAAAACCGTTATTCTCCTCCTGTGGTGGAAGGTTTTCTATGAAACACAAGGTCAAACATATCCACTTCGTTGGCGTCGGTGGTTCCGGTATGAGCGGGATTGCCGAAGTGCTGGCCAACCTGGGCTTCACCGTCTCCGGCTCCGATATCGCCGAAAGCACTGTGACGCGGCGCCTGGCGGGGCAGGGCGTACAGGTCTCCATCGGCCATGCCGGTAGCAATATCGACACCGCCGATGCGGTTGTCGTGTCGACGGCGGTGAAGGCCGATAACCCGGAAGTGGTCGCCGCGCGCGACAAGAAAGTGCCGGTTGTGCCGCGCGCCCAGATGCTGGCCGAGCTGATGCGCCTGAAGCAGGGCATCGCCATTGCCGGTACGCACGGCAAGACGACCACCACCAGTCTCGTTGCCTCGATCCTCGCCGAAGGCGGGCTGGACCCGACCTTCGTCATCGGCGGTCGCCTGAATGCCGCCGGCGCCAATGCGCGGCTGGGTAGCGGCGACTTCATCGTCGCCGAGGCCGATGAGTCGGACGCCTCCTTCCTGTTCCTGAGCCCGGTGGTGTCGGTAGTGACCAACATCGATGCCGACCACATGGAAACCTACGGCCACGACTTCGGCCGGCTCAAGGGGGCTTTCGTCGATTTTCTGCAGCGCCTGCCGTTCTACGGTGTCGCCGTGCTCTGTGCCGACGACCCGAACGTACGCGAGATCATGCCGCAGGTGTCGAAGCAGATCGTCACCTACGGACTCGATCCGAAAGCCAACGTGCATGCGGAGAACGTCGTGGCTGCCGACGGCCAGATGAAGTTCGACTGCGTCCGCGTCAATGGCAGCATCAGCCGCTTCCCGGTGACGCTGAACCTGCCCGGCATGCATAATGTGCTCAATGCGCTGGCAGCGATTGCCGTGGCCACCGAAGTGCAGGTGCCGGACGCCGCGATCATCAAGGCGCTGGCCGAGTTCAAGGGCGTTGGCCGGCGCTTCCAGCGCTACGGCGAGATTGCCTGCCCGGTGGCGGCCAGTTCACGCTGGTCGATGACTACGGCCATCACCCGGTGGAAATGGCGGCAACGCTGGCCGCCGCCCGCGGCGCCTTCCCCGGTCGCCGGCTGGTGCTGGCCTTCCAGCCGCACCGCTACACGCGGACCCGCGACTGTTTTGAGGATTTCGTGAAGGTGCTGAACGGTGTCGATGCGCTGCTGCTGGCCGAGGTGTATTCCGCCGGCGAGGCGCCGATTGTCGCCGCCGACGGCCGCTCGCTGGTGCGGGCGGTGCGCGTTGCCGGCAAGGTCGAGCCGGTATTTGTTGAAGATATTGCGGCCATGCCGCAGGCCGTTCTGGATGTCGTCCGTGATGGCGATGTGGTGCTGACAATGGGGGCCGGTTCGATTGGTGCCGTGCCGGGGAAGATTACAAATGCTTAACCACCAAGACACCAAGGCACCAAGAAGCACCAAGTTTTTCCTTTGTGAACCTTGGTGTCTTGGTGCCTTGGTGGTGAAAGATTTTGCTCATGACTGATTTCGGAAAAGTAGCCGTCCTCTTCGGCGGCACCTCGGCCGAGCGCGAGGTCTCGCTGAACAGTGGCTCCCGTGTGCTGGCGGCGTTGCAGCGGCAGGGCGTTGATGCGCATGCCTTCGACCCGGCCGATCGCCCGCTTGACGAGTTGCGTGGCTTTGACCGTGCCTTCATCGCGCTGCACGGCCGCCATGGAGAAGACGGCACGATTCAGGGGGCGCTGGAGTTGATGCACATCCCCTATACCGGCAGCGGTGTCATGGCATCGGCACTGGGCATGGACAAGTGGCGCACGAAGTTGCTGTGGCAGGCCGCCGGTTTGCGGGTGCCGGAGTATGCGCTGCTGACGGCCACCAGTGATTTCGCCGAAGTCGAAGAGACGCTGGGCTTGCCGCTGTTCGTCAAGCCGGCCTGCGAGGGTTCGTCGATCGGTATCTCGATGGTCAAACGTCGGGGCGATCTGGTCGCTGCCTACGCCGAAGCAGCAAAGCATGATCCGCTGGTGATCGCCGAGCGCGGCATTCTTGGTGGCGAGTACACCGTCGGCATCGTTGGCCAGGGAGATGAAATGCGGGCGCTGCCGATCATCAAGATCGAGCCGGCGACCGAGTTCTACGACTACGAAGCCAAGTACAGCCGTGACGACACGCGCTATCTCTGCCCTTGCGGATTGCCGGAAGAGAAGGAGACGCGCATCCGGGCGCAGGCGCTGGAAGCCTTTCGTGTCATTGGCGGTCGCGGCTGGGGACGGGTCGATTTCCTGATGGACGAAGCCGGCGATGCGTACTTTCTCGAGGTGAATACCGCGCCGGGAATGACCGATCACTCCCTGGTGCCGATGGCAGCGCGTGTGGCAGGCATTGACTACGACGCGCTGGTGCTCCGGGTGCTGGCGCTGGCAACACTGGGTTAATACGAAAACGAGATGATCAATGTGGAACAAGCCGCAACTGATGACCGCCGTAGCCGATCTGCTGCTTGCCGCAGCCGCGGCTGCGCTGCTGGTCGCCGGTACGGTCTGGGTGGCTCGGCTACCACATTTCACGCTGACGCAAGTGGTGGTCACGGAGGCATTGACCGAGGTTCGGCGCGCCGATGTGGAACGTGCGGTCTCCGGCCTGCTGCGCGGGAATTTTTTCAGTGCGAATGTCGAAGCCTTGCGGCAGTCGGTCGAGAAAATTGCCTGGGTACGCCATGCCGAGGTCCGGCGACGCTGGCCGTCGAGCCTGGAGATCAGCATCGAGGAGCATCAGCCGGTAGCGGTCTGGGGCGAAGGGTCCGGGCAGATGGTGAATTCGCATGGCGAGGTTTTTTCCGCGGTCATGTCGGTCGCTCGCCCTTTGCCGCTGCTGCATGGTCCGCTTGGCGTGGCGCCAGACATGCTCGGCTATTACCGCGAGTCGGTGGAAATGTTGCAGGCAGTCGGGCGGACGCCGAAGGTGCTGACGGTCTCGCCGCGTCTTGCCGTGCAGCTGAAGCTGGACGACGGCATGGTGATCGAGCTTGGGCGGCAGCAGCCGAAGGTGCCGATACGCATGCGATTGCAGCGTTTTGTCGACTACTACCCGAGTGTGCTGACGGTGGCCAAGGGGCGGCCGACCGTAGTGGATATGCGTTATCCGAATGGGTTTGCCCTGCGTCTGGCCGCTGCGCCGGCCGCAGTCACAGGAACTGAGAGTAAAGGGAAGCAATGAGCAGAGATACCAAGGACATGATCATCGGGCTGGATATCGGCACCTCCAAGATTATCGCCCTGGTCGCCGAGGTCAGCGCCGAAGGCCGCTTGAATGTGATCGGCATCGGTTCGCAGGACTCGAAGGGTCTGAAAAAAGGCGTCGTCGTCAATATCGAGGAAACCGTGGCGACCATCTCGCGCGTCGTGCAGGAGGTTGAATTGATGGCCGACTGCAAGGTGAGGGATGTCTATACCGGCATTGCCGGCAGCCATATCCGCAGTTTCAACTCGAACGGCATGGTGGCGATCAAGGACAAGGAAGTGACGCCGATGGATGTCGATCGCGTGATCGAAACGGCGCGCGCCATGCCGATCCCGGCCGACCAGGAAATCCTGCACATCCTGACGCAGGAATTCATCATCGACGACCAGGACAGCATCCGCGAGCCGATCGGCATGAGCGGCTTCCGCCTGGAAGTGAAGGTGCACATTGTTACCGGTGCCGTTTCGGCTGCACAGAACATCGTCAAGTGCGTGCGCCGCTGCGGCATCGAGGTAAACGACCTGGTGCTGCAACCGCTGGCGTCGAGCTACGCGGTGCTCTCCGAGGACGAGAAGGACCTCGGCGTGTGTCTGGTCGATATCGGCGGCGGCACCACCGACATTGCCGTGTGGACGCAGGGTGCCATTCGCCACACCTCGGTCATTCCGATTGCCGGTGACCAGATCACCAACGACATCGCCATGGCCCTGCGCACGCCAACGCGTGAAGCGGAAGACATCAAGCGCCGCTACGGTTGTGCGTTGTCACAACTGGCCGACGTCGAGGATGTGCTCGATGTCGCCGGGGTCGACGACCGCCCGAGCCGCAAGCTGTCGCGTCGGGCACTGTCGGACGTGATCCAGCCGCGTGTCGAGGAACTCTATGAGCTGATCCAGGCGGAGCTGCGTCGCGCCGGCTTCGAGGAGGTGCTGTCGTCCGGCATCGTCCTGACCGGTGGGTCTTCGGTGATGCCGGGAATGATCGAGCTTGGCGAGGAGATTTTCCACATGCCGGTTCGCCTGGGCGTGCCCAAGTACACCGGTGCGCTCGCCGATGTTGTCCAGAGCCCAAGATTTTCAACCGCCTTCGGCCTGCTGCTGGAAGCCCAGGCACAGCACAAGCGCGGGCAGAAGGTGCATGAAACCCGCAACGTCAAGCAGGTCTTCGGGCGCATGAAGTCCTGGTTTGAAAAGAATTTTTAAGCAATTTCGATCTTTACGTTTTTTTGCAGAGGAGGCCTCACCATGTTTGAAATCATCGACATCGAAGAAGTGGTTAACGATAACGGCACTGTGATCAAGGTTGTCGGCGTCGGCGGTGCCGGCGGCAATGCCGTCGATCACATGATTCGCGAAGGCGTCAACGGTGTCGAATTCGTCACCGCCAATACCGATGCGCAGGCACTGAAACGCAGCGGTGCGATTCAGAAAGTGCCTTTGGGCAAGACGGGCCTCGGTGCCGGTGCCAAGCCGGAAGCCGGGCGCAGCGCTGCCATTGAGGAGCGTGAGCGTATCGCCGAGGCGCTGAAGGGCGCACATATGGTGTTCATCACCGCCGGCATGGGCGGCGGTACGGGCACCGGCGCAGCACCAGTCGTTGCCGAAGTGGCGCGCGAGATGGGCATTCTGACCGTCGCCGTGGTGACCAAACCGTTCGGCTTTGAAGGCAAGCGCATGAAGGTTGCGGAGCTCGGCATCGCCGAGTTGCAGAAGCATGTCGATTCGCTGATCGTCATCCTCAACGACAAGCTGATGGAAGTGCTTGGCGACGATGTGTCGATGGACGAAGCCTTCAAGGCTGCGGACAACGTCCTGCGTAACGCCGTCGGCGGTATCGCCGAAATCATCAACTTCCCGGGCCTGGTTAACGTCGACTTCGAAGACGTGCGCACGGTCATGGGCGAGATGGGGGTGGCGATGATGGGCTCAGCCCAGGCATCCGGCGTCGATCGCGCGCGCATTGCGGCCGAGCAGGCTGTCGCTTCGCCACTGCTGGAAGGGATCAACCTCTCCGGCGCCAAGGGTGTGCTGGTCAACATCACCGCCACGCGCAGCTTGAAGATGAAGGAAGTGAACGAGGTGATGAACACCGTTCGCGAATTCGCTGCCGAAGACGCCCACATCATTTTTGGTGCGGTCTACGACGAATCCATGGGCGAGAACATTCGCGTTACTGTCGTTGCCACCGGCTTGGGGCAGGTTCAGGCCCGGCGCCAAAGCTTTGAAGTCATCAATACCCCGGTATTGCAAGCCACCGGGACGCACGATGCTTCGGCCATGAGCACACAGGCGATCAATTACAGCGACCTCGACAATGTTCCGGCCATCGTCAGGAAGCGCGGCAGCTCGACGGTCGAAGCGCTGGCGAACAGTGGCGTTGATCGCTACGACATTCCGGCTTTCCTGCGCAAACAGGCGGACTGAGTTCGGCCGTAATGAAGCTGTAATACCTCTGCAATGGGGGAGTGGCGCATGTTAAAATGCGCCGCTTTCCCAATTTTTTCAAAGACATGCTTAAACAGCGCACCTTAAAATCCCTGATTCGCGCCACCGGCGTCGGGCTGCACTCTGGCGAACGCGTCAATATGGTGCTGCGCCCGGCGGCACCGGATACCGGTATCGTCTTTCGTCGTGTCGACCTCGACCCCGCCGTCGATTTGCCGGCCTCCGCCCTGGCCGTCGGCGATACGCGCATGTGCTCGTGCCTGGAGCGCGATCATGTCAAGGTTGGGACCATTGAACACCTGATGTCCGCCTTTGCCGGGCTGGGCATCGATAACGCCTGGGTTGACCTGGATGCGGCCGAGGTGCCTATCCTCGACGGCAGTGCCGCCCCCTTCGTCTTCCTGATCCAGTCGGCAGGGATCGAAGAACAGCCGAAAGCCAAGCAATTCATTCGCGTGACAAAGCCGATTGAAGTGACTGATGGCGACAAATGGGCGCGTTTTACTCCCTATGAGGGGTTTCGCCTGACCTTCTCGATCATCTTCAATCACCCGGCCATCGATCGCACCGGCCAGGAAGTCACCGTCGATTTTGCCGAGCACTCGTATGTGCGCGAAGTTGCACGGGCGCGCACCTTCGGCTTCATGCAGGAAGTCGAGTGGCTACGCGAAAACGGCCTGGCCCAGGGCGGTGGCCTCGATAACGCTGTCGTGCTCGACGAGTACCGCGTCCTCAATTCCGATGGTCTGCGCTACGGTGACGAGTTCGTCAAACACAAGGTGCTCGACGCCATCGGCGATCTCTATCTGCTCGGCCACCCGCTGCTGGCGCATTTTTCGGCACACAAATCCGGGCATGCGCTGAATAACCTGCTGGCGCGCGCACTGCTGGAGGCGCGCGACTCCTGGGAACTGGTGAGCTTCGACGAGGCTGAGCACGCCCCGGTAGGCGTTTCCCGCTGGCTGGCGGCCCACGCCGCCGTCTAAGCCCGGGCATCGGATGCTCATCCTGCGCTTGCTGGCCGTTGTCGCAATATTGGCGGTGGCCGGTGGGGTGGTCGCCTATCTGCTGACGCGCAACGCGAAGTATCTGAACTTCTCCTGGCGCGTCTTTCGTTATTCCCTGATTGTTGCCCTGCTTGTTTTTGCCCTGATGGTGCTTGAACGCGTGGCCGTCATTCCGCTCTAGCCGACCGTTTCAGGAAAGTTTCGATGGCTGCCCGCAAGGGCGAGTCCGGCATGTTTTCAATCAGTTCAGTCAGCGCGCGCCCTGCACCGGCAGGCAGCGGATGGCCAGTGGGGGCTTGAGAATGCTGATATATTTCAAGGGCTTGTACTTTTACCTGAACGCCGTTACACTCAACTCCCCTTTTTGAAAATTCGTTGGCGAGCGACGGTGCCATTTGCCGCAGCTTGACCGCAACCGCGCCGTTATCGGCGTGGATAACAACCACCCCCGACTTGTAATTGGCCACGCGACTGGCCTTGCCGAGATTCTCCGGCGCCACGCTCGCGTAGATGCGGGCCAGCTTTTGCAGCAGCCCGGCATGTGCCATGAGTCTGCCGGCACCATCCGTGCTGGAGAGAAAGCGGTCGAGGGAGTGGGTCAAAAGGGATATCCGGTGTTCAGAGGAGCGCAGCAAAGTGCATATTATTCTCGTCTCTAACAGGCTGGCAACCGCAAGAACCTTTGTCATCACTCCACGCTTCGTGATGATGGTGCTGGCCCTGCTGGTGGCTCTGATGTTTTCGCTCTCGGCCTTGTTCTCCTGGCTCTCGGTCCAGTTCCGTCTGCCGTTTCTCGAAAACCTCGTTATTTCCGTGCATAAATCCGAAGCCCAGCGCAGCGATGCCTATATGCGCGACAACCTCGATGCCATGGCGGCCAAGCTGGGCCAGATGCAAGCGCAGTTGCTGCGCCTCGACTCGCTGAGCGAGCGCGTGTCTACACTGTCCGGTATCAAACCACAGGAACGCCCCATTGATCTGCGCGGTGGCCAGGGCGGTCCTTTGCTGTTGGCACAACCGCGAACAACCGGGGAACTGGATCAGGTGCTTGACCAACTCGCCAGGCGGCTCGATTACCGGGCCGATTCATTGACGGCGCTGGAGTCGCAATTGCTCGACGAGCGCGTCCGCCGCGCGCTGCTGCCGACGGTTACGCCTATTTTGGGCAACTATACGGGCTCCGGTTTTGGCTGGCGCGTGGACCCTTTTGTTGGCACCGGGGCCATGCACGAAGGGGTCGACTTTGTTGCCGATATCGGCACGCCGGTGGTCGCTGCGGCTGGCGGTGTGGTTGTGACTGCGGAGAAGCATCCCCAGTACGGCAATCTGATCGAGATTGATCATGGCAACGATTTCACCACCCGCTATGCCCACCTGTCGGCCTTCAAGGTCAAGGATGGGCAGGTTGTCAGGCGCGGGCAGAATATCGGTTTGTCCGGCAATACCGGTCGTTCGACCGGGCCGCACCTGCATTTTGAGGTTCGTCTCAACGGTGTTGCCCAGAATCCCGCCCGCTTCCTGAAGCAGGGTGACAATTACGCGCAATTGCCGCAGCGCCGCAAATAAGCTTTTTGCCGCCTCCCTGCTGCAGTTACACCCGCAAGGACGGCGGGTGAGCCCGGCGTGATAGAATCCGCGCTTTCCCGAATCCACGACCGAGGTCGTTCCAACAATGCTTTCCGGCCTACTCAAGAAGATTTTCGGCAGCCGCAATGATCGGCTGATCAAGCAGTATTTCCTCAACGTCAAGAAGATCAACGCGCATGAACCCGCGATGGCCGCGCTTTCTGACGTGGCCTTGCAGGCCAAGACCGAGGAGTTTCGCGGGCGTCTGGCTCAGGGCGAGACCCTCGACGATCTCTTGCCCGAAGCCTTTGCCGTTGTTCGCGAGGCGAGCAAGCGGGTGCTCGGCATGCGTCACTTCGACGTGCAGATGATTGGCGGCATGGTTCTCCATGCCGGCAAGATCGCCGAAATGCGTACCGGTGAGGGCAAGACCCTGGTCGCCACCCTGCCTTGCTACCTCAATGCACTGACCGGCAAGAGCGTCCACGTCATTACCGTGAACGACTATCTGGCCAGCCGCGATGCTGAGTGGATGGGGCGGTTGCATCGTTTCCTCGGTCTCTCGGTCGGCGTCAACCTGTCGCAGATGGACCACGAGGCCAAGCAAGCGGCCTACGCTGCCGACATTACCTACGGCACCAACAACGAATTCGGCTTCGACTACCTGCGCGACAACATGGTCTATACGACCGGTGAGCGCGTACAGCGCAGCCTGAATTACGCCATTGTCGACGAAGTGGACTCGATCCTGATCGACGAAGCGCGCACGCCGCTGATCATCTCCGGCCAGGCCGAAGACCACACCGACCTCTATGTGCGGATGAACCAGGTGGCGCCGATGTTGACGCGCTGTACCGAGGAAAACGGCCCCGGCGACTACTGGGTCGATGAGAAGGGGCATCAGGTCCTGCTCACCGAAGAAGGTTACGAGCACGCCGAGGCGGTACTTTCGCAGCTCGGCATCCTCGAGGAGGGGCGCAGCCTTTACGAAGCCTCAAATATCCTGCTGATCCACCATCTTTACGCCGCACTGCGTGCCCATACGCTGTTCCTCAAGGACCAGCAGTATGTGGTGCAGAACGGCGAGATCATCATCGTCGACGAGTTTACCGGCCGCCTGATGACCGGTCGTCGCTGGTCCGATGGCCTGCATCAGGCCGTGGAAGCCAAGGAAGGCGTGGCGATCCAGAACGAGAACCAGACGCTGGCCTCGATCACCTTCCAGAACTACTTCCGCATGTACGGCAAGCTCGCCGGCATGACCGGCACGGCCGATACCGAAGCCTATGAATTCCAGCAGATCTACGGTCTGGAAACGGTCGTTATCCCGACCAATTCACCGGTGCTGCGCAAGGATTTCAACGACCAGATTTTCCGTACGGCCGACGAAAAACACGCAGCCATCGTTGCCGACATCCGCGGCTGCCACAAGCGCGGCCAGCCGGTGCTGGTGGGTACCACCTCGATCGAGAACTCCGAGCTGCTGTCTGCCCTGCTCGATAAGGAAAAACTGCCGCACCAGGTGCTTAACGCCAAGCAGCATGCCCGCGAGGCTGAAATCGTTGTGCAGGCAGGCCGTCCGGGCATGATTACCATCGCCACCAACATGGCCGGTCGCGGTACTGACATTGTCCTCGGCGGTAACGTCGAAAGGGGGGTTTCGGTCCTCAAGGATGACGAAAGCGTTCCGGAAGCAGGCAAGGAAGCCCGTATCGCCGCCATGCGCGAAGAGTGGAAGGGCTTGCACGACAAGGTGCTGTCGGCCGGCGGTTTGCACATCATCGGTTCCGAGCGTCACGAGTCGCGCCGTATCGACAACCAGTTGCGCGGCCGCTCGGGTCGCCAGGGCGACCCGGGTTCCTCGCGCTTCTATCTGGCGCTCGACGATTCGCTGCTGCGCATCTTCGCCGGTGAGCGTCTGAAGGCGATCATGGAGCGCCTGAAAATGCCGGAAGGCGAAGCCATCGAGCATCCGCTGGTTTCGCGTTCGCTGGAATCGGCGCAACGCAAGGTGGAAGGTCGCAACTTCGACATTCGCAAGCAGTTGCTTGAGTACGACGATGTCTCCAACGACCAGCGCAAGGTGATCTACGCCCAGCGCAACGAATTGCTCGAAACCGAAGACATCTCGGAAACCATCACGGCGATGCGCGGTGGGGTGATCGAGGAACTCTTCCGGGTGCATGTGCCGGCCGAGTCGGTCGAGGAGCAGTGGGACATCCCGATGCTTGAAAAAGTCCTCCAGGCCGAACTGCAACTGACGGTGCCGGTGGCCGAGTGGATCAAGCACGAGCCGAACCTTTCCGACGACGATCTCCTCACCCGCATCGTCGCGGCGGCCGATGCTGCCTATGCCGAGAAAGTCGAGCTGGTCGGTGGAGAATCCTTCCATCAGTTTGAACGCAACGTCATGCTGCAGAGCCTGGATACCCACTGGCGCGAGCATCTGGCGGCACTGGATCATCTGCGCCAGGGCATCCACCTGCGCGGCTATGCCCAGAAGAACCCGAAGCAGGAATACAAGCGCGAAGCCTTTGAGCTGTTCGAAGGCCTGCTGGAAGCCGTGCGCAACGATGTCACCCGCACACTGGTTACGGTTCAGATCCGTTCGGCAGAAGATGTCGAGGAAACAGCCCCGCATGCCGATGTGCAGAATGTTCAGTACCACCACGCCGATTACGACGAGGCGCTGGGCACCGGCGAAACCAATGAATTCGATGAATCAAAGCCGCCACAACCCGCCCAAGCAGCACCGAAGATCGGTCGTAACGACGCCTGCCCCTGCGGCTCCGGCAAGAAGTACAAGCACTGCCACGGAAAATTGAGCTGAACGTTTAACAACACCAGTCACCACAGAGACACAGAGCCTGTCCTGAGCAAGGTCGAAGGGGCACAGAGAGAAGCGTTTGAATTGGTTTTTCTCTGTGCCTCTGCGTCTCTGTGGTTAGAGGTTCTTATATGCCCGTCAATTACGCTACTCCCGCCCCTGAAGCCCTGTTCCCCGTTGCCGGTGTCCGCCTCGGCGTTGCCGAAGCCGGTATCCGCAAGGCCAATCGCCGCGATCTGACGCTGATTGCGCTCGATGCCGGCGCCACGGTCGCGGGCGTATTTACCGAGAACCGCTTCTGTGCCGCGCCGGTGCAGGTCTGCCGCCGCCATCTGTCGGCAGGCAGCGAAATTCGCGCGCTGGTCATCAACACTGGCATCGCCAATGCCGGCACCGGCGAGCCGGGGCTAAAGGCCGCCGAATTAACCTGTGCTGCCGTCGCGCAGACGCTGGGAATCAATGATGCGCAAGTGCTGCCGTTTTCCACGGGGGTGATCCTTGAGCCGCTGCCGGTCGAGCGTCTCGTTGCCGGGCTTCCTGCCGTAGCGGCGGATTTGAAGGCCGACAACTGGCATGCCGCCGCGCACGGCATCATGACCACCGACACCATCGCCAAGGCCGCCTCACGCCGCCTCGAGATCAACGGCAAGACGATCACCATCACCGGCATCTCCAAGGGCGCCGGCATGATCAAGCCGAACATGGCGACCATGCTCGGTTACGTCGCTACCGACGCCGGTATCGCGCAGCCGCTGCTGCAGCAACTGGTCAAGGAAGCCGCCGACGAATCGTTCAACTGCATCACTGTCGATGGTGATACCTCGACCAACGACTCTTTCATCCTGATTGCCACCGGCCAGTCTGGCGCCCACTTCGCCGACGTTTCTGCCGCAGGCTATGCACCGCTGCGCGAAGCGGTGATCGGCGTGGCGCGCGAACTGGCACAGGCCATCGTCCGCGACGGTGAAGGCGCCACCAAGTTCATCACCGTTGCCGTCGGTGGCGGCAAGGGTCGCGAAGAGTGCCGCAAGGTTGGTTACGCCATCGGCCATTCGCCGCTGGTAAAGACCGCCTTCTTCGCCTCCGACCCCAACCTCGGCCGCATCCTTGCCGCCATCGGTTACGCCGGCATCGCCGATCTGGATGTCGATGGCGTCCGCGTCTGGCTTGCCAGCAACGGTGAAGAAATTCTGGTCGCGGAGCAGGGTGGGCGCGCCGCCAGCTACCGCGAAGAAGATGGTTCGCGCATCATGAAGGCTGCTGAAATCACGGTGCGGGTTGATTTGGGGCGAGGCGCTGCGGCAGCCAATATCTACACCTGCGATTTTTCCTACGATTACGTCAAGATCAACGCAGACTACCGGAGCTGATTGCATATGACAGATATCCGCAACGACCTGACCCGGACAGTTCTGGCAGTTGCCTGCATCGCCGGGCTTTTTGGCGTTTCGTTCTGGGTGCTGCGCCCTTTCCTTGGGGCAGCCATTTGGGCAGCGATGCTGGTTGTGGCAACCTGGCCGCTACTGCTGCGCCTGGAAAAGATCTTTGGCGGCCGCCGGTCCTTGGCCGTTGCCACGATGACCATTGCCCTCCTGCTGGTGTTGCTGGTGCCGATGTGGGCAGCGATAGACACCATCGCCGACAATAGCGGGCGCGTTAGCGATTGGGGCAAGGCCTTGGCTGCAGCCGGGGTGCCGCCTCCGCCCGAGTTTGTCGCGAAAGTGCCATTTGTCGGTGAAAAGATCGCCAATTACTGGGCCGACCTTTCCGCCAGCGGCGCGGAGGGAGTTGTTGCCCGTCTCTCGCCCTATGCGACGGCCATCGGCAAGTGGATCGTTGCCGAGGCTGGAAGTGTCGGTTTCGTGTTTATTCAATTCCTGCTTGTCGTGGTGCTGGCGGCCGTTATGTACGCCAATGGAGAAGCTGCAGCGGGCAAGCTGCGGCGCTTCGGCCTCCGCCTTGCCGGCGAGCGTGGTGAAAATTCGGTCATCCTTGCCGGGCAGGCGATTCGTGGTGTGGCCCTTGGTGTCGGCGTCACAGCCATCGTGCAGTCCACGCTGGGAGGCATCGGCCTCGCCGTTGCCGGTGTGCCTTTTGCCGGCTTTCTCACGGCCCTGATGCTGATGTTCTGCATCGCCCAGATCGGGCCGGGGCTAATCCTTTTTCCGGCTGTCGGCTGGATGTACTGGAGCGGCGACACCACCTGGGCGACCGTGCTGTTGGTCTGGAGCGTGTTCGTGACTACGCTCGACAACTTCTTGCGTCCCTTCCTGATCAAGCAGGGGGCGGACCTTCCCTTGCTGCTGATCTTCGCCGGCGTCATCGGCGGCATGCTCAGCTTCGGGCTGATCGGCATCTTCATTGGCCCGGTGGTGTTAGCGGTCACTTACACCTTGCTTGAAGCCTGGATCGAAGACGCCTTGGGCAAGGCCGAGGAAAAAGAAAAGACCGAGGAAAAGACCGAGGAAAAGGCCGAAGCTTCGACCTGATCAGATCTTCTTCAGCCGAATCAACCTGAACCAGCCGGACGCAAGTGCCGGCTGGTTGCTTTCAAGGGTTAGCGTTGGCGTGTGCGCCAGTACTTCCTCGAACACCACATCCAGCCTTGTTGCAACGTGGCGTATCGCGGGGCTGAGTAGTCGCCGCAGCAAGGCCGGCTGATCTGGCTGAAGGAATTTGTCGAAGATGAGCACCGAGCCCCCTGGTCGCAGGACACGGGCTACTTCGGCAAGGCAGTCATGTGGGTTCGGCACAACAGCCAGGATCAGATGCAGCACCGCATGGTCGAAACTTCCTGCGGCAAAGGGCAGGCGCATCGCATCGCCCTGAACGGCATGGAAATCGACGCTCTGGCGGCGCGGCAGAGCGCGGCGAAGCATCCCGGCAGTCAGATCAATGCCGACGTAGTGGTGCTGCGGCGGCAGTAGTGGCAGGTCCAGCCCGGTACCAATACCGTCGATCAGCACCCGGCCAGGGGATTGAGGCAGCGCAGCCAGGCTGGCACGGCGAGCTCCGCGCGTTGCCCTGTCGATCACCGTGTCGTAGAAGGGGCGATCAGCGCGTAGGAATGTTTCAGGGTCAAGGCCGGCTCACGACCGTGGTCCGTCAGTGCAACACGCGTGGAACAGCCAGCGTGAATTCGGGGATGTCGGCCTCGAAGTGCGTACCGTCCTCGGCAATCATCTGGTAGGTGCCGCGCATCGTGCCCACCGGGGTCGGCAGGGCGCAGCCGCTGGTGTATTGGAAGCTTTCACCTGGCTGCAGCAGCGGCTGGTGGCCGACAACGCCGAGTCCGCGCACTTCCTGAGTCTCTTCTTCGGCGTCGGTGATCACCCAGTGCCGTGAGACGAGTTGCGCCGGAACGCTGCCGGTGTTGCGAATGGTCATGGTGTAGGCGAACACGTAATGATCGTTTTCGGGGTCGGACTGGTCAGCGATGAATTCGGGGGCGGAGGTGACCGCGATAGCGTATTTTTTATCGGTGCTCATTGTCGGGGCGAGGTGTCGTAGGGCTGCGTTGACGAAGATATGCCGGGCATTGCACATGAAATGTCAGAGTAAGACAAGCAGGCGCTTGCCGGGTTCTTGGTAGAATCGCATTTTCTCTCCTCGCACGGGTACCGCCACCATGCATGTCATTGCCCCCAGCATCCTTTCGGCCAACTTCGCCAAGCTCGGCGAGGAAGTGCAGAACGTCATCGCCTCCGGTGCCGACTGGATCCACTTCGACGTGATGGACAACCACTATGTGCCGAACCTGACCATCGGCCCGCTGGTCTGCGAGGCGATCCGCCCGTGCACCACAGGCGCCGATCGACGTGCACCTGATGGTCAAGCCGGTCGATCGCATCGTGCCGGACTTCGCCAAGGCCGGCGCCAACATCATCACCTTCCACCCGGAAGGCTCTGAGCATGTGGACCGCACACTCGGGCTGATCCGCGACAGCGGCTGCCAGGCGGGGCTCGTCTTCAACCCGGCGACGCCGCTCGACTACATGGACTGGGTCATGGACAAGCTCGACGTGGTGCTGCTGATGAGCGTCAACCCTGGCTTCGGCGGGCAGTCCTTCATCCCGGCGACGCTCGATAAACTCAAGGCCGCGCGGGCGAAGATCGACGCCTACACTGAACGCACCGGCCGTCGCATTCGGCTGGAGGTCGATGGCGGCGTCAAGGTCGATAACATCGCCGAGATCGCCCGTGCCGGTGCCGATGCCTTCGTCGCGGGTTCAGCGGTTTATGGGGCGGGGAAGGACACGGACGTCAACCGCTACAACTCGGTAATTGCCGCGCTGCGTGCTGAATTGGCAAAAGCATGAAAACCCTTCACCACAGAGGCACAGAGACACAGAGGAAAACCGCTTTGTCGAATTCTCCGTGTTTTTCTCTGTGCCTCTGTGTCTCTGTGGTTACATGGTTGTAAAGTCCGTCACCTTCGACCTCGACGGCACGCTGCTCGATACCATCGCCGATCTCGCCGCAGCCTGCGATGCGATGATGATCGAGCTGGGCTATCCGCCGCATGGCGTTGAAAAAGTCCGTCGATTTGTTGGCAAGGGCATGGGTGTACTGGTCGAGCGCTGTCTGACGACGCCCGCTGGCCGGCCGAACGCTGCGCTTCTGGCGCTCGGAATAGCCTCTTTCCGCCGCCATTACACTGAGTTCAATGGCCGTGCTGCAGCCGAATATGCCGGCGTGCGCGAAGGGCTAGAAGCCTTTCGTTCCCTTGGCCTGCCCTTGGGGGTGGTCACCAACAAGCCGACTGCATTTACCGGGCCGCTGCTTGAGCGCGCAGGGTTGTCCGACTTTTTTCTCGTATCGGTATCCGGCGACACCACGGCCAACAAGAAACCGCATCCGGAACCCATTCTGCATGCCTGCACCCTTCTCGGCGTTCGCCCGGAGGAAAACCTGCACATCGGCGACTCAGATAACGATCTGCTGGCCGCACGGGCTGCGGGCTGCCTCGCCTTTGCAGTGCCTTACGGTTACACCGAGGCAGGGCCGGTGCAGTGTATGGACAGGGCCAACTGCGATGCGCTAGTATCCACCCTGCTCGACGCCGCGCACCGCGTGGCCGGCATCAACAAGAAAAGCCGCCATACATCGTGACCCGCAAGCCTTTTGTTATCTGGACGGAAATTGCCTCCGGCGCCTGGCGCCGCGAGTGGTGGCGTTCGCGCCAACACTGACCCTTCCGTCCGTCACCGGGGGCGGACAAGAACAATGAATCCCCGGAACGAATAACGAAAAAATATCGCTTGAGGGCATCATGACCGAAACCGAATTCAACGCGCTTGCCGCGCAGGGCTACAACCGTATCCCCGTCACGCTCGAGACCTTTGCCGATCTCGACACCCCGCTGTCCATCTACCTGAAGCTCGCAGACACGCCGTATTCCTACCTGCTGGAATCGGTGCAGGGCGGCGAACGCTTCGGTCGCTACTCCTTCATCGGTATCTCTGCCCAGACGCGCATCGCCGTCTATGGCCACCAGGTGCTGGTGCTGACCGGCCAGCGCATCTCCGAGCGCGAGGACGACACCAACCCGCTCGACTTCATCGAGAAATTCATGACGCGCTTCCGTGCTGCGCCCGCGTCCAATCTGCCGCGCTTCTGCGGTGGTCTGGTCGGTGCCTTCGGCTACGACACCGTGCGTTACGTCGAGACGAAACTCACGCGCACCCAGAAGCCGGGCGATCTCGGCACGCCGGACATCCTGCTGTTCCTGTCGGAAGAACTGGCGGTCGTGGACAACCTCTCCGGCAAGCTGACGCTGATGGTCTACGCCGAGCCGGGTGTGCCCAGTGCTTACCAGAAGGCACAGGCAAGGCTGAAAGAGCTGCTGGCCAAGCTGCGCGCACCGGTGAAGATTCCGGCCGAGTCGCAACGCCTTCACAGCCGGCAGTTTCAGTCTTTGGCGAAGCGGCATTCAAGAAAGCCGTGGGCCGGGCCAAGCAATACATCAAGGACGGCGACATCATGCAGGTAGTGCTGTCGCAGCGCATGACCAAGCCGTTCACGGCCAGCCCGATGGCGCTCTACCGCGCGCTGCGCACGCTCAACCCGTCGCCCTACATGTTCTATTTCGACTGCGACGATTTCCACATCGTCGGCGCCTCGCCGGAAATCCTGGTGCGCCTCGAGCACGAAAATGGCGAAAGGCGTAGTGACGGTGCGCCCGATCGCCGGTACCCGCCGCCGCGGCGCCTCGCACGAAGAGGATGCGGCGCTGGCTGTGGAGTTGCTGGCCGACCAGAAGGAGCGCGCCGAGCATGTGCAGCTGCTCGACCTCGGCCGCAACGATGTCGGTCGCGTCGCCCAGACTGGCTCGGTCAAGGTCACCGAGAACATGATGATCGAGCGCTACTCGCACGTGATGCACATCGTCTCCAACGTCGAAGGCAAGCTGCAGCAGGGGCTGAACGCGCTGGATGTGCTCAAGGCGACGATGCCCGCCGGCACGCTCTCCGGTGCGCCCAAGGTGCGGGCGATGGAAATCATCGACGAACTGGAACCGGTCAAGCGCGGCATCTACGGTGGCGCCATCGGCTATCTCGGCTTCAACGGCGACATGGATCTCGCCATTGCCATCCGCACCGCCGTGCTCAAGGACGGTCATCTGCATGTTCAAGCTGGCGCCGGCATCGTTGCCGATTCCGACGCCAATGCCGAATGGACAGAAACCCAGAGCAAAGCCCGCGCCGTGCTGCGTGCGGCAGAAATGGCCGAGCACGGGCTGGACACGCGCGCGGACTGAAAACCATGAACCACAGAGACACAGAGACACAGAGAGATTCGTTAACCGAGGAGATTATCGGTGCAGCGATCGAGGTGCATCGTGCTCTGGGGCCCGGTCTGCTTGAATCTGCGTATCAGGAATGTTTGTGTGCCGAGCTTGGTTTACGTGATTTGCGCTTTGTCAGCCAGCTGGTTTTGCCGGTCGAGTACAAAGGGTTGCATGTGGATGCTGGTTACCGCCTTGATCTGGTTGTTGCCGATAAGGTGGTTGTCGAGCTGAAGGCGGTCGAGCGCCTGCTGCCATTGCATGAAGCCCAATTGCTCACCTATCTGAGGCTCGGCGGATACTCGACAGGGCTGCTCCTTAACTTCAACGTGCCCGTGCTTAAGGACGGCATCCGAAGGATGAAACTATGAAGATTTTCTCTGTGTCTCTGTGCCTCTGTGGTGAAGGGTTTTAAATCATGCTGCTGATGATCGACAATTACGATTCCTTCACCTACAACATCGTCCAGTATTTCGGCGAGCTGGGGCAGGAGGTGAAGGTCTTTCGCAACGACGCGATTTCGATTGCCGAGATCGCTCGCCTGAACCCAAAATATCTGGTGATTTCTCCCGGCCCCTGTGCGCCAGCGCAGGCTGGCATTTCGCTGGCGGCGATTCGTGAATTTGCCGGCAAGATCCCGTTACTCGGCGTCTGCCTTGGCCACCAGTCCATCGGTGAAGCCTTCGGCGGCCGCATTGTGCACGCCAAGCAGCTGATGCACGGCAAGGTGTCGCCGGTGCATCACAAGGACATCGGCGTCTTCAAGGGCTTGCCCAACCCGCTGACCTGCACGCGCTACCACTCGCTGGCGATCGAGCGCGAGTCGCTGCCCGATTGCCTCGACATCACCGCCTGGACCGACGACGGCGAGATCATGGGCGTGCGCCACAAGACGCTGGCCGTCGAGGGTGTGCAGTTCCACCCCGAATCGATCCTGACCGAGCGCGGTCACGACATGCTGAAGAACTTCCTCGAGGAGCACGCGATGAGCCAAGAAGGTCACCAATTCAAACCGCAAGAAGCCCTGCAACGCGTCATCGAGCATCGGGAGATTTTCCACGACGAGATGGTTTCGCTGATGCGCCAGATCATGGGCGGCGAGGTTTCGCCGGTGCTCATCGCGGCGATCATCACTGGCCTGCGCGTGAAGAAGGAAACGATCGGCGAGATCGCCGCAGCCGCTTCGGTGATGCGCGAGCTATCCACCAAGGTGGCGGTGAAGGACGGTGCTCGTCTCGTCGATACCTGCGGCACCGGCGGCGATGGCGCACACACCTTCAATATTTCGACTGCCGCGATGTTCGTTGCCGCCGCTGCCGGTGCGCGTATCGCCAAACATGGTGGCCGCTCGGTCTCCTCGCAGTCGGGCAGTGCCGATGTGCTGGAAGCACTCGGCGCCAACATCAACCTGACGCCGGAGCAGGTCTCCACCTGCATCGACGAAACCGGCCTTGGCTTCATGTTCGCCCCGAACCACCACAGCGCCATGAAGCATGCCGCCCCGGTGCGTCGCGAACTGGGTATCCGCACCCTCTTCAACATCCTCGGCCCGCTGACCAACCCGGCCAATGCGCCCTATCAGGTGATGGGCGTCTTCCACCCCGATCTCGTCGGCATCCAGGTGCGCGTATTGCAGCGCCTCGGCAGCAAGCGGGCACTCACCGTCTTCGGTCGCGAAGGGCTGGATGAAATCTCCATTTCCGGCGAAACCTTTGTTGGCGAACTGAAGGACGGTCGTGTTGAGGAATATGCCGTGCATCCGGAGCGGTTCAACCTCGCCGTGCATGACCCGAAGGTTCTCCGTGTCGGCAACATCGAAGAGTCAAAAGCCATGCTCCTCGGCGCACTGGAAAACAAGCTGGGCGCCCCGCGCGACATCGTGGCGCTGAATGCCGGCGCCAGCCTGTATGTGTCCGGCGTTGCCGAAACATTGGCCGATGGCGTCGATCTGGCTTTCGACACCATCGCCTCGGGGGCTGCGCGCGCCAGGGTTGAGGCGTTCGTGCGCTTCACGCAAGGCTTTTCGGGGTAACCGATGCCGCATCGGGAGCTAAAACTATCCTTGTGATAAAGCTATGCAACAATCGACGCATGTGCAAGGTTGGGAGGGCTCTCTCCACTGGCAGCAGACCGATAAGGCCATGTTGCGCAGGATCAGCCTGTTGATTCTCGACACCCAGCGCGAGCCATTGGCTGATGTCGGCAAGTCGGAGTCGCTGAATTTAGTTTTAGCGGCTACTGGTCGCGGTGCGATCGGCGACGAGCATCGCGTCGATCGCACAGTGACCGACGATGAAATTATCATCGCCCAGTTGCGTGGGTACTACGACTGACAACGTCTTCGTTTGGTTAAATCGGAGTAGACATGAAACCTTCCTTGGCTCTTGCTTCCAATCGAGACGCAGTTCGCCGCGTGGTGGCTGCGCACCGCGCCTGTAATCCGCGTGTCTTCGGTTCGGTTGTCCACGGTGATGACGGCGAGGATAGCGACCTGGACATCCTGATTGATCCGACCTCTGAGACCACGCTGATGGACGTGGCAGCCATCCAGGTTGAGTTGGAACACCTTCTGGGCGTGTCCGTTGATGTGCTGACGCCTCGAGCCTTGCCCGACTCCTTCCGCAATGTGGTTCTTTCCGAGGCGGTTCCGGTATGACCAAGGTCCTGCGCATCCCTGATTACCTTGGTCACATCCTGCGTGCCATTGAGCGAATCGAGCGCTACACGGCGGACATGGATGAGGTCGGATTCTTGAACAGCGAGCTTGTTCAGGACGCCGTGATCCGCAACATCGAAATCATCGGTGAGGCGTCCAACAACATCCTGCGCAGCGCGCCAGAATTTGCTGCGCAGCACGACGACATTCCTTGGCGGGTCATGTATACGATGCGCAATCGTGTCTCACATGGCTACGACAAGGTGGACCTGGAAGTTGTCTGGCGGACGATTCAGGGCGATCTGCCCTTGCTGTTCAGCCAACTACGGATCTCACTGGCTGGCGCGCCTAGCCAGGTTAACGATTCCGGGATGAAACCATGACAGGAATGGCGTGGCCCATTACCCATGCACCTCAACAGGGGCGCGTCCACCGGAAAATCCGGGTACCCGAAAGGCATAGTGCATGAGCGACATCCTGAAAAAAATCCTCGCCACCAAGCACGAGGAAGTCGCGGCGGCCCGCAGCGTCAAACCACTCTCTGCGCTACGTGCCGAAGCCGGGATACAGGCGCTGGCTCGTGATTTTGCCGGTGCCTTGCAATCTCGGGTAGCTGCTGGGCGGGCGGCCGTGATAGCGGAAATCAAGAAGGCCAGCCCATCGAAGGGCGTGTTGCGCGCTGATTTCCGGCCGGCTGAAATTGCCGCCAGCTACGAAAAACACGGCGCGGCCTGCCTCTCGGTACTCACCGACCGCCAGTTCTTTCAGGGCGCGCCCGAATACCTGCAAGCCGCGCGCGCTGCTTGTGCGCTACCCGTGCTGCGCAAGGATTTTCTGGTCGATCCCTATCAAGTCTATGAAGCCCGCGCCATGGGCGCCGATGCCATCCTGCTCATCGTCTCGGCGCTGAGTCTGCCGCAGATGCAGGAGTTCGAGGCGATTGCCTACTCGCTGGGCATGTCGGTGCTGGTTGAGGTGCATGATGCGGCTGAGTTGGAGCAGGCATTGCAACTAAAGACCCCGCTGGTTGGCATCAACAACCGCAACCTGCGGACCTTCGAGGTCAGTCTGCAGAACACGCTCGATCTGCTGCCGCAGATTCCGCAGGGTAAGCTGGTTGTCACCGAAAGCGGTATCCTCGCACCTGCCGACGTCGCCCTGATGCGACAGCATGCCGTCAATGCCTTCCTGGTTGGCGAAGCCTTCATGCGAGCGCCAGAACCCGGCGTCGCATTGGCCAGCCTTTTTTCCTGAGCATCGCATGCGCCTCTCGCCTGCCGAACTCAGTGCAATTCGCAAGTCGCTGGAAGGCGTCGACTGCCGTCGTGTCTTCCTGTTCGGCTCGCGCACCGACGATAGCGCGCGGGGTGGCGATATCGACTTGCTCGTCTATTCGGCTGCGCCTGCGTTTGAATTGGCCAGTCGGGTTTCCAGCCGTTTTGCCCGAGAGCATGACGCCAGACTGGACGTGCTGGTCATTGATCCGTCATGCCTCACGGCCGAGCAGCAGGCCTTCATTTCGACCCTGACCCTGGAGCCGCTCGATGACATCCTCTGAATACGACGCCCTGCTGGTCGCCGCGACAAAGCGCTATGCCGATTCGGCGGCGCTTCTCGACGCGTCATTGCGGCGCTATCGCCCGTTTGACACGGCTCGTGCTTGCACACCAGAGGAGTTGGAACCCTACGACGCGATGTGCGACCGCTACCTGCGCGTCGTCGAGATGGCGATCCGCTATTTTCGCACCCTCGAACGATCACGCCTTGCCCTCAACAGCGAAAGCTACCGCGACCTGCTCGGCAACATCGCCAAGTGGGGCCTGATCGAGGATGTCGATCTCTGGTTTCGTATGCGCGACCTCCGAAATCGCATTGCTGATGACTATCTGCCCGAGCAGTTGCGCCGCATCTACGAGGCGATCAGCGGCGAATTCGGGCCAGAAGTGCTGCGCCTGCGGGGATTGCTCGCGGGGTGAACGACCTGCGAACCGGGCCGGTCTTACAAATTGACTTTGTAAAAGTGATTTTGTAAGATTAGCCCATGATCAAACGGCAGGCGCAATCTCTGGCGCACGTTTTGGCGCGTGGCTTTCCCATAGTGGCGATTACGGGCCCGCGCCAATCCGGCAAGACCACGCTGGCAAGGGCGTTGTTCTCCGGTCGCGCCTACGTCACGCTGGAAGACCCCGTGGAAAAACAGTACGCGTCAGCCGATCCGCGCGGTTTTCTGGCGCGTTTCCCTGAGGGCGCGGTGATCGACGAGATACAGCGTTGCCCAGACCTGTTCTCGTATCTGCAAGGTCTGGTAGATAGCCGCCGCCGCATGGGCGATTTCATTCTGACCGGCTCACAACAGTTCGGCTTGCGCTCTGGTATCAGCAAGTCACTGGCGGGGCGCGTCGGGCTCGTACAACTTCTGCCGTTTTCTTTCGATGAGTTGCAGGCGGCAGGGCGATCCCCCGTTTCCCTTGACGATGCCTTGTGGCATGGCAGCTACCCACCCTTGTTTGACCGCGAGATTTCACCCCATCTCTGGTTTTCAAACTATGTTTCCACTTACGTTGAGCGCGATGTCCGGCAGTTGCTGGCGGTGCGCGATCTCGATTTGTTTCAGCGCTTCGTCAAGCTGTGCGCGGCGCGTACCGGGCAATTACTGAATTTGTCTGCCCTTGCCGCGGATTGCGGTATTTCAAATACGGCAGCGCGCGAATGGCTGTCTGTGCTTGAGACAAGCTATCTGGTGATGCGCTTGCCGCCGTATTTCCGTAACTTCGGCAAGCGTCTGGTAAAAACGCCCAAACTGTATTTTCTCGATGTTGGTCTTGCCGCGTGGCTACTCGGCATCCGCGATGCTGAAACCATGAATACACATGCGATGCGTGGTGCCCTGTTCGAAACCTGGGTGGTATCCGAACTCGTCAAGCAGCGCTTCAACACCGGCCAGCCGCTTGACCTCCATTTCTGGCGAGACAACGTTGGCCGCGAAGTCGACGTGCTATTTGAGCGGGAAGGGCGGCTGCAGCCGGTCGAGATCAAGTCCGGTGCCACCTTCGTCGCCGACTGGCTTGCCGCCGCAAACAAATGGGCCGCGTTTGCCGGCGATGCTGCGCAATCCCCCTGGATTATCTATGGCGGGTCCGACAGCTATGTACGCGAAAACGCGCGGGTGATCGGCTGGCGTGATATCGCAGGGCTATCAGTCACTTGAGTTGAGCAGGCAGGACTAATTGGGGTCTGTTCCCGGCTTTCCGGTTTACGGTCAGTAACCCGCTTCTTTCTGGTGGCGCACCGCCAGGATCGTTAGTCCATCGCTCGTGAGACGGTACAAAATCACATAGCCGCTATCACCAAAATCAATGGGCCATTCACGGTATTCTGGTGGCATGTTTTCGATGGGGCGACCAATGTGGGGTTGTTGGCCAAGCAGGTTTGCCGCCTTGGTGATGGCTTCTCCCGCGCGTTGCGCGGCAAGCGGATTTTTGGGGCGCAAAAAGTCGCGCAATCGCAGCAGATCGCGCAGTGCTGCGGGCGCGAAGTTTACTTGTGGCATGCAGGCGCCGGGAGTTCGTTGTCGGTACCCCAACTGGACAGCCACGTTTCAACCTCGTCTGCGGTTGCATGCAAGCCGGTTTCCCGAAATTCTTCCCACGCTTTCTGTGCATCTTGCAGAAAGGCTTCGCGCTTCATCTCCCGGTCAATGTATTGCTGAATGGCCTCGCGCATGACCCAGTGCGGGCTGCGGTGGCGTGCTTCGGCGACATGTTCGATTCGGGCGCGCATTTCATTGTCGAGCTTGACGGAGAAGGTTTTTGCATTGGTAGTCGGCATGGCGGTAGGTCTCTAAAGATAACAACAGGTGTTACCTTAGCACATTGCCGAGCCTGTGCTTGCCGTGCGGCACGGGTCTGATGGTGTTGGCTGCTGCTCCCTTCTGCGAGCGCGGAAGCGTACATCAGCGAACAGCGCTTGCAATGGTTCCATTGCGGTGATACCATTTGTGCATGAACGCCACGCACCGAAAAACGCTGGAAGCTATTTTTACAGACCCGGTTTCCAAGTCGCTTCAATGGCGAGGTATTGAATCACTTCTGGTGGCGATCGGCTGCCGGGTAGTTGAAGGCAATGGCTCGCGGCTGCGGTTCGAGAAGGGCGGCATCATCGGCACCTTCCATCGGCCGCATCCGGCCAAGGAGGCAAAGCCCTACCAGGTGCGCGATGCAAGGTTGTATTTGGAGAATTTGGGAGTGAAACCATGAACACGATGACCCACAAAGGCTTTGCCGCCCGTGTCGAATACAGCGAGGAAGATGCTTGCTTCATTGGCCACGTCGCGGGCATCCGCGACGTGATCGGCTTTCACGGAGAGAGTGTCACCGAGCTTCGCGCGGCCTTCGAGGAAGCAGTGGATGATTATCTGGAAACCTGCAAGAAGCTGGGGCGGGAACCGAACCATCCCTATTCCGGCCAGTTTCGCCTGCGCCTGGCGCCGGAGTTGCATGCGCGTGCCGCCATGGTCGCGGAGACTCGCGGCAAGAGCCTGAATGCCTGGGTTGCCGACGTGATTGAGAAGAGTGTTGCCGCCTGACGATATCGGGGTGACGTCAGGTTTGTTGCATTCGTGCAACAGCCGCGGTCGATGTTGGCCGGAATAGTGCCGACAAGGTTGCTCCGCCCCTTGCTGTTTGCCACAATTCGTTCAACTTCTCGTATCCGAGAGGTAAAGCTTGGTAGCACGGTTCTCCGGACTGCCGATCTCAAACCTAGAGGAGATTCACAATGCAAAAGAAAGTAATCGCACTGGCAGTTGCCGGTCTGGTTTCGGGCGCTGCGTTTGCGCAGTCGAATGTCACCATTTACGGTCAAATGGATATGGCTTATGAGCGCAGCAGTACGAATGATGCGACAGCTGCCAATACCGGCGTTTCCCGTAACAACATCAACGGCCAGACCAACGTAATCGGTTTCAAGG
>JADJUC010000011.1 GCA_016710885.1 Candidatus Proximibacter danicus
TGCGCAGTTCTGCCTCGTCGGCGAACAGGCGCAGTGGCAGTTCGGGTCTGCTCTCGGCCCGCTGCGGGATGCCTCGTGCATGTGCGTCGAATTCAAGCAGGCGAAGCGGGGTATCGGAGAGTGCGTCATTGATGACGACCAACTGCAGGGCTTTGCCAGACGGCGGTCTTGCCAGTAGCAGCAACTGGCGCGTGACAGCGATGCAGTTGTCGATTTCCTGATCGATCAAGCCCATGTAATCGATGATCTGCTCCGGCAAGATACGACCCTCGCGCACTTCGCGCGCTAGCCCTTGCACGCCTAGGCGGACCGATCCAAGCGGATTGTGGATTTCGTGGGCAATGCCGGCGGCGAGTACGCCCAGTTCGGACAACCGCTACCCGTGCGCGAGATGCGTACTTTGTGACCGTGCTGGCGTCACCGACTCGACGATGTAGCGTGTCCGCCCAGCGGCATTGTCGTGTTTCCGACAACCGTGGCGGTGAACCTCCGCAGGTTTCGATCGCCATCGGATCGCTGGTGATGCGGTGCACGAACTTCAGCGCTGCAAGCCTGAGTTCGAAGAAAGTGGGCACACCACCAGCGTGGGCACGCAGGGCGTTGTCCGATTGTGGTTGCTGCGGTGACAGGGAAGACCACCGATCCCGGTGATCGGTCGACCGACCTGCTCTTTTTGAGCGGGGCTGGCGGGTTTCACCTCCATGTTGTCGGGCGGATCACTCGTACGCCGTCGGGCAGGCCATCGAGAATGTTCCGCAGATAAGCCTCATGGAGGGCTGTGTACGCGCGCCATCTGGGCCCCAAGGCGTTCGGCCACGGGGTTGAAGCGGGAGCCCGAGTTGGGCGAGTTCGTCATCACCCTCCAGGTGCACGCGATACCGCCGAGGCGTCCCCTGCTCCAGAGCTGCGCCAGCGGCGCCGAGTGTGCCGTTACGGGTTCCAGAACGTGCGGCTGCTAAGCGAGCGCCACAGGACAGCCAGGATCAGCGCCAGCACGCCGCCGATGGCACCAGCGAAGGCGAGCGCACTCTTCCAGGACTGCGCGCGAATCTCCGCGGCGTCGTAATCGACAAAACCAGGAATGCTTGTTGACCGGATGGGTGGTAACTGCGCCGTGACAGGGCACGCAGGCGGGCTGGCGGTGCGCCGGATTGACCGAGCGCAGCAATTCTCGCCCCCGCCGTCATTCCGTGAATTCGGCGGAAGGTGGTGTGTCCGGCGCCGTAACGAGTGCAGGCAGCTTCAGGCCGATCTTCACGGAAGGAGACGCAAACGCACTTCGCCGAGTGGATTGAGGATCATCACGCTGCGGATGCCCGGCTGGCTACCGAGCCGGGCCGGCTGATGTCGGCAAGCATCCGGCACATCGCGCTTGAGCATGGCGTTCCCGAGGGCCGCTTGCAACAGCAGATTGAATCCGAGCGGAGCGCGCGGCTGCGCTCGTCGCACGACCATCTGGCTTCGGTATGCGGTCAGGAACACGACCAGCAGCAGGGCAAGAAAGCACTCCAGCGGCAAGCAGCAGCAGGCGGATCAGGATGTGACGTTTGAGCGGAGAAAGCGCGTCAGTCGTCATATAAGTCTAGTAGTGTTGTTGAGGCTTGCCTGTTCGCCTGACTATGTCTTGAATATCGGCCAGCACTCTTTTCAGTCAGCCTGGATGTTGCTTCAAGTTCCATTGGCTGCGGCCAAAGGCTGGGCCGTTCTAGGGCGGTGCGAAAATTGTCGCTGGCAGCGACAAAATGCCCAGACCACCAGAGCGCCAGGAAAGTTCATGGAGTTCGGCCCCGTTAAAATTTACGGTGGTGATGATTTCGGCTGTCAGGAATCTGAATTCCTCCTGCTCGCATCGGTGGTTATCGAGTTCAGGGCTCACCGATCTCAAGTATTGCTTCCTCCCATGCAAAGTGTTGTGGGCATGTGCCAGCAGCGAATTCAGCATTTCGTCAACATTCTGTTGCTCTCGATACCGCCCTGGTCGAGGCAATCCGCCATGGGCATTGCATCGCGCCAGGATGCTTCGGTATCTATCAACGACAGCTTCGCTTCCGCTGCTGTATCTCGTGTCCCACTGCACCCTTTTTTTCGGCATTCTCCGTCTCCTGTCGGGGTTGCCGGTTGAAACCCAGGGACTCGACAACGGCGATGAGGTCGGCAAAGCTGGCAGCTTCAAGTTTTGCGGCCGTTCCACTTTTTGTCGAGTCCCTCTGCTCGAACCTCGTCAGGCGGGTCAAATGGAAGCTCCCGGATTTCAGAGGCGACACGAACCGATGCCGCAGATGTGGGTGATGCACTGGCGTTCCGGTTCGGAGAGTTCGAGGCCGTACTCCCGCGAAGGATTTCGAGGTATCGCCCGATGTGCGATTGAGTCGGCCGCTCAACCTCCATGGTGTTCTTCTCACCGCTGGTGAGGATGGCCAGCGGAGGCCCGAAAAATATACTGAACTTGACGATGTGGCGTGTCCGCCCTGGGGGTAACGCGCGGGCGCAATCCGGGCCGTGAGTGTCGATTGATGTCATGGCGAATGAACGCTTCCCCGATCCGCTTCTGTATCAACGGATGCGCCTCGTCAATGCCATCAATGGTGAATCGGGAGTTGTTTCATGCTTCGATCTTCATTCCAAACGGCAGCTGCGGCGGGGCTTCCGGCTGAAGCTGAGTGAACTTCCGCGTTGATGAGCGCCGTTTTGAACATTGTGAGGGTTATGGCATTCGGTACAGACGAACCAGCGCTTCTTGCCAGTGCTGGCAAACGCCGATGCGCTTGCCGTGGATGCCGTCGCGCCAGTCGCGCAGCTTGTCACCGTGGCATTTTCCGACAGCATCAATGGTTGGTCGAAGCGGTCGGATCGCCGAAGTGACCACCAGCAGGTTGCGCTTTTGTCGGGTGATGGCAGTCGAGACACCAGATGCGGCCGCGACCGTGCTGGAAATCCTGACCTCGGGAACCACCGCTCCATGGTCGGGACCGGGACTGGTTTCTTGTGCTTCGAAAGCCCGCCGAGTGACGCCGTTGTGGCATGCCAGCGTGCATGTAGGCACGAGGCTGAGCTTCCGTGGCCGCGGCTTGACGACGGTATTCCCTTCCGGAGTCCTGTCGAGCAGAGGCACCCGCTTCATCGGTACGTGCCCCCGTAGGGATCGCCATGTTCAGAGCACCGCATCGGTCGTCGCCGAGCATTTGATGTTGGGTAGTCCGGGTTTGATCTCACGCTTGGTGATTTCCCGAGCTCCCTTTACGGTTTTCGAAGCAGTCCGTTTCTTTGGCTTCCCGCTTCCCTGCTTCTTGGGCGAACACCGGAGACGGCTACGTTGCAGAAGAGCGCGAGGATCAACGTTCGGGATAAGTTTCTGTTCATGATCTTGCCTCAATTCCTGCTTCGAAGTAGCCTGGCTGCTACCGTAGCTGATCTCGCCTTGCAGGATGCCGATGGCGTCCTTGAGCAGGATGGTCAGGATGAAGAAGCCGAAAGCCCAGATGCCAGCGGTCATCAGCCACTGACGAAGGTCGGGTAATACTTCGGTCACTGCTGTCGATCGGCGTCGGGACGAAACCGGGAACGATCAGCCCCATGCCTTTCTCGATCCAGATGCCGGTGAAGGCCATCACGCAGAGGATCGGCAGCCGCTTGTAGTTGGTGCGAACAGACGGGATCAGGAACAGCACGAACGAGGTGAGCATGAGCACCACGGAACTCCAGAACCACGGCACCAGACTGGTCAACCCGTGCAGGCCGAACATCAGGTAATAGAGGCCGTTGGCGTGCTCGGTTCGCGTACAGCTCGACCACGATTTCGACATGGTCAGGAATATCGCTAGCCCGAGGACCAAGTGACGATGGTCGACAGCAGGTTGATCGCGCCGTCCTCAATCCAGAACTTGGTGTTTTTTGTGATGATCAGGAAGATCAGAATGATCAGCGCTGGCCCGCCGCAAACGCCGTCATGATGAAGCGGATTGGCATCATGCTGTGGAACCACATCGGACGTGACGGCATGGTGCGAGATCAGAAGCCGTGATGGTATGTATGGAGAGCGCCCAGACGATCGAGATATACACGAGCGGCATGAAGATCCGGTTGTTGACCTTGGTGCCGGTACTTCGCCCACAGAGAGTAGAAGCCGCAGGCGATGTTGAGGAACAGGTAGCCGTTGAGCACCAGCACGTCCCAGCCGAGCATCGCAGAGAAGCTGTAGATACCCCCACGGCGGGATCATGTGCCAGAGCCGGTCGGGCTGATCCATGTGGGCGAAGACGAACATCATGACCATGATGACCGCCGTGATCGCCAGCATCTCGCCCAGCACCGTGACCTAGTGCATGCCGTCGTGGTGGTAAACGTAAGCGGGGAAGACGATCGTCACTGCCCCGGCAGCGACACCGACCCCCAGAAAGACGAGGTTGGCGAAGTAGAGACCATCGTGGATCTGGCTGGTCATGCCGGTGACGATCAGACCTTCGGTGTTCTGCAGGTAGAACACGTACATCATCCCGACGATAAGCAGAGAGAAAACCCATCCAGGCATAGAACTTCGTGCTGCCCTGAGAACATAACGGACGTAGTCGTTGGCGAAGCTGATCAGTCGCACGGCCGTCTCCTCAATCGTAGAAGTAAAAGAACTGGGGAAGGGTTGAGCCTGCCTTGAGGCGGAACACGTTCTTGCGGGCCAGGATGAGGCTCACTTCGCTTTCCGGATCGAGCAGTGCGCCAAACTTCCGGGCGCCAACGGGGCAGACCTCGACGCAGGCCGGGTAGCGAACCTGTCGGGTTCGCTGCAGACACCAGTGGCACTTTCGACGACGCCGCGCATGCGGGCCGGTTGCCGCGATAGTGCGTCACCGGGTTCATTTCGTCCTTCGGCAAACGGGCTTGGCGACGTTCATGCGGCGCGCCCAATAGGGCACGCGCTCATGCACATGCGGCAGCCGATGCACCAGTTGTAACTCGATCACCACCGGGCCGTCCGCTTCACGGTAGGTTGTCCGTACCGGGCAAACCTTGACGCAGGGCGGCTTTTGCACCGCATGCAGGCGATCGGCATGTAGGTGATCCTTTCGGGCAACGGCCTCCGGGCGTGTAGTGATACTGACCTTCGAGCACCTGACCGGCCGGCGTGTAGGCATTTCCGCCCACCTGATGCCGAGCCCTCGGGATAGCCCTGATTCATCTTCTCCCTGCGAAAAACTCGCCACGTTCCATCCGGAGTGACCTGAATCCACTCGATGCGCCTCGCCTGGCCGGGCGCCGCGCGACTGATTGTTCTCTCGACGCAGGCCTTGACACAGCCGTCGGCAGCCGATGCACTTGCGGATGTTCAGTGCATATCCCATGAGAACGCCGGGCTGGGCGCCGGAGGTGTCGACGGTGACCTTCTTGCCGTACTCTGCGGAGTGGCGTCGCTCAAGACGGATGCGCGCCTCGTTTTTTTCATCGTCCGTCATCAGGCGGTAGTTCTTCTGGAAGTTTCGTCGGTCTGCGCCATCAGCGCTGCGGTACCCATCAGCGACGACAGACTCAGCATGCCGCCGGCCTTGAGGAAGTCGCGCCGGGAAGATTTCTGGGCGGCTTGCGCTGGATCGGCCGATGCTGGCATCCGGTCCGTGCCGTCAGGCGGGGTATTGTCGGTGCCTGCGACGAATCTCCTGTTGGGACTGGCAGGTCTAAGTGGCGATCACTTGGCGCCAGCCAGAATCCACTTGACCAGGGTGTCGAGGTCGGAATCCTTGATGCTGGCGCTTGGCGGCATCGCCACCGGACCCCAGACACCCTTGCCCCCGGACTTGACTTTTCCTGAAAGCGTTTTCGCCGCATTCTTGTCGCTGGCATATTTTTTTGCGATATCCTGAAATGACGGTCCCACCATTTTTTTGTCGACCTGGTGGCAGGCAAGGCAGTTGCTTTTCTTGGCTAGACCAAGGTTGGCCTGGGCAGGGAGGGCGGTCATCAGTGTTGCGGCAAACACTACGGCGGCGATCGGTTTCATTCGCTTCCTTTCTTCAGGGGTTGTATCAAAGAGTCTGGAGACAGCTCATTGAGTCTGTAGGCCGTTCAGAGCGTCTATAGCGTCGGGACCCAATCCCGGCATGAAAGCCAGCGGAACGACTTTGTCCTCGACCGGAGATTTCATGCGCATCTCGATTTCCTCGCGTGTCGGACGTGCCTCCTTGAGATGGGCGGCGATCAGCGTGCGTAGCGTGTCCAGCCAGGCGGATGTGAGTACCGCCAGTGCCGCATAGAACGAGGCTTCGGAGCGCGCGACGATGCGGGAGGCGAAGTCATCTATCCAGCGCAGCAAATGCTCGTCGAGCATGTGTGCCAGTGCGCGCCAGTCGTCGGGCGTATCTGCATTGCGTGCTGCATGAGAAACGTAGAGCAGTTGCAGAACGAGGTGGTCATCGGGGCGCTGGCGCCAGTTGCGAGTGGCGAGTCCGGCAGCGGCATAGATGGCGCGCAGCTCGAACATCGCGTCCTGGCAGCTTAGGTGATCGTCGTCTAGCCAGACCGATTCCAGGGGCGAAGCGCCGTAGGCGTTCGTCAGGTAGATTGCTGCGTAATCTGCAGCCAGATTGTCGAACCAGTGCGCGTTCGGCGTGGCCGGTTGAAGTGACAGCGTGTAGCGCATCGCTCGCCAGGCAGCCGTCGTCGGAACAGTGGCGGGCATCAGGCCGAGACATTCCGGGAAGCGTGCCTCGCGTAACGCTGCAAAAAAACGTGGCGTCAGTTCGCGGTCGTGAAGCGAGGCGAGCGACTCGGCATCTTCGGCAATGGCCACGCGACACTCGGTATCCAGTGAGATTGGTGTCATACCTTGCCCTTGCTATGCGGAACGAAGACGATCGAAGGATTGGTGAGTTCCGGATTGGCCATGCTCTTCACCTGGCGCACTACCTTGTCGGCCGGACCAACCGCGGTGGTTTTCCACTTGCCGGCGCGCAATTGGTCGATCGGACCGATGTCGAGCACACGCATCATGCAGGCCATGACGCAATAGGGCTTACGGCCAGCAGCGATTTCGTCGACACATGTTGCATTTCTGCACGATCTTGGCCTGCGGATTCCATTGTGGCGCACCGTAAGGGCAGGCGGCTTCGCAACGACGGCAACCGATGCACAGCGTCGAATCGATGTCGACGATGCCGTCGGATTCGCGCTTCCAGATAGCGCCGGTCGGGCAGGTCGGCAGACAGGCCGGTTCGGCACAGTGGTTGCACGACATATTGATCTTGTAGGCGTACACATCGGGGTAGAGGCCCCCCTCGATCTGCATGACGCGGCGGAAGCGCGGCCCTGGTGGCAAGCCGTTCTTGTCCTTGCAGGCGATCTCGCAGGCGCGACAACCGATGCAGTCGACGTTGTTGTGCACGAAGCCAAGCTGCTTGGCTGGCCTGACCGGTTCGTAGGTCTGCGCCACCTTGCGTTGCAGCGCAGCTGTGACCTGCTTTTTTGTCTAGCTTCTTGGTCATGGCTCAGGCGTCCCTGCGGAAGATGTAGGAACGCGCGGTGGCCTTGCTGTCCCAGCCGGGACGATGGTCGAGCGTGGTTTTCTTTACGTTCACGAGAATCGTGTTGTAGGCGAAGGCGCCGGCCGGGCTTGGTTCGTCGAGCGTCAGGAAATCCGGGTTGCCCGAGCGATCGACGCCGTTCTTGTCGAGATCCATCCAGGCGCCTTCGTGCAGCACGACGACGCCGGGCATGCAGCGTTCTGTAACGTAAATCGGTACGACGCACTTGCCGCGGTCGTTCCAGGTCTCGACGATGTCGCCCGTCTTGAGGCCAAGGCGCGCTGCGTCGCCGGTGTACATAGTCATCTCCTGCTGGTAGGTCTCGCGCAGCCAGGGAATGTTGTGGAAGATCGAATGAGTACGCCAGCGCGGGTGCGGCGTGATCATGTGGAAGGGGAAGTCCTTCGTCTTCGGGTGGTTGAGCGATTCGAAGGGCTCGATCCACTTCGGGATGGCCGGGATCGAATAGCCGTAGCGTGTTTTGGTCCAGTCCGTGATGTTGGCCAGCTCGGTATTCAGAATCTCGATCTTTCCCGAGGCGGTTTCAAACGGCACGCCGTTCTCAATCTGCTCGCGGAAGGCCACCAGCGGCTTGTCGAAGACGAACTTGTAGACGCCGCGCTGCTTGAACTCTTCCCATGACATTTTGACACCCTGATGATCCTGTACTTTCTTCCACCAGGCCACCAGGTATTCCTCGTCAACTGCATCCGGATTGTCGAAGTAGGAACGATCGGCGCGCGGGGTGTAGCGCTTGCCGAAGTCCTTGACCGATGGATCGATCTTCTCCAGGCGATAGGCAAGCTCGGTAAAAACCTGGAAATCAGTCCTGCTTTCACCGAGCGGTTCGATGACCTTGGGCCGGTGGATGTAGTAGTGGCCCTTGTACCAAGGCAGACCGACATCGTGGCGCTCGAAATGCGTGGCAATCGGTAGCAGCACGTCGGCCCATAGGCCAGACGGCGTAATCGTCGAGTCGGAACAAACGACGAGCTCCAGCTTTTTGATTGCGGCGAGTTCCTTGTTGATGTTGGTAAGTTGGTTTAACCAGTCTGATCCGTGCCAGAAGATCGCCTTGATGTTCGGGATCTTGCCGTCGAGTTCGTCTTCACGCGGCCAGCAGCCGATTTCCTCGCGCTTGACGTTCGGGTAGTTGAGCACGCAATGCGCCCAGCGGTCGGATTTCAGCGAGGCCCACCAGAGGTTGGCGTTGTCGTCGTGGGGATAGGCCACCGACTCGGCATGCCAGGCCTTGCCGACACCTTCGGCACAGCCGCCGAGAACGCCAATGTTGCCGGTCATCGCCTGCACGGCCGCCGCCATGCGGTTGTATTGCTCGCCGTAGGAGGCGCGACCCGCGGCCCAGCAGGCTTTCAGCGCAGCGGGCTTGGTGCGCGCGTACATATCAGCGAGTTTTCTGATGTCAGCAGCGCTTACGCCGCAGATTTTTCGGCCCATTCGGGCGACTTCGCGATGCCATCACTGGTGCCGAGAATGTAGTCCTTGAAGCTTTCCTGGCCCTTGGCCCAATCGGGCATCGTGCCTGCGTCCATGCCCCTGGCAGAACTTGTCGATGAACTTCTGGGCCTGCAGGTTGTTGGTAAAGATGTAGTGCGCCATGCCAGCGAGCATCGCCGCGTCGGTGTTCGGTTTGATCGGAATCCACCAGGCGTCGTAGGCCGCTGCCGAATCGGTGTATTGCGGGTCGATGACGACGAACTTGCAGCCCTTCTGCTTGGCCATGCGCATGTAGTAGAAAGTGTTGCCACCGTGGAAGGTGTAGGCCGGGTTCCAGCCCCACATGATGATCAGCTTCGAGTGCGCAAAAGCGTCGTCCTCGTTGCCGTCCTCAATGGTGCCGAAGGTCCACCGTGAGCTGGTGGTAGTGCCCTGGTAACTGGGTACTGACCACGAGTTGGTACGGCAACCGAACATGCCGAGGAAACGCGCCTGCAGTCCCTCGATCTGGTCCGACTTGTGCAGTACGCCGTAGGAGCTGCCAGCGTAGGCCTGATCGAGAATCGCGGTTGGGCCGTATTTCTGTTTGAGCTCGACCATCTTCTTCGCAATGTGGTCAAGCGCCTCATCCCAGCTGACGCGCTTGAACCGCCCTTCACCGCGCGGCCCGACGCGCATCATCGGGTAGAGCAGGCGCTCGGGCGAGTAGAGGCGGGAACGATAGGAGCGGCCGCGCAGGCAGGCGCGCAACTGCGGCTCGGCGAAGGTGTCCTTGCCGTACGCACCGCCGGCCTGGTAGCGCCCGTCGTCCGAGGACAGGCGCACAATCACATCGCCCTTCTTGTGCGCCACCAGCATGTGGCGCGAGCCGCAGTTGTGGTCGCAGGAGGTGACGACCGTGGTCAGCTGGTCGTCGGTCAGGTACGGTTCGTAGGCGAAGGCGTGTGCTTCGTGCGGCTCCAGTCCGTAGCGGAACAGCCCGGCGGCCGCCGCACCGGCTGCGCTTGTCTTGAGAAAGCTGCGGCGACCGGGATTGAGCAAGTCCTTGATGGCGTCTCTAATTGTCGGGTTGTTCATGGTTTTGGCTGGAGATAGCGATTGAGGGTGGCCGCCTTGTCGAAGCGCGGTTCAGAATGCGTCGGCCTGTTCTTCAGTGCATCGGGAGGCGGCGACATGTCGGGCCACGGATGCCGCGCATAGGGGTAGGGGATGCGATACCACGCGCGCCCCCCATGACATCCGTAGCAGACATCGGCGTTTTCCTGGCCGGCAGCCTCGATGGCGCGCGCGTCGAGGTAACTCACCTCGTGGCGGTTGGTGCGGATCACGGCATGGCAGGCCACGCAGCTATTGCCCATCTGCTCCTTGATCTCCGCCCAGGGACCGGGCAGCCCCATCACTTTCCAGTCCATCTGGCCATGGCACTTGAGGCATGTCGTTTCTGGATTGACCTGCTTGCGCAGCGTGAAGGCGCCGCTATCCCTCGGTGCATCGGCGGCAGCCCCCGGTGCTTCTTCGCGTGGATCGTGCCCTTCATGACAGGTGTTGCAGCTGAGCCTCATCAATTGCTTGGCCATCGGCGTGACGAGATGGCGGCGGTGGAAGGTGTCCTGCTCGCCGGCATAGGTGGAGACTTGCTGGTACCACGCCTGGGCAGTGGCGGCCTGGACGCCGGCGGGCGAAGCCTTGCGCACCCGGTCATCGAGCACTTCGCGGTGACAGGCGAGGCACTGTTCGTCGGTGGCAGTGGCGATCGCAGGTTGGAAGTGGAGTGGGCTGTAGGTGGCGCGCAGGTGATCCGGTGGCGGGTTGCCGGAAAATGCTGGTGCCGTGTCGAAATCGCCAATGCGGGAACACGACAGCAACCAGCGCGGCGATGACGAGGCCGATAAGCGGAATCTTTTTGGTCATTTCTTCTGTTGCCGTGAAATCGGTGAACCTGGCTGTGGCACGTGCCAGTTACGCAGGTCATAAGGGGCGGGCATGCCGGGCTCGGAGAACGGGGTGTACCAGCCACCCTGATCGTCGAGGAAACTCAGGCTGGCAGGCGGCGGTGTCGTGATGCCGTGCAGCGCGCGCGTCGTATCCAGCGGCGGCGACACAGTGATCCGGGGGGGGCTGGGAGGTCTTTGCCATGGAGTGAATCCGGCGACCATAGCGGTATCTGCCGCGTGGGCCGTTATATGCCCCGACAGCAGAGGAAGTAGCGCAGCAAATGACAGGGACAGCCAGCGGTTTCGGTTCATGGCAGCGGATGCGTGTGGTGTTTGAAAAAAGATGGGAGGTCGCCCTCCCATCAACCCCTAACGAGAAAACGCCGTAATTACTTCTTGCCTTCCATGCCCGACATGCCGCTCATGCCGCTCATGCCTTTCTGCTTGTCTTTCTTGCCTTCCATGCCGGACATACCGCTCATGCCCTTCTGACCTTCCATACCCGACATACCGGACATGCCCTTCTGGCCTTCCATACCGGACATACCCGACATGCCCTTCTGTCCTTCCATACCGGACATGCCGGACATGCCCTTCTGCTTGTCCTTCTTGCCTTCCATGCCGGACATGCCCGACATGCCCTTCTGGCCTTCCATGCCGGACATGCCTGACATGCCTTTTTGACCTTCCATGCCCGACATACCCGACATGCCCTTTTGGCCTTCCATGCCCGACATACCCTTCTGGTCGGCAGCGATGGCGGCGCCGGCGATACCGAGCGAAAGGATGGAAGCGATAACGATAGTCTTGGAGTTCATATAGATAGATCCTCTTCGAAGAGATAAAAAACGATGCAATGCCCGGCTCAAACCGGGCTCCGAAACAAAGCCCCTTTGGAGTTTTTGTTCAGTGCTCCAATAGCAGTTAGCGTGCCCGGCTTTTTTACGCTTTCAAGCCATTGAATTTAAATGATATTTCGTTCTTGGCGAGCGCTTGGCTCCCGTTGGCTATGCCAGAATGGCAGGGGGTTTTCGGCCGTGCTGCGCAACTCGTTGATTCGTCACAAATTCGTGACGTGCCGAAATGTCATGTGCCGTTAAAATCCTGTTGCGGTCAGCTATCATTGCGGCCTACGAACTTGGCAGACACTTCATGAGCAAGGCCTTTACCCGCGAATCCGATAGCGACCGCGACGACGAAGATGAAATTCAACCCGCACTTCAGTTGCCGCAGGGGGTAAAGAACTACATCTCGCCTGCGGGGCACGCACGTCTCAAGGCCGAGTTTGAGCACCTGCTCCGCGTTGAACGGCCGCATGTCGTGGAGATCGTCTCGTGGGCAGCTTCCAATGGCGACCGTTCGGAAAACGGCGACTACATCTACGGCAAGCGCCGCCTGCGCGAAATCGACCGTCGTCTGCGCTTCCTGACCAAGCGCCTGACATTGCCGAGGTGGTCGATCCGTTGAGCCAGCAGAATGCCGATCAGGTTTTTTTTGGCGCCACCGTCACGCTGGCCGATGAGCAAGGCGCAGAGAACACCTATACCATCGTCGGCGTCGACGAAACCGACCTCAGTCGTGGCCATATCAGCTGGGTTTCACCGATAGCTCGCGCCTTGATCAAGGCACGTGAAGGCGATACGGTGCGTTTTCAGAGCCCTGCCGGCTGGCGTGAAGTCGAGATCGTCAGCGTCGATTACCGGAGTATCGAACCTTGACCAACGATTTGCCGATTGAGCACTTCATGCAGCGCGATCTTTTAGAGTGCGCGCCGGACGTCGCGCTTGGCGATGCCGCGCGCCTGATGCGCGACGCGCGCTGCGGATCGATCCTGATTATCGAGAATGGCGTCCTGCTGGGCATCTGGACGGAAACCGACGCGCTGACCATGGCCTGGGACTCGCCAGCAGTTCTGGAGCGGCCGATTCGTGAGTTCATGAATTCCCCGGTAAAGACGATCGCCGCCTCCGCAACGCTGGGGGAAACGGTTTTTTGCATGCGTGGCTCGGGAATTCGCCATGTCGTGGTGACCGGTACCGCTGAACGGCCGCTCGGAATGGTTTCCCAGACAGATCTTGTTCGCCACCAGAGCGTTGAATTCTTTGTCAGCGTACGTGAGGTCGGGACAGTGGTGCCTCAGGCCCCGCTGGTCATCGCGAGTACGGCATCGCTGGCCGAGGCGCGACGTCAGATGGCGGTGCAACGCTGCGACGCCATGGTGGTCGTCGGCGAAGATGGCGGATACGGGATCATTACGGCGCGTGACGTCTTGCATGCGGCAGCTGAGCGGTGTGTTGACGCGAGCGTCGGCGAGGTGGCGAGTTTTCCATTGTTGACCGTGCAGCGTACTTCTTCCCTGTTTGCTGCACGAAAACTTTTCATGGATCGCCATATTCGCCATCTTGGCGTCTGCGCCGAAGAAAAAGTCATCGGCCTGCTCTCTTTCAACGACATCATGGACGACGTCGAAGCGGGCTACATTCGCGAGTTGCGTAGCGAATTGCGCCAGCAGACGGAGCAGCTACGTCATACCGAGTCACAGATAAAAACGCAGACCAGCATGACCGAAGCGGTTTTCGATGCGTTGCCGATCAGCGTGCTGGTAAAGGATGCAAAAGGAACCTTCCTGATTGCCAACAAAATGGCCAGCGAGGTGCTGGGCAAGGCGCGTGGAGAAATCGTCGGCCACAATGACCGCGATCTTCTGCCGGTGGAGGCTGTCCGCTGCAATGCTGAAGACGACGCACGGGCGCGGGCCGCCGGACAGACGCTGACGCGTGAAATGAAGCTTGCCGATGGCAGGATTCTGGTCGCACACAAGCGTGCCGTTCAGCTCGACGATAGCTGTTACCTGATCGATGCCTCAATCGACGTCACTGACTGGAAACGGGCCGATGCACTGATGGTCAGCAGCCATCATGTGCTCGAACTCATTGTCGGTGGCGCCGATCTGCCCGTGGTGCTCAATGCCATCTGTCAGCGCATGGAAGTCCACCTGCCACAGTCGATGTGCTCGATTTTACTGGTTGACGAAGATGGTCGCTTGCGTGTCAGCGCAGCGCCGAGCATTGCCGAAACCTATTTGCGAGGGATAGACGGCATTGCCATCGGGCCGGACGTCGGGTCCTGTGGCACAGCGGCTTTCCGCAAGGAGCAGGTGATTGTCGAAGACATTGCCAGCAGCCCGCTGTGGAAAGTAGGGGGGAAACACGCTTTGAAGCATGGCCTGCGTGCCTGCTGGTCGACTCCTTTCTTTTCCAGTGAACGCAAGGTTCTTGGTACCTTTGCCATTTATTTCGCTGAACCGCGTGCCCCACGAGAGAGTGACATGGCGGTGATTGCCCACGCGACTCGACTGGCTTCGCTCGCCGTTGAGCGTTGGCGACAGATTGCCGACCTGCGTCGCATGGCGACCACTGATTTGCTGACCGGGCTACCCAACCGCGCCGATTTTTTTGACCGTGCGGCCGAAGAACTTCGCCGTGCCAGCCGTTTCGATCGCTCGCCAGCGTTGCTGATGGTGGACCTGGATCGTTTCAAGCGAATCAACGACAGATTTGGCCATGGCGCCGGAGACGAAGCACTACGGGCGATGCTTCCCGAGACCGATATCAATGGCGCACTACTGGCGGCAGAACGTCTTCGGGTGGCCGTTGAGGCGCTTCGCATCTCGCTTCCAGGTAACGAGACACTGTCGTTTACGGTCAGTATCGGTCTCGCCATGCCAAAACAGGATGAACCGATCGACAGCCTGATGGCACGCGCCGACGCTGCCCCTCTACACAGCCAAGGACAACGGACGCAATCGTGTCGAGTGTGCTGACGGAGTATCCCGCTCAGAGCGCTGATGGTTGTTGCGAGACGTTTGATCCTTGAAAAAGCAGTTGACCACCGAGTTCACGGAGAACACGGAGTAAAAACAATGGATTGCAGATTCGCGGCATCCACCCGCCAGGGGTCGTGGCACAGGCTCGAGATCGCCTTCTCCGGTGTTCTCCGTGCTCTCCGGGTTTCGAACCGAGGCGTTTAGGTTGATTGACGGCCTTGTCAGCGCGGATTGGTAGTGGTTCAGACAAATGGCTTGAGCAGCCTGAACATCGCGTTGCGTAGGGCTTGAAATCTCCTCAAACGCCCCCCATCTCCCATCGGTCAATGAACTACGGAGTGTTTTTACATGGGCGCACAAAAGGAAACCCTGGGCTTTCAGGCCGAAGTGAAGCAACTGCTTCACCTGATGATCCATTCGCCGTATTCGAACAAGGAAATCTTCCTCCGCGAGCTGGTCTCGAACGCTTCCGACGCCTGCGACAAGTTGCGTTTCGAGGCGCTGGACAATGCGGCGCTGTATGAGAGTGAATCTGAACTGAAGATCCGCGTCGCTTACGACAAGGACGCGCGCACCCTCACCATTTCGACAACGGCATCGGCCTGCGCGTGACGAAGCTGTTGCCCACCCCGGCACCATCGCCAAGTCCGGCACGCGCGAGTTCTTCGCGGCGCTGACCGGCGACCAGGAGGATGCGAACCTGATTGGCCAGTTCGGCGTCGGTTTTATTCCTCCTTCATCGTTGCCGACAAGGTCACTCTGGTCTCCCGCCGCGCCGGCCAGAACAAGGACCAGGCCGTGAAGTGGGAATCGGGCGGCGAGGGCGATTTCTCGGTTGAGATGGTCGAGAAGGAAGGCCGTGGCACGGACGTGACGCTGCACCTGCGCGAGGGTGAGGACGAATTTCTCGGCGGCTGGAAGCTCAAGAGCATCCTGAAGAAATACTCCGACCACATCACGCTGCCGATCCTGATGAAGAAGGAAGAGTGGAAGGACGGCGCGCAGGTCATGACCGACGAGGACGAGACGGTCAACCAGGCCAGCGCGCTGTGGGCCCGCGCCAAGTCGAGATCACCGACGAGCAGTACAAGGAGTTCTACAAGCACGTTGCCCACGACTTTGAAGACCCGCTGGCGTGGACGCATGCCCGTGTCGAAGGCAAGCAGGAATATACGCAGCTGCTCTACATCCCGGCACGCGCCCCGTTCGACATGTTCGAGCGCACCGCCCGCCACGGCGTCAAGCTCTACGTCAAAGCGCGTCTGCATCATGGACGATGCAGAACAGCTGATGCCGCTTTACATGCGCTTCGTGCGCGGGGTGGTCGATTCGTCTGACCTGCCGCTCAACGTTTCGCGTGAAATCCTGCAGCAAAGCAAGGACATCGAGTCGATCAAGGGCGGCTGTACCAGAAGGTCCTCGGCATGATCGAGGACATGGCCGAGAACGATGCCGAGAAGTTCGCCAAGTTCTGGGGCGAGTTCGGCAGGTGTTGAAGGAAGGCGTCGGCGAAGACCACGCCAACAAGGAGCGCATCGCTGTTGCCGCGCTTCGCCTCGACGCACAACGATACGCCTGCTGAAACCGTGTCGCTGGCCGACTACATCGGCCGCATGAAGGAAGGCCAGGAGAAGATCTACTACGTTACCGCTGAAACTTTCAACGCCGCCAAGAACAGCCCGCACCTCGAAATCTTCCGCAAGAAGGGCATCGAAGTGCTGTTGCTCGCCGAACGTGTGGATGAATGGGTGGTTGGCAGTCTGACCGAGTTCGACGGCAAGCAACTGCAATCCGTCGCCAAGGGGGGGCTCGATCTCGGTTCGCTCGAAGATGCCAAGGACAAGGAAGAAACCGAGAAGGCTGCGGATGAGTACAAGGGAACTGATCGGCAAAATCAAGACCGAACTCGCCGACAAGGTGAAGGACGTTCGCGTCACCCACCGCCTGACCGATTCTCCCGTCCTGCCTGGTCGCCGACGAGCATGATCTGGGCGGCAACCTGGCCCGCATCCTCAAGGCCGCCGGCCAGAAGGCCCCAGCCAGCCAGCCGATCCTCGAAATCAACCCGAACCACCCGGCCGTGCAGCGCCTCAAATACGAGGAAACCCGTTTCTCGGATTGGGCCAACCTGCTGCTCGAGCAGGCGACGCTGGCTGAAGGCGGAACGTTGGACGATCCGGCCGGTTTCGTGAAGCGCATCAATGACCTGATGCTGGCCTTGTCCGGCGGCACTAAATAAAGGATTCACCACCGAGATGCGGCCGAAAAAATAGTCGGTCACGCCTCGGTGGTTTGCAGCGCGAGTTACGCTTTGGTCATGCCTGCGCAATACCCGTTGATCACCTTGCGCCAGCGGCCTGGCCAGAATGCCGAAGACGCAACGCGTTTCCGATCACCGACACTGAACTCAGACTCATCGCCAAGGCCGCGATCATCGGCGATAGCAGCCAGCCGGTAAGCGGGTACAACACGCCTGCGGCCAACGGGATGCCCAGCGCGTTAGACGAAGGCGAAGGCGAGGTTCTGCTTCATGTTCGCCACCGTCTCGTCCGAGAGGGTGCGGGCCCGCGCAATGCCGCGCAGATCCCCTTGACCAGCGTCACCAGAGCGCGGTTCATGGCCACGTCGGTGCCCGCGCCCATCGCCACACCGACATCGGCCTTGGCCAGCGCCGACGCATCGTTGATACCATCGCCGGCCATCGCCACGATGCGGCCCTCACCCTGCAACTTCGTCACCAGTGCCAGTTTATCGGCGGGCTTGACGCCGCCAGCACTTCGTCGATTCCCAGCCGTGATGCAATGGCCTGGGCCGTGGTCAGCCCGTCGCCGGTGGCCATGATCACGCGCAGTCCTGCGGTCTTCAGCGCCGCCAGCGCCTTCTGGGGTGCTGGCCTTGACCGGGTCGGACACGGCCAGCAAGCCGGCCAACTGGTCATCCACGGCCAGCGCCATGACGCTGGCGCTTCGGCACGCAGCGCCTCAGCTGGCGTCTCAAGCGAGTCGACGACCACGCCGATCTGTTTCATCAGCGCCGTATTGCCCAGCGCCAGCGCCTTGCCGCCGACGCTGCCGCGCACGCCAATGCCAGTGCTGGACTCGAAGCCTTCGGCCTTGTCGAGTACAAGATTGCGCTCGCGGGCCGCCGTCACGATGGCCTGCGCCAGCGGATGTTCGCTGCCCTGGTCAAGGCTGGCCGCCAGCCGCAGCACCTCGTCCTGGTTGAATCCGGGGCCGGCAACGACGCGGTCGAAGCGCGGTCTGCCCTCGGTCAGCGTGCCGGTCTTGTCGACGATCAGTGTATCCACCTTGCGCAGGTTTTCGATCGCTGCGGCGTCGCGGAACAGTACCCCTGGTGGCTGCGCTTTGCTGGTGGCAACCATGATCGACATCGGCGTGGCCAACCCCAGGGCACAGGGGCAGGCCACGACGAGCACGGCGACCGCATTGATCAGCCCATAGACCCAGCTCGATTCACCGGCCGACGAAGGCCCGAAGAACCCCCAGGCGAAGAAGGTCAGGAACGCGATGGCGACGACACTGATGACGAAGGTTCCCGCCACCTGATCGGCCATGCGCTGCATCGGCGCACGCGAGCGCTGGGCTTGCGCCACCATTTGCACGATGCCAGCCAGCACGGTCTGAGCGCCAACCCTTGTCGGCGCGCATCACCAGCGCACCGCTGTGTTGAGCGTGGCGCCGATAAGGGGGCGCCCACAGCCTTGGTGGACCGGCATGGGTTCACCAGTGAGCATCGACTCGTCCACCGCGCTGCCACCTTCGATCACCACGCTGTCCACGGGCACCTTCTCGCCCGGGCGCACACGCAGCTTGTCGCCGGCACGGACGTCGGCCAGCGGCACATCGTGCTCGCTGCCGTCGTCAGCCAGGCGCGCGCGGTCTTCGGCGCCAGACCGAGCAGTGACTTGATGGCAGCGGAAGTCTGCGAACGGGCCTTTGCCTTCGAGCATCTGCCCGAGCAGTGTCAGCGAGATGATCACGGCGGTGCCTCGAAGGGACCGCCACATGGCCCATTGAAATGAGTCCGGGAATAACTGTGGCGCGACTGTGGCGAAAATGCTAAACGAAGGCCGAACCGGTACCTAGCTGATCAGCGTCCACATGTTGGGGCTACAGGACGATCGACTGCGCGCCGCGCACGAAGAATGGCCAGCCGGGCCCACAACACTACGGGCGCAGGAAGACGGCAAGCTCGATCCAGTTTTGCAAGCCCTGTCGAACAGCGCCAGGCGGTGCCCGAACATGGCCAGTACAAAGACGACCACGGTCAGCGGCAGCGTCCAGAGAAGCGCCGCTGAAAGTCCACGAGTTCCTTGTTCTCCTCTTCGTCCAGCGCGGGCAGCACCGGCTCCAGCGCCATGCCGCACTTCGGACAGGTACCGGGACCGACCTGCTGGATCTCCGGATGCATGGGGCAGGTGTAGACCGCTCCACGCGGCACCGTGGTGGTGTTTGATTCACCAGGCGGCGGCTGCGAAGCGGGCGTATCCCGCCCGTGCGGGATATCGGGGTGCAGTACTTCTGTGACCATGCTCAGACCTTTGTACAAGCGGATGGGCGTGCTTGCCCGCGGTCACTTGCGTTTCTGCATCACGATCCAGACCAGCAATCCAACGACGACGACCAGCAGGACCGGAACCCACATCCCGCCGTAACCACCCATCCAGCCACCCATCCAGCCACCATTCCAGTCGCTTCCGTTCATCATGTGGCGGTCCTGCGCGCGTTAACCAGGCCGGCGCCCAGCGCCAGAGTGAAAGCAGTTGCAGGTTTGAGTCTGAATTTCATGATGTCTTCTCCTTCGAAACCGGCTGCGCCGGACCCGACGCCACGGATACAACGCTGGGCCAAGGGGACTGGCACTGTCTGTGCGGGGACGAACGCAAGACATCCACAGCCAATTGCAGCGTTGCCGATATGGCCACCGCAGCTCAGCGCCAGCGGTCGACCCTGCGCTTACTGCGGCTTGTTCGAGTCGCTGGGTACCGAGGCCAGCAGATTTTCCCTCGTCCTTCAAGGGCTGTGCGTGACGCGCCTGCGCCTCGATCACGATGGCTTCGCTATAAAGACCAGCTTCCGCCTGGGTGGATACTCGCATCGGTGTCCTCCGCCGGCGCTGCGGTAGTGCGCCGACGCAGCGGCCCGGTGTCGCCCGTCGCAGCAACTGCAGTCGCGGTGCGGTCGATCAGGTGACGGGTACGCCCTGCGGGAAAATGAGACCTCGCGCTCGTCGTCGGGTATCGAGATGCCGTGCTCCTGAAAGGCCCGTTTGACCAGCCAGATGACCGATGAACGGACCTTCAACCAGCTGTGTTCGCGGCCATTCAGCCAGAAATAGACCCGCAGGTTGACCGCCGACGGCCCAAGGCTGTCGACCAGCACCGAGGGCTCCGGGTCCTGCAGGACTGCCGGGTGATTGACCAGTACCTGGCGCGCGACCTCCTGTGCGTCGGTGATCAGGGCAGCGTAGTCGATGCCGACGACGAAGTCCTCGCGCCGATTGGTGTTGCTCGTGAAGTTGCGCAGGTTGGTTTTGTAGACCGTGGCATTCGGGATCTGGACGAGGTTGCCGTCCAGCGTCATCAGGATCGTCGTACGGACATTGAGCTGCTGTACGTAGCCGGTGACCCCGGCGATCTCGACGAGATCCCCCGTCTCGAACGGGCGCTGCATGCTGAGAAAGACGCTGGCCAGAAAGTTCTCCGTGATGTCGCGAAACGCGATGCCCAGTGCCAATCCGATCAGCCCGGTGCGCCGACCACCGTCAGTGCCAGCTGGGTCAGGCCGGAGACCCGCAGAACCACGTAAGCGCCGGCGAGCACGACGAGCAGCCGGCGCTGCGGGCGAACACTGCGCCGCAGCGCGGGCCCTCGATGCGTGGGGCCAGAAAGGCCGCCATGGGCGTGTGGCGATCACCCCGGCGCCGACCGACAGCACCAGGATGATCATGCCGAAGATGAGGAGGGGCAACGAGCGGACGAAATCACGCCACAAGGTGAGCAGTCCGGTCCACGCCGGTCGCATGTCCCACGGAAGGCTGTGGCACCTCGATCCTGTTGGCCACCGCGACGACGTCCTGGGTGTTGCGCGCCAGATCCCCCGCCCACTTCCGCAGCGCCTCGGTCTCCGTCTGGCCGCTGAGGAAGACAACGCCAGCATCGACCCGCACCCGGGCGCCGGTGAACCAGCCCGTGGCGTCGAGGACGCTTTGCAGGCGCCGACCGATCTCTTCGTCGCGCGCGACCGGTATGACATCGACGGCGGCAGGTGCTGCGGAACGTTCTTCGCTAACACCACTGGCCGGCGTATGCATGAGAGGGGCCGGAGCAACCGAGTCCTGCGCTCCCTGGGCACCCTGTGCAATCACCGCGAAGGACAGCAGGCCGCACAAGGCAACGCCCCGCACGGCCGCCGCGAGGCGTCGCCAGACCGCCCCGCGCATCGCGGCCGACAACGGGCCGCCGGCACGGACACCGACCGATTTGGATATCTTGATCATGCCTTCAGGATGCGCATCCGTCGGCAATGCTTCCGTGCGATGCCGCACAGAGGGCCATTGTCGGCAGTGCTGACGGTACGAGTGATCCCTTCGCGCGTGGTCGTTGGCTGAGTGCGGTAGCGCACGGTGCATTTCGGGCAAAAACCTCACGCTCTGTCGAAGGCGCGTTCGGCGCCAGCGGGCGTTGGGTCTCAGGCGCAAGGATTGAAGGAGGTTGCTTGAAGGCACTGTTGCTGACGCTCTGGGATCGTCTCCGATCCAGTTTCTGGTTCGTCAGCGGCCATGGCCTGTCTGGCCGCGGGTCTGGCGTTCGGTGCCGTCGCGGTCGACAAGGCCGTTGGTGACGACTGGCCGGAGCGCCTCGGCTGGAGCTATTCCGGTGGTGCCGAGGGCGCCAGCCTGGTGCTGGGTACTGTGGCCGGGTCGATGATTGCGATCGCCGGTACCGTGTTCTCGATGACGCTGGTGGCGATGTCTGTCGCCTCCCCCCAATTGGTCCCCGCTTGCCGCGCAATTTCATGCGCGACACGACCAATCAGGTGGTGCTGGGCACTTTCGTGGCTACCTTTGTGTATTGCCGCTCGTGCGCGCACCATCCGGCGCGCGCCGACGAGGTGGCATTCGGTACCTCATCTCGCCGTCAGCTTGGGCGTACTGCTGGCCATGGTCAGCATCGGGGTGCTGATCTACTTCATCCACCACATCTCCGTCTCGATCCAGGCGGATGATGTCGTGGCACGGGTCACAGGGAACTGAGGAGGAATTGGCAGGCTGTTTCCCGGCCAGTTGGGCAAGCCCGGACCCCGGCTGCGAAAGCGCCAGACAACGCCGACCTGCCAGCGGCGTTCGAGCGCGAGTCGCGTCCAGTGGGTGCGCTCGAAGACGGCTACCTCCAGTTGATCGACGCCGACGCCCTGATGGCGCTGGCTAGCCAGGAAGACCTGCTGCTGCGGCTGGAGCGGCGGCCCGGGCACTACCTCGTCAAAGGCCAGGCAATGGTCATGGTCTGGCCCGGGGAGCGGGTGACCGAAGCCTTGGTGGATCAGCTGAACGATGCCTTCGTGTTTGGCAACCAGCGCACCGCCACCCAGGATGTCGAGTTCTCGTTCTACCAGTTGGTCGAGATCGCCGTGCGGGGCGCTTTCCCCGGCATCAACGACCCGTTCACGGCGATCGCCTGCGTGGATCGACTGGGACCGGCCCTGTGCAGCCCTCGCCCAACGCGACATGCCATCACCGCCTGATTCGACACGCACGGGCGGCTGCTGCTGGCGCCGGGGTCACATTTCCCCGGGATTGTCAGACACGGCCTTCAACCAGATCCGGCAAAGCGCGCGGTCGAACCCGGCGGTGGCGATCCGCATGCTCGATGTCATCGGCCAGATTGCCAGCTACCTGCAACACCCGCAGGATGTGGCCTGTCTCCAGCGCCACGCCGACATGATCGTCAGAGGGGTGCGGGAGGCTGTGCCAGAGGCGGAAGACCGGTCGCCGCCGAGACGCGCTTTATCGCGGCGGCACAGGCGCGTACAGGCTTCACGATTAAGCGAGGGGCGTGAGAAATTATGGAATTCAAGGACTACTACCAGACGTTCGGCGTTAGCCGCGAGGCAACGCAGGACGAAATTCGGAAAGCCTTTCGAAAACTGGCGCGGAAATATCATCCCGACGTCTCAAAAGAGCCGGACGCCGAGGCTCGCATGAAGGAAGTCAACGAGGCCAATGCGGTGCTCTCCGATCCGGAAAAGCGCGCCGCTTACGATCAACTGGGGAGCGGCCACCGACCCGGCGAGGAGTTCCGTCCGCCACCGGACTGGGATGCCGGTTTCGAGTTTTCCGGCCAGGGGTTTTCGCCGCACGAGGCAGCGGATTTTTCCGATTTCTTCGCCCGGATTTTCGGCGGCAGGGGCGAGGCGCAGGGTTTTCGCACCCATCCCGGTCAGCATGCGCAGGGTGAAGATCATCATGCCAAGGTGGTGCTCGACATTGAGGATAGTTTTTCCGGCGCGACGCGGCAGATCTCGCTGCGCGTGCCGCGCCTCGACGAAGGCGGCCATATCGTGCTCGACACGCGCACGCTCAACGTGAAGATGCCGCGCGGCGTGCGCGCCGGCCAGATCATCCGCTTGGCGGGACAAGGTGCGCCTGGCTACCAGGGGGGGCTGAATGACCAAGGCGGTCGCCTGGCGATCTGCTGCTCGAAGTGCAGTTCCGCCCGCATCCGCGCCTGCGTGTCGACGGCCGTATCTCGTCGCACCTGCCCTGGCACGACGGGGAGGCCGCGCTCGGCGCGGTGATCCCAGTCGAAACGCCGGGCATTACGCTCAGGTGCGCATC